>JAGXFW010000011.1 GCA_024637035.1 Actinomycetes bacterium
CCACCACCACGACCACGACCGGCGCCACCACCACGACCACGACCGGCGCCACCACCACGACCACGACCGGCGAGGGCACCACGACCACGACCGGTAGCACCACAAGCACTGTCCCCTCGACCACGAGCACAACGCTTCCCACCGGAGTCATTTCGGTAACCGGCTAGTTAGGGCGGTCGAAGACAAGAACTGTGAACGGGGCGCCCGAACGGGCGCCCCGTTCACGTTCCGGGACGGGCACAAGAGAGTCGGCGTCCCGTTCCGATCCACAAGCCTTAGCCCCACCGGGGCGAGCCCACTTTGAGCGTGCTATCATCCCGTGGACCCCACGCACGCTTGATCCCCCGGCATATAGGACGCCTAGATGCAAGAACCCGGCCCAGGCCCTGAGACGCCTCGCAAACCGGCCTCCACCTCTACGCTGACGATCGCCGCCAAGGCCCTCATTGGGGTCGGACTTCTCCTCGCCCTCATGGCGGTGACCATCCTCAGCAACGAATCGCCGGGGCCCGCGCGCACCACCGACGTCGCGTCGACGGCCACCGTTTCGTCTACGGTGCCCGATGCTCCCCTCACTACAGTCTCCCTCACGAGCACCACGCTGACCCCCTTTCAAGCGGCGCAGGCCGAAGGAGGCTACCTCGTCGTGGAAGCCGTCACCGACCCCATCGAGATCTACGACAAGGTAGCTCCGGACTCGGCGGCCTCGCGTTCGCTGCCGCGCAATGGCTATCTGGACGTCCTCGCTACTTTCTGGGCGATCGACGAAGCGATCGACGACCAGGGCAACACGTGGTATCAGGTGTACGTGCCGGTGCGGCCGAACGAGACAAAGGGGTGGGTCAAAGCCTCCGATGTGTCCACGAAGGTCCTCACCCACGACGTGCGCATCGATCTCTCAGAGCACCGACTCGACCTGTACGATCGCGGCACGCTCGTCCGTACCTACGACGTCGGTGTGGGCAAAGGGGAGACACCCACACCTCTTGGTGAGTACTTCGTCGCAATCAAGATGAAGACACCGAACCCCGACGGGGTCTACGGCGTGCAGATCATGGGACTGAGCGGCTTCTCAGAGAAGCTCACCGACTGGCCGGGCGGAGGGCAGGTGGGTATTCACGGCACGAACGATCCGAGTACGGTAGGCACTGATGTGAGCCACGGCTGCATACGGCTGCGCAACAAGGACATCCTGGAGCTTTCGAACGACGTCCATTTGGGCACCCCGATCTTCGTGAAGGACTAACTTCGTGCTTCACGCCACCAGGGTCGCCTTTCGCGCGCTCGGCTGCAAGCTCAACCAGTGCGAGACCGCACAAATGTGAGGAGTCCCGCGCGGCGCGACGGCACGGAGACGCTGGAGCAGCTCGTCACGCTCTTCGGCGGAGCGCACCGACTGCAGGCGCTCGAGACGAGAACTCCCGCTCCAGGTCTCTTCGGAGTTGATCATCGCAGCACCTGCCCCACAGATAGCGGTCTTTGCGGGAAGATGATTGGCCGGAGGTCGGTCTGCGATTGCCGCGTCTTCCCTCCACTCCACCCCGCCGGCATCCGGCCCGAGCTGCGCTCCTCGTTGGCCTCCGTAGCGCACTGAACACAGGCTCCTCGTCGTTCGGAAGACCGCGCGTTGGCTGTTGCGTTGGCTGAGGCAGGGAATGAGGTGGCTGACGTAAGCTTGCCCAATGAGCAAACACCCCCGTTTCCAGGGACTTCA
Organism: Actinomycetes bacterium; assembly: GCA_024637035.1. Taxonomy (GTDB): domain Bacteria; phylum Actinomycetota; class Thermoleophilia; order RBG-16-64-13; family RBG-16-64-13; genus JAHJSA01. The sequence goes on from JAGXFW010000011.1 coordinate 1,715, forward strand.
GGTGGCGGGACCCGGACTTGAACCGGGGACACCATGATTTTCAGTGGTGACACGGCCAGGTCGAAGGGGACCATCGCCGGTCAGCCAGGACCAAGATTGGCAGCACACGGTCGGATTCCCAGGTCAACGCGGACCGGCTGTGCTCAGGGGCGGACAACCCCGGCGTTGGCAGAACGTTGGTTCGATGCCCGCACCAGTCAATATGGCCTTCGCTCCCCTATGGAACGACTGAGCCATCGAACACCTCAACGCTCCGACGGCCCGGAGTCCGTGCGCACTTCCCCACTCCGTTGCGGCTTGGTCCACTATCTCGTTTCCGCAATTGAGATAGGCCAGTCACATTCCTTCGGTGCCGTACTCCAACATCGCTTCGGCCAGAATGCCCTCCATCCCGGCCTGCCCGACCCTGATCAGGTCCTCATATCGGGCGGCCACTCCTTTCAGATTTCGGGCATGCTGCTCGCGAGCAAAGCGCCAACATGACGAGCGACGATAGCCGCATCCTCGCCCACCCCGAACAAGAGCGAAGACTTTCGCGTGCGAAGGAAATGGGTGCCCACGAAGAACAACCCGGGCACGACCGAACTGACGCCATCTCGCTGCAGCGGGAAGCCGATTTCGTCGAACGCCTCGGGCCACGGAAGCCACGAGCGGTAATCTGGGCGGAAGCCTCCGGCGAACAGTACGACGCCGAAGTCGGAGAGGTCTAGCGACTCGGGCCCGCGGACGGAAAAGGGTTCCGGCTCCTCGATCGGTGGAACACCGAGGTCGTGTTCCGCCGCGAACCGCCGGATAAGGTCCATCAAGTCACGGAAGCGCTCATCCCCCCACGCGGCGCTCTCCTGCAGGTCGGCCGCGAAGCGAGCCCGACCGCCCTCGGCCCCCAAGAAGTGCCCGGCGAGAGTGACACCCATCGCGTGAAGCGTGCGCAGGTGCAGGTCGTGGCCGCCGCCGTGACCGGAAGCCATCGGATTGGCGATGAGGCGCGCCGCAGGCGTGGGGAGAGTCTCGACCGACTGGTCGAAGAAACCCACCCGGTCCAACCACCAGACGATGTCTCGGTCGCCGAGACGACGTGGGACCCAAGCCGCCTTGCCGCAGGCCAAGACCACCTCTCGTCCCGCCTCAAGCAGCTCCTCGCTGATCTGCGCGCCGGACTGGCCGCTGCCGACCACGAGCACCTTCCCGGGCGGCAGCGCGCTTTCGTTCCGGTAGGCGTCAACATCCATCTGCGGTAGGCCGGGGGGCAACGTGTCGGCCACCGACAGCCGGTGGGGGCGCTGGAATGCCCCGGTAGCCAACACCAGAGCACGGCTGCTCAAATCCCCGGCCGCCGTGTGCAGCACGAAGCCGCCATCAGGCGAGGATTCGACGCCGCCGACGGTGACACGCTCGCGAACCGGCGCCGCGAAGCTGCCAGCGTACTCCTCCAAGGTAGCCACGATCTCATCGCGCGACATGAAACCGTCCGGGTCGGACCCGCCATACGGGTGACCGGGCAGCGCGACAGTCCAATTGGGCGTCACGAGGCAGAAGGTATCCCAGCGTCGCCGCCACGTCTCGCCCACGCGGCCCCGCTCGAGTACAACGTGCTGCACCCCCATGGTGCTGAGCTCGTAGCTTGCGGCCAGGCCCGCCTGTCCGGCGCCCACGACTATGACCTCGAAGTGTTCCATTTCGCCGCCCCCGTTTAGAATCGGCTTCCGCCCCTGCGGTGTCGCCGATCCAGAATGCGGACATGGCAACAGGCTCACACGAAGTATCCCCACCGTGGATCGGTCAGAACCTTGCTTCCTCAACAACAGGGTAGATCCCGATCTCCACGGAAGGACAGCCTCGCGGCTCGATGCGAACGAAGAGGTTCCTTCAAGGGAATAGGCCGACGGCGGCGCAGATGTCGGGGAAGGCAGGGCAAGAACAGCGAAGGACACCCAGCGTTGACGAAATGCTGGCAGATCGGGCCAAGGTGATAGAAGCGCTGTAGAGCCCTAATGGAAAAGCCCCCGTTTCCAGGGACTTCTAAGTGGCGGGACCCGGACTTGAACCGGGGACACCATGATTTTCAGTCATGTGCTCTACCAACTGAGCTATCCCGCCACGGGATACGAAGAACAGGCCTGCGCGGGGCGGATCGCCCCCGTCGCCGACTGGTCGTCGGCCAGCCTGTCCAGTGCGGTGGAATACTAGCCGAGGGGGATGCTCATTTCAAGCGAAGGCCCGGTGTCACGCATGTCCTCCCCGCCCGCGGAGCCCAGCCGCGCGCTGTGGGAGACCCCGCCTGCCCGATCGGGCGACCCTATCTCACCCATCCTTGTCTTGACCATCCCCTCCCTGTACAATCAGCTTCTAATCTATGAAAGATTGTTCATACGTTCAGATTTGAGACGCCAGTGACAGCCACGCCAACCACACCGAGGCGACAGACCATCGCAAACTCAGATACCTCCTGCGACCACTCCCCGGCGGCTCCGCCCTCTATGAGCAGGGAACAGGCCGACGTGGTGGCCGACGTCTTCAAAGTGCTCGCCGACCCGAGCCGGGTGCTGATCCTCGAGGCTCTCCGCGAGGCGGGCGAGCTGTGCGTACTCCACCTGGCGGACTCGGTGGGCATGAGTCAGTCGGCGGTGTCGCACAACCTGCGGCTGCTGCGGCAGGCGGGGTTGGTCGCCAAGCGGCGCGACGGGCGCCTCGCCTACTACCGCCCCGACGATGACCACGTCACCGATTTGGTCGGGCTGTGTGCGGAACACATCTCGCACAGTGGGAGGGACGGCCGTGCCTGACGGTCACCGTACCGTGTCCGTGCCGGTGTCCCTGCCGGCCCAGGACGAATGCCAGAACTGCACAGTCCGCCTGAAGGAGACCGTGGAGGGCACCAAGGGCGTCTCCGAGGTCCAGATGGCCGAGCGCGGCGGCACCATGACGGTGCGCTTCGACCCCGACTTGCTCACGCCTCGTGGACTGGAGGAGCGGGTCAAGGACGCCTGCGGCCACCTGGCAGAGACGTACTGTCACCAGAGTCTGGTGCTCGGGGGCCTCGACTGCGCCGACTGCGCCCGCTCGGTCGAGCGCGTTGTCTCACGGCGAGATGGCGTGCTCTACGCCTCGGTCAACTTCGCCACGAGCCGGCTGTTCATGGAGCTCGACTGCACCGAGATGCCCCTCGACGCCGTGAAGCGCGACGTGCGCTCCCTCGGCTACGAGGTGTGGACCGACGAAGAGTACAAGCTGCATCGAAAGGATGTGACTCCCCGCCCCTTCTACCTGCGCAACCGCCGGGCCCTCTTCACCTTGGCCGCCTTCCTCTTCCTGATCGTGGGCAGCGCCGTGTGGCTCCTCGGGGGCGAACCGCATGTGGCCGCCAAGGTGATCCTCGGGCTGGGCATCGTGATCGGTGGACACGTGGTGGCACGGAACGGCTTCTCGGTCATCCTTCGCACCCACAACGTGGACATGAACGTGCTCATGACGGTGGCCGTGATCGGCGCCGTGGCGGTGGGCGAGTGGATCGAGGCGGCCCTCGTCGTGGCCCTGTTCGGCCTCGGCGAGACGCTGGAGGGTTGGGCGGTCGAGCGCACCCGCGGCTCCATACAGAAGCTGATGGAGTTGGCCCCCGACGAAGCCCTGGTGCGGCACGGCGACCTGGAGGAACGCGTGCCCGTAGAGCAGGTGACGTTGGGCACGAACATCTTCGTCAAGCCGGGCTCACGCATCCCGATGGACGGCACCGTGGCCGAGGGTTCCTCGTCGGTGGACGAGTCACCTATCACGGGTGAGTCGTTCCCCCAGACGAAGAGCGAGGGCGACCAGGTATACGCCGGCACCATCAACCAGCGCGGCTCGCTGGTGGTGCGGGTCACCTCGTCCGCGGGCGACTCCACCTTGGCCCGGCTCATCGCCTTGGTCGAAGAGGCCCAAGGGCAGAAGGCCCCCACGCAGCGCTGGGTGGACTCCTTCGCCGCCTACTACACCCCTGTGGTGATGGTGCTGGCTCTGATGACGGCTGTGGGACCGCCACTCCTACTCGGCGCCTCCTTCTCCGACTGGCTCTACCGCGCCCTGGCGCTACTCATCCTTGCCTGCCCCTGCGCCCTGGTGATCTCTACGCCGGTGAGTATCGTGTCGGCGATCGGAGCGGCCGGGCGTCAAGGAGTGCTCATCAAGGGCGGAACACACCTGGAAGCCGCCGGCGGCGTGAGGGTGGTGGCCTTCGACAAGACCGGTACGCTGACCCAGGGGACTCCCCGCGTGACGACTATCACCGCCCTGGCGCCTCACACCTCGGATCACGTGTTGGCGCTTGCCGGAGCGGTGGAGCGTGACTCCGAGCACCCGCTCGCCGACGCCATCACCCACGCGGCGGCGGCGCTTGACGGTCGCGTGGCTCGGGCAGACGGGTTCGAGGCGATCCCAGGGCTCGGCGCCCGAGCCTGGGTGGAGGGCTCCCTCGTGCACGTGGGCAATAGCCGTCTCCTCTCCCAACTCGGCACCGAGACCTCCGACGACGTGCTCGCCGACGTGGCGGCCCGCGAGGGGCGCGGCGAGACGGCGGTGTTGGTGTCTCATGACGGCGAAGTGGTAGGCGTGATCGGGGTGGCCGACACGGTGCGCCCGTTGAGTCGTCTGGCCGTGGAACAACTACATGCCGCAGGCGTGGAGAAGGTACTTATGCTCACGGGCGACAACCGGGCCACGGCGGCCGCGGTGGCCGCCCAACTCGGGCTCGACGACTACCGGGCCGAACTCCTGCCGGATCAGAAGGTCGACGCCATTCGCGAACTCCAGGCGAAGTACGGTTCTGTGGCCATGGTGGGCGATGGCATCAACGACGCCCCGGCCCTCGCCGCAGCGACGGTGGGCATCGCCATGGGTGCCGCGGGCACCGACACCGCTCTCGAGACGGCAGACATCGCCCTCATGGCCGACGACCTCTCCCGCGTACCGTTCACGATCCGCCTGTCGCGAGCGACCAGAGCTACCGTGCGTCAGAACATCGGTTTCGCCCTGGGCCTGAAGATCGCGACGCTGCTTCTCGTGTTCCCCGGGTGGCTCACCCTGTGGATGGCCGTATTGGCCGACACGGGCGGCTCCCTGATCGTCATAGCCAACGGCCTGCGCCTATTGCGGCACGGTCGTGGCCTCGAAGGGTCGCCGGTCGGCCTGCCCGCACGACCGAAGGTGCAGCAGGCCCCTGCCTCGGCGGAGTGCGCCACTGGCGGGTGCGCCTGCCCGGTGGGCGACGAACGAGCGACCCTCCCACCGGAACCCGGCCTGGCGGGCAGCGGCAGCACCTGACGCTGAACGACGGACGCGCGGGACGCGGTCCAAAGAGAAAAGCCCCTCACCGACCATCCGGCGAAGGGCTCTGCTTCGTGAGGCGGGAGCGACGGGACTCGAACCCGCGACCTCCGGCGTGACAGGCCGGCATTCTAACCAACTGAACTACGCCCCCACGAGAGCTGCGCGATTATCTCACGCGGCCGCGAGTTTGTCCCCCGGGAAGGAAGGCTAGTGGGCGCAGCAGGATTTGAACCTGCGACCCCCTGCTTGTAAGGCAGGTGCTCTCCCACTGAGCTATGCGCCCCGGCGCTCACTCGCGAAACGAAAGGTGCCCCCAGGGGAATTCGAATCCCCGCCGTCGCCTTGAAAGGGCGATGTCCTAGGCCACTAGACGATGGGGGCACGCAGTACTGCCGCGGCCGACGAGCGACCGAGGCGAGATGCTAGCACACGCCGCCCCCGCGGCCAACCCGCGGGCGAGAAAAATCGGGGCGAAGGTCCTGCGGTCGGAGGGTCCTGCCGTAGCTGTGAGAGCCCGCGGGGGCGCGCGACTGTGGTCAATCCGGGATACAGATGAAACCCTGCTCCGCGAAGTGCTTGTCGAGTGTGAAGGCGTGACGGACCCGTTGGGCACGCATGAGCCCGAAACTCACAGCATCAACTAGGCTCACGTCACGACGACGTGCGCCGAGCACGACGGCAAGGGCGCCCCCGTGCCGCTCGGCGTCGACCCACTTCACTTCGACCCAGGGAAACACGAAGTCTTGCAGGGCGACGACAGCGTCGAAGCCCAACCGTCGCTGCACCAGAGTGACGAGTTCCAGCGCCACATAGCTACTGGTGAGAAGCGTCGCGTCGGAGCGCACGAGACGGTCCCACGCGGCCACGGCATCGGCGCCCCTGGTCTGAGAGCGATCCAAGACCGCGTACAGGGCTGAAGTATCGAGGAAGCAGGGCTCTCCTGCATCGGGCCAGGAGCCATCGACACGCGAAGCTCCTACAGGTGGGGTCACCACTCCAGGAACGCTTCGACGAGCTCGTCGTCGTGCTGCTCGGCGATACTCGGCCTACCGGAGTCGAAGGCCCCCGCCACTCGAAGAGCGTCGAGGCGATCCCGGCCCGAACTCGCCCGCGCCTCGTCGAGCACGAGACCCACTCCGCGACGGATCATCTCAGCGAGAGACACACCCTCGGAAGCCGCTAGCTCTCTGAGCCGACTCGCCTGCTCCGGATGGAGCTGGATCTGGGTTCGTATCACGGCAGACCTCCGCGCAGTCCTGCACCTTCCCTATGCCACCATGATAACAGATAGTGCTTACACGCTGTAGTTGGCGCCTCTCAGTTCGACCGGCGGGAGATGGACGAGATCGAGGCTACGGCCCCTGCGGCGTGGTCGTGCGCTTCTCCGGCGGGGCCGCCACACCCCGCACAGAACGCGTCGGAGCCGGTGACCGGGTCGCCGCACAGCGAGCAGTAAGCGGGTTCTTCATTCTCGGGGTCGTCGTGGATCGTGGGTTCTTCGGTCATATCAGGTTCCTTTCAGTCGGCGCGCGCGGGGAAATCCCGCGGCCACTCTCAACAGCGGCAGGACGGAGCCGTGCAGTCGCTGTAGTACACCTTCACCGCGGGGAACCGAAGTTGGTGCGCGGCCACTAACTACCGGGCCCCGACGGCGCGGAAGGATCGCGGCGGTACACGCCGGGCCGACGGTCTCCGAGGAGGTCGTTGTGGCGTCCCCATGACTTGTCCCGGGTCTTCGCGAGGTCGACAGTGGCGGTGACCACCGCAGGTTCGGCCCCTGCTGGCGGCGCGGCCAACCAGCCGTTGGAGTCCACGATCATACTCCAGCCGAGGAACTCCAGGCCCCGCTCCGTGCCGCACCGGTCGGCGGCGGCCACCACCATACGGTTGACATGGGCGGCGCCCATGATCAGTGCCACTTCCATGGGTCGCTCGCCGCCAGGCCGGGGGTCGACGGGCCAGTTGGTGGGCAGCGTCATGATCTCAGCGCCTTCGAGGGCGAGTAGGCGGGCTACTTCGGGGAACCAGAGGTCGTAGCAGATGGCTAGACCGATGCGGCCGGCCGAGGTATCGACCACCGGCGGCGGCTCCGTGCCGGCCGTGAACAGGTCGTTCTCGATGCCCCACAGGTGGAGTTTGCGGTAGACGGCGAGCACGCCGTCGCCGTTAACGACGGCCGCCGAGTTGTAGAGCGTGCCGTCCGCGAGCTCGGCAAAGCCCCCCACGACCACGGCGCCGTGGCGCCCGGCCGCCTCCACCCAGGCGGAGAGGCTTGGCCCCTCAGGCGTCTCTCCACAGGCCGCGGCCTCCTCGGGGGTGCGGAACACGTAGCCGCACGTGCAGAGCTCGGGCAGCACCACGACGCGTGAACCCGCCGAACCGGCCTCGTCGATAGCCCGGACGGCCGCGGCTCGGTTGGCGTTCGCATCACCGAGGACGGGCTCCAGCTGGACGCAGGAGATCTGGAGGAGATCGGTCATCAGGACTTCAGGGTAGCACGAGGCGGGCGTGCCGGGGCTGCCGACGGCACCCGCCTCCCCGGGGCGCACCGCTGCCCCCACTTCCTCGCGGCGGGGCCGCCGTGGAGCACGCGGTCAACGGGCTGGTGCTGGGAGCCGGTGGAGCTGACAGTGACCCGGGCCGGCCGTACTCCGGCCGAGCTTGCCCTGGGGCAAGCGCCCACCCTGCAGAGACGCCCCGCCGGGGCTCACGCATCCGGCGGGGCGCTCCGTCCTATCGCATGCGGAGCTCCGTCCTATTGACCGAGTACCTCCCTTTTCCAGCGGGCATCCCACGTATCCCAATCCTGGAAGAAGATGTCCCAATCGTAGTCGTGCCAGGCAGCCCACTGCTCGTTGGTGATGGCCACCAACTGCGCCCGCTCAGGCGGGGTGCCCTCGGGCAGCACCACGTTGCTGTTGGAGACGCTCGACCAGTTCTTCTCGAGCCATTGCTGCTGCTTCTCGGCCGAGACAATGTAGTTGATGAACACCTCAGCAAGATCCCGGTGCTTGGTGCCCCGCACCACGAAGTAGTAATCGATGTAGCCGATCTGGCCGTCGGTGGGGACGGCGCCGATGAGGCCCAGCCTCTCGCTGGTCTCACCTACGATAGTGTCGGCGTAGTAGTAGCCGGCGTCGAGTTCGCCGCGCTCGAGCAGACCGTAGAACTCCCCGCCCGACTCGTACCACTTGAGCACGCTCGGAGCCAGTTCCTTCATCTTGGCGAACACCTGATCGGTCTTGGCCGGATCGGTCAGTGCGTCACGCGGCTCCATGCCGAGCGCGAAGATCGCGGCGTAGATGCTGTAGTAGAAGTTCACGTCGAGCGAGATGCGCTGCTTGAGCTCGGGGCGCCAGAAGTCCGCCCATTTGGTCATCTCTACTTCGGGGTTGTGGATGATGGCCGCATACGAGCCATCGAACGGCACGCCGTAGCCATCAACGACCGGAGTCTGTTGCATGAGAGCTGGGAAAATCTCTTTGGAGTTCGGGATGTTCTCCCAACGGATGGGCTCGAACAGCTTGTCGTCCCTGGCCGTCCAATACACCGAACCGTCGCCGATAGTGACGTCGAACGGCGGATCGTCGGCTGGGGCCGCCTTGATCTTGTTGGGGATCTCGATCCAACTCGGGATCATCTCCACAGTCGCCCCGGTGATCTCTTCGAACTCGGGGATGAACACCGATGCCCAGTTCTCGGCGTAGGGACCGCTCCAGGCGGTCACCACCAGCTTCTCACCCTCGAACTTGCCGCGGACGTCCGCATAGGGATCCAACTCCGTCGTGGCGGTCGACTCTGGTGGAGCCGCGGTCGTCTCGGTCGTCGCCGCGGTGGTGGTGGTCTCTCCCGAGCCACAACCGGCGAGCAATCCCACCGCCAACACGACCGCACACACCACCGCGACCATTCGTGTGGCCCCCGTCCTGCTACGCGTCCACATGTCTCTCTCCTTCATTGTGCGCCCTAGCGGCCCGCTCTTCGTACTGGCCCGTAAGTCTATCCATCTCGACGAAGGAATGGAATGGGGATTTTGATAATCGTCGCCGCATTGCGCTTTACATTTAGCTTCTGCATCAGTATGCTCCTGACAGTTGTGATTCTAACGGCTTCTGTCGTTCCGCCTTTAGTAACCAAATCGGGGGTGAAATGGCAAGATCGGGTAGCAAGCCCTTCGGACCCGCGGACCTGGATAGCGTGGACCGCCACATCCTCCGCCTGCTGCGTGATGACGGCCGACGCCCCAACGCCGACATCGCGCGCACGATCGGAGTGTCGGAGCCCACCGTCCGCAAGCGCATCGACCGGATGATGCAGAACGATGTCTTGAAAGTACTGGCCATCCTTGACGCAGAAGCAACCGGCTTTCCCGTCGACGCGATCATGGGGATCCGCGTGAAGCCCGGGAAGATCCGGGAGGTGGGCACTCAGCTTGCAGCGATGGACTACGTGGCGTACGTGGGCTATGTGACGGGGCGCTACGACATCATCATCGAGACGATGCTGCGCGACAAGACGCACCAGCTCGAGTTCATCAACGACTGCCTCGCGCCCCTCGACGGGATCGTTTCGTCCGAGACCTTCAACGTTCTCAGTACCGAGAAGTTCAACTACATGTGGGAGATCCCCTACGACTCCGAAGAACCCGACGTGACCCGCTGAGCTTCAACGCCCCCAGAAAGAGAGAGACACATGGCCGATCGACACAGTTCGGAGACCGAGAAGCTGGAGGACATCCTCCAAGTAGCACTAGACAACGGGATGGACAGGGCCAAGATCATCCCATCCAGCCTCATAGTGATCGAGAAACGGGCTCAATTGAAGTGCCTGATTCCGCGCTGCACGTCCTACGGGAAGAGCCATACGTGCCCCCCGAATATGCCGGACACGGCCGAAGTGCGTGAATTCGTGGGCGACTACCGCAGCGCCATCTTCATGCAGGTGGACGGCAGCTTGGAAGCAGACGGCACTTCCGATCTGCTGCGGCGCGACTACAACTGGTGCTACAAGTCCGTGTACAAGCTGCACGAGGCTCTGCACAACTGTGAGGTGCGAGCCTTCGACCTGGGATACAACTTGGCGGCGGGAATGGGAGGCGGCGACTGCCGCTGGTGCGAGATCCTGGCAGGCGGTATCGAGGCGTACGGCGACAACGCCCTGCTTCACGCGAATGCGGGTGGATGCCAGTGCGCCAGCGACGATCCATGCATTCAGGAATACCGAGCTCGTCCCGCGCTCGAGGCCATGTCCATAAACGTGCTCGCCACTGCCAAGAACGCCGGCCTACCGTTCTTCTTCAGCGGCAAGGAAGAGGATCGCATCACCTGGAACGCCGTCCTCCTGGTCGACTGACGAGCAGGCCGTGATGACTCAGAATCCCCCTGCCCCGGGGGACCCCACGAGGGCGTTCGCGTTCTCGCTTCCCACACACATCGAGTTCGCTCTCGGAGCCGCCGGACGCGCAGCGGAGTTCACCGCGACCTTCGGGACCCGACCGCTGGTGATCACCGACCCAGGCGTCCTGGAAGCCGGCCTCGTAGAGCCGGTATTGGCGAGTCTTCGGGCCGCTGGTATCGAACCCACCGTCTTCAGCACCGTGGAAGCGAACCCACGCGTCGAGACAGTTGAACGGGCGGCAGGCGTCGGCCTCGAGTTCGGTGCGGACGTCATCGTGGCCGTGGGCGGCGGCAGCGCCATCGACACCGCCAAAGGCGTATCCGCTGTGCTGGCCTTCGGCGGCCACGTCCTCGACTACGAGGGCTGGGACGCGGTACCGGGTCCGGGTACTCCCCTCGTGGCGATACCAACCACCTCGGGCACAGGCAGCGAGGTCACCATCTGGTCGGTCATCACCGATCCGGCTCGCTCGTGCAAGACCGCTCTCGGGAGCGTGCACATCGCTCCACGAGTGGCGCTCTTAGACCCCGCTCTGACCGTCACCATGCCGGCGCACGTCACCACCACGACGGGCATGGATGCGCTCACCCACGCCATCGAAGCCTACACCGCCCGCTGCAGCAACCCGGTGAGCGATGCATTGGCACTCAGAGCGATGGAACTAGTGAGCCAGCACCTCGAGCGAGCCACAGAACACCCGGACGACCTGGAGGCGCGATCGGGGATGATGCTCGCGAGCCTTCTGGCGGGCATCGCTTTCGGCAACGCCGACACGGCCGCGGTGCATTCGATGGCCGAAGCGCTCGGCGGGCTGCTCGACGTGGCCCATGGTCTGGCTAATGCCATCTTCCTGCCTTACGTCGTGGCTCACAATCAGCCTGCCGCTCCGGACAAGACTGCTCGGATCGGGCTGGCGCTTGGCTTCCATTCGGGAGGATTGCCAGTGGATGAGGCCGGCGCAGCCACGATACAGGGGCTGTTCCAGATGGTTCAGCGATACCGGATCCCCGGGCTGGCTGAAACAGGCGTCAGCGAACAACACCTCCCCGCGCTTGCCGCGCTGGCTCAAGCCAACCTCGGCACACCGGACAACCCAGTGGATATGACCCAGGAGAGCTTCCAGATGCTCTTCGAACTGGCGCTGCACGGAGACGACAGAGGAGGTCGTTCCGGGTGACACCGTCGGCCGCATGCACGGTCGACAGAAGCGCAACCGTCGCCGCCGACAAGTGTCGGCCGGCGCCACACAGGAGGGGGACCACATGAGAGGGAGATTACGCACATCGAACATGGTCGACATCGACAACTTCAAGAAGGTCAACGACGAGCACGGCCACGCGGTCGGAGACCAGGTGCTCCGCGAAGTCGCCCGCAGGTTGAGAGCGTCGGTTCGCCGCTACGACGTGGTCGGCCGGTACGGTGGCGAGGAGTTCCTGGCCGTTCTGCCTGAGACGTCTCTCGATGGCGCCTCCGCCGTAGCCGAGCGCATGCGGTCGACCGTGGCCAACGAGCCGGTGGCCACCGACGCCGGTGAGATCACCGTGACAGTGAGTCTGGGCATCTCCTTGGCGCCGCACGGTTCGATCGACCTCGAGAGGGCGATCCTGCACGCGGACGAAGCGCTGTACGAGGCGAAGGCCGCCAGGAGGAACCAGGTCAGAGGCCCAAGGCCTGCGTTGGCGCCGGCACTCTCCTGATCTCGGCTGCCGCGCCCCCGACGCCAGACGCCAGCCGGATCTCCCATCCGACGGGTCGCCATCTTCTACCTCGCGCGGTGACGCCTTCCCCAGGCGGTAGGGGGAGTAGCGGGCGCGGCGGCGGCAGGGCCGAACGGGGCCGCACCTTCAGGCCGGATCTGGGTCGTCTGGGCAGCGAATGCCGGGGAGCGGTCCCTGGTATGGTAGTGATCAGCAGGTCGTTCGAGCAACCCGCGCCCTCCCGACCCACCACTTGATCTAGGCCACCGCTTGATCCCGACCCGCCACCCGACCCCGACCCTCCTGGGAGATGCCCTCATGACCGACCTCGCAAGTCCCCTCACCATCGCGGGCGTCACACTCCGCAACCGCATCATCATGCCGCCAATGGCCAACAACAAAGCCGACGACGATGGCCATGTGACCGACACGCTCGTCGAGCACTACTTGCGCCACGCGGCCGGTGGACCGGGCATGATCGTGGTGGAGCACTCGTATATCACCCTCGCCGGTCGCGTGCACGCCCATCAACTCGGCATCTGGAGCGACGACCACGTCTCGGGGCTCGCCCGCCTCGCCGAGGCCATCCACGCGGGTGAAGCCGCCGCGGTGATCCAGATCACCCACGCAGGCTCTCGCTCCCCTCAAGAGGCCATCGGAACCACCGCTGTCAGCCCATCGGGCATCGCGGTGCCCGGCGACAAGGAAGAGCCGCGGATCATGTCTTCGGAAGAGATCGAGGCGATTCCCGCGCTGTTCGCCGCGGCGGCTGCTCGAGCCCGGGCAGCGGGTTTCGACGGCGTTGAAGTGCACGGAGCGCACGGGTACCTGCTCGACCAGTTCATGTCCCCCTACACCAACCACCGCGACGACGACCACGGCGGAAGCCTCGAAGGGCGACTACGGCTGATTGAACAGACCCTAGGAGCGGTGAGGCACGAGCTCGGCCCGGGGGTGCTCATGTACCGCCTCGGCGCCGACGACGCTCCAGTGCCCGGCATCACCCCTGAGGACGCAGCCGAGATAGCCACCTACCTCGAGGCGTGGGGCGTGGACCTCATCGACTGTAGCGGCGGCCTCTGCGGGTCACGACCCGCCGACCGGACGGAGCCCGGGTTCTTCGTGGACGCGGGCGCGGCGGTCAAGCGGGCGGTGTCGATCCCGGTCGCGGCCGTGGGCGGTATCACCGACCCCGCCTACGCCGATGATCTCGTCCGTCGAGAGATCCTCGACGCTGTCTGCGTCGGGCGGGCGCAGCTCAAGGATCCGGCGTGGGCTCGGAAGGCCCTGGAGACGTTGCGGTAGGAGCGAGATCGCGGGGCTGCGCCCTCGATCACACCTCCAGCAGCACCACCGCGTCGACGAACAACTCGTACTCGTCGTCCTCGTCGAGGTCGCGGATGAGCACCTTCTCGACCTCACCCTCGCCGCGCACGGCCAGCAGGCGCGACTGGAACAGCACCTTCACGTCGGACCGTTTCACCTGCGTGGTGATCTCTTCAGGGAGGTCGAGCGTCTTGAACTCGGTGACGAAGATCACCCGGGGCGTGACTTCGGTGAGTGCGAGGGCGAGCCGGGCAGATTCAGCCCCCTTGTCGAGCACGAGCACACGGGCATCCGCGAGAGTCGAGACATCGTCGACTGCGGTGTAGACCCCCGTGCCTGCGTACTCCGTGGCGCCTTCGACGATCGTGACCTCACGCACGCCGCATCCCCCACCCACGGCAGCGATCTCGGCTTCCCCCAGCGGCTTGAGACGCGTGCCCGAGCGCCAGTTCTTGATGGCGTCATGCAGGGCGTCGGCGGCGAGGTTCGAGCAGTGCATCTTCACCGGCGGGAGTCCGTCGAGGGCGTCGGCGACGTCGCCGCGAGTGACCTCAAGAGCCTCGTCGAGCGTCTTGCCGATGACCAACTCGGTCACCATGCTCGAGGTGGCCACCGCGGAACCGCATCCGAAGGTGAGGAACTTGATCTCGTCGATGCGGTCGTCCTTGACGCGCACGTACATCTCCATGAGATCGCCGCACACGGGGTTGCCCACCCGGCCCACGGCCACGTCGTCGCCTTCGAGAGAACCGACGTTGCGGGGGTTGCGGAAGTGGTCGAGCGTCTTCTCGGAGTACTGGGTGGACTTCATGCGGGCCTCCTAGACCTTCTGGTAGAGCGGCGACATGCGTCGGAGACGGGAGACGACCCCCGGCAGGACCTCCATGACGCGGTCGACATCGTCTTCTTGGCTGAAACGGCCGAACGTGAACTCGAGCGACCCGTGGGCCTCCTCGTGGAGCAGACCGCACGAGATGAGTGTGTGTGACGGCGCGAGGGTCTTCGAGGAGCAGGCCGACCCCGTCGAGACCCAGACGCCTTCGTCTCTCATGGAGAGGAGCAGCGATTCGCCCTCGATGCCCTCGAAGCGGAAATGCGCGTTGTTCGGCACCCGCTCGACCGGGTGTCCGTTGAGGTGCGAATCCGGGATGGTCGACAGCACGGCGCTGATCAGGCGATCACGCATCGCGGCGAGCCTCGCCGCGTCCGCCGATAGCTCTTCCCCGGCGATGCGGGCGGCGGCGGCCATACCCACGATGGCCGGCATGTTCTCGGTGCCCGACCGGAGTCCCCGCTCTTGACCGCCGCCCATGGTGACGGCCGCTAGGCGTGTCCCCTTGCGGATGTAGAGTACTCCCAGCCCGGGCGGGCCATAGATGTCGTTGCTCGAGATCGTCAGGAGGTCCACCGGTACCGTAGCCATGTCGATGGGCAGCAGGCCCTCAGCGGCCACGGCGTCGACGTGAAGTGCCACCCCGGTGCCCCGCAGCATCTCGGCGATCTCCGCGATGGGCTGCACGGTGCCTATCTCGCTACTCGCCCACCCCACCGACACCAGGATGGTGTCGTCGGTGATGCGGGTGCGGAGCTTCTGCGGGCTGATGCGACCGAACTGGTCGGGCGGCACCTTAGTCACCCGGAAGCCCTCCTTCTCCAGGTACTTCCCGATGTTCTGCAGCGAGATGTGCTCGACCTCCGAGATGATCACGTGGTCGCCCGTTCGTTTGTTGCGGTTCGCGTAGCCGATGAGCGCCAAGTTGTTCGATTCGGTCGCGCCCGAGGTGAACACGATCTCCTCCGGCTGTGCCCCGATGAACGCCGCGACGGCCGACCGGCTCTCTTCCAAGGCTTCAGTGGCGCGATCACCGACGGTATGAAGAGCGGCCGGATTCCCGAACCGCTCCGTGAAATAGGGCAGCATCGCCTCGACGACCCGTGGGTCGACGGGTTTGGCCGACTGATAGTCCAGATAGATCTCGGGGGTCGTGGCGGCGCCGACCCCTTCGGGGTCGGCGATGGCGGCGGGGCCGGTGGTGGACTCCATGCGCGACCCGCCTAGAACCACATCGTCGCGCCGGCGTCGAGCGCGAGGTCGTTGAGTGTCGCGGCTCCGACGATCTTGACGCCGTCGATGAGCTCCACGGTGTCCCATCCCAGCATCTGCTTCGATGCCTCGCACACCAGTATCGGTATGCCCATCGACAGAGTCTTGTCGAGCATGTCCTTGACGCTCGGGAAGGAGCCGAGTTGCATCTTCTCGGCTTCCCCAGGCTTCAGCGTCACCAGACCCATACCCAGGTAGTACACCGTGGGGTTGAGGTCCATGGCCTTGGCCGATTGCGCCAGCACCAACGGTGAGTACTGACGTTCGGGATCGCTGCTGGTCTGCACGTACAGGATCGCGTTCTCGTCCTTCATGACTTGTCTCCTAGCGTCCTTTGCGAATCAGGAACCTTCGGCCGTCTTCCACCTCTTCGACAGAGATCATCTCGTGACCGGCGCGCTTCGCGAACCGCGTGAGGTCTTCCACCGCTGCCGGATCGTCGGCAAACACTTCGAGGACGTCCCCTATCTGCAGCGCGTCCATCGCTTCGCGCGTCTGGAACAAAGGTTCCGGACACATCAAGCCTACACAATCGAGGGACTCCTCGGGGGACTGCACGTTGCTCATAGTCGACCTCACACGCACGTGGATGGAATCCGTGACCGTTCTAAGAAAGAGTCTTCCCTGGTTGGCCGCTTGTGAAGCACGCCTTCGTCGGCCTGCAAACGGGCAGCACCGGGAACCCTGGGGCGGAAGGCTCCGCCCCAGGGTGACCTCTCCGCGGGGGGCTAGTGACCCAGGTAGGCTTTGCGCACGTGATCGCTCTCGACCAGGTCGCAGCAGGCCCCATCGAGGGCGTTGTGACCGTTCTCGAGGACATAGGCCCGGTCGGCGATCGCCAGCGTCTGACGCACGTTCTGCTCGACGAGCAGAATGGTGATCCCCTCCTTGTGCAGCGACGTCAAGATCTCGAAGATCTCACTCACGATGCGCGGCGCAAGCCCGTTCGAGGGCTCGTCGATCATGCACATCTTGGGCAGGCTCATCAGGCCGCGACCCAGCGCCAGCATCTGCTGCTCGCCGCCGCTGAGGTTCCTCGCAAACTGACCTGCCCGCTCCTCGAGTCGCGGGAACAGGCCGAACACCCGTTTCATCGTCGCGCGCCTGTCTTTCCACGCACGGGCGGGGTAGGCCCCCATCTCGAGGTTCTCACGCACCGACATGTCGGTGAAGACCTGCCGGCTCTCGGGGATGTGGGAGAGTCCCAGGTTGACGATCGTGTTCGGAGAGGACCCGTCAACCCTGTGCCCCATGAACGTGATGCTGCCGGAAACGGGCTTCATCACGCCGGAGACCGCGTTCAGGAGCGTCGTCTTGCCGGCACCGTTGGCTCCCACCAGGGCCACGAACTCACCTTCGTCCACCCGAAGACACACGTCCCACAAGACCTGCACGTTCCCGTATGAGGCACTCAGACCGTTGATCGCCAGCATCAGATCTCTTCTCCAAGGTAGACCTCGATGACCTTCTTGTCGGCGGCTACTTCCGCGGGAGTGCCCTCGGCGATCTTGACCCCGAAGTCGAGCACCACGATGCGGTCGCAGATGTTCATGATCGCGTGCATCACGTGCTCGATCATGACGACGGTGACGCCACGGGCCCGGATGCGGGCGATGAGATCCATCGCCTCGACCACCTCGTTGCGAGTCAGACCGGCCATGATCTCGTCCAACAGGAGGAGTTTCGGTTGCGTCGCAAGCGCTCGTGCTACTTCGAGGCGCTTCTGGCTGGCAAGAGTCAGGTCGCCGGCCGGAACGTCGCGGAGACTCGAAAGCTGCACGAATTCAAGCTCTTCATCGGCGATGCGCAGCGCTTCCGCCGCGCTGCTTCGGGTTCCGGTCCCGAAGAGTGAACCGACCGTGACGTTCCGCACAGTTGGAAGGTGGGCGAAGATCTTGACCGTCTGGAAGGTCCGAGCGACGCCGAGGCGACAGATCTTGTACGCGGGGAGGCCGGTGATGGGGATGCCCTCGAACGAGATCGTGCCCGACGTCGGCCGAAGCGCCGCCGAGATGAGGTTGAACAGCGTCGTCTTGCCGGCCCCGTTCGGGCCGATCAACCCAAGTATCTCCCCATGTTCGACGTGGAAATCGACGCCGCCCACCGCGGCTAGGCCGCCGAAATGCCGGGTCACTCCTTCACCCTCAAGCAGGTGCACGTCCACCTCCTTTCATCTTGCGCCATATCCCCTGAGCCAGCCCGAGGATACCGTTCGGCATGAACAGCATGGAGAGGATCAGCACCACACCGAAGAGGAGCATGTACAGATCGGGGAACCGAGTGAGGAGGATCTCGCCGATGTACGTAAAGAGCGCCGCGCCGAGAACCGGGCCCACCAGATTCCCCATCCCTCCG
Source organism: Actinomycetes bacterium (assembly GCA_024637035.1). Lineage (GTDB taxonomy): Bacteria > Actinomycetota > Thermoleophilia > RBG-16-64-13 > RBG-16-64-13 > JAHJSA01. The sequence continues at coordinate 19,895 of JAGXFW010000011.1, forward strand.
AACATAGCCATGAGCACGGGCAGGAACGATGTGTTCAGATTGAAGGCGATGTAGGGATCGATATACGTGCGTCGGGTGGCGATGATAGCTCCGGCCATGCCCATGAAGACCGCGCTCGAGGCGAAGGTGAGCACCTTCGTCCAGACCACGTTGATGCCGCTGTGAGCGGCAGCCTCTTCATGTTCGCCGATGCTCTGGAGCGCCAGCCCGTACCTGGAGCGGCGGATCAGGACAGCAGAGACGACCGTGAGGACGAAGACGATGAAGATGGCGTAGTACACCCCTTCGGTGCTCACCGTCTCGACGAAGCGACCGCGTGTCTGGGTAACCACACGCTCGACCTCGAGCACGACGTTCTGTACGAGCAGCACCAGGGCGAAGGTGAAGATGGTGAAGTAGACCCCCCTGAGCCGCAAGGTGAGCGCGCCAACGCCCAGAGCCACAACAAAGGAACTCACTCCCGCCAGGAGGATGAGCAAAGAGAACGGGATGGAGCCGCTGAACACGGCGGCGATGTAGAAGCCGAGACCGTAGAAGGCGGCTGTCGCCAGAGACATGTAGCCGGACGGCCCCGAAAAGATCACCCACCCGACGGTCAAGACGGCGAACTTCAGGATGTCGATGAGAAGGGTCAGGATGTATCCGCTGGTGATCTGCGGCAGCAAGGCCAGGATCAGGAAGGCGACTGCCAACAACGCCAGGGTGATGCCTTTGTCTCGTGTCATCTGTTTCGCTTTCATCATTTGCCCATGATCCCTTTGGGCCTGGCCAGAAGCAGCACGATGAAGATCACGTAGTACGCGATCATCGTCAGAGACGGATGGAAGAAGGTCACAGTGCTGGAGACCAACCCCAGGATGATCCCGCCGATCATAGCGCCGGTGATGCTGCCCAATCCCCCCATCACCACCACGACCATGGCGATGACTGTGTAGCCCAAGCCCATGGTGGTCTGAATGGCGAAGAACGTGCTGAGCAGACTGCCGGCGATGGCCGCCAAGGCCAACCCGAGCCCGAAGCAGATCGCAAGAACGTTGTTGATCTCGACACCCATCAGTTGGGCCGTGGAGGGACTCTGTGCCGAAGCCCGGATCGCCTTCCCGAGACGCGTACGGGCCAAGAAGAAGTAGAAGGCCCCGCCCAGCACCACGACGAACGCCAGCGCCACGAGGCGGTTGAGGGGGATCTGCGCGCCAGTGATCGTGGAATTCAGGAAGGTGTATCCCTCGACGTCTGATCCCCAAATGATCCTGGCCAGGTTCTGCACGACATAGAGCAGTCCGAAGGAAGCAAGCATCGACCTACCCTCGAAGATGTCGAGGGAAGGCGACGAGTGCATCAGCCGGCGGAAGAGCGTCTTGTGAAGGATGAAGCCTACGATGAAAGCGGCGGGGCCCGTGATCGCCAAGGAGAGTAGTGGGTTGAGACTCACGCTGCCAAGCAGCCAGAATGTCAAGAAGGCTCCGACCATGATGAACTCGCCGTGCGCGACATTGAGGACACGCGCGACCCCATACTGCAGGGTCAGTCCCACGGAGACGAGGGCGAAGAGGCCACCGAGAAGAAGGCCGGTGATGAGGATGTCCCTGAGTGCAGTCATCAAAGATCCTTTGAATGGGCGTCCGGTAAGGCAGGGCCACCGGCGGCTCGCCCGAGGGCTCGCCGCCGATGGCCCGCTGTGTTCAGCTACCGGCTATCTGGTTTCTAGGGCCGCTCGATCACTGAGCCGCAGGCCATGCCGGCTTGGGATAGATCGGGGCAGCAGTCCGCTTGTCGCCCACGTCGATGACCTCGGCCACGCCGCCTTGCCACTGGCCGATCTGGCCGGCGTAGGAGGTGCGGTCGAAGATCTGGTTGGTGTAGAAGGTATCGGAGCTCATGGAGGTCGGGAAGTGCGACGTCCTCATGACCTCAGCGATCACGTCCTGGTCGAGCGTGCCGGCCTTCTCGATGGCCTGCTGGAAGAACTCCAACTGGGAGCGGTATATGAGGGCGCCCCAGTGGTCTACGTTGTCGGAGCTTCCCATGAATTGCGTGAGGCTCTCCTCGTAGGCCTTGGCCTCGGGCGAACTGTTCGCACTCCATGCGCCCTCGAACATCACCCCGTCGATGGCATCACCGAACATGTTGGCGAACCACTGGGAAGCCCCGCCCGGGCCGATCAGCACTGCCCTGGGGCTGTAGTCGAGCTGCATCATCGTCTGCATAGCCAGGATATTCTGCCCCGGGTACGCGAAGAAGGCCACCGCATCTGGGTCTTTGTCTTGGATCTGCTTGAGGATGCTGGTCATATCCTTGATGTCGCCGGGAATCGGGGTGCTCTGCACGATTTCGATGCCCGCGGCGGAGAGGAAGACGGCCGCCTGAGCCTGGTACTCGATGCCATGAAGGTCATCGAGGTAGACAACCGCAGCGGTCTTAGCCCCCGCCTCCTTGAGGATATCCGCCCATGCAGGCATCTGATCGTGGTTCGAGTAGTTCAGACCCTGGAAGAAGTACGGGAGGGTACCCTTCTGCAGCTCCTTCTCGAGCGACGTCGCGCCACCCTCGGCGCTCATCATGATGTACTTGTTCGCGTTCGCTACGCCGGCCGCGGCGAACAAGAAGGCCGTGCTGGCCGGAGCGAGCACGAAATCGACCTTGTCCTCTTCCATCAACTTGGAGAGAAGGCGCATGCTCGTATCGAGATCGCTCTGGTCGTCATAGATCTTCAGTTCGATCGGCAGCATCTTGCCGGCCACGTTGATACCGCCGGCCGCGTTTACGTCCTCGACCCAGAGCTTGTAGGAGGGGCCGAAGTTGTTCCCTTCGAAAACAGAAAGCCCGCCCGACAGCGGCCGAGCCGCGCCGATGACGATCTTGTCCTGCTCGGGTGGCGCCATGGTTGTGTCGGTCGTGTCGGTGCCGGCGGTGGTCGCCGTGGTGCCGGCGGTGGTGGTTGTAGTGCTGTCGCCGCAGCCCGCCAAGACGGCCAGACTCACAAGGGCAACGAGCACCATGGACAAGATCGCGAGATTACCCCAGCGTGCCTTTTGGCTCATCCGAAATCCCCCTTGTACGACGATTGCAGGCAGTTGTTCGTACTTCATACCACGTGCGACAGGATTTGGCTATGTATTTCGACCAGAATTGCTGGCTGACGTCTGATGTCTGCTATCGGGCATCGGGGGTCTTGGGATACAGATCGCCGGGGCAACCCCACGCCGAAGCAAAGCTCCTATGGGGTGAGAGGAACCGGGCTCGGAAGTCATGACCGTCGGAGGAGATGCCCGCGAGGCGCACCATTCCGCCGAGCAGTCATGGTCGCAGACGGGCCGGCCGTCCACCGGTCGATCGAAGTGAACGGCGTACGTGGGTGAACCAGGGGGACGGTTCGTTCCCCCGCTCTGCCGTACACTTGCTCCGGTAGCCACCGGCATGAGATCGAGGCAAGAGTCTTGACGACACAGATATGGATCAATGATGTTTCCGTGAGTCTCGGCGGACCGCTTCTCCTGGACGGAGCTACGCTGCCGATCGAAGCGGGCGAAAGGATCGGTCTTCTGGGCCGCAACGGGGCAGGCAAGTCCACCCTTCTGAGGATGCTCAGCGGCGATATCCCCCCGGATTCGGGCGAGATCGTGAAAAGCGCCGTGACCCGGGTCTCCCTCCTCCCCCAGGATGTCCCCGACGCCCTGCCCGGAACGGTCTATGAGATCGTCGCCTCCGGTGGGCAGGAACATCTGGATGTGCTGCGGCACTACCACGATCTGACGACCCAGCTGGCCCACGGCGGGAGCGCGGGCCTCCTGAAGAAACTCGAACAGGTCCAGCATCGGCTGGAGACATCCGGCGCCTGGCAGTTTCACCAGCGGGTCGAAACGGTGATCGGGTGGACCGGGCTCGATGAGAACGCGGAGTTCCGGCTGCTCTCTGCAGGCTTGAAACGCCGGGCCCTCCTGGCCAGGGCCCTCGCCAACGAACCCGATCTTCTCCTGCTGGACGAGCCCACCAACCACCTGGACATCGACACCATTCTCTGGCTGGAAGAGCTCCTGCTCAAGTTCAACGAGACGCTCGTCTTTGTGACGCACGACCGCGCCTTTCTGCAGCGGGTGGCGACCCGGATCGTGGAGATCGACCGGGGCCGCCTCCTATCCTTCGACTGCGACTACGACACCTACCTGCAGCGCCGGCAGGCCATGCTGGATGCGGAAGAGAAGACCTGGCAGGATTTCGATCGGAAGCTGGCCACGGAGGAGGTTTGGATCCGGCAGGGGATCAAGGCCCGGCGCACGCGCAACGAAGGCAGAGTGCGGGCCCTGCAGCAGCTTCGGCTCGAACGCGATCTCCGGCGGGAAAGGATGGGCGATGCGCGCATCGCGATCGCGGAGGCAGGCCGCAGTGGGCGCCTCGTGGCCGATGCCGAGAAGATCTCCTTCTCCTTCGACGGGAAGAAGATCGTCGAGGACTTCTCCACCACGATCATCTACAAGGACAAGGTCGGCATTCTCGGCCCCAACGGGTCGGGCAAGACCACTCTGCTGAAGCTCCTACTGGGAATTCTGAAGCCTCAGAAAGGCCGAGTACGCTTGGGAGCCGGGCTGAAGGTCGCCTACTTCGACCAACTCCGGGCGCAACTCGACGAAGAACGTTCGCTCAGGGACAACATCGCCGGAGGCGGTGACACTGTCTTCGTCGGGGGAGCGGCACGGCATGTCGTCGGGTATCTCCAGGACTTCCTCTTTGCCCCGGACCAGATCGGCGAGCCCGTCCGGCTGCTCTCCGGCGGTGAGCGCAACCGCCTTCTCCTCGCCAAGCTTTTCAGCGTACCGTCGAACGTCCTGGTCCTCGACGAACCCACCAACGACCTCGACACGGAAACCCTTTCGCTCCTGGAGGAACGGCTTCTGACCTACAGCGGCACGATCCTCCTGGTCAGCCACGACCGGGCCTTCCTCAACAACGTGGTCACCTCCACCCTCGTGTTCGAGAGCGACGGACGGCTGAGGGAATATGTGGGCGGATACGACGACTGGTTGCGTCAGCGACGAGAGCCCGCGGCACCGAAAGAACCGAAGCCCGCGAAGAAGGAGGGAAAGCCCGCCAGGGAAAGGTTCGCGCCGGCGAAACGCGGACTCTCCTTCAAGGAGGCGAGGGAACTGGAAGCGCTGCCCCAACGGATCGAGGCTTTGGAAAAGGAGCAGACCGACATCATCGCTGCCCTGAATTCGTCGGAGTTCTACGCCGGGAGCGACTCGGCCCAGTTGGCCTCGACCAGTGCGCGACTGGAAACGCTGGAGCTGGAACTCGCTGAGGCATATTCGCGGTGGCAACAACTGGAAGATCTCGACGGCTGAAGAGTTCCGTCATGCGTGGACGGCTATTGGACACACGCATCGCGGCCCTCGCCCGCAACCTCCTCGACCACCAGAAGAACGAGAACCCGAAGATCCTCCCGCGCATCCGTCTGCACGATCTGAGGCATCGGGCGGCAAGTATGGCCATGCAGAACGGGGAGCCGGTGGTGGCCGTCGCGGCCCGACTCGGGCACCAGTCCGCGAAGATGACCCTCGACGTCTATGGGCACTTGATGCCGGGCGCCGGGAGGGAAACAGCAGACCGTCTCGGGGCTGCAAAAGCAAAAACCCCCGCCGAAGCAGGGGTTTTTGTATGGTGAGCCGTGTTGGACTCGAACCAACGACCATCGGATTAGAAGGGCAGTGGATTGGCACCTGTCGGCAGTCCACTAGGTACGCGAAGGCAAAGAGCCCGCACAGCGGCCGATCGACCCGCAGAGGGCAAGCCACAATCGACCGCGGCACAGGCGCGTTGACTTGCGGTTGACTCACCTGTGAGGGCGGAAATGTGGCGTGTCTGGCGGACTTCAGCGGCCGAAACGGAGTCCAGGGGGTCAGGCCAGCCCGCACACGCGTTCGCGGTTGACACTCGGTGTGCTTCCGGGCCCAGGGGCGGTATGGCGGGAGGCCGTCAGTCCGGAAGAAGGAGCGCCGCCACCTGAGAAGCCGCCTCTTCCGAGA
>JAGXFW010000012.1 GCA_024637035.1 Actinomycetes bacterium
ACTTTGCTGTCGCCCTAACCACCCGCTACCCAGCAGGGCAGATAGTAGAAGTCGCTCATCTCGGCTACGGAGGCGGAGATCATGGCGAGTTCAGGCGCGCCCACCGGAGCTGTGGCGTACGTCATGTCGAAGGTGGTGGTGGAGCTGCCGTAGATGACGGGGGCGCCGACGGCGGTGGCTTGGGAGAGGACGATGGACGCCAACACCTCGGCGTTGTGCGTCACCAGCGTGCCGGACATGCTTATGGGACTCGACGCTCCCGCCATGGCCATAGACACCATGTTGACCGCGATGCCGTGCTTCGCGCCCCCCATGATCGCGTCGACCGCGCCCGTGTGGAGCTGCAGGGGGCTCGTGGGACAGATGGTGAGGGAGAAGAGCGGGCGCTCCCGCAGCTTGTCCCGTCCTCCGGCCACCGCGGCACCCATCTCCACCAGCATCTCCACGTGTTCCGCGTTGTTCGCGCTCAGGTGGATGTGCTTGGTCGTGTTGCGGAAGCTGGTGTCGAGCACGTAGATGTCGTGGGCGTGATCCGGCGCGTCGTTCGGCGCGAGGGCGCGCTCGTACGTGTCCATCATGTCCATGGCGTCGCAGAGCCGGGCGCTGTCCGCCAGGTCTTGCAGGGTCGAGTCGCGCAGCTGGCCGGTCTCGTGGTCTACTACCTTGGTGCCCTCGCCGAAGTTGGTGTAGCCGACCACGCGGCCGCCCATGAGGAAGTCGTGTTCCCCGTCGCGGGACGCGAGTAGGATCTTGCCGGGAGCCGACTCGATGGCGTCTTCGACCACGGAACGGGGGAAGCGGACGGCGCCGGTCGCCCGGTCCACCGTGCATCCCGCCTGGTCGAGGACGTCGTGGGCCTCGTCGCCCGCGACTTTGACTCCCACCTCTTCCAGTATCTCCAGGGTGGCCTCGTGGATGGCTTCTCGTCCGTGTTGACCGAGCATCTCGAAGCGTAGGTTCGGTACTCCGCCGGGGTCGTCGGTACGGGCCTTGGTCCTGAAGCTCATGATCTACGCTCCTGGGCGCGTCGCCGGACCCGGTCGACGCAGTTGACCGGGATATCGAGCACCTCGGAGATACGCTCCTTGGCCTCCATGCCCTTCGGGTCGCCGGGGATCCCGAGGACCACCCCGAACCCGAGCTCCTCACGCAGCTCGCGCATGACCGCGGTGTCCGACAGGTCGTGCGTGCTGACTTTCAACTTGTCCGCCACATACGTTTTGGCTTCCGAGATCCGCATCTTGCGTGTGAACTGCATACGAGCGACCAGATCTCCGGCCGTCCTCATGCCGCCCATCCCGGATACCACGCTGTGAGCGATCGGCATCCCAAAGGGGTCGCCTACGCCCAGCTATAACCCGTCGACCCGGGCTATCTCGACCATCGCCACGGAGGCGCGGCTCACTGCGTCGAGCGAAGGCGTGTCGAGCACGGGGATGCCCCCCACACCCATCCCCACGTTGGCGTGTACGGGGATGTTCGACGTCTCCACACAGGCTTTCACGAAGCACACCGCGCGGGCGAGGTTCCACGGCATCGAGCGGCGCGTGTTCGTGTTGACCACAGGGCCGAAGACATCGACGCCGGCCGCCTCCGCCATGCGCACCTGATCGTTCGGGTACATGCCGGCCAGACGTTCGCCCTTGTAGGTGACGCTGCCGTGCATGCCGAGCACGAACTCCGAGGCCATGCCCATCTCGATAGCGAGGTGGGGCACCTTGGACTTGAGCTCCTCGGCCGCTTTCAGGGCCGCCATGAAGTCGGCGTCGCCGGAGGCGCCCGAGGTGTCGAGGTTCATGATGTCGAGGCCGGAGTCGGCCAGACGAGTGCCGACGAAGACGACGTCCCTCTGGGCATGGACGGCCGCCTCTTCCTGTGCCGCCAGCGCTTCCTTGATGCGCCCGGCGGGCAGGAGGTCGGCCGGGTTCCCGTATGGGCCGTCGGGGGCGAAATAGAGCCCGAGGTTGGTCATGGCCCCGTACATGAGGGGGTGCGTCGTGGCGACGAGCGCATTCTCCACGTAGGCTTGTTCCTGGGCGACGATCGGCTTGACGACCTTGTAGGAGTAGTCGATGTGGCCGAGCTCGATGGTGTCCTGGCCGAAGGCCCGCTCGTGCAATTGCAGCTCTTGGATGCGTCCGATCGCGAGGGCGAGGCCGCAGCTGCCCGCGTCGGCGTTGATGCGGTGGTCGCCGCCGTCCTGCGTGGAGATGACCTGGTTCCCCATCTGCACACCTACCACGCCGGCTTGATCGACGAAGAGGTCGACGAGGCGGTCGATCTCGTTGTCGTCGAGCGTCGGGATGTGCCCACGGTCGGCGGCGTCAGCCGCGCCTTCGATCAAATCACGTCGGATCTCATCCGCGGTCATGGCGATGAAACGGCCGTCGCCCGAACGTACTTTGTAGGTCGACATCTAGCGGCCTCCCCTTTGCTCGTCTAGTATCGAGTCTTGTTTCATCGTACCCCCTTGTGCCTGAGAGAAGCGGCCCGGAGTACCGGGCTGGATTCTTGACAACGCCGGCGGCCAGGTATCTAATGGTACTGATTAATCGATCAATTAGCAATTAGTGACGACGTCCCCGGGGAGGCTCGCGCGAGATGAGGATCGGCTACATCGGATTGGGCAACATCGGGAAATACCTCGCGGGGAGCTTGGTGCGAGAAGGGTTCGAGGTCACGGTGCACGACCTCAACAAGGACGCCGCCACCGACCTGCTCGCCGCGGGTGCGTCGTGGGCTTCGTCGCCGGCTGAGACGGCTGCGAGATGTGACACGGTCATCACGTGTCTCCCCTCGCCGGAAGCCGTCGCGGCGGTAGTCACCGGGGAGAACGGCGTCCTGGAAGGATGGGGCGGTCGGGGCGGCACCTGGATCGACATGAGCACGAACGACCCTCACGAGCTGCAGCGCTTGGCCGCGATCGCATCCGAGCAGGGAGTAGCCTGCCTCGAGGCGCCGGTCACGGGCGGGGTGCACACCGCGGCGTCCGGCAACATCACCGTCATGGTGGGTGGCGATGAAGCCGTCTACGAGACCCACCTGCCGGCCTTTCAGGCCATGGGTGGAAAAGTCTTCTATATAGGGGTGCTCGGCAAGGCCACCGTCATCAAGGTGATCACGAACATGTTGGCGTTCATCCATCTGTATGCGTCCGGCGAAGCCTTGATGCTGGCGAAGCGCGGCGGTATCGACTTAGGGTTGGCCTACGAAGTGATCAAGGCGAGCTCGGGAAACAGCTTCGTGCACGAGACCGAGAGCCAGCTGATCCTCAACGGCAGTTACAACATCAACTTCACCATGGATCTGGCGCGCAAGGACCTGCACTTCGCGTACGAGATGGGCAGGGAGTTCGGCGTGCCGCTGGAACTCGCGGGCCTGGTGGAGCAGATCTTCGCCCGGGCGCGGGCGGAGTATGGGGGCGATGCGTTCTCGCCGATGGTGTGTAAGCTTCTCGAGGATGCCTGCGGCACCGATCTGCGGGCACCGGGGTTCCCCTGTGAATTGGAGCCGGTTTGAGCGGGAGCGAAGAGACGGCTGCCATGCACATCGGTGATTTCACGATGGACTTCTTCTCCTTGCGGGGCAGGAACGCCATCGTGACGGGCGGTAACACGGGGTTGGGCCAGGCCTTTGCCCTGGCGCTGGCCAAGAGCGGCGCCAACGTCCTGGTTCCCAGTATCATCGACGACGACGGCTCCACCAAACAGATGATCGAGGCGGAAGGCGTGCGCTACGAGTTCATGAAGGCCGACATCACCGCGCCGGGCGCCCCCGCACAGATCGTCGATGCCTGCGTGGAGAGGTTCGGTTCCATCGACATCCTCGTCAATAGCGCGGGCGTCTGCCCGATGGCAGAAGTCCTCGAGTTCGGCCGCGAGCAGTGGGACGCCACGGTAGCGGTGAACCTGACCGCCGCCTTCGAGATGAGCTACGAAGCGGCGAAGCGCATGATCCCTCAGCGTGCCGGCAAGATCATCAACATCTGCTCGCTCTTCTCGTACCTCGGCGGGAGGTGGTCGTCGGCCTACGCTGCCACCAAGCACGGGCTCGCCGGCTTCACCAAGGCATACTGCGACGAACTCGCCGAGCACAACGTCCAGGTGAACGGCATCGCACCCGGGTACTTCGCCACCGAGATCACTACGAAGACGCGAAGCGATCCGGAAACCAACAAGCGCGTGCTCGACCACATCCCGACGGAACGCTGGGGCGAACCTCTCGACCTCATGGGCGCCGTCGTGTTCCTGGCGAGCCGTGCCTCAGACTATGTAAACGGCCACGTCATGGTGGTCGACGGCGGCTACCTGGTCCGCTAGGGCGGGGAAGCGGGAACTCGATGTCGGGAAAGTACATCATCGGTGTGGACGGTGGATCCCAGAGCTCGAAGGTGGCCGTCTACGACCTGGAGGGGAACGTCGTCTGCGAGGGTAGGCAGGCGCTGCGTCCTGTCAGTCGCCCGCGGAATGGGTTCGTAGAGCACCCCGACGACGATCTGTGGGATTCGATCGCCGCCGCCAGCCGTCAGGCCATGGCGAAGTTCCCGGGCGACCCGGGTGACATCATCGGGGTCGGCTTGTGCACGATCAGGTGTGAACGGGCCTTCCTCCGGGATGATGGGTCGTTGGCTTCTCCGGTGATGAGTTGGATGGACACACGGGCTTACCAGCCGTACGTGCACGACAACCCGGCCGTCGCCTACGTCACGACGTCCTCGGGGTATCTCACCCATCGCTTCACCGGTCGGTTCGTGGACACCGCCGCCAACAACATCGAAGGACAGTGGCCGGTCGATTCCGATACCTGGCAGTGGAGCGAGGATCCTGCCGTCCTGGCGCAATGGAACATCCCCCGCGAGATGCTCTTCGATCTCCAGATGCCGGGCACCGTCTTGGGTCACGTCACCCGGGAAGCCGCTGAGGCGGCGGGGATACCGCAGGGGATACCGGTGGTCGCCACCGCCAACGACAAGGCGGTCGAAGCCCTGGCTGCAGGTTCGCTCGCCGAGAGCACGGCGCTCGTCTCCCTGGGCACTTACATCGCCGCGATGGTCCTCGGGAGAGAGAACGTCCGCGCACCGAGCCATTTCTGGACGAACTTCGCCTGCGTCCCCGGGGCCTACCTCTACGAAAGCAACGGCATACGTCGGGGCATGTGGACTATCAGTTGGTTCAAGGACCTTCTGGGCGAAGGAGTCACGAGGCCGGCGGAGTCCCTCGGGCTCACCGCCGAGCAATACCTCGAGAGCGAGGCATCGGAGGTCCCCGCGGGCAGCGAGGGTCTCATGACCATCCCCGACTGGCTCGCTCCCTCGAACCAACCTTTCCGCAAGGGTGTGATGATCGGTTTCGATGCTCGGCACACGAGGGCTCATGTCTATCGCTCGATCCTGGAAGCCATAGCGCTGACCATGAAGAACCGGGTGGACGCGATGTGCGAGGAACTCGGCATCGCCCTCGATTCGATCGTCCTCTCGGGCGGCGGGTCCGAGAGCCCCTTGTTCATGCGCATCTTCGCCGACGTGTTCGGCATCCCCTCGTCGCGCAGTGTGGGTGGCGGTGGGGCCGGCCTCGGATCGGCGATGTGCGTGGCGGTGGCGACGGGCGTCTATCCCGACTTCGTGACCGCCGTGGCCCGGATGACGAAGAACCGCGAGTTCTTCGCGCCGGACTCAGCGAACGTCGACGTCTATCGGCGCACGAATGACGAGGTCTACAAGATCATTCCTGAGGTCACGGATGAGATCCTCAAGCGGTCATATCCGATCTTCCAATGATGCCATCCGCAATGCGAATACGGGGGAACAGTCGTGAGCCTTAGGAGAGCGACCATCGTCGAGGGCCTGCAGCACATCCTGGGAGCCGATTCGGTGGTCACCGACGAGCGGATCCTCAAGGAGAGCAGCATCGACCGCTTTCGGATGTTCGAGGATATCCACGGTGTCTACACGCAGCCGATCCCGGCGGCGGTGGCCATGGCTCGGAGCACCGAGCAGGTTGCCGGTGTGCTGCGCTTCGCCAACGAACACGGCATCAACGTGGTGGCTCGGACGGGCCGCACGGCCACAGAGGGCGGTCTCGAGACCGCGGTGCCCGACTCGGTCGTGCTCGACGGCTCGGGCATGAACCAGATACTTGCGATCGACGCATACAACATGCAGGCCACCTGCCAGTGCGGTGTACCGCTCCAGGTCTTGGAAGACCGGGTGCGCGAGCATGGGCTCACGACGGGTCACTCGCCCCAGTCGAAGCCGCTGGCGCACATGGGTGGCCTCACGGCCACGCGCAGCATCGGGCAGCTCTCCACCCTCTATGGTGGGATCGAGGACATGATCGTCGGCCTGGAGGCCGTGTTCCCGGACGGCACCGTCACCCGCATCAAGAACGTGCCCCGCCGAGCGGTGGGCCCCGACATCCGCCACGTGATCATCGGCAACGAGGGGACTCTCTGCTACATCACCGAGGTGACGGTGAAGCTCTTCCCCTACCTGCCCGAGAACAACATCTTCCTGGGCTACACGGTGGATACGATGAAGACCGGGTTCGAGGTGCTCCGCGAGGTGATGGTGAACGGCTACCGGCCCTCGGTGGCGCGTCTCTACGATCCCGCCGACGGTGCTTATCACTTCGCCCACTTCGTCCCCGAAGGACTGAGCGTGCTGATCTTCGTAGCCGAAGGCCCCGCGGGCATCGCCAAGGCCACGGCCGAGGGCATCGAGGCGATCGTCGCGCAGCACCCGGAGTGCCGGCAGGTGGAGAGCAGGTACATCAGCACGTGGTTCGCCGATCTGAACTGGGGTCCGGACAAGATCGCCCGCGAGCGTGAGGACATCCTGCAGACGGGCAACATCAATCGCACCACCGAGGTCTCCGGCGATTGGGGCTGCATCAACGACATCTACGAGAACGCCCTGCGCCGTATCATCGAAGAGATACCGGACATCACCATGGCCGGCGGACATTCCTCCCACAGCTACATAAACGGCACGAACATGTACTTCAACTACTTCTACAACGTTGTGGACTGCGGGCCGGAGGAGGAGGTCACCAAGTACCACACTCCCATCAACCGCATCATCTGCGAGGAGACCCTCCGCTATGGTGGCGCCATCGTGCATCACCACGGTTTGGGCAAGGCGCGCACGCCGTGGGTGAGGGATGAATACGGCTCCTCCTACTACATCCTGGAGGGTTTGAAACGTGCTTTCGATCCTAAGGGCATCATGAACAAGGGGACGATCATCCCCGCATGAACGCCGTGAGGATCCTGGTGTGTTTCAAGGTGACGCCCGACTACGAGGCGCTCCGTGAAGCGGACTGGGTGGCGGGAGAGGGCGGTGGCGCCCACGGCTCCGGCGCCGCGGGGGGCGGCACGGGGGCCGCGAGCAGGGTCGAGACCCGCTACGTGCCGCGCATTCTCGATTGCTTCGACGAGAGCGCTCTAGAGATGGCCCTGCGCATGCGCGAGGCGGCGGCCGGCGGCACCGTGCCTGTGGAACTCGGCGCTATCTCGATTGGCGGCAAGGAGGTCGAGCGACACCTGAAGACGCTCCAGGCCCTAGGCTACGAGCGGGTGACGCGGGTGGACACGGATGCCGACCTGGATTTCGCGCCGACCGTGACCGCCTCGATCATCGCGCGATACGTAGAAAACACGAACAACACCGATCTGCTGATGCTCGGGTGGCGCAGCGGTCCCCACGACGGAGGGACGGTACCCTTTCTGGTCGCTGAAGAGTTGGGGTGGCCGTGCTTGACGCAGGTGACCGAGGTCGTGGTGCTGAGCAGCGACCGCGTGCGCGTGGCCCACGTGGTCGATGACGGCGTCCTGCGTGTGACAGTGCGGCTTCCCTGCGTGTTGGGCGTGGGGAATGCGGTGGTCGCGCGCCTCCGAGTGCCCACTCTGACCGACCGCCTCGCCCAAAGAGGGGCGCCGGTCGAACGTGTCCAGGGCGGCGATCTCGGTATCGATGTGGCGGCGGAACTCGCACGCGAAGCCAGTGTCCTGGCGGATCTCGAGGTGATCCGGCGCGACAGGCCGGGGGTCATCGTCGGCGGGGAGTCGCCGCGCGAGAAGGCGCAGACCCTGTTCGATTCGTGCCTGAAGAGCATGATCGAGAAGCTGTGAGGTCCCTTGCGGTAGTGGATGGCACCGTGGGCACCGCCGCACGCCAGGCGCGGGCCCTGGGCGGCTTTCTCCGCGAAGGTTCGAGCGGCCATGGGGCGGCGGAGACCCTGGTGCTCTATCGCGACGAGTGCGACGTGGGCCGACTTGTGGAGCAGGCACCCACTCGCGGGGTGCGTCTCGTGAAGACGGCCGGTGGGCGGCCTGATGCGATCGTGGGGATCCTCGCAGCTCTGGCCCGAGACGAGGGGTGCCGGCTCTTCATCTTCGCCGGCGGATACTCGGGCACGGAGTCGGCGACGCGTCTGGCCCACCGCACCGGTGGGGCCGTGGTGACCGACGCTCTGAGCATCGAGGTCGGGTCGGACCGACTCCTGTGCCGCAGGCACGTGTACTCCAAACACATGGTAGGACGTTTCGAGCTCTCAGCGTCTCCCTGGTGTGTCAGCATCGACGTTTCATGGGGGGACGCGCAGACTGCCGCTGCTCTCGAGCACGTCGTCCTGTCGGCCACGGATGAGACCGGCACCGCCGCGGAGGTGGACGAGACCCGCTTCGAGGACCTCGAGCTGACCCAATCGACTCCCACGGGGGATCTTGCGCAGAGCCGGTTCCTGGTGGTGGCGGGAGCCGGAGCGGGGAGTCGCGAAGGGGTGGAGCGCGTCGCGGCGGCAGCTCGTCGCATGGGGGCCGACTTCGGTGTGAGCCGACCGGTCGCTATGAGCGCATGGGCCCCCGTGGATCGGCTCGTCGGAGTCTCGGGGACTCGCACCGCGCCCGAGTTGTGTGTCGTCGTCGGGGTCTCGGGGGCTCCAGCCCTCTACTGGGGTATCGAGAAGGCTGGGTTCATCGCGGCGATCGACCTCGACGAGCGGGCCCCGATCGCGAAGAGCGCTGATGCCGTGATCCTCGACGACGGCGTGATGGTCATCGAGGAGTTGGCGAAGATCATCGCTTCGAGTCGGGAGTGACCGCCGACGTACCCGTATCACGTCGTTCGCTCTGCGCGTTCGTGGCAACGGAATCAGCCGTCTCTTCAGTTCGCGCCGTCTGGTAGGATGGCGATCAGAGCACTAACCGATCAATCAGTTAGCGCTCCAATCCACACCGGCGGGGCACCGCGTGCTGAGCGCGTGCGGCGTGCGGGCCGGGAGACGGAGAAGCCGACAGTCGCCGTAGAGAGCGAGGATCTGTGAAAGCGGGGCAGGGCCAGATCGATGTGGGGGAGACGAGCGACGCGGTGGCGCTGGATACCGCGTCCGCGGTGCACTTCGACTTCGACAACCCGTTGTCGGAGCTTCCGGAGGTCGCGCGGAAGCTCCTCCTGGCGGCCAAGAGCATCGTGGCCGACCAGGGCTTCGATGCCCTCAGTCTGAACTCCATCTCTGAGGTGTCGGGCGAGAACAAGGCCATGATCTCCTACTACTTCGGAGGCAAGGCTGGTTTGATCGCAGCCGTCTTGGACTCGGTCATCCACGACGAGTACTTGATGTCCGTGGCGAGGATGAAGGATGTGGGGACAGGCGAGCGAGTACCCCGCATGATCGACGAGATGCGCCGCATCACCACGGCCCATGATGAGTTCCGTGTCTTCTTCGAGTTGCTACCCGTAGCGCTCAGAAACGAGATGCTACGCAAACGTATCGCTCTTCTGTACGAGTGGTACCGCAGCGAGAAACTCGGTTGGCTGGGAGTCCCTGACGTTCAGGATGCCCTCGACGACCCCGGCATACTCGGCCTCTCCCAACTCCTCTCTGCCTTCATCGATGGGATAGCCATCCAGACAGCCATCGATCCCGACCTCGATCTCACCAACGCATATGCAGTTCTCTCCAAGATGATCGAAAGCTGCTTCCCCGAGATCTCCGGCGGTGTGGCGGTGTCGTCGGAAGGCTTGGCGTAGCGTTTGCCAGGGGACCTACGGTTCCGGGAGCGTTCGAGGACGCCGGAGCTAATTGATCGATTGATTAGGGATTGACACAGGACAAACGTCGTGAAAGAGTTTGGCCGATGGACGCCCGAATCGGGCCTCCGGGGGCATCGCGGCCGACTCGAAAGTGGCCGGGTGCCGTCATCTAGAGCGACCGTCACTCGTCGGCCGCCGGGGAACAGAAGGGGGTTTTCAGAGTGAGCGAAGACGTCAAGAAGTCGGGATTCGATCTCGACCAGATCCTGGGCACGAGGATCACGCGCCGTGACCTCATCAAGCGGGGAACGGCCGTAGGAGCCATCCTCGGACTCGGTCCGCTGCTGGCAGCCTGTGGAGATGGGACCACGACCACAACGGCCACCGGGGGCACCACCACCACCGTGGGTGAGATGAAGAAGGGCGGCAACCTGAGGATCGGACTCGTCGGGGGCGGTGCTCAAGACACGGCCGACCCGCACATGTCTTCCTTCATCCCCGATGACGCCATCAACTGGTGCCTGTTCGAGGGCCTTCTCCAGTACAGCCCCGACTACACGCCGGAATACGTTCTTGCCGAAGACGTCTCTCCGAACGACGACGCTACGGTGTGGACGGCCAAGATCAAGTCCGGCATAACGTGGCATGACGGCAAACCCCTCACCGCCGACGACGTGGTCTTCTCCTTCAAGCGCATCGTGGATGCCGCGAACCCGCTCCTCGGTGCTGCCGCGCTCGGTGGACTGACGCCGGAGAATATCGTCAAGGTAGACGACATGACCGTCACCTTCACCTTCGACGCGCCGAACGTCACTTTCAAGACCGACGCCCTCACGCAGCGCCTCGTGCACGTGGTTCCGGTGGGCTTCGACCCCGCGAATCCGATCGGCACTGGGCCGTTCAAGATGAACAGCTTCAAACCCGGCGAGGGCTTCGTCCTCGACGCCTTCGCGGATTATCACGGGGGCGCACCGTACCTCGATACCCTCACCTTCACTGAGTTCGAGGATCCCACGGCCCGTGTGAACGCACTGCTCAGCGGCGCGGTGGACGCGATCTGCGAGCTTCCTCCGTCGCAACTGCCCGTCATCGAGGCGACGGCCGGCCTTGTGGCCCTGAACTCGAAGTCTGGTGGCTGGGTGCCGTTCTGCATGAACTTGAGCGTGAAGCCGTTCGACGACGTGCGTGTGCGCCAAGCCTTCCGACTCATCGTCGACCGTCAGCAGATCCTCGACAACGCGTACAGCGGCGTCGGCTGGATCGGCAACGACATGTACTCCCCGTTCGACAAGGGCTATCCGAGCGACCTGCCGCAGCGCACGCAGGACATCGAGCAGGCCAAGGCTCTCCTGGCTGAAGCCGGGTACGCCGACGGCCTCACTGTCGACCTGGTCACGTCCGATGCGGTCGGCAACGGTGCGGTCGCGCAGGCGGAGATCTTCGCCGAGCAGGCCAAGGCCGCCGGCGTCACGGTGAACGTACAGAAGGTCGACAGCGCTGTGATCTACGGCGACGATTACCTCACCTGGGGCTTCTCGTGTGACTACTGGGGGCTCCGCAACTACCTCCAGCAGGCCGCGGCGGGGTCGAGGCCCGACGCGCCCTACAATGAGACGCATTGGGAGAACGCGGAGTGGCTGGCGCTCGTGGACGAGGCCACCCGCACCGCCGATGACGACAAGCGGAACGACCTCATCAGGCAGGCGAACACCATCGAATACAACGAGGGTGGCTACATCATCCCCACCTTCAAGAACCAGCTCGACGCATACAGCGACAAGCTTGTCGGCATCGAGCAGAACGAAGTGATCGGGATCCCGCTGGGAAGGTGGCGTTTGCACACCGTCTCGTTCAAGTAGTATTCGGTCAACGATAGGCACTGACGGCGGGCTCCCCGGGGGGGCGCCCGCCGTCCGCGGAAAGGGGGAAGATCCGCGGTGCCACCTCTTCTGAAGGTCATCGTACGGCGAACGCTACTTGGTTTGCTCACGCTTCTTCTCGTCTCGATCGTCGTGTTCGCCGCCACACAGGCTCTGCCCAGCGACACTGCGCGCGCCATCCTCGGCCGTGAGGCTACTCCGGAGCGTCTGACCGCGCTTCGCGAGCAACTGGGTCTCAACCGGCCGGCGATCGTGCAGTACGGCAGTTGGCTCGGTGGTGTCGCCACCGGAGATCTCGGCGACTCGCTGGTCGCCAAGCAGCCGGTCACTGCCCTCATCTCGGGTCGGGTCAGGAACTCAGCCGCGCTCGTACTGGTGGCGGCGCTCATCAGTGTCCCACTCGCGCTGTTCCTGGGGAGTCTGAGTGGTCTGCTCCGCGACCGAGGGTTCGATACGGTCGTGTCACTCGGCAGCTTGACTTTGGCGGCTTTGCCCGAGTTCGTGGTGGGGATCCTTCTTATCCTGCTGCTGGCCACTCAGGTGTTCCACATCTTCCCCGCGGTGACTCTGCTCGATCCTCAAGTCTCCGTTTTCGCGCAGTTGAAGATACTCGTGCTGCCTTCCCTCACGCTGGTACTGGCTGTGGCGCCCTACATCGTGCGCACGCTCCGGGCCTCGATGATCGAGGTCCTCGAGAGCGACTACATCCAGATGGCCCGTCTCAAGGGTATGTCGGAGCGCACTGTGCTCGGTCGCCACGCCCTGCCGAATGCGGTCGTGCCCGCTATCCAGGTGATCGCCTTGAACCTCGCGTGGCTGGCGGGTGGCGTGGTCGTCGTGGAGTATCTGTTCAACTACCCGGGCATCGGTTCGGCTCTCATGGACGCTGTGTCCACCCGTGACCTTCCGGTGATCCAGGCGATCACTCTGCTCATAGCCGGGCTGTACGTCATCTTCAACCTCGTGGCGGACATCCTCACGATCCTGGTGAGCCCCCGGCTTCGGACGGGGCTGCAATGAGCCCCGAGAGGAAGAAGGGACCGCAGGCCCTGCACGGTCCGGGCCTCGAGCTGAGCGAAGAAGTCATCGGCCCCGGTTTCGAGAACGTCTCTGCGCCGCGGGCTCAAGGTGACAAGCGGCGGAGCGAATGGGTCCAATTGGCGCGCGACGCCATAGGCTATCGGCGCACCAAGATAGGTCTGGTGCTCGTCTTGTTCGTGGCCGTGCTTGCCATCTTCGGCCCTCTCCTGGCGCCCAACACTCCCTACGAGTTCACGGGTCTGCCCTACGCTCAACCTGGAGGCGACGCCCTTCTTGGCACCGACCATCTCGGTCGCGATGTCCTCAGTCGCGTGCTCCACGGCGGTCGCTCGGTGCTCTTGCTTGCCTTTGCTGCCACTGCCATCGGTGGGTTCCTCGGCGTCACATTCGGTCTGGTGGCCGGGTATACGCGGGACGCTGTGGATGACACTGTCATGCGCCTACTCGATGTCGTTCTCGCGTTTCCACAGATAGTCCTGGTCCTGCTCTTCGTCTCGATCCTCGGCCCCAAGGTGTGGTTGATCGTGCTCATTGTGGGGCTTACGCATTCTCCGCGTATCGCGCGCGTAACGCGCGGCGCGACCTTGGAGGTGCGAGAGAGGGACTTCATCAAAGCGGCCGAGGCGCTCGGGGTGTCGCGCATGCGGATTGCCGTCGGTGAGATCCTGCCGACCATCACCAGCCCGCTGCTGGTCGAGTTCGGTCTTCGTCTTACCTACTCCATCGGTCTGATCGCCGCCCTCAGCTTCCTCGGCTTCGGTCTGCAGCCTCCGGCCGCCGACTGGGGGCTGATGATCAACGAGAATCGCATCGGCCTCATCGTCCAGCCCTATGCCGTCTTCGTGCCGGTGGCTTTGATCGCCATACTCACCATCGGCACGAACCTGGTGACCGATGGCATGGCCCGCGCGATGATCGGCATCGAGCGTGATACGGGGGCGGCATGAGCACTATTGCACTCACGGTGCGGGACCTCCGCGTCGAACTGGATCCCTCGGGCATCGAGATCGATGACGAGGTCTCTTTCGAACTCGAAGCGGGCGAAGTCTTGGGGCTCGTGGGGGAATCTGCGTCCGGCAAGACCACAGCGGCGACCGCGCTACTCAACTTCCAGCGCCGCGGGGCTCGAATAGCCGGCGGCAGTGTCAACGTCGCGGGAAGCGACGTGTTCGAGCTTGGGAAGAGCCAGTTACGGCACCTTCGCGGCGGCGAGATCTCCTATGTTCCCCAGGATCCGGGCTCAGCCCTGAACCCCGCCTTGCGCATCGGCACGCAACTGCGCGAGGTGCTCGAAGAACACGGATTCGGCTCGTCGGACGCCGAGCGGAGAGAGCGTGTCGAAGAGATGATGGCCGAGGTCCTGCTGCCGTCAGACAGGGAATTCCTGCGGCGCTATCCCCACCAGCTCTCCGGGGGGCAACAGCAGCGCGTCGTTCTCGCCATGGCTTTCGCCTGTCGGCCCAAGGTGATCGTGCTCGACGAGCCGACCACCGGTCTCGACGTGACCACCCAAGCACATGTGCTCTCCACCTTGCGCGATCTGGCGAAAGCGCATGGGGTGGCGGCGGTCTACGTTACTCACGATCTGGCAGTGGTTGCAGAACTGGCCGACAGGATCGCCGTGATGTACGCGGGCCGCATCGTCGAACGCGGGCCCAGCCACGATCTATTCAACGGCGCCAGCCACCCCTACACGCGTGGTCTCCTGGCCGCCATTCCCGTGATCGAGGGACGTCGCGCGCTCCAAGGGATACCGGGATACGCGCCCCGTCCGGGCCGTCGCCCTCCGGGCTGCGCGTTCCAACCGAGGTGTTCCTACGCCGTGGATCGATGCGAGACCGAGATGCCGCCGGAGACCAGTGTCTCGCCGACCCACTTGGTGCGCTGCTGGCGTGCGGTAGAAATCGGTGCCATCGTCTCCGTCGCCTCAGACACCAACGAGTCCGCTCTGGTTGGCGGCGGCCAGGAGGCGCTCTTGCAGGTCAAGAACCTCACGGCCTGGTACGGCACTCGCGAGATACTCCACGATGTCGATATCACCCTGCGGGCGAGGGAGTGTCTTGCCGTGGTCGGGGAGTCGGGCAGCGGAAAGACCACGTTGTCCCGGTGCATCGCGGGACTGCACGCCTTCAAGATGACCGGTGACATCGAATTCCAGGGCGCGCCGCTGGCGCGCCACGCACGCAGTCGACCGGTCCCGATCCGCCGATCCATCCAGTATGTGTTCCAAAACCCGTACAGCTCGCTGCACCCACGCAAGACGATAGCGCAGATCCTGAGGCAGCCTCTCGACATCTTCTTCGATCTGGACCGCACCCAGCGCGAGGAGCGCCTCGCCGAACTGCTCGAGCTCGTGTCTCTTGAGGGTTCACTTCTGCGGCGGTATCCGGACCAACTCTCCGGAGGGGAGCGGCAGCGGGTCGCGATCGCCCGCGCCCTGGCGGCAGACCCGATCGTGCTTGTCTGCGACGAGGTGACATCCTGGCTCGATGTCTCCGTTCAGGCATCGATAGTGGAGTTGCTCGTCCGCCTTCAGCAGGAGATAGGCCTCTGCATGCTGTTCGTGACGCACAACCTGGCGCTGATCCGAAGCATCGCCTTCGAGGTGGCTGTGATGAGCGAGGGGCGCGTCGTAGAGTACGGACCCACGGATCAGGTTCTTGCGGACCCCCAGGCTTCGTACACTCGAAGTCTCCTTGCGGACACGCCGACTATCAAGGGCGTACTCTCCGGAGGCTGATCCGCCTCGCCGCAGTGGGGCGAGGCGTTCAGACAGGGGGACGGTCGGTCGAACGAGCGAACCGGATCGTGGATCGCGCCCGTCTACTCGTAGCCCTCGAAGTTCTCGAGCACCATCCGGCGGCGATCGATGCCCAATTCGTCGAGCACGCCCTTCACAGAGACCACCATCGACGGGGGGCCGCTGACGTAGTAGGTCCACTCCGCGGGATCTTCGATCGCCGCCTTCACCGTCTCGAGACCGATGTAGCCTTGGGGACCATCCCAGTCGAGCGGTGGATCGACCAACACGTGGGTAACCCGTAGGCCGGCCAGCTGCGAAGAGAAGGTCTCGAGTTCGAGCCGGAACGGGATCGTGTCCATGCTCTGATTGCCGTACAGCAACACCACCTCGATGTCGCTGCCGGTGTCGGCGAGGTAGCGCAGGATGCTGCGCACCGGGGTGATGCCGATGCCTCCCGTGATGAACGCGAGGCGCTTCGCATCCTCGCGTAGGGTGAAGCTCCCGAACGGTCCCTCCATCTCCACTTCGGTGCCATAGGGCAGGGAGTCGAGCAGGGTCTTGTAGGGAGAGCGGGTGAGGCGGGTCGTGAAGTCGAGGTAGCCCTCGGTGGGGGAGCTCGAGTGGGTGAAGTGTTTGGTGAGGTAGCCGTCGCCATTCGGGATGGTGAGCACGAACCATTGGCCTGCTTCGAATTCATACTGCTTGATCCGGTCGAACCGGTACGTCTTGACACCGTCCACTCGGGGGATCCGGTCGACGAGTTTGGTGCTGAATGTCATGCTCTTCATCGGCGAGCCTCCTCGGTCGCGCTTCCGCGTCTGCGCGGGAAGCCTACTATCCACTTTCGCGCGGGGAGCCGCGACTCTTGCCCAGCAAGGATACAATGGAAGCCATGTCTGAGGAACCTCTGATACCGTATCCCTCGCCCGCCGTTCTCGCCCCGGGGGGGCCGTCCGGCATCGTGACTTCCCTTCGCATGGTGGCGTTCGACATCGATGGGGTGGTGCTGCGGGGCGACACCGTGCTCCCGGCCGCGCCGCATGCGCTCGCGGACGTGATCGGCCGGGGGCTTCTGCTGCGCTACGTCACGAACAACTCGACCCGGCACCGTGTCGAAGTGGCCGAGCGGCTGGAGAGCCTCGGGCTGCCCGCGGAGCCCGGAATGGTGCTCACCTCGGCCGCCGCGACTGCCTCGTACCTGCGTGCTGAGTTCGGCGAAGGTGCCTCCGTGCTGGTCGTCGGCGGCGACGGCCTCGTGGCGGAACTGCGCGACGCTGGACTGGAGCCGCGCCCCGTGCGGAGCGCCACACAGGCCCCCGGGGCCGCGCCGCAGTCGGAGACTCCTCAGCCCTCGGGCATCCCAGCGCCTCCGGACATAACGGCGAATTCGGACGTGCCGGTGGCGGTCGTGGTGGGTCTGGACGTCGGGTTCGACTACGCCACTCTGGCGGCCGCGCAGGCCGCGATCAGAGGCGGAGCACACTTCATCGCCACCAACGCCGATGCTACCTTCCCGGTGGAAGGTGGCGTGCTCCCGGGGGGTGGGGCGATCGTGGCGGCGATCGCGGTGGCGTCACAGCAGGAGCCACTGGTCATCGGTAAGCCGCACCTCGGGCTCGCCCGCGCGCTCGTAGACGAGGCCGGCGGCGACCCGGCCGCCGTGCTCTTCGTAGGCGACCGCCTCGACACCGATATCGGAATGGCGGCCGCCGCCGGGATGCGCTCCGCGCTCGTGTTGACCGGCGTGACCGCGCGCGCCGATCTTGACCGTCCGGGTGTAGCACGGCCCGATTTCGTCCTGGAAACGCTGGCCGATCTTTCGGGAGTGCTCGACGGGCTGTTGGCCGACGAGCGCATGCGGTAGGCTCGATCACCATGAACGGCATATGGAGCGAATATACGCGTCGCGCGATCGGCTTCATGCTCGTCGGGGCGGTCTTCCTCATGGTCTACGCCGCGAGGGGCGTGCTGGCACCTCTGGTGATGGCCGGCGTGCTGGCGTTCTTGATCGAGCCACTGGTGTCGTATCTCAACCGGCGTCTGCGCCTGCCGAGGGCGATCGCCGGACTCGTTGTGCTGGTGCTTGTGCTCGCCCTTTTCCTGGTAGCGGTCATGGTTCTGGCGCCGATCCTCGTGGACCAATTCAGTCAGGTGCGCTTCAACGTGGACGATGCTGTCGCTGGGGCGCTCAAGTGGTTGCGTACGACCTCGGAGTCGCTGCGGTCTTTCAAATTGGGTGGCTATGAGCTCGGCCTCGGGCCATACGTGGATTCCTTCCAGGCGAAGCTCGAGCCGTCGGCAGTCGTGGACTTCCTGCCCTCGGGGCAGGATCTCTTCGGTTCGATCGACAGCATCCTATCGACTACCGCCGGAGCCCTCGCCGGGTTCGCTTCCTCGCTCGGTCGGCTGCTGCTCACCCTTTTCCTCACGCTCATATACAGCCTGTACCTCGTAAGCGATGGGCCTCGTTTGGCTTCAAGCGCCTGGGGTCTCGTCCCTTCCCGGCATCGGCCCGAACTCGAGGAGCTTCAGTGTCAGGTGGTTCGTGTCTGGCGCGCGTTCTTCCGAGGACAGCTGCTCATGGTGACCCTCTTTGGTCTCGCGGTCGGCCTGGTGATGTGGGGCCTTGGGCTTCCGAGTGCCCTGATCGTCGGGATCATGGCCGGCGTCATGGATCTCGTGCCCAGCATCGGAGCTTTGGTGGCCGGGGGGCTGGCGGTACTCATGGCTTTGATCCAGGGCTCGGAGCATCTCGGAGTGGGGAACCTGGCCTTTGCCCTCATCGTGCTCGGCTGCTATCTCGGCCTTCAGCAGATCGAGTCGACCGTGCTGCAGCCGCGGATCATGGGGAGGAGCGTGGAGCTCCCCGGCATCGTGATCATCGTGGGCATCATGGCGGGCGCGAGCGTGGCCGGCATCCTAGGGGCGTATCTTGCCGTGCCGGTGATGGCTACCGCCAGAGTGGTCGGCCTCTACGTGCACCGCAAGCTCACCGAGGAGAGCGGACCGGAAGAGCCGGGAGCGCCCCCAGAGCCGAGCGGGCGAGGCGACCAGGTCGAGGAGACCGAAGGAGGTGCCTCCGAAGAGTCGGTGGCCGTCGTGCCTTCGGCTGCCGTCGCCACCCCTGCAGGAACACCAGAAGAGCCGAAGCTGGAAGGACGCGGCGGCGACTCGCCTCAGATCAGGCCGGAAACCAGCGTGTGAGTCCGGCCCGCAAGGGTCGGTGTGCCGCGACCCGCATCTGGGGTACAGTACGGTGCGTGGCACGATTTCGCCATTCAGTGAAACACAGTCGCTATGTCATGCGTTGGGGGACTGGAAGTGATAGACAAGGGCGCGCGACCCGATGAGTGGAACCGCCTTCAGGAAGAGCTGCAACACTTGGTCGATGCTCGGCTTGCCGATCGGGCGAGGGAAGATGGTTCGCTACATATCGCTGTGCCGGATCCATCCGGAGCATCGCGGCACCCCGATGGTGCGAAGAGCACCGAACGTCCACTGACCCAGACGCCGGTGCCACCGGTGCCTGAGCGGCCCCCAGTACCGCCAGTGCCGCCCGCGCCGCCTGCCGGAGAGACGCATCCGGTACCGCCGGCCAGGCAGGCGGCTCCAACGCCGCCGGCGGCTCCCGTGGCGCCCGCGGCGCCGGAAGTCCGACCGCCTTCTTCGTCAGTCGGAGCCCCGAGACGTCCCGTTGCTCCCGGGCGCAGGGAACCATCGGCCAACGGCGCTGGGAGCACCTCGCCTCGAGGTCGTGTGGTCGAGGAGCCCCTCCGGGCGACGGACGAAACGCTCGACTTCTTCGGGAGATCCGGCGAACGCCGACCGTATGTGGGCAAACGCGTCGCCTCCCTCCGCACCCGGTTGCATCAGCAGCTCGTCGAGCGGGTCAAGGAGCTTGAGGAGGAGGTCCTGCGACTGGGGATCCGCTCCGAAGTGGCGGAGAGCTCGCTGGAGAATGCCGAGCGGCACTACGAGGAGCGGCTGCAAGACCTCAGAGTGCAGCTATGGGCGACCCAGAGTGAACTCGATGAGGAACGTGAGCGCTCTCGCACATCTCCCCGTGTGTTCCTCCCGAGGATCTTCGGGCGCTAGCCTCACCCTTGGGGCGCTAGCCCAGCTCTCCGGGTGCTAGCCTCACGCCTCGGGGGCAAGCTTCGTAAGCTCCGCCTGAAGGTCGGCAATGATCTCCTCGGTATCCTCGATCTCGATGAGCTGATGCGGCCGTATCGTGTGGGCTGGTAGCGAAGCGCGGAGTTCCGCCAAGTAGGCTTCCTTGTCCACGATGCTGCGTTTCAGTCGCTCGGTATCCTCGTCTGCCATGTCAGGGCCTCGTTCCTTTGCGATGGTAGTGATCGTCTAGGCGACCACTCCTCGGCGGGTCGCCGCCATACCCTTCGTCTGTCTTCCCTACTGTTGCCGCCTGGGCCTTTGGGGAAACCGGCGCGGGCGTGTTCCGGTTGACAGCTGGGGTCGAAAAAAGGTATCGTCGGTTTCGGTTGCTGTCCTGATGGGGGAAGGGACATGCATGGGGGGTTTGGCGCCCGGACGCGGAAGGCCGCGCTGGGCGCCTACTTACGTCCCTAGGTTGTGGATTCCCTGCCGCTTTCCCCCAGGTAGCCCGCAAGTGCTTCCCGCGTGGGGGTGGTCTTGAAATCGGGAAAGCGTGCCAAGATCGGCCCGGGGTCGGCGACACCGCCCTGAGATGTGAAATCCACGGCACCCGGTGACAGTGGGCGACTGGGCAGGAATTGAAGCACCGCGGCCGGGATCTTGCCGAGCAGCTTCGGTACGTGCAAGATCGGACGCCGCCTCCCCATCGCCTCCAAAGCCGCGCTGATGAACTCGTTCATCGTGATGGTCTCAGGTCCTCCGAGCGGCAGAGTGGCGTCTCGCGCAGCTTCCGGGTCGTCGACCAATCGGGCGAACAGCCTGCCCACATCCTCCACGAACACAGGCGTGAGGAGTTCGGTGCCGTCTCCGAAGATGGGCACGAACGGCAGGATGTCCGAGAAACCGAGGATGCGATTCAGGGATTCGTCGCCGGGACCGAAAGCCCAGCTCGATCGAACGATCGCCCACTCGAGCCCGCTCCCTCTGATCGCGCTCTCGGCTTGCCACTTGGCCCGGTCCCAGGTCTTCGTCGCGTTCTTCGAGACGGTGACTCCGCTCAAGTAGAAGAAACGAGGCGCGCCGTTGGGAAACCGGGTCATCCCCACGCCCGCGGTCTGTGCGCGGTAGACGGTGGCGATCGCGGCAAGCAGGTTGAGGGTGCCCCCGCGGTCCACCTGCATGTAGGTGAGGCCACGGCGCGCATCCTCTATCGGCGCGCCGGGGAACTGCGCGCACTGGATGACGACGTCCACGCCCTCCACCGCTGCCAAGAGCGAAGCCGACTGAGTGACATCGGCGGTCACGAACTCGAGTCGACCCTCGGACATGGCCGCGGCCGACTCGGATAGCGCCTCGAACCTACCGGCCGCTTTCTCGGCGGAGCGGCTCATCGCCCTCACCGTGTGCCCGGCTCCCAGCACGTGCCCGGAAATCGATCTGCCCATGAAACCGGTGGCTCCGGAGATCAGGACTCTCATGGACTCGCCTTTCTGGGGAGGACTCGCCCCCGTGTGTATCGTGGTCGAGTTGTCTTGTTCCCCGCGTTGTCCGGTGCGTAACGTTGCCCCTTCACTGGGACGGCCGCACTGGTGCCCAGAGGTCTCCCACGGCAGTTACTCGCTCTCCGGCGGTACGAACGGTGAACAGGTATGGGTCGTCCAATCGCTCCAGCTCCTCCCAGGTCAACGGCATGGACACGGAAGCCACCGGCGTGGGGCGGACGGAATAGGGCGCTACGACTGTCGCACCGAGGGCCATGCGGAGCGCGTCAAGGTACACGCGCGACCTCTTCTTGCCTTTTGCGACGTCACGCGTGAGGAACTCCGGGTGCAACGCGACTGCTTTCTCGAAGAGACCGGAGAGCACGTCGCGTGCCTCGGAGAAGCCGAGCGTACCGTCCAGAGGCAGTGCGAGATGTAGGCCGCGCTTGCCGGAGGTCTTCACCAGCGGATCGAGACCGGCCCGGGCGAGTTCGGCCCTGAGGATCTGGGCGGCCTCACGCGCCTTTGCGAACGACTGCACCACGGAGTCCCTGCCCGGGTCGGCGGGCGGGTCGATGTCTATCACCAACAGGTCGGGGTGCTCGATGTCGGTGGTACGCGAAAGGAACGTGTGGAAGGTGAGCACGCCCAGGTTCGCCAGGTAGAGCAGATCGGCCGCGTCGTCCACCAGTGGGTGGTGCACGACCCGCTCCGAATGACGGTACGCCTTCGAGTACGTGCGGAGCCACTCGGGGTAGTGGGCGGGGGCGTTCTTCTGGTAGAACGATCCCCCTTCGACGCCCTCGGGGTAGCGTTCGAGGGTGAGGGGACGGTCGCGGAGGTGGGGGAGCAGTACCGGCGCGACCTCGTGGTAGTAGGCCAGCACCTCACCCTTCGTGATCCCCTCCGCGGGGAAGTACAGCTTGTCGGTGTGGGTGAACGTGATGCGCTTCCCCGCGATGGAGAAGGTGCCGTCAAGAAGGGGCCGTTCCGTGCGCGGCAGTCAGCCGGCGTCGTCGGCAGCGGGGCTGACCGGGGGGGAGCCGCCGCCCTCGGCGATGCGGGACCCTGGAACCGGCGGGGTGCCTTCGAGCACCTCCTCGACGCCGCGGCCGCTCAGCACCGACAGAGGAGCTTCGGTGACGAGGTCGTAGCCCGGCCGGGAAGCCTCGTCGCGGTGTTTGATCAGCAACCAGTTCCTTTCCCCTCGACCCTTCATCTGCACCAGGGTCCAACTGCCCTTGAGCTTCTCGCCGTGGAGGATGATCTTGAGCTCGCCCGCTGCCAGGTGTTCAGCGGGAGTGGAGGGGCCGCCTTCGCGAGGTTTCTTCTCACGGGTGTGATCCTGCTCCCACCACCCGGTGTCCCACAGGACCACCGCGCCACCACCGTATTCGCCGGCGGGGATCACTCCCTCGAAGTCGCCATAGTCCAAGGGATGGTCTTCGGTCATCACCGCGAGACGCTTGTCGGCGGGATCGAGCGAAGGACCCTTCGGCACCGCCCACGACTTCAAGACGCCATCGAGCTCGAGGCGGAAGTCGTAGTGGAGGGCGGTGGCCGCGTGCTTCTGAACGCAGAGGAGTCTGTGGTCTTCGCTCGGTTCGATCACCCCGCCCGACGGTTCGGCCGTTCGCGCGAAGTCGCGCTTCTCGCGGTACTCCTTGAGCTTGTCGTCGGCAGCAGTCACGCCACTGGCATCTCCTGTCTAGAGTCGCCTCGGTCACGATCGTTCCTCATGTTACCCTGAGGGCGGGAGCATCTACTCTAGGCGGGATCTTGTCGGCTTTGATGGACGGCGGGTGCTCCCGGAGGCAGGCTTCGATTCTGACGGAGGTGGGCGTCGATCATGCCGGGATCTGTGATCGTGATAGGAGCCGGGCTCGCTGGGCTTTCGGCCGGCGTGTACGCAAGATCGAACGACTACGACACCCTGATCGTGGAACACCACTCCCAACCCGGCGGTGTGGCGGCCTGGTGGACCCGCAAGGACTACTTGTTCGACGGCGGTATCCATTTCCTGATGGGTCACCGGCCGGGTCAGCCCACGTACGAGCTCTATGAGGAATTGGGCATCTTCCCCGACGTGCGCCTCGTGGACATGGACGCCTTCGCCGAGTACGTCGACGAGGCCACCGGCCGCCGCGTGGTGGTGGGGCCGGACATCGAGCGGCTGGTCGATGACCTGACGGGCCCGCCTAACCCCGCCGTCTCGCTGGGCGGTTCGGGTGGCCCGCGCGGTGGCAACGCGAACGACCGAGCCGTTGTGGCTCGCCTGGTGAAGGGGGCCGATGCGCTGCGGGGCGGAGGCTTTGCCACAACGGGCATGGAGCGCCCACCCGAACTCACCCGCTTCCACCACACCGCCCGCGACCTCTGGGAGATGAGGGGGCTCTTGCGCCACATGCTCGGCCCCATGGGCCGCCCGGTCGCCGAGTTCGCTGAGGGCATCGATGACCCGTGGGTTCGATGGGTTGTTCGGAATCTCTTCATGCCCGACGTGCCTGTTTGGTTCGTGTCCATGCTGCTGGCCATGCTGGCCGACGGACAGCTTGCCTTGCTCAAGGATGGATGTCGGTCGTTCGTGGGGGCGATGGAGCGCCGTTACCTCGAGCTGGGCGGCGAGGTGATCTATGGGGCGACCGTGGAGGAGATCCTCGTGGAGCACGACCGGGCGGTGGGCGTTCGGATGGTCGATGGAAGCGAACACCGCGCAGATGCGGTGATCTCGGCCGCCGACGGCCGCAGCACGATCTTCGACATGCTCAAAGGGCGCTACGTGAACGACCGCATCGTGCGGCGCTACCGTGAGTGGAGGCTGTTCGATCCGCTTGTCATGGTGTCGGTAGGCGTGCGTCGCACATTCCAGGGCGAACCGCCGCTCAGCGCGTACCGCTTGGAAGATCCGCTGAACGTGGGGGATCGCGTGGTCGAGGGTATGTGGGCCCGGTGTTTTGACTACGGAGACGCGTTCGCGCCCCCCGGCCAGGGGGTGATCCAGGTGGAGTTCGAGAGCGACTACGACCACTGGACGAGACTGCGGCGAGACCGTCCCGCGTACAAGGCCGAGAAACAGCGGGTCTCCGAGGCCGTACTCGACCGGCTCGAGCGGCACTACCCGGGGCTGCGTGCACTGGTGGACGTCGTCGATGTGGCCACCCCACACACCACCTGGCGCTACACGCGGAACGAACGCGGCGCGTTCGAAGGGTGGGTGCCGGTTCCCGAGGTGTTGACCCGCACCGTGGAGCGCACTCTCCCCGGCCTTGACGGCTTCTACATGGCCGGCCAATGGGTCATGCCTGGGGGCGGGGTGCCGCCCGTGCTCTTCTCGGGACGACACGCCGTGCAGCTTATGTGCTCACGTGATCGGCGTGTGTTCCGGCGCAGCTGAGGCGATGCCGGCTGCGTGGCGGGGTTTCTGAGCGAACCGCCGGTGGTTATACTAGCCGCGCGAAACCGCCGCGCGAAACCGCCGCGCAAGCCGCGGCCGACGTGGTGCCCACTGTAGGTTGACGGATCGGGCATCAGGATAGAGTGGGCCCTCGGGTCGCTCGTGCATGGGAGGCCTTCCGAATGATCGAGAAGTCCAAGGAGTCCGCCGCGAAGGTCACGGGCGTAGCCACCCGGGCCGGTCTTCGTGTTGCGGCCCTCCTCGCGCTGACTGCGATCGTGCTCGCGACGCCTGGTGTCGCCCGCGCCCAGGATCAAAGGCTCTCGGACGAATGGCAGCCTCCGCAAGTGTGCGGGTACTGCCACGACACCCTCTACGAGCAGTTCCGCGGCACGATGCACTCGCAGGCGGCCGTCGATCCTCTCTATCTGTATGAAGTGGCCCTGGCCGACGAGCAGACCGGCGGCCTTGTGGGGCCGTTCTGCCTCAAGTGTCACACGCCGATAGGCGACATGCTGGGTGAGACGTCTCCTCCGGGCGGAGCGTCCGACGGCAGCGCGCTGTCGGACATCGCGAAGGAGGGAGTCACCTGCGACTTCTGTCACACGGTCGCCGGTCCGTCTGATGATTGGCCGGGCAACTCCTCATTCGAGAGCGACCCTGGACTGACCAAGCGAGGCCCCTACTCCGACTCGGTATCGCCGGGCCACGACACCGCCTTCTCGGAGTTCCATACTTCGTCCGACTTCTGCGGTAGCTGCCACGACGTCAACCATCCCCTGAACGGATTGGCTCTCGAAGCAACGTACACGGAGTGGAAGGAAAGCGGCTGGGCCGACCTCGGGGTGCAGTGCCAAGACTGTCACATGACGCCGGGCGCGGGTCCCTCGACCCCGGGTTCCGGTCCGGTCGCTATCTTCGGCCCCGAGCGCGACGTGGTGTACGACATGGACTTCACGGGAGCGAACGCCGTCTTCGGCAAGCGCGATGCTGCCGAAGAGAGGCTCAAGGGCGCCGCTGCCCTCGAGTTGACGGTCGAGGGGGTGCCCGAGGGGGGCGTGAAGGCGGGCGACGCCGTGAAAGCACTCGTCAGAGTAAAGAACGTGGGTGCCGGTCACTACCTGCCCACGGGGCTCACGGATACGCGACGCATGTGGCTCGAGGTGAAGGCGATCGGGAGTTCGGGCGACCCGGTGGAGCTTGGGAAGGTGGAGTACCATACCGTCTTCGCCGACGAGTCGGGCAACCACGATCACGTACCGGTGTGGTTCGCTGCCTCCATCTACTCCGATCACCGGGTTCCGCCGATGGGTGCGCTCGACGAAGTGATCGAGTTCGCCTGGCCCGAAGGGGTCTCCGGCGAGGCCAAAGTGGTGGCGGAACTGAAATACATGTCGTTCACGCAGGAGTTGGCCGACAAGGCGAAGCTCGACATCGAGGTGCCGGTCATCCTGATGGCCCAGACCGAGCAGTTCATCGACGTGCCCGCCTCTCAGCTTGGGGCGGCGATCGCCTTGGTGGTTGCGTTCGTGGTCGTGGTGGGCATCATGGTCGTCTTCTTGCGCCGCAAACCGGGAGCATTGGCCAGAAGCGGCCGCGCTCAGCAGACCGGCGCCGCGAAGGCAACCGGCCCGGAGGCCGCTGGCGAGGGCTCGGACGAAGGCCCTGCATGATGACCTCCGAGATCTTCAACGGAGCCGAGGCCTAACCGTGGTGGTCGACTTTCTGGCCGAGCATCGCGCCACCGCGATCAACGTGGGTATCGCGATCGTCATCCTCGTCGGGGCGTGGCTGCTCATCCGACTGATGAGGCGTGCCGTCGCCCGGTTCCTGGCGCACCGCCGTCTGGCAGAGCTCGATGCCGGCGCCCGCACCCGGTTCGCCATGATCGAGCGCTTGGCGGCGGCCGGTATCGTGTTCCTGGGCCTGGGGCTGGCCCTGTATGTGCTCGACGTAGGCATATTGCGGAGGATCTCCGTGGCCATGTTCGCGTCGGCGGGCCTGGTGGGCATCGCCCTCGGGTTCGCCAGCCAGACCACCGCCGCCAACCTGATCTCGGGCGTGATCATCGCCTTCGTGCAGCCCTTGAGACTCGGCGACCGGGTGCGCGTGGAAGACGAGTATGGTCAGGTCGAGGAGATCGGCTTGTTCTACACTTCGCTGAAGACCTGGGACAACCGGCGTATCGTGATCCCCAACCAGTTCCTGTCGAACAAGGTGATCAAGAACTACACGCTGCACGATGCGCGCATGGCGGCCGGTATCGTGATGCGACTTGACTTCTCGGCGGACATCGACTCCGTGCGGGCGACCCTGCTGGATCTCGCTCGCGCTCATCCTCTGCTGATTCCTGAGCCTCAGCCTGAGGTCGAGGTGGTGGATACCGACGACTCCGGGATCTCCGTGCGCCTGACCGCTTGGGCCGCCGATCAGCCCGACGCCTGGAAGCTGGGTGCGGCGCTGCGCGAGCAGGCCTTCAAGGCGATGAGCGCGCAGGGGGTGCCCATGTCGGCGAGTCGCATCCGCCTGGTCGAAGGGGTCCCCGGCGCGGAGACTTCACCGGGTGCCGACGCGAAACCAGACGCCCCTGGGACTCCGGGCGGGGGAGTTGACCGAGGCGGGTCCTGATGAGCGGCCCCCCGGGCGTCGACAACTCCCCCGGCGTCGACGGCGCACCGCGGACCGGGCACCTGGAACCCGAAGATGCCTCAGAACGCGACATCTTCGGTCTGCGGCGGAACGTGTTCGTCGCGGGCGTGGTGTCGTTCTTCATGGACATGAGTTCGGAGATGGTCTATCCGCTCGTGCCGCTGTTCCTCGCCTCGGTGCTCGGTGTCAACAAGTCGCTCATCGGGCTGATCGAGGGGATCGCCGAGACCACAGCGAGCTTGGTGAAGGTAGGCTCCGGCTGGTATAGCGACCACATCGGGCGCCGCAAGGCGCTCATGGGCGCGGGGTACGGCATCTCGGCCATAAGTCGGATCGGCCTTGCTCTCGCGGGCACCTGGGGGCACGTACTGGGAGCGCGGTTCGTGGACCGCGCGGGGAAGGGTGTGCGCACGGCCCCGCGCGACGCCATCATCGCCGACTCCAGCACCACGAAGAACCTGGGACGCAGCTTCGGCTTCCACAGGGCGATGGACCAGTTCGGAGCCGTGCTCGGCCCGGCAGTGGCGTTCCTCGTGCTGACCGCTCGGCCGGGTGGCTACCGCGCCGTCTTCTGGCTGAGCCTGATCCCGGGCCTTCTGGCCGTTGCCGTCGTTGTCTTCTTCATCAAGGAACGGCGCGTGCCTGCGAACCGGCGGGTTCGCGGGGGCTCGGCGGATCGCTCCGCAGATGGGCCTGGAGGCGCGTCCGCCCATGACGCCGCCGACTCCGGCTCCGGCTGGGGGATACGTCGCAAGGTGGCCCGGCTTCGTGGTCCCCTCTTGGGATATCTCGCGGTGACGGGGCTCTTCTCGCTGGGCAACTTCTCCGACGCATTCTTGATCCTGCGTGCCCAGGACCTGGGGCTTGCGGCCGCATTCATCCCCTTGGCCTACCTGTTGTTCAATCTGGTCTACTCTGCGCTGTCGGTGCCGGCCGGGCTCCTGGCCGACCGATATGGTCGGCGTTCCGTGCTGGCCCTCGGATACCTTCTCTTCGCGGCCACTCAAGCGGGGCTGGGGGCGGCCGACCGCCCTGGGCACGTATGGGTGTTGTTCGCCCTGTACGGTGTCTACATGGGTGTCGCCGACGGAACCGGGCGGGCTCTACTCGCTGAACTCGCGCCGGTGGAGCGGCGTGCCACTGCCTTCGGGGCCTACCATGCGGTGGCCGGCGTCACGGCACTGCCGGCCAGTGTGCTGGCGGGTGTTCTCTGGGATCGGGTATCGCCGGCCGCTCCGTTCTGGGTGGGAGCGGGCACGGCACTAGCCGCCGCCGGGCTGTTGCTTCTGGTGGTGCCTGCGCGAACCTGAGGCGCGGTGCGTTCCGTGTGCCGCTGCACCCGCCGTGCCTAGAAGCGGGCCACCAACGGCAGCAGTTCCTGGTGGTCGCGGATGACCGCGTCGGCGCTCGGCGGGTCCTCGTGGTCGTTCACAGCCGCGAACCGCACCGCGCGCATGCCCATGCCGAGGGCACCGGCGATATCGGTGCGGGGCGTGTCGCCGACGTGAAGCGCGTGCCCGGGGAGCACCCCCATCTCGGCCAGGGTCTTCTCGAACATGCGTGGGTCGGGCTTGGGGTAGCCGGTCTCGTCTGAGAACGTGAGGCTCGAGAAGTAGTCGAGGAGGCCGTCGCGTTCGAGGAATCCCGTCAGAATCCGCCCGGGAGTGAGACCTGTGTCGGAGATCAGACCCATCTTGACTCCCCCCGCGGCCAAAGCGGGGATCGCCTCAGCCGCCCCCGGGAGCAGACGCAGGGTGACGTGGGCCCCGAGTTCTTCGATGCGCAGCGCGGTGCGTTCAGCGATGCCGTTGCACGGCTCGAGGCCGAATTGCTCGAGGACGTGGAGCACGTGGTCGTAGGCACCGTAGTGGCGTCCGGATCGCCATGCGTCCAAGTACGAGTCGAAGCTCGTGTGCTGGGCGAGCCTGAGTGCTTCGACGTCCGGCGTACCATCGCCACAGGCTTGGACCGCCTCGCTCAACACCGCGAGCCTGAGGGCGCGGGATCCCTCGTCGGGTGCGAGATGGGAATCGGTATAGAGGGTGTTCCAGAAGTCGAACGTGATGCCATCGATGGACATGCGCTCTCCGCGGTAGGCATTGCCGGTGAGGTTTCGAGTATACCCACCCCGGCGGACGGACAGACGCAGTCTCAGTCCACGGTCGCGCGACCGTCCCCCGTGATCGGTATCGCCGGCCCGAGGAACCGGGGCTCGGAACCCAGCACGTGCAGTTGGAGTACGGCTTTGCAGCGCGCGAACCATTCGCGTATCCGTAGTCGATCCAAGCCGCGATAGGGGCGGAGGTCGGCCGGGACTCCCGTGACCTGCAGGCCCAACGCTCGCGCCGTGTACACGGCCCTGTCCAAGTGGAACTGCTGGGTGACCACCAGGGCGTCCTCCACCACGAACACGTCGCGGGCCCGGTACATGGTTTCGAAGGTGCTGAAGCCGGCATGGTCCATGAACACGTCCTCGGGTGGCACGCCATGTTCCATGACGTAGGTCCGCATGGCGTTGACCTCGTCGTAGGGGACAGTGCCGTGGTCGCCGCTCAGCAGCAGCTTCCTGACTTTGCCCGACTCGTAGAGCTCGATGCCGGTCTGCAGACGGTCGGCCAGCATCGGCGAAGGCCGGCCGTCGGCCCCGACACTGGCGCCCAGGACGATCGCCACCTGGGCGGAGGGAGCCTGGTCCACGGAGGGCACCACGTACGCGCCTCCCCGGGCGACCACATAGGCGTTGGCGGCGACCGTTCCGGTGATCGCGACGAGGATCGCCCCGGCCGCGACTACCGCCGACCGTCGCAATAGTGTGCCGATGCGCGAGCCTCGACCGCTCGAGTCCTCGCGCGTGGCGGGAGGACTCGCCCCGGTGACGTCGAGGGTGGGGGCGGCGGGGTGTCGGGGTCGCGTACGCATGGTCATCCGGTCAGTGTACCAACGACCGCGCGTGCGCATCTCTGGGCCCCCGGGCCCCGGCTCAGATGACGCGAAGCCGCCTTTGGGGCGGCTTCGCGCGGGGGTCCGGGTGTTGGTGTGGTTCGTGTAGTGCTGACGGCCGTGCCTAGTGGCGGTCCCGACCGGATCTCTCGAACCTGGCCTTTTCCTTCTCCAGGTCGCGCATGCCGTTGTCGTGATGGTCCTTGCTCTTGCTACCCTCATGCTCGGGTCCGCGGTCCTCGTGCTCACGGTCCTGATACTCGTCGTCCTCGTGCTCGTCGTCCTGGCCGACCGTCGTTGTCGTGGTGGGACGGACCGTCGTCGACGTCGTAGTCGGCGGCACCGTGGTGGACGTGGTGGGAGGCACCGTGGTGGACGTGGTGGGCATCGGCGCCGTCACCACGGAGGAGGCGGAGCCATTCAGGGTGCTGTTGGTGCTGTCGACCCAATACACGGTGTACGAGGCGCCGTCCGCCGGCACGGTGAGGGTTCCCGGGCCGGAGCCACTCGCCACTTTGCCTCCACCACTGGAGAACGCGCCCCAGCCCTCGCCGTTGCTGTGGGCCGTGGAACCAGAGATCGCGAACGTGGCAGTTGTGGCGGTCTGGCTCTGCAGCGAGGTGGATATGCTCACGGTTGCGTCAGAGTTGTGACAGCCGCTGCACGCGCTCGAATATCCTGGCACAGATTGGGCTGCCGGGGCCAAAGACGACAGGATCACAAGACCGGCGACCGGGATGAGCGGCAGGAAGAGCAGCGCGCGCTTCCGTCTTCCGTTCCGGCGACCGGTGGGCGGCGAAGGTGGGGCAGGCGGGGCAGGCGGCGCTGCGATCGGTTCCGCCACGCCCGGTAGGTTCCGCCTTCTCTTCGCGGTCTCAGTCGGCGGGTTCAATGATGCTGTGGCCATCATGCCCGCGACCGGCACGAGGGGCAAGAACAGCAGTGCACGTTTCCATCTCACGCTTTCTTCTCCTTCTCGGGGAAGCAGGGTGCGGCATAATAATTGCGTGCCGACGTGAGAAGAACGTTGGAGGCCTGTGAGACTTCTCTCAGCTCGGGGTGTCAGTCGCGCGTGGGCCGGCGGGAGCGGGCCGGCGGGAGCGGGAGGTTCGAATCGTGATGGTTCAGTGCCCGCGAACGGGGCTCTTTCGCTTGCCGCTCTGTCTGTCTCGTCCGGCCGCCTCGAGGGCGCGATCGCGCCGCAAGGGTAACTCAAGCGTGAAGACCGCTCCGCCCGCGGGGTGGTTCGCCGCGGCAAGCCTTCCTCCGTGGCGGAGCGCGAGGCGGGCGGCGATCGTGAGCCCCAACCCGCTTCCGCCGCCTTCTTGCGCGTCTCGCGAATTGCGGTTCCGGTAGAAGCGATCGAACACTCGGGGCAGATCGGAGTCCGGCACCCCTGGTCCGTCGTCCTTCACCTGGACGCGTACCATCCCTCCGTCGATCGTGCAGCGGACGTCGATAGAGCCGCCGGTGGCGGTCGCGTTGACCGCGTTGCTGAGTAGGTTCAGCAAGGCCTGCAGAAGCATGTCCCGGTCGCCGCGCACAGATGCGTTCTCGGCTCGCTCCAGCGTGAACTCGCGGGGAGCGAGCCCGCGAGCGCGGGTGACGGCCTCTTCGGCCAGTTCGCTCAGGTCGAGCGGTCCGAAAGGTCGCATCGCTCCGGCGTCCAAGCGGGCCAGGGAGAGCAAGTCGTCCACCAGCCGGCTCATGCGCTCAAGCTCGTCCATCACCAACACGAGCGATTCCTGTTGCGACGGGACGAGCTCGGCTTCCATGCCCATCACCTCGAGGTGACCTCGGATGATCGTGAGGGGCGTCCGTAGTTCGTGGGAGGCGTCCGCTGTGAAGTGCTTCTGCTCGGCGAACGCGTTCTCCAGTCGGTCGAGCATGTCGTTGAGAGCGGTCACCATGAGACCGACGTCGTCCTCCGGCCCATCGTAGTCCACGCGCTGGGAGAGTGAAGATTGGGTGATGGTCTGAGTCGTCTTCGCTACCTGGTGCAGCGGTCCCAGGCTGGCGCGAGCCACCCACGCCGAGAGACTCGCGCCCACGGTGGTCACCAGGATGCTGGCGATCAGCAGGGTCCTCAACAGAGCCGCCGCCACCTCTTTCGTGGGTGCGGTCGGTAGGGCGGCTTGGAATGTCGCTACGGCCTGCCCGTCGGTGTCGAGCACAGGCACGGTGGCGGTGCGGTATTCGTCGCCTTCGAAGACGAGAGTCGCGAACCGGCGGATGGGGTGACCTTCATCGGTTCCGATCGAGTTATCGGGGGCATCCTCCAGTGGGAATGAGGAGTTGGAGATCACCTTGCCGCCGGAGAAGCGCACCAGGAGGATGGCGGCGGACTCAGTGCCACCGCCCACGCGTCCGGTCAGATAGGCGCGCGTAGCTTCCTCGAGGTCGCCTGTCGAGTAGGCCGGGGCGGTCTGAAGAGCGGCTACGAAGGCTGAGGACTCCTGCATGAGAGTGCGGTCGAGGTCCGATGCCAGCCGGCGGCTCAGGAGGATGTATCCCACACTGGTCAGGAGGAGGGAGCCCAACGCGAGCACCAAGGTGACGGCGAGGGCCACCCGGGCGCTCGCCGAGAGCCGTCTAGTCACTGCGAACACGATATCCGGCTCCGCGTACCGTCTCGATGGGCGAGTCGACTCCCGGGATGTCCAGCTTCTTGCGGAGGTAACGCACGTACACGTCCACCACATTGCTTGACGTGTGGTAGGTGGCACCCCAGACGGCCTGCAACAGCTGTTCGCGACTCAGTACCTGCCCGGGGTGGCGCATCAAGTACTCGAGGAGGGTGAACTCTCGCGTGGTGAGACGGACCTTCAGGTCGCTTCGCACTACGGTGCGCGCCCGGGTGTCCAAGGTCAAGGTCCCCACCTTGATGGTGTCGGAACGCTCTTGGTCCTGACGCGTGAGGGCCCGGATGCGGGCCGAGAGCTCGGCCAAGGCGAAGGGCTTTGTGAGGTAGTCGTTCGCCCCACTGTCCAGCAACTCGACCTTGTCCTCCACCTCGCCCAGTGCGCTCAGCACGAGCACGGGTGTCGACTGATCGTGGGCCCTCAGAGCTCGAAGGACCTGCCGTCCGTTGGAGTCGGGCAGAAGTAGATCGAGCAGTACGAGATCGTAGGTCTCGTACTGCACGAGTCCGATGGCATCGCGCCCCGTCGCAGCGCGTTCCACGGCATGACCTTCTGATCCAAGCCCCCTCGTGACGAAAGACGCGATGCGATCCTCGTCTTCCACCAGCAGTATTCTCACGGCTCAGTCCTTGCCATCGTCGTGCGTCTCGCGGCTTTTGCTATCGGTCTCGCGGATCTTGGGACGGATGACCTCGTGGTCGTGTTCATCGTCGCGCGATTCAGACCCGGTGCTCGTGTACGTTTCCTTCGCGCGGGACGTCGTGGTCGTCACCGGCCTCGTGCTCGCCGTTGACGGCTTTGCGC
Organism: Actinomycetes bacterium; assembly: GCA_024637035.1. Taxonomy (GTDB): domain Bacteria; phylum Actinomycetota; class Thermoleophilia; order RBG-16-64-13; family RBG-16-64-13; genus JAHJSA01. The sequence continues at coordinate 33,718 of JAGXFW010000012.1, forward strand.
TCGTCGTGGTGGTGCCCGCGGCGGAGGCGACGGGGGCGGTGGTGACACGGATGGTCGAGGTGCCCTCACTGGTTCGCTCGCCGCCCGGCGTGAGCTTGTCCGGCACAAAGTCCGCGGAAGGTGGGCGCGGTGGCAGACTCGTCTCGGGGGCGCCAGTGGTCCGATCGCCCTCGATTGACGCACCAGCCGGAAGAGCCGCTGCTGTCATGGACGCAGGCCCTGGTTCGGGCTCTTGCTCGGGCTCCTGTGCCGGATCATGTTCCGGCGCGCGGGCCGGTGGGAACGGGTCCGCGAACGAGGTGGAGAAAGCGGTGACGTTCCCCGGTCTAGGGTTGGCTTCCGCCGGGGCGATCGACGTGAGAAGCACGGGCAGCGATCCCGCGTTGGGCCCCTCGCTGATAGCGAAGAGCCCCCCTACAGCAAGAAGAGTGAGCATAGCGGCAGCCATGATCGCGACTGCGGTCAGGGCGCGCTTCATAAGGCGTTCGGTCATGGGCCGCCTCCAGGCGTACTGTGTTCCTAGCTCACGGGAGCAGGGCATCCGCTGCGACTTCCGCCTCCGAGTCTCCTCGTTTCTCATGAAGCCCACGTGAGAGAAGGATGAGGAATGTCTCACGAAGGGCCGGAGTGGCGCGGGGCTGCTACGGAGCATTATCTCCCCGAACGCCCATATCCAACCCAGTGCCCATTCCCACCCGTTCGCCGGGGCTTGGTAGGCGGTCCGCAGCGGCTGATACAATCTAGGACTTCCGAAGTAGGCGTATCGCTGCATAGGACTGGAGGACCGACCGACCATGGCGATGACCATCACCGAGAAGATCCTGGCCAGGGCGGCCGGTCGTGACACTGTGGAGCCTGGCGATCTGATCATGGCCCGGGTCGATTTTTGCCTAGGCAACGACATCACCGCCCCTGTCGCCATCGACGAGTTCGAGAAGGCCGGCTTCGACACGGTCTTCGACCCTGAGCGCATCGCGCTCATCCCCGATCACTTCACGCCGAACAAAGACATCAAGACGGCGCAGCTCGTGAAGCAGATGCGGGAGTTCTCGGCCCGTCACGGCATCACACACTTCTATGACGTGGGGCGCGTAGGAGTCGAGCATGCCCTGCTCCCGGAGATGGGCTTGGTCGGCCCGGGCGATGTGGTCATCGGTGCCGACTCGCACACCTGCACGTACGGCGCCTTGGGCGCTTTCGCCACCGGTGTGGGCTCCACGGATCTGGCGGGCGCCATGGCAACGGGCCAGGTGTGGTTCCGAGTGCCCGAATCGGTGAAGTTCGTCTTCGACGGCGAACTCTCGCCCTGGGTGACGGGCAAGGACCTCATCCTCTACACCATCGGCAACATCGGGGTCGATGGAGCCCTCTACCTAGCCATGGAGTTCACCGGTTCCGCTATCTCAGGTCTTTCGATGGACTCCCGCTTCTCAATGGCGAACATGGCCATCGAAGCCGGGGGGAAGAACGGCATCATCGCGGCCGACGCGACCACGCGTGCCTACGTGGAGGGACGCTTCCGGCGCGAACCCGTGTACGTCGAGTCGGACCAAGGCGCCGGGTACGCCTGGGAACGCCGCTGGTCCGCCGCCGATATCCCGCTGATGGTCGCCAAGCCCCATCTCCCCTCGAACACTCAGCCCGCCGACGAACTCACCGGCACGGGCATCGACCAGGTGATCATCGGCAGCTGCACGAACGGCCGCATCGAAGACCTGCGCATGGCGGCTGAAGTGCTGCGCGGGCAGAAGGTGCACAAGGACGTGCGGTGCATCGTCATCCCCGCTACCCAGGCCATCTGGAAACAAGCCATGGACGAAGGACTGTTCGATGTGTTCCTGGAGGCCGAGGCGGTAGTGTCCGCACCCACCTGCGGCCCCTGCCTGGGTGGTCACATGGGTATCCTGGCCGAGGGCGAGGTTGCTGTAGCAACCACCAACCGCAACTTCGTGGGTCGCATGGGACACCCCGCGAGCGAGGTCTACCTGGCGGGTCCCTATGTGGCCGCCGCCAGCGCCGTGGCCGGCCACGTCGCGACCCCCGAACAGATCGGCACGAGGAGGGCGGTATGAGCGCGAGCGCTCCGAACAACGAACTGGGAGCCGTTCCCGGTGGCAGCGCCGTGATCACCGGGCACGCCTGGACCTTCGGCCGTGATGTCGACACCGACCTCATCATCGCCGCTCGCTACCTCAACATGAAGACGGCCGAGGAGTTGGCGGCGCACCTCATGGAAGACGCCGACCCCGAGTTCCCGCAGAAGGTACGCCCGGGCGATATCCTGGTGGCCGACGAGAACTTCGGCTGCGGCTCCAGTCGGGAGCACGCGCCCATGGCTATCAAGGGCGCCGGCATACCGTTGGTGATCGCCAAGAGCTTCGCCCGCATCTTCTATCGCAACGCCTTCAACACCGGCCTGCCCATCCTGGTGGCGCCGGAGGCCGTCGACGGCATCGACGAGGGCGACGAGGTCGAGGTGGACCTCTCCACCGGGTGCATCCGCAACCTGACCTCGGGCAAGGAGTTCGAAGCCGAACCGCTACCTTCGTTCATGCAGGAGTTGGTGTCCGCGGGGGGGCTCTTGCCGTTTCTGAAGGGGCGCGTGCAGGGGTAGGCGTTCGTTCCTCGCCCTCACTCTCCTTCGTGCCGGAGTCGACGTCGATCGTCAAGATGGGCGCGGTCGCCGACGAGTTGGCCGATTCGATCGAGGTCGTCAGGGCGGGGGTGGAGGAGGCCGCGCGGAGTCAGCCGGTGTTCGAGTTGAAAGAAGCTTGCGTCGTCCTGAATCTAGGGACCACGAGCGAGGGCAAGGTGCAGGTGATAGTTGGCGGCGGAGTCGCGGAGGAGAACGTGCACACCGTGAAGCTCACGCTTGGTTCCGCGGGCTGATCGCAGCGCGATCTGGACGCGCTCGCGGGGCGATGTCCGTCTAGAGCGCGGATGCGTGTGGTGCATCGGCGGCCCGCACTGCCATGCCAGGCGGGCCTCGGCACCACGGCGCTCTCTAGGCGAACTCTCGTTCCAGTCGGTCTATCAGTGCCTCATACCTCACAGCCGCGTCGCCGAACTCGTCGTCCTTCTCGCTGAACCGGGCGAAGAGTTCCTCTATCTGCGGCGCGGAGAGCTGCCTCTCCATCCAGGGGTACAGGATCCGGTCCTCCTTGGCGATGTGCTCCGTCAGCAGTTCGCCGTAGGCAGCGAGGTGTTGCCTGACGGCCGCCTTGTCCCCAGCCTCCAGCGCTTCCACGGTGGCGCGCACGTGCGCCCGGCCTGTCTGGTGGTCCTCGCGTATGGTCTTGATGATGTCCATGGTCCCGTCGAAGTACTCGAGCAGGATGTCCTCTTCCTTGGCATGGTGACATCTGTCAGCGAAGGTGCGGATGAAATCCACGCCTTCCATGATGAGCTGACGCCCCTCCTTCGATTGCACGTCCAAGTTCTCCGTGATCCGGGGGATCAGCGCGATAAGCCTCATGATCAGGACATGTTCGTTGACCAGCTTCTGCATGGGCGGTGAGCAGCCCGGCGTCTCCGCAGCGGGTCTGGGCTTCGTCTCGGTCACCGGTATCGGCGCCGCCGGAGCCTGGTCCGGATAGATCACCCCCGAGATGCGGGCCATCAAGGAGCGCTCGTCGTCCTGCGAGAGGCCGTGGATGCTGATGATGTCCTTCAGCAGACAGGAGCCGACGGCGCACGGCACACAGCCGATGTCGTATTCGCCGAGGATGTCCCCTACTACGGGGAACTGCCCGATGACGTCTTTGATCCCCTGGTTCAGGTACGTTTCCATGTGTCGTCTCCGTCGTCTCCGTCGTCTCTGTGGCATTCGTGGTATTCGTCCGAATCGGTAGCTGGACTGTGCCCGTTCCGGGCATGGTTCACGCCCGGTTGCAGGCTGCATCAAACGGGATCATCGGCCGGAGAGATGTACAGACGACCACGATCGGAATCGGCTTAGGATATGCTGACATGCGGACGGTCGAGTTGATGAAGCCCGTGACGAACGTGGTGAGGAAGAACCGTTGCCCGATACCCTAAGCCTGTCTGAGTTCGGATACTCAGCGCGTTGGGAGGCGCTGTTCGCGCCCTATGCTGAAGACGGCTTCGTTCTGGGTCGAGTCGTGCGAGCGGACCGAGGAAGCTCCGCGGTGGCGACAGAGACAGGAATCGTCAGGGCGCAGCCGGCAACACGACTTCTCAAGACTGCACGGGGGCCAGCGGACCTACCTACGGTGGGTGATTGGGCGGTCCTGTCGTTCAGCGACGACATGGCGGTCGCACAAGTCGAGGCGGTTCTTGACCGATCGAGTGCGGTGACGCGCGGCGACCCGGGCAAGTCCTCCGAGGTTCAAGTGCTCGCTGCCAACGTGGACGTAGTCTTCGTGGTGCACCCGATATCCGCGGAGCCGAACGTTCGACGTATCGAGCGTGAACTGTCACTCGCGTGGGAGTCGGGTGCGGTGCCGGTCGTGATTCTGACCAAAGCAGACTTGGCGGAAGACCCCGATGCGGCTTGTGCCGTCGCCGAGGCGGTAGCCCTTGGGGTGGACGTGCGCGCGACGAACGCTCTCGCAGGCGACGGTGTCGAGGAACTCCGGGAGTACATACGCGACCATCGCACAGCGGTCTTGCTGGGCCCATCGGGTGCGGGCAAGTCGACACTCGTAAATGCACTCCTGGGGCAAGAGAGCCAGGCCACCCAGGAGGTGCGAGTCGGTGACGGACGAGGTCGCCACACGACAGTGGCACGCGAGTTGCTCTTGCTGCCAGATGGCGGCATCGTTATCGATACGCCGGGGTTGCGTGCGCTGGGCCTCACGGGCTCGGAGGAGGGAATCGCGGCCACATTCCCGGAGATCGAGCAATTGGCCGGCATGTGTCGGTTCCACGACTGCGCGCATGTGGGAGAACCGGGGTGCGCTGTTCGAGCTGCGGTCGAGTCTGAGCAACTCGGCGCCGAGCGCCTCTTCAGCTATCAGAAGCTGGTCCGAGCTGCACAGGTCGCTGAAGCCAGGACGAACCTGCACTTGGGCAGAGAAGAGAAGCGTCGGGCGAAGACGCTGGCCAAGCTCATCAAGGAGTCGCAACGTCACACAGGACGCGACTAGCTGTGAGTAACTCAAGGCCTCCGCAGGCGGTCGTGGTGGCGCTACGGGCACGAGGACCTGCGCTATACGGAGGTGCGTGATCACCTCGCTTGCATCATCTCCCAGCGCGAGTGGTTCCCGAACGAGTACGTGGCACCAGTGCCGGGACAGGTCGTCGATGAGCACCTCGTGATCCAGCGGCTCGGTCGCAGTCGGTTTGTGTGTCGCTCGAGCCGCGCCCTGGCGCTCGCCCCGACTATGCTGGCCGAGGAGTCTCACCGGCGCTTCCGGAGCGCTCGCAAGGCTGCTGACTACTTCCTGCGCTGGGAGCACGGTCTGCCTGGTGATCTCGACGGGTGGAAGGTTGTCTGACACGCTGTGCCTGGCAAGCACGTGACCCTGACGCGTGGCTGGTTGCTTTGGGTGCTACGCTGGAGCGGCACGCGGCGCAGGCCATGCGCAAGGACGGTAGTCCATCCCACATGCTGACAGAAGGGCGCACCGCGATGACTCCCAACATCCCTGCCATGCAAGACCGGTTCTCGTCCATACGAGCCGAGTTTCCCGCGCTGCTCGAAGGCGCCGCACATTTTGACGCACCTGGCGGCTCCCTGATCCCAGCTGTTGTGGCCGAGGCCGTTCGTGACACCCTTGAGTCGGCTGTGTGCCAGCGGGGATCGATCACAATGGCGGAGCGCCGTACCGACGACATCGTCCTCAGCGCGCGGCAGGCAGTGGCGGACCTCCTCGGAGCGGTGCCCGAAGGAGTCGTGTTCGGGCGAAGCATGACGCAACTCACCTTCGACTTCTCCCGCGCTCTTGCGAAGTCGTGGAGGGCGGGCGACGAGATCGTGGTCTCGCGACTCGACCACGACGCCAACATCCGGCCATGGCTCTATGCCGCCCAGAACGTTGGCGCCGAAGTCCGCTGGGTGGAGTTCGACCCGGCGACCTCCGAGATCACCATCGACGACGTCGAGAAGCAACTCTCCGACCGCACGCGGCTGGTGGCCATCACCGCCGCCTCGAATCTCATCGGCACACGCCCGCCGATCAAACAGATCGCCGAACTGGTCCACGAGCGCGGCGCACTTCTCTACGTCGACGGGGTCCACAACACCCCACATGCGTTCGTGGACGTCATGGACATGGGAGCGGACTTCTACACCTGCTCTCCATACAAGTTCTGCGGACCGCACTGCGGTGTACTGGTCGCGGCCCCCGCGCTGCTCGAGACTCTGACTCCCGACAAGCTGTTGCCGTCGGTGGACTCCGTGCCTGAGCGATTCGAGCTCGGCACCCTTCCCTACGAGCTCTTGGCAGGCACGACAGCGGCGGTGGACTTCCTGGCCGGCCTTGGCGGCCCCTCGTCATCATCTCGCCGTGCACGGCTGGAAGGCTCGATGGCCGCAATGGGCAGGCATGAGGACGCTCTGCGTGGGATCATCGAAGAAGGACTCGCGGAGCACCCCCGGATCACCCCGTACTCGCGCGCGGAGCACCGAACCCCCACCCTGCTCTTCACCGTCGATGGCATAGAACCTCGAGAGGTATCGGCTCGCCTGGGACGATTCAACATCAACGCACCGGCCGGTTCCTTCTACGCTCTCGAAGCCTCAAGACGGCTCGGACTTGGCGAAGCCGGCGGCATCCGACTCGGGCTCGCGCCATACTGCAACACCGACGATGTCTACCGCCTCCTCGAAGCGCTTCGCGTCATCATCTGAGACGGGAACCGCCCGCTCGGCGAGGCAGGGCGCTAGGGGCTGGCCATCCCCGGCCTCCGGCGTTTCGGAGGGCGCACGCGCGTGCGCCTCGCCTGTCAGTCCCAGTCGAGCGTCTGCTTGACTCCTTCGAGCCCGACGATGTCGGTGATGTCCTGCATCGTCTCCATGATCCCGCGGTAGGTGCCCGCGGAGTCGCGCAGCGGCGTGTAGCGCAGCAGGATCAGGCGCCCCTCTTCGATGTTCCTGAAGGTGGCCTCATCTTGGCTGCCGTCGCGGAAGGCGGCTTCCATGCGGGCGATCGTGCGGCGCGCGTGCTCGCTGTGCGACTCGTTGACGTGCACGCCCACATGGCGCAGCTCGCAATCGGCGAACAGGTCGCCGTGCCAGTAGACGAGCGTGCCGTGCTCGTCGGTGACCGAGACCTGCACGGGCAGGTGGCGGATGACGAGGTCCATCTGTTCGGGAGTGAGGCTTCCGGCGAGGATCGCGCTCGGTCCGGCACCGGGTGTGGTCTGGTGTCCCATCAGGTAGTCCCTTTCGCGTGGAAGGCGGTCAAGGTCGCGGTGGACTGGTCCAACTTAACACCTTCGGGGTTGGATCGGGTATTGACGACGTGTCCACGCTTCCACGCACCATGCCTACAGAGCGCCTTCAGGCGTCGGGCCGGGAGCGGTATCCTTGGCGAGTGAAGTGGGGGCGTCTCCGGGGGGAGGGGGAGGTACTGTGAACGCTCCGATCGACTGGTTGCTCGAGGGCGAGCCTTTCGTCCAATATCGGACCAGGTTGGACCTGTTGTCCGGGTCTGACGACGACCAAGCGGTCAACACGGCTCGGCGAGGCATGCTCGCGGACCGCCGTGTGGTGGATCTGATCGATGGGCTCTCAGGTTGGCCGGGGGTTGTCATCGCGAGTCACAAGAGCGCCGGTCAGCCGTTCCACAAGCTCACGTTCCTTGCCGACCTTGGGCTCAGGGTCGAAGATCCCGGCGTCGAGACGATCGTTAGTGCCGTCCTGAAGCGGCAGTCTGACGAAGGGCCGTTCCAACTTCCCATGAACATCGGGCCGCGCTACGGAGGCTCGGGTACCGACGAATGGGCATGGGCTCTCTGTGACGTTCCCCTGATCGTCTACGCCCTGGCGAAGATGGGCATGCGCTCCGATCCCCAAGTGAAGACGGCGATCACTCATCTCGCGGGGTTGGTTCGTGACAACGGTTGGCCGTGTGCGGTATCAAAGGAACTCGGCACGTTCCGCGGGCCGGGTCGCAAAGACGATCCCTGTCCGTTCGCCAACCTCGCGATGCTCAAGGCGCTCGCCCAGTTCGAAGACATACGGGATGGAGCGGCTTGTCGTATCGGAGCCGAGACGATCCTTGCTCTGTGGGACGAGAGTAGGGAGCGGCATCCGTACCTGTTCCACATGGGCACGGACTTCCGCAAGCTCAAGGCGCCCTTCGTGTGGTACGACCTACTGCACGTCCTGGACGTCCTCTCACGGTTTCCGTGGCTCTCGACCGACGCCCGCATGCAGGACATGATCAGCGTGCTGAAGCAGAAGGCCGACCCGCAGGGGCGCTTCGTGTCGGAGTCGGTCTGGAGTCCCTGGAAGACATGGGAGTTCGGACAGAAGAAGGAACCGTCGCGCTGGCTCACGATGCTGGCTTGGCGCATCATGCGCCGGGTCGATGGTCCGCCGGTGCGGTAGCCGAACGCGGTACCGGGCGGTCGAACGATAGGTTGACGACGAACAGGGGGACACATGGAGCCACGCATCAGCATCATCACCCTGGGAGTGGCGGATCTGCCGCGGGCGATCCGCTTCTATCGCGATGGACTCGGACTCAAGACCACCGCTGACGACGACGCGGACATCGCCTTCTTCAGGACCTCCGGGACGTGCCTCGCGCTCTACCCGCGCGATCTGCTCGCGGAGGAGGTCTCGCCGGACCTGTCGGCTGATGTTCCTGTCTTCTCTGGCGTGACCCTCGCTCACGTCGCCCGGACTCGCGAGGAAGTCGACGCGGTGCTCGCTCTGGCGGAGGCGGCGGGAGGCACCATCGTCAAGGCGGCCGAGGTCGCATTCTGGGGCGGCTACAGTGGCTACTTCCGCGACCTCGACGGGCACTTCTGGGAGGTCGCGTGGTGGCAGGACTGGGAGTTCAACAGCGACGGCTCCCTCGTGATCGAATGACTCGCTATGCTCTCGGGCGAGTCTAGAGGGGGGATCTCATGAGCGCCGGAGGCATCGTCTCGACCACGCCCGCACGGCGCGCGCTGCGGCTGATCGCGGCATCGGCGATCACGGCGGCTGTGCTTGCCGGGTCGATGGCCGGCTGTGCGACCGAGTCCACCACCACCCAGATCTCCGCGCCGCCGACGAGCCAGGGCACCCCGGTCGAACCGCCCACCACCCGGACTTCCGCACCGCTCACCACCGAGACCTCCGCGCCGCCGACGACCGAGGGCGTCCCGGCCGTGCCACCCATGCCCACGGGGGCTCGCGACCAGGCGCTGCAGATGCTCCTGACGTACGGCCTCGTCGTCGAAGGCGAGCCCGAGTTGTTCAAGGAGGGCACCTTGGGCCCGGCGGACCAAGGCTTCATCCTGTACTCGGACCTGTCCGCGTCCATCGGCCTCGACCTTGCCAGTCACGAGGGTCAGTCCGCGCAGTGGTACTCCTTCCCACTCAAACAGCGTTCGGAGGAGGAGGGCAGGCTTTCGGCCGTCTTCGTCGTGTCCGAAAGTGTCGTCATCGGAGCGGGATTGCACTTCCGCCATGGTGTGCCGGGAGTGGCTCCGCTCGACGACAAGAATCCCTCCGACTGATAGGCGGGCACGGGCCGCCCCGGGGCTATCCGCGACGCGTCCGCCCGCCGCCCCCCCGATGTAGTGAGGATGAAGACGTGTACACGTCACCAGGAGCATAGGGACTCTGATGATCCAAAGCTTCGACCCGATCTCGGGCTCCACGACCGGGTGGCTGACTCCTATCCGCTACGACGAGACGGGCGGATGCTGTTCCCGTTCAGGCGCACGTTCGTCGTAGCCTATGCCCACCGATGAGGGCGCTCCGTAGCTGTTCCAACGCTACCTCGCCTTCACGGCCGAGGAAGCCCCGACCAACTCGCCATACGAGTTCCTCGCCTTCTGCGGCATCCTCGGTGTGGGGCTGCAGGTACTGGATCACGTCACGACGTCTGTGAGCGCAGCTCCGAATCGACGGGCCGCGGACTTCCTCGCCCTCCGCAAGGGGCTCGGCTACTGCTGGAGTGTCGCCGTCTCGTCCCTGCCGGCGGAAGGCAAGCCGCTGATGGAGAAGTGGTTCGCCGAGTCCGACAACGACGTGAGGTGGATCATGCGTGAGAACCTGAAGAAGAAGCGGCTGAGCCGGATGGATGCCTCCTTGGGTCGAAGGCTGGACCGCGGAGATGCAACGACCTGTGTCGAGGCCGACGTGTTCCGACGTGCCGACGGCGGGGCATAATCGCTACTAGAACTGCGGACCGGGGGTCTACCGTGCGGGACGTCCTACTCATCCTCACCACCTCGCTCGATGGCTTCATCGCTGATCCTGACGGCGGCGTCGACTGGCTGTTGGCGCCGTCGGAGGATGTGCCGCCAGACTATCTCGAGTTGATGGGTACGATCGACACGCTCGTCATGGGTCGGGCCACATACGAGACGTCCCTCGCCCTGGAGGGTGGCCTCGACATCTTCGCGGGCAAGGCGGTCTACGTGTTCTCATCTCGGGACGACCTCACGCTCACCCCGGGCGTGACGATCGTTGCCGAGCGTGCGGAGATCTTCGTGGAGCGGCTGAAGGCGCAGCCGGGCGGCGCCATCTGGCTCTTCGGCGGTGGACAGTTGGCCACCGCTCTCTCCGACGCGGGCCTGATCGACGAGTACTTGATCGCCGTGCAGCCGATCCTCCTTGGCGACGGCATCCCCTTGTGGCGGGCACCGCATCGACCCGTCGAACTCAGGCCTACCATCGCGCGCACGTGGCCCGACGGCATCGTCGAGCTGCGATACCGGAGGGCAGACAGGACTCTCGATCGCCGACACTCGCCGCAGACATGACCGACCTTCGCAGGAACGACTACGGGAGAGAGAACGAGACAGGAGAACGCGATGCGGTACAGATCGGCTGCGAATTCCATCGACGAGTACATCGCGGAGTTCCCTCCGGAGACTCGGAAGGTTCTGGAAGAAGTGCGCGCGCTCATCAAGGCGACTGCGCCTGAGGCGACGGAGACCATCAGCTACGCTATTCCTACTTTCGACCTGAACGGGAAGCATCTGGTGCACTTCGCGGGCTACGCGAACCACATCGGGTTCTATCCGATACCGAGCGGGCTTGAGGCGTTCACGGAGGAGCTCAAGCCCTACAAGCGCGGCAAGGGATCGGTGCAGTTCCCTCTCGACCGGCGCATGCCCGCGGGCCTTATCCGCCGGATCGTGAAGTTCAGGGTCGCAGAGAGCAACGACGCAGCTCTGAAGCAAGAAAGGTGAGACGTGGACCCAGAGCCTGATCTGTCGGCGGGCGATTTCTCTGCCTGGCTGGGCCGCATTCGTGAAGCGCTCTTGACCGAAGGCTGGGACGGACGTCGACTGCAGAGAGTGCGACGCCTGTTGCAGCTCGTCGTACTTCATGCACATCAGGGGCCGGACGAGACCCGGGCCCTCGCTCTCATACGAGACGAGCTTCTCGTAGCGGCGCCGGGCCTGCCCGAGGGACACGTGGTGTTGGGCTACGACGACGATGGCCGATGCCCGATGCTGGGTGACGGCCTGTGCTCGATCTACGAGCACCGCCCGCTGACCTGCCGCGGCTACGATTGCCGGGTGTTCGCCGCGAGGGGCATCGCCGCCGGCGGAGGCGACAGAGCGAAGATCACTCAGCGAGCTCGGCGTTGGCGCTTCGACTACCCGACCAGGCGTGACCGCCGCGAACATGCGGCGGTTCAAGCCACTGCTCAGTTCATCCAAGGTCACGCCGAGTGCTTTCCCGGCGGTGCCGTGCCCCGCGATCCGAGTCAATCGGCCATTCTCGCGATCAAGGCCTACGGCGTGTTCCTCGAGGAAGATGGCGCACCCCCCGAGGGGGATCCCGTGTCATCTGGCACCCGCAGCGCACCCGCCGATGTCGAGGTGGCCGAAGCGGTGGTGAAGGCCTACAGGGAGTTCGACGCGCAGCGGAGCGAGGGGCCGAGTCGACAGCTCTGACCCAGGGGGATCCCCGCCACTGTGGCGCGTGATGCGGATGGTCTCTTCGAAGAGGTGGGCTTCCGGTTGTCGATCTCGACCCGTGATAGGGGAGTGTCATGTGCAGGAACATCAAGGTGCTGTTCAATTTCGAACCACCTGCAACAGAAGAGGAAGTGAGATCCGCCGCTCTTCAATACGTGCGGAAGATCAGCGGGTCGACCAAGCCTTCCGCGGCCAACCTAGCGGCGTTCGAGCGGGCTGTTGAAGAGGTCGCCCGCGCATCCTCCGCCTTGCTCGGGTCTCTGGTGACGACAGCCGCCCCCAGGGACCGTGAGCTCGAAGCCGCCAAGGCGCATGTTCGAGCCGTGCGAAGGTTCGGGGAGTAGCAGTTCCGCGTGGTGCCCGCAGCGTTTGCGGACGGTGCTTCGGCGGTACCGGTGTAGTCGAGGGGTAGCGCGTTCGCGCTTCCTCGCCGAGGCTCCCACGTGGAGGTGTGTCACTGATGAACAGATTCCTCTGGGCCCTTCAGGTGTTCCTGGCCGTCTACTTCTTCTTGACCGGTGTGATCCACTTGACTCTGCCCGAGGGGCTTCCCGCGGCCATGAGTTGGATGTATGACCTATCGAACACCTTGCATGTAGTGAGCGGTGGCGCGGAGATCCTTGCGGCCATCGGATTGATCGTGCCTGCGCTGACCCGGATCATGCCTCGTCTCACCCCTCTCGCGGCCGTGGGACTGATGATAGTGATGATCCTCGCAGCGGTCTTCCACTTCGGGCGCGCGGAGTACACGAACATCGTCATGAATCTTTTGATCGCCGGCGTGGCCGGTTTCGTGGCATATGGGCGTCTGCGTCTGGTCCCCATTGAGTGAGTCCGACGCGGCGTGAGAGCGTTGTCGGTAGTGATCCTGGTCATGACGGCGGCCCTGTGGGGGGTCGCGCTACTCGTGTTCCGTTTCCGTGATCGACCCGAGGAGCTCAGCCGCCGCCTTCCGCTGATGTCGAGGTATCGAGACCCGATGCTCCGCCCCCTCTTCCGCTCATCCTCAGACGTGCTTTGGTTCGCCTTCTGGCCGTTCGCGCTCGGCCTGGTCCTTCTCGGGATCTTCGTTGTGCGCATCGGGTCGGGGGTCTGACAGGCCCAAGAGCGCGATGATCGACCGATGCTATCCGCGGAGTGGGGGGCCCGAGGTGAGGTGTTGAGAGCCATTCGTTCACTGTCCGATCTGCTCGACCGGACATCAGGCACTTGGGTGACTCTGGCCGCCGCGCTGGTGTTCGCACTCTTCGTGACCCTTGTGCTTCCAGCTCAGACAGCGATCGTTTCGAGCGACGGCACCGCGATCGGTTCGCCCGATCTCTTGTTATGGTACTCAGCCGCCGATCTGTACGCGATGGCCGATGCCTATGGGGCTGATGGGCGCGCCGACTACCTGCGGGCCCGCCTGACCTTCGACATAGCATGGCCGGTCGTGTACGTAGTGTTCCTGACCACGGCGCTATCCAGCCTGTACCGAAGAGGGCCGGGCGAAGCTTCACGCCGGCGTTGGGTGAACCTCCTTCCACTGGTGGGCGGCGCCTTCGACCTTCTCGAGAACGCGGGTGCCTCAATCGTCATGGTTCGCTACCCCGAACCCACCCCTGTGATCGACGTGCTCACCCCGCTTGCGACAACGGCGAAATGGGTGGTGCTTGTCGTGTGCTTCGCGCTGCTGTTCGTCGGCCTACTTTCGATTTGTTTCAGGTGGATACGGCGAGGGGGGCGCATTCCTGCGCGACACTGATCCACCGCGTATGTTCGGCCGGTGGCACGTGGTGGGAAGAACAGATATCGAGAAGACGCATGTGCGCGACGGCCTACGGAGGCGGAAGATGACAACACCGGAGGTGCGCGGCTCAGGCACCACGGACGATCCATGGACCCTGCAGACTCCAAGCCTGTCGTCGGAGTATCAGCTGTATCGTGATGAGGATGCCGATCCACCCGCCCTCGTGTGCGTCGTGGGGAAGACCGTCCTTTCGTACCATCTTTCCGCCGTCGAAGACCTACACGCGATGCTGAAGGCCCAGGGTGACTGGATGGCCCTCGGCAGCGCAGACGAGCAGAAGGAGGCGAAGGAGGGGACGGTCGAGGCGTGGGCGCGCTCTTCAGACAACCCCGTGGGTGGGTGGTACGGGCTGAAGAAGGGTCTGCGCGGCCGGTTTGCGAACTACGTGCCACCGCTACTCGAGGTGCTCGGGCTCGCCGAACTCGAGCACGGAGCGCGGAACAACCGGATGCGGGCCTTGTAGGAGTAGACCGCGCCGGCGCACGTGAGGCGGTCGTATCCACGTAGAGCAGTCCGGAACACGGACGTCTCGAGCCCCTCGGTTCGACTCGACCCGAGTCACGCTAGAATGGCGGACATGAAGCATCCGAGCAGCCTGTCGCAGCGTCTAGCCCTCAGAGACGGTAGTGAGGCGCTTGTCCGTGCGATCAGGCTCGACGACAAGCAGCGTTTGAGCGATGCCTTTCACCGGCTGACCGGCACGTCGGTCTACTTCCGGTTCTTCAGCAACAAGAAAGCGCTGACGGAAGCGGAGCTCGAGCACTTCACCGAACTCGACTTCTACCATCACGTGGGGCTGGTCGCGACCGTGTTCCGCGGGGGCCAGGAGCGGATCGTCGGCGTCGGCAGGTACGTCGAGGCTACGCCTGAGGGACCGGAGCGGGTCGCCGAGATCGCCTTCGCCGTGGATGACGAGTTCCACCACCTCGGGGTGGGCACCCGCCTGTTCGAGCAGATCGTTCGCATCGCGCGGACGCAGGGGATCGGGAGACTGGAAGCGGATGTGCTGCTGGACAACATGGGCATGTTGGAGATCTTCCGGCACAGCGGCTACAGTCTGAGAACGACGATCGGCGATGGGATCGCGAATGTGTCGTTCAGCATTGGGCGTGAGCCTCCGGGTCGGTTGGCGCCTTGTTCCACCGCCGGTGAATGCGCGACCGGCGTGGGACTGCTCGTGGCCGCGAGCCAGGAACACGAGGGGCTCGACGGGACGCTGCACCTGGAACCCGCCGCCCCGCGTGCCGGCGAGACGAACCAGTTCTGCTACTCGGAAGACGGTGTCGTTCTCGGTGTGGTCACCCTGTGGTCGGGGGCCAGCGTCGAGTTGGCGGCATTGGTGCATCCCGCCCACCGGCGCAAAGGGATAGGGAGAGTTCTGCTGGAGACGGCCCGTGCCGAGTGCCGACGCAGGGGCTTGAGCACGATCTTGCTGGTGAGCGAAGAGTCCTCGTTCGCGGGTCCGTCATTCGCCCAAGTCGGCGGCGGCCGCTACCGCTTCTCGGAACACCTGATGGAGGTCGACCCTGCGACCGCTCCGCTCGCGTCGGCTCCGCCTGGGGAGTCGATGGCACTGCGAGAGGCGGATGTGGGCGATTCGGAGGCGCTGGGGCATCTGTTCTCGGTCTGCTTCGACGACCCCGAGGAATGGCGGCGCGGTCAGGTCTCCGCATGGCTTCGCGACCCGGGGCAGCGCATCTACATCGGCTCCTTGGACGGGCAGGCGGTCGCCGTGCTCCGTGCCGGCGCCCCTGCTAACAGTGAGACCGCGGATCTGAACACTCTTGGCGTCCACCCGGCATTCCGTGGGCGCGGGGTGGGACGTCGGATGCTCGAGCATGTGCTACGTGTCTTGCTGGGGGAGGGAAGGACCGTGCGTATCGAGGTGCAGACGGACAACGAGAAGGCGCTCTCGCTGTACCTCTCCTGTGGTTTCCGGATCATCACCACCTACCGGTACTACGAGCTGCGCACGTAGCGGGGGCCAACGAAGTTCTATCCGGGTAGTATTGACTTCATAGTTTTACCCGGGTAGAATGCCGCCCGTCGTAAGCTGAGTGCCGGCCGTGCAGCCGTCGAGCCACACTCGAGCGCCATTCGATTGCTGTTCTAGCCTAGGGTGACCCATGCACGAGACGAGTCCATACACCGCGTTCGCCGATCACGAGCGGGTGGCATCGGGGGATCGCCTGCAGGTGGCGCTCGCCGTGAAGGCACTCGTGGACTCGGGTGACCGGCGAACGATGCTGATCTTCGTCGATCGCACCGGCGCCCAGGTGGACATGGATCTTCGAGGCACGATCGAGGAGGTGGAACGACGTCTGTCGGCGGGACGCGGGGACAGTGAGGAGGCCGAAGTGCTCCCCGAACGCCCGCGGACACGGCGTTCGCCGGGCCGGCCCAAATTGGGCGTCGTCGGTCGCGAGATCACCCTGTTGCCTCGGCAGTGGGAATGGCTGAACGCCCAACCCAGCGGCGCTTCCGTCACCCT
This sequence comes from Actinomycetes bacterium, assembly GCA_024637035.1. Taxonomy (GTDB): domain Bacteria; phylum Actinomycetota; class Thermoleophilia; order RBG-16-64-13; family RBG-16-64-13; genus JAHJSA01. The sequence continues at coordinate 50,061 of JAGXFW010000012.1, forward strand.
TCGAAAGCTGGTGGACGCCGCGCGCCGCGAGAACGCCAGTAAGGACATCGTGCGCTCGGCCCAAGGGGCCGCCTTCAAGTTCATGTCCGCCGTCGCCGGGAACGAGCCCGGTTTCGAGGAGGCGAGCCGCTCCCTGTTCGCCGGCAATCAGGAGTCCTTCGAGAAGTACACCGAACCATGGCCTCAGGATGTGCGCGATCACGCTCGAACTCTTGCAGCTCAGGCGTTCGGGGGATGATGAGGTCTCGCCAAGGCGGCGCCGATGTTCCAGCGTGACTACATCATGCGGAATGTGGAGCAGCTCGGTCCGGTGCTGGCCGCCATCCTGAAGACCAAGGTGGCGGGCGAACTCGAGGAGGCGGAAGTCCAGATCGCGACGGCCGGGATGCTGTTCCTCGGGTTCGACGTGGACCTGATCCGAAATCTGTCTGAAGAGAGTGTCCTGGAACTGGTGAGACAGAGGGATGAAGGGGACGCCGGCGCGTACGTCGTTGCGGCGGAGCTCCTCAGAGAGCAGGGCGATCTGCTCGAGCTGACGGCAGGGGCGGACGCGGGGCACGACAGCTACGTGAAGTCGTTGAGCATGTATCTGGAGGGATGGCACGGCAATCCGGTGCACCGCACGGAGGCCTACTCGGCGAGGATCACCGAGCTCTACGCTCGACTCAAGCCGCATACGATGTCGAACGAGATATCGAGCAGCCTCATGCGCTATTTCGAGACCACAGGAGAGTACGCGCACGCTGAAGACGTGCTCTTCCGGCGTGTCGGCGGCGGTGATGACGATCTCATCGAACATGGGATCGGCTTCTACACCCGCCTGCTTTCGAAGCCCGATCGGGAATTGGTCGATGGCGAACTTCCACGGGACGAAGTGGAAGAGGGCTTGGCGACGCTGAGGAAGATGATCGCTCCGGGCTGACTCCGCCAACAAGCACGAGCGTCTCACGTCCTAGTGCATAGGGGGATGGGCGACTGTACTCCCTGTTCGCCCCGGGACGGTACTTCGAGGGCGCGTCGGACAGGTCGACCGTCGAGGGATGGCGCCGGAGGCTCGAGGAGTATCTGGGGCGGTAACCGTGCCGGAGCCAACCACCGACAGCCGCCCCGAGACCGTCCTCGTCCTCGGGGGCACGGGTCACTACGGCCGGCACATCGTCGGGAGTCTCGAGGCCAAAGGCGTGGCGGTTCGCGTGCTCACTCGCAGCGCGGAGCGGGCACGCGGATGCCTGCCTGAATCGGTCGAGGTGATGGAAGGCGATCTTGAGTCACGTGAAGCCGTCATCCGCGCCCTGCGGGGCGTCGGTCGACTGGTGGTCAGCGTGTCGGCGTTCACCCGTGCACAAGTCCGCAGGCTGGAGGCGGTCGAGAGAGACGCCGTGATCATGGCGCTCGCTGAAGCTGAGGCGGCGGGAGTGACGCGCGTCGTCTACTTGTCGGTCTTCGATATCCGCCCGGAGATCTCCGAGCGGCTGCGTCTCGTCAGCGCGAAGATCAAGCTCGATGTGGAGGCGTACCTCAGGTCATCGGGGTTCGACTGGACGGTCCTTGGCGCACCGCCCTCGATGGAGATCTTCTTCGCGATGACCCGGGGCGACCGGATGGTGGTGCCCGGGCTTCAGTCGAGGACCATGCGGAACTAGTCCGCACCTTCGACTACACTCCCACCACCTTCGAGATGGAGGCGCTTCGGCGGCAGCGCGATGGCTGAACCCGTCCAGCCGTTCCTCGACTCGCTCGTCGAGTGGGCGTCCACTCAGTCTGAGGTGGAGGCCGTGGCTCTGGTGGGCTCGTACGCGCGCGGCGCGGCCACCGAGTCGTCAGACGTCGACCTCATGCTTCTGGTGCGCGACCCCGCTGCGTACCTGGCCGACAGACGGTGGCTCGCCGAGTTCGGCCATGCCGAGAGGCACACGACGGAGGAATACGGTCCGGTGACGTCCCTGCGAGTTTGGTATCTCGGCGGGCTCGAGGTGGAGTTCGGTTTCGCGACCCCGGATTGGGCGATGCCGCCATTGGACGAGGGGACGCGGGCTGTGATCGAAGCCGGCAGTCGGATCCTGTTCGAGCGACGGCCTCTGCTCAGCCCGTTCTTGCTCGGCCCCGGTGCATGAGCGTCGACCTTGCCGGACTCAGCGCGTACTCCTCGAGACCCCTCGTTGAAGTGAACGGCCGTGGCTCTGCTCGTGGTATCGTGACGACCGTTGCGTGGGCAGTTCAGGGTGGAAAGGACCAGGCCAGTGGCATCTCCCTCTCGTTCGCGGATGATCGGGGCCTTCGCCATCATCTACGTGGTGTGGGGCACCACATTCCTCGGCATCCACTATGCGATCGCGACCTTGCCCCCGTTCTTCATGGGCTCGGTCCGCTACCTGATCGCGGGCGCGGCGCTCTACGGCTGGGCCCATTTCAGGAAGGCTGCTCGGCCGTCTGCGCGTCACTGGAAGACGGCGTTCATCGCGGGCGCGTTCTTCATGCTCATCGGCCAGGGTGGCGTGGCCTGGGGTCAGCAGAGCGTTCCCAGCGGGGTGGCGGGTGTTCTCGTGGGCACGATCCCCATGTGGATCCTCCTGCTCGAGTGGATCCGGCCGGGTGGTCGCAGACCGGGGCTCTTAGTGAGCGTCGGTCTGCTGCTGGGCTTCGTTGGCGTGGTCATCCTGGTGGCGCCTTGGGATTCGGGAACGCAGGCGATCGATCCACTGGGTGCCGCCTCTATTCTTGTGGCCGCGCTGGCCTGGGCGGTCGGATCGCTCTACGCGAAGTCCGTCGAGTGGCCAGAGTCGCATTCGCAGGCGGCAGGCATGCAGCTGTTCGCGGGCGGCGTGCTGCTGGCGGGGGCGTCGGCGATCAGCGGCGATCTGCGGGGCTTGTCCGTGGCCGACGTCTCGTTCACTTCGGCACTGGCCGTGCTCTATCTGGTCGTGTTCAGCTCGATCATCGCGTTCAGCGCGTACTCCTGGCTACTTGGTGTGTGTCGCCCCACTCGGGTGGCCACCTTCGCGTACGTGAACCCGGTGGTGGCGGTGAGTCTCGGGTGGCTGTTCGTGGGCGAGCCGCTCAGCGGGCGGATGGTGTTCGCCATAGCGATCACCCTGGGGGCCGTCGCTCTGGTCTCCACCGGCTCTCAGGCTGAGGATTCTTCGGCTGCCCCCGCGATCGAGGCGCCGTGTTGCTTCGATGTAGCGGAGGGTCTGGACCGGGCATCCGTCGAACCCGAGCCTGAGCCACAGGTGGTGGCGACGGGCGCCGCGATGCACCCCACTGAGATCCGCCCGGCCGGGGTCTGACCCGGCGGGAGCGACCGTGGAGGGTTGCGACCGGCGCCGAGGCGCCGTACGGGGCCTCGTGACGGCGCCTTCCGGGCGGATTCTCGCCTACCTTGCGGCTCGCGTCGCGTTCGCCTCGATCGCGTCGCACAGGTACTGGGCCATGCCGGTGCGGATCTTCTCGTAGGTCGCGGTGAACCCGGGATCGGTGATGTACATGCGACCCAGGTTCACGTGCATCGGGTGGGGGCAAGGGTAGAACCAACGATCGATCTGCAGACGATGACGTTCCGCCTGATCCATGGCCAGAGGATCGCTCGGCGGCACGCCCTCGTCCATGAGTGACGCGACAGCGGCTGTGATCTCGTCGCTTTCGGCTTTGAACCTCTCCCAGTCCTGCTTCGTGTAGGCCTTGGTGCGGCGCGCCGACTCCTTGTAGGCGTCAGTGTGGCCCCAACGCTCCTTGGCCTCCTCCTCGTGTTCGGACGGGTCGAAATCGTCGAACACCTCGAACATCTCTTCCTTGGTCATCAGGATGCCCCCTTCTAGGGATACCAGCGTGGCGTCGATGAGCCCGAGCATGGCTTCCAGGCGCAATATCTGTTCCTTCAGCGCGCTCCTCTGTTGGTGAAGCACCTCCCTGCGTGCGAACGCCGGATCGGACATCAGTTCGCGGATCTCGGCCAGGGAGCGTCCGCACGCTCACGTGGGCGAGTCTCGCAACCTCACCAACCTTAAGGGATGGCGCCGAAGGCGCGTAGTGCTGATCTGTGCGTTCCATGCCTGAAGCTTAGACCATGACGTATCGTGAGGGTCAAGCGGCGCCTGTGGGCGCCTGTTTGCAGGAGGACGAGTGAAGATATGATGGTGGAGGCACGCGCGCAGCCCGCGCGCGGCGCACGTACCGCGACCGACCAACACGGAGGGCCTCGATGTCCGAGTGGTTCCGCACTTTCTTCGCCCGTGACTACATCGATCGCTATGCGCGCGTCACCGACGAGGATGTCACCCGGCTGGAGGTCGATGGACTGATCAAGGCGCTGGAACTCAGGCCTCCCGCGCGAGTGCTCGACCTGGCCTGCGCCTACGGTCGCCACGCTCTGGCGCTGGCGAACCTGGGTTACGAAGTCACCGGGTTCGACCTCTCCTTCGACCTCCTCGCCGAAGCCGAGCTGCGGGCCCAGGGAGCAGGCGCCACAGTGCGGCTCATGGAAGGGGACATGCGCAAGTTGCCGTTCGTGCACGAGTTCGACGTGGTGGTGAACCTCTTCACCTCTTTCGGGTTCTTCGATGACGAGCGCGACAGTCGTCGCGTCATGGAGGGGATCCACGCGGCACTCGACGAGGGTGGACGGCTGCTCCTGGACGTGATCAACCGTGATGCGATCCTGCGCGACTTCCAACCTCGCATGTGGCGCGAGGCGGACGACGGCTACGTGCTCTCGGAGAGCACGTATGACCCGGCGCGCTCGCGCCTCATTGGAAGGCAGCTGCACGTGTCCACAAAGGGGCGGGTGGACGAGAGTTCCTTCACACTCCGCCTGTACGCGATGCACGAACTGCGGGCGCTCATCGAGGCGGCCGGTTTCGAGGTGCAGGCCGTGTACGGAGGGTTCGATCTCTCCCCGTTCGAACTCGATTCGCCGCGGATCGTGATGGTGGCGCGACGCCCGTAGGGCCCGTTCCGCGCGGGAGGCGCGCTCGCCGCGCGCTTGCCGCGCGTTCGCCGGCCGGTGCATCTGGCCTAAGGACGCGCATCGGCGCCCCCTCGCGGGAGCGCCGATGCTGTGATGCGCGGACGGGAGCCGGGCGTCTGGGCACCCGGCACGTGGGGCGGTGTGACCTAGGAGGGCTTCTCCGCCCCTTTGCGCGCGTAGTACCACCAAGCGATGCCGATGTTCACCAAGTAGAAGACCGCCGCACCGTAGAAGAAGGTGTTGGGCGAACCCGTGCGGGCGATGGCCACTCCCAGGAGCACCGAGAAGAAGAAGGGTCCGTAGGCAGCCACCGCTGCGGTCCAGCCGATCACACCGCTGGCTTGCCGTGGTGGGAAGCAGATAGGCATCTGGCGGAAGGTGGAAGCGTTCCCCACGCCTGCGAAGAAGAAGAGCGCCAGCATGAAGGTGAGGAACAGAGGGAACTGCGCAGTGCTCTCAGGGCTGGTGTAGAAGGTCACGGCGATAGCGCCCGCCAGTAGACCGATCCCGCTCAGCACCGTGAGGATGCCTCCGCCCACCTTGTCGGCGATCGGGCCGGCAGCCACCCGAGCCAACGAGCCGATCAGAGGGCCCAGGAACGCGTAGGTGAGCGGGTCCGGCGCGTCGGGGAAGCCGCCGAACACCTCCTTGATCAGCAGTGGGAACGAGGCGGCGAAGCCGGAGAACGAACCGAAGGTCATGATGTAGAGCGAAGTCATGAACCAGGTGTGCTTGTCTTTGAAGATGTCCGATTGCTCTCGTATGTTGGCCCGAACCGGGACACTGCGTAGGGTGATCCAGGCCACGACTCCGGCCACAATGATCAGAGGGATGTACCAATAGGCCGCGTTCTGGAGCCAGATTGGCTTGGTGGTCTCGCCCTTGGTGAAGGTCTGCGAAACCCCGAGCGCGCCAAGGAGGGCAAAACCGACGATCCACGGGGTCACGAACTGAGTGATGCTCACTCCCAGGTTGCCGATCCCGGCCTGGATGCCGAGCGCGGTTCCCTGCAGTCTCTTGGGAAAGAAAAGGCTTGTGCTGGGCATGAACGACGAGAAGTTGCCTCCCCCGAAACCGGCCGTCAGACCGAGGATCATGAGCACGTAGTAGGGCGTCGAGATGTCTTGCACGGCGATCGCCCAGCCCACGCACGGCACCAGGAGCAGGAGCGTCGCGATGGTCACCACGTGCCTCGTGCCGTACATGGGTACGAGGAAGGTATGGATGATGCGGAGGGTTCCCGCCGCCAGGCCGGGCATGGCGGCCAGCCAGAAGAGCTGCGTCGTGCTGAGTTTGAAGCCGATGGCGGGCAGGCGCACCACCAGGGCGCTCACCATGAACCATGTCGCGAAGGCCAAGACCAAGCTGGCGGTCGTGACGATCAAGGTGCGCCAGGCTATCTTCTTGCCGGTGGCCTCCCAGAAGACCGGGTCTTCGGGCGTCCAGGTATCCAGCCAGGTGCGTGATGCGTGGCCGGGTGCGGCGGCGTTCTCTTGCATGTCATTCTCCTCGTGGGGACGCGGTCGCGGGTCGCTCGAAGTCATCTCTCAGTTGGGGGGCCGCTCTTTGCAGGAAGCCTACGACGGTCAGGTGCATCCAGATCGCGCTGACCAGGGTGATGAGGAAGAGGATCATGAACGTCACCTGGGGCATCCCGGTGAGGCGCTCTCCATAAGCGAAGAACGGAGGCAGGAAGAAGCCGCCAAGAGCGCCAAGAGCGCCCACCAACCCGCCCACCGCACCCACGTCGCGAGGGAAGTAGTCGGGGATGTATTTGTACACCGCTGCCTTCCCGACACCCATGGCGCACCCCACCAGGAACACCAATGAGGCGAACAGCCATACCGACACGGTGAAGTGCATGACCTCTCTGGTTCCCGACGGCTCCACCTTCTGGGGGAGGTAGAGCACGATGTGACCCTCGGGCATCGAGAGCACCAGGGTGGCGGCCAGCATGACGCCGAAACTGGCGTACATCACGCGGCGGGCCCCGAAGCGATCGGCGAGATAGCCGCCCACGGGGCGCAGAAGGCTCGCGGGGAAGATGAACAGGGCGGTGAGAAGGGCCGCGTTCGACAGTTTCAACCCGAAGACGTCGACGTAGTAGCGGGGCAGCCACGCTGCTAGGGCCACATACGCCCCGAACACGACCACGTAGTACAGGCTGAAGCGCCACACCGCCAACTTGCGCAAAGGCTTCAACATGTCTTTGAGGGGTCGGCCCTGGCCGGGTATGCGGTCGGTGCGGGGCGTGCCCATCCACATGACCACCGCCATGACAAGGAGCAGCACGCCGTACATGAAGGGCACGAAGCGCCACCCGCCGGGCACGACTCCGCCCAAGAGGCCGGCCGCGGGCACGATGGCGATCAGGGCGGGCCCGACGAGCTTGGTCACCGAGGCGCCCACATTGCCGGCGCCGAATACGCCGAGGGCGGTGCCCTGCCGGTTAGCCGGGAACCACGCGGAGTTCCAAGCTATGCCGACCGTGAACGAGTTGCCGGCGAGGCCGACGAGGAACGCATAGATCAGCAGTTGCCTATAGGAATGTGTCTGGCTCACCAGGAAGGCTGGGATCGAGGTCACCACGAGCATCGCGGTGAAGACGATCCGGCCGCCGTAGCGGTCGGCCAGTATGCCGAACGGCAGCCGCCAGATGGCGCCATTGAGAACGGCGACAGCGCTGATCCAGCTCAGTTGCACCGGGGTGAGGCCGAGCTCTGTGCGGATAGGCAGGCCGAGCACGCCGAACATGAGCCAGACGGCGAACATCAACGTGAAGCCGACGGTAGACATCCACAGTACTTGCAGCCGTTGGCGAGCCTCAAGTGCCGAGCCGGCCGGGGGAGTCAGGTTGGCCATACCTGCGGCATCGAGGGTAGAGTCGCTCACCGCATCACCTCCGCGCGCCCGTGTCTCGCGAGGGCCGTCGGGCCCAGATCACCAGCTGCCACGGGCGGTACAAGTAGCCGAGCGGCAGGGTGACGATGTGCACCAGCCGCGTGAAGGGGAACGTGGCCGCCAGCAGGAAGAAGTTGAAGGCGTGCAGCTTCACGAGCCAAGGCAGGTCGGCGACCAGCTCCGGCCGGGGCCGCAGCGTCGCCAACGACCACAGGTACGGCGTGAACACGGCGGTGAACCAGGACGATCCGAACGAGTAGAGCGTCGCGGTGAGCACTCCGGTGACCATCGAGACCACCAGGAGCACCAGCACGATCACGTCGGCCGGCCTGGTGACGGCGCGCACACGTGCGTCGCTGTAGCGTCGCCACGCCAGAACGGCACCCCCGGCGAGGGCCCACAAGCCCAGCGCCAGTCCGGTCGCCTCGAGCAGATACAGTCGAATCGGCGCGGCGTTCCAGAGGGTGATGGAGCGGGGGAGGAGCAGCGCGACGAGGTGCCCCGTCAGCACGAGCACGAGCCCCCAGTGGAACGAGATGGATCCCCAGAAGAGCTTGCGGCTCTCCAGGATCTGCGACGAGAGGCTGGAGACCGTGTAGGGGCGGTAGAGCAGACGGTAGGCGGAGGCCACGACCGCCAGCGGTACCACCGCGTAGGGCACCAAGAGGAACAGGATCGTGTTCCAGTTCACGCCGACCTCCCTTCTTCGGGAAGGCCAAGGGCCTTGGCCACTCCTTCGAGCACGTGGACGTAGGGGTTGTCGTCTTCCGCCGAGCGCAGACTCTTGATGATGGCGGCTAGAGCAGGAGCCAGCGCCTGATCGAGCAGGGGGGTATCCTCCTGGCTCGGCCGCGGCTCGCTGGCCAGGTAGCGCAACACAGGAACGAGGTGGTCGGGGAGCTCACCGTCGAGATCGACGCCGCGCTCCGTGAGCCGGCGTGCCATCTCCACCAGCAGTTCCGCGCGTCGCTGCTCGTCGCGCCACACCTGCCAACCGAGATAGGGCGCGGCATCGGGATCGAGATCGAAAGACCTCACGTACAGCTCTTCCCAGGCTTCAAGCGGCATGCGCTCGATCTCGGTCAAGAAACTGGAGAGTTCGGCGCGCACCGCGTCTTGCGCCACTTCCTCGAGACGTCTTCGGAGCGTGTCCAGACTGCGGGGCGACGGGTACCGCAGGGCTTCTGCCAGTATGTCGAGGCTCGCGGCCACCGCGGTCACCTCTCACTCGCTTGCAGATAGCCGCGTCCTGCCGAGCCCTTGTGGACGAGCGGGTCCACGTGTCCTTCTATCTGGGTCTCGCGGTGATACTTGGGTATCACGAAGCGCTCCTGGAACGAGGCCAACGTGGTGAGCCGGTACATCTCTTCGGCTTCGCGCGCGCTGCTGCCCGCCTTGTGCAGGAGTTCCAAAGTGGCCTCGTCCACAGAGCCTTCCACGCTCTCGCGCCGCTTGAAGGCACGCACCGCCATCATCTTGGCCAGGGCGGCACGCACGGGTTTGACGTCGCCTGCGCTGAACAGGTTGGCCAGGTACTCGATCGGAAGGCGGGCCCGGTCCAAATCGGCCGACAGGTCGAAGTCGGTGTGGGCTGGATGCACGTCGGGTGAGGCCAGGCCGTCCTCGTAGGTGCTCATGAGGGGGGACAGCGGGGGAACGTAGAACATCATGGCCATGGTGCGGTATTCGGGGTGCAGTGGCAGGGCGATGCCCCACTCCTTGACGAATCGGTAGACAGGAGAACGCCCGGCCGCCTCGACCCACCCGGGGTCCACACCGGACGCCTCCGCCGCGGCGACGACCTTGGGATCGTGGGGATCGAGGATGGCCGAGAGCTGTGAGTGCACCAAGTCGGCGGTGGGCACGCTCGCCGCCGAAGGGATCTTGTCGGCGTCGTAGAGGAGCACACCCACGTAGCGGATACGGCCCACGCAGGAGTGGGCGCATCCGGGTGCCTGCCCTGTCTCCAGACGGGGGAAGCAGAGGATGCACTTCTCCGACTTGCCGGTGGTCCAGTTGTTGTACACCTTCTTGTAGGGGCACGCGGCCACGCACATGCGCCAGCCGCGGCACTTGGTGTCGTTCACCAGCACCACGCCGTCCTCCGCGCGCTTGTATATGGCGCCCGAGGGACAGGCGGCCACGCAGGCCGGGTTCAGACAGTGGTTGCAGATACGGGGCACGTAGGTGAAGACGACTCTCTCGATCTCGTCGAGTTGCGCTCTCACATGTGCCGAAACCGATTCGAGGTTCGGGTCGTTGCGTGCGTAGATCGCGGACCCGGCCAGGTCGTCGTCCCAATTGGGCCCCGACACGATGTCGATGGGTTCGCCGGTGATCTGCGAGATGGGGATGGCCGTAGGTTGATCGGTGCCGGCGGGTGCGTCGAAGAGGTCCTGATAGCGGAAGGTGAAGGGCTCGTAGTAGTCGTCGATGACCGGCAGCGACGGGTTGTAGAAGAGATTGGCCAGGCCCTTCACCCGTGAGTGCAGGCGGAGCTTGAGTTCACCAGCGCGGGTGCGCACCCAGCCTCCGTGGAAATGCTCCTGATCTTCCCAGAGGGTTGGGTAGCCTGTGCCGGGCCGGGTCTCCACGTTGTTCCACCACATGTACTCGCTGCCCCGCGGATCGGTCCACAGGTTCTTGCAGGCCACCGAGCACGTGTGACATCCAAGGCACTTGTCGAGATGGAACATCATGCTCATGTGTGCGCGGACATTCACGTCTGCCTCCTAGAATTCGGGCCGGTCGACCCGGCGGACGTAGACGAAGGTGTCGCGGTTCACACCCACGGGACCCCAGTAGTTGAATGCGTAGCTGAACTGGGCGTAGCCTCCGCTCATGAGCACCGGCTTCAACTTCACCCGGTTCAGGGAATTGTTCATGCCGGCACGGCGTCCTCCGCGGGACTTGCTCTTGGGCACTCCGATCGTGCGTTCGGTGGCGTGATAGACGAACACGGAACCCTTGGGGATGCGCGACGAGACCGTGGCTCGCTGCAGGAACACACCGTGGTCGTTGATGAGCTCCACCCAATCGTTGTCGGCGATGCCCAGCTCGGCCGCTTCCTTGTCGTTCATCCAGACCGGATAGCCGCCGCGCGAGAGGGTCATCATGCGCAGGTTGTCGCCGAAGGTGGAGTGGATGCTCCACTTGCTGTGGGGCGTGATGTAGTTGAGGATGCGCCCGTTGTCCTCGAGGGTGGTGCGCAGCAGGTCGCCGCTCATGGTGTGGTCGGGCCTGGGCTTGTAGGTGGGCAAGTGCTCGCCCCACAGCAGGTACTGGTCGTGGTCGAGGTAGACGTGCTGCCGCCCGGTAAGCGTGCGCCAGGGCACCAAGCGCTCCTTGTTCAAGGTGAACGGCGAATAGGCGCGGCCGTTGTTGATCAGCCCCGACCACGTCGGCGTCGTGAGTACGCGACGCGGCTGCGAGACGATGTCGGCGAAACTGATGCGAGTGTCGCGCGAGCCGGCGCCGAGGTCGGTGAGGGAGAGGCCCGTCTTGTGCTCCTCGGCTTCGAATGCACGGTGTGCCAACTCACCATTGGAGGCGGGATCGAGGTAGAGGATCGCCTCGGCCACGTCGCGCGCGGTCTCGAGCGAGGGATAGGTGGCTCCGCCCGGCCCGCGGAAGCGGCGCGGCTGGCGATCCCGCAGGTCCGCGTACATGTCGGCCACCGGGATGTTCAGGCCGTGGGCCGCCACCCCGTTCTGCTCCACCGCGGAGCCTAAAGAGACCATGCGCTCGTAGAGGTTCACGTAGTCGCGGTCGATCACGCGGAACTTCGGCATGGTCACGCCGGGGGTGGCAGGCACCTCGCCCGTCTTCCAGTCGACCACCCGGGGCTGCGAGATCTCGTCGGGGGTGTCGTGCTGCAGCGGCAGCATGACCACATCTTCTTGGGGCTCGGGGAGGTGGGTGCGGGCCAGGTCGCTCACCTTGCGGGCGATGGCCTTGAAGATGTCCCAATCGCTCTTCGACTCCCAGGCAGGCGCAACCGCCGCCTGCATCGGGTTGATGAAGGTGTGCATGTCGGTGGTGTTGATGTCGTCCTTCTCGTACCAGGTGGCGGCCGGCAGGACGATGTCGCTGTAGAGAGCGGTGGTGTCCATGCGGAAGTTCAGATCTACCACCAGGTCCATCTTCCCGATGGGAGCTTGGCCCTCGCAGGTGACTTCGTTCACGTGGCCCGCCGCGCACTCCTCCGCTATGAGTGCGTTGTGGGTGCCCAAGTAGTGCTTGAGGAAGTACTCGTGGCCCTTGGCGCTGGTGCCGATGGCGTTGCCTCTCCATATGAACCAGAGCCGCGGCCAACTGGTGGGCGCATCGGGGTCCTCTACCGCGAAGCGCAGGCGGCCGGCCTCCAGTTCCGAGCGCACGTGCTCCACCACGCCGGCGCTGTCGGTGGCGCCGGCGGCCCGCGCTTCCCGGGCAACCTGGAACGGGCTGCGATCGAACTGCGGGAAGAAGGGGAGCCACCCGCGCCTCACGGCGCGCACCTGATGGTCGATGGTGTGGTCGGGAGCGCCGCCCGGCAGAGAATCGTACGAGCCGTAGCCGCGCTCGTACCGCCACTGGTCGGAGTGCACGTAGTGGAAGCTCGGGCTGTTCTGGTGTCGTGGGACCATGCCCCAATCGAGCGCGAACGCCACCGACGTCCACGACGCTTGGCTGACCACCTTCTCCTGACCGACGTAGTGGGCGAGTCCGCCGCCGTTCACTCCCACGGAACCGGTGAGCATGAGAGACACGATGGCTGCTCGGTAGATCAGGTTGTTGTGGTACCAGTGGTTCACGCCGGCGCCGATGATGATCATGTTCTTGCCCTTGGTCTTCTCGCCGTTCTCTGCCCACTCTCGGGCAAACCGGGTGACGGCGTCACGCGAGATGCCGGTGTACTTCTCCTGCCACGCCGGCGTGTAGGGAAGGTCGTCGTCGTAGGTGGCGGGGTAGTCGCCGGTCAGTCCGCGGCCCACTCCGAACTGGGCCATGGTGAGGTCGAACACGGTGGCGACTGCCACGCGTCCCTCAGCTGTCTCGACGTAGCGCACAGGCACGGATCGGGTGATCGTGCCGCCGCTTGTGCCGTTCTCGGCGAAAGCATCGAACTCCACGTCGAGCACGGCGTCGTGCCGGTCGAGGAAGGAAAGCTCGGGTCGGAGTTCGGCGCCGTTGGCGCCGTCTTCCATCTGCAGATTCCACTTGCCCTTGTCGTCGCCCGAAGCCCAGCGGTAGCCGATGGTGCCCTTGGGTGGCCGCGGCGTCCCGGAGGTCTCGTCCCACACGAGGAGCTTCCACTCCCCGTGCTCCATATCGTCCTGGCCGGGCAGACGTCCCGCTCGGAAGCAACGCCCGGGGCGGAGGGGGGAGGGGGTGTCGTCTGCAGCCGTCGCGGCGGGTGGCGAGGCTGGGGCGACGCCGTCGATCTCCACGAGGAACGGCATGTCGGTGAAGCGCTTGAGGTAGTCGTTGAAATAGGGCACCTGTCGCCGCGAGTAGTACTCGGTGAGGATCACGTGGTTCACCGCCATCCAGAAGGCCCCATCTTGCCCGAGGTGCAAGGGCATCCACTCGTCGGCGTACTTGGAGACCATCGAGAAATCTGGCGAGAACACTGTGACCTTGGCACCGGCGTGACGCGCCTCCGCCATGAAATGCGTGTCCGGCGTGCGGGTCATGTTGAGGTTCGAGCCCATGATGGCGATGTGCTTGGCGTTGAACCAGTCGGCCGACTCGTGCACGTCGGTCTGCTCTCCCCAGACCTCGGGGCTCGCGTTCGGCAGATCGCAGTACCAGTCGTAGAAGCTCATGGCTACTCCGCCGAGGAGCGTGAGGAAGCGGCTACCGGCCGCATAGCTCACCTGCGACATCGCCGGGATCGGCGAGAAGCCCACGACGCGATCGGGGCCGTGCTCCTTCACCGTATGGATGGTCGAGGCGGCTATGAGTTCCGTCACCTCGTCCCACGAGACCCGCCGCAGACCGCCCTTGCCCCTCGCCTCCTGATAGAGGCGGCGTTTCGCGGGATCACCCGTGATCGAGCGCCACGCGGCGACCGGATCGCCGTGTTCGTGCCGTGCCTGCCGCCAGAGGTCGAGCAGTGCGCCTCTGATGTAGGGGTGTTTGACGCGAAGCGGGCTGTACAGATACCACGAGAAGCTGCAGCCGCGTTGACAGCCGCGAGGCTCGTAGGGCGGCAGGGAGTCTTCGAGCTTGGGATAGTCGGTGGCCTGCAGCTCCCAACTGACGATGCCGTCCTTGACGAACACCTCCCAGGAGCAGCTACCCGTGCAATTGACGCCGTGCGTGGTGCGCACTCGCTTGTCGTGCTGGAAGCGGTTGCGGTAGAGCTCCTCCCAGCGGCGTTCCGATGCCGACTCCGTTTCCTTCGTCCATTTCATCGTGCTCCTCCCCGGAGACGTTCGGCGGCGGTGACCCTGTGGCGTGGCCAGAACAGACCCATGAGACCGAACAGTACGGCTGCTCCGGCTGCGCCGAGCAACCAGAGCTTCCCTGCCAGTATCGATCCCGAGCCTGTGTCGGAGGCAGCCAAGTCCTCGAAGTAGGCACCCAGATCGGCGCGTTCCTGCTCGGAGATCGGTTTGCCTTCATACGCGGCCAACATCACGGGGAACGCCGGAGCCGCGAGCATGCCGCTGATGCCGGCCGCCCCCCCGGCACGCTCAGCGAGGTCGGTGAGGTCTGTGCCGAGCAGCAGTCCGCCTCCAGCCCTCCCGTTAGCGCCGGCGCTGTGACAGGCCTGGCAGGGCGGAGCCCCGCTCGTGAAGGCGGTGGCGCCCACGAACAAGGCTTCGCCGTTGTGAGGATCTCCCGGCTTCAGCGGCTCGCCACCGGTCCCCTCTGCGTCCGGGGCGGTTGTCCCGGTCGCGCCGGTGCCGGCAGCGGTGGTGTTTGTGGTCTCTCCCTCGCCCGACCCCGGAGCCGCGCCCCATGTGGCGCGCAGGTACGTCGTGAGCGCGGCGACATCCTCTTCGCTCAACTGAGGGAATCCGGGCATGGCGCCGCGGCCGCCGCGGACCACGTCGGTGACCGCGGCCTCGTCGTCAAGAAAGGGGTTGTCCGCCAGAACGGGGAACGACCCCCGTCCCTCACCCTCGGCTCCATGGCACGCCGAGCAGCGCGCCTGATAGACGGCTGCCCCATCGGCAGCCAACGCTTCCCCCGATCCCACCGAGAGCACAGAAACCCAAAGTACGACGAAGGAACACGAGTAGATCGCCTTCTTCCAGCCGGTTTGCAGCATCCTCCCCTCCTCCTGGTATGAGCTGAGCCAGTGTTATGTTGTTCACAACGCTCGAATCAAATGCCACAAGGGGCCGAAAGTGGTGCGGCGGGGCTCCCATCTGTGCGCCCCCTAGACCACCCTCAGCCGATCCACCACCAGTCTATGACCACTGCGTACGGTTTGTAAAGGGGTTTGCAAGGTATTTATGGTGGAATGAGTGCTGAGGAGGGTCCGCGAGACGTGCTGCTTCATCGGCGGCCCCATTAAGTGCGTAGAGAGCAACGAAAAACTCCCCTTGAGGTAGTGGATCCGTGCGGCACCAGCCTCACGTCGCCTGGGGCGACATTCTTGTTCCTTACCCGCGGCCAACCGCTATCATGTGCGAGGTCTACGGAAGAAGACGCTGGCGATCGTCAGGCGTCACAGGTGAGCGAAGGAGCGAGGATGGGTTACGACATAGCGGTGATGCCCGGAGACGGCACCGGAGCGGAAGTTGTGGCAGAAGGACTCAAGGTCCTCCGGGCGGCCGCCGATAGGGCCGGCTTCACATACGAGCTTACGAACTATGACTTCGGAGCGGAGCGCTACCTACGCACCGGTGAGACTCTCCCGGACTCGGCTCTGGACGAACTCGCGCGGCACGACTCGATCTTCCTGGGTGCTATCGGCCATCCCGACGTCAAGCCCGGCATCCTCGAGCAGGGCATCCTCTTGAAGGCCCGGTTCGCTCTCGACCTCTACATCAACCTTCGCCCCGTGAAGCTCTTTCCGGGAGTGGAGACACCGATCAGGGACAAGGGTCCCGCCGACATCGACTTCGTGGTCGTGCGCGAGAACACGGAAGGCCTGTACGCCGGCACCGGGGGCTTCCTCAAGAAGGGCACGCCCGACGAGATCGCCGTTCAGGAGAGCGTGAACACCCGCAAGGGCGTGGAGCGTTGTTTGCGCTACGCCTTCGACTACGCCGGCCGGCCAGACCGCGACGGCACGCTCACGCTGTGCGGCAAGACCAACGTGCTCACCTACGCCTGGGACCTGTGGTGGCGCGCCTTCAACGAGATCGGCGACGCCGACTACCCTCACATCAAGCGTGAATACTCGCACGTGGACGCGATCGTCATGTGGTTCGTCAAGAACCCCGAGTGGTTCGACGTCATCGTCACAGACAACATGTTCGGCGACATCATCACCGACCTGGCTGCCATGATCCAGGGCGGCTTGGGTATCGCGGCGGGCGGCAACATCAACCCCGAGGGCACGGCGATGTTCGAGCCTATGGGTGGTTCGGCCCCGAAGTACGCCGGCCAGAATGTGATCAACCCGCTGGCGGCCATCTCGTCGCTGCAGATGATGCTCGACCATCTCGGCCAGAAGGAAGCGGCGCTCTGGGTGGAAGCCGGCATCGTGCACGCCGTGAGCAAGATGGATTCGCTTGCCGCCGGCCGCATGGGCATGGGCACCAGCGAAGTCGGTGACCTCGTGGCGCGGCACGTGGCGGAGGGCTGAGCCGCCTCGACGGCGGGCGGGCCTCTCTAGTAGGTGTCTCCCACCCCGAAGCCGCTGCCCGGCGCCCCATCGTCGTGGCAGGAGCGGCACTGCGGAGTGCCCACGAGTGCTTGTGCCTCGCCTGAGGCGTTGGTGAGGGCGGCAGTCATGATGTGGCTTTGCTGGTCGCGCAGTGGTGATTCGGTGACGAGGCCAACGGCCCGCACGTGCTCCGTGCCCGTGTAGAGCCAGCCGCGATGACAGCCATTGCCACAGGCCGAGGGCGCGGCGACGGCGCCGTTCTGGCCGGTCATGTCGTGACAGTCGCGGCAGAACTCGTCCATATCGGTCACCGGCACGGGCAGAGACGGCCCGGGATCGTTACTCAGGATGTGGGTGGCGGGATTCGTGTCGCTGGTGTCCGGGTCCCAGGTGTTGGCCCCATGCACCGAGTGACAACTCGGGCACCCCTGATACTCTCGCGTTCCCATGCCCATCGCGTGGCTGGAGGCGTGGTTGCCGATGTAGTCGAGCTGAGTGGACTCCGTCCAGTAGAGCTCTGGGTTCGCGCCGTACACTTGGGTGATCGTGAACAGGCCGCCCACGTGGCAGAAGACGCACGGGGTGCTGATGTTGTCTTCCCAGGGATCCTGATTGGTCCAATCCGCGGGGTCTATGTAGTAGATGTTCGTGGTGCGCATGAGCTTCTCGCTGGCGGACGCGGCACCATGCACGGCGTGGCACACCTTGCACTTGTTGGTGCTGTTGGAGTAGCCGCCGTGTGGGCTGGACCCGGTGACGGGATCCAAGAACCCGCCCTCGTCCACAGTGGCCGGGCTCGGGATGCCGGTGACGGCCGAAGAGGGGGAGACGATCATCACGGCCAGGCAGATGGCCAGCACGGCGGTTTGGACCGACCGGTGGGTGGCCGTGCGCCGGAATCGCCCGCGTGGGGCCGCTCCTGTCTTCAATGCGCCTTGCGCTCCACTCTCTGTGCCAACTCCCATGCGCGCGCGTGTCCACTGATCTCTTCCTCCAGCCGGCCAGAATATGCCTAACATCAACTCGATCGGGAGTGAACCGATTCACACTCTGAGGCGAAGGATTTGCGTTCGAGGCACATGGCCTACGGAAGGGATCCCCCCGGTTGCCCACCGCGCCTCGCCTGCTCCGACTTCCCGAGGTGCCGCCCTCTCCATGTGCTAGCGTTACTGCCTTGGCGGGCAGGTCTGAACGGGAGGTAGGGACGCGGTGAACTGTAGCGCGAAGGGGGTGGCCACTCTCACCGAGACGCCCGATTCGCTGTGGAAGGTGGCCCTTGGTCAGGAACCTCCCGACACCGTGATCCGCAACGCGCGGGTCTTCGACGCGGTCGGCGGGAGCTTCGTGGCCGAGCGCTCGTTGTGGATCAAGGACGGTCGTATCGCCCGGCTGGCCTCGGACGCGGAGACTCCGGCGCCCGGGGGCGTGCAGATCGACGCCGGTGGACTCACCCTGGTGCCCGGTCTGATCGACGGGCACACCCATGTGGTGCGGCTCTTCGTGCCGGAGTTCGTGCGCGCTCTGCTGCCCACCGGCGTCACGGGCGCCGTGATCGAGACCATGGAGTACGGCGCCACCGAGGGCATCAGCGGCGTGCGGCTCTTCATCGACGCCCTTCGCGATCAGCCACTTCGCCTCTACTACACCGCGCCGGCCCTGTGTGCACTGACCGAGGACGATGAGTCCGCCCCTCTCACGTCCGACGAACTCGGGGAGCTGCTCGCCGATCCGATGTGTCTGGGCCTGGGCGAGGTGTACTGGAGCAACGCGCTCCTCCCCAACGATCAGGGGCGGAGGGTGCGGGAGATGATGGCCCAGACGTTGGCTGCCGGGAAGGTGGTCGAAGGGCATACCGCCGGCGCCAAGGGCGCGCGACTCGACGCCTATGTGAGCCTTGGCGTTTCGTCGTGCCACGAGCCTGTCTCGGTCGAAGAGGCGCTCGAAGTGTATTCGCGGGGTCTGTTCGTCATGCTGCGGCACGGCAGCATCCGCCGCGATCTCGAGACCCTGCGCCCTCTGTTCGACTTGCCTCTCGACTTCCGCCGTTTCGCTCTCGTCACCGATTCGGTCGACCCGTTGGAGATGGATTCCTGGGGCTACCTCGATCAGGTCGTGCGTGAGGCGCTGGCTCTGGGCATCCCGCCCCACGTGGTCTACCGCATGGCCAGCACCAACGTGGCAGAGCACTTCAGACTGGAGAGTTCGGTGGGTCATCTCGCGCCGGGGAGGTGGGCCGACCTCGCGGCTATACCATCCCCCGCGGAGTTCGAGCCGGCATTCGTGATGGTGGGAGGCAAGACCGTGGCCGAGGGTGCCCGGGTGCACGTTGCCGCCAGACCGGTGGTCGTTCCGAAGTCGCTGCTGACCACGGTGCGTGTGGACGGGGCGCGCGCGCTGGAATCGGCGGGGCCTCCGCCTGCCCTGCCTACGACGGGGCGGGTGCGTGTCATCGAATACGTGACGAATCTCGTCACTCGCGAGACGGTGCTCGAAGCTTCCGATGCGACCGAGGAAGACCTGGTGCCTGTACTGGCGATCCGGCGCAGCGAGGGTGGGCGTTCCTTCTGGGGTTTGCTCAAAGGGCTCGGGCTCAGCGAAGGTGCCTACGCGACCACTGTCACGTGGGACAGCGCCGACCTCCTGGTGGTGGGCCGCGACCAACGGGCTGCCCTGACGGCGCTGGAGCGGGTGGTCGAGCTGGGGGGAGGAGGGGTGTATGCGTTGGGAGACGACGTGGTCGCTGAGGCCGCGTCACCGGTGTGCGGCATCGCGTCTCTGGAGCCCGCTGAGCGCGTGCGTGCGGACCTCACCGCACTCGTGGCGGCCCTCCATGGGGCGGGCGTGGCGTGGGACGATCCGCTGCTTGCGGTCGACACCCTCACCACCCCGGCGATCCCGCACCTGAGGATCACCCACCGCGGCTACGTGCGTCTTCGCGACCGAGCTCTGCTTCCCCTGGAGGCGGAGGAAGGGTAGGGCACCTGGCGTGCCGCTCGCGCGCCGTCCTGGTGCGGATGCTTCACGACTCTGCGGGACCGCACTCGGCCCTCGGCTAGGCCCACGGTAGACACCTCGCGGGCACTCCGTGGGTGTTCCGGATTGTGCTAGCCTAATAGGCCGCTGACGAACGGGGCCTTGGCCGCTGGAGTGTACTCTGTGGGGCGATAGGGTGGCCTCAGCCGAGAACGTAGCGCTGATGCGAGCGGACTCCCTGCGTCCTTCTCCCGCGCTCGCGCATCGTGCCTTCGAGGCGCGACGTCGTTCTTCAACGTTTGCCGGTGCTTTCGCCGCTACGTGCTCACGAGGGATCGAGATGACCGAACACCAAGATGTAGTGCTCTACGACACCACCCTCCGCGACGGCATGCAGCGAGAAGGCATGAGTGTTTCGGTGGAAGAGAAGGTACGCATTGCCCTTCGTCTGGCGTCGCTCGGCATCCATGTCATCGAAGGCGGATTCCCCGGGTCGAACCCGAAAGACGCGGCATTCTTCGCCCGCATGGCCGATGTGGATCTTGGCGACACGCTCGTGAGTGCCTTCGGCATGACCCGCGCCCGCGGCGTGGCTGCGGCCGATGACCTTGTGCTCCGTACTCTCGCCGAGTGTTGGGCGCCGGTGTCGTGCATCGTGGGGAAGACCTGGGACCTGCACATCGAGAAGGTGCTGAAGGTCGACAAGACCGAGAACCTGCGCATGATCGACGAGTCGGTGCGCTTCCTCGTGGCCGCGGGCAAGGAGGTCGTGTACGACGCGGAGCACTTCTTCGATGCGTACAGCGAACACCCGGACTACGCTCTCAGCTGCGTACGCACCGCAGTCGAAGCCGGCGCGGGCACAGTGGTGCTCTGCGACACCAACGGTGCGACGCTTCCCGAGCACCTGAGCCGTGTGGTGGGCGAGGTGGTCGCCGCCGTGGGTACGGGGGCGGTCGTCGGCATCCACACGCATAACGATTCGGCTTGTGCCGTGGCCAACAGTCTCGCGGCGATAGAGCGCGGCGTCCGTCACGTGCAGGGCACGATCAACGGGTATGGGGAGCGCTGCGGCAACGCCGATCTCTGCGCGATCATCCCGTCGCTCAAGCTCAAGATGGGCTACGACTGCATCTCAGACGAGAACTTGGCCGACCTCACCGAGACGTCGCACTTCGTGGCTGAGCTCTGCAACATCTCACCCGACCCTCAGCAGCCGTACGTGGGTCGCAATGCGTTCGCTCACAAGGGCGGCTTGCACGTGGCGGGCATCGCGGCGGATCCTCGCACGTTCGAGCATGTCTCGCCCCCATTGGTGGGCAACGTACCGCACATACTGGTATCGGAGCTTTCGGGCAAGGGCACCGTCCGCCGGCGCTTGGAGGCGCTGGGAGTGCCTGATGCTTCGGGTGAAGACGTGGTCGAGCGACTCCTTCAGCGGTTGAAGCAAAAGGAGCACGACGGATACCACTACGAGGCCGCCGACGCGTCCTTCGAACTGCTTCTTTTGGCGGAACTCGGACAGGAGGTCGAGTTCTTCCGTCTGGAGAGTTTCCGCATCATCGTGGAGAAGAGGGCGGACGGCGCCGTGATGACCGAAGCCACGATCAAGGTGCATGTCGACGGCGATCGTGTCATCCAGACCGCTGAGGGCAACGGCCCGGTGAACGCGCTCGATCGAGCCCTCCGTTTGGCGATCGAGCAGAAGTATCCTCACCTCACCGACATCCACCTCGTGAACTTCAAGGTGCGCATACTCGATGAGGACAAGGGGACCGCGGCCGTCACCCGCGTGCTGATCGACTCCTCAGACGGTCACGATTCGTGGGGCAGTGTGGGCGTGAGCGAGAACCTCGTCGAGGCCTCCTGGCAGGCCTTGATCGACTCGGTCAACTTCGGGCTTCGTCGTCCTCCTTCCGGCGAGCGGACCGACCGCCCGTAAGCTCTGCGGCCGGGCCGTGTCCAGAGCCGGCGGTTGCCGGTCAGCCTCGGTTCGATGCACACCGAAGGCCTTCCCCTTTCGGCTTGACACCCGTCTCTCCTGAGAGTACACTCTGGCTGTGTCTTAGGGATACCTAACTCGGAGACTCTGTAAGCCCTGAGGGCGGGAGTCTCGTGTCGGAGGCGTTGATGACGCTACTGCAGGCGAAACGGAACAGGCCGGTGCGGATCCTTGAGATCCCGGACGACCGCGCCCGCGCTCAATGCGTGAGGTTCGGCATCGGGGAAGGCACCGTGGTCGATTCCGCAGAGGCGCTTGCCGCAGGACCCGTTCTGGTGCGACATCGCAACCAGGAGATCTGCTTGGGGCGCGGGCTGGCTTGCCGCATCTTGGTCGAGGAAGATCCCAGTGACACCCGGGGACGCAGCGGCGACGGCAATGCGACGGCCGGTGCCGCGCGCAGTCGTTTTCGCGGATGGCGCCGCCGGGGTCACGCGCGGTGAGCGGAGGCTCGAACTCACACAGCTGTCACGGATCGCAGGTCGTACTGGCCCCATCTGGGGCGCGCAAGATCGTTCTTGCCGGTAACCCTAACGTCGGCAAGTCGCTCTTCTTCAACGCATTCACTGGCCTATATGTAGACGTGTCGAACTACCCAGGCACCACCGTAGCCATCTCGAGCGGGGTCATGGGTGACGACATCGTGATCGACACCCCCGGTATCTACGGGGTCTCCTCGTTCAACGAAGAAGAGATCGTGGCCCGCGACATCATCGCTGAAGCCGACCTCGTGGTGAACGTGGTCGACGCGGTGCATCTCGAGCGTGATCTGTTCCTCACACAGCAGTTGATCGACATGGCTCTCCCGTTGGTGGTCGCCCTCAACATGGTGGACGAGGCCGAAGCCCGCGGCGTGAGCGTGGATGTGGCCGCCCTATCCGAACGGCTCGGGGTGCCTGTGGTGCCCACGATCGCCGTGGAGCGAAAGGGGTTCGACAAGGTGCGGGCGGCCCTTGACGACGCGGTGCCCGGCGTCTCCGACCCGGTGCTTCAGGATAGGCTGCTTTCCCTGCTCGATCGAGTGGGGACCAAGGCGGAAGCCCTCCTCGTACTCGAGGGCGACCCCTATGTGGCCGAACGCCACGGCGTGGAACCCCTGGGGATGCGGGACGAGATCTACATGGATAGGCGGCGGAGGGTGAACGACATTGTCGCCCGCGTCGTCAGCCAACGCGACCGGAGCCTCGACTTGCGAACCCGGTTAGGGCATGCGCTCCTTCGGCCGCTCACCGGCATCCCGGTGCTCGCCGTCGTGCTCTGGTTGATGTACGAGGTGATAGGTGTGCTGGTGGCACAGACCATCGTCGGGTTCACCGAGGGAGTGGTCATGCAGGGGTACGTGGAGCCGGCTCTTCGAGCGGCCGTCACCGCTGTCGTGGGCACCGGTGTGATCTTCGAACTGGTCGCGGGTGAGTTCGGTGTGGTCACCCTTACCGTCACCTACGTGCTGGGCCTGCTGCTGCCCCTTGTCGTGGGCTTCTACCTCATGCTCTCCATCCTAGAGGACTCCGGCTATCTGCCCAGGATCGCGGCCCTCACCGACCGTCTCATGACGGCGATAGGGCTGAACGGTCGGGCCATCATCCCGATCATCCTGGGGTTCGGTTGTATCACGATGGCGACCATCACCACGCGTATCCTGGGCAACGAGCGGGAGCGCAAGATCGCGACCGCATTGATGGCCTTCGCCATACCGTGCTCGGCGCAGTTGGGTGTGATAGTGGCTCTGTTGGCCGCGGCCGGGGGCCTCGGGATCACGATCGCCTACGCGGCCATCATGTTCCTCGTCTTCGGCCTTATCGGTCTTGCACTCTCGCGCTACCTGCCGGGGTCGTCGACCGACCTACTCATCGACCTGCCCCCGCTGCGCGTGCCGCGGCCCCTGAACGTGCTCACCAAGACGTATCACAAGACGGTCATGTTCCTTCGTGAGGTGGTCCTCTATTTCGCGGCGGGCGCATTCCTGCTCGCGGTCCTGCAGCTCAGCGGTGCGCTCGAGGCGGCCCAGGTGGCGTTGGCTCCACTCACGGAGACGTGGCTCCAGCTGCCGCGCGAGACCGCGACCGCGTTCATCATGGGCTTCGTGCGTCGTGACTTCGGCGCCGCCGGTCTGTACGACCTGGGACTTGGAGGTGCGGCCACGCTGGTGTCTCTGGTCACCATCACGTTGTTCGTGCCCTGTATCGCCTCCGTCCTGGTGATCATGAAGGAACGGGGACGTGCCTTCACCGTCTTCACCTGGGTGGGCAGCGTGGTGCTCGCCTTCCTCGTCGGCGGGATCCTGGCCCGCGTTCTCTCTCTTGTCGGGGTGGCGTGAGATGGCCTTGCTCAGCCGAAAGCGCGATCC
The DNA here is from genome assembly GCA_024637035.1 of Actinomycetes bacterium. Taxonomy (GTDB): domain Bacteria; phylum Actinomycetota; class Thermoleophilia; order RBG-16-64-13; family RBG-16-64-13; genus JAHJSA01. Next base: position 74,020 of record JAGXFW010000012.1, read on the forward strand.
TGTGGAGACATGCGGCGTCCCCCGCGGCTCGGCGCCCACGCTGATCTGTCCACGCTGCGGCTCACAATCGAGTGTTCCCATGTTGCTCTGTCCGCGCTGTCGCGAGCCACTGTCCTTGGGTTGTTCCGGGGACTGCTCCGCCTGCTCCCCGAAGAGGTGAAGTCCAGCCGGGTTGACACAGGCTTCCACTCCTGGTGAAATTGGCTCTGCGGACCGTCGTCGGACCGTGGTCGATAGGAGGGGACGCTCGCCGATGAAGCTCGCTCGGATCAGGTCAGCGAACCTCGTGCTCGAAGCCGAGGTGGTCGATGGAGCCTATCGAGTGGTGGGCGGCGACCGCGCGGGCGTGGTGCTACCGCCACAGGACGTCGTCCTGCTCCCTCCGGCCGAACCCACCAAGATCCTTGCCGTGGGTTGGAACTTCCCCGCCCACATCGACGAGATGGTCGCGCGCCTGCCCAAAGACAAGTTCAGCGGTGTTCCCGACGAGCCCATCATCTTCCTGAAGCCCACGTCGAGCCTCATCGGTCATGGCGAACCCATCGTCTATCCGCGCGAGGCCACCAAGGTGGAGCATGAGGGTGAGCTCTGTCTGGTGATAGGGCGGCCTGCCCGACGAATCTCGCCGGCGGAGGCCCCTGGGGTGGTGCGGGGATGGTGCTGTGGCAATGACGTGACCGAGCGCGACCTGCAGCGCAAGGATAAGCAGTGGTGGCGTGCGAAGGGATTCGACACCTTCGCCGCGATCGGTCCCTATCTGGAGACCGAGGCGCCCGCTCCAGATGCTTTCATCCGCACCCTCGTGGGGGGTGAGGTGCGTCAAGAAGGCCGCGTGCGCGACATGCTCCGCCACCCGTATGAGATCGTGTCGTTCATCAGCCAGGCTATGACGCTCTTGCCGGGGGATGTGATCATGTTGGGCACCCCGCCCGGTGTGGCCGAGATACACCCGGGTGATGAGGTCGTGGTGCAGATCGAGGGTTTGGACTCCCTGAGCAACCCGGTCGTGGCCGAGGACGGCGTCGCGGGGTGAGCCTACTTCGCCGCATCCTCTTGCTGAACGCCGTGGCGATCTTCGTCGTGGTCGCCGTGTTCGTGGTGGGCGTGGGTATTGTCGAGGGACAGCGGCACGCGGACACCGCGATGCGGGAATCCAAGTTGACGGCTGACCTGGTCACGATCGCTATGGCCTCGGGCGATCTCGATGGCTCCACCAAAGACCTGTCGCTTCTGCTAAGTAACGTCTCGACGAAGCTCGCCCAAGACAAGGCCGGGGCTTCGACCCCCGAACCACTAGATATCGCCGTGACCGATGCCGACGGCCGAGTGCTCGCGTCTACCGGGGAGCACACGCCCGGGGAGCCTTTTGAGGGGACTGAGGGGCCGATCGCCGAGGGGGCCCTGCAGGAGCGGCAGGTGGTGTTCCGCGTGCAATCAGAGACGGGCACGCGCACCTACTGTGCCGTCCCGGTGGAGTACAGGGGCGCCACATTGGCCGTGATCGTCCAGCATATGGAAGGCGCTGAAGCCGGCACGCTCTGGCGTCTTCTCGGCGGGTTCGGCATAGCGGGTCTCACCGGGGGCGCGCTGATGCTCGCGCTCGAGGCGGGTCTCCTCAGTCGGTGGATCGTGGCTCCCTTGAGTCGGTTCCGGGTTGCAATGGAGTCCCTGGGTTGGGGATCGTTCTCGACGAGGCTGTCGGCCGACCACGGGCAGGAGATGGTCGAGGTGGCAGAGACGTTCAACTCCATGGCGGCCAGGCTGGACGAGATGTCCGACCGAAGGTTGGAGCTCGAACTCCTCGCGGACTCTCTCGGCCCAGGGCTGATACTGAGCGACCCCGACGGCGTCGTGAAGTGGGCCAGTCAGAGGGCGGCTCAGCTCCTGAACATCCCGGTGCGAGAGATGAAGGGAGCGCGCCTCACGACTTTGGTCTCCGATCCCAGCGTAGTGCGGTCGGCCATCCAGGCGAGCGGCGGTGGCCTGACTCCGTGGGTGGACGAACTGGTGTTCGAGACGGCGGGAGAAGGTCGTCGCTGGCTGAGTCTGCGCGGCTTCCCTCTCGTGAACGAGGACGGTCGGTGCCTGGACCATGCCGTGGTGGTGCTCGATGAGTCGAGTACGCGGGAGTGGCGCAGTGAGCAGCGGCGCTTGGTGGCGGCTCTGAGTGATTCGAATCGCATCCGAGGCGGGCTCTTCCAGCTGGTGAGGGGAGAGTTCGGGGCGCGACTCGCGGGACTTGCCCGCCATGATTGGGAGACGCGGGAGATGCTCTCGTTGCTCGATGAACTCGGCGATATGGAGGTCGGCTACCTTAGGGCCGTCGTCTCGGATTGCGTCATCGCGGATCTTGTCGATGCGGCGCTCGAGTCGAGGGCCGTTTTGGCCGCGAGTCGAGGCATCAATGTTCAAGTAAGGTCCGCTCGGTTCGACGTTCTCGGCGACCCCGAAGGCCTGGTGCGGTGTATCGGGCACGTACTCAGCGCGGCATTCTATGTCACGGGACACTCGGTGCTCGTAGAGACGAGCATCGATTCGAGCTCCCCGCAGGGGCGACGGGTCCGGCTTGACGTGGAGGTGCGCGATCCGGCTCTGTCTCCCGAAGAACTGAGAGGAATCGTGTCGGGTCCCGTGGATGCCGGCGTTCTCGGCATGGGGCCGGGGGTCTTCGGCCTGGCTCTCTACCTGGCCGCGCGCCAAACGGTGGTGCTCAGGAGCGAACTCGAGCTGCGGGAGGGCGAGGAGGGATCCCTTATCATCGGCATACTCATGCCGCTCAGTCCGCTTGCTCCCGAGGCTCAAGCGGCGACGTCTCAGCGCCAGGGTCAATGGGGAGGCTCGCTGGCCGACCCGTTGACCGGGCTGGCCTCGGGGATCGCGTTCGAGAGGAGTCTCTCCGAGGAGCTACACCGGGCCTCGAGAACGGCTCGGAGCCTGTCGGTCCTTGCGCTCGAAATCGACGACTTCGTCGAACTCGCCAACATCCACGGCAGGGACACGGGGGACCGCCTCATGAAGGAGGTCGCCGACCTGACGAGGAGATCGCTGCGCAAGGACGACCTCGCCGGTCGTGTGCGCGAGCGGACCGTCATGATCCTTCTGCCCGATTCCACGGAGGCGGTGGCGAGCTCGCTCGCCGAGAAACTGAGTTGGACGATCGGCAGGCACGTATTCGCGACTCCGACCAATCGACCCATCGGCCGGTTCACCGTGAGTATCGGCATCGCGACTTTCCCCGAGAACGGGGCCTTTGCACGGACGCTGATGCTTCAGGCCGAGGCTGCTCTGGCTGAGGCACGGGAAGGTGGCGGGAACACCGTGAAGGCGGCGGGATCGAAGTTGGCATGAGCACCGCGCGTACCGCTGGCAGCGGACGCCATACCGCTCACGGCTCACATCTCCCTTGAGGCTCGGGAGCCGTTCCTGCTAGAATCAAGGGCGTGTCCGAGCCCGCGATCAGGGACCGACCCCGCGCGCGGGGGGCCGTGGCGCAAGCGGGTGAATGGGCCCCGCACGGACCTACCGAGAGGATCTGACTGCCCGTGGACGTGAGCCACGCGATCGAAGCGCCGCCGGCCAAGGCCGCGTTCTGCCACCTGCATGTGCACACCGACTTCTCGGCGCTCGACGGCGCCTGCAAGATCGACGAACTCGTGGCCCGGGCCGTGGAGTACGGCATGACGGCCGTGGCCGTCACAGACCACGGCGTGCTCAGCGGCTCGGTGCAGCTCTACCAGAAGGCTGTGAAGGCGGGCATCAAGCCGATCATCGGGCTCGAAGCCTATGTGGTCGAAGACCGATCCCACAAGCAGGAGGGCCACAAGGAACAGCGGTGGCACCTGACCCTGCTCGCGGCGGATAATACGGGGTACCGGAATCTCCTCGCTCTCTCGACCCGGGCCTTTCTCGAAGGCTATTACGGCAAACCGCGCATGGACTACGAGTTGCTGCGAGAGCACTCCGAGGGCTTGATCTGTCTTACGGGTTGCCCGGCCGGCCGGCTGTCGCGCGCGCTGGAGAACGGCTCGCAGACCGCGGCCGATGAGGAGATCGAGCGGCTCATCTCCATCTTCGGTCGTGAGGATGTGTACGTGGAGATCCAGATAGCCGCCATCCCGGAACTCGCGCACGTCCCGGCTCGGCTCGCCGAGTTCGCCGGGCGCGTCGGGCTGCCGCTGGTGGCCACGAACGACGTGCACTATCTCGCGGCCGACAACGCCGCCGCACACGATGTGCTCCTGTGTATCCAGACCGGCTCTCGGCTCGAAGAGGAACGCCGCCTGCGCTTCTCGTCACAGGAGTTCTACTTCAAGAGCGAGGCCGAGATCCTCGAGGCGTTCAAGGACTACCCCGAGGCGGTCGCCAACACGATGCTGGTGGCCGATCGGTGCGATGTGACGATCGCATTCGATCAGATCCTGCTCCCGCAGTACGGCGCCCCCGAGGGATACGAGAGCGAGTCCGAGTACCTACGTGCCCTCTGCGAGGAAGGTCTAGCGGCCAGATACGGGGACACGCCCTCTTCCGAGGTGCTCGAGCGCCTCGAGATGGAGTTGGGCGTGATCGACGATATGGGATTCCCGCCGTACTTCCTCATCGTGTGGGACTTCGTGTCCTTCGCGAAGCGATCAGGCATCCCCGTTGGGCCGGGTCGAGGCTCCGCCGCGGGGTCGATCGTCTCGTACCTGCTTGGCATCACGGACCTCGATCCTCTCGCCTACGACCTGCTCTTCGAGCGCTTCCTGAACCCGGCGCGCATCAGCATGCCCGATATCGATATCGACTTCTCCGTTGACGGCCGAGAGAAGGTCATCGACTACGTTGCCGACAAATACGGTCGCGATCGGGTCGCGCAGATCGCCACGTTCGGCACGATCAAGGCCCGCCAGGCAGTTCGCGACGCCGCTCGGGTCATGGATGTGCCGTACGCGGTGGCCGACCGCATCGCCAAGCTGATCCCCGAGGGGCCGAAGGCCACGCTCGACGACTGCATGCGCGAGAAGCAGGACCTGCGGATGGAGTGTGACGCTGACGAGACGGTGCGTAGAGTGGTCGAGATGGCGCGGCCCCTGGAGGGTCTGATCCGGCAGGACTCCATCCACGCTGCTGGCGTCGTCATCTCCGACCGCCCGCTCACCGAGTACCTGCCGCTTATGCAGAAAGGTGCCGCCGAGGTGGTCACCCAGGTGCCCATGGGCGACGTCGAGAAACTCGGCCTTCTCAAGATGGATTTCCTCGGGCTGCGGAACCTCGACGTGATCGCGGGGGCCGAAGCGGTGATCAGGGCCAGCGGACACCCCGAGTTCGATCTTCAATCGATGCCTTTGGACGACGCCAGGACCTACCGCATGCTCGCCGCCGGCGATTCGGAAGGGGTGTTCCAGTTCGAATCGAGCGGTATGCGCGAGGCGCTGCGGGACGTGGGACCCACCGTCTTCGAGGATCTCATCGCTCTGGTGGCCCTCTACCGACCCGGCCCGATGGAGTACATCCCCCTGTACGCGCGCAACAAGAGGAATCCCGCCGCGGTCGAGTTCCCCGATCCCCGACTCGAGCCGATCCTGCGCGCCACATACGGCGTGGCCGTGTACCAGGAGCAGCTCATGGAGATCTCGAAGCGCATAGCCGGCTTCACACCGTCGGAAGCCGATGACATGCGCAAGGGTATCGGCAAGAAGATACGGGCGATACTCGACCGGCTGGAGCCCAAGTTCCGCGAGGGCGCGCTGGCCAGTGGCACCACGCCGAAGGTTGTGGACCACCTGTGGTCGCTCATCGAGAAGGCCGGCGACTATTCGTTCAACAAGTCGCACGCCGCGTGCTACGCGCTGATCGCCTACCGCACCGCGTACCTGAAGGCGAACTACCCCGTGGCATACATGGCCGCGCTGATCTCGAGCGTCATGAACACCAAGGACAAGGTGCCGTACTACGTGAGTGTGGCCAACGAGATGGGCATCGAGGTACTGCCTCCCGACGTCTCCGAGTCGGCCCTCGACTTCCGCGTGGTCGACGGCAAGATCCGCTTCGGTCTGACCGCCGTGAAGAACGTGGGAGAGGGCGCCATCCGGCTGATCATCGAAGCACGTGAGAAGAGCGGTCCCTTCCGAGATATCTTCGACTTCTGCGAGCGAGTGGATGGCGGTGTGCTGAACAAGCGGGCCATCGAGGGTCTCATCAAGGGTGGTGCGCTCGACTCGACCGGGGCGTCGCGCAGGGGGATGCTGCACGTGCTTGCCCAGGCGATGTCGAACGGGCAGAAGACGCAGGCCGACGCGGCTGCCGGCCAGGGATCGATATTCGATCTGATGAGCGGTGGCGATCTGGGACCCGCCGGCGGCGACGGAGCGGTCTCGCACAGGCCGGTCCCCATCCCCGAGGAGGACTTCTCGAGGGAGGAGCTACTTCGCCTCGAGAAAGAAGCGCTCGGCATCTTTCTCACGTCGCACCCGCTGCGCGACCTGCGCCGGCAGATACGCGACGAGGCGGAGCACCTGATCCACGAGCTTGCCGAACTGCCAGACGGGCAGGTCACCACGATAGTCGGCATGGTGGGCCGCGTGAGGAAGGTGCCCACGAAGTCTGGGGACCAGATGGCCTTCATCGTTCTTGAGGGGCTCGAAGGCTCTATCGAGATCACCTGCTTCCCCAAGCTCTACTCCGAAGCGCGCGCCCTGCTCGAGGAGGATCGCTTGGTGAAGATCCGTGGTCGCGTCGAGCGTCGCGAAGAGAGCGAGGCCAAGCTCATCCCGTTCAGCGTCGAGCCGTTCGTCCCCAAGACGGGCACGGAGCCGGTGTGCATCAAATTGGATGGCCGGCAGCTGCCGCGCACGGTCCTTGACGACCTCAAGGTGATCCTCGCCAACTTCCCGGGGCCGTGCCCGGTAGACGTGCACGTGGACACCGGCCAGGACAACTTGCATCTTCGGTGCGGGAAGGGTTTCCGCGTCGACCCGCAGACCAGCCTCTTCGCGGAATTGCGGGTGCTCCTCGGGGAAGCGGGGGTGTTCCGCTACCAGCCGACTCCCACGGGGTGACCCGTGGCGCCTCCTCGGGGCGTCGACGCATGACGGTGTGACTCGGCGGCCCCTCGGGGCGCCGGTACACGACGGTGTGACCCGTAGCGCCTTCGTCGAGGGTCAGGCTTGAGGTCAGCCTCGGGGGCGGGCTGGGGGCGTCGGCTCTAGCATTCCACTCGTGCGCTAGAATGGTGCCTCATCATCTGGAGGTTCCTACATGGCCCTGCTTCGCACACCGCCCGGCACTAAGGACGTTCTGCCGACCGAGGCCGCAGAGTTGCGGCTGATCGAGGATTCCGTTCGCACGGTCTTCCATGAGTTCGGATACGGTGAGGTGATCACGCCTGCCCTGGAGTACGAGGAAGTCCTGGCCCTCTCGGAGGAGAAGGCGTTCCAGACCGGCTTCCGGCTCCTCGACGAGAGCGGGAAGGTGATGATCCTCAGACCTGATCTCACCACCCCGATCGCCCGCTTGTTCGGTAGCAGGCTGCGCATGGGGGAGCCGCCGCACAGAGTGTTCTCGGTGTCGGACATCTTCCGTCGCAACTCTCCCCAGAGGGGCCAGGAGAGCGAGTTCCGCCAAGCCGGCGTCGAGATGCTGGGCTCGTCGCTTCCCGAGGCTGACGCCGAGGTGATCGCCGTGGCCTGCCGCACGCTCGAGAGGGCGGGGCTCCGTGATTACAGCCTCGGAGTTGGACACGTGGGCTTCTTCAAGGGACTTCTCGACACGGCCAGCGAAGACGTCGCGCTCAGAGACCTGCTCACCAGGCACCTCGTGCAGAAGGATCTGGTGGGATACCGGGTCGCGCTCGATGAGGCCGCGGCCGCCGGCGGAATCGATGCGGAAGCGCACCGCGCCCTGATCGAAGTGCCCGATATGCGGGGCGGCCAGGAAGTCCTGGAACAGGCTGCGGCTCACGTTCGCGATCCGGCGATGAAGGCGTCGCTCGACCATCTGTCCGCGGTGCGTGAGGCGGTGACTCGTTATGGGCATGGGGAGCATCTCCTGTTCGACCTCGGGATCTTCCGCAACTTCGACTACTACACGGGCATCATCTTCGAGATCTACGCTCCGGGTCTGGGGTTCACCTTGGGTGGCGGGGGCCGCTACGACTCTCTGTTGGCCGCCTATGGTTCGCCCATGCCGGCTGTCGGCTTCGGTCTTGGTCTGGACCGACTGCACGTGGCCCTGGTGGAGCAGGGCGGCGTGGCGATGTCAACGGAGCCCTCGGTGCTCCTTCTCGGCGGTCTTGACGAGTACGTGGCGGTGGCCGACGCGCTACGTGCGGAGTGCGTGGGAGTGTTCGCGCTGCCTCTCGACACCTCTGGAGCGGCCCTCCTGCGCCTTGCGGAGCAGAAGGACATACGCATACTCGTGGAACCCGTGGAAGGAACGGCCGGCGAACGCTGGACGGTCACCGACCTCCACGGCGGTGGAGTGAGCGAGGGCAGCTCGCTGGCCGAGCTTCCCGGCGTGGTGTGTCGCGCGGCTTGGGAGCATGAGGCGCCCCTCGAGGCGCCCCCCGAGGCGCCCCGTGAGACACCCGCCCGAGGTGAGCAGCCATGAAGTCGCTTCGCATCGCCTTGTGTCGCGGCGCCATATTCGAAGACACCGCACGTCTGCTCGAAGCCGTGGGCTTCGATCTCAGCGACGTGCGGGCTACCAGCCGCAAGCTGATATTCGACACAGCCGACGGCACCCGCTTCATCACCACACGCCCCACCGACGTTCCCACCTACGTGGAGAACGGCGCCGCGGATGTGGGGTTCGTGGGCAAGGATGTGCTGCTCGAGTCGAGGAAGAGCGTCTACGAAGTGCTCGACCTGAAGATCGGGTACTGCCGCCTGGTGTTCGCCACTCCCGAAGGGGAGGATCGCTCGATGGAGTCCTTGCGTCACCTGGGGACCTTCCGGGTCGCCACCAAGTATCCGAACGTGACGAGGGACTACTTCCAGGCGCGGGGCATCAACCCGGAGGTGATCAAGCTCCATGGGTCGATCGAACTCGCGCCTCTCGTGGGTCTCGCCGAGGGCATCGTCGATCTCACGAGCACCGGAACCACCATGCGCGAGAACAACCTGCAGGAGCGGTTCTGCCTGCACGAGTGCACCGCGCGTCTGGTTGTGAACCGCGTGTCGCACAAGCTGCTGGCTGCCCAGGTGAGCGAGTTGACAGCCAGCCTGCGCGAGGTCGTCGAGGCGGGGCGGCCGTGATGGCGCAGTGGTGATGAAAGCGACGCCTCTGGCGGCGGCCGGCGTGGCCGCCGCGGTCGCGCGACTCCGTCCTTCGGGTGAGCAGGACGCCGCGGTGTCTGAAGTGGTCGCCCGACTGGTGGAGCAGGTTCGTTCCGCGGGTGACGCCGGCCTGGTGGATGCCTCCGCCCGGCTGGACTGGCCGGGCGCGACCGTCGCGGGACTCCGGGTCCCTGCCGCGGACCTGGCCGTAGCCGCTCACGAACTCGATGTGGACCTGCGCGCTGCGCTCGAGTTTGCCCGCGACAACTGCCGGTGGTTCCACGAGCGCGAATTGCGCGCCTCGTGGGAAGAGGTGGGTCCTCAAGGGCAACTGCTCGGGATCCGCTACCTGCCCGTGGGCCGCGCCGGGCTGTACGTGCCCGGCGGCCTTGGGTCGTACGCGTCGAGCGTGATCATGAACGCGGTGCCCGCGCAGGTGGCGGGGGTCGCGAGTCTCTTCATCTGTACGCCGCCCGCGCGTGATGGCTCGGTGAACGCCTCGGTCTTGGCGGCCGCCCATCTGGTGGGCGTAGACGAAGTGTACCGTGTGGGAGGTGCGCAGGCGATCGCGGCGATGGCGTACGGCACTGAGTCGATCAGACGGGCCGACGTGATCTCCGGCCCGGGCAACGCCTACGTCACCGAGGCCAAGCGCCTGGTGAGTGGGGTCGTGGGCATCGATGGCTTCGCCGGGCCGAGTGAGGTCGTCGTCGTCGCGGCCGCGGACTCCGATGCCCGGTGGGCGGCCGCCGACTTGCTCGCCCAGGAGGAGCACGGGAGCGGGGCGTCCGCGGTGTTGGTGGCTGAATCGGCCGAAGCGTGCGCCGCGGTGGCCCTGGAGGTCGAGCGCCTTCGCCGCGAGTACGGGGCCGGCGGTCCCTCTCGCTCAGGGGCCGGGCTTCACGCCTTCTTTCCTGCTCCGGGCGAACCATTTGAGGAAGTGGCTGCCGCGTTCGTGAACGAGTATGCACCGGAACATCTCGAGATCCACCTGAGCGATCCGCGGGCGTTCCTCGACCGGGTGAAGGCCGCCGGCGCGGCGTTCGTGGGGGCGCACACCCCCACTGCGTTCGGGGACTACGTCGCCGGATCGAATCACGTACTGCCCACCGGAGGTGCGGCCCGCTTCTCGTCCGCCTTGTCGGTCGATACGTTCGTGCGCCGTATGTCGGTGATCGAGGTGCCATCGGAGGCGGCCCGTCTTCTCGCACCCCCTCTGGCGCGTATCGCGGAGAGCGAGGGCTTCCGGTTCCACAGGATCTCGGCGGAGCAGCGCGCGGGCGGGGCATGAGGCCTGTGCTATCCTCCTGCCTCGGGTGAACCCTGCAGCACCGCTGCGGAGGAGGGAGGGCACGTGACCGCTGGATCATCTGATCGGCCCGCTCGCACGGCGTTCGTGGAGCGTCGCACGAACGAGACGGACGTCTCCGTCCGCCTCGGGCTCGACGGCGACGGGATCAGCTCGGTGCAGACCGGCATCGGGTTCCTCGACCATATGCTGGAGCTCTTCGCCGCCCACGGGCGTTTCGATCTCGACATCAAGGCCATCGGTGACCTGCAGACCGGCGGGCACCATACCGTCGAAGACGTGGGCATCTGCCTCGGTACGGCCCTGTCCGAGGCCCTCGAAGATCGGCGAGGCATCACCCGATACGGCAGCGTCCAGCTTCCCATGGACGAAGCACTCGCCCTGGTGAGTCTTGACATCAGTGGTCGCCCGTTCCTCGCCTACAACGCCGACCTCTCGCACTCGAACATCGGTGGGTTCGACACCGACCTCGCGCTCGAGTTCTTCCAGGCGGTTGTGAGCAATGCCCGTATCACCCTGCATATCCGGCTCCTCGCAGGCTCCAACCCGCATCACGTCATCGAGGCGATCTTCAAAGGATTCGGCCGCGCGCTCGACGTGGCGACCTCCCTCGACCCGCGGGTGTCGAGCGTCCCATCGACCAAAGGGGTGCTGTAGCGGCGGTGCTGTATGTTGTGGATTATGGATCGGGGAATCTCCGCTCGGTGCAGAAGGCGTTCGAGCACGTAGGATTCGCCGCAGAGGTCGGCGACGATCCGCAGAAGGTGCGAAGCGCCGCGGGCATCGTGCTACCTGGGGTGGGAGCATTCGGCTCTGCCATGCAGGGGTTGGAGTCTCGCGGCCTGATCGAGGTGTTGCGAGAGCGGGTCGAAGCGGGAGTACCGTTCCTGGGTGTGTGTTTGGGTCTTCAGCTGCTCTTCGAGAAGAGCGAGGAGAGCCCGGGCGTCGAAGGGCTGGGCCTGCTGCGAGGCGACGTGAGGAGGTTGCCTCCCGGCACCAAGATCCCGCACATCGGCTGGAATCAAGCGGAGATCGTGCAGGATTCCGACCTGTTCCACGACATCCCCGACCTCAGTGCGTTCTACTTCGTGCATAGCTACGTCGTGGTGCCTGCCCGTCCGGCGGACGTGCTCACCATCACCGAGTACGGCACGACCTTCGTCTCCGGGGTCGAGGCGCAGAACGTCACCGCTGTGCAGTTCCACCCGGAGAAGTCGAGCACGCTCGGCCTCAAGGTGTACGAGAACTTCGCGCGACGCGTAACCGGTGGTTAGGGATATTCCGGCCGTTCCGCGCCCATAGGAGGGGTTAGTACTCATGCGTATCTTCCCGGCTATCGACATCCAAGGCGGTCGCTGCGTGCGCCTGCGCAGGGGCGATTTCCTCGACTCTACGGTGTTCAACGATGATCCCGTGGATGTGGCGATCATGTGGGAGAAGGAGGGGGCGCGTCACCTCCATGTGGTCGATCTTGACGGGGCCCGCACCGGTGAACTGCACCACCTCGCTTTGGTGCGGCGCATCGTGGAGGCGGTCTCGATCCCGGTGCAGTTCGGTGGCGGTCTTCGCTCCGAGGCGGCGCTGGCTTCGATCGCCGCCACGGGGGTGCGACGGGTGATCATCGGCACGAACGCGTTGCTCGACCGGGCATTCCTCGACGCTGCGCTGGCGGGGTGGGGTGAGCGACTCATCGTGGCTGTAGACGCAGCAGACGGCTACGTGAGCACCCACGGATGGCGCGAGAAGACGGAGATGACGGCGAAGACGTTCGCCCGCCACCTCGCGGCGATGGGCGTGAAGGAGATCATCTACACGGATATCTCGCGCGACGGGATGCTCGGTGGCATCAACATCCGCGCCACCGAGAACCTGGCACGAGAAGCTCCCGGCGTTCAGATCATCGCGAGCGGCGGCCTCTCGACTTTGGACGACTTGAGGGCGCTCAAGTCCATCGAGCCCTTGGGGGTGACCGGGGTCATCGCCGGACGCGCCCTCTACGAGGCGGCCTTCACCCTGCAGGAAGCTCTGGCTGTGCTCGACGGCTTGGAGGTCTAGGGTGCACCTGAAGCGCGTAATCCCCTGTCTCGACGTCGACAAGGGCCGCGTGGTGAAGGGCACCAACTTCGTGAACATCCGTGACGCCGGCGACCCGGTCGAGTTGGCCGCCCACTACGACCGTGAGGGAGCCGACGAGTTGGTGTTCCTCGACATAACGGCCAGTCACGAAGCGCGGAACACCATAGTCGAATTGGCTCGACGTTGCGCCGAGGAGCTCTTCATACCCTTCACCATCGGCGGGGGCATCCGCAGCGAGGATGACGTGCGCGCCCTGCTTCGCGCGGGCGCAGACAAGGTCTCGCTCAACTCCGCGGCCTTGAAGGACCCGGGTCTCATCGAGGCGTGCGCGCTTCGCTTCGGCTCGCAATGTGTGGTCCTGGCGATCGACGCGAAGCGGGTGAGCGCGCCCGGCGATACGCCTCGCTGGGAGGTGTTCCTGAACGGAGGCCGCATCGCCACCGGCCGAGACGCGATCGAGTGGGCGCAGGAGGCCGTCGCACGCGGAGCCGGCGAGATCCTCCTCACCTCCATGGACCGGGACGGCACCAAGGACGGCTACGAGCTCGAACTCACCCGCGCGGTGGTGCAGGCGGTGCAGGTGCCGGTCATCGCCAGCGGAGGCGCCGGCCACCTCGATCACTTGACGCAGGTGATCCTCGAGACAGACGCCGACGCGGTCCTGGCCGCGTCGATCTTCCACTTCGGCGAGTACACTATCCGTCAGGCCAAGGAGCACATGGCTGCGGCCGGCCTTCCCGTTCGTCTCTGAGCCCTGCCGTGACCTCGCCCACCGACGCGACCCGCATCGATGGACCGCGCGCTGATGGACCGCGCCCGGGCGAGCCACCCCCCGATACGTCCATCGGCGAATCGCGTGCGCACGGGCCCGCGAATGGGATGTGGTCCCGGCGCAGCGCGGTGTTCGCGGTCTTTGCCGCAGCCTACTTCTTCTCGTACTTCTTCCGGTCCGCGAACGCGGTGATCGCGCCCGACCTCTCGCGCGATCTGCACCTCGGCGCCCAGCAACTCGGTCTCATGACGGCGTTGTTCTACGCCGCGTTCGCCGCCGTCCAGATCCCGCTTGGGGCCGCCCTCGATCGCTTCGGGGCTCGCACGGTCACGCCCACCCTCATGTTGGCGGCCGTGGTGGGATGTCTTCTCTTCGCATCGGCGCACAGCTTCGCTCAGCTCGCGGCGGGCCGGGCACTCATCGGCATGGGCATGGCCGGAGTGTTCATGGGTTCGCTGAAGACGTTCAGCCGATGGTTCTCGGCTCGGCGTTTCGCTCGCGTCTCGGGATTCATCGTCGGGGTCGGCGCACTCGGCGCACTGATCGCCGGCACGCCTTTGGCCTGGTGGGCCCGCGAGTTCGGCTGGCGCTCGGTCTTCGTGGTGGGGGCGGTACTGGTTCTCGTGAGTGCGGCGGCCGTGGTCACTTTCGCCCGGAATGCTCCCAAGGGGGTGGAGTGGCGGGTCACCGGCCCGGGGAGAGGTCGCCTGATCGAGGTGTTCCGCGACATCCGCTTCTGGCGGATCGCGCTTCTCGACTTCGCCCTGGTGGGAACGCTCCTCTCGGTGCAAGGCCTATGGGGAGGGCCTTTCGCCTACGACACGCTCGGCTTCTCGGAGATCGAGACCGGAAACCTCCTCGTATCGCTCTCCCTCGGATCGTTCACGGGCTACATGGTCTGCGGGTGGTTCTCAGAGCGTTTCGGGTACGCGCGCACAATCGTGGCTGTGACGCTCGTGTTCGCGACGGCGCAGGCCGCCATCATCATCGGAGGGCTTGGTGGGTGGGAGCCCGCTGTGCGGGTCGCTTACCCTCTCTTCGGCTTGAGTGGCGCGTTCAATGTGCTCCTCATGGCCCACATCAGTTCCGTCTTTCCCGCCTCCATGACCGGCCGCGCGGTGACCGCAGTGAACCTCTTCGGCATCGGGGGGACGGCGCTCATCCAGTGGGGTATGGGGCTGGTGATCGGCGGCTTCGGCGCGGACCTTTCCGGAAGCTACCCGGTGGCCGCCTACGCTTCGGCGTTCGCTATGACCCTGGCCATCGTGATCGCCGCGTTGGCCTTCTATCTGCCGATGCTTCGGCGGGACGTCTGAAGCGCGCCGGCCGCCCATCGGGGCGCCCGGCGCTCTCGCCGCCACGCTGCGGGTAACGGACACAGAAAGACGGCCGCCCCATGGGGGCGGCCGTCGGTGTTCCGATCGCCGGTGAGTCCGGCGTACTACGAGTCGAGCTACTCGGCCTCTGCCACTGCGCCTTGCTCGGGTACCATGCTCAGGTCGGAGACCTTTGTCCCACGCATGAGCACCCAATAGAGCACGAAGCCGATGGCGAAACCGATGAACCAGGAGTAGTCGGCCAGCCAGCTGACCGCCGGCACCCACTTACCGATGAGGGTGACGCCGGCGCCGATGGCGAAGGCCGCGATGGCCTTCCAGTTGAAACCGCCGCTGTACTCGTACTCACCACCGCGTACATACAGATCGCGGACGTTCAGCATACGTTTCCGGATGATGAAGAAGTCCACGATCATGATGCCGGCGACGGGGCCGAGCAGACCGCCGTAGGTGCCGAGCCAGCCGAAGATGTAGTTACCGTAGTCGGCGAGCAGCCACCAGGGGCGGATCGCGATGCCGATGACAGCGGTGATCAGACCACCGATGACGAAATTGATCTTCTTCGGGTACACGTTCTGGAAGTCGTTCGCGGGCGACACGACGTTCGCCGCGATGTTGGTGGAGAGCGTCGCCACCGCGAGCCAGAACATGCCGAAGACGATCACGAGCGGGTTCGAGAACTTGGCGAGCACCGCTACCGGATCCCAGATCGCCTCGCCGAAGATGATGACGGTGGCGGAGGTGATGGCCACGCCGAGGAAGGCGTACAGGGTCATGGTGGTGGGAAGGCCGAGCGTCTGTCCGTAGATCTGCGCCTTCTGGTCACGCGCAAAGCGGCTGAAGTCTGGGATGTTGAGAGACAACGTGGCCCAGAAGCCCACCATGCCGGTGAGACCAGGGATGAAGAACTTCCAGAATTCGCCGAAGGTGGCGAACTTGCTGGGCTCGCTCATGATGGGACCGAGTCCGCCGGCCTTGCCCATGGCCCAGATGAGCATGATGATACCCATGGCGATGAGGATCGGGGCGGCCCATGACTCGAACTTCTTGAGGAACTCCATGCCTTTCACGATGATCCACACGTTGACCGCCCAGAAAACGAAGAAGGCGATCCACTTGCCGATGCCGTCTACCGGCCACCCGCTGAACAGAGCCAGCATCATGGCGTTGAGAGCGGAGCCGCCGATCCAGGTCTGAATACCGAACCAACCGCACGCGACGCCTGCGCGAAGAAGGGCGGGGATGTTCGATCCCAGTGTGCCGAAGCTGGCGCGCACGAGGACGGGGAACGGGATGCCGAACTTCGTGCCGGGAACCGCGTTCAGGACCATGGGGATCAGTACGATGACGTTGCCGAGCATGACGGTGAAGACGGCCTGCCAGGCACTCATGCCTCCAGCTACCAGGCCTGCTGCGAGCATGTACGTGGGGATGCACACGCTCATGCCGATCCAAAGAGCGGCGATGTTGTAGGTGGACCAGGTGCGGTCCGCGAGCTTCGTGGCTCCGATGTCCTCGTTGTACAAGGAGCTGCTGGAGACATCGGCGGTGAGCTCGTAGAGCCCATCCTTGGTCCTGACCATCTCGAGGTTGTCGCTCAATGTAACCCCCTATTCCCGGGTGAACGGTTGACTATCGCAACGCCGTGTTCCGCGTGCGGAACCGGCGGTTGTTGAGGCTGTGGTGGTCCCACGAGGCATCTCAGGAACGCACCAAGGTGATGGCGTTGGGGCGGCACACCGATGGGCAGAGACCGCACCCGTCACACACCGCTGGGTCGATGACTGCCGTCTTGTCGTTCATCGAGATGGCTTGGAAACCCCCGTCGGCGCAGGCGGGCACGCAGTTGCCGCAACCGTTGCACGCTTCCGGGTCGACGCGGGCGTGCGCGCCCGCCGTGTTGTCGAGCGCGGAGTAGTCGCCGATCCCCGGCAGGGCCCGGCCGACGGCGTCCCCGTACGACGCGAACCCCTTCCGCTCCAAATACTGGACCAGGCCGGCGGACAACTCGTCGATCACCCCGAAGCCGTTCAGCATGACGGCGGTGCACACCTGGAGGGTGCCGGCGCCGGCCAGCATGAACTCGGCGGCATCCTCCCAGATCGTGATGCCGCCGCAGCCGCTCACAGGCAGGCCGGCGGCCGCTATGCTCGAGACGGCCCTCAGCGCGATGGGTTTCACGCCCCGGCCCGAGTAGCCGCCGTAGGCGCCCTTCTCGGCGACGGAGGGGAGTGGCTCGAAGGTCTCGAGGTCGATGCCCACGAGGCCGGCGACCGTGTTGATGGCCGCGATCACGTCGGCACCCGCATCTTTGGCCGCCACTGCCATCGCCGCGATGTCCGTGACGTTGGGCGTGAGCTTCACCCACACGGGCGTGGTAGCGACGCCGGCGACCGCGGCGGTCGCCAGCTTGATCAGCTCGGGGTCCTGACCCATGAACGAGCCCATGTGCTGCTCGGGCATGCCGTGGGGGCAGGAGACGTTCAGCTCGACCGCGTCGGCGCCCGCGGCTTCCACCGCCTTGGTGAGGATCTCCCAGTCGGCCGGTTCGAGGGAGCCCATGATGCTGGCGATGAGGGGGCGGTCGGGGAACGCTCGTTTGACATCGGCGATCTCGTCCACCCAGTGGTCGAGGCCCTTATCCGAGATCAGCTCGAAGTTGGTCATGCCCACGACCCGGGCGCGTTCTTTGAGGAAGCCGAAGCGGGGCCGCACGTTCGTGGCGCCCTGCAGGCCTATGGTCTTTGTGACCGCGCCGCCCCAGCCGGCTTCGAACGCCCGCTTCATCATCTCCGCGTTCCGTGCCGGTGGCGCGGAAGCCAAGATGAAGGGGTTGGGGAAGCTGAGTCCGGAGAAGTCGGTTCTGAGTCGTCCTGTCAAGGTGAAGTCTCCCTCGGGCCCGGGGCTCAGACGCCCACGAACGGTTTACGGTTCAGGTAGTGGCCGGCACCGGCCCGGCCGACGAAGGCACCTTCATCTACCACGAGCTCCCCGCGCTGCATCACGGTGCGCACCGCGCCCTTGACGGCCATGCCTTCGTACGGGGTGTAGTCGAGGTTCTGGGTCTGGGTGGCGGCGGAGATGACGGCGTCGACGGTGGGATCGAAGATCACCAGGTCGGCGTCGCTGCCCGGGGCGATGACGCCCTTCTCCGGATACATGCCGAAGAACCGGGCGGGGGCGGCGCACAACAACTCCACGAGCTTCGCCATGCCGATACGACCGCTCTGCACCCCGATGGTGTGCAACACGAGGAGCCGATGCTCGATGCCGGGGGCGCCGTTCGGGATCTTGCTGAAGTCCCCGCGACCCAACTCCTTCTGACCGGCGAGGTTGAAGGGGCAGTGGTCGGTGGCTATCACGTGCAGATCACCGGCCGTGAGTCCCGCCCACAGTTCTTCCCAGTTGCTCTTGTCGCGCAGTGGAGGCGAGCAGACGTACTTAGCGCCCTGGAAGTCGGGCTCGTCGTAGTTGTCCACCGACAGCGCCAGGTACTGCGGACACGTTTCGGCGTAGACCGGGAGGCCGCGGTCGCGGGCCGCCCGCACCTTGTCGAGCGCTTCCTTGCAGCTCAGATGCACGATGTAGATGGGGGCGTCGGCCTGCTCGGCGAGGAAGATGGCGCGGCCGGTGGCCTCGCCCTCCACGCCCGGAGGACGGCTGGTGGCATGGTGCTTCGGTTCGGTAAGTCCGGCCGCTAGGTGTTCCTTCACCAGTACGTCGATCACGTCGCCGTTCTCGGCGTGCACGCTGATCAGGGCCCCGACCTCTTTGGCTTTCTTGAGGGCGCGGAACAGGGCGGCGTCGTCGACCATGAGCGCACCCTTGTACGCCATGAAGAGCTTCAGGCTGGTGACGCCGTCGGCGACGAGCGTGGGGAACTCGGCGAGAGCATCGTCGGTGAGGTCGGTGACCGCCACGTGGAACCCGTAGTCGATCACGGCCTTGCCCGCCGCCTTCTCCTTCCAGGTCGCGAGCGCGGCGCCGAGCGACTCGCCCTTCGACTGGATGGCGAAGTCGACGATGGCGGTGGTCCCGCCCACGGCCGCCGCCTTCGTGCCGGTGTGGAAGTCATCGGCCGAGGTGGTTCCCCCGAAGGGCATGTCCAGGTGGGTGTGCACGTCGACGCAGCCGGGCAGGACGTACGCTCCCCGGGCGTCGATCACCGACGCGCCCTCCGCGTTCAAGCCGTGCCCCACGGCGACGATGCGGGCGTCGTCTATCAGAACGTCGGCGCGGAACTCGCCGCCGGCATTCACGACCACGCCGTTGGTGATGATCGTCTTCACTCTGACCGTCCTTTCATCTCTAGATCACTGCCTGGCGACGTAGCGCTTCGATGGACTCTTCGTCCATGCCGAGGCGCTCGCGCAGTAGTTCCTCGGTGTGCTCTCCCAATGAGGCCACCCAGGTGCGGGGTGTGGCACCTCCGGTGGAGAGTCTGAGCGGGCTGCCGGCCACCCGGAAGCTCCTCCCCTCACGATCCGCGACCTCCACGAGCATCTCGCGCGCCGCGATCTGGGGGTCGTTCACCACGGCCTCTATGCCGTTGACCGGTCCGCAGGGCACTCCCGCGTCCAGCAGGGTCACGAGCCACTCCGCGCTGGTCCGTGCGGCGAAGATGGGGGAGAGTGCTCCCTCGAGCGCCCCGTGGTTCGCCGTCCGATCGCGGTTCGTCGCGAAACGGACGTCGGCCGTGAGCGCCCCCGCACCCGTGACATCGCAGAGGTGCTCCCAGAGCGCGTCGTTGCCGGCGGCCACCACGATGTGCCCGTCGGAGGTGGCGAAGGCCTGGAACGGAGTGATGGCCGGATGACGGGTGCCCAGCCGGCCGGGAGCGACGTCTTCGAGGTCGTTCCGCACGATCGCGTTCTCGAGCAGGGCGACCACGGAGTCGAGCATCGCCACGTCAACGTGTGCCCCGAGGCCGGTGGACTCGCGCTCCAGCAGCGCGGCCAAGATCCCGGTCACCAGGAAGAGGGCGGCCGAAAGGTCGCCCATCGAAGCGCCCACCCGCACCGGGCCACCGTGCTCCTCGCCGGTGACGGCCATGAGGCCGCCCATGGCCTGGGCTACCACGTCGTAGGCGGGGCGATCGGCGTAGGGGCCGGTCTGGCCGAATCCGGAGCAGCTCGCGTACACCAGTCCAGGGTTGCGCGCGTGCACTTCGTCCCATCCGAGTCCGAGGCCGGCCATCACACCGGGGCGGAAGTTCTCAACGAGCACGTCTGCCTGATCGGCCAACCGGAGGAACGCGTCGCGGCCGGGTTCCGACTTGAGGTCGAGGGTGACGCTCTTCTTGCCCCGGTTCAGGCTGGCGTAGTAGGCGCTGGAGCCCGCGTTGAAGGGGCCGTAGGCGCGGGAATCGTCGCCCTGGCCGGGGCGCTCGACCTTGATCACCTCTGCACCGAGGTCGGCGAGGATCATCGTGGCATACGGGCCGGCCAGCACCCGGGTCGCATCGAGCACGACCGTCCCCTGCAGCGGAGATCGGCGCGGCTCGGCGGCGCTGGATGTCGCGGCGGCATGCTCCGTGTCTCTTCCCCCGGGGGTCTGATGTGCCGGTGTAACGGTCGGTCTGACGCGCTCAGCGTACAACTGACTGGGTGGGCGGTCAATAGTGAATCGGCGCGACCGCTGACCGGGCATCCAGTCTGAGGCGGCATGGTGCATCGGGCATCCACGCGTCTGTGCAGCGCGGTTCCCCACCGCTCGTGTACGGGGTACCGATGCCGTGCTTGGAGTCGGCGGAGCGATTGTCGCGAGTGAGTGCATGATCCCCCTGGGTGGCGCCGGGGTCGTCCCCGAACCGCCGCCATCAACCGCCACAGTAGCCAGGGCGGGTGTGCGCGGTCCAGTGGTATGCTGCACACATGTCTTCTGCCGATTCAGCAGGCTGCACAAGGACCGCTTGACGTGGGCGCTGCATCGTTCATACAGATCGCGGCCGTCGCCGTGGGGCTCCTGGGCCTGTGCTTCTTCGCGTTCTTCGGGGCATACTACGTGCGCAACCGCAGGATTGCCCTGGGCAGGGGCGAACAGTCCGTGGATGACGTTGGGGAGCGCCCCATTGGGGCGGCCTCGGGACGAGAACAGTCGGTCGATGACGTGGAGTGGGAGAAGGAGGGCGCATGACGACTCGTACCGGTGGCACCCGGCGGAAGACCGCATCGCTGATCGCGGCATCGATCCTGACGCTGGTGCTTGTGGCGGCCGCAGGGTGCAAGATCGAGATGTCGCTCGACACGGTGATCGAAGCCGACGGCTCCGGCACGGTGGGTGTGCGCCTGGCCGCCGACAAAGAGATGCGTGACCTGATCGCCCAGCAGGCGGGGGGCGAGGGTGATCTCTTCGGCGAGTTCGAGAGCGGTGTCCCGGAGGGATGGGAGTCGAACTCCGACACCGATGCCGACGGCACGCGCTGGGTGAAGGCGACCCGATCGTTCGCCGACCCGAGTGAGTTGCAGGCCTTCCTGGCGGAGGGTGCGGACGGCGCTCAGGGACCGGCCGAGACCATCGGCGCCCAGAACTTCTCGCTCACCCAAGAGCGTACCTTCTTCTGGGTGAAGACCGAGTTCTCGGCCGATTGGGACCCCGACTCGGCCATGGCTGAGATGAGCGCGGAAGCGCCGCCAGGCACGGACCCAGCGTCCATTGCCAGCATCTTCCAGGTGGAGAACCGCCTGACGCTTCCCGGTTCGATCGGAGACAACAACGCGGATGAGGTCGACGGGAAGACCTTGATCTGGCGGCCGCTCGTCTCGGGTGTCACGCAGATGACGGCCTCGTCGGTGACGTATCGGTTGCCCGCGATCGCCGGTATCGGTGTGGTCGTGGCCGTGCTTCTGGGCGTCATCGGGTGGGGGGTGCTCCTGGTGATACGCAGAGGCAGGGCGCAGCCTGGTGGCCCGGTTTGATAGGATCAGGTGAGTCGGCGCAGGGGGCCATTGTTGGCTTGTAGACGAAACAGTCGCGCGAACACGCATAGCGTGAACACTCGTTCGGTGCTTGGAGCCGCGGGCGTCGCGCTGTTCGCCGCGACCCTTCTCTTCGTCACGGCAGCGGCGATCTTCCCTGCCGACGCGCCCGCGTCCAAGTTGAGCGACGCGAAGAACGACCTGCAGGCCACGAGGTCGGCGCTGAACAAGATCCAGGCGGAACTCGACCAACTCACCGAAAGCTACCTGCGCGCCGAATCGCGTCTCTATGAGCTGGACGACGCAGTCGACGTGGCCGAGAAGGACATCGCGCGCTCCCGCCAAGACCTCGAGACCGTGCGTGTGCAACTCCTTGACCGCATGGTGCGCGTGTACAAGGAGGGGCGGGGGTCCGTGCCGCTCTTCCTCGAGGTGCTCTTCGAGGGTGAAGATTTCACAACGGTGATGGAGCGTCTGAAGCTGCTCAACCTGGTCGCCGTGCAGGACAACGACACACTCGACCAGGTGACCCGGCACCTCCGGCAGGTGGAGGATCGGGAGCGGGAACTCAGCGAGATGCGCGCCCAGCAGGAAGCCGACCTCACAGAGCTTGAAGCGGCCCAGGCCGCCATGGATCAGCGCATGACAACCATGGCCGGTGAGTACAAGCGCCTGAAGAAGCGGGTGGCCGCGCTCGAGGAGGAGGCCCGGCGGGCCGCCGAGGCGGAGAAGGCACGGGCTCGGTCCGCGGCATCGTCTTCCCCGGGCACCGCCTCCTCGGTGAAGGGCTTCGTCTTTCCCGTTGACGGGCCGCACTCGTTCATCAACGACTGGGGCTACCCACGGTCCGGCGGTCGCTCGCATAAGGGCACCGACATCATGGCGCCGCGCGGCACGCCGGTGGTGGCCGTGGTCTCGGGGCGCATCGGCCGGACGTCGTATGGCTCGGGCCTGGGCGGCACGACGATCTGGCTCAACGGCAGCAACGGCACGAGCTACTACTACGCGCACCTCAACGGCATCGCGGGTGGCATCCGGGGTGGCGTCTCGGTGCGCGCCGGCCAGGTGATCGGATACGTGGGAAGTACCGGGAACGCACGCGGAGGCGCCCCGCACCTTCACTTCGAGATCCGCCCGGGCGGCGGCGGCGCCGTGAACCCGTACTACATCTTGAAGGCCTCGGACTAGGGGCCGGGTCGGGACGGCGTCGTTCACGCCGCAATATCGGCGCCCATCAGAGCGACGATTGAGGGGACTGTCTGCTCATATCGGGTTCTGCGCGACTGGTGCTTGGTTTCCTCTCAGGAGGCTGAAGAAGTTCGTGGAACGCGGATGACGCCGGGCGCGGATGTGGAACTCCTCTCGGCGTGGCGGCAATGAAATGACACTTCTCGAAGCGATCAAGTCTCTCGCAGCTCTCGACCAGGAGAGCACGATCTACGCAGCCGAGCCTTGGACAGACGCGTCCACCGTCGTTGTAGAAAGGGAACCAAAGGGCGGGACTACTGCATCGGCGGACGGTGAGCACGGGCTGAAGTACTTCTTGGAAGTGTTCATCGCGCGGGACTTCATCGAAGACTGGTCGGCCGGCCTTGACACGGAACCGACGTTGCAGGAGACATGCGCAAGGCTGATTCAATGCGCGACGAGAGATGCCTAGTGTTGCAGGAACACTCCGCCGCTGGCGAGAGTGCCGGTGTGTGTCGGTCCTCGTTGGCTGCCGGATGAAGAGCGGTGTCGTGCACCGTTGACCCCATCAAACGATGTGAAGACGACCTGCTAGCAGTTCGGCCCGGCCTTCCCTCGTCGCTGGCTCAATGAGCGGAAAAGGTATAGAATCTATACTGCTCAGCCTAAGGAGGTGAGGTGCAGCAGTCGTTCGAGTTCGACGAAGCCAAGAGCCGCGCCAACCACCAGAAGCACGGTATCGACTTCGTGGAGGCTCAGGACCTGTGGCTCGACGGGAACCTGCTCCGCATCGCGGCCCGTTCGGAATCAGACGCGCGATTCGTCTTCGTGGGACTGCTGAACGGCAGGCACTGGTCGGCGATCGCCACCTTCCGGGGTAGAACGATAAGGCTCATCTCCGTACGGAGGGCGCGTCCTTTGGAGGTAGAGGCGTATGAAAGCGAGTGAGCTCGACAAGAAGTTCGACGATGGCGTCGAGGACATCATCGACGAACTCGACATGACGACCGCAACGCGGCCGAACAAGGAACAGCGCCGCGTGAACGTGGATTTCCCCACGTGGATGGTCGAGTCCCTGGACCGCGAAGCCAGCCGTCTTGGGGTGACGAGGCAGTCGATCATCAAGATCTGGATCGCGGAGCGACTCGAGAAAGCAAGCTAGGCCGACGACCGGGGGTTTGCTGATTTGTGCTCGGCCGCGAGCCGCGGCCACCGCGGCTCGGGTTCTTCTTGGGTCCCGCTGCCCCCGCAGCTTCTTCCTTGTTCTCGGCTTGACGCTGTTCTGAAGCCTCCGCTTACTGTCGGCACAACAGGACGCCAATCCGGCCTGAAGGTGTGCCGGGCGCCCCATGATGGGAAGAGCGTCCGGTACTGCGGGCGTGCGCGGACACGCACGCGTCGAGAACCGGACCTCAGGGGGTTGTGAGCGTGATCCTCGTCGTCGAAGACGAACCGAGCATCAGCGAGGTGGTCTGCCTGTACCTTCGGCGGGCCGGCTTCGCGGTGACGGCCGTCCGCGACGGGCAGGAGGCGCTCGACGTGCTCGCCCAGCGGTCGGTGGAACTCGTGGTGCTCGACCTCATGCTCCCCCGGGTGGACGGCCTGGAGGTGACCCGGCGGCTGCGCGCGCACAGCGAGATCCCTATCATCATGTTGACGGCTCGGGGGAGTGAGGCGGACCGCATCGCCGGGCTCGAACTCGGGGCCGACGACTACGTGGTGAAGCCGTTCAGTCCGCAGGAGCTGGTGAGCCGTGTGCGAGCGGTGCTGCGGAGGGCGCGGGGTACGTCCCCGGAACCCTCGCTCGAACCCCCCTTGCGCTACGAGGGCCTCGAGATCGACCCTCGCACCAGACTGGTGGTCGTGGAAGGTGCGGAGCGCACGCTCACCACCAAGGAGTTCGATCTGCTGTGGGCCCTGGCATCGAACCCCCGTCGCGCCTTCAACCGCGAACAACTCCTGGAGCGCGCCTGGGGTTCCTCCGACTACATCGACCCGAGCACGGTGACCGTGCACGTCCGCCGGCTCCGGGAGAAGGTGGAACGCGACCCCTCGGAACCGCGGCACATCATCACGGTGTGGGGTCTTGGCTACAGGTTCGACCCGTGAAAGGCGCCGGCTTGAAGCTGCGTCTGCCGGTGTTCGCCGGGGGCATCGTGGCCGCCTTCGTGGCCGCTCTGGTGCTGTTCGGCCTGCTTCTGGGTCCGTCGCGCGCCGACCTCGAGGCGATGGCCCTCTTCCTAGCGATCACCGCCACCGCGTCCATCGCCGTGGGCTACGTGGCCGCCCGTTCGGGCTGGATGCGGCGCTCGCCCCACGTTTCCTGGACCCTCCTCGCCGGCTTCCTACTCACCGGCGTACTCGCCTTCGTGAACGTGTTCGCCACAGCCCGCCTCATGTTCGTGGCAGGCACGACCGTTTCTTCCGCGGTGACCGCTCACGGCCTCAGGACAGCGGCGGAGCGGGGCTCGGGCTGGCCATCGTGCGGGGCATCGTGACCGCGCACGGAGGGCGCGTGGGCGTGGACAGCCAGGTAGGAAGCGGCACGCGCTTCAGCTTCCTGCTTCCGCGAACCGTGGCCCGGGGGAGCACCGAGTTCGGTTCCGGACTCGGAGGTGTCGGACTCGGCGGCTGACGCGGCGGGTCGCTGGGTGGGCCGGCGCTGGCGGTTCGCCGACACCGGTTTGCCGCGCCGGGTGGTCCGGCGGGCGATCCCGACGCAGAACGGGGCGGCGCTGCACGCGCCACCCCGTTCACATCCTTCAGTGGTTCGGGAGCCGGTCATCCTGCGACCGGAACCGGAACCGGAACCGGAACCGGAACCGGAGCCGGATGGGTCAGTCGTCCAGCATCCTCACGGTGAGCATGGCCGAGGGACCCGTCCAGCCGAACAGCGCCGGATCCAGATCGCCCACGCCGAGGATCCCCGGGTGCATCATGATGCGTTCGTGCTCGGGGGCTCGGAGCATGCCACCACCGGGAGGGCCGGGGATGTAGGGCGAGAGTTCGTTGTTCATCTCGGTGCCGGCGTCATACGTCATCAAGGATCGCGTGATGGCTCCCTCGCCTCTCGGCAGGCGCAGACGATCGACTCCGGTGAAACCGTCGTTGGTGCTGACCAGCATGGCGGCCAGGGACAGACGATCCCTCCGCTGTGCGGTCAGGGTGACCGTGACCGATTCCCCGGGAAAGATCGGGGCGGCTAGTGCCACCACGTCTTCAACATTGCTGGAGGCCGAGGCCCGTGCCGCCGCGGGCGCATTGTTACCGCTCTCGGCGATCATGCGCAGTTCGTCAGTGGCGTACTTGTCGATCCGGAACAGCCTGTAACCGTGCCCGGTGACGAACAACGGCGGAGAGAGGATCTGGTTCCCCGTCAGGTTCTTCAGCGTCACCTCGTAGGTGACCGCATCGTGCGCGTCATCCGACGCCTGTGCCCGGGCCAGTGGAAGCACCAGCACCAAGGCCTACATCATCACCGCCACGAGTGCGACCTGCCAGAAGCGCCTTCGTTGGATCTCTACTGCTGTAGTCATGGGAACATCTCCTTGTTGCGGGCCAACCGTGCACCTTCATCATTCCGCCGCGAGATTACGAAGGTCTTGCGTTGACTTTACGTGTGCCTTACGGGTGTGGAACCGGCGCGGCCGACACGGTGGTGGACGATGGCAGGGTTAGCTCCCTCCTCGCGTCGGGTAACCAAAACACGCACGCCGCAGAGATCGATCAAGGGGGTACCCGTGGAGCTTCGACAGGTCGAGCACGAGGACGTGGCCGCGCTCCGGCAGGAGAAACTGCTGCACTACCACGTGCCGCTCCTCCCCGACTTCCACACCCATCTGGCGAGCCACGCCGAGGCATGGGGACTCCACGAAGGCGCGAGCACGGTGGGCTACGCGCTCGCCCTTCGCGACAAGCACGAGGGTCACGAGCACGTGACACTCGTCGAGATGTACCTCACGGCCCCCTACCGCGACCGCTACGAGGATGCGATCGACCTGGTGCGGGAGACCCTGGAACCGCGCGTGTATCTGGCCCGCAGCGACGATTGCACCTACGAGACGGCGCTTCTGGCTCATGGCTATCAGATGGAGGCCAGCATGGCCCTGATGGCCGCCCGGGTCGTGGCTCCTCCCGGGGAGGCGCACGGCTTGAACCTCGTGCCTCTCGACTACCCGCATCTGCGCGCCGCCCACGACCTCTACCTGCACGTGAGGGGCGTCGAGCAGGCGCCCACCTATTCGGACCTGGAACAACAGTTGGATGGCGACCGCCTCTGGGTGCTCACCG
This sequence comes from Actinomycetes bacterium, assembly GCA_024637035.1. Classification (GTDB taxonomy): domain Bacteria; phylum Actinomycetota; class Thermoleophilia; order RBG-16-64-13; family RBG-16-64-13; genus JAHJSA01. Next base: position 101,163 of record JAGXFW010000012.1, read on the forward strand.
ACCACGATCAGCCTGTGGCGCTCGTGGTGCGGGAACCCAGCGAGGGCACGTCGCGCTACTGCCTGCTCGACATCCTGGCTCCGCACCTGGACGACGGGCCTCAGGTGTGGGCCCTGCTCACCGCAGGCGGGATGGTCGAGACGGAGGGCCGCACTCCGGCCGCCGTGCTCGACATGCGCGACGTGCGCAAGATCGACGTGTTCCGTTCCGCCGGCTACTACACGGCTGCCACCTACCTGATCTTCTACGACGCCGAGGCGGGCAGGCCGAGCGTGCCTACGATCTCGCGCGACGCGCTTCGACAACTCGTCGAGGGCGACGAGCCCTTCCACCTCATCGACGTGCTGGGCGAGGACCATTGGGAGCGCGGCCACCTGCCCAAAGCGCAGTGGGTGGACTTCCGAAGTCTCACGAAGGAGGCGCGGAAGAGGTTCAAGAAGGACGAGAAGATCGTGGTCTACTGCAACGACTACACATGAGAAGCCTCAGGTATCGCGGCTGATAAGCTGCGACAGCTGGGTTACGCCGACGTCTCCGACTACGCCGGCGGCTTGGACGACTGGGTCGAGGCCGGACTGCCTCTGGGGGACGACTAGGTGGGTCTCTTCGAGCGCGTGATGGGAGGGCTCAGGCCGAGGCCGCCCGTGGAACTCTTCCATTCGCCCACCTGACCCGATTGTCTGGAGGCCAGAAGGTTCTTCGTGGCGCATGACATCCAGGTGGCGGAGCACGACGTGACACAGGGCACCCGGGTGACCGAGCGCATGGTGCGACGGTTCGGCCGGGTCGCCACACCGGCCATCATCATCGGCGAGCGCGTGTTCTGGGGCTTCGAAGAGAACCGCGTCGACATCGCCGATCTCTTGGGCATCGACGAGTCGCCGGCGTCCGAGGCGGCCGGCGCGGAACCACAGGAGGTTGAGCGCGTGACCTATGGGGGCGAGATCGAGGGCGACGAGCGCTCGAATCGGGCCGACGGAACATGAGTTCGCTCATCGACGGCCGCGAGGTAGAGAAGCTGCTGGTGCTGTCGGCGGCGATCGACTCCGGCATCGTGGACGCGGTGGCCGACGCCGACCCGCGCACCCCGGCCGAAGTGGCGCAGGTCGTGGGGGGGTCGGAGCGCGCCTGCCTGATCCTGCTCGACGCGCTCGTGGTGGTGGGTGTGGTGGATCAGATGGAAGACGGCTACCGATTGAACGCGACGGGCCGCGCGCACCTTGTCGACCCGCCGCCGGGTGAGCCGGTGCCCGCCGAGTTGGAGAGATCGTCAATCCTGCACCAGGCGTCGAAGTTCGAAGGCTGGCTGCGGCTCCCCGAGATCGTGAAGGGCGCCGTGGGCGGCATGGGACCCCGTGGTCCCGCGAGGCTCCGTTCGTTCGTGCGCACCATGGGCGAGGGTGACCCGGCCGTGCCCGCCGAGGTAGTCGATGTGTGTCTGGGCTATGCGGCCGAGGGCCGCCACGGCTCGGCCGGCGCACCACCGGCCGCGGCCGACCAAGCAACCGTCCAAGCCGACAATGCGCCACCCGGCCTGGACGATGGCCGGCCCGGCCCGGCCGACATGATCGACGTGGGCGGCGCGGTGGGTCACATGGCCCGCCTCTTCGCCGACCGCGGATTGCGAGCCACCTTGTTCGACCGGCCCGACGTGCTGCCAGAGGCACGGGAGTTCCTGGGCGCGGGCGCCGACGACATCGAGATGACGGCGGGTGACTTCACCGTCTCCCTGCCTGCGGGGCCCTTCGATCTGGCGTATCTCGGCAACGTGTTCCACATCTACGGCCCTGCCACGCTCCAGGCGCTCACGCGAAGAGTGTTCCACGTGCTGCGTCCGGGAGGGGTCATCTGCGTGCGCGATTTCGTGTTCGAGCGGAGCCCTCGCGCCGCCATGTTCGCGGTCAACATGCTGCAGGCAACTGAAGAGGGCGGGGCCTGGCGTGAAGAGGAATACCGCGGCTGGCTGGCCGGCGCCGGCTTCGTGGA
>JAGXFW010000013.1 GCA_024637035.1 Actinomycetes bacterium
ATACGGCGTCCTCGGTCGCGCCCGTAGCGCTGCTACGAGCGCTTCCTGCCTCCTTGTCTCGCACTCGTCCATCGCGCCCTGACGGCGCGGCGTCACGTCTCAGCAGCCTGCCAGGCGGAAGCCCATGACGAGCGGCGGCCGGACGGCGGCCAGTGATGCACCGCCCCAGAGGCTGTTTCAAGCTTCACAAGCTCTGGTCCCTTCGATACAATGACCCGGTCCCCTAGGGGGCTTTGCCATCCCGCGCGGCCGAGGTCGAGGGTTCCTAAGGAGAAATCCCCCATGGATGATACGAAGTACGTGTACGATTTTTCCGAAGGCCGGGCCGATCTGAAACACCTTCTGGGTGGGAAGGGAGCCAACCTCGCCGAGATGACCGGCATCGGCATCCCGGTGCCCCCTGGTTTCGTGGTGACCACCCAGGCGTGTATCGAGTACGAGAAGCGTGGGGCGTTCCCCGACGGCCTCGAGGCGGAGATAGCAGCCCACTTGGCCATTCTCGAGACGGCCACCGGCAAGGGCTTCGGCGACCCGATGAACTCGCTCCTCGTATCGGTGCGATCGGGCGCGGTAGTCTCCATGCCGGGCATGATGGACACGGTGCTCAACCTTGGCCTGAACGACGATACCGTGGTGGGCGTGGCAGCCGCCACCGGGAACCCGCGTTTCGCCTACGACTCGTACCGCCGCTTCATCCAGATGTTCGGTGATGTGGTCTTGGGCGTCGATTCGCAGCACTTCGAGGACGCGCTCATCGCGAAGAAACGGGAGGTGGGCGCCGCCGAGGACACCGACCTCACCAGCGACGACCTCAAGGATCTCACGGATCGCTTCAAGGCGATCGTTGACACGCATACCGGCTACGGATTCCCCACGGGTACGGTCGAGCAGCTCCACCTGGCCATCCAAGCGGTGTTCCGTAGTTGGGGCAACCATCGTGCGAAGGTGTACCGCAAGATCCACGGCATCCCCGACGACTTGGGCACCGCCGTGAACATCCAGTCGATGGTGTTCGGCAACAAGGGCGATACCTCGGGCACGGGCGTCGCCTTCACTCGCGACCCTTCTACCGGCGAGAACCGCTTCTACGGTGAGTTCCTGATGAACGCCCAGGGCGAGGATGTGGTCGCCGGCATGCGCCATCCCCGGCCTCTGGAGGAGATGCGCGAGGTCATGCCCGCCTCCTACGAGCAACTCGTGGCCATCCGCGGGACGCTCGAGTCGCACTACCGTGACATGCAAGACATCGAGTTCACGATCGAGGACGGCACGCTGTACATGCTCCAGACCCGCAGCGGCAAGCGCACGGCGGCCGCCGCGCTCCGTACCGCTGTGGACATGGTGGAAGAGGGCCTGATCACTAAGGAAGAGGCGCTCATGCGCGTCGATCCCGCCGCCCTCGACCAGATGATGCACCCTCGTCTCGACGCTTCGGCCCCGTTCGACGCTCTCACCAAGGGCCTGAACGCGTCTCCCGGCGCGGCCGTGGGCGAGGTGGTGTTCGACGCCGACACGGCCGAGTTGCGCGGCGACAAGGGCGACAAGGTCATCCTCGTCCGTTGGGAGACGAATCCCGACGATATCCACGGTCTGGTCAAGGCCCAGGGCGTCATCACCAGCCACGGCGGCATGACGTCGCACGCGGCGGTCGTGGCGCGCGGCATGGGCAAACCCTGTATCGCAGGCGCGTCCGAGATCAAGATCGACATGGCCGCACGCTGCTTCTCGGTGGGCGACACGGTGGTGAGCGAAGGTGACTGGATCACCATGGACGGCACCACCGGCCAAGTCATCGTGGGCACGGTCGACTTGGTACCGCCTCAGATCGACAAGAACTTCGAGATCGTGCTCGGCTGGGCCGACGAAGTGCGTCGCCTCGGCGTGCGCACAAACGCCGACACGCCGGAGGATTCCACCAAGGCTCGCGAGTTCGGGGCCGAGGGCATCGGTCTCTGCCGCACCGAGCACATGTTCATGCAGGAGGACCGCCTGCCCTACGTGCGGGCGATGATCATGTCCGACAGCACCGAGGAACGAGAGGCACACCTCGCCAAGTTGCTCCCCTTCCAACGCGACGACTTCGATGGCATCTTCCGCGCGATGGTCGGTCTGCCGGTGACCATCCGCCTGCTCGACCCGCCGCTGCACGAGTTCCTCCCCGACTACACGGGGCTCATGGTCGAGTTGGAGCGGATGAAGCACACCGGCGCCACCGCTGAGCAGATCGCCGAGAAGGAGGCTCTTGCCGCCAAAGTTAAGGCCCTCCACGAGATGAACCCCATGCTCGGCACCCGCGGCTGTCGTCTGGGGATACAGTATCCCGAGATCTACGGCATGCAGGCCCGCGCGATTATGGAGGCGGCTTGCGACGTGGCGGATGAGATGGGTGAAGCGCCTATCGTCGAGATCATGATCCCGCTCGTCGGGTTCGCCAAGGAACTCGAGATCATGCGGGACCTCACGGTGAAGATCGCGGAAGAGGTACTGGCCGAGCGCTCGGCCTCCGTGGCATACAAGGTAGGCACGATGATCGAACTGCCCCGCGCGGCGGTCACCGCAGACGAGATAGCCCCGCACGCCGACTTCTTCAGCTTCGGCACGAACGACCTTACTCAGACGGCGCTCGGCTTCTCGCGTGACGACGCCGAAGGGAAGTTCCTCACGCACTACATCCAGAACGACGTCTTGAAGGACAACCCGTTCGAGAAGCTCGACCAGGGCGGAGTGGGACAGCTGGTCGCGATGGCGGTTGAGAAGAGCCGCGCCGTCAAGCCGGGTATCAAACTGGGTATCTGCGGCGAGCACGGCGGGGAGCCGAGCAGCGTGAAGTTCTGCCATAGGGTGGGGCTCGACTACGTGAGTTGCAGCCCATATCGGGTGCCGATCGCCCGCCTCGCGGCGGCGCAAGCCGTTCTCGAGGACAGGGGCGCGGCGACCCAGGGAGACTGAGGTCCGGCAGCCCTAGGAGCCGTCGACCGACCCTGCGATGAAACGAGAGACGTCCGGCCGAGTTCGGATCTCCATCGAGGCCCTCGAGGCCGGACTCTCGCCGCTCGCCCAGCTCTCGTCGGACTCTCGCGGCAGGGAGCACGCCGACTATGCTCCCTGTTCGGTGCGCACTCCCTATCAACGTGACCGCGACCGCATCGTGCACAGCAAGGCGTTCCGTCGCCTGAAGCACAAGACCCAGGTGTTCATCTCGCCTGAGGGCGATCACTATCGCACCAGGCTCACGCATACCCTGGAGGTCTCGGGCATCGCGCGCACGGCTGCTCGGGCCCTTCGTCTGAACGAGGACCTTACCGAAGCGGTCGCCCTAGGCCACGACCTTGGCCACACTCCCTTCGGGCACGCTGGCGAGGGTGCGCTCGACGCCGTGCTGCGCGACCTTGGATACGCCGGCTTCCGTCACAACGAACAGAGTCTGCGCGTGGTCGAGGTGCTGGAAGACGAGGGCCGCGGCCTCAACCTCACGTGGGAGGTGCGCGACGGCATACTGCACCACACGGGCGCGGGAGAGCCCGCCACGCTCGAGGCGGCCATCGTGCGCATCTGCGACCGCGTCGCCTATATCAACCACGACATCGACGACGCCGTGCGCGCCGGCTTGATCACGGTGGCGGACCTTCCACCGGCGGCAGTGGCGAAGCTGGGCGCGACCGGATCGGAGCGCATCGACGCATTGGTGCACGACCTGGTTGACGAGAGCGACCGGGTCGGCGCGATCCGCCAGAGCCCGGCGGTGGCGTCATCGATGGCGGAGCTGCGCGGGTTCCTGTTCGAACGAGTGTATCCGCGCTCGATCGAAGCGAGCGGAGGGGGCAGCATACGCGACCTGGTGGGGAGGCTGTTCCATCATCTGCTCGAGCATCCCGAGAAGCTGCCCTCCGGCTCGTTGTCGCCTGGCGAAACGGTTCAATCCGGCGACCCGGTTCCGTCCGGCGAACCGGCCCTCGTGGCCGACGCCCCGATAACCGACCGCGAAGCTCACGAACGGGCGCGGCTCGTGCGCGTGGTGACCGATCATGTCGCGGGCATGACGGATCGCTTCGCCGAGCGTGCCTACTTCGAATGGTTCATGCCGCATTCCTGGACTCGTTGAACCTGGAAGGCTGCCGAAAAGCGAAGCCTTGGCCCCCAGGACGCACTGGGCGGCGCGATACGGCGTCCTCGGTCGCGCCCGTAGCGCTGCTACGAGCGCTTCCTGCCTCCTTGTCTCGCACTCGTCCATCGCGCCCTGACGGCGCGCCGTCACTTCTCAGCAGCCTCTGGAAGGCCGCTGAAAAGCGAAGCCTTGGCCCCCAGAACCCACTGGGCAAGCGCGATACGGCGTCCTCGGTCGCGCCCGTAGCGCTGCTACGAGCGCTTCCTGCCTCCTTGTCTCGCACGCGCCCATCGCGCCCTGACGGCGCGGCGTCACTTCTCAGCAGCCCGCTAGACGGAAGTCCGCGCATCCGGGCGCTTTGATATACTCGCGCGGCCTGCACCTACCTACTCCTGCTTTCGTCTTCTCGCACAGGAAGACCCCTTCATATCGAGGAGCGCGGTGAGCCCTCGCATCAAGGACGACAGTGTAGAGGCTGTCAGCGCCGCCGCCGACATCGTAGACGTGGTGTCCGGCTACACGAGCCTGCGGAAAAGAGGCGCGACCTACTCCGGGCTCTGTCCGTTCCATCAGGAGAAGACCCCGTCGTTCTCTGTGAGCGCCGACAAGGGTCTCTACTACTGTTTCGGATGCGGAGAGGGTGGCAACGTCTTCACCTTCGTGCAACGACTCGAGAACCTCTCGTTCGCCGAGGCGGTCGAGCAGCTCGGGGAGCGATTCTCGGTGCCCGTGGAATACGAAGAGGGCAAGACAGGTCTCGATCGCGACCGGTCGGGCGAGCGCCGGTTGCTCGCTCTACTCGACAAGACCGCGGAGTTCTACACGCGCTATCTGTGGGACAGCACGGCGGGGGAGACCGCGCGTGTCTATCTGGGGGCTCGAGGTCTCGAGCGCGCGGTGTGCGAGCAGTTCCGCGTGGGCTTGGCTCCGGGAGGTTGGCGGGGGCTTCACGGGCGCGCACTCAAGGAGGGGTATACCGAGGCCGAGATGGAGGCCGCTGGTCTCCTCATCCGTCAGCCGGACAAGGCATACGATCGATTCCGCGGTCGGCTGATGTTCCCGTTGGTGGATCACCGCGGCCGGGTCGTGGGTTTCGGCGGCCGCACCCTCGGCGACGAGAACCCGAAGTACCTGAATTCCCCTGAAGGGCCCGTGTACAGGAAGGGCCACCTGCTCTACGGCCTGTTCCAGGCTCGCCGAGCTATTGCCGATCACGACGAGGTGCTGATCGTGGAAGGCTACACGGACGTGCTTGCCCTCGCCCAGGCGGGCGTCGGTAACGTCGTGGCTTCCATGGGGACGGCTCTCACCGACGGACAACTGGGATTGTTGTCCCGGTTCACGCCCAACGTGCACTTCATGTTCGATGCCGATCGCGCCGGCATCGAGGCGGCGCAGAGGTCGGGGGAGCTCGCCAGGAACCGTTCCCTGCGCGCCATGGTCGTGCCGTTGCCCTCGGGGGAGGATCCCGCCGACGTGGCGATGAAGGGCGGTGCGGAGGCCGTGCGCAAACTGACGGCAGGCCGGATCTCCATACTCCGCTTCGAGTTGCTCCGCGCGCTGGAATCGTCCGACACGGCAAGCGCGGCGGGTCGGGTGCAGGCGTTCGACGTGGTGCGGGCCATCCTGGCCAAGGCCTCGTCCCCGAAGGAGCGCGAAGAAGAGGTACGGCTGATCGCGGACCGGCTGCGTCTGAGCCCCGAGAACGTCGAGATCCTTCTGCGTGAGCCCGGGGTAGCTCCCATCGCACCTCGCGGGCCAGGTGCCTCGCCGTCGCCGGCCCGGGGGTCCGAGGCTCGAGCAGTCCCCTCGTATCGCGATCGGGTGCGCTCGCCGGAGGCCACCGTCGAGCGTGAGTTCCTCGTGGCTGTGGTCAGCAACCCTGCGGAGGCTCGCGGCCTCCTCGGCAAGCTCGACGCGGAGCACTTCGTCGACCCGCTGCACCGGGAAGCGTTCCTTGGGCTTCGTGATGTCATCCTCTCCCCGACGCCGGCCCGCGCGCTGCACGATCTGGCGCGCGACGATTCTGAGGTAGGTCGTTTCTTCGTACGACTCGCCGTCGAGTCCGAAGTAGGTGGGTACGGCCGCGCGATGTTGCACGAGCGTCATCTGCAGCTCGAGGGGCAGCACCTGGCCCGTGCCGTGCAGCTGCTCAGCGCACGGCTGGAGTCCGGTGAGCGCGATGTCGATGTGGAGCGGCGCTTGTTCCGGCTCGGACAGCTTCAGCAGGAAGTGCGTGCGATGCTGGCCAACGTGGAAGAGGGGTAGCGTGGCATCCGAGACCCCGGACTCAGTCGATCAGATCCTCGTGCGGCTTCTGGCCAAGGGGCGGAACCGGGGGTCGCTGAGCGCGGCTGAGGTGGGCCGGGCACTGCGCGACGCTGATCTGCAGCCCGAGGAACGCGACGCAGTCTACGGGGCTCTGGCTGAGGCCGGCTTCGATGTCGTGGAGACCGACCACGGTGTCGACGCTGATGACATGGGTGAGGACTACTCGGGTGAAGAGGAGTTCCTGAGCAAGCTGGATCTCTCGATCGATCACTCCGCGAGCGATCCCGTGCGCCAGTACCTGAAGGAGATCGGCAAGGTCCCCTTGATAAAGGCGGAGAAGGAGATCGAGCTTGCCCGGCGCATCCAGGCCCGAGATCTGGAGGCGAAACGCCAGCTCACCGAGGCCAACCTGCGCCTCGTGGTCTCCATTGCCAAGAGGTACGTCGGGCGTGGACTACTCTTCCTAGATCTGATCCAAGAGGGCAACCTGGGGCTTATTCGAGCGGTCGAGAAGTTCGACCCCGAGCGTGGGTTCAAGTTCTCGACGTATGCCACCTGGTGGATCCGCCAGGCGATAACGCGAGCCATCGCCGACCAGGCCCGGACCATCCGGGTGCCGGTCCACATGGTCGAGACGATCAACAAGATGAAGGCTATCCAAAGGATGTTGCTCCAAAGGAATGGTCGGGAGCCCACGGACGATGAGATCGCCGTCGAGATGAGTATCAGCCCCGAGAGAGTGCGCGAGATCATGAAGGCGGCGCAGGAGGCGGTATCGCTGGCGACCCCCCTCGGCGAGGAAGACGACTCCGAGTTGGGCGATTTCGTGGAGGACTCCGACGCCGACGAGCCGCTCGAAGCGGTCCTACAGAAGCTGCGCTGTGAGGAACTGCTCAAGGTGCTCCGGAGCCTGCCGCTGCGCGAGCGCAAGGTGATCGAACTTCGGTTCGGTTTGCAGGGAGAGCAACCGCGCACCCTGGAAGAGGTGGGCGCCCGCTTCGGAGTGACGCGCGAGCGCATCCGTCAGGTCGAGGCCAAGACTCTCAATCGGCTCAAGAACTACCGTGAAGCTCAAGCGCTCCGCGACCTGCTCTGATCCGCCGCCGCCCGTCCCGGGTCCGAAGCAGACCCGGGGCTTCGAAAAGAGGGCTAAAGGTCCCGATGCATGCTGCCGATAATCCGGTCAGAGAGAGTCCTCCCATCCGAACTCTCCCTTTCTCCTCTAGGGCGCCCTCCCAAGGCGCCCTCTCCTTTTGTCCAGTGCCCCGGGATATAATCTTGAGGCGTGCACCGACCCGCCGGAGCGATGCTCGGCTTGGCGCTTCCGGATCACTCCAAGATCGACCGGCGCGTAAAGGAGCAGTAGTCTGTGATTTCCCGTGAAGAGGTGGAACACATCGCGCGGCTCTCCCGCCTGCGCTTCGAGGAGGATGAGCTGGAACGGCTCCAGCACGGCCTTTCCGCGATCCTCGACTACGTGAAGACCTTGGGCGAACTCGACCTTGACGGCCTCGAACCCACCGCCCATGCCGTGGACCTGAAGAACGTGCTCCGTGCCGACGAGCCCGGTGTGTGTCTTTCGCAGGCGGCGGCGGTCGCGAACGGGCCCGTAGTCGAAGCGGGGCAATTCGTCGTGCCCCGCATCGGATAGGGGGCGGGTCGTGGAGGTGTTCTCGCTCACCGCCCGTGCGTGTCGCGACCTGCTTGGCTCCGGAGAAGCCTCGGCGACCGAGCTTGTGGATCTTTACCTCGATCAGGTGGAGCGCGTGGACGACCGCGTGGGGGCGTTCCTGCTGGTCGACCGTGAAGGGGCCCTGGCCCAGGCCGCGGCCGTGGATGCAAAGCCGCGCGCGGAGCGGCTCCCCTGGGAGGGGGTGCCCATCGCGCTGAAGGACCTCCTCTGCGTCGAAGGCATGGAGACGACCTGCGCGTCGCGCATCCTGAAGGGCTACCGTCCGCCCTACGACGCCACCGTGGTCGCGAAGCTGCGCGCGGCCGGCCTCGTCCTGCTGGGCAAGCTCAACATGGACGAGTTCGCCATGGGGAGCTCCACCGAGAATTCGAGCGTGCAATTGACGCACAACCCGTGGGATCTCGAGCGGGTGCCGGGCGGGTCGAGCGGTGGGTCGGCTGCCTGTGTAGCCGCGGCCGAGGCTCCGTGGTCGCTCGGCAGCGACACTGGAGGATCTATCCGCCAACCGGCTTCGCTGTGCGGGGTCGTGGGCATGAAGCCCACCTACGGCGCGGTCAGCCGATACGGGCTGATCGCGTTCGCCAGTTCACTCGACCAGATCGGGCCACTCACCCGCGATGTGAGCGATGCGGCCGCCCTGCTCGACATCATCGCAGGGAAGGACCCGATGGATTCCACGAGCGTCGGTCTCCCCGCGCCTATCGCACTGCCCACCCGCACCGATCTCACCGGGCTGCGGTTCGGCGTGATCCGTGAGTTCTTGGGCGAGGCGTGTGAGCCCGGCGTGCGACGGGTCTTCGACGGTGCGGTGGCCGCGATCCATGCTGCCGGCGGCGTGTGCGATGAACTGCAGCTGCCGAGTGTGGAGAAAGGTCTCGCGGCCTACTACATCATCGCGCCGGCCGAGGCGAGTTCGAATCTGGCCAGATTCGATGGAGTGCGCTTCGGGCACAGGTCGGAAGGCGCCTCGGATCTCATCGATATGTACAGCCGCACCCGCAGTGAGGGGTTCGGCGAAGAGGTGAAGCGGAGGATCATGATCGGGACGTACGTGCTCTCCTCGGGATACTACGATGCCTACTACACCCAGGCGCAGAAGACCCGCACCTTGATCGCCGACGACTTCCGTCGTGCGTTCGGCCAGGTGGACTACCTGATCTCGCCCACCTCGCCCACCGTGGCGTTCAGAATAGGTGAGCGCACTCAGGACCCCCTAGCCATGTACCTCTCAGACCTCTGCACGATCCCCGCGAACCTGGCGGGGCTCCCTGCCATCAGTATCCCGGCTGGACTCTCCGACGGCCTGCCGGTGGGCCTTCAGATCGTCGGCCCACACTTCAGTGAGCAGGGGCTCCTCGAAGCGGCGTACGCCGTCGAACAGGGTCTGGGTTTGAGCGACCTCCCGCCGATCGCCGAGGCGGCACGATGAGTGGCGGGATGCCTCCGCGGTCGTCGATGCCAGGTGCCGGAGACGGGGCTAGCGGTGAGTGGGAGGTCGTCATCGGCCTCGAGATCCACGTGCAGCTGAGCACTAACACCAAGATGTTCTGCTCGTGCCCGGTGACGTTCGGTGAAGAGCCGAACACCATGGTCTGCCCCGTCTGCTTGGGCCACCCCGGCACGCTGCCCGTGGCCAACGAGCGCGCCGTGGAGTACGCCACTCGCATCGCGCTGGCCCTTGGATGCCGAATAGCCGAACACACGGTCTTCCATAGGAAGAACTACTTCTATCCCGATCTGCCGAAGTCGTATCAGATATCGCAGTTCGACCTTCCTCTCGGTCTCGGCGGACGCCTCGATGTAGAACTCGACGACGGGTCGTTGTTCCCGGTGGGTGTCACCAGAGTCCACATGGAAGAAGACGCGGGGAAACTGGTGCACGCGGGCGGAGCCACGGGCCGTATCCACGGTGCGGACTACTCGCTCGTAGACTTCAACCGTGGAGGCACGCCGCTGGTGGAGGTGGTCAGCGAGCCCGACATGCGTACTCCCGAGCAGGCCCGCGCATACCTGACGCAGCTGAAGGGCTTGCTGGAGCACCTGGGTGTCTCCGACGTCAACATGGAGGAGGGCTCTCTGCGCTGTGACGCCAACGTGTCTGTGCGGCGTCCGGGTGCACCGCTCGGGGTGAAGACGGAGCTGAAGAACATGAACTCCTTCCGGTACGTCCAGCGCGGTCTCGAGGCCGAGATCGAGCGGCAGATCAGCGCCCTGGAGGACGGGGAGACCATCGTGCAGGCGACCGTGCACTTCGATCCCGTTACCGGGAGCATCACGACTCTTCGCAGCAAGGAAGAGGCTCACGACTACCGCTATTTCCCGGAGCCCGACCTCGTGCCTATCGAGATCGATGAAGCCTATGTGGAGCGGGTCCGCGCTTCCGTGCCCGAACTCCCCGCCGCGCGCAGACAGCGGTTCGTGGCCGACTACGGCCTGCCGGCGGGCGATGCGGGCATCCTTGCGGCTAACAGGCCCCTTGGAGACTACTTCGAACGAGTGGCTGAGTTGTCCGGCGACGCCCGCCTCTCGGCTAATTGGGTCACCGGCGATCTTTCCGCCCACCTCAACTCCACGGGAGTGGGGGTACACGAGTCGGCAGTGACACCCGAGGCACTCGCGGGCCTCTTGGCCCTGCTGGGCGACGGCACCCTTTCGAGCAAGCTTGCGAAGGACGTGTTCCAAGTGATGCTCGAGACGGGCAGGGACGCGCGGGCGATCGTGGACGAGCGGGGGCTCGGGCAGATCTCCGACGTGGTGGAGCTTGAAGGTATCATCGCCGCGATCGTCGAGGCCAACCCCGGTCCGACCGAGGAGTTCCGCCAGGGTCGCGAGAAGGTCCTCTCCTTCTTCGTGGGCCAGGTGATGAAGCAGACCAAAGGCCAGGCCAACCCCAAGCTCCTGAACGAGTTGCTGCGCAAGCACTTGGCCGGCTGATCGGGGGCGCCCGAGGCCGGCCGGCGCCTGGCTGGGGCCGGCCGGCGCCTGACGCGATCACCGGGAGTCGAGCTACGCAGCATCGGCATCGTCATCCCGTGGATCAGCGACTCCGCGTCACCTATGTAGTGGCGGGGCGTTCTAGCTGGTAGCCGAGGCGTTTCTGATCCCGCATGCGGTGCCGCGTAGGCCCGATGGCCGGTTGTAAACGGCCTTACTGTCTGGTAAGTTGCACTGTCTTTCGAGTCTGGCCGCCTCGTGCGCGGCCCACTCGCATCTAGGTGCATCCCGGAGCGTAAGGAAGGTAAAGCGATCGTGCGTCATACCCTCACCCTCAAAGATGCCTGCCCCGTCCTCAAGACTGCCGATATCATCTCGGGCAAGTGGACTTTACTCGTGCTTCGCGATCTGGCGGAGGGCATCAATCGTTTCAGCGCTCTCGAGCGGTCCTTGGAAGGTATAAGCCCGAAGACACTGTCGGAGCGCCTCAAGGCCCTTGAGAAGGCGGGCATCATCACGCGGAAGAGTTACGCCGAAGTGCCCCCTCGGGTGGAGTACACGCTTACCGCTCGCGGCCTCGACCTGATCCCCCTCGTCGAACACATGAGAGAGTACGGCAGCAAGTGGCTCATGGGTGACGACAGTGGCAACGGTGTCGGTCACGCCAGGAGTGACGGCTAGTACCAACACTGTTCCTGTGCCGCGACTGACAACGTTCTAGACAAGACGGGGGAATCGCTCTGGAGGGATGGGCGGTCAATATCGAGGAAGTGGACAACCTCGTCGAACTTGGGCGTACTCGGGGCTATGTGACGACCGACGATATCGCCGAAGTGTTGGTGGAGGTCGACCTCAGCACCGAACAGATCGAGGCCGTCTACACGCGCCTTCTCGAGTTGGGCATCGAGGTCACCGACGAAGGCGAACTCGACGTGGACCTCGACGCCGACAAGCTCTCCGATTCCGACGGCCGTTCTGGTGCTGCCCCGGGCAAGCCGGATCTTTCGCACGACACCGACCTCTCCACCACGGATCCTGTGCGCATGTATCTGAAGGAGATCGGGCGGGTGCCTCTTCTCACGGCCGAGCAGGAAGTGTTCCTTGCGAAGCGCGTCGAACGGGGCGACATCCAGGCGAAGCATGAACTCACCGAGGCGAACCTCCGCCTCGTGGTCTCCATCGCCAAGCGCTACCACACCGATGGCATGAGCTTCCTCGACTTGATCCAAGAGGGCAACTTGGGGCTCATCCGGGCGGTCGAGAAGTTCGACTACCGGAAGGGACACAAGTTCTCGACGTATGCCACCTGGTGGATCAGACAGGCGATCACCCGGGCGATCGCCGACAAGGCCCGTACCATCCGGGTGCCGGTCCACATGGTGGAGAAGATCAACAAGCTCATACGCGTTCAGCGCCAGCTGCTCCAAGACCGTGGGCGGGAGCCCGCTCCGGAGGAGATGGCGGCCGAGATGGGCATGACGGTCGTCGAGATCAGAGAGATCCTCAAGATCAGCCAGACGACCGTGTCGCTCGAGACTCCCATCGGAGAAGAAGAGGACTCGGAGTTGGGCGACTTCATCGAAGATGAGGAAGCCGTGCGCTCGTTCGACGCTGTGGCCTCGCAACTCGATCGAGACACGGTGGCCGAGGCACTAGCCGCTCTTCCCTACCGCGAACGCAAGGTCATAGAACTCCGCTTCGGCCTCAAGGGGGAGCACCCGCGCACCCTGGAGGAGGTGGCGCGCCGCTTCGGCGTCACGCGTGAGCGTATCCGCCAGATCGAGGCCAAGGCGCTCTCCAAGCTCCAGTCGACCGAGAGGGCTCGAAGGCTCAAGACCCAGCTGGAGTGACCGTGCCTTCGGCGGCCTCCGGTCGCCGCGCTCGACCCACGTCGAGCCGAAGCCGTGTCGTGCCCGGCTGAAGCGGACTTCCTCCGCGAAACACCCGCCGCGAAACACCCCCCGCGAAACACCCCCCGTCGACCCGTGTGTGACTGCGCCCCGCTTCTCAGCACCCTTGATATAGGGTGGGGGGGTATACTATGATGGAACCGGCGGCCACGATCGCGCGTTTCACGTGCGACTGAGCCGAGACCGCGAGAGCGCTTGGGGCGATGCGACATGACACTTTCCAACACGAGTACCGCGACCGTCCAATTGCCCGTCGAAGGCATGACCTGTGCATCCTGCGTCGCCCGCGTGCAGAAGGGCCTCGCCAAAGTGGACGGCGTCACGGAGGCGTCTGTGAACTTCGCCACCGAGAAGGCGACCGTGGTCTACGACCCCGCCGTCATCGGGGTGCAGGGACTCGTGTCGACCATCGGCGACATCGGATACGGCGTTCGTGTGGAGAAACTCTCGCTCGATGTGGGCGGCATGACCTGCGCGAGTTGTGTGGCCCGTGTCGAAAAGGCGCTGGCCGCGACGCCGGGAGTGCTCGAGGCGAACGTGAACTTCGCCACCGAGACCGCATCCGTAGAGTTCATCGACGGTCTGGTCGGACCCGCCGACCTGCGCCGGGTGGTCGAGAGCGCCGGTTACACGATCCGTGAACCCGAGACGGAGGTCGAGGCTGGCTCCGAATCGGGAGGCGCCCGCCGTCGCGAACTCGACGTCCTTCGGCTCAAAGTGGGCGTGAGTCTGGCTGTCGGCGCGGTGCTGATGGCCGCAGGCTTCTTCCGCCCGTCCTTCCTCAGTATGGAACAGCTCTGGGTGGCGATGTTCGTTCTGGCCACCCCGGTGCAGGTCTGGGCCGGCGCCCAGTTCTACCGGGCGGCGTGGGCGGCGGCCAAGCACCGTACCACCGACATGAACACGCTCGTCGCTGTGGGCACGTCGGTGGCCTACGGTTACTCGGTGGCGGTGACGTTCTTCCCGGCCTTCTTCGAACGCGCGGCGGGGGCGGGGTTCCGGGCCGAGGTGTACTACGAGACGGCTGTCATCATCATCGGGCTCATATTGTTGGGTCGATTCCTGGAGGCCCGCGCAAAAGGGCAGACGTCGGATGCCATGAGAAGGCTGATGGGGCTACGGGCCAAGACGGCTCGCGTGGTGCGTGACGGAGTCGAGAGCGACATCGCGGTGGATGACGTGGTGATAGGCGACGTGGTCATCGTGCGACCCGGGGAGAAAGTGCCCACCGATGGCGTGATCATGGAGGGGCGCTCATCGATCGACGAATCGATGCTCACGGGTGAGTCGATGCCGGTGGAGAAGGGGCCGGGCGACGAGGTCATCGGGGCCACGCTCAACAAGACCGGCTCATTCCGTCTTGAGACCACGAGGATCGGCAAGGACACGGCGCTCGCGCAGATCGTACGTCTGGTCGAGGAGGCTCAGGGCTCCAAGGCGCCGATCCAACGTCTGGCCGACCGGGTGGCGGCGATCTTCGTGCCGGCGGTGTTCGCCGCCGCCTCGCTCACATTCGCGATCTGGCTGGTGTTCGGACCCGCGCCGGCCTTCACCCTGGCCATGCTGGCGGCGGTCGCCGTCTTGATCATCGCGTGCCCCTGTGCTCTGGGTCTGGCCACGCCTACCGCGATCATGGTGGGTACAGGCAAGGGAGCAGAGAACGGGATCCTCATCCGTTCGGCGGAGGCCCTGGAGCGCGCCTACAAGCTGGACGTCGTCGTGCTGGACAAGACGGGCACGCTCACAGCGGGACGGCCTGTGGTCACAGATATCGTGATCGC
Organism: Actinomycetes bacterium; assembly: GCA_024637035.1. Lineage (GTDB taxonomy): Bacteria > Actinomycetota > Thermoleophilia > RBG-16-64-13 > RBG-16-64-13 > JAHJSA01. The sequence continues at coordinate 14,695 of JAGXFW010000013.1, forward strand.
CGGCACCGGCGGGTCCGCCGACGATGGTGATGGAGTCGACCCAGACGCCGCCGCCGCCGCGCTTCTCGCGATGGCGGCGTCCGCCGAGCGAGGCTCCGAGCATCCACTCGGAGAGGCCATCGTCGATCGGGCGAAGGAGTTGTCTCTGGTCCTGAGCGACCCCACCGACTTCAACGCGCTGCCGGGCCACGGGGTCGAGGTGACGGTGGACGGCCGACGTGTGTTGCTGGGCAATGTCAAGCTGATGCGCGACAGAGGTGTTGCGCTCGTCGATACCGAGGCCGTGGCCGAGCGCTTGGCCTCGGAGGGCAAGACCCCGATGTTCGTGGCTTTGGATGGCGCGGTGGCCGGCGTGATCGCGGTGGCCGATACCCTCAAGCCCGGCTCCGTGGAAGCCGTGGCCAAGCTGCGCGCGAACGGTCTGCAGGTGGTCATGATCACCGGCGACAATCAACGCACGGCCGACGCTATCGCCCGCCAAGTGGGCATCGACCGCGTCTTCGCCGAAGTCCTCCCCGAGCACAAAGCGGAGCAGGTGCGTCTGCTCCAGGCTGAGGGCAAGGTCGTCGCTATGGTGGGCGACGGGATCAACGACGCGCCGGCTCTCGCTCAGGCGGATATCGGCATAGCGATCGGCACCGGCACCGACGTGGCCATGGAAGCATCTGATATCACCTTGATCCGAGGCGACCTCATGCCCATCGTCACGGCGATCGATCTCAGTCGGGCCACCATGCGCACGATCCGGCAGAATCTGGTGTGGGCGTTCGGCTACAACATCGCCCTGATCCCTGTGGCCGCGGGCGTACTGTATCCGCTGTTCGGGGTGTTGTTGAACCCGATGCTAGCGGCGGGTGCGATGGCATTGAGTTCGGTGAGCGTGGTGTCCAACTCGTTGCGACTCCGGCGGTTCGACGCGGCCTGAGGGGCGCGGGCGGAGTGGCGGCCTGATTCGCGGCCCGAGCGGCGCGGCGGGCGGAGCGACCGTTGTTTCAGCCGCTGGTGCCTTCGTAGACGACCACCGAGTTCCGGCCGGCCGCCTTCGCCTGGTATGCGGCTCGATCGGCGCGCTCGATCAGATCGTCCAACGACATGACCTTGTCCGGTAGCATCTCCGCGACGCCCACGCACACGGTGACCCGCAGGGGGGTCGAGACGCCGCGCACGCTCAGGTAGGCGTCTTGCACCGTCTCCCGCAGTTTCTCGGCTACCAATCGAGCTTCCGCCAACCCGGTCTCCGGCAGCAGCACGATGAACTCTTCCCCGCCAAAGCGGGCCACGAGATCAGATTCGCGCAACGCGCTCACGAAGAGATCGGCCATCAGCCTCAGGCAATCGTCCCCCACCAAGTGACCGTGCTGATCATTGATCGACTTGAATCGATCGATGTCCACCAACAGCAGCGATAGTGGGCTCGACAGGCGCTTGAGTCGCGCGATCTCCACGCGGAATCGATCGTAGAGCTTGCGTCGGTTGGAGAGTCCGGTGAGCTGATCGTGCAGCGCCATCTCTTCCAGGGCCTGCCGCGCGAGGGTCAGCTCGGTCACATCGACGTTGACGCCCCTGTACCCTCTGAATTCGCCCCCGGGCTCGACGATGGGGTGGGCGCTCATCGAGATCCAGAGGTGGTCACCGTCTTTCGACCTGACGCAGCTGAGGAGGTGCTCGAATGCCTCGCGGTTGGCCACGGCGGTCTCTACGCTCTCCTGGTGGGCCTGGCAGTTGGTGCCCTCTCGGCGCAGTTCACCGAAGCGCCGCCCGAGGATCTCGTCGGTGGCGTAGCCCAGCACCTTCTGCCCGCCGAGAACGAAGGTGAGGCGGCCTTCGGCGTCTGTCTCCCACACGAACACCGGGGAGTAGGCGATGGCCTCCTGCATGAGGGTGACCGCACGACGCACTGCCTGCTCGGCCTGCTGATGGGGGGTGAGGTCCACAGCGGCGCTCAGATAGCCGGTCACTTGGCCCTCGGCGCCGCGGAGGGCTGTGATCGAGAGGCTCACGGGCACTCGGGTTCCGTCGCTGCGCACGAACGTCCACAACTCCCCGCGCGAACGCCCACCGGCCACGTACTCGGCGTAGACGTCGATGTGCCGGTGATGCATGCCGGGTGTCTCGTTCGACCAGGAGGAGCGCGAGTGCAGCTCTTCGGGGAGGTGAACGTCGATGATCGACAGACTATCGCCGTCCTTCGGCAGGCGGATACCGAGAAGTTCTTCCGCTCCTCGGTTGAGCAGAGTGATCCTGCCATCGAGGTCGGTGGCAATGATGGAGATCTCGGAGGCAGCCTCCAGGACGGCTGTGTTCTGTGCGTTGACCACTTGCAGACGGCTGAGGACCGCCTCGGTCTCCTCGAACTGCTGCACCACTAGTTCGGCCGTGAGGTCCGCGGCGCGGCGGGCCACGCGGATCTCCCCCCGCAACTCGGTGTTCTCGGCGGAGAGTTCCAGGATCCTGGCTTCCAGGGTGGCGATATCGTGACCCGGTGGCGCCGACGTTTCCGATGTGGTTATGGGTGTCGTCACTCCTGGCGCCCTATCGCGTCTGTGTTCCCTTGGGTCGGCGGTCGATGGCATGGACGGCGCAGACCAAGCACGGGTCGAACGAGCGGATCACGTGTCCGGCTTCGACTGGATCGTCCGCATCCGCGATCACGGTACCCACCAGGGCTTCTTCCCACGGTCCACGCACGCCGTCGCCGTCGCGTGGAGAGCCGTTCCACGCGCTGGGCGTGATCACCTGGTAGTGAGTGATCGCTCCGCCCCGCACGGTCACCCAGTGACCCAGCGCGCCTCTGGCGGCCTGGATCAGGCCATAGCCTGAGCCCTCCTCAAGCGCACCGTAGGGCACATAGGTGTCGCCGGCGCTCGACTCCCCGATCTCGGCGATCCAGGTTTCCATCGCAGACATCATCCTTGCCGGGCGGGTCAATCGGGCGAGTTGCCGCACCAGGGTGGCTGCTCCGTCGCGGGCGAAGAGGTCGCGCAGCAAGGGGTCTCCGGCCACGAGTGCCTCGGCCAGCGGCCCGGTCTCCGCCGGCTTCCCATCGTATCGGGGGGCCTTCACCCACGAGTAGCGGAGGCCGGGGGCACCGGTCACGGGCGCGGTGACGCCTTCCACCGGGTGGAGGCCCGTGTCGTAGTCGGCGGCAAGTGAGTGTGAGACGTCCTCCGAGATCAGGGCTTGGTCGAACGCGTACGTGGTCGCGCCGTCGGAGTAGCCGGGCGGGACGAGTAGGTTCGATCCATCCGGGCCGGCGACATCCGTGCCCTCGGGCAGCTCGAGTGAGCCGTATGAGAGGAAGGAATCGTGGCCTCGTCCGGTCTCATCGAGTCCGATGCGGTGCCCGAAATCCAGGAGGAACCCGATGGTGCTGTCCCGGTGGGCGGCCCGCTCCGCAAGCCACGCGTCCAGATCAGCCGCGCTTCGCACGTCTTGCCAGCGCTGGATCGAGCAGCCGAGGATCCGGCTCTCATACCAGTCGCGCACGCGCCGCAGGATGTACCGGCACTGGAGTAGTTCGGTGGCATGTGGCGAATAGGCGACACCCCCCGGCACCATGAATGAGGAGTGAGGCCACTGCCCGGCGATGATAGCCACGATCTCGAGTATCTTCTTGGTCTCGACGATCGCCTCTATCCAGGTCTCGCCCCGCGTCGGCTCGAACCGCCGCACCGCCTCGTCGAAGAGCGGGTTCCGCCGGTAGGCGGACCCGGCCAGATCCGGTAGGAAGAACAGCACCGAGTGCCGCAGGTCGCTCTGGAGGGTCTCCGCCATCAGTGCGATGTTGCGCAGGCGGACGGCACGCGGAGGAGGCTGAACGCCCGACACCATATCGAGGGCCTTCGCGGCGGCAAGAAGGTGAGTGGTGCTGCAGATGCCGCAGATGCGCGGGGTCACCACCAGGCTGTCCAGGGCCTTACGTCCGAGGAGGAGGTTCTCGAACCCGCGGAACATGGTGCCGGAACTCCACGCGTCGGTGACTACCCCTTCGTCCACATCCACCCGCACTTCGAGATCGCCTTCTACGCGATTGAGGGGTATCTCGTAGCGCTTGGTTTTCGACACTCTGCCTCCCGTTCGTACGTGGAACGCAGACGTGGCCTAGCGCTCCGCGCCGGCCGTCTGCCTCAGATCTCGGTGATGCGATCCTTGAGCCGCGCGGGCGCCGCCGCCGCGGCCATGCCCTTGTAGGCCAGGTAGTGGGCTCTGTCGACGCCCATCGGTAGTTCGAGCGGGATACCTTCGATGTTCCGGGTACTGAAGAAGGGGTGCGGCGGGGGGAACCCAGGGTGGGTGCACCCGAAGCACGGCACTCCCACTCGCGTCTTCGACGAGCGCTGGTTCCAGAGCAGCTTGTTACAGGGTCCGCCCACCAGCGGCCCGTGGCAGCCCATGTGGAAGAAGAGGCATCCCTTCTGCCCGAAGTCGCTCTCCTCGACCCGGTACTCGTGGTACTCGTTGCGCGTGCAGCCTTGGTGGACCATGACACCGTACCAGTGGGACGGCCGGTTGTATTCGTCGAGGGGCAGCGGCAGGTCGGATGTGAGTGCCAGAAGGGTGCCCGTTATGACGTCGTGGTGACAGGGGCATCCCGCCAGGTTGATCACGGGAAGGCCGGCCCCAGACCGGAAATCTGCTCCGAGGAGGCCTCCCGGTTCCAGACGGTCCCACTGTAGCCCTCGGGCGTGCGTGGGCGCCTGATGTCCGAACCCTCCATACGCGGCGCACGTACCGACGGCCACCACGTAGGCGGCGCGTTCCGCCAGATCGGATACCCAGTCCTTCTTGGGTCGGCCCATGTAGGTATCGAAGCTCCCGGAGCCGTCCGGTCCATGAAGGATCGAGCCTTCGATCATCAAGATATCCAACGGTTGCTCACCGGCGGCGAGCCCTTCGAACAGGCGCATCCGATCCCGGGGGGAGAGGTTCGAGAGAGAGGGGTGCCAGAGGAGTTCGAGTGCCGCGGAGTCCAGCAACTGGACCAAGTTCGGCGTCTCGGTGCTGAGCATCGACATGGTGTCGCCTCCGCACCCTCCACCCTGCATCCAGTGGATCGTTGCCACGTCTTGCCCCTTGTTGTCCCGGTTGATCCTGGGCGACCACGTCTGCTGCCAAGAGCATGACGGCGCCAGTCTATCATGGTTGCGAAGGGTGGAATCAAGCGTCTTTGCGACACGACGGCGAGCCCGTGAGCAACTGCGAGACAGCTCGGCTGGCCGCTCGCAAAGCTTGACACGGCGCTGCGTGCTGGTAAACTGCGGACATAATCTTGATTAAACCGATAGAGATTAAGGTATTAGGTTAGGGCGGCGGTTCGGAGGTCGACTGTGCTCGCCATACCGAATGTCTCATCGACTTGACGAGGAGGAGCGCCATGCGCGTCGCGAACGACATATCCGGGTTGATCGGCTGCACCCCACTGGTGCGATTGAACAGGGTCACCGATGCGGCGGGAGCGACCGTCGTCGCCAAGCTCGAGAGCTTCAATCCCGGTGGCTCGGTGAAGGACAGGATCGCCTGGAACATGATCCGCTTCGCCGAAGCCGAAGGGTCGATCACCCCGGGAGAGACCACGCTCGTGGAATCGACGTCGGGCAATACCGGTATCGGTCTCGCGCTCATCGCGGCCGCTCGAGGGTATCGACTCATCCTCACGATGCCCGACACGATGAGTGTGGAACGCCGATCGTTGCTCAAGGCGTATGGGGCCGAATTGGTGCTCACCCCCGGCGCCGAGGGGATGAAGGGCGCTGTGGCGGCGGCGGAGGAGTTGGCGGGCGAGATCGCCGGTTCGTTGGTGATGCGTCAGTTCGAGAACCCCGCGAACCCCGACGTGCACCGCAGCACCACCGCCGAAGAGATCTGGCTCGACACAGACGGCGAGATCGACGTCTTCGTGACGGGCGTCGGCACCGGCGGCACGGTCACGGGGGTCGGGGAGGTGCTCAAGGAGCGCCGTCCGTCGCTCCATGTGGTGGCGGTGGAACCGACCGATTCGCCAGTGCTCTCCGGTGGCTCGCCGGGTCCGCACAAGATCCAGGGTATCGGGGCCGGCTTCATCCCCGACGTGCTGAATGTGAGCGTGTTCGATGAGGTGTTCGGCGTGAGCAACGACGAGGCGATCGCGATGACCCGGCGACTCGCTCGAGAGGAAGGCATTCTCTGCGGCATCTCGTCCGGGGCCGCGGTGCATGCGGCGGTGGCGGTGGCGGCGCGCCCGGAATGGGATGGGAGGCTCGTGGTGGTGATGCTCCCCGATACGGGTGAGCGTTACTTGAGCAATCCGGTGTTCGCCGACTTGGCGTAGGGGTCGGTGCGGACGCCCCGGCGCCCCCCGGCAGCGGACGGGCTCAGAGCGCTCGGACGAGCCACATGCCGGCGATGACCATGAGCAACCCACCTACGTTGTTGGCGAGGATGTTCACCAGGGCGACGCCGGTGCTACCCAGGTGTGCGTAGTCTACTGTCTCAAGAGCGAACGTGGAGAACGTGGTCAATCCGCCGAGGAAGCCGGTCATGAGGAACACCCGGGTGAGGGGACCGAATGCCCCGCGCTCCTCGGCCAGGGCGAAGGCCACGCCGATCAGTAGACAACCCACCAGATTGACCACCAGTGTGGCCGCCGGGAAACCGGGGCCGAAGAGACGCCACCCACCGAACGACGTGAGGTAGCGAACGCCGGAGCCCAGGCCTCCTCCCACAGCGACGGCAAGAAGTTTGGTGAGCACGTGAACCCTCCAGCGCCTGTCTGATGTAGTCGATCGCCCGGCCTGACATGCACCCGGCCATCGCGAACCGTACCAGGGTATCAAAGGCAACTCGCTCACTGGAGATTGTGGCCGCGACTTGCTACCATATGGCACCCACCGACGCGGGCGATTAGCTCAGTGGAAGAGCGCTGTCTTCACACGGCAGAAGTCACTGGTTCGAACCCAGTATCGCCCACTTTCAAGAAGGGTCCTGCCTCTCGGCGGGACCCTTCGGTCATGTGTTGACGTCGCCGTGGTAGCGTGTCGAGGTGCGCGCATGGCGGCGGCGAGGTGTGGGAGGCGATGGTGAGCGAACGAGCGGGGCACGATGACACCAGCGCTGCCGCCCCGGCTCCCGAAGCTCCCGAAACTCTCGAAGCTCTCGGGGCGCCCTCCGAGGCTCCCGCGGTCACGACCTCCGAGCACCGTGTCGCGACCTCGCGGATTCGACGGGTGCTCCGCGATCCCCACGCCGTGCTCGCCGTGTGCGCACTGGCCATATTCACCGATGTGGTGGGCTCAGGCATCATCCTTCCGGCCATCCCCGAGTTCGCGCAACTGTTCGGAGCCTCCGAGGCCGTGATGGGGTACGCCTTCTCGACCTTCGCCTTGGCGTTCTTGCTCTCCGTGCTGCCGTTGGGGCGGCTTGTGGGCATCACAGGGCGCGCCGATCTGGTGGTGGCCGCCGGCATGCTCTCGATGGTGGTAGCGGGAATCTGCTTCGTGAGAGCCGATACGGTGTGGGCCTTCGTCCTTGGGCAGGCCTTCCATGGGGTGGGCTCGGCCGGGGCATGGGTCGCGGCTCAGCCGCTCGCGGCGCGCATGGCCCGGGAGAAGGCGAAAGCGGGCCTCTGGTTCAGCGCGATCACGGTAGCGATGGGCCTCGGGCTCGTCATCGGCCCGCTGGTGGGCGCTATCGGTGATTTGAGGACGCCCTTCTTCGTCTACATCGCGATCGCGGCGACCGCGGTCGTGGCCGCCCTCCTAGTGTTGCCGGGAGCCCACGGGCCCCCGGACGGCAGAGTCATCCGCTACCGCGCGACCCTCAAGAACCGTCAAGTGATGTCGGCCTGTCTTGCCATCTTCACCTTGTACTTGGGCATCGGTGTCCTCGAGGTCGTCTTTCCGCTGTTCATGGATCTACACGGTTCCGAGAAGGGCGGCATCGGGGTGCTGTTCTTCTGGCTCGCCGTGTTCCTGGTGGGAAGTCAGCCCCTCGCCGGCCGCTGGTTGGATCGTATCGGGCCCGTGACACCGGTCGTCGTCGCTTTGGCGGCCGCGGTGCCGTTGTTCTCGCTTGCCGTGCTCGGCACGACGTTCGCCTACTGGATGCCGGTCTTCATGTTGATCGGGATCGCGATGGGAGTACCGGTATCGGCATCCATGATGATCATCTCCTCCTCGGCCCGTCCGGGAGAACACGCCGCGGCCTACGCCCTGTGGAACTTCTCGTTCTCGATCGGCTACCTCATCGGTCCCGCCGCCGGAGGGTTATTGGCCGATGTGAGCTTCGACTGGCCGGTAGTCGGCGGCCTGCGTCTGCCGTTCTTCGTGTTCTCGGCGTTCGCCTTGGTCAGCATCCCGCTGTTCCGACGCCTTGCCCTCAGCCGGCCGTCGGCGGCGATTCCTCCAGTATCCTGATCGCGATCACCTGTCCGCGGGCGCATTCTTCGCCTCGGGCCCGCAGAGAGGTGGCAACGACCACCTTCCTCCCTTTGAGCTCCACGACTGTGCTGCGCAGCTCGAGTTCTGCGTCGATGGGGGTCGGGCGGACGTAGTCCACATGCAGGGAAGCCGTCACGCACCGCACCGGGGGGTCCGAGTCGAAGTGACGCCCCTCCGAACGGTAGATCGCCCACGCGGCCGTGCCGGTGGACTGGCAGTCGATGAGTGAGGCGATCAGCCCGCCGTACACCAGACCCGGGAGGGCGGTGTGATAGGGCCGGGGTCGGAAATGTGCCACCATCTCGTCGCCTTCCGGAAAGCTGCGCACGTGAAGGCCGTCTTCATTCAGGCGCCCACACCCATAGCAGTGCCCGGCGAACTCGGAGTAGTGGTCTTGCACCGCCTCGCCGAACGGGCGTTGCGTCGTGTCGTGATCGTGCGCGTCCCCCATCGTCCCTCCCTGAAAAGCCCCCGCACGGGGCCGGTGTGGCGCCGGGCCCGTTCGGGCCGCATCCGCTGTCTGTTTTTCAGGATATCCTATACCGGCTTGGTCGCTTGGCAGGCACTACAGAGCTATGGTCGGAGGGGCTGTTCCGGGTGGGACCGTACAGGATAGAAGCTGTGTTGTTCGACTTCGACGGCACTTTGACCGACCCGGGGGCGTTGGACTTCGCCGCGATCAGGGAGGCGGTAGGGTGCCCCCCCGGCGAGTTGATCCTCGAGTACCTCGAGTCGTTGGACGACCCGGTCGAGAAGGCCCACAAGTACAGCCTGCTGGACGCCTTCGAGGCGATCGCCGCAGCGGATTCGGCCCCGGCTCGAGAAGCAGAGGCCGTCGTTGCGGGGCTCAGAGGCCTCGGCATCCCCGTGGGTATCGTGAGCAGGAACAGCCGCAGCGCCATCGATCGAGCGCTCGAGAACTTCCCGCGCCTCTCGCCTCTCGACTTCGACGTGATCGTGCCGCGCGAGGCTCCGGTGCGGCCCAAACCGGCTCCGGACTCGGTGCTCTTCGCCGCGGCCGAGCTCGGGGTGGATCCGGGCCGGGTGCTCTTCGTGGGCGACAACGAGCTCGATGTGGAAGCCGGCTCCGCCGCGGGAACATCCACCGTACTGGTCCGGCCGGAACAGTCGGCCCCACTCGAGGTCACCGCAGGTCCCGGTCTGGCAGGTAGGGACGTGCCGGCGGTGCCTCACTTCGTCGTCGATCACCTCGGGGAGGTGCCTCAGATCGTGCGGATGGGCCGACCCTTGCCGCTGGGCAAATTCCCCAACGATCTCTTGGCCCAGTATCTCGACGGTGCCGTCGACCCCGACCCCGCCCTGCTCGTGGAGCCGGCGGTCGGAGAGGACGTGGCCGCCGTGGATGTGCGCGGGGAGGAGGTCGTGGTGCTGAAGACGGACCCGATCACCTTCGCCACCGACGCACTCGGTGAGTACGTGGTGCTTGTGAATGCGAACGACATAGCCACTTCGGGGGCGACGCCGCGGTGGCTCCTCGCCACGGCCCTGTTCCCGGCCGGCTCGACGCCCTCAGAGGTGGTGCACGTCCTCCGCGACCTCGCCTCGGCCTGCAGGCGCCATGGGGTCTCGCTCTGCGGGGGTCACACCGAGATAACGGACGCGGTGACGCGTCCCCTTGTGGTGGGCACCATGGCCGGCACCGTGCGCCGCGCCGCGCTTCTGGACAAGCGCGGCATGCGCGCGGGCGACCGCGTGCTGCTGACCAAGGGCGTCGCGGTGGAGGGTACGGCCATCATCGCCCGGGAGATGGGCGAGCGTCTGACCGAGATGGGCATGTCGCAGAACGAGGTGGACGCGTGTCGAGACCTCCTCGACCGCATCGGCATCCTGCGGGAAGCAGAGGTGGCACGAGCGCATGCGGGGGTCTCGGCCATGCACGACGTCACGGAAGGGGGTCTCGCGACGGCTCTGCGCGAGCTGGGTACCGCCGGCGGGCGGATCATCGACGTCGAGATCGACGCGATCCCCATCCTGGCGCAGACCTCCCGTGTGTGTGACCTTCTGGGGCTTGATCCTCTGGGGCTGATCGGTTCCGGGAGCCTGCTGATCTGCTGTGCCGACGCGCACCACGCCGACTTGATGGCTGAGCTGCACTTGGCAGGCATCGAAGTGGCCTGCATCGGTGGAGTGCGCGAGACGGGCGTGGGGGTGAGGGCGTCCCGCGGCGGAGTGGCTACCGATTGGCCCTTCTTCGAGGTCGATGAGATAGCCCGGCTCTTCCAGCAGGGTATCGCGGATTCGTCGACCTCGACCTCCAGGTGACCTCGAGGGTCGCGGGCGATGTCCTGCGCCCGCTCCTCAGCCAGCGGCGCTCCTCAATCGGCGGTTCTGAACCGCCCCTCGCGCGACTCTAGGAACCCCTCGTCGGCCAACTCGCGGAGGACCGCCGCGACGGTCGCCTCTTCCACGTGGCCACCCCCTACAACGGGACTCTCCTCGCGGGCCAGCGCCGCCACGACCTCGATCGGATCGAGGTCGGACTGGTCGAGGTCGGACCTATCGAGCAACACGCGGAGCACGCGGGCCCGCAGTTGGCGCTTGGAGCCCTCGAACCTGGACTGCCGCGTGTGATGCTTGCTCTGGCGGCTTGGGTTGGGAAGCGTGCGTTTGAGCATGCTGCCGTAGTCCATCAGCGCGTAGTACCAGGTGCGCGGGTCGCGTCGGTCGAGTGTCGATTCCACCAGGGGCATGAGTTCCGCGTCGCTGATCCCGGTGTGGCCGGGGAAGAAGTGGTGCAGGAACGCGGCTCGGATGTTGGTCTCGAGATACGGGTGCGCATCGTCGAAACAGAAGGCTGCGACGGCCGCGGCTGTCGCCGGGCCTACACCGGGGAGGCGACGGAGGAGGACGGGGTCGCGGGGCAACCGGCCGTCCATCTCTGCGGTCACCTGCTCGGCCAGTCGCTTCAGCGCGAGCGCGCGTCGATTGTAGCCGAGCCCCTGCCAGGCCCGCAGCACCTCGTCGAGCGGGGCGCTCGCGAGGGCCTCCACGTCGGGGAACTGATGGAGGAAGGCCTCATATCGCGCCACTACCCGCTCCACCTGGGTCTGCTGCAGCATGACCTCGGACACCAACACACGATATGGATCGCGGGTGTGGCGCCATGGAAGGTCTCGTCCATGGGCCTCGAAGTGGGCGAGAACGGTCTTCCGGAACTCTCGGCGGCTCCGAGCAGAGACCGGCGCGTGGGTCCCGTCCGAAGCGTCGGTCATGTCGGAAGCGCGGATCATAGCGCAAGCGTCGGCCGCGGTAAGACCCAGCGTGACGCAAGGCTACGTGCAAAAGGGAGTAAATGCAACATCGGATGCATACATCTATTCTACCAGCCGGCGGTCGCGCCCTGCGACTGTCGCCGCCCGGTGTCGGTCGCGTATGATTGGAAACCCACCAGAAGTCCACCCGCCCGAACGGGGTCGGCGGACACCACACGAGGAGGCGCATCGGTGACCAAAGACACGAGCGGGGCACCTCGGGAGGTAGCGATGGCGGAGGCCCTCGCCGGCTACCAAGGGAAGGGAGCGGACCACCGCAATTGCGCCCAGTCGGTGCTGTATTTTTCGCTGCGATCACTTGGACACGATCCCGGCTCGATCGTCGCGGCCCGGTACCTGGGAGGTGGAGTGGTCCGCTTGGGTCATCTCTGCGGCGTGTTGCTCGGCGCCGCGCTCGCCTTGGGGTTCCGCGATCTGAACGCGGAGGACGGTGAAGAAGTCGACGCAGCCGCCGTGACAGCCCAGATGCAGAGCATCGTCCACGATTTCGAAGCCGAGTTCGGCGCTACCGACTGTCGCACGCTCACGGGCCACGACCTCACCACGCGCGACGGCTATCGGGCGTTCAAGGCAAGTGACGCCAGCCCGCGTTGTGCCCGGTACGTGGAGTGGACGTGCGAGCGCGTGGCGGAGATCATCTAGAGGGAGCACACGGATGGGTTTTCAGCCAGAGCGGGGTCGTCTCGACTTCTCGTTGCCCCCGTGGCGTCTGGTACGCCAGCGATTCGAGGACGTTCGCGAGCCTTCGGTGCAGGCGGGCGTGTCCCGGGAGATGGCGAAGCTGCGCCCGGCCGTGCGTCCCGGGATGACGGTCGCCGTCGGGGTAGGCAGCCGCGGGATACGTCACCTCGATGAGATCGTGAAGGCCGTCGTTCGGGAGTTCCGGGCCATGGGCGCCGAGCCGTTCATCGTTCCGGCCATGGGAAGCCACGGCGGTGCCACGGCCGAGGGCCAAGCGGAAGTGCTTGCCGGGTATGGCGTCACCGAGGGATCGGTCGGGGTGCGGATCGCACCCGGTATGGACACGGTGCTTCTCGGTCGCGCATCCGTGCCGGAGACTCGCGGCGGCGGGGCGGCGGTTCACTTCAGCCGGGAAGCTCTCGCGGCTGATGCCGTGTTCGTCGTGAACCGGGTCAAGGTGCACACCAGCTTTCACGGCACCATCGAGAGCGGGCTCGGCAAGATGCTCTGTGTGGGCTTCGGCAAGCACACCGGCGCCGCCGGGCTGCATCGGCTGGGCGCGCCGACGTTCGAGCACCTCATCCCGGCGGCGACACGACTGGTCTTGGATCACGTCAACGTTCTTGGCGGTTTGGCGGTGGTGGAGAACGCGTACGAGGAGGTCGCGCACCTGGAGGTGGTGCCCGGGCCGCAGATCCCCGAGCGCGAGCCAGCTCTTCTCGACCTCAGCCGAAGGTTGATGCCCGAGATCCCCTTCAAGCACCTCGACGTACTCGTGGTCGACTACCTCGGCAAGGACATCAGCGGCGACGGGATGGATCCCAATATCACCGGACGACACGGCACCTGGCCCCTTACCGATCCTGAACGGGATCCCGAGAAGATCGTCGTGCTGCGTCTCACCGAGGCGAGTCACGGCAATGCGTGCGGACTCGGCCTCGCGGACGTGACCACGCGTGCGGTGGTCGACGCGATCGACCGGCAGGCGACCTGGACCAACGTGGTCACCAGCATGGAGCTCACCTTCGGACGGATCCCGCTTTGGGTGGACGACGATCGCACGGCGATCGCGCTGGCGCTCAGTACGTGCGGCGGGGTGGAGCCGGCCGAGGCTCGGCTGGTGCGCGTGCGCAGCACCCTCCATCTCGAAGATATCTGGGTGTCGGAGGCCCTGTGGCAGTCTGAGGGTGCCCCTCGGGCCGACCTCGAGGCGCGCTCAGAGCCAGTGCAGCCCGCGTTCGACACCTACGGCATGCTGCCCGATCTTCCCGCCCTCGAGCGGGCCTGACCTCAGGGCCTACCGGGTTCCCCGACTCAGGGGAGCGGTGCGGCGGTCGCCGCTCGGTCGTTCGGGGAGCTGTCGACTGTCTGTGTTCGAGCGCTTTCGTACCGCGAGATGAAGCTCTCCAACTCCTCGACGTTCTCTCGCGAGCCTGCGAAGAACGGTACCCTCTGGTGCACTTCGGTGGGCGCGACGTCGAGCACGGGCCCCGTGCCGGTGCTGGCCGCGCCGCCGGCCTGCTCGATGAGATAGGCCATGGGAGCACACTCGTACAGCAGGCGGAGTTTGCCGTGGGGCTTCTTCGGGTCCTTGCTGTCGGCCGGGTACAGGAAGATGCCCCCGTACAGCAGGGTACGGTGTATGTCGGCCACCATCGAACCGATGTAGCGTGAACTGTAGGGTCGACCACCGGCCGGGTCCGGTTGCTTCACATACGAGATGTAGCTGCGTACCGCCTCCGACCAATAGGGATAGTTGCCCTCGTTGGCCGAGTAGATGGTCCCTCGCTCGGGGATCCGGATGTCGTGGTGCGACTCCAGGAACTCCCCCAGGGATGGGTCTAGTGTGAAGCCGTGGACGCCGTGACCCGCGCTCATGACAAGCATCGTGCTGCTCCCGTAGACCACGTACCCCGCGGCGGCCAGCGCTCGACCGGGCTGCAGGAGGTCCTCCCTCGTACCGCCTGCGCCCGGGCTGATCTTGTGGTAGATGCCGAATATGCTGCCCACGCTCACGTTGGCGTCGATGTTCGAGGAGCCGTCGAGAGGGTCGAAGCAGATGGCGTACTGACCGCCCGCGTACTTCTCGGGGATCTCGATGGGCTCCGACACTTCTTCGGACAGCATGATGCAGAAATGGCCCAGGTGGTTGAACGCCGCCACGAACACGTCATTGGCGAACACGTCGAGCTTGCGCACCTCCTCGCCTTGGACGTTCTCCTTGCCGGTGAAGCCCAGGATCTGAGCCAAGCCCGCCTTGCTCACCTCGCGGGAGACGATCTTGGAAGCCAGGGCGATCTGATTCAGGATGCCGGTGAGTTCTCCCGTCGCTTCTGGGTGCTCACGCTCGCCTTCGTAGATGTGGCGGGTGAGCGTCATCCCTATCTTCTTCTCGACCACGTCTGTCCCTTTCGGCTCGTGGGTCGCGCTTTGTTCAAGGGAATCCTATCGCTTCGTCGCGTCAGCTTGAAGCGATCCCTGCCTCGGTTTTGACTTTGCCGCTCAGGGTAGTATCGTTGGGCTATGCAATGGATACTTCTGATTCTTGGCGTCATCCTCGCGGTGGTCGCCGTCTTCGCCCTCCAGAATCCGGATGTCGTGAGCATCCGTTTCCTCAACCTCTCCGGGGAAGCTTCGGTGCTGGTGGTCATCCTCATCGCCTATGCCGTGGGCGTCCTGTCGGGCGTCTTGGCACTTGTCCCCTCGTCCGTGCGCAAGTCGGCCAGGCTGCGCAAGCTCCGCTCCGAGGTGAAGACTCTCGAGAAGCAGGCAGGGGTCGAGCCCACGAAGGCCAAGGCAGAGAAAGTGAAGCCGGATCAACGGCGCTTCCGAGAGGTGGAGGCCGAATCGACCCGCACGCCGGTGATCGAGCGCCCGTCTCCGGCGCCCGCAGTGCCGGCGCCTGCCACCAAGCAGCCGGCGATAGAGCCGCTTGCCGCGAAAGAGCAGACCGTGGAGCGGCCCGCGCTCGGGGTCCCAGCGCCGCCGGCGTCCTCGACTGGATCGACCGCGGACGTTCCGTTCGCAGACCGGGTTGAGACCGCTGAATCGAGTCTGCCCTCCGGATCGAGCTCAGAAGGTGAGAACACGGTCGATGGTGGTGACTCGGGCTCCTCGCCCGTCCCGGTTCTTGACGCCGAGCCGTCTGCCGACGCAGGCCGGGGCTGGCGGAGGTTCCTGGGGCTCTAGGCTATGAGGATCGTTGGCATCGCCGGTAGCCCGCGGAAGGGTGGGAACTCGACCACCCTCCTCGAGACGGCGCTTGAGGCCGCACAAGAGCAGGGACACACTACGAAGTGCCTCGTGGCCCGCCGTCTGAAGGTCCAGCCCTGCATCGCCTGTGAGGGCTGCAAACGTGGACCCAAGTGCGTGGTCGACGACGAGATGCACGACGTGTATGCTGCCATCGCCCACGCCGACATCTTGGTCGTGGCCACTCCGATCTACTACTACGCGGCTTCCGGTTGGCTGAAGGCAGTGGTCGACCGCACCTACGGACTCCTCGATCGCGAGAGCAAGCCCCGTATCGCGCCTGGGAAGCGACTCTACGTGATCACGACGCAGGAGGAATCCGACCCCGCGGATGGGGCGGTCGTCGTTCGTCAATTGGAGCGGGCGTTCGCCTGGCTGGGCATGGAGCCCGCGGGCTCCATGATCGCGACCGACCTCGACGAGGCCCAAGCGGTCCTCGAGCGCCCCGACCTTCTCCAAGCGGCCCGAGATCTGCTCACGAGCGGCCCCTCGGGTTGACGCTCGCGGGTCGCGCGGGCTATTCTCTTGTTCGTGTCTGCCAGCCGTTCTTGGCCGGACGGTTGAGCCCGGGTCCCGTATCGTCGGCCTGGGTGGGCAGCATCAGCAGGTAGCGCTGTCGGCTCTCGATATTCGGCTTCTATCTCTGTTGTTCGTTGTCCAGCGCCTGTCGGCTGATGTTTGGAGAAGTACCAGTGGCCAAGCTCTCGTTCACCGCTCGCCTCGCTCGGCTGAGCGCCCGCCATCCATGGGTCGTTGTGACCTTCTGGGTGGTGCTCCTGATACTTGCGGGCTTCGCCGCTTCCACAGTGGGTGACGTACTTGGAGCCCGCGAGATGGACTTCTTGAACTCACCTGAATCCTCGAGGGGAGCCGATCTTCTTGAGGAGCGCCTGCGTGGTGTGACCCCCGATACGGAGACCGTGATCGTACGCTCCGAGACCGCCACGGTCGACGACCCCGCGTTCCAGGCGGTGGTCGAGGGCGTCGCGAGAGAGGTGACCGCCCTCGAGGGAGCCGTGGCATCGACCTTCTCGTACTACGACGCCATCCGATACGGAGTGCCGCAGTCGCAGGCCATGGTCTCGACCGATCGTCATGCCGCGCTCATCCAGGTGGCCCTGGTCGCAGAGAGCGCTCCTTCAGCTCATGATCGCATCGAGCGTTTACGCGAGACGCTCACCAGCAACACGGCTGCCGGCTACCAGGTGCTCACGGTGGGTGCGGCCAGCGTCGAGGATGACTTCGCACGCACGGCCGAGTCCGACCTTCTCAAGGCCGAGGTCTTCGGTCTTCCCGTGACTTTGCTCGTCCTGGTGGGCGTGTTCGGTGCTGTGGCGGCCGCCGGTGTTTCGATGCTGCTGGCCCTCGCGGCCATCGTGGTGGCGATCGGCCTCACAGCCCTCGTAGGCCGCGTGTTCGAACTGTCGTTCTTCGTGGTGAACATGGTGAGCATGATCGGGCTGGCGGTGGGCATCGACTACGCGCTCTTCATCATCGAACGCTACCGCGAGGAACGCAGGCGAGGCGCCGATACGAGGGAAGCGATAACCATCGCGGGCGGCACTGCCAGCAACGCGGTCTTGTTCTCCGGCGTCACGGTGGTGCTGGCTCTCTTGGGGCTGTTCATCGTACCCATCACCACGTTCCGGTCGCTCGGTATCGGTGCGGTGCTCGTGGTCACGGTGGCGGTGGTGGCCATGCTGACCCTTGTGCCCGCCCTACTCTCGCTTCTCGGCGATCGCATCGACTGGCCTCGCGCGCCGCGCCGAGGGCTTGCCGATCGTGAGTCACGCTGGGGAGCTTGGTTGCGTGGGATCAATTGGGGTGCCTGGCTTCGCGGTATCGCATCTCGCGGCCGTGAGAGACGAGATAGCCGCCATTGGGCGTTCCGCGGATTCTGGGGCGTCATCGCCCACGCTGTGATGCGTAGGCCTATCATCAGCGTGCTCGTGGCCACAGCCCTGTTGGTGGCGGCCGCAATACCCTATGTGGACCTCGAGAGTGGCTCGGCCGGCGCGGAGACGTTGCCTCCGGGCGATGTGCGCACGGCGTATGAGATCCTGGCCGAGGACTTCCCGGGCGGCCTTTCGGCCCCTGTGGAGATCGTCGTGGTGGGGGAGCGCGGGGCCGGGACGGAACAGGCAATCGACCGACTCACCGCCGCTCTCGCCATCGAGCAAGGGGTCGCGCCGGGTCCGTCGGTGCGGTGGAACGACGCGGATGACCTCGCGCTGGTCACGGCGTTCCTGACGGTGCCGTCGAACTCAGCGGAGGCGTACGACACGGTCACGAGGCTGCGGGCCGAGGTGATACCCGTAGCGTTCGAAGGCGTGCCCTCCGAGGTGCTGGTGGCCGGTGCCTCGGCGCACGCCGCTGACGGCATCGAGCTCATCGACTTCTATACACCGGTGGTCTTCGCGTTCGTCCTCGGGTTGAGCTTCTTCCTGCTCATGTTGGTCTTCCGGTCCATCGTCGTGCCGATCAAGGCGATCGTGATGAACCTGCTCTCAGTGGGCGCCGCCTATGGGGTGCTGGTGGTGGTGTTCCAGAAGGGGGTGGGCAAGACGCTCTTCGGCTTCCAGCAGACGACGACGATCGAATCGTGGGTGCCCATCTTCCTGTTCTGCATCCTGTTCGGCCTGAGCATGGACTACCACGTCTTCCTGCTCAGCCGGATCCGGGAGCACTTCGACAAGACCCAGCGGAACTCCGAGTCGGTCGCGGTGGGGCTGCGATCCACGGGCCGCATCATCACCGGCGCGGCCGCCATCATGGTGGTGATCTTCTCCACCTTCGCCTCGGGCCAGCTCGTCATGCTCCAGCAGGTGGGCTTCGGCCTAGCTATCGCCGTGTTGATCGACGCCACAGTCGTGCGCTCTGTGCTGGTGCCCGCCAGCATGGCTCTGCTGGGCGACGCCAATTGGTACTTCCCACGCTGGCTCCAGTGGCTTCCGCGCCTGACGGTGGAATCCGTGAGTGAAGACGCTCTGCCGGCCGCGGCGGTGCCCGTGCGTGTCTCCGGCGACCCCGACGACGCTCCGAAGAGCCGCCGGCGCGGAAGGCGGCGACGCGGCGGGTCCTCCAGCTAGAAGAGCCCTACCTGGATCAGGGCGACCAGCATCACCGCCGCTTCCGGCACGATCATCATGCGGTAGATGGGCGTGAGTTTCGAGTTGAAGTAGTCGCGGGTGAGAACGAGGCACAGGTGCACGGGGGAGAACATGACCCCGGCGAACCCGGCCGCGAAGGCGAAGGCCAGTAGGCCCATGTCCACTCCGGCCGGCCCGCTGATCAGGGGGAGGATCAGAGGGAAGGCGAGGCCCACGTAGGCGACGGTGATACCGGTCATCACGCCCACGAGGAAGGGCAGGGCGAACACCACCACGATCGTCGGCACCCCGAGCGAATCCATCACTTGGGGAAGGTGCTCCACCGAGCCGGACTCCTCCATCACCCCCTTGAACACAAGGACGCCCACGACGAGCAGCAGCGTCTTCAGCGAGACGCTCTCCCGGGCCGCCTGCCAAGCGCGGCGAGCGCTGTAGCGGTGCAGCAGCAACAGCGCGCCGACCACGAGAGCCATTGACACAGCCACGTCGATGCCGGCGCCTATCACGAGCACGATACTCGCCAGGATCGGAGCGAAGCTCACGGCGGCCACGCGAAGGTCGTGTGCCCGAGTGCGGCCGCCGACGTGCGGCCGGGTCTCGATCCCGCGGAAGCCGAAGAACGTCGAGGCGAGCAGCACGGTCACCGGGAACGATATCTGCCACACGAAGAGTCGCCCCATGGGTACCGCGGTGACCGCTGAGGCGAGGATGAACCCGGGGTACAACGGCGACACGTATTCCCAGATGTGGCGGAACAGATAGTTGATGAAGCTCTTCCGCTCCGGGTCGATGACACAACCGTTCGCCGACTCCTCCACCAGGGGGGCCGAGAAACGGGCGCCTCCCGCGGAGGGCAGCAGACCGATGATGGCGGGCATGAGGCCCATGACCACCCGGTTGTCACCCAGGAGGCCCTGGAGGGAGTCCACCAACTTCGCCAGAGTGCCCGTGGTGCGCAGGATGTTCTCGAGCACCATGATGAGGGCCAAGGCGATGACGAGCGAGACGGCGGTGCGGTCGGTGGAGGCGCGGAATGCGGCTCCCAGCATCGCTACCGGACCCATCCCCATGAGCACACCCAACGCCCCGGCGGCGATGAGCATCACGACCCCGAGGTTCCACTTCAGCCGGAGCAGACCGACGATCAGGGCGAAGACGAAAGCTATCTTGAGAAGCTCGATCACGAGGGCGGTTCCGGCGGTCTAGAGGCTCATGGGCACGTGCGACGGGGCATCCTAGCATGTTGTGTCGGCTGGGTGTGCCCGTTGAGCGCGGTCGCGCGGAGTCTTGCGTAAGAGCGCAATACGTTCTAGGGTGTCATTGGGCTGCTTCTGTTGGAGCGGACCCATTCGTTGCCCGAAAAACGAAGGTAAGGAGTATGCATGGATGATTCTGCAGGGATCCTCGGTGGCGTGTTCGGAACCATCATCTACTTGGCTATCATGGCTGTGGCGATCGCAGCGATGTGGCGCGTTTACACCAAGGCCGGTGAGCCGGGATGGGCCGCGATAATCCCGATCTACAACATCATCATCCTGCTCAAGATCATCGGCAGGCCGGCGTGGTGGATCATCCTCATGTTCATCCCCATCGCCAATTTTGTCGTCCTGATCCTCATGATGGACGGGCTGTCGAAGAGCTTCGGGCAGGGCACCGGTTTCACGATCGGGTTGATCTTCCTGAGCATCATCTTCATGGCCATCTTGGGCTTCGGTAGCGCCCGGTACGTCGGGCCCGCCGCCGCGGCCTAAGCCGCGTTTCACCTGATCTCGACGGCCCGTCTCGCGGACTGCGAGGCGGGCCGCTCGCTTTTCTAGAGGGCGCCGCACCGAACCGCCGCCGCACGGTGAGGCGGGGCCTCGCTGCAGTCCTCGCTACACGTTGAACCGGTAGTTGATGATGTCGCCATCCACCACCGGGTAGTCTTTTCCTTCCACCCGTAGCAGACCTTGGTCCTTGCACGCCTTGAGCGTGCCGAGGCGCATGAACGTCTCGTAATCGACCACCTCGGCGCGGATGAACCCGCGTTCGATGTCTGAGTGAACCGCGCCGGCCGCCTGGCGGGCGCGCGTTCCGTCTTTGATAGGCCAGGCTCGCACTTCGTCCTCACCCACGGTGAAGAAGCTGATCAAGCCCATCTGGGCGAACGCGGCGTGGGTCACGATCTCGGCCGCCGGTCCGGGCAACCCCAGCGCCTCGGCGAACTCGAGCTGCTCGTCGGGACTGAGTTCGGCCACCTCCGCGGCATCCGGGAACGGAAAGGCCACGACCTGACGGCCCTTCGCGGCTGCGACGAGCTCCGCGAGGGCCTCTTCTCCCAATGCGGAACCCGAGGCCAGGTTCACCAGCAAGATCTGCGGCGCCAGCGTGAGGAGCTGGTAGGCCTTGAGGAAATCGGCCTCAGGTTCGGGGAACACCTCCTCACGCAGTGGGGTCTCCGCCTCCAAGAACTCGATGGCGTGGGCGACCGCTCGCTTCCCCGCATCGGACACCGGCTGCTTGCGCCCTCGCTCGAGAACGCGTTCCATGGTCATCAGGTCGGCCAGGGCGAACTCGGAATCCAGCGACCGCAGGTCGCGGAGGTGGTCTGCGTCATCCGCCAAGAGGGGGCTCTCGAACCCCCTGAGCACATGCAGGAACACCTGCGATCCGGCCAGTTGGTCCAGATAGCGCTCCATGTTGCTCTTGCGTGAAGAGGCTTCGAGCCAGACCGCCTCCCTCACCAGGAACTCCGCGAACGTGATCTTGCGGGGGGAGAAGACGGTCGAGAGCGCCCGTATCCTCGCGTCGCCCATGCGCACGGTCGTGACCTGACCGTCGGACCGCCCTCCGGCAAGCGCGGCCATGAGCGTCGACTTGCCGCATCCCTTCAGTCCGACTATGCGTGCCTCCACGTGTGGAACCTCTCCTTCTGGTGGTCTATGGTCGGTCGCTGGACGAAACGTCATTCACAGTGCTGTGTGGTCGGCGTTTGGCGTCCCCGCGTCCTCCCTGCTAAGATACCCCCATGGGTATTTTGAGTGAGACAGCGTGAGCGGGTCGGGTCATCGGATCGAGACTCCCCTCGTGCAGCCGGCGGCGGTCCTCAGAGGAGCACCTCGAACAGCGTCCAGAGGCCGAAGACGATGAACAGAGCCCCCGACACACGTTTCAACGTAGCTTCGGGCACCCGGGTGGTCAGCATGGCTCCCCCGGCGATCGCGAGTCCGTTGGCCAGCAGCATACCCAGGCTGGCGCCGAGCCAGACCGCGAAGAATGTCTCGAAGCGCGCGGCCAGGGAGAGCGTGGCCAACTGGGTCTTGTCACCCACCTCCGCCACCAAGAAGGCGGCCGTCACCGCCAGTATCGCGCTGCCCGCGATGCCGCCCTTATCCGGCGTGGTGTCGCAGGCTTCCTCTTCGGCGTCCCCGCCGCGGCTGAACAGAGCCCACAGTCCGAACGCCAGGAACATGATGCCGGCGACTACCTTGATGGGTGTGGTGGGTAGAAGGCGTCCGGCGAAACCTCCCACGAGCACAGCGAAGAGGTTGAGTATCGCGATCGCGATGGCAACGCCTGCCAGCACCTTGCGGGGCGGGTACTTGCAGGTGAGGCAGAGGGTCAGCAACTGAGTCTTGTCTGCCATCTCCGCGATGCCCACGAGCAGGAAGGATGTGAGCAGGGCGGTCATCAGGTGGAGGATAACACGAGCGGTTGCTACATCGGCCCAGACGTAGGAAGTCAGAGAGCAGGAAACAAGAGCGAAGGAGGATTCGAGATGAGTGAACCGGCATATGGCATCGTGAGGCGCGTGGCGGTAGGGTACGAAGAGGCGGTGGCGTTGGCGAAAGAGGCCTTGAAGGAACAAGGGTTCGGCGTACTCACCGAGATCGATGTCAAGGCGACGCTGAAGACCAAACTCGACGTGGACTTCAGGCCTTACATCATCCTGGGCGCGTGCAACCCGCAATTGGCGTATGAGGCTCTGTCGAGCGAGCCCGATGTGGGGCTCATGCTGCCCTGCAACGTCGTGGTGTACGAAGAGGGGCCCGGCGTCACGAGAGTCGAGGCGATCTCGCCGATGACCGCTCTAGGAGTGGTCGAGAGCGCCGCGCTCGAGGGAATCGCGAGCCAGGCCGAGACCAAACTACAAGCGGCCATGCAGGCCGTGGGCGAGCGCGGCGGGGTCGTCTGACCCGAACACCCGCGCACCCGCGCCCACATGCGGATCACGTCTCTTCCGCCATGCTCAGACCTCCTCCGTAGAGACCTGCGTCGCTCCTCCCGGTAGGCTCGATGCCACACAGTACACGTGGTGGTATTCGAGACGAGGGAGGAGCGATGTTCCAGAGGCAGCCGTGGATGCAACGAGCGGGGGACTTCCCCGCGAGCGACACTGAGTACCATGAACTCTTGGCCCGGGCTGTGTTCTCGGGCGGGCTGGGACCAAAGGTGGTGGAGTCGCGCTGGCCGAGCCTGAAGGCGGCCTTCAGCGACTTCGACCCGGCGATGGTGGGAGCGATGGGGCCCGACGACGTGGCTCGCTTGCTCAGCGACGCCGGCGTGATCCGCAACCGTCGTAAGATCGAGGCGGTCGTCGAGAACGCGCGCGTATTCCAGGCGATAGTCGAGGAGCACGGTGCGTTCCACTCGTGGTTGACACAGCTGGACGCCGGCACCGATCTTGAGAGGGCGGGCGTGGTGTTGGCTGAGCGGTTCCGGCACCTCGGTCCGGCTTCGGCGGCCCTGTTCTTCTTCAGCGCAGGATGGCGCATCGCTGAGGAGGCTCAGTTGGCTCAGTCGCCTGCGTGAGGTTCAGCGGAGCGCGCGCGGTGGGTTTTCGGCAGGGTGACGGTGAAGGTGGAGCCCAAGCCCACCGCGCTCTCCACGTGCACCGACCCACCGTGCGCTTCGGCCGTGTTCTTCACGATGCTGAGTCCGAGCCCCGTTCCTCCGGTCTGACGCGAGCGGGCCTTGTCGACACGGTAGAACCGTTCGAATATGCGGTCGCGGGAGTCCAACGGGATGCCGACCCCGTCGTCGCGCACGATCAAGCGCACCGCCGGATCCATCTCTTCGCGGGGGGGAGCCACGCCGCTCGTATCGGCTACCTCGGGGTCGGCGCCGCCAGAATCCGTGCCGCCCGGCTGGGCGCTGCCGGCGGCGCCTGAGTCCGCGCCTCCCGGTTCGAATGTGTCGGCCGATTCGATGATCACCTCGACGTGGCCGCCCGGGTCGGTGTAACGGAGCGCGTTCTCGACGAGATTGCGCGCCATCGCGGCCAGCGCTGTCGGGTCGCCCTCGATCAGTGCCGAGGCGTTTACTTTGAGGCTCAGGTCGAGGTCGAGGCCCTGGGCGCGCTGTGCCAGCGCGTCGACGACCTGCCGTGCGGTCTCCGCCAGATCCACCTGCTCCGAGACCAAGCGGCCGGAATCTTGGTTGTCGTCGAGTTCCGACAGTGCCAGAAGGTCGGTCACCAGTTCCGTGAGGCGGGCGATCTCGGAATTCAGCCTACCCGCGAAGACGCGCGCGCTCGGCGGATCGTCCTCGATCGCTGTCCCGAGGGTGCCGGCGAGCAAGGAGAGCCCCGCAAGCGGCGTCTTGAGTTCGTGGGAGACGTTGTTGACGAAGTCCTTGCGAAGGCGCTCGACGCGCGCACCCTCGGTCTCGTCGCGGATCATCATGAGTACCTCTCGGCAGTCTTGTTCGGGCGCCGACATGGGCACCACCTGCACGCTGAGGGTGCGATCGCCGGGCAGCTTGATGCGCTCCACGAAAGGCCTGCACTCGGCTATCGCCGCATCGATCAGGGGTTGGGCAGGGAACACGCGGGCGGTCTGGACGATGGGCCGGTCCTGCATCTCCTCGACTGTACTCCCTATCATGCGGGCGCAGGCCGGGTTCACGTCGAGTACGATCCCGCGGTCGTCGAGCACAAGCACCCCGTCTCCCATCGAGGACAGGATATCGGCCATGCGCTTCTGTTCGGCTCGAAGCTCGCCCACGCGCTTCTCCAATTGGGATGCCATGTCGTTCAAGGCGCGGGCAAGGTCGCCGAGTTCGTCGGTACGGCGGGGAGTCGCGACTCGGTGCGAGAGGTCGCCTCCAGCTACCGCCTCCGCCATCGCGTGGAGTCGTTCGATCGGCCGGGTGAGCGACCGCGAGATCAGGAAGGCGGCGAGAGCGATCGGTATCAGGGCGAACAACCCCACGAGGAGCGGCGTGCGCAGAGCCTGCGCGAGGAGTGGGTCCACCCGCTCGGCCGCAGCCGCCAAACGCACCACTCCGCCCGCCCAGGCACCGGCGCCCTCCCCGATGGGCACGGCCGCGTACACAGTGTCTTTGCCGGCGGTGGCGGAGTATCGGCGGGAGTGGCCTTCTCCACCGGCCAACGCGACGATCACCTCGGGGCGGTCACTGTGGTTCTGCATGGTCGAGGGATCCTGCAGGGAGTCGGCCAAGACGGTCCCGTCGCCCGCAATCACCGTGACGCGGACGCCCGCGACGCCCGCCACCTCTGCGATGAAGGCGCGAAGGGCGTCGAGGTCTTCGAGGGCTCCAGTGGGCTCCGCCGCCTCGCTGCTCAGCATCACTTTCAACATCCGGGCCTCGTCGGCGAGGTCGCTCTCCAGGTTCTGCAGCGAGACCCCCCGAAGCACCAAGCCGGAAGCCAGGGAGAGTCCAAGCACGAGCAGGACGACGAAGGCGACGAACGCCGTGACGAGGCGGAGGCCGATGCGGTTGACTCCAATGGCCATCTAGGCGGGCCTTTCTTCGTTCGTAGGTTGACGGCCTGTCGAGATCTGAGCGCGGTAGCCGATACCGCGGCTTGTCTCGATGGCTGCCCTAGACCCCACTTCCCCGAGTTTTCGCCGCACGCGACGGACGTGGACGTCGAGGCTGCGAGAACCCGGCAGGTACTTCTGGTGCCACACGCGCTCCACCAGTTCGTCTCGCGGGAAGATGCGACCGGGTTGTGAGATGAGTAGCTCCAGCAGACCGTACTCCTTCGGCTTGAGGGCCGTCGAGCCGGTCGGCCCGGAGAGGTGGAGCGTATCGGGATCGAGTCTCAAGTCGCCCCCGATCATCTCACGGCGTTCGGCTGGAGAAGCACCTGCTCCGCGGCTCCCCCGAAGTCGGGCCCGGATGCGTGCGAGCAGCACGTCCATGTCGAAGGGTTTGGCGACGAAGTCGTCGGCGCCCGCTTCGAAGCCGCGGAGGACGGTCTCACGGTCGGATCGAGCGGTGAGCATGATGATCGGAAGGGCGGGTCTGCGCCGCCGGATCTCTCGAGCGGCGGCCACACCGTCCAGCCCGGGGAGCATCAGATCCAAGAGCACGAGATCGACCGCTCCCGTCAGCGCGGCCTCCAGGCCGCCGGTGCCGCTCCTCTCCTGGCGCACCGAGAAGCCGGCTCTGACCAGGTTGTATGCCAGCAGGTCGGAGATCGTGGGGTCGTCTTCAACGACGAGAATCGACGGCATCGGTTGCGATGCATGAGTGGATTCGGCCAAACCTCGATCCTCCTGGGAGCCGTGCGCCGCACGTTCGCCGTCGGGCGGGGTTGTTCGGCGTGGCGTCGCCTCGTGGGCGGCACGGCCGGTCGTGGGTGTCGCTGCAATTCACATTCAGTTAACGCAATGGTAACACCGGGTACGCGCCAGGTGGGTAGTGTCATGTCGAGACAACAGAACGATGGCGAAACACTTGGAGGAGGGACCTCTTGAAGGGCACGAAACGGATACTGGCTGCGGCACTCTTGATGCTGACTGTGGTTCTCGCCTTGGGCTGCGGCGGCGGGGTGCGTACGGGGAGTGACACCACGACCTCGAGTCAAACCGCAGGCGGACTTCTCTCCGCCCGCCTCGACGGCGCCGGGGCGACCTTCCCCGAGCCACTGTACCTCGAGTGGATCGGGGAGTTCGTCACCGCGATCCAACCTGGCGTGACCATGAACTACCAGGGTATCGGTTCGGGAGGCGGCATCCAGCAGTTCACCCAGATGACGGTGGACTTCGGCGCGACCGACGCTCCCATGAAGGACGAAGAGATCGTCACGGCCGAAGAGGCGAGCGGGGCGAACGTGCTACACATCCCCACGGTGCTGGGTGCGGTGGCAGTGGCATACAACGTCGAGGGCGTCGAAGGGTTGAAGCTCGACCAGGAGACCCTCTCGGGCATCTTCCTGGGCGAGGTGACGGTTTGGAACGATCCGGCCATCGTTGCCCTGAACCCCGACCTCGCTCTTCCTGACAAGGGTATCAACGTCGTGCATCGTTCCGACTCTTCGGGAACTACCTCGATCTTCACGGGCTACCTCGCGAAGGTGTCTTCGGTGTGGGCGGATTCGGTGGGTTCCGGCAAAGAAGTACGGTGGCCAGCGGGTGTGGGCGGTCAGGGCAACGACGGGGTGGCCGCGGTGATCCAGCAGCAACCCGGGTCCATCGGCTACGTGGAACTCTCGTATGCGACCGAAGGTGGCCTGTCCACGGCCGCTCTCCGCAACAGCGCGGGTACGTTCGTGGAGCCGACGATCCAGTCGACGTCGGCTGCGGGCGAAGGCATCGAGTACCCCGAGGATCTTCGTTTCTCCTTGAGCGACAGCCCGGCATCAGCGGCCTATCCGATCGTGGGGGCCACCTGGATCCTGGCCTATGATTCGATGGCCGACCCCGCAGACGCTGACGCCCTCAAGGCCTTCCTGATCTGGGGTCTCGAAGAGGGAGGTACCTTGGCTGAGGAACTCGGCTACGCGCCACTTCCCGACGATCTGCGCGCCCTGGCGCTTGCCAAAGTCGATCTGATCGGCAACGGCACGTGAGGAACGCGTTCGCGCTGACGGGTTGTTCCCGACCGACGAACCTGGCGGCTGCCGGGTGAGAGCCCCCGCTCAATCGAACGACGCGAGACCACTGTCGCTCTCCGCGTTGGCGCGCGGCCGGGGCTTCGGCCGGACGCTGGATCGGGTGTTCGGGTGGACCACGGCCGTGTCGGGGTCGCTCGTACTCGTGATCCTGGCCTTCATGGTGCTCACCACCACCAACACTGCCCTGCCCGTCTTCACGTCCGAAGGTATCTCGTTCGTCACCGGCACGGAATGGCTGCCGTCTCGCGGCGTCTACGGCATCTTGCCCTTCATCTATGGCACGCTTGTCACGTCGACCATCGCGGTGGTCATAGCGGTGCCGATCAGTGTGGGCGTCTCGCTCTATCTCACCGAACTGGCGCCCTCGTGGATGAAGGGGCCGATCGCCTACGCCGTCGATCTGCTTGCCGCCGTGCCGAGCGTGGTCTACGGTCTGTGGGGCGTGTTCGTGCTTCTGCCCCTCTTCCTGCAGCCGGCCGCTGAGGCGCTCTCTTCGGTGTTCGGCTTTCTGCCGATCTTCAAAGGTCCCGCCACCGGCCTGTCCTACTTCGGGGCGGGAGTCGTGCTCGCCATCATGATCATCCCCATCATCAGCGCGTTGGCGCGCGAGGTATTCAAGGCCGTGCCCGCCGACGACCGCCTGGCGGCCTACGCCCTGGGCGCGACGCGGTGGGAGATGATCCGGGAAGCGGTCATCCCGCGCAGCCGCCCGGGCCTGGTGGGGGCCACCATGCTCGGCTTGGGGCGTGCCCTGGGCGAGACCATCGCCGTGGCGCTTCTGGTGGGCTCAAGCACCAAGATCAGCGCGTCGATCGTGCAGCCGGGGTATTCCATGGCGGCGATCATCGCCAACCAGTTCCAGGAAGCGGACGAGCAGGGCATTCGTGCCTTGGTGGGCATAGGGGTCGTCCTGTTCGCCATCACGATCTTGATCAACATGGCCGCTCGGTTGTTCGTGTGGCGTCTGGTGGCCGAGCGATGAGCGGCGCGAGGGCAATGGACGCGCGCGACGGTCACTTGTTGTCGGAGCGCCCTTCGCGGCGCAGGCTTTGGACCGATCGTATCGCCACCGGCGCCATGGCCGCCGCGGTGATCATCGCGTTGCTTCCAGTGGTGCTCATCTTCTACTACATCATCCGCGAGGGTCTGGCCGCGATGAACTGGGAGTTCCTCACGCAGGCGCCGCCGTTCAGCTATCGGCGGGAGGGTGGGGGATACGTCAACGGCCTCATCGGTACGCTCATGATGGTGGGCATCGCCACGGTCATCTCCGTACCGCTCGGCATCCTGGCCGCCGTGTACCTGGTGGAGTACGGCGGGCGCAACCTGCTCGCCTCGCTGATCCGGTTCTTCTCCGACGTCATGACCGGCGTGCCTTCGGTGTTCGTGGGCCTCTTCGTCTACACGGCGTTCGTGGTGCCGTACGGGTTCGGCGCCCTGATGGGTGCGGCGGCGCTTTCGATCATCATGATGCCCATCGTCGTACGTTCCACCGAGGAGATGCTGAAGCTCGTGCCGCAGGAGATCAAGAACGCGAGCTACGCACTGGGGGCGGCCAAGTGGCAGACGGTGCTTCGCATCGTGCTGCCTTCCGCACTGCCGGGTATCACCACCGGCGTACTGCTTGCGGTGGCGCGAGCGGCGGGAGAGACCGCTCCTCTCATCCTCACGGCGTTGGGCTCTCTTACCATCACCACAGCGCTCGTGGGTGAGCCTATCTCGGCGCTGCCGTTGGCGATCTTCGACGGCGCCCGCACGCCGTTCGCCGCCGGGCAGGCCCGTGCCTGGGCCGGCGCCTTCGAACTGCTGGCCATCGTACTCGTGTTCACCCTACTCGCCCGCGTGGCGGCGTCCAGGAGCTCCATTTCGCGATGACTGAACCAGTCTTCTCCGTAAATCACCTGAATGTCAGCTATGGCGGGAACCTCGCGCTGAAGGACGTGTGCCTCGACATCCACCCCCGCGAGATCACGGCCATCATCGGCCCCTCCGGCTGTGGGAAGAGCACGTTCATCCGCTGCCTGAACCGCATGAACGACCTCGTTCCCGGTGCCCAAGTAGAGGGGCAGGTCATGTACCATGGCGAAGACATCTACGGTGCCGACATCGATCCGGTGACGGTCCGACGTCGTATCGGCATGGTCTTCCAACGCCCGAATCCTTTTCCGAAGTCCATCTACGACAACGTGGCCTTCGGGCCGCGCATCAACGGGTTCAAGGGCGACCTCGACGAGCTGGTGGAGCGTTCGCTGCGCAGGGCGGCCTTGTGGGACGAGGTCAAGAACAAGATGCGCAAGAGCGCCCTCGCCCTCTCGGGGGGACAGCAGCAGCGGCTGTGCATCGCCCGGGCCATCGCCGTGGAGCCCGACGTGATCCTCATGGACGAACCAGCCTCCGCTCTCGACCCGATAGCCACGGTCCGGATCGAGGACTTGATGCAGGAGCTCAAGCAGGAGTACAGCATCGTGATCGTGACCCACAACATGCAACAGGCAGCCCGGGTGAGCGACAAGACCGCCTTCCTCTACACAGAGGTGGACGAGGAGAGCATGTCGCGATGGGGAATACTGGTTGAGTACGGACCGACGGGCGGCATCTTCACAAAACCCTTGGACAAGCGCACCGAAGACTACGTCTCCGGACGTTTCGGATAGGCCTCAGGAAGGCGGTTCACCAACATGCGGGACACGTTCCATCGTGAGCTGGAGAGACTCGACCAAGACGTCGTGCGCATGGGCGCGCTCGTTGAAGCGGCTATCGACCAGGCCACCGCCGCGCTCGTAGAGGGTGATCTCGACCGCGCGCAGAAGACCATGGATGGCGACGACGCGATCGACGATCTCTTCCTCGACATCGAGAAGCGCGCGCTGGCCATGCTGGCCCAGCAGCAACCTGTGGCGGGCGACCTTCGCCTGATCGTCGCGATCCTTCGTGCGGTGAACGACCTGGAGCGCTCGGGCGACCTGGCCTTCAACATCGCTTCGGTGGTCAAGAAGGACATCAACATCGTGAAGCTCCGTAAGGTGAGCGCCCTCGTGTACGAGTTGGGCCACGCCTCGCGGCGGCTGCTCAGTCGGGCGCTCGACGCCTGGACGCACAAGGACGTAGTGGTGGCCGCCAGCCTCGACGACCTCGACGACGAGATCGACGAACTCTACGAGCGGCTCTTCCGCGAGCTCTTCGACCTGCAGGAGGAGACCACGTTCGAGGTGGCTATGAACCTGGTCTTGGTGGGGCGCTATTTCGAGCGGATCGCCGACCACGCGGTCAACTTGGCCGAATGCATCCGCTACTTCGTCACCGGCAACGAGGAACACCTGGGCTGAGCGGGGGAGGTGTTCCACGGCGCACCCGGTACGCCGTCGCCGCCATCCGAGCCGGCCGCCGCAGCTGGGCCCCAGATGCAGCGAAACGATCGTGCCGGAACTCCGAAGACCTCGGCGCCGTCGCACCCATACTCGGTCGGCCGCGCGCCGATGCTGTAGACTCCCTCGAGATGACTGACAAGGTGGGCACGGAGAAAAGAGACAAGGCAGAGGTAAGACCGTCGATACTGGCGATGCTATCCACGGCGATAGCGGCAGCCGCCAGCTTCTTCGTGATCACCCGTTCGGGCATCGCCGGCACCCTTGTCGGCGCGGCAGTCTTCTCGGTCGTCTACTCGGGCGCCTCTCACTGGATCGGCCATGCTCTCGAGCGTCTCGCGGGATGGTGGCTCGACCGCCGCGGTATGAGCTGCGTGGAGTCGCCCGCCGAATCGCCCGCCGACCTACTCGCGACGCCGGAAGACGCGTCCTCTGTGATCGCCCACTCGCTTGCGGCGATCGCCGTCCCCCCGACTCTAGACGATGAGCCGGGCGCGGCGCCGGCCACGGAACCTGTCACCGAGTGGCGTACGGCACATCCGAGCCGACGGCCCAACGCATTCCAACGATGGTTCGGCACGCTGCCACCGCCGCGGAAGCTCGTGGCGACCTGGGGTCCATTGCTCTTGGCCGTGGCCGCATTCGGCGCCAGCGGATACAGCATCGTGACCGGCGCCCCCATCGAACGCGTGATCGTGCGGGAGCGCGTGGTGGAGAAGCCCGTGGTGGAAGAGAGGATCATCGTGCAGCACGAGACGGTCACCGTGACCGTCCCCGTGCCGAGCGCGGCGCGCGGCACAGCTTCGGTCACTCCGGCTGCGCCGACCACTCCCACCACCCTGCCGCCCGGAACGTCGACTCCCACCACAGGAGCGACCCCCTCGACCACGACCTCGACCACAACCTCGGCGCCACCTGTCTCCACGACCACTGTTCCGAGCGCGACTTCCTCGACCACGCCGACAACCGTGACGCCTCCCGACACCGGGGTTAGCAGCTAAGGTCTCGTAGGTCGGCGGGCCCCCCCGGCTTCGTCTCTGTCCGCGTCCGTGCGATAATCGCCCCTCAGTCTGCTGAGTAATCGGAGTCGAGAGGAGACTCAGTTGTCGCGTGAAGCAGTCATCGTCAGCGCCTGCCGCACCCCGGTCGGCCGGTTCCAGGGGACTCTCGCGGAAGTGCCCGCCACCCGCCTGGGCGGCATCGTCATAGCCGAGGCGCTGCGCCGTGCGGGAGTCGAGGGCTCCGATGTCGACGAAGTGATCTTGGGCAACGTGCTTCAGGCGGGGCTCGGTCAGAACCCGGCTCGTCAGGCCGTCCTGGCGGCTGGCCTACCCCAAACCACACCCGCTCTCACCATCAACAAGGTGTGCGGTTCGGGCCTGAAAGCGGTGAATCTTGCTGCGCAGGCCATCGCTACCGGCGACGCCGACGTCATCGTGGCCGGCGGCATGGAGAACATGAGTCTTGCTCCCTACCTTCTGCCGCGCGCCCGCCAGGGGTACCGCATGGGCGACGGCGTGCTCGTCGATTCCATGATCAAGGATGGGCTGTGGTGCGCCATGACCGACGTGCACATGGGCATCACCGCTGAGAACGTCGCCGAGAAGTACGCCATCACCCGGGAGATGCAGGACGCCTTCTCCGCGGAGAGCCAGCGCCGTGCGGCGGCGGCCATCGAAGGCGGTCTCTTCCGCGACGAGATCGTGCCCGTCGAGATCCCCCAGCGCAAGGGTGATCCCGTGATCTTCGACACCGACGAGCATCCGCGCGCCGGCACCACCGCCGATTCGCTGGCCGGGCTCAAGCCCGCGTTCAAGAAGGACGGCACCGTCACGGCCGGCAACGCCTCGGGCATCAACGATGCCGCGGCCGCGTTCCTGGTGGTCTCCCGCGAGTACGCCGACCGGCACGGCCTGAAGCCGCTGGCGACCATCGTGAGTCAGGCCTCGGTCGGCCTCGACCCCTCGATCATGGGCATGGGCCCGCTCTATGCGTCGAAGAAGGCGCTCGAGAAGGCCGGCATGTCGGTGGGCGACCTGGACCTCGTCGAGGCCAACGAGGCCTTCGCGTCGCAGGTGCTGGCCGTAGGGCAAGAATTGGGCCTCGACCCCGCCAAGACCAACACCCGCGGTGGAGCCATCGCGATCGGCCATCCCATCGGGGCTTCGGGCGCTCGCATCCTGGTGACCCTGCTCTACGGCATGATCCACGACGGCGCCGAAGTGGGGCTTGCCACGCTCTGCATCGGCGGCGGACAAGGTGTAGCAACGATCGTGAAGCGGGAAAAGTAGTCGCTGGACGCGGATTGTGGGAAAATGGACAGGATCAGTCAGGATTCGATCTCGGATCGCCTACCGACCGGGATGCCATGAGGAGGAGACATGAGGGAACGCGTAGCAGAAGCACTGGAATTCATCCGTCCCGCTCTGCAGAACGACGGCGGCGACGTCGAGTTGGTTGATGTGGATGAGGCTTCGGGCGTGGTGACCGTGAAGCTCGTCGGCGCGTGTGGTAGCTGCCCGATGTCGCAGATGACGCTGAAGAACGGCGTCGAGCGCATCTTGAAGGAAGCAGTGCCGGAGATCGTTTCGGTAGAATCCGCCTAGCACGGCGTGGTCGGGCCGCCCAAGATCGGGCGCCGATCCACCGGCTGAAGGCGTAGAAGTGATGAGCAAGAGGGGAGTCTCTGGAGGTGATGAGCGGGCGGTTGCCGGCTCATCAGCACCGGGTGAGGCTCCCCTCTTCGTGCGTCCGCTCGCGGAACGGTTGGGCCGGGGTGACTTCGTCGTCACCGCCGACCTCCTGCCGCCTCGAGGCCCCGAACCCGTAGCCCTCGACGCCTCCGTCGTTGCTGGCCTCCGCCAGCACGGCATCGCGGTCAACGTGGCCGACATGCCGTCGGCGGCACTCGCTCAGTCCGCTCTGGGACCGGCCGTGGCGCTTCTCCAGGCCGGAGTCGAGCCCATTCTCCAGATGACCTGCAGGGATCGTAACCGCCTCGCCCTGCAGGCCGACCTGCTCACGGCGCACGCGCTCGGGGTGCGCACCGTGCTCTGTCTCACGGGCGACCATACCCGGTTCGGAGACCACCCCGGGGCCAAGCCGGTCTTCGACCTGTCGTCATCCGAACTGTTGGCCATGGTCGCCGGTATGAACGAGGGGCGCACGATGGCGGGGGGGTCGCTGGACGCACCCACGTCGTTCCTGGCGGGGGCGGCCGTGAACCCGTCTCAGCTGCCGCTCGAGCCGCAGCTTCACCGCGCGCTGGCCAAGGAGTGGGCCGGAGCCGACTTCTTCCAGACCCAGCCGGTCTTTCGAGCGGAGGATGCCGTCGAGTTCCTTCAGGCTGCAGCCGCCGCCGTGGGGCTCTCGGCTCCTATCTTGGTCGGGATATTCCTTCTGGAGTCCGCCGCGATGGCGCGGTTCATGAACGAGAAGGTGCCCGGCGTGGTCGTTCCCGCCTCGGTGATAGCGGGGTTGGAGCGTGCCGCCGACCCGGCCGGCTACGGCCGGGGCCTGGCGCGCGACCTCGTGGAGTGGGCGCGGGGCGCGCACGGTGCGGGTGCGGTGGGCGGCTCATCCGCGACCGCTGCTGCATCCGCGCCCACGATTGCGCAGCCGAGCGCGCCACCGCGGCCCGCAGGGGTCCACGTGATGAGCCTCAATCGGCTGCCCGGGGTGATCGAGGTGTTGGGCGGCTGAACTCGCTGCACGGTTGCGCCCCACCGCGACCAGGTCACGGTTGAACTACACGACTGCGAATCGCCGTCCTTCAGCGCCGGTTATCGCGACGGCCGGCACTCACGAGGAAGCGGTACGCCGCGATGGCCGCAAGCACGGCGCCGGCCACCGGCACCCACGGCTTCGTAAAGGCCTTGAAGCGCGTCCACCTGGATACGCGGCCCGCATTCTGGAGGCGTGAGCCGACGCTCTCCAGTCGATTCGCCGCGTGCGATGCCATGTCGGCGACTCGTTCCTGTCCGTGCCGTCGCAGCGTATCTTCGACGGAATGAACGCTCTCCCCTGTCGCCTTGGCCCGGGAGCCGACCTGACGCACGCCCCGGCTCAATTGGCCGGTGGCCGCCGAGCGGGCTTCCCTCCCGAAATCTGACGCCTCGACGGCTAGGCGTTTGACGGCTCCTCTGGCGTCGGCCGTCTTCGCCACGGCCGCATCCGTCGTCTCTTCGTATATCTGTCGTGCACGCTCCGCCATTGCTGATCCTCTCTCTAGAATATCCGCACGCGCTGGAGAAATATACGCACGCATATTCGCACGCATCCGCACGCGCTGGAGCGTCTTCTCTTGCAGGGATGCCTAACGAATATACGTAACCCGCATCTCGACCAAACCCGCATCGAATAGGCATGAAGAATAAGCATGAACATTGACGAAAGGAGAATGTGGTCTTTGGGAGTTTAGGAGAGGTACTATTTGGAAATAGTTGAAAATGTAAAATGTGGGTTCTTTCCGAATTCAGGATGCGCGAAAGGGATGCGCGAAAGACCCACTCATCGAGAGAGGTTCGTCATGAGATACGGATTGGGTGGAATACTGACGGTAGTCGTGATTGTGCTACTGGTGATGTGGCTCCTCTAGCAGAGAGCGGGATTGCGGGCTGGGTGCACAGGGGATCGAGGACGGCTAGGCCGAGCGCTGGCGGGTCCTGTCGCCCGCGACCCGAGGGCGGGGCGTTGCGTGCCTTCGGGCGTTGCGTGCCTTCGGCGCGTGTCGGCGGCAGCCTGTGCTACAGCTCTCGGTGCGTGAAGCTTCGGGCGCCGTCCCCGCTGTAGGTTGCCACGATCTGTCCCGAGCCGCGCACCACGTACTTGTATGTGACGAGCCCTTCCAGGCCGACCGGTCCCCGCGGAGGGAGTTTCTGCGTGCTGATGCCCACCTCGGCGCCGAAGCCGTAGCGGAAGCCGTCGCTGAAGCGGGTCGAGCAGTTGTGGAAGACGCCGGCGGAGTCCACCCGGGCGAGGAAGGTGTCGGCCGCAGCCTGGTCTTCCGTGACGATGGCCTCGGTGTGACGGGATCCGTAGGTGTTGATGTGCCCGATTGCCGCGTCGAGCGATTCCACCACGTGCACCGCCAGGATCAGATCGCTGTATTCGGTGCTCCAGTCGTCGACCGTGGCGGGCTCGACGTCGTCGAGGCCACCGGCGATGAGTATCGCGTGAGCTTCCTCATCGGCTCGCACGGTGACACCTGCCTCTTGGAGCGCCGTTCCGGCGGCCGGCAGGAACGCGACGGCCGCGTCCCGGTGCACCAGGAGCGTCTCGATGGCGTTGCAGGCCGCCGGGTATTGCACCTTCGAGTCCACCGCGATGGGCACCGCCGTCGCGATGTCGGCCGCGGCGTCCACGTACAGGTGGCAGATGCCGTCGGCGTGCCCGAGCACGGGGATGCGCGTGTTGTCCTGCACGAAGCGTACGAAGGAATTCGAGCCTCGCGGGATGATGAGGTCCACCCAGCGGTCGAGTTTGAGCAGTTCCACCGTCTCCTCGCGGGTGGTGAGGAGCTGGATCGCCTCCGGGCTCACCGCCGTGCCTTCGAGGCCGCGCCGCACCGCGGCCACGATCGCCTGGCACGAACGAACCGCCTCGCGGCCGCCCTTCAGAATCACCGCGTTGCCCGACTTCACCGCCAGGCTGGAGATCTGGATGACCGCGTCGGGCCGGGCTTCGAAGATCACCCCGAGCACGCCTACGGGCACAGCCAGGCGCTCCAGCACCAGCCCCTCGTCGAGTTCACGATGGATCTGACGGGCGCCGACCGGATCGGGGAGGCGGCCCACGTCGCGCACCCCGGCGATCTCCCCGCGCAGCTTGGTCTCGTCGAGTTTCAGCCTTGAATAGAGGCTGGAAGAGATGCCGTCGGCTTCAGCGGCCTCGCGATCGGCCAGGTTGGCCGCCAGGATCGCGGGAGCGGCTTCCTCCAGTGCGGCGGCTATGGCCTCGATCGCCTCGTTCCTCGCGGAGGTGGGGAGTGCGGACAGCTGGAGCGCTGCCGCCCTCGTGCGGCGCCCCACATCTTCCAGGCCGGAGTGGCCCTTCGC
Organism: Actinomycetes bacterium; assembly: GCA_024637035.1. Lineage (GTDB taxonomy): Bacteria > Actinomycetota > Thermoleophilia > RBG-16-64-13 > RBG-16-64-13 > JAHJSA01. The sequence goes on from JAGXFW010000013.1 coordinate 51,711, forward strand.
GTCGTCGGAGGTCTCGTGTTCCCTGGATGCGCTCATGATCGGATCCTCGCGGAAGCGGTGGATGGGTACCGAAAGTCTAGCAGGAGCCGGGGCTCGGCGCCCGCGGGCGTGCCGGGACCGGGCAGCGATGGGCGGCACCGTTGGCCGGGGCGCGGGGCGGCCCCTCAGCGGTCCAGCAGGTCGGCCCCCGAGAACACCGATCGTCCCTCCACGCCTCTCAGAACGGCGAGAGCGTCTCTGAGCTGCGGGCTGAGGACGTTGAGCAGCACCGCATCGAGACCGAGTGCGGCCAACATCGGCAACACCACGGCCTCCACCGTTTGCCGTTTCCCCGCGGGCAGTCCGTGACCCACGTTCGAGAGCCCCACCATGGTGCGCACCGGTGGATCGAACAGCTTGGGCAACGAGTCGAAGAAGGAGAGCACGTTCTGGAAGTCGTCTTGGAAGGTGGCGAGCGGGAAGAGGATGGGGTCGAGGTACAGTCGGTCGCGGGGCACCCCGGCCGCGTCGGCGAGTTCCACCAGTTCCACGGCCACGTGCAGGCGCTCCTCCGGCGCCTGTGGCACCACGTCGCGCACGCAATAGCCGACGATCGGGGCGCCGTACTCGGCGGCCAGCGGGAGGATCCGCTCGATCTTCTTCTGTTCGAGGCTGAACGAGTTGATCCAGGGGGTCGCCGGGCCCGATGGGCCCGCCATGTCCCGGGCCGCGGCCAGACCCGCTCGCATCGACTCTGGATCGGCGGTGTCGAGACAGAGCGGCAGTCCGGTCGCGTCGTGGGTCTCACGAACCATCCACGCGGCCGTTTCCGGGCCTCCCTTGCTCCTGAACCCAAGGTTGAGGTCGAGCATATCGGCGCCGGCGACGTGCAGGCGGGTCGCGAAGTTGCGGATGGCGTTGGCGTCGCGCGCGGTCATGGCGTTGCCCACCGAGGGGGTCGCTGCGGTGAGGTTGTCGGCGATGATCAGCACGCGGGGCGCGCAGAGTCGGGGCTCAGTATCCCCGGAGCCGGTTCTTGGCCTTGGTGAACTCCGAGGTGAGCACCCCGAGGCCGGCCGCGGCGGAGGAGATCTTCTCGAGCCTGGCGTTGATGATGATCTGGTTCTCCTCGATGTTGCCGAGTCGCTCCGTGATCGCGCCCTGCTTCGCCAGGATCTCGTTCACCTGCGGGTCGACGTCCTCCTGGATACGCTTCACGGTCTTGTAGAGCCGGTATGCGCTCAGGCCCAGGATGACTAGCGCCAGCACGATGATGACGAGCGAGAGGGCGATCATGATGAGGAGCACCGTGGTCATGGTGCTCTATTCTAGTCGATTGCGACCGGTCCTGTCCTCTGGACCACGGGGAAGCGTCTGATCGTGTTGATATCCCGACGTGTGGAGAGGGGGGTAAGCTTGACCACATCGCCGGTGCGAGGGGCGTGGATGAACAGCCCGTCGCCCACGTACATGCCAATATGGTGGACGGGTGTGCCGAAGGCGACCACGTCGCCGGGGCGGATGTCCGCGAGCGCCACCGCGACGCCCATCTTGGCCTGGAAACCGGAATAGTGCGGCAGCTGGATGCCGTGCTGGCGGAAGACGTACAAGAGCAGACCCGAGCAATCGAAGCCCGACTTCGGCTTCTCGCCGGCCCATACGTAGGGCACACCGAGGTAAGAGGCCGCGGTCGCCACCAACTGATTGAGAACCGCATCGTCGGTTTGCGGGATCGGGCCGTCGTAACGCTGCCAGCCTGCCAGGCGAGATCTGAGTTCGGCCTCGAGCCGAACGCGCTCCGCCTCCTGACGCTGACGCTCCTGCTCGATGAGTGTTGCGATGCGTGAATCGAGGCCGCTGAGCTTATCCTGCCTCTGGGCCAGCATCTCTTCGATGTGGACTCCCGCACGCTCCAGTTCGCGGCGCACATCGAGGAGCTCCCGCTTCTTGTCTTCCACCTGCACGCCGAGGGCGGCGCTCTCTTCGACGCTCTCGCGCACCACGTCGACCAGGTCGCGGTCCTGTACGGAGAGCTTGGCGACGAGGATCACCCGATTCACGAACTGGGCGAAATCGTCCGTCGCTAGGAGGAGGGCAAGGAGGTTCGAGGCGCCCGAGCTGCCGCTCTTATAGGTGTCGGCGAGTCGCTTGTCGAGTCGTGCTTGTCGACGCTGGTGCAGGTCTTCGCTGTCGCGGAAGGTGCGGCGGAGCCCGGCAAGGTCCTGGTTCGTCTGTTCGAGCCGGATGTTGAGCTCGTTGTAGTTCTCGATCTGGATCGCCAGCTCTTCATCCAACCGGTCGATCTCGGCCTGCACCGCGTCGGCCTGTGCTTGGAGCTCGCCCACCTGGATCTTGGCGTCGCCTTGTAGGATCAGTGTGGTACTGGTGGTGGGAGTGGCTGATGCGGCCGCCACGGACCATAGGCAGAGGAGGAGCGCGATCAGGACGACCATCAACCACTTCGAGCGGACTGGCCGCCCGACTGCGGGCCGCGAGGTCCTACCTGTCACTCTGGGGTCGATGCTGTCTCCTCTGGTCCTATCGGATCTCGCTCGGAGCCGCGCCTGCATGCTCCCGCGCAGGGTGGGCGTACTTACACTATCGGAAGTCTACAACGAATCTTGAATGCGCTCGATACTACCCCAGTATGGTATTGGCGCAAGTGCGGCCATGATAGTGGGTGGGAGGATGGCCCCCAGCCAGCCGTATCGTGCCGCTTTGGGGTTGCCGTTCGCGTCCGCGTGACCGTGTTATAATGGGTCTCGTAAGCGGCGCGGGGTGGAGCAGTCCGGTAGCTCGTCGGGCTCATAACCCGAAGGTCACAGGTTCAAATCCTGTCCCCGCTACCATAGAAAGCCCCGTCTTTAGGCGGGGCTTTTCTTTTGGGAAGTAATGCTCGCAGAACCCCTCTGCCCACGCGCTGCCCACGAAAATCCGTTCATATCGGTCTCCTTCCGTATTGCTTCGTCCACTTCTGGCACGGGGCAGGGTGGTTTCGGAGGCGAGCTCGAGGTGCTCATTCGCGGGCGACTCCGGGGGGAGGGGTGTCCCGCCGGGAATCGGTGCAACCGTGCAACGGTCCGGGAAGCGCCCGATCCCGAGGAGTTCGGAGCCGCACGCAGATCCGTGCAGCGACGGGCATGCTGAGCTGCAGCAGGCGGTGACCTGCCCAGCCTCCTTGACGGTTGAGAGCTGCGACTTGTAGAGTCTGCCTATGTAGAGATGGAATCGGACCGTGGCGGCGCTGCTCCGTCTTGGAAGTCAATCCGCCAACGGTGACGACAATTTCGCTCTCAAGAAACTCTACCCGGCTCCCTGACGGAGGAGATCACACCATGCGCAAGCTGCTCGCTCTAGGGTTGACTCTCGGAATACTACTCGTTGCCGGTACCTTGTGGGCGGTTGCTGGACGGAGTTCGGAAGCGAGGCCGCAGCAAGCTGACGCGAATGCAACATGGGCGGCTGCTGGTGGGGATTCGCAAGCGACGCCGCAGTCGGCCGGTACGACTGCAACGGTGATACGCGAAGAAGAATTCCTGCCGATTACCCAGGAGATCCATTCTCTCATCGACCCCAGCTACCTGCCCGTTTCCGCGCAAACGAAGCATTCGGACGTAATCGTCGTCGGCAAGGTCGTCAAAGTCGATCCGGCACGCTGGAACAGCCCCGATGGCAAGGACTGGATTCCCGCTGATTCGATGGTGATGCGGGTGATCTTCCGGACCTTCTGGGTGCAACCCACCGAGGTGTTGAAGGGAAAACCCACCGCCGGTGAGCCGCTTCCCTTCTTCGTACGTGGTGGAACTGAAGGTGAGGCGAGTGCGCCTGTGGGTATTGGCGACACCGTCCTGGTCTTTGGTCGCGAGGCGTCAAGGAACCCAGCCCAGGATGGCTACTGGCCGGAGGGCTATCGGGTCAACATCGATGAATACAGCATCTTCGAGCCGGACGGAGACCACTTCACCAACGGTTCGACTGATCCCCTATTCGGGATCACCACATTGGATCAGGTGCGCCGGCTGGTCGAGTTCCCGCCCATAACGCAGGAGACCGAGAATTGGTGTGGCCATCCGTAGCGCCGCATTCCCCCGTACGTATAGCACTAGACGCCTCGCAGCTGTCTGCGAAAGCGGAGACGTATGTCCTTTGGGCGCCTCGGACCCGCCTCTCCAGCAGCGCTCGCGTTGCCTCCGTCTCCCCAAGCGCGTCGTGCACTTTCACCCGCGCAGCAGGCGGGGACCTGCCCAGATCGATTGGCGGTTCAGAGCTGCGACTTATAGAGTGTGCCGAAGTAGAGAAGGGATCGGACCGTACCGGCGCTCTCCGCTTTGGAAAGCATTCCCATGATGCGCGAGCTTCGGCTCGCCGGGATGGATAGGCAGACCCGAGGCGGCCGCCGGGCGACTTCGGCAGACTGCGGGCATTGTTAGCCCTAGACGGAGGAACTGAATTGGGGTTGGAGAACGAAGGGCGTTCACGACTGGAAGCCGCCCGTGCCGTGGTCGCAGAGCTGCTTGATAACCTGGAGGGTGGGGAGCCGGACGCTTCCGCCTGTCTGATGAAGGCGAAGCGACTCGCCCGACTCCTGCGCGACGAGGATGCCCAGCTGTGGCTTGACCTAGAGTTGCGCGGTTACCCGGAAGCATTCGATGTGTCCCGCCTCGGCAGTTGTCTGCGCTACGTACAAGCCGGCGGGCGTGTGAAGGACGGCAAGTATTACGACGCTAGCCTTCCTGCGTTGGCAGCAGCGGCTCATGCCCAGAAGGCGTCGATCGGTCCAGCCACGCCCACCGACTTGAGTTTGACTGTCGAGAACTACGCTTCAGCCGGTGCAACTCAGCAGGTGCTGAGAGGTCTAGAGCAGCAGGCGGCGAACCTGCGAAGCAACTACGCGACGTTGCAGGCTCTGTACGTGTCGATTCTTGGTGGTGTGCATTCGTATGCGTCTGACTCCAGCATCGCATTGGAATTTGGCGATGCTGTAGAGTCCATCTTCGAACAGTCGCGTCGAGACGTTGACCTCTTCGTGAGGTCAGAATCGCCAGCGGCGGCGCAACAACTTATCGCGATAAGCGAGCGTATCGCTGCTGGCGATGCGGAATCCCTGTCGCAAGCACTCACCGCGTGTCGGAGGCTCTTGCTGTCCGTGGCCGACGCGGTCTTTCCCGCAAGCGACGAGGACTACATCGATGCCGCTGGCAAGCCCCGAAAGGTGGGCAAGGACGAGTACAAGAACCGTCTGATCGCCTTCTTCGAGTCGAGAGCGCAGAGCGCAAGCACCTTGTCTATCTTGTCCGCAGAAGTTGAACACATGGCGGCTCGGGTTGACGCGGTCTATGAGAAGGTCTGCAAGGGCGTCCACGTTGACGTCGACCTTGCTGAGGCGCGGCTGACCGTGATTACCGTCTATCTGTTGATCGGGGAAGTTGTTCGACTCGCAGATCGGGCCTGAGTTCAAGTGTGAACTGCAACGTTGGGCCGACCAACAGTCGGAGGAGGAAGAATGCCAGTAGCGATCGATGGACTTCTGACAAAGCCGCGGAGGCGCGCGTCGGGCAGCGCGTATCCCGGTCGCTTCACGTGTCATCACATCCAATGGACGGAGACAGGATCCCAGCAGTCCGCGACCTTCGTACTTACTGCTCGTGAACTCGCCGACGCAGCAGAGAGCCGACTCGTATGGACGGACCAAGATGTCCAGAGGGGCATCAAACCTGGCCTGCCGTATCCCGCGGAGCGCGAACTTCCCCTCTCCGACGGTTACCCGGACTTGAACACCTACGTGTTCGACCCGGAGAAGGCGGATGACATCGCCGTCAAGCTGCTTGAGGGCTCGCAGCTCTTCCTCAACCCCCTGATTTGGAATCTGCGCCCAGGCAAATTCAGCGCGTACTGGAATGACGCGGACCAGGATCTCTATCTTTACTCCGGCAGGATCTACCTGCCAGATTCCCATCATCGCCATCAGGCGATTCTGAAGGCAGTTCGGGCCTTCGACGATGATCCAACCGAGTACCCTCGTTTTTCGCCGGATGTGGAGTTTCGAATCGAGCTCTATTTCCTCTCCAAGCTCGACGAGGGCAACTACTTCTTCGACAAGAACCAACGACCAAAACCCACTGCAAAGTCCAAGGCGTATGACCTAACGACCCAGGATGACCTATCGCTCCTAGCGAAGCGGGTGATTGACAAGAGCAGCGCGCTTCATCACAACGTAAACCGCGTCACCGACAGGCTGACAGCCTCGAACTACCAGGTGATAACTCTGTCTACCCTGCGACAGATGATGCAGTTGTTTGCGCCGGCCGATGCATTAGACGAGACGGAGATTGAGGGTTTCGCACAGGTTGCCGCTACCTTCTACGAAATGCTCGCGGGGGCAAGGCCTGAGCTCGCCGTACTGGAGTTGGCAGACCGGCGAGAGATAAGGCGAAAACTATTGGTCGACTCCGCAGTCATGATGTTCGGATATGCGTTCTTGATGCGGGACTTCAACACATCGATTGCGGAGGAAGGACTCATGCGTGCCACTCAATCATGGAAGCTTCGGCTCGATCGTCTGGGCGCGGAGTACGTATTCAAGGATTGGCACGGGGACTTCTTTTCTCGCTCGAACCCACTGTGGATAGCAACCGGAATCCTCAAGCCTGGCAAGAGCGGAGGCAAGCTCACGCTATCCAACACTGGAGCGACGCGTGCACAGGCAGGGCGCGTGCTCTCACAGTTGCTGTCGCTGGAGACTGTTCCGTCCGACATCCGGTTCCTGGTCACACGATGAGACAAGCGAACCGGCGGCTCGCGCTGGCGGGCAGTCGGAATACCCATACACTGTCCAGACCGGAGGTCACTCGCGTGATCAACACGTTCCTCGGCATGGACACATCAGTGCAGCCAGTGACCTACGAAGCGGGCGCTCGTACCGTCTTCAGAATCGTTGGGGCGGAGGAGAGTGAAGACGGCGAGGAATACGGTGAAATCGTCTTCGGCGAGGACATCTATCCCGGCACGGGTCTCGCAAACCCGAACGCTGCACTCACGATGCGTGCAGCCGTTGCCCACGAGGCATCTCACTACCACCGATGGCTGAACAAGGCCCAAATCGATGACGTCGAGCTCGAGTACTTGGACGAGGCCCTGACGAGTCTCGAGGCCGTGCAGCGATACGGTCATCAACTGGATCTCACCGAAATCACGCAGCTGGTTGCGGACGCTCATTTCAGACTGTCGTCTGTCATAGAAGAGTAGGCGGCCCAACAAACTGATCACCTGACTCGCTGCGCTCGCAGTTTGTCCGTCAGGCGGACTCGGTCGGTCGCTACTTCTGTCAGGCGATTCGTGACTGCTACAGATACTCACAGACGTAGGCATCGCATCCACGGACCAACAAGGGGATCAACCCGACTCGCTTCGCTCGCGGGTTATCCGTCAAACGTTCGACCCAACGACGCGGGTCGGGCCAATACCCACGGCACTGACTCGCCGGGCTTCAAAGGCACCGGGTCGCAGAGCATCTTGCCCCCAAGGTCGACATGAGTCGGAGTGCCGTCCCCAAGCGCGAGGGCCTCGACTGAGCAACCAGCCTTCGAGTTGGTAGTCCGAGGGAAAGGACCTCGTGCTAGATGCGCGGAGCATGGACGTGACGGTCACGCGGTTGGCCTCTTGGAGCTGATCCGGTTCACCGCTCTCCCTTGGCCTCTCTTCTCAACTGCCTACACATGTAGCCACCCAGATCTCCTGAGGTCAGGAAGACACCTTCCGTGAACGCGGAGACATATGCCCGAAGTTAGACCTGGCTGATTGGGTCTACGGGGGAGGAAGATCGGGGAGTGAGGCGGGCCCGACTGCGATCATGGTGCCAGCTACTGGGATCCTTGAAAGGTTTAGCCAAGGAAAGTTAGTACGTCTCATGGATCAACTCAAGCCTCGATGCCACTGAGGATTGAACCGCCCCGGGTTCAATGGAGACTCAATTGTTTGAGTCCGGCCTCTTTGGCCGAGACTTGCTCACGATAGAACATCTCCTCGAACTCCGCCGGGGGAATGTTGCCGATGGGTTCGAGAAGTCGGCGGTTGTTGAACCAGTCGACCCACTCGAGGGTTCCGAACTCCACGTCTTCGAGGGTCTTCCAGGGACCGTGCTTGCGGATGAGTTCGGCCTTGTAGAGGCCGTTGATGGTCTCGGCCAGGGCATTATCATAGGCATCCCCGCGGGAGCCCACCGAGGTGACGGCGCCGGCCTCTGCCAACCGTTCGGTGTAGCGAATGGACAGGTATTGGACGCCGCGGTCCGAGTGATGAACGACACCGTCGACATCGTCACCGCGTCGCCACAAAGCCATCTCCAGGGCATCAAGAGCCAGATCGGTGCGCAGCGAGCCGGAGACCTGCCAGCCGAGGATCATGCGCGAATAGGCGTCGATGACAAACGCCGCGTAGACGAAGCCCGACCAGGTGCGGACATAGGTGAGATCCGCCACCCACAAGCGGTTGGGAGCGGTGACCGTGAACTGGCGGTCCACGAGGTCAAAGGGACGGGGAGCCGATAGATCCGGGAACGTCGTCTTCCAGGTCTTGCCCCGAACGACGCCTCTCAGGCCCAGGGCGCGCATGAGGCGCTCGACCGTGCAGCGGGCCACCGTTATGCCTTCGCGCTTCAACTGCCGCCATACCTTGCGGGGGCCGTAGACGGAGTAGTTCGCCTGGTAGACGCGGGTGATCTCGGGTTTCAGGGCTTCGTCGCGAAGGTTCCTGGCCGATGGGGGCCGGCTGATGGCGGCGTAGTAGGTAGAAAGGGCGATGGGCAACACAGCGCACATCGGCTCGACCCCGAACTTCTCCTTGTGCTCGTCGATGAATGCGGTCATCTCTTCTGTTTGCGGTCGAGCTCCGCTCCGAAGAAAGCCGCGGCTGCCTTGAGGATCTCATTGGCGCGTCTGAGCTCGCGGTTATCCCGCTCGAGCTCCTTGATGCGCGCCCGCTCGTCGGTGGAGACGCCGGCGCGTAGACCACCGTCGATCTCTGCCGTGCGTACCCACTTGCGCAGCGTCTCTGGGGTCATCCCCAGCTTCTGCGCTACCGAACTGATCGCCGCCCACTGGGAGTCGTATTCGCCCTCGTGCTCGAGCACCATGCGAACAGCCCGCTCCCGAACCTCAGTTGGATACCTCTTTGATGTGTTGTTCATGACTCCATCCTCTCAAAGGTTGGAGCCTCCAGGAAAGCCGGGGCGGTTCATCCCGCTCACGAAATCCGGACGTCAGCGCAAGATCGGGAAGTTGGTGACGGGCGGCTGCGTCACACTCCCCACCACGCTGGCCCTTCTCGTCGGAGCCGTGACTCTCATCATCATGCTGACCGGGTGCAGCGGAGAGCCTGTGAACGACCAGGCAGGATCCGTCGGCCAGGGGGCATCAGTTACCTCGTCAGCTCCGACAACGAGCGCCCCTGCGACGACCACATCGACCAAGGCTCCCACGACCACCACGACAAAAGCTCCGACCACGACCACGACCGAGGCGCCTACAACCACGACGGAATCATCGACCACCACGATCAGCACCACCACGACGACGGCGAGAGCCGTTGTCGGAGTAACCGTCTATTCGACGGACACCGGAGTGAAGTACCACCGGGAGGGCTGTAGTTCCCTCCGGAAGTCCAAGATCCCTCTGACCCTGGACGAGGCCAAAGCCGAGGGACTCGAGCCCTGCAAGAACTGCGACCCCCCTGCATGAGAGTAGACTCGAGCCAGCGGCCCCGTCCCCATTCGGGCGCACGCACGTGGGCCCGCATCGAGTGCGGGCTCCCCGTTGGATCCTAGACTGCCGGGACGCCTGGGGCATTCCCGCAGTCGGATCATCTTGCTCGTCGGAGGAGCGGTGCTCCTTCTCGCCGTTGGAGCAGTCCTCGGAGGTCTCGCAGGGTTCCGCCTCGGTGACACGCGTAGCGATCCGACCACGCCGCTTCCGATAATCGGGCTCAAGTCGACTCCGACAACCCAGGAGCCTGAGACTGCCCCACCACCGACCTCCATGCCGACCACCACCGTTTCCTCTGCCGCTCTCACCACCTCCACGACTGCGAGGGATGTCGAGGTCACGCTCCGCCCAGTCCTGGACGGGGACACCATCTCGGTCGTCTACCGAGGGAGCGAGTCATTTAGGGACGTTGATAGCAGGTGCGTTTGAGCCGGTAGAATCCTCCAAGACCGGGAGGTGCCCATGAAGGCGTCTGAGCTTCTAAACGGCATGGCGAAGCAAGACATGGTGTTGCCAGAGTTCCAGCGAGAGTACGTCTGGAGCCGTGAACTTGCCAAGCAGCTAGTCGTTTCGTTGGTCAAGGGCTACCCTGTAGGCGGTCTTCTGTTCTGGAAGACGGACAACCCGCCTGAACTCAAGAACATCCCGAATCTCCCCGACAAGCTAGGGATGATGCAGACTACCGCGTGGGAGCGGCACCTTCCTTCGAGGTGATCGACTCGAAACTCCGCCGGGTCTGACTCCTCGGGGCGACCCGCGCGCAGATGGATCAGAAGATCAAGGAGGAACTGCGCCGCCTGGAGAGCCACGACGCCCTTCTCCGCATCTTGGCCGGAGACAACGCATGCGAGATGGCCGAGTCGGTGGTGTAGCATCTTGGTCATGTCCATGGTGCCAAAGTGCGGGTGACTCAGGAAATCAAAGTGGACTTCGAGTGTGACGCCCTGGCAATGGGGTCGTACGCACGGTGGGCGAGAACTGCAACACGCTCAAGTTCCAGGATGTGCGGGCGCTCAGGGCGGAGATTGTTCCGAGAGGCATGGGTCCGCTCTGCAAGTCCCGCAGCCGATCTGTTGCCGAGGCCCAAGACAGGCCATATCGCCGTGAAGGTCATCAACCACTTAGGGGGCGAAGTGTTCGGCCGTGTTGATCGAGCCGGGAGGAATCTGATGAGCAGCTACAGAATTGCGTTGGCCTGGCCGGGCGTAGACCCAGGCGGCGAGGGCTTAGAAGTGCACGTTAGTCTCGAGTTGGTGACCTCGGACGAATGCGACGGCGAACGAGTGGAGATGACCGAGTCGCTCATGCGTGAGGTGGCAGACATGCTCCGCATCTTGGCGCCTAGTGAGGTGCGTTTCTGTGCGATTAGTCCCGACAAGACTTCCGGTGACACGCGGGAATTCCCCTTCACGCACCACATGGTCATCGAAGACGCTGAGTGGGAAGGGCCACGCGACTGGTGCGTCACACTGGACGAATGCGAGGACGGCGACATCGTGAAGCCTGACGCAGGTCAACGACCATGACCCTGGTGTGACTGGGTCGCATGTGTGACGTCTTGACCGGCGCCCCAGGTCGGCCTTGCGGCAGGGCAGTTGCGGGAACGTGTCACTCACCGTCGAGCACGGGCGGATCGGCGGGGCCGCCGGCATCCCGCTGGACGCACGCTACCTGGGCGAGTCGCCCTGGGCGTGAATCCCTTCATCACCTTCCCGACGGAGGACATCCTCTACGATGAGAGGATCGCGGGCAGCCTGCATTTGACCCCTGGGGACGCCTACGCCGATCTCTGCGACAACGGCAACCGCTCGGCGGTGCACTGGAACTTGGTGCTGATCCAGACTCCTGAACGGGGTCGCTCCGGCGTAGCCAAGACCGATGGGTGAGCGAGACCGACACCTACTGGCCAGCGGACCGGCCTCGGTTGCCGGCGTCTGCACCAGACGCTTCGCTCTCCGTCTCGAGCACCATTGCGCTGGCTACCGCATCCGCAATTTGGTCTGCCGCCGCGCGCAAAGGGTCCTGATAGAGGTGCGCGTAGCGCTGAGTAGTGGCAGGCTCTGTGTGCCCAAGCAGTCCACCAAGCATCGGTAAGCCCAAGCCCTGAGAAGCACCTATGCTCGCGAAAGTGTGCCTCAGATCGTGCAATCTAACGTTCGGGAGCTTGCCGGCCGACCGTATCCGCTCCCACTGGTGCCGCAGACCTGAGAGGCGCTGTCCTTCGAACCGGCCAGGGATGACCCAACCCTCGCGCTGAGCATCAGGGACCCCCTTGAGAACGTCGATTGCCGTCTTGGCCAAGGGTATCTCCTTGGCCCCGGTCTTGGAGTCGGGCGCGGGCTCAACGACCTCCACTTACGCCTACAACACCCTCGGTTGGCAACTGCGGGTGACCGACGCCGACGGCTTTGCGACGACCCGGGTCTTCGACAAACTCGGTCGCACGATCTCTGAGACGACCGCCACGGAGACCACCACCTCGACCTACGATGCGGCTGGACACCTCACGAAGCAGGTGGATCATCAAGGCCGCTGGCGGGAGCTCTCCTACGACCTCATGGGGCGGGCGACCGGGGACCTTGAAACGCTTCCCGGCACCCCCCGGGTCTCGGTGAAGGACACCACCCTCACCTACGACTCGCTCGGGCGGGTGCTCACCACCTCCGACGCCGTTCGCAATCTGGACCACACCCTGACCTACCCGGTGAACACACCCGGTCCTACCACCGACCAGGCCGTGGTGGGCACCACAGGCACCGACGCCGTCCAGACCACCCTCACTGTGGCCGCGGACGGATACGAGACCAGCCGGGCGAGCGAAATCGACAGCAACCCCGCACTCCCCACCATCACGCGCACGGTGGGCCCGCGCGACGCCGCGCACCGTCTGACCGAAGCCACCACCCAGACCGGCCCCTCCACCTCCATCTTTGCCCAGTACCTCTACGACAGCGCCGGGCGCCTGAAGCGGCAATGGGGTCCGACCGGCGTCGCAGGCTCCGGCTACCTCGCAGGCGCCACCACCACCGACGCCTACACCTACCACCCGACCACAGGCCTAAAGACCGGCGAGAACCTCCGCCTTCAGAGCGTGGGCACGGCCGGGGTCCTCACCGCCTCCTACACCTACACGACCGCCGGCCGCCTGGCGACCGCCACCGTGAACGGCGTCTCCGACACCACCACCTTCGACCCCGCCGGGAACCTCACCAGCTTCACCGGCACCACCCTCACCTACCAGAACAACATCCTGCAGACATCGGTGACGGGTGGCGCCACCACCTACTACACCTACGACGGCGGGAAGCGCTGGCGTCTCTCCCAAGGCACGACCACCAACACGAGCGACCCGAACCGTATCCGCTACACCTACACGGCCCAAGGGCGCTTGGCCACCTACCTGAACCCGAGTACCTCCGTCTCCGCCGCCTACACCTACGACGAGCGAGGTCAGCGCACCCGCTCTGCGGTGACAGTAGGCTCCCAGACCACCACCACCGACTTCTCCTACCAAGGACTCCAGCTCCAGAGCCTGAAGGCCACCCAGAGCGGGGGCACCAACCCCACCTCCTGGCAGATCACCTACCTCTACGACGAACAGGGCCGCCCCTACGGCGGCGTCTACCGGAGCCCGAAGGAGAGCGCCACCCCCCTCTACTTCGGCATCCTGACGAGTGACCGAGGCGACGTCCTCTCCCTCCTTGACGGTGCAGGCGCCCCCTTCGCCGCCTACCGCTACGACGCCTGGGGCAAGCCCACCGGCACGGGGAACGTGAGTACCGGCGTGTGGTCGAAGAGCACCAGCCTCATCTCCGCCGCAGTCGCAAGCGCCATCGCGAACAGGCAGATCCTGCGCTACGCGAGCTACGCCTACGACGCAGAGAGCACCCTCTACTACCTCTCCTCCCGAAGCTACGACCCCGTCACCCGACAGTTCCTCTCCAAGGACCTCTCCCGCAACGACGGGGAGGAGAGTGCCTATCAGTATTGCGGGGGGAACCCGGTGGCGGGGGTGGATCCGACGGGGTATCGGATGGACGAGTTCGCGACGTCGCAGGAGCGGCAGGCGGCGGATATCTCCCGGGGTAGGATCAAGAAGGCGCAGCGGGCCAAAGATGCCCGACGGAGGTTGCTCAAGAACTGTATGGAGCGCAGCAGTCGTGGCAGTGATATCTTGCCGAGGGAGGCGCGGAACGCCGTCGCTTGGTACGAGGAACGGTACACAGCTACCGGCAATCCGGCGTATGCCGTCGGGAAGTTCCTCGCCATGCCTTTCACTGAGCGCTATATTGGCACGACGTTGCTCGTCATGAGCCTGGGGCGAGGGGGGAAGGGCGGCTCGAAGCTGCAACCTGATCCAAGAGCTACCGGACCGCACACCACGTTCAGAGTTGACCCGTCGATCGGCCGAGTGACGAAGTGGGCAACTTGGCAGCCTCAGTCGAACCCCCAGAGCCCCAACCCTTGGGAGATGACAGCCCGGCTAGACCTGTCTGGGAAGATGCACTACAACAAGTTGACCCAGGAATTGGTTCCAGTTCCCCACATCCACGGGCCTGGAATCCCTGGAGGTGTGCGGCTGGCAAATCCCGCGGAGGTGCCCAATGGATGGTGATTCGGTGCGGTTCCTAGAGACATGGTACTTGGAGCAATGCGACGATGACTGGGAACACTCATACGGGATAGAGATCGGAACGCTGGATAACCCCGGATGGCGGCTCCGGGTGGACGTGCGCGAGACTGATCTGGAAGGGCTCGAGGCGGACTGGGTGAAGGTGGACAGATCCGGGGACGACTGGGTGCACCATCACGCTGACGGACGGGTCTTCGAGGCATTTGGTGGGCCTCAGAACCTGGTTGATCTCTTCGACAGCTTCAGGCTGTTCGCGACCGCAACCCAGAGAGCCGTGGACTGACGCATCGGTCCAGGAAGACGGCTTTGGTAGTGTTGAGGCCCCTCTCGGATGGCCCCGGCCAGCTCCTTCTCGGGATCAAGTGCCGGACATCCGATCAATACCGCTACGACGCCTGGGGCAAGCCCACCGGCACGGGAAACGTGAGTACCGGCGTCTGGTCGAAGTCCACGAGTCTCATCAGCCTGCAGGTAGCCACCGATCTCGCCACGCGCCAACCCCTCCGCTACGCGGGCTACGCCTTCGACCAGGAGAGCGCCCTCTACTACCTCTCCTCCCGGAGCTACGACCCCGTGACCCGACAGTTCCTCTCCAAGGACCTCTCCCGCAACGACGGGGAGGAGAGTGCGTATCAGTATTGTCGGGGGAACCCGATCGGGTTCGTGGATCCGACCGGGTATCGGATGGACGAGTTCGCGACGTCGCAGGAGCGGCAGGCGGCGGATATCTCCCGGGCAAGGATCAAGAAGGCACAGAGGACGTCGCGGGCGCGGACTCAGTATCGGCGGATGAATCCGGGGGAGCGGGGGAGCGCCGCGAGTCAAACGATGGCGAGGACCCCCCGCCCCACGGTTGACTTCATGCGGGACCATGGGGCGGAGGTGGATGCAAAGCCGATGCGGGGTGACTCCCATGTGGCCATCGTGGTCGATTATGTGTTCGGGAATGGGGGATTGGTGCTCAACAGTCATGCCGACACTGGATTCAACTGGAACGAAGACGACGTGAACCCGTTTCTTGGTGGATCTGCCGGCACCGGCGGGATTAGCTTGTTGATTGGGTCCGGTATTATTGAGGACGAGCGATGGAATACGTTTGGGTCCGCGACGATCATGTGTGGAACTGTGGCGGGGCAGACGCGCAAGGGATTCCTGCCGGCGGGTCCCCCTGATGTCGGCATCTCATGGCCGCCCTGGGGCGTCACCTGGGGTGCCTCCTACACGTACTAGGACGGAGACATGGCCCTGGAGATCGCACCGCTAGTCTTCTACGAATGCTTCATCATCCTCGGCATCTTCTTGGCGATATGGCGCAACCGGCGATTCGCGGAGCTTCTAGCAACATCCCGTGGGCTTGGACCCGAGTGGGTCCTGCCGTTTCGCATCGTCGTGCTCTTCTTCGTCTCCCTGTGGATAACGGGCGCCGTTCTCGGCCTGGTCGAGATATACCAGGCACTCACGGAGTAGGGAGGGTGGAGCACGGGAGGCAGCCGCTGCCGGTTGAGACGCACGAAGTGGCACTCGGTGCCCGCGCTTGGCGTCACGGGACTACGGCCCGCCTGCTCGCGGTCGGAGTAGTCCTCGGACTCGTCCTTCTGCTGACGTTGTTCGGCCCGCGATTGACGGTCGTCGTGCACAGTCCGGAGACGGCAGCCGATGTGGCCGAGGAGTATGTCCGCCTTGTACTCGTTGAGGGGAACATCGACGCAGCCTATGAGTTGATGACACCGGCCATCCGAGACCGGGTTTCGTTTGACGATTTCGCCGCCCGAATGAGTCGCGCCCCTGGCTACATGGGTGTGCGGTCCGTGAACGCTCTCGAGTATGAGGTCCTCTCGGGCGAACCGGCCGTCGTCATCTACCTCGCTTGCAGCAGCCCGGGAGGAGTAGTCAACTACCTTGTCGTTCTGCAAGGCACAAGGGAATCCGGGTACGGCGTTGCGGACTTCCAATTCCTTCCCGAACCACTGACGCCTTCCGATGAGCGCAAGAAGCTATAGTCCATCACTGCCCACACGCTTGCCCACACGCTGCCCACAAGAATGGCGCGAAGGCGTCTCCGTTCGTCTCTCCCTGTTCACCGACACTGCGACGAATGCCCGGAACGACGCGGTTTCACGCGACAGAAGTCGACCAGCAGGAACCCAGAGAGATCCCATTTTCTCGGCTCATAACCCGAAGGTCACAGGTTCAAATCCTGTCCCCGCTACCATAGAAAGCCCCGTCTTTAGGCGGGGCTTTTCTTTTGGGAAGTAATGGGTGAGAAGTGGTCTTGCCCACGCGCTGCCCACGAAAATCCGTTCATATCGGTCTCCTTCCGTATTACTTCGTCCACATCTGGCACGGGACGGGGTGGTTTCGGGAACGGGGTAGAGGTGCTCATTCGCGGGCGACTCCGGGGGGAGGGGGGGTGGAGTTCCCTTGGAAATCGGCGCAACTGTGCAACCGTCCGAGAAGCGCCCGATTCCAAGGAGTTCGGAGTCACACGCGGGTCAACGCAGCGACGGGCGCGGCAGGCGGAGACCTGTCCAGATTGATTGGCGGCTGCGGGCTGCGACTTGTACAGTATGCCGAAGCAGAGATGGAATCGGGCCGTGGCGGCGCTGCTCCGCTTTGGAGAGCATTCCCCACGGTGCGCGGCCTTCGGCTCGGCGGGATGGATGGGCAGACCCGAGGTGGCCCTGGGCGGACCGCGGCAGACTGTAGAGAGCATTCTTGGACAGATGGGGAGCCTCGTGATGGCGGTGCCTGATCCGATGAGCGTCGATTCCCGCGAGGGACTGGTCGCCTTCGTCCATGAGTTGCGCGGCGGTCTGGGCGGGACGGCGGGCACTGACGCTCCGGACACGCGCGACGCCTATCTGGAAGCGCTGTCGGCGTACATTGCAGATGTCCCCGGTGCCGTTCGCAATCTCGGACTTGTGCTGGACCCTGACGCCGCCTCTTGGCAGTTGTTCGCGCTGCTACTGGCCGGTGCCTCCGTCTACGAATGACGGCGTGACGCTGTCCAACAAGGTCGGGTTCCTGTCCTTCTACGTATTCTAGGTGGTCTGGATGGATGACGCGACCCGCATGGTGCTTGTTCGTCTAGCTGGCCTGGGACTTGTCGTCGGGGGAGTCACATGGATTGTGCGTAGCCAGGAGTTCGCTGAGTACCACGTCCGCAGGAGGGATCTCGGCCCCGAATGGATCTTCATGATCCGGATGATGATCTACGTCTCCTCTCCTCTGATCATCATCCTTGGGCTCGCAATCCTGCTATTCCTGCCCTCCGACTTCTGAGACCTGTATCTTGAGGGAATGCGCTATGGAGCGAATCGCGAGGACGTGGAGAGGGAGCCGGGGAGGATCCCCTCCAGAGACTCGCAAGTTCCCACTCGTCCTTCTCGCGTTCGTTGTCCTCACCGGGCCGCTGTACACGTGGTCATCGCGCTTCCTAGGCCGGAATGGATTGGAGCGCGGCTGGGGGTACAAGGGGTCGTTCCTTGCCTTCTACACCGTTCTTCCGAAGGAGTAGGCATGGATTTCCTCGAGTGGGAACTCGGTCTCGGCCTCACCCTCGCTGTCATGGCGATCCTACGTCTTGCGTTTGGGTTCCCCATGGACCAGTCGTACGTCCGCATGGACGAGAGACTTTTCGGAAGCAGTGAACGCGGTGATTCGGCCGAGTTCGTCGGTGGGCTTGGAGCATTCATCGGTGTCGCCTTGCTGGTGGCGGCCTTCGTAGCCATCCTGCATAGCCCGAGACCAACGCACACGGGCATGATCTGGCTGGTAGCTGTCTGTGGAGCGGTAGTCGCCCTCCTCTCCTCGCTCTGGTTCGTGTTCCGGCTCAAACTGGCTGACTGGGCCACCCGGAAGGCCGCGGCGGGGCGTCGCTCTTTGCCCTTCTGGCGCACCTACCACGTTGTCTTGTATACGGTGCTGGCCGGAGTGGGTGTGTTCATCGGGGTCTTCGTTTCGTTGAGGTCGCTGGGAGTGCTCTGACCGGTAGGTGGACTGTCGCCCGCCCCACGAAAGTTCGAGCCAACCACGATCAGGGCGATCGCAGAGGCCCTCGGTGCAGCTTCGGCCCTATGCGGAGGGCGGCGGCCATCATCCGGCTCGTGGCTCGGCATTCCGGGGATATCCAACATACAATCACCAGGCGCAGTTGGCGATCCCAACAGCTGAGTTGCGAGAACTGGGGATTCCTCATACGCTCATCACCGGTGGCCAGATGTCAGCGTATTGGGCCTTTGCCAGCGCGGGGAACACGGTGCTGACCTGGGGAGACATGGCGTCCATTGAGGCGGGCGTGTTGAGCAAATTGGGAGTAGAACCGCAATTGGCCCGTACAGTGGTTGACGCCGCAATCTCGGCCATCACGGCCGCTGGCGTCATTGCGCCCCACACGAATACCCTGGGGAGGGTGAGCACATGTCGCAGGACGCGATACACGAATTCGGCCGTCTAGTCGTGAAGCACGTACGAGACGAGGCGATCCGCGATCTTGACCTGCACCTAGGATCGAAGTTGCGGACGCCTATGGCGCTCCGATGGCGTGAACTTCTGACCGACGATGCTTCGGTCGCCCTCGCGCGCGCGGGCGTCGTCCGCCGCCCCCCCGGCGGGGGGCCTCGAGCTCCGGAGGGCGCAGCAGAGCACGTGCGGGCGGGGTGAGCCGGAGCGGCGCAGGCACCTCAAGATTCTGCACTCACTGCGGGGCGGAGCTTACGCCCGACGGCAGGTTCTGCGCCGAGTGTGGCGCGGGGCGCGGGTAGCCTTTGCCCCCGCGCCGAGGGCGCTCGGCGCGGGGAGACCGACCCCCTTCTGAGACCACCCGCAGCCCGTCGACGACACACATCGGCGGCACCTCTTCATCTCGTAGAAACGGTTCGAGCACTGTGCTGCATCCCGGAGAAGCCGGGTGGAACCTAATGGACGTGACGATGCTCGGCGTCGGGCACGTGCCAGTGGGCATGTGTCGCCCCGTCGTGCTCATGTTCGTGCACGTGTTGCTCGGACACCATGAGGACGGTGGCCACGAGCATGAGCACGGCTGCGGCGAGGAGTGAGAGCGTCGGGTAGCTGCGGGCGATGACCAGCGAGATCACGGCGGCAAAGAACGGACCCGCCCCGAAGTAGGCGCTCGCGCGCGTGGAACCGAGGTAGCGGAGAGCCTGCACGAAGAGGACGAGGCTCACTCCGTAGCTCAGCCCGCCAACGACGAGCGCGGACAGCACCGAGGGCCAGGGGGGCAGGGACCCTCCCACGGCCAGCAGCAGCAGGAGGTTGACGGTACCGGCCGCGAGGCCTTTGAGCTGCGCCACCGTGCTCGGTCCGAGCGCAGCGATGTTCCTGGTCAGGTTGTTGTCCAGGCCCCAGAGTGCGCAGCCAGCGACGATGGCCAAGGCGCCCAGGGAGACCCCCCAGCCCCCGCTTCTCTCCAGTCCCAGGAGCACGCCGCCCGCCGTGACGGCGAGGACCGCCCCCCACACCTGGGCGGCCACGTGCTCCTTGAAGAGGCCCGCCGCCCAGAGCGCGGTGAAGACGGCCTCGAACGACAGCAGTAGGGAGGCCGTCGCCCCCGCAGTCACCCTCAGGCCCCAGAGCAGGAGCAACGGAGCACCAACCGCGCCGGAGAGCGTGGCGGCCGTGAGCCAGGCCCAATCACGTGCGCCCCCCCGGGAGACACGCGCTTCCGTGGGACCTTGGCCGCTCCCCCGCCGTCTGGCCGCCCAGGAGACGAGACGGTAGAGAGTGAGCGCAAGTCCGGCTCCGAGGTAGAGGAGGCCCGCTACTGCGAGCTGTGAGGTGTCTCTGAGGAGGAGTTTGCTCACCGGGACGCTGAGCGCAAAGGCAAGGGCGGCCGAGATAGCGAGGAGGGGCCCCGCCAGCCGTCGCCCTACGATACCTACCCCTCTCCGCTCTCTCACCTGTCTCCGCTCGGTCGAAGTCGCGGGCCGATTGTATCCAAGAACAAGCCGGCCGGGTCGAGAAGCGTCGACCGAGACGACCGGTCGGGGTTGTAGTGAACAGGACTGGCTGTGCGCTGACAAAGGAGACAGCGGCTCGTGGCCTGCACCACGTGGTGCAGGCACTGAACATGACAGACGGGCACGCGCTCGCTCGTCTCGGGCATGACGACGTGGTCCTTCGGCGGGTAGTCACCGAACGCGAGGCGTTGTTCGGTACCCAGGCCACTGGGTTCTTGGGCGGCGTGCCCCAGCCGGGCGATCGCGTAGTGATCAGCCGGATCCCGGGTAACGGTCTGGTCGCAGGACCACTTTCCGAGGGACCAACGGGCTGATCCCTCGAGCGACGCGGACTCGAACGGGATCACCGGCTCTTCGTCTACGTCCGCACCACGAAGAGCTTGACGATGTCCAGCCAGAGATCGGTCTCGGATTCGACAGTGAGGCCCGCCGCCTCGATGTTCGTGCGGGTCCGCCGGTCGATGTTGGCGCCCATCATGGGCCGCACCAGAGGACTCAGGGCTCGCATCGCCGGACGGACCACCGGCATGTCGGAGAGGACGTGCTCGAGGAAGACCGCTTTGCCCGCAGGTCGGAGCACGCGTCGGATCTCCTCGAAGCCCTTCACCGGATCGGGCACGGAGCAGAAGACGAAGGTGGTGACGACGGTATCGAACGCGTTGTCGGGGAAGGCGAGCCGCTGGACGTCCATCTCGCGCAGATCGACCTCGGCCCGGGTGTTGTCGGCCAGCGTGCGGGCGTGACGCAGCATGCCGGGGCTCAGGTCGACGGCGACTACGCGAGCATCCTGGGGGTAGAACGGGATGTTCTTACCGGTCCCGACGCCCACCTCGAGGATCTCCCGGCCCTCCGCGAGCGACCACACGCGCTGCCGCCAGGCCTGGAAGGCCCGCCGCTCGGCCGCCCACTCCATGACGTTGTAGTAGCGGGAGAGGCGGTCGTAGCGTCGACGGGTTTGAGCGGTGGCGTGGTCGCCAGGTCTTTCGTGCATCGCAGGTGAGCCTGTGTTCATGAGCAGTCGGATCTATCCGAGGCGAAACTAGCCCAGATCAGTCTTCCTGGCCAGGTACTCGTCTCGATCGATCTCGCCGCGCGCGTAGCGTTCGTTCAGGATGGCGAGAGCGCCTGTCTGTGGCGCAGCGGTCTGCGCGGGGAACGAGGGCCCGCCGTAGGGCGCTTGTCCGCCTTGGACCCCGTACTGCTGGAGGCCCGGCTGGCCATATACGGAAGGCGGCGGCGCATGCTGCGACCCGCGGTTGCGGGTGGCCTCCACCACCGCCCAGACGATCACACCCAGGATCAATAGGGGGATCAACCCCATCAAACCGAATCCCATCAGAAGACCTCCGATATCTCCAAAGCCGCCGCCCAGTCCACCCAGGCCACCGCCCAATCCACCCATCATTCCGCCGCCGCCCATCATGATCGGCCGTCCTCCCTTCGCGCCGATAGCACGGCGCCACGTCCAGCTCGAGTTGACTCGATATCGGCCGCCTCGAGCGAGTTCTTGTTTCCTTCCTCGTCACTATCGCAGACGGGTGTGAAGGGGACGTAAAGGGTGGTGGACGTGGGGAGGGCGGGCGGCTTCGCCCAATCAACGGCCGTGTTCCCCGCCCGCCCGGGGAACTACGTGGTCTCAGCGCGCAGAGCGGCCAGCCGCGCTTCCACCTCGGCGTTCTCGATCTCGTTCTCCAAGCCTTCGAGCTGCGCGTGCCGGTCGATTCTCCCGTGCCCCATTCATCGAGCTTGATCGAATAATGGAGTTGTATCGGGATGTCTGTCTCGGGAGGGACAAGCCCCCGGATCTTCCACAGGATGAATCTCTGTTGTGGGACCGACTCGTCCACAACGAGGGACACAGGAACAAGTGCTAGCGCGCCCCGCTCTCTCACCGAGCCGGGAAAGCAACCGAGTGGTCCGCTTTCTCCCTTGGCCTCTTTTCCCGACCACCGATGCAGGTAGCCACCCAGATCTCGAAAGGCCAGGAAGATACCTTCCGTGAACGCGGAGACATACTCCCGATGTCAGATCAGACTGATTGGATCTACGGGAGAAGGATCGGGGAGTGAGGCAGATCCGAATGCAGCCGGCTTCCCGATCACCAGGGTCATGACGTTCTTGCCAAGAACGGGTACGTCTCAATGATCAACTCGAGCCTCGAGGCCGCCGAGAAGTCGCCGCCCACTGGAACGTGTACCCGCTCTCATTCTCCAGGACCATCCGACAAGCCCGCTCTCTGACCGCACATGGTTACCTCTTCTGTGTGCTCATGACTCCACCCGCCCAAGAGATGGAGTCTCCGGGAAAGGCGGGGCGGTTCAGGGCTTTTCTTTTTGGAAGTAATGGTCCGAATGTGGCCTTGCCCGCAAGCTGCCCACGAAAATCCGTCCACTTTGGTCTCTGCCCGTATTGCTTCGTCCATCTTGAGCACGCGACGAGGTAGTTTCGGGGACGGGGCAGAGGCACGAGGTCGGGCTGACCGTCGGGGGAGGGGGAGGGGGTGCCCCCTCCGGAATCGGTGCAACTGTGCAACCGTCCGCGGAGCGCCTACACCTACGACGCCGCCGGACAGCGCACGAAGTCCACCGTCACCGTCTCCGGGCAGGAGACCGACCCCGACACAAGCTGCACGACCTGAAGGCCTCACTCGATGCCTATCAGGTCTACACGGACGCGCAGATCGACGAGCTGGTGCACCTGTACCTCGACGGCGCGGACCGCGACCGGCTCGACCCCATCCTCGACGCGTGCGTAGCCGTCTACAAGGAGGACCTCGACGAAGACGGCCAGGTGGACTTCAAGGGCAAGGCCAAAGCCTTCCTTCGCACCTACGGTTTCCTCGCCCAGGTGCTCCCGTATAGGAGTGCCGAGTGGGAGAAGCTCTCCATCTTCTTGAACTTCCTCGTCTCAAAGCTGCCGGCGCCAGTAGAGGAGGACCTCTCCAAAGGCATACTCGAATCGATCGACATGGACAGCTATCGCGTCGAGAAGCAGGCGGTCATGCGGATTCAGCTCCCAGACGCGGATGCTGAGATCGACCCGACACCGACGAGCGCGGGCGGGTGGAAGCCGGAGCCCGAGCTTGATCGCCTCTCCAATATCCTAAAGACCTTCAACGACCAGTTCGGCAACGTCCCCTGGGAAGACACCGACCGGGTACACAAGCTGATCACAGAAGATATCCCGGCCCGCGTGTCCGTCGTAGACAACGAATCATTTCGGCGCTGGCTGACGGACATGGTGTTCGCGCAGACGTATGCGTAGGTTGCGTTTGAATGCCACCCAACCGGCACGTCGGGCGGGCCTTGGTCGGCCGAGCGGCTTGGTCTCTACCGGAAGGGGGGCTGCAGTCGGGGCACGAGAGAGCGCGGTGTGTGCCGCAATCCGCTCCAGGTGAGGTTCGCGACACAAGCACGGGCAACAAGCACGGGCACACCATGACGAGCCGGCCGCTGATGCGATCCCCTTCTCATCCGCGCACCGGGCATACCGGCAGGCTATCCGCCGCTTCGGCCAGAGCCATGTGCCCCTCCCGCCCGATGGCTACCATCACGTCCCCCTCCTGGATCCGGTAGTCGGGGCCGGGCAAGAAGACGAACGTGGGCTCCTTCTCGCGCCGGACCGCAAGAACGAACAGATCAAGGCAGCGGCGAAGGTCAAGCTCGGCCAGGGTGTGTCCCTGGCACAGGGGTGGAAGGATCATGTCCCGCACGAGATAGTCCCCGTGCAAGGGAACAAAGTCGAGCAGGTTCGGGTTCAACATGCGGGCCGCCACGCGTCGGGCGGTCTCCCGTTCGGGAAAGACCACCTCCTCAGCTCCCATGAGCTCCAGGATCCGGCCATGGCTCTCGGAGATGGCCTTCACTCGGATCACGGGCACGCCAAGCTGCTTCAAGTGGAGTGTCGCCAGAATGCTCGACTCCATGTTGCCGCCCGTGCTCACCACGACTTCGTCGAACTTGTCCGAGATCACGGACCGAAGGGCGGCGGCATCCCGGGCGTCCAAGCATACGGAGAGCTGGACAAAGTCGGCCATCTCATCCACGAGGGCCTGATCCACGTCGATCGCGAGAACCTCGGCTTCCTTGGCCAGCGAGCGTGCAAGCTCGCCCCCGAACTGACCGAGCCCGATAACAGCGATATGTCGTCGTCGACTCATCCGATGAGCACTCTCCCGGTGGCGTGGTGGACTCGGGCAGGCTGGGCGCGAAACGCCCAGGAGGCGAGAAGAAGTGGCCCCAGCCGGCCCACGAACATGGTGACAATGATCCAAAGACGCGAGGCTGTCGAAAGCTCTGGCGTGACGCCGGTCGAGAGCCCCACCGTGGCAAAGGCTGATATCTGCTCGAAGAGAAGGTCAAGGAGGGCGAACTCAGTTTCCTTCTCCAAGACCAAGAGCAGCAGCACCCCCACGAAGTTCCACAGCACGGCCAGGTTGATGAGCAAAAGCGCCCGGCGCACCACATCCGGTGGGATAGCCCGCTTGAGAATGACCACTTCTTCCCGCTTCCGAACAGCGGACCAGACATCGGCGAGCCAGATGGCAAGAGTAGTGGTCTTTATGCCCCCCGCTGTGGAAGCTGGAGAGCCGCCCACGAACATGAGGGCGATGAGAAGCACGAGCGAGGCTACGGGAAGAGCTCCGATGGCCACGGTGTTGAAGCCGGCCGTCCGGGCCGTTACCGATTGGAAGAGGGCCTCCCCCACCTTCTCGATGGCACCGGCCTCAGTTGGGGTACCGGTGGCAAGCAGGAAGCCGGCCCCGCTCAGGATCAAGACACCCGAGACGATGAACACCAGACGCGAATGAAGGCCGAAGTGGCACCCGGAGCGTCCCCGTGTACGTACGAGGTTCCGGCCGCACTCAAGAAGCTCCACCAGAACGATTCCGCCCAAGCCACCGAGGACAATGAGCGCCATGATCGTGAACAGCACCAAGGGTTGGTCCGCAAAGCCGATCAGACTGTCGGAGTAGGTGGAAAACCCGGCATTGTTGAAGGCGGAAACGCTCTGGAACAGCGCCGGAAAGATACTGCCGCCCTCGGCCCCGCTCAGCACGATTCCGAAGGCCAGGATAATGGCCCCAGCAAGCTCGGCCACGAGCGTCACGAGCAGAATCCTGCGAAAGAGCAGGCGAAACTCGGCGGCGGCGTTTCGCTGGAATACGGAGTTATGCAGGGCAGCCTCGGAGCGCAGCGAGAGTCTTCTGCCGAGCAGGCGATAGATGAAGGCGGCTCCGGTCATGACGCCAAGCCCGCCGACCTGGATGAGAGCAAGGACGATGATCTGTCCGAACGTCGAGTAATAGACGGGGAAGTCAACCACGATGAGACCGGTGACGCAGACGGCCGAGGTGCTGGTGAAGAGGGCCGTCACGAAATCCATATCCTCACCGGTCCTCGCCCAGGGCAACAGCAGAAGCAGCGACCCGACGAGGATCACGAGCGCAAAGCCACCCACGACGAGGCTCTCGGGGGAAGAAGAGAGAGAGCGGCCTACCAGGCGGAGGTGTCGCCAACGGCTCATTTGCTCCCTGTTGATGCGCGCACTCCGACGTTCTCCTAGCTTGTACGACTCCAACCCCGCGGCCGCTCTCAGGATATCGTATCCGCCTCGCTGCCGCTTCCGGCCTACCGGCAGCGTTGCCGGTAGGCCGCATCATCGACTACCTGTGCAGCGTGGCGCACCTCCAGGAGATCGATCACATCCGGTTCCTGAGAAGGATCGGAGGTTCATCGTGAGCACCATCAGTCTGTGTTTGCCGGAGTCGCTCCACAAGAAGGTGCGGGAGTTCGCGGAGGCGGAGCACGTCTCCATCTGTGTTCGATACTCCAAGAGTTGACCCTACTGTTTCCCCTGCCGGGTCCGAGCGATAGGCTCAGACAGCTCGGGGGATCGGGGATGGCTGAAAGTTGAGTGCCACCTTCACAAGCGAGTCCTGTAGCGTCAGCCCCGTCCAGAGGGGCGCCGCGTACAGGGGAAGGGCATGTGCTGAAGATGGTCGACGTGGAGTACATCAAGAAGCGTCACGACGAGGGATGGGGGATCCGCAAGATCGCCCGCCGACACGGTTGACCCGCTGGGCCCGACGTGACGATGCGACGGGCGAACAGGAGTAATGCCCGGCGACGCACACGCCGTGTCTATGGTGTGCATCGCCGCGCCGCCGTCTCCGACCGACGTACCTGAGTACTCCGCGGTGATCGGCGCGCTAGACGGCCAGCGTGCTCCGGCATCCAGGGTAGGTCGAGCATCCCCAGAAGGGCCCATGACGCCCAGAACGACGAAGCATGGATGAGCCGCAACGGGGGCAGGTAGGCGAAGCGGCTGACGCGGGCTCCGGTTCCGCCTGGGGATCTGCCGCCGCTACCAGGGGAGGGGGAGCCGGGCTTCCGTGATTCAGGAGTTCCCGAGCCAGCCGGGCGCGACCCCACAATTCGATCCCGTTGCTCGCCGCCAGACGGACAGCTTGGTCGGTGAAGTCACCGGAGGCGATGACCGCCGCCTTGTCGGCTCGGTAGTGCGCTTTGGCGGCCGCTATCTCTTGTACAGCCCGGACCCCCACCTTCCGCGTACGCCAGTGCTTGGCCTGGACTGCGGTCTTGGTGCCGTCCCGTTCCAGGATAAGGTCAGCTCCGAAGTCCGCGCCGTTCGGGGTGAGCGTGATCCGGTAGCCCTTGTCCCGTAGGCGCACCTGTAGGAATTCCTCGAACTGCTCGCCGTTCATGTGGTCCAGATCGCCCAAACCTGCTGCGTGTAGCCGCGCTTCGCGCTGGCGGCGGAGAAGGTAGAGACCGCCGACCGTCAGCATCAAGACGACGAGGCCCATCAAGAACCCAGCGAGAAGCGAGTGGTAGCGAAGCCAGCCGTAAGCGAATGCGAAAAGGGTAAGAGCGTACGCCACATCCCCGATGCTCGCCACTTGTCGTTCCCTCTGCTTGCGAGTCTGCACCATTGTGGGATCGTCTCCTTCCTTCGCCTTCCCTCCAATCGACCCGGAAGCGCTCGGGCTTGAGCGTTACGCAGGCGCTCAGGGGGCGGGCCCGGGGAGCAGTGTCTGGTGAAACGAAGGACGGTCGTTGGGGGCTATGCAGGAGTCGACCGATCCTCGGGCCGAAGGGGAGCCCCCTGGATGTGCGCGGCGGATATAAGGCTGTCATTGTGCTGGCCACACTGTCCCCGCATGGAGCCGCTTTCTCCCTTGGCCGCTCTTCTCAACTACCTGTGCATGTGCCACCCAGATCTCCTGAGGCCAGGAAGATACCTTCCGTGAACGCGGAGACATATCCCCGATGTCAGACCTGACTGATTTGGTCTACGGGAGGGAGATCGGGGAGTGAGGCGAGCACCATTCTGCGATAGTGTTCGTTCCCAACAGGAGAGTAAAGGTGGAGGGCGACACTGGCCTGGGGATGGCGGCTGCAGATCCGGGGTGTGATGCGATGATATGTTCACTGAAAACGCGAGGCAAGGGGGCGTGATGGCCAAGAAGAAGAAGCCCAAGGCGCCGGCCGTAGACCCGATCACCGGGAAGAGTAAGCCCCATAAGAAGAAGTCCAGAGGGAAGTGAGGCTGACTACTGAGTCTCGCCGCTCGTGACGAGGTGCACGACGGGCCGAGTCCCCGAGGCGTGGGCGTAGACGGCTGCTGAGCGGAGGAGCCGAATGAGACATCGGTATGTCGTCATGACCACCCTGGCAGGCGCGGGGGCTGCCTACATGCTTCTTGCGAGGCCCTGGCATCTGCGGTGGGGCGCGACCGACCAGGAGTCCTGCGGGCCTCTGCCCGGCGATGACCTCCTCGCGAACCCCGACCTTTCCGCCACCCGAGCCATCACTGTTCGCGCCTCGCCCGATGAGGTCTGGCCGTGGATCGCGCAGCTAGGGCAGGGTCGGGGCGGGCTCTACAGCTATGACTTCCTCGAGAACCTCATCGGCTGCAGAATCCACAGCGCGAATCGCATCGTGCCCGAGTGGCAGACGCTCGAGGTCGGAGACCAGGTCAAGCTCCATCCGGAGGTGCCGCTCGAAGTGGCCGTCGTCGAGCCGAGGGGAGCACTCGTTGTCCGCGGCGGGGTTCCGATGGGGAATACCCCGCCTCCCTATGACTTTACCTGGGCCTTCGTGCTCCGAGAGCAGCCGGACGGGACGACCAGGCTTCTGGTCAGGGAGCGCTATGCGTACACGAAAAAGTGGGCGCCGCTCCTGGTCGAGCCCGTTGAGGCGATCAGCTTCGTGATGAGCCAGAAGATGCTCCGTGGTATCAAGAGCCGAGCCGAAAGCACCACTGTGCTCCCCGTGGGGTGACCAACAGCGAACCGATGGTAGGCTAAGCGCGCAATGCTCGCCTGGGTTGCCTTCAGCCCCCGGATCTTCCACAGGATGAATCTCTGTTGTGGGACCGACTCGTCCAGAACGAGGGACACAGGAACACGTGCTAACGCGGTCTCGCTCTCTCATCGAGCCGGGAAAGCTCGAGGACCATCTGAACAGCCCGCCTCCCTGACCTCACGGGGTTGCGCTTTGATGTGTGTGCTCATGACTCCATCCTCTCAAAGGTTGGAGTCTCTGGGGAAGGCGGAGCGGTTCGCTCGCTGGGCCGCGCTGCAGAGCGTCATGGGACGTTCACCGGTTCGCGCTCTTGCCGGATGAGGAGCGGGTCGCCCGGGTCGCTGCTAGCCGGTGACCCGCTCTCGGCCGAAAGGTAGTAGACTGTTGGCACTCCCTGGCTGAGAGTGCCAGCGAGAACGTGGGCATGAGTCTCTTTGGCGAGACTCTTCGCCGCCCGCCAAGCTTGCGAAGACTCCGGCACGTATCGGGCCCAGCGCACAGATGCTGCGATGGCTCACTTCTGCTTTGATCAACCGAAGGCGTCCGTTTGCGAACGCTACGAATGTCAGGACACACATTTCATGGGAAAGCTTCTCCTTTTCACTCCCGGTCCCGTGAATGTGGCCGACAGCGTGCGGGCCGCCGTCGCTCACGACGACATCTGTCATCGAGAGGTCGATTTTGAACAATTGCTGCGGAGCATTGAAGGCCGGTTGCTGCGATTGTGGGAAATC
Organism: Actinomycetes bacterium; assembly: GCA_024637035.1. GTDB lineage: Bacteria > Actinomycetota > Thermoleophilia > RBG-16-64-13 > RBG-16-64-13 > JAHJSA01. The sequence goes on from JAGXFW010000013.1 coordinate 81,123, forward strand.
AGAGATCATCAGAACTATCAAGCAGTTGTGATTACGGGTTCGGGATCTGCCGCCAACGAGGCGATGCTGTCTTCTGTCGTTGGAGATCAGAACATCCTCATCGTGTCCAATGGAGAATTTGGTGAGCGGCTCCACGCGCTTTCGAAGATCCACAACAGGAACACGTTTCTGCTGCAGTTTCCTTGGGGGGAGTCACTCGATCTAGAGGTCATTGACGCCTACCTACAAGACCATCCGATAGATGTCATAGCCTTGGCGCATCATGAGACCAGCTCGGGCATGTTGAATCCGCTGGCGGCCATCGGTGCTTTGGCCGAGGCAAACGGGTCGGTGCTGCTGGTCGATTGTGTGAGTAGCGCCGGGGCGGAGGCCATCGATATGGAACGCGACAACATAGCGTTCTGCTCATCGTCAAGCTCGAAGGCGATCGGGTCATATCCGGGGTTGTCGTTCGTCGTTGGCAAGGCGGCTGAGTTTGAGAAGCTCGGATCACTGCCGGTCAAGTCCGGCTATCTGAATCTCTACAAGTTCTATGAGTTTGCAACCGGGCGTTCGCAGACGCCGAATACCCCTGCAGTTGCGCTCTTCTTTGCCTTGGACCAAGCGTTGGCCAACATCTTGAGCGAAACCGTTGTTGGGCGGCGCGCCAAGATCCTTCGAACAGCGACGACGCTTCGGAAGGGAATGACGAAACTAGGTCTCACCTTCCTTTTGGACCCCGACGACATGAGCTCGGTCTTGACGACGGTCTACCTGCCTCCCGACGTGGACATCGATCTGTTGCGTCACGAACTACGTGAGCGATCGATGATCATCTATGAGGGCAAGGGTCCGCTAAAGGGCCGAGTCTTCCAAGTCGGAAGTATCGGTGAGCTCTCCGAGACTGACGTCCGGAGATTCCTGCGTGTCCTTCGAGATATTCTGAGCGGCTTCCGGGTTGTCGAACCAATAGAACCCACGGTCGTTCTCGGCCTCCTCCCCGAAACGCGGGCACTGTCCGTGGTTCCGATCTTTGATGGCGGCCAAGGGCTGGCAACCAACAAGGGCTTCGATGAATCGGTAGTGGCGAATGTCTGAGGTCCGTTCCGACGAGTTCAGGCTCCTTCGTCGCCGAACTACGGGGTGTATTGTGACGGGTGTCTTTCCCCACCAGCCGCCTTCGTCGGCCTAACGGCGTCCCTGCATGAACGACAGAATGTCTCGGTTGTGGGCGACGAAGACTCGCGACGACGAGTGGTGGTCCTCGTTTGTGACTTCCCCACTAGCGATACTCTTCAACTACGCCGTGGTTGACATCCGGTGGCTGACGCCGAACCTGGTCACGCTTGCATCATTCGTGACCGCTCTCGTTTCCGCGGCGTTCATCCTTGTAGGCGGTACAACGAACTTTGTGATCGCCGCGGGTCTGATTCACCTCAGTCACGTCTTCGATTGCATGGATGGGCAGATGGCCCGTTACCGGAAGACGACCAGCGCCTCGGGCAGTTACTTCGACCGGGCTACGGATCAGATACAGGTCACGCTCTGGTTCGGTGCGGTCGGCTATGCGGCCTACGACCAGTCAGGGAGTGTTCTCCCCGTCTTTCTCGCGTTCATCGGTGTGGCCTTCTACTCACTACGTGGTTACGTGAAATACGTCGCGATACACGTGGAGATGTCCCGTGACGCCCGCTACCTGGAGCGGATGGCCGAGGATGCCTCGGCGGGTGAGGGAGTCGAAGCGGCGAGCCAAGGGTTCGATCTCTGGGCGAGCGTCAGGTGGTTCATCAGTGAGCAGCGCAAGATTGTTCGCTTCAACGAGGGTGTCTTTATCTTCATGCTCTCGCTGGCGTTGGTGCTGGATCGCCTCACGCCGATGCTTTGGGTCTTTGCGGTGAGTCAGCTGGGCCACGGCCTCTTCCGAAGCTGGCAGCAGGGGCGGAACATTCATCTCAGCCAACAGATGCGAGTCGAAAAATGAAGACGACACAACGACCAACGTCCAGTCCCAAGGCGATCATCCTAGCGGCGGGAGTCGGTTCGAGAATCCGTCCCCTGACAGACAACTGCCCGAAGACCCTCTTGACGGTCGGAGGCGTCACGATCCTGGAACGGATGCTGACCAGTATTCGTACCTGCGGCATTGATGAGGTCGTTATCGTTCTCGGGTACATGCACGAGCAGGTCGAACTCTTTGTACGAAATACGTTTCCAGATCTGAACGTACGGTTCGTCATCAATACTCGCTATGACGAGACGAACACGGGGTATTCGTTGATGCTCGCTGCGGATCTAGTCGCAGGATCGGATTTCGTGAAATTCGACGGTGACGTGGTATTTGCCGAAGAGATCTTGCGCCGGCTGTTGTCTGGTGTCGAAGAGAATCGTCTCTGTATTGACCGGAACATGCAGCTCGATTCAGAGGAAGTGAAGGTAGTCCTATCCGGCGAATCTCGCGTCGTGCGAGTGAGCAAAGCCGTTCTCCCTGGGGATGCGATCGGTGAGTCAATCGGCATCGAGAGGATCGGCGTCGACACGGCGGTCCTCCTCTTCGCCGAGCTTCGAGCGATGATGAACGAGGCAGACAATCTCCAGGAGTACTACGAGGGAGCGTACGAGCGCCTGATCGCCAGGGACGTTGCGTTCCATGCAGTCGATATCACTGGTTTGGAATGGACTGAGATCGATACTCGGCAAGACTTTGACGCCGCAGAGAAGATCTTCGGGTAGCTAGGCACTAGCTGGGCCCATCCAGTCTCATGCCGCCGGAACGACGGTTCCTTCTGCAGCGGATGTGGCCATCACCCTCTGCCATACGGCGAGCAGCGCGAAGAGTGGTGTTCCCTCACGCTTCGGAACGGGTCTGCCGTCTTCTTGAGGTGCCGCGCTCAGCCATGAGTGATCGGTGTTCTAAAACACTACTGAGTCTCCCACGAGCTGCCCGCAAGAATCCGTTCACTTTGGTCTCTGCCTGTAGTGCTTCGTCCACCTTGAGCATGGGACGGGGTAGTTGCGGGGCCGGGGTAGAGGTACGAGGTCGGGCTGATTGTCAGGGGAGGGGGAGGGGGTGCCCCCTGCGTATTCCGGCCGAACTGACCACCCGTTCCGGCCGTAACTGACCAGACGTTACGGCGCAAACTGATCACCGTGTTCGGGCTGAACTGACCAGGGACGGGTCAGAGTCCGGGGCCGCGCTGGTTCTTCCTGGGGCCAGTGTAGCTCAGACCTCCTTCGTCGACAGCGCCGACGTGCCGTTCGGGCTTTTCGTCTTCCGCATGGACCCTCCCTTCAGGTGGACCTTGTGGGCGTTGTGGATCAAACGATCGAGGATGGCGTCGGCCAGGGTGGGGTCGGCGATGGCCCCGTGCCACATCTCCATGGGGAGTTGACTCGATGGCTTCGCCATCATCGAGGACAGCGAGGGCAGCTACGCTCACATGGGAGCAACGATAGCGGATGCCGTTCTTCAGGCCGGCACGAGCTACGACACCGTCGTCCGCCCTCGGGTCACGCGCATCCTTGAGTCCTATCCGGGCGCGGTGACGACCTCCGCCTTCTGGAAACTGCTGCACGACGTCGGACCAAAGACCGTGCTCTCTTGGCGTCACCATGAGAAACCGAACCGGGTGGTCGCCCTGACTGCATTCTTGCGTGAGGCGCACATCGAGACCGAGGTCGAACTCGGGCCTTGGTTGGAAGACGAGGCCAATCAGACCAACCTCCTCTCCCTACGCGGCATCGGCCCCAAGACGGTCGACTACCTGAGGATCTTGGCGGGAGCGCAGACCGTCGCTGTCGATCGCTACGTGTATACGCTCCTCGCAGAAGCAGGCATTCACGTCTCCGGCTATGAGGAGGCCAGGGCGGTCCTGAATCAAACGGCGGATACGTTGGGCGTTCCCCGGGCGACCCTCGACCACAGCGTATGGCGGTTCATGTCGACGAGGAAGGGCTCTGCCAAGACCAAGACTTCAGCCGCAGGAGACTGCCCGGAGTCGCAGGGGAGAAGGCACCCGCGCACGGGCCCCGAGCCTTCCGGGCTTGAGGTTCGCAGACAGAACGAGACCATCATGAACTCGGGGATATCAGACGAGGACGTGGCGGCCGCTCTAGTGCTGGGCCTCGCCTCGCTGAACCGCTCGGGTGTAACGAAGCCCGCCGCCTACCTCCTGCTCGGCGTTCCTCTGTGGGTGGCCGTCTTGAAGTCCGGCGTACATGCTACACTCGCAGGCGTCGTGGTAGCGATGTTCATTCCGCTGCGCGTGCCGGAGAAGTCGCTCTCGTGGACTGCGCACAGGTCGCCAGTGCACCACCTGGAACATGCGCTGCATCCGTGGGTGGCCTTTGGAGTCCTGCCCATCTTCGCGTTCACCAACGCGGGTGTCTCCATCCAGGGAGTCTCGATCTCGGACCTACTCCACCCCGTGCCGCTTGGCATCGTGACTGGGTTGCTTCTCGGGAAGCAGGCAGGGATCATGGCGATGTCCTGGGTAGCGGTGCGGATGGGGATCGCATCGCTTCCCGCTGGAGTCCGCTGGCCACACATCTACGGCACGTCGTTGCTCTGCGGCATCGGGTTCACGATGAGCCTGTTCATCGCGTCGCTGGCGTTTGAGCAGGGCGGCGCCGCGTATCTCGGGTTGGAGCGACTCGGCGTCCTGACCGCTTCAGTGCTTGCCGGGCTAACTGGCTACGGCGTGCTTCGCTTTGGGTTGGGCGACAGGAGAAGGCCCACATGACACGCAACTGCAACCGACAAGCCACCTTGCCACCCGCGGACGATTGGCGATCCGCCGGGCCGCGCGATTCCATGACACCGGCGGGTGCCCCTTGATTCTGGTCTGGTTGGGATTCATTGCCTTTGTGCTGGCGATGTTGGCGCTGGACCTGGGAGTCTTCCATCGTCGCGCTCACGTGGTTTCGGTGAAAGAGGCCCTCGTGTGGTCCGCCGTGTGGGCCACCCTGGGGCTGTCGTTCTCCGTGTTTGTGTACTTCGGGTACGAGAACCACTGGCTGGGGTTGGGCAGTTCGATCGATGCGGTCGACGGGGCGATCAACGACGGCACGACAGCGATGGTCAAGTATCTGACGGGCTACGTAGTTGAGAAGTCTCTGAGCGTTGACAACATCTTCGTGATCGCACTTATCTTCGGTTCCTTCGCAGTCCCGGCGATCTATCAGCATCGAGTGCTGTTCTGGGGCATCATGGGCGCCTTGGTGATGCGTGGTGCCATGATTGGAGTGGGCGCCACAGCGATCGCGGAATTCCACTGGATTCTTTACCTCTTCGGTGCATTCCTGATTGCCACAGGGATCAAAATGCTGATTTCCAATTCAGCTCACTCGGACCCCAATCAGAACATCCTCGTACGCCTTGCGCGGCGCTTCTTTCCGATCACCTCGCGGTTTCATGGACAGCATTTCGTTGTTCGAGCTGGAACGCCGGCGTCAGATGAGAGCGAGTCCCCCGGTGCTGCCCCCCTCTCGGATGAGGCGGTGGGCCAAGCCCGGCCCGGCACGTTGATGCTCACGCCCCTGGCTCTGGCCCTGATCGTGGTCGAGTTCACGGATGTGGTCTTCGCGGTGGACTCGATTCCGGCCATCTTCTCTATCACGGCCGATCCGTTCCTGGTCTTCACCAGCAACGTCTTTGCCATACTCGGCCTCCGGTCGCTCTATTTCGCGCTGGGGGGCATGCTCGACAAGTTCAGATACCTCAAGGTGTCACTCGCACTGGTGTTGATGGTTGTTGGGGTGAAGATGTTCACGGCCAAGTGGCTCAAAGAAGCGTTCGGAAGCAGTTTCAACCTCTATCTCCTCGCGGTGGTACTGCTGATCCTGGCTGCAGGGATTGTGGGGTCCTTGGTCGCTGACCGTCGCGGGAGAACAGCCGCCCAGCAAGGCGATCCTCCTCCGTCCAGCTGACGCGAGACGACCATGGCGGAGGAAGCACTGAGCCTGACGGGCGGGATCGGAGAACGCAAGATGTCCTTCTCGCAGAGGAATGGTGGAGAGGGAGCGCTGCTTGTAGCCGTGCCGCTTGCCGCCACCCACGGTTCGGTGCCACCGACGTGGCCCGCGGCCTTCCTCTGCGCAAGGACCGCGGCAGCCAACACTTCTCCGATCACCTCCTGAACCAAACGCGCTACTGGGGCGGTGCCCCGCCGCCCGCCTTCGTGGAAGAAGCACAGACCAACGGAAACGCGCCGAGGTTCATTAGTGCCCCAAGGGGCAGGCCGTCTCCGGGAGTGGTCCCCTAAGGGGTGGAGGTACGAGAATCGGCGGCCGCATTCGTGGACCCAATCGTGGCAGATCCCAAAGAGATACGTTATCGCCTAGACAAGCTCGGGCGGACGACGCCCGAGGGAAGCTTCGTCAAGACCTCGTGTGTTCGTCAACCCAAAAGTTGACCACCTCGATCATCGAAAAGTTGACCACCCCTGATCACTTGCCGGCCGGAGAATGCGCTGCGCGGACTCACATGTCGACGCGATGCCGATTGGTCGCGGGTCGGGCGCCCTTCCATTCATCTACGGACTCGCAGACGGGTGCGAAGACGGCGTAAAGGTGTGGGTCCTTCGTGCGACTGGAGGTGTGAAGATGGCCGAAACGGTGGATATACTACATCATGTAGTAGTTACGGCATGCGTAGGCCGCAGGGTGGTCGAACACACGGGTCATTCGAGCGGAGTAGGTGTCCCGGGCGACGCTGCATTGGCATCGACAAGAAAGATGAGGAAGCATGAATATCACACGTCGTACGGTTCTCGCAGTGCTCGCCGCACTGGCCCTGACCGTGGCTATCGCCCCGGCCGCCTCGGCCAGCGAGCAGGAGGCCCCCGTAGTCAAGGTGGCAGGCGAGGTCCGGATCACGCAGGACGGGACGAAAGTATTCGCCGCGTTCGAAGTCAAATCGACGGGACCGGCCGCCGCGGGTATGGATCATCAGCCGGCCAAGGGTGTGCTTGAGTATCGAGACGGGAACGGCCTCCGCTTCAAGGTCTCCATCGAGCACATCCACGCGCACTCGGCGAACGAGGTGCACTTCGGCGGCGTGATCGTGAAGGCCAGCGACCCAACCTTGATAGGGAAGCACGCGCACATGGTAGCCGTGGACAACGGCAAGCGGGGCGACCGGTTCTCGGTGCTCCTGACGGCGGCCGGCACGCACGAGCACGCGCCTCCGGTTTTGGTGGAGCGAGGTGAATTGGTCGTGAAGGTGCGCTAGCGGCATTGATTGACCATCGGTAGCCGAAAGGCAGCACGACGAGGCCCGGTCTCTTTGACCGGGCCTCTCTTTTTGCCTGGCCGCGGTCGATCCGCGGTCTTCTGGGCGAATGTATAGAGGACGTAAAGCGGGGCCGGGAGTCGCAGATTGCTTACTACACGGCGTAGTAGAGTGCGACCTAGTCATGCCCGGAACTCCACGAGCGACGTCGCCTGGGCTGGATAATCGTTATCGTCGTGTTGGTACCGATCTTCGGTGGCGGCGGATGGGGAGGACTAGACGGGAGAGGTGGCCGGGTTCCCTTGGCAAGGTCGTGGACCCCGACTCACCCGTCCACGATCAAAACGCCGCAGCGGCCCCAGTCCCCGAGCCGACCGATCGGAGCGGTGGGGCAGACCGAACCAAACTATGGGTCAGCGGCAGGTTACCTTTACTGCTCAGCCGCTGCCACTCGGCGACGCGACACACCTTGGTCGACCAGTCGTGTCGGGTCGCCAGACACATAGCCAGCGGCAGCCCAGCGCAAGGTTGGTTGCGGCAAAGACGGAGTGTGCTCAGAGACCGCGCCCACCGGCTCTCCCCCGCCCGCGAACCAATCCCAGGATGAACACCCAGGGTGAACAGCAGCACGACCGCACCTACAACGGCCACCCCGAAACTCCGCCAGTTCCCCACCCGGTCACGGCCGTGTGCCCGATCAGGCCCATCAGGAATCCACTCAGGAGAGCCCCCACGATGCCCACCATGAAGCAATAGACCTTGTCCTGTTCGACCGTGCCGCGACGATCCTTGCGGGTGTGTTCATCAGCCCACACAGCCAACCGGTCAGATAATCGAACAGTTGACCACTCCGAAGCCTTCGGGTCCAACCGTCCACCGGATGCACGCACATAGGTGCGCGCCCCCTACTGTGAGCCCTGAAGATCGTCGGAGGGTTCTGGCCCCAGGCTGCTGAGGTCGGCTACCGGCTCCAAGAATGGAGTCGCGCCGCGCCAGGCGACCTCCCAGCGCTTAGCCCACAGCACCGCTTCCGACTCTGCGGATGCACTGGTGCGGATCTCTGCGGTAAACCGCTCGCGGTCACGAAAGAGCTCCTGGGGGATGCGATAGCGGAGGACGGTGTTGAGGTCGGCCTGCAATGTGAGTGCAGTGTCCCGGCCGGTGAAGAAGCCGATCTGGAAACGAGTGATGGCCCCGGTCCTCTGGCCCTCGCCCACAATTCGAATCGGGACTCGAACAAGAACGAAGCTACTGTTGGTGGAGAGCTGACACGTCTCCGGCCCGCTCTCCTCAACTTTTAAGATGCTCTGCCTCCTCTGACAACTGGCGCGGCTCCGAATGCTAGCAGAAGTCCACGGTCGCCATGGGAGCGGGGAAGACCGTTGCCAAGCATTCGCGCCGCCCCGCCCTCGCTACTCCCTCGATCGCACCCAGCCTTCAACCAGCCGGACGCCCACGTTCCGCTCGCCCAGAGCCTCCAGGGCCTCTGCCTTGGCCAGAATGACGTGGCACTCGGCCAAACTCCGAGCCGCCCTCCTCGTTGTCTCAGTCTGCGTCTCGGCAGCCGGACCAGGAGTCAGTGCCGGGGGAGTGGGGGATGTGTCTGCCGGCTCTTCAAGCACCCACCGCAGAAACCCTTCCTCGGACTCCGGCGGCCTGCGACCGGTCACGGTGCGGTAGACGTCTCCGAGCACGTCCAGGAGCGCCAGCACCTCGCGAAGCGTCTGGAGCGAGCGAGGGAAGAGCAGGTCTTCTCCTGCGAAGTATCGCCGCGCGACCATCCGTTCCGCCTCGCAGAAGGCGAGGACCTCCTCCCGGAGCAGCACCTCATCGGCCGACCACGCGGCCACGGCCTCATCCTGGTCGTACCGTAGCAATTCAAAGGCACAGCACGGAAGCGGCGAAGCTCAGCAGCGCGCCCTTGCCAATCGCACGGATTGATTCGACGGCGTCAGGTCGACCTGACGCCAGGACCTCGGCGTGTTCCACCGCCGCTCAAAAGAGCTCTCCTGCGAAAGCGCGGTCGTGATCAGCCCGAGAAACGTCCGAGGAGATTCACGAGTGCGTGCGCTTGCTCGATGTTGCGTATCGGTCCTCCAAAGCGACCGAGCGCAAGGATGTAGGTAGAATTCGCAGAATATATCCATGAGGCTGATCTATCCCTCTCGATCGCTTGTGAGGATTGTGACAACAAGACTACCCTCATACCTCACGCCCAGCTCAGGGAATGGTAGGTACCGGCGAAGACAAAGACAAATGAGACGGCGTCGTGTGGCCTGGGCTCTGGTCATGATCGTCGTGGCCGCGGCTATAGTTGCCTGGGCGATCATCTTGCCCGGGGGTGACAAGAGGGCCGGCTCGACCTCTACGTCGACGAGCACCACCGCGAGCGCCGCCACGACGACCTCGACTCTAGCTACCCAGGCAAGGGGCGCCCTTACCTACAGCGCGCAACTGACCGGTGAGAATGAGATCCCCGCTCTTTCCACTTCTGCGAGCGGTGCATTCACCCTCACCATGGCTCCCGACGGCTCCTCGGTGCGCTACGTCCTCAGCGTGACCACCATTACCAACGTGACCGTTGCCCGCCTACATGAAGGCAAGGCCGGAGCCACCGGCGCTACGCTCCTCACCGTCTATGGCGGCCCCACCAAGAGTGGCGCCTTCAGTGGAACTCTCACCCAGGGCTCTTTTTCCGCGGTCAAGCTGGAGGGCCCCCTCAAGGGCAAGACCATCGCGGACTTCGTGGCCCTCATAGAGGCTGGCGCCGTCTACCTCAATGTGGGGACGAGCGCTCATCCCAAGGGGGAGATTCGCGGGCAGCTCGAGTAGCGGCTGGAGGAACTGCCCGTTCACTAGTCCTGGGATCGCAT
>JAGXFW010000014.1 GCA_024637035.1 Actinomycetes bacterium
ACTTTGCTGTCGCCCTAACCACCCGCTACCCAGCAGGGCAGATAGTAGAAGTCGCTCATCTCGGCTACGGAGGCGGAGATCATGGCGAGTTCAGGCGCGCCCACCGGAGCTGTGGCGTACGTCATGTCGAAGGTGGTGGTGCTGCTGCCATACATGACCGGAGCCCCCGGTCGGGTGGCCTGGGAGAGCACGATGCCGGAAAGCACCTCGGCGTTGTGGGTGACCAGCGATCCGGAGAGGCTGATAGGTCCAGACGCTCCCGCCATGGCCATGGAGAGCACGTTCACCGGAACTTGGTGCCGGGCTCCGTACATGATGGACTCGGTGGAAGCGGTGTGTAGTTGCAGAGGGCTCGTGGGGCACGTGTTCAGCGAGAAGAGGGGGCGCTCACGAAGGCTCTCCCTGCTTCCCGCCACCGCGGAAGCCATCTCAACCAGGAGCTCCACGTGGGCGCCGCTGTTGGCCCCCATGTGGATGTGCTTCGTGGTGTTCCGCATGCACGTATCGAGCACATAGATATCGTGAGCGTGCTCGGGGGCGCCACCGGGGGTGAGGGCACGCTCATAGGTATTGGTCATGTCCATCGCGTCGCAGAGGCGCGCGCTCTGGGCCAGGTCTTCTAGGGTGGAGTCGCGCAGTTCTCCGCTCTCGGGGTCGACGACCTTGGTGCCCTCGCCGAAGTTGGTGTAGCCCACGACTCGGCCACCCATCAGGTAGTCGCGCTGCCCGTCCCGTGAGGCGAGAAGGATCTTGCCTGGGGCCGATGCGACAGCGTCTTCCACCACGCTCGCCGGGAAACGGACCACGCTCGTGCTGCTATCCACGGTGCAGCCGGCCGCAGAGAGCACCTCGTGGGCCTCTTCACCGGCTACCTTGATCCCCACCTCGGAGAGCACCTCGAGAGTCGCTTGGTGCACCGCTTCGCGGCCTTCTTGACTCAGCAGTTCGAAGCGGAGCATGGGGACTCCGGCGGCGTCGTCGCTCCGCGGCTTGTCTCTGAAGCTCATGTGCGTACTCCTTTCGATCCCGGGACGGCGCCAAGCTCGATCCAGGTTCGCGGGACCCTCAACAGGCCGCAGCGGGACTGGCTATCGGGTCGATATCCGGCCTAGATGGTAGGTGTGTCAGAAAGCAGCTTGCGAGTGTAGTCGGCTTGAGGGTCCTCCAGCACCTTGTCCACCGTCCCAGCCTCTACGATGCGCCCCTCGCTCATCACCGCCACCTCTTGCGCGATGCTGCGCACCAAGGCCAGGTTGTGGGTGACGAAGAGCATACTCAGGCCGGTCTCGTGCTGGAGTTGCGCAAGCAGTTCCACGATCGCGGCCTGCACCGAGACATCGAGCGAAGACGTCACCTCGTCGCATATCAGCACTGTGGGCTCGGCGGCGAGAGCACGGGCGATGGCCACGCGTTGACGCTCGCCACCGCTCATCTCGTCTGGATAGCGACGAAGCACCGAAGTGTCCAGCGCCACCTGCTCGAGAGCGAAGGCCACCCGGTCTTCGGTCTCGCTCTTGCTGAAGTCGAAGAACACACGAAGCGGCTGAGTGAGGATCTGGCGCACCGTCTTCCGCGGGTTCAGAGAACTGTATGGGCTCTGGAAGATGTATTGGATGGTCTGCCTGGTCGCCCGGTCGCGGCCGCGGGCGTCGCGGGCGAGTTCTTTGTCGCGGTGCTTGATACTCCCCTCGATCTTGAAGTGATGCAGACCCGCCACGCAGCGGGCGAGGGTCGTCTTGCCGCTGCCGGACTCCCCGACCAGGGCGATGCACCGACGCGTGTGGAGGTGCATCGTCACATCGTGCAGGGTCTTCTTCCGGCCGTAGTAGGCGGAGAGCCCGCTCACGGCGATCACGTTCTCGAGCGAGGGGTCGAACTTGACCCGCTCCGCACCCTTGGCATCACTCCCCATAGGCTCGGCCCCAACCTCCGCGTGCCGCCAGCACCGAACCTGATGATCCGCACCGGGACCGTCAACAGGCGGGAACTCGCTGAGACACCGGTCGATCACCCAATCGCATCGCGGCGCGAACGCGCAGCCTTCCGGGCGACTACCCGGACGAGGTGCGCTTCCGGGGATCCCTTGAAGCGCGCGATTGCCGGTGAGGTCAGGGATGGCAGCGAGCAGTTTCCGCGAGTATGGGTGCAAGGACCGGGTGAACAGGTCGTTGCGCGAGCCCACCTCGACCAACCGGCCCGCGTACATCACGGCGATACGATCTGCCAGATTGGCCACCACGGCCAGGTCGTGAGTCACATAGAGGGCGGCGACACCGTACGATTCACTGAGTCCCTTCACCGTCTCAAGCACGTGCGCTTGCGTCGTCACGTCCAGAGCCGTGGTGGGCTCGTCAAGTACGATCACCTTGGGGCGGCAGGCGAAAGCCATCGCCACTGCGACTCGCTGCTGCTGCCCACCCGAGAGCTGGTGCGGATACCGCCTGAGGAACTGCCTGTCTGAAGGAAGCAGCACCTCGGCCATCATCTCTTCGAGCCGTTCCGTCCGAGCCGAGCCCGAGGCGCCATAGTCGTGTGCCTCGAGGATCTCCATGAGTTGGGTGCCGATGCGGACGGCGGGGTTCAACGACGCGGAGGCGTCCTGGGGCACGTAGGAGATCAACCCTCCGCGCACTTCCCGGAGTTCTTCCCCCGACAATGCGAGCACGTCCCTGCCCCCGACCAGAACGCGACCGCCGGCGATCTTCGCCCCGCGTCTCTGGTGCTTCAGGAGCGCCGTGGCCACGGTGGTCTTGCCGGAGGCGGATTCACCAACAAGGCCGAGCACCTCGCCTTGGCGGATCGTGAGCGACACCTCGTCATCGATCAGGATCCCAGACGGCTCGATCACGATCTTGAGGTCTTCGACCGTGAGCACGACTTGGCCGCTCACGATTCTCCTCCCGTCCGCTCGATCCCGATCAGCGCTCTGCCCAGGCCGTCGGCTATGAGGTTGGTGCCGATGGTGAGCACGCCGATGAGCATCACCGGGAGGGCCACCGCCCACGGTTGCACCGAGACACCGATACGGTTCTCGTTGATCATGAGACCCCAGTCAGCCGCCGGCGGCTGCAGGCCGAAGCCCAGGAATGAAAGGGCGGCGATCAGTCCGATCGAGTACGTGAGGCGCAGACCGAATTCCACCAAGAGGGGACTCGTGATGTTGGGGAGGATCTCGGCCACGAGAATTCGCAGCTTGCTCTCACCGAGCGCCTCGGCCGCCTTGACGAAGTCGCGCTGGGAGATCTCCAGCGCCGCCGCGCGGGTGACTCTGGCGATGCGGGGAGCATGGGACAGTCCGACCATCAGGACGATGAGCCAGAGTTTCGGGCCCACGACCGATATCAGTAGTAGGACGAGCACCAGTTGGGGGAAGGCCAGCAATACGTCGAGCGTGCGCATGACCGTCTCGTCCACCCAGCGGCGGGCGTAGCCGGCGATGAGCCCGAAGGTGACTCCCCCGAACAGCCCGATGATGGTCGCGGCCAGGGCGAGCGACAGCACGGTGCGGCCTCCATACAGAACCCGCGTCAACACATCACGACCCAGGCTGTCCGTGCCGAACAGGGCCGTCCCGCTCGCCTTGGCATACGGAGCCCCGACGAACTCGGTGGGAGTGTGAGGCGCGAACACAGGCCCGAGCACCGCCAAGAGCGCGATCACGACCACGATCCCCACTCCGATACGGGTGCGGTTGAAGCTCCAGGCGTTGCGCAGCGTAGCGACCCACTCGCTACCGGCGCCGCCCCCCGACGCCGAGGCGGGCTCCACCAGGTTGGAGTCGGTGACCTTAGGGAGTTCGCTCATCTCATGCCCGTCCGCAAGCGGGGGCTCACAAGGATTGTCGCGATGTCGGCCACCAGATTCAGCACCACGTAAACCGCGGCGATGAGCAAGACCAACGCCTGGATCATCGGCAGATCACGGTTCGCCACCGCATCTACCAGCGACTGGCCGATACCGGGGTAGGCGAAGAGGTACTCCACCACCACGATGCCACCGGCGAGCCACGCCAGGTTGAGGGCGATCACCTGAAGGGTCGGCGCGATCGCGTTAGGAAGCGCGTGACGCCAGAGCACCAAAGGCCCCTTGAGTCCCTTCAGCCGCGCCATCATGACGTACTCGCTCTCCAGCACCTCGATCATGGAAGCACGGAGGATCCGGCTGACGTACGGCGCCACCGCCAGCGTAAGGGTGGCGGCAGGCAGGACGAGGAGGTCCAGCTGGCTCGCGAGAGAGACCCCCGGGTCGATGCGGGAGACCGCGGGCATCCACTTGAACACACTCGTCGCGAAGAGAAGGACGAGACCGATGCCCACGACGAACTCAGGAAGAGCGGCGAGCGCCAGGTTCCCGGTCGACACCACCGAGTCGAACTTCGTATCCCTCCAGACGGCGCTCAACGAGCCGATGAGGATCGAGAAGGGCACGCTCACAAGAGCTGCAACGAGCACGAGTATGCCCGAGTTCACCACCCGGCTGCTCAGGAGCTTCGTCACCTTCACATCCTGCTGTACCAGTGACTCTCCCAGGTCGCCGCGCGCCACTCCGGCGAGCCAGTGGCCATACTGCGCCTGGATCGGTTGGTCGAGGCCGAGCTTGGCACGCAGCACCTCGAGGCGCTCCGGGGTCGCTTCCCGACCCAGGATCGCCTGAGCCGTATCTGTAGGCAGTGCCTGGGTGGCCCAGAACACGATCACAGACACCAGGAACAGGGTGAGGATCCCAAGTCCAAGTCGTATCAGGATGAGCTTCAGAAGTGGTGGCACGGAGGTGGGCCTCCCAGTTAGAGCCAGCCGGAGCCCCGCCGCCTTCCGCGGGGCTCCGGCCGTAGGCGATCGTCGTTCGGATACTAGGCGAGGCTCACGTTGTGGAAGCGGAAGCCGCCGATCGGAATGCCAGATTTGTCAGGCGCCAATCCGGTCAGTTTCTCGCTGTGAGCATCGATCTGGTCGTTGAACGCCCAGATGATGTTGCCGCCGCGCTCGTATTCGATGGTGGCGGCTGCCGTGATGAGTTCGTTCCGCTTGGTCTCGTCGCCGGTACGGAACGCCTCTTCCACCAGCTTGAGCCATTCGGCATCATCCCAGTGCGTCTCGTTCCACTGGGCGGTCGGCATCGTGCCGACGGCAGCCTGCGAGAGGTAGTTCCGGGTGTACCAGAAGTCCTGGGAGAACGGCCACGTGAGGTACTGGTCGCCGTACATGACGCCCGAATCCACCTTGTTCACCGTCACCGTGACGCCGGCGCCCTTCGCCTGCTCCGCGAAGACCTGCGCCGCGGCCACGACACCGCCGCCGATGGCGTCGGAGGTGATCAGCTCCACCTGGAGGTTCTCGTATCCGGCCTCTTTCAACAGCGCCTTGGCCTTCTCCAGATCCTGCGCTCGCTGGGGAAGATCCACGGGGTACCCGGGGTCGAACGGCGAGTACATGTCGTTCGCCACCCACCCGTATCCAGCATAGGCCTGCTCGACCATCTGCTCGCGGTCTACCATCAGCCTAAAGGCCTGACGCACCCTCACATCGGAGTACGGCTCGAGATCGATGCGCATACAGAACGGTTGCCACGCACCGGTCTTGGCACGGAGGATCTGGTGACCGGCCGACGCTTCCACAACCCCCACCTGAGCCCGCGGGAGCTGGGTGATGGCGTGTACGGTGTCGCTGAGGAACGCGTTCACCCGGGCGGCTTCGTCGGCGAACTCGATGATCGTGAGATCACTGATGTTCGGCGCACCGCGCCAGAAGCCGTCGAACGCAGTGAAGCTGCACTGCTCACCGGGACGGAACTCGGCCAGCTTGAAGGCTCCGCAACCGACCGGTTTCGCCGGGTCGTAACCAACGGGGACGATCATGTTGTACCGCATAGCCAGACCTTCGGCGAAGATCGCGTTAGGCTTGGTCAAACGGAACTCCACGGTGCTGTCGTCGATCTTCACGATGCCGTTCGGCTCGAGGCCGCCCAGGCCGGGAGCCCCCAGAAGGGGATCGGCCGGGTCAAGGGTGCGCTGGAACGAGAACACCACGTCTTCAGCGGTGACCGGTTTGCCGTCGTGCCACTCAAGACCGGACTTGAGCTTGATCTTCCACACCGACGCGTCCGCGTTCGGTTCGACCGCCTCGGCCAACCGGTTCTCCAGCCGGAAGTCGGTGTCGAGACCCATGAGGCCGTCGTACAACTGGGTGACGAACGCGTTGTCGGGCTCGAAAGACGACCGGCCCGGGTCCAGCGTGTCCTTTGCGGAACCGCCGACGATACCCACTCTCAGCGAACCGCCCTTGGTCGCTGCGACGGTCGTCGTGGTCTCGCCGGCAGCTGTGGTGGCGGTGCCGCCGGCCGTGGTGGTCGTGGTGCTGTCACCGCAGGCAGCGAGCAACGGGCCGAGGGCGAGACCTGCCCCTGTTGCCCCGACGCCCCTCAGGAACTTGCGCCGAGACATGCGCTCCCTCACGACTATCTCGCCGATCTTCTTCAACTCGTCACTCATGGGACCCCCTCAGTTTGTTACCCGACTGTTTCCAGGAAGATTGCTGAAAAGCACCTGGACGATCCATCTTGCGCCCATCACATCGGACTCGTCAATGCGGGGCACTCCCCGCGCGTGTCAAGGCCTCGACGCCCTCCTTTCGAGACACGTGCCCGGCAAAGCGCGCACCAGGGAGTAGCCAAGACGGGATGGCTCAGACGACTCACGCTCAGGAAACGGCGGGTTGCACGGCGCGTGCGAGCCGACGAGCCCCGAAGCAGAGATCCTCGCAGATGGTCCCTTCATCCCCCCCCCAACGAACAGCCGTCACACAGGAGTATGCCCGACCCACGGGGCATTCCGTCACGCTGCTGTCGGACAGCCTACCACGTCATGCCCGAACCGCATAGCGCCGTTCGATAATAGGAAACACCTCCGGGTCTACGCCGCCCTGTCAACCCGCAATCGGGCCCCCTGGGAGCCCGGATTTCAGGCGTTCCCGCTCAGCCCGGTCCTATCTTCTCGCGCAGGCGCACAACCGATGGGATCGACACCTCGAGCAGCGAAGCGATACGGGCCTTCGCCTCCAGACCGCGCGCCGCCTTCGGCATCGAGGTCAGCACCCCGATGTCGAGTTCCTCGCGCAGTTCCCTCATGGTCACCTCATCCGACAGCTCGCGTGTGCCTATATGGAGTTTCTCTGCCACATACGCCTTCGCCTCGGGGAGTCGCATCTTGCGGTGGAGTTGCATCCTCGCGACCAGATCTCCGGCCGTACGGATGCCCCCCATCCCGGAGGCAAGCGCATGTGAGATGGGCATCCCGTAGGGATCGCCCGAACCCACCTATAATCCGTCGACGCGACCGATCGTCACCATCGCGACCGATGCCCGCGTGACCATACTTGTGGGCGGGGTCTCGCACATCGGCACGCCACCCACCCCGATGCCCACGTTCGCGTGGACTGGGATCGTGGCCGCCTCGGAACATGCCTTGACGAAGGTGACCGCGCGGGAGACGTTCCAGGCGGTGGATCTGCGGGTGTTCGTATTCACGACCGGGCCGAAGATATGAGCCCCAGCCTTCTCGACCAGCTTGACCTGTTGGTGGGGGTAGAGGCCGGCGAGACGCACCCCGTCGTACGTCACCTTGCCGTGCATACCGAGCACGAACTCCGCCGCCATGCCCACTTCGATGGAGAGGTCGGTAGTGCGCGCCAACTCTTCCACGGCGTTGAGGGTGGCGAGGAACTCCGCGTCGCCGGCCGACGCCGTCGTATCGAAGTTGAAACCGTCGGCACCCACCTCGGCCATGCGCTTGCCGACATAGATCATGTCGCGAGTGGACGCTTCGGCGGCCTCTTCCTGAGCTGATCGAGCTTCGTCGATCTTGCCCATAGGAAGGAGATCGGCCGGGTTGCCGAACGGACCGTCCGGGCGTGCGTACAGCGCCAAGTTGGGCATCGCTCCGTAGTACATGGGGATGATGGTGGTGTGCAGCACGCTCTCCATGGCCTGGAGTTCGAGTGCGATGATCGGCTTGACCGGCTTGAACGAGTAGTCCGGGTGTCCGACTTCCATCGTATCCATGGCGAATGCCCGCTCGTACACCCTGATCGCCGACTCGCGGCTGATGGGCACGCCGACCCCGCTTGAGCTCTGAGCGCCATAGAGCGCGTTCACCGAACCATCGTCGGTCAAGACCACTTCATCGCCCGGCACCACACCCACGATCTTCCCTTCGAAGGTGAAGAGATCGAGCAGGTAGTCCCGCTCCCCTTCACTGAGGGGTGGGATCTTGCCCCTGTCGGCAGCGTCTTCAGTGCCGGCGAGGATATCGGCGCGGATCTCGTCCACGGTCATCTCGACCGCGTGACCGTCGCCCATGCGTGTGTAGACCTTCGTCATGGCAGGTATTCCTCCGAAGCAGATTCCAAAGAGATTCCCCTACGGCTCAGCCTAACACGACGGGATGTTGCGAGCCATGTACGGGTGGACAGAACACTTCCCGGTGCATTCACGGCACTTGTGGCCAGGCACAAAAGGCGCGGGTCAACCCTCCCATGCCCGCACCGCATCGGTAACGCAGCGCAACTGTCGCTCGAACGCCGCCTCCGTCGCCCACGCGACGTGATCGGTGACGGCGAGACGACCGTCCGCGAGGAGGCCCCGCACATCTTCGCGTTCGAGCCAGCTGCGGTCGGTCTCCCACGGACCCACGTCGAGTGCCGCTCCGCCCACCCTGCCGCTGGCAAGCGCGGCGATCAGGGCGTCGTGATCGATCAGGCATGCCCGCGCCGTATTGACGAGCAGGGCGCCGCGGTTCAAGCGGTGGAACTGCTCGGAACCCAGCACGAGCCCCGCTTCCCCGGGCAGATGGAGCGTGATCACCGACGCCCGCTCCAGCACCTGCTCGAGCGACGCCGTCTCGACGCTTTCGATGGATCGCCTCGTGACTACCAGCACCTTGCAGCCCATGGCCGTGAGGGCGATGGCGACACGGTGGCCGATGCCCCCGAATCCGACCACTCCAACCGTGCGTCCGGACAGCTCCCCACCCAACGCTCCGAGGGCCCCACCTCGGATCTGTCCGCCTCGCAACAGGTGGAGAAGCAGAGCGATGGTGAACTCGGCCACAGCCGCGCTTGAGTACTCGCCGGCGTGGGTGACCGCCACACCCCGCTCGGCGCACGCCTCCACGTCGATGTGATCGAGGCCGGCCGTGCGTGAGACCACCGTGCGCAAGCGGGGCAGACGGTCGAGTTCGGCGGCGCCCACCGTCGAGCGCACCTCGACTATCGCCATCTCGCAGTCAGAGTGGTCTGCCGCGCTCTCATGCAGGGTGCGCGGCTCGAGCCGGACCCTGCTCCGAACGTCGGCCGGGAGGCCCGCCGACTCGCCCGCCGTCACTTCGAACAGCACCAGGCTCACAGGCCCGACTCCTCTGTCTCGGCCGCGCACCGGATGCGCGCATTCACCGAAGGCACAGCCCCGCCTCCACTTTGGTCAGGCGACGTTGAGGTCCGCCCGCGCTTCCGCGATCACCTCGTCGATCTCGCGCTCGATGTCGTCGGAAAGCGGCTCCACCACGTGAGTGGCGAGGATCTCGGTCACCCGAGCCCGTGCGTGCTGCTGGATGGTCGGCCGTCCGTCCCTGTCCCAATCACTGTAGTTCCGGCGGTCGGACAGCCGCGGCGTCCACACCTCACCGGCCCTCATGAACTTGCGCGTATGGTCGAGGGCGAGGAATCCACCTTCGCCCATGACCGCCTCGTGGATCGCCGAGACGCCAAGCGCATCTTCGTCCATGGTGATGCCGCGCATGAACCTGGTGACCCACGCCATGATCTCGTCGTCGAGCACGATGAGTTCGGCAGACGTGTGGATCACGTTGTCACCCCCACCCAAAGCGGCCAGGACGTTGGCGCCGGACTGGACCGCGGGGAGAAGCGTGAGCGCACGCTCGAAGCCGTTCTGATCGTCCATGGCCCGGGCACTCGAGCCGAATGCCGTGACGCTACCGGGGATCTTGTAGTAGCGCGCCATCTGCGCCGTGGCGACCGACAGTAGCGCGACCTCTGGGTTGCCCCAGATGCTCTGTCCCGTGCGCATGTCCATCACCGTCGGGCGGGGTTCATAGAGGATCGGCGCTCCCGGGTTGACCACCTGCGCAAGCACGAGCCCGGCCAGGATCTCGGCGTTCTGTTGCACCAGGGAGCCGGCCAAGGACATCGGGCCGGTAGCTCCCACGATCGGCGCCGGGATCACCCCAAGGGGCACACCCGCGGCAGCCGCCACCATGAGTGCTCGGGTCGAATCCCCCGACAGGGTGAGCGGGCTCAGCGGGGACACGGAGATCTGCAGCTGAGGACGCGCCACCAGCGCCTCCATGCCGCCGTGGACCGCGGCCGCTATCTTCAGCGAGTAGCGGACCTCGTCGCCCGACTCCACCGCCACCCTGAGCGGCTTCGTCGTGTTCCTCAGCATCGTGGCCACCCGCACGGGGGTCACTATCTCGGGCTCCACGTCTTTCGGGGTAGCCGGGGAAGCCATGTGCGTGTTGGGAAGGGCGTCCACAAGCCGGGTGAAGTCGGCCACGTCCTTGACCAGGGCATGGCGTCGTTCCCCGGTCTCGTGATCGATGACGAACGGGCTCCCGGTGGTAGACAGCGTGTAGAAGCGCCCCGGCACGAGGGGACAATCATGCTCGGGGATGCGGCCGCAGAGCGAGAACTCCGCCGGACTCGACTCCACCGCCCTGGCGACCAGGTCCGCCGGGAACGTGACACGTTCTCCCCGCACGCCACAGCCGGCCGCTTCGAGACGCTCGCGGGCACCGGCGTCTTGGATGAGCATGCCCGTGCGCCCCAGGACTTCCAGCGTGGCCGCGTGGATCGCGTCCAGATCCTCGGGGCTGAGCACCTCTAAGAACTTCATGATGCGCACTCCCTTCGTTGCCGTCTCAACGGATCCCGGCCAGTTCCCGGGCGACCTCGACCGCGCGGGCGGCGTCGGGCGCAAACCCGTCGGCACCCACCCGGTCGGCCCAATCCTGATCGATAGGCGCGCCTCCGAGCAGCACCTTGACCTTCGAACGCAACCCCGCCGCCTCCAACGCCTTGATCACGGCTTCTTGCTGGTGCACCGTGGTCGTGAGGAGGGCGGACAATCCGAGGAACCCGGCTTCGGTCTCCCGCACCTTCTCCACGAAGACCTCCACGGGCACGTTCACCCCGAGATCGTCGACGGCGAAACCCGAGGCCTTCAGCATCGCGGCGACGATGTTCTTCCCGATGGAGTGCAGATCGCCGTGCACGGTGCCGAGCACCACCCGCGCATGTGTGGGCATCTCTTCGCCGGCACCCGTCAAGAGCGGTTGAAGTACCTCGAGCCCGATCTCCATCGATTGCGCACCGCGCACCAGGTCCGGCAGGAAGTACGAGCCCTTCTGGAACTCCACGCCCACGCTGCGGATGCCTTCGGTCAGGCCTTCGCTCACGATGGTCAGAGCCGGAAGCCCCGCTTCGAGGGCCTTCTCGGTGAGTGACTTCACCAACGATGGCTCGCCGTCCAGGACCGCCGCACGGATCTCAGCCAGTAACGCTTCTGTATCCATCCAAGAAACCCCCTCTGTCTACCAAGACTCCCGCGTTCTGGGTTCAGAGTAGCACCGGCTGGACCGGTCATCCATGTGGCAAACCCCAGAAGGGCGGGTAGACGAGGGGCCGGTCTTGTGCCACCATACAAAACTGCCCATGGGACGAACCCCGATACCTTCGGAGGGGAGCAGAACACGCGTGACCGTGACAGTCCGCCAAGCACTTCAGACATGGCCGTTGACCCAGGCGCAGCTGCTTGCCGGGGCGAGGGGCCTCGACAACGAGATATCTTGGACACACATCGTCGAGATATTCGAAGACCCCTACTTCCCATCCCCCGGGATACTGCTTTGCAGTACGGGCTACGGGTTCAAGGACAACCCGGACCTACAGGCCAGCGTGATGCAGCACGTGGGCGAGGTGGGCATCGCCGCCTTCCTCATGAAGACCGGCTACGAACTCAAGGAGATACCCGACCGCATGTTGGCCGACGCGGAACGGTTCTCCATCCCCTTCCTCAAGCTCCCCCAGAACATCCCATTCGTGGACGTGACGAAAGCGGTGGCCGGCCTTCTACTCGAAAAGGACGCCGAGATCCTGAGGCAAGGGCAGGCGATCCTGCGCCGGCTGATGGAGGCCCAATTGAGCGGAGGCGGGTTTTCGGCCATAGCTCAGGTCCTCGGTGAATCGCTCTCGTGCTCAGCCTTCATCACCAACCGCAGGGGCGAGATGCTCTCCACCTACCTAAACCTGTCGCCCAAAGGCTCTGCTCCTCTTCGAACGGACGATGCCGGTGATCCTTCGGTCATCATGCACCTGAAACACTACTCGCAGAAGATCGGCGCGGCCGCCGGTCTCGACAGGCTCTTCCGACTCAACAAGATCGTCTCCCTCGATTCGGGGCTGGGGACGGGCCAGAAGGCGGCCTTCATCGCTCCCATCAACTTCGAGAACCGCATGCGCGGTTTCGTCGGGGTGGTGCGTGATCAGCAGATGACCGATCTCGCACTGTGGGCGATCGAGGCGGCCGGGTTGGTTGCCGCAACCGAGTACCGCACCCTGAGAGTCGAAGAGGTCACCGAACAGCGCTTGGTGGGGAACTTGCTCGACACACTCATCACCCACGACCAGCTCTCCGACCCGCTGGCATTCCATCGCTTGGCGTCCTGGGGGTACGACGTGAGCATGCCCTGCCGCATCGTGCTCATCGAGATCGAGTTCGAGGGCGGCACGTCGCGAAAGGAACGGTCGATCGAATACCTGCGGCCTCTGGTGGAGCTCTATTGCCGGAGTTCCGACTACGAGCCCGTGATACGTTTCGTCGGCCCTACTTCCATTGCCCTGAAGCAGGTGGCACAGGATGATGAGGCCCGCGAGCGCAAAGATCTCGCGGAGTTCTACCTCCGACTCACCCGCCACCTCCGCACGGCCAAAGTGTGGGTCGCGGTGGGCCGGCCGGCCCCGCCGCTATCGGGGCTCCGGGCGACCCACGCCGAGGCGACGCGGGCCATGACCATCCTCCGCCGCACGCAGTCGCAGGGTGGAGCACTCTGCGCCGAGGACCTCGGCCTCGACAACGTGCTCCTCGATCTGGCGACCTCCGACAGAGCGCTCGACTACGCCCGCGGCGTCCTCGCCCCGCTGCTCGGACCGGAGGGCCTTCGCGGACGGTCGAACCTGCTCTCGACCTTGCAGGCGTACCTCGAGGTGGATGCAGACACGCAGAAGGCAGCGGATCGCCTCTTCGTTCACCCGAACACGGTCAGGTACCGGCTCAAGACCATCGAAGAAGTCACGGGCCGCTCTCTTCAGTCGAGCAACGACCGCACCATGTTCACCATCGCCCTGCGCCTGCTCGACCTGAGCGACACCTCGGCGGCCGGCGTCTAGGGGACACGGGAGCGGTCGGGACTAGGCCCAACCGCTCCATCCCACTACCTCTTGGCAGCGTCCACAGCGGTCAGCTGCAAGAGACCTCGCGTTCCCACCAATCGGAGCCCGATGATCACGGCGATAACCGAGATGCCGATGAACACCGAGGCGATGGCTGCCACCGCAGGGCTCACCTCATAGCGAAGCGATGTCCAGATGACCACGGGCAGGGTCACCGTGCGCGGAGCGGTGAGGAACAGCGACATCATGAACTCGTTGAACGAGATGACGAACGCGAAGAGCGCACCGGCGGCCACTCCCGGGAGGATGCTCGGAAGCGTCACCAGGAAGAACGTGCGCAACGGCCCCGCCCCAAGTACCCGGGCGGCTTCTTCCGCCGCTGTATCCGTGCCGGCATACACTGCTCGTATCGCGAGATAGGCGATGGGCGTGCCCCACAATGAATGGGCGATCATGACGCCCGGGAACGTCCCGCTTAGCCCTATCCTACTCGCGAACATCAGGAGCCCCACGGCGAGGATGAGTCCGGGCATGAAGAAAGGCACCATGACGCCGAAGTTCAGGCCGGTCGCCCGCCTACCCTGGGCTTTCGCCAGACCGAGTGCGGCCGGCGTGGCCAGAAGCAACGACAGCACACTGGATCCCGCGGCGATGATGAGGCTATGCTGGAAGGGTCCTGTCCAGCGAGAGGCGGTGAAGATCTCTTCATACCAACGGAGCGAGAAATCGAGGCTCGGTTTCGCCATATATGGTGACGAGCCGAACGACAGCCAGACCACGATGACGAGAGGCGACAGCAAGAAGATCACCGCGATGAGGCCCAGCACGCGGTATGAGAGAGATGGTAGCGACCAACGCGGGTTCACGCGACGTTCCTTCTGGCCATGACTCGGGCCACGCTCTGCGCGACGACCAAGACCACCACGATGAGGCTGAACAGTGTGACGGCCAGCCCCGCGCCTCTCGGCCAGTTGAACGCGGTGAGGAACTGGCTCGAGATTTCCTGAGACACGAACTTACCCGCCGAACTGCCCAGCAGTTGAGGCGACGCGTACTCTCCCATGGCCCAGACGAAGATCACCGTGGCGGCGGAGGCGATGCCGGGCGCGGAGAGCGGCAGCGTCACGTGGAGGAAGGCTTTCAAGCGAGAGGCCCCCATGTCTCGTGCACTCTCGACCAGGCTACGGTCGATCCCGGCGAGCACCGCCGCCATGATCAGGATCGAATACGGGAGGGTGATCTGGACGATCCCGATCACGACACCGAACGTGTTGTACACGACCCGAAGAGGTTCGTCGATCAATCCCAAACTCATGAGACCGTCGTTGAGTGCGCCCCCAGGACTGAGGATGATCAACCACCCGTAGATCAGCACCAGGATGTTCGTCCAGAGCGGCACGATGACAGCGAACAGCAGGATCACTTTCAGACGCGGCCCGCATCGGTTGATCCAGTAGGCCAACGGATAGGCGAGGGCCAAACCCAGCACCGTCACCAGAAGACTCACCCCCAGCGTGTAGCCGAAGATCCTCAGATAGAAGCCGTCGGTGAGAAGAGTCGTGTAGCTGTCGAGCGTCCACGTGCCCTCTCTGTACGCGCTGCCGGATTCGTGCACCGAGAGGCTGATCCGTCCCATGAACATGATAGGTACGATGAAGAAGAGGGCAGTCAGAACTACGGCAGGCAGTGCGAGCCACACCCTGTCAAGTCGGGCCCAGGAGCCGCGTGACGCCCCGCCACGAGTCTCGGAAGCCGTACCGTCACCCATCAGGCCCTCTCCACCACGATCACATCACGAGCGTCGAACGCGGCGAACACCCGGTCGCCTCGTTCGAACACCGCTTCGCGCCTCGGCAGGTCCACCAGCAGATCTCCGCCATCTGGCAGGTTTATCACGTACTCGTACGATTCACCCTTGTACGCCCACAGCTTGACCACGCCCTCGATCACGTTGTCTTTGGTGGGCCGGTCCGCGTGGAGCGTGATCGCCCGCGGCCGTATCATGACGGCGCACTGCTGGCCGACGTCGCCGGAGTGGATCCCCATCAGGTCGAGTCCACTCTCCGTTCGGACCGTGCACGTCTCGCCGCTGCCGGCCGCGACGGACCCATCGAGTCGGTTCGACTCCCCGATGAAGCCGGCAACGAAGGCCGAGGCCGGCCGGTCGTAGACCTCGCTGGGTTCCGCGTCCTGCGCAATGAGGCCCTCGTCCATCACGATGATGCGATCGGACATGGTGAGAGCCTCCTCCTGATCGTGTGTCACGAACAGCGAGGTGATCCCAAGGTCCACCTGTAGCTCTTTCAACTCAAGCTGCAATTGCTGACGCAGTCGCCTGTCGAGGTTGGTGAGTGCCTCGTCGAGCAGTAGTATCGCCGGCTCCACCACGATGGCTCGCGCCACAGCGACCCGCTGCCGCTGCCCCCCGGAGAGCTGCGAGGGCTTCCGCTTCTCGTAGCCCTCAAGCCGCACCCGTCGCATCGCCGTCGCCACACGGTCGTCTATCTCGGCCTTGCTCACGCCCCGCATCTTCAGGCCGAAGGCCACGTTGTCGTGCACGTTCATGTGCGGGAAGAGCGCGTAGCTCTGGAAGACCATGGCGGTGTTCCGCTTCTCGGGCGGCAGGTGAGTCACGTCGCTGCCTCGGATGAAGATACGACCGGCCGTGACCTCCTCGAGTCCAGCCACCATCCGCAGTGTCGTGGTCTTGCCACAGCCGCTCGGTCCGAGTATCGACACGAACTCGCCCGAAGCGACCGAGAAGTCGATGGAATCCACGGCCACGACCGGGCCGAAGTGCTTACTCAGACCCTGCACCTCGAGGTCGGGGGTAGTGGCGCCCCCACCGGGGGGCGCCACGCTGTCCTTCATCGGTTGGACCGAGACGTCTGTCACTGTCCGAGGATCTCCTTCTTCCAACGGCTGTCCCAACTGTCCCAATCCTGGTAGAAGATGTCCCAGTCGTAGTCATGGAACGCTTCCCAGTCCTCGTTGGACACCGGAGGATGATCGTAGGGTACTCCGTCAGGCAGGGTCACCTTGCTGTTGGCGATGCCCATCCACTGCCGCGCGCACCACTCTTCCTGGCGGTCGGGCGACGTGATGAAGTTGATGAACGCTTCGCCCAGATCCTGGTGCTTGGTGCCGCGCACGACGAAGAAGTAGTCGATGTATCCGACCTGACCGTCGGTCGGGATGACCGTGGTGAGGTTGAGGCGCTCGCCCACGTCGCCCATCGCCGACTGCGTGGCGTAGTAGTAGCCGGCCGTGAGGTCACCCCGCTCGAGAAGGCCGAAGAACTCTCCACCCGATTCGTACCACTTCAGCATGCTCGGAGCAAGCTCTTTGGTCTTGGCGAACACCTGGTCGGTGAGAGCAGGGTCGGTGAGAGCTTCGCGCGGGTCCAGACCGAGGGCGTAGATGGCCGGATAGATGCTGTAGTAGAAGCCTTTGTCGAACGATATCTTGCCCTTGAGCTCGGGCTTGTCCCAGAAGTCGGCCCATTTGGTCAAGTCGGTGCCTGCAGCCGTCACGATGCCGGCATACGCGCCGTCGAACGGCACACCGAAGCCATCAGCGGCCGGCTTCTGCGCCAAGAGGGCCGGGAAGGTGTCGGCCATGTTGGGGATGTTCTCCGGGCGGATCGGCAGGAAGAGGTTGTCCTCGATGACCGCGTAGTACACCGAGCCATCGCCGATGGTCACGTCGAACGGCGGATCGTCGGCCGGAGCTGCTTTGATCTTGCTCGGGATCTCGGTCCATACTCCCTGCACCTCGACCTCGGCTCCAGTGATCTCCATGAACGGCTTGGCGAACACCTCGATGAACATCTCGGTATAGGGGCCGCTCCACGCTGTGGCGATCAGTTTCTCGCCCTTGTACTTGTCGCGGATGTCGGCGTACGGATCCGCTACGGTGGTCTCGGTGGTGACCGGTGCAGCCATGGTCTCGGTTGTGGCAGGCGGTGCCGTGGTGGTGGTCGTGTCGCCGCAGCCTGCGAGAGACAGGAGCAGCGTGACGACGATGACGACAGCGAGCACTAGGCTCACTTTCCTACGAGCAGACATCTCATGACCCCCTGGTGGGAAGACCGAGCGACCCGGAACCTTCGGAGCACTCTGGATACCAACAACGATGGCGCAGTCGCATATGGACGTGATTCAAGCCGATTGGGACCTCCTCCTTCCCGGTAGATGACTCCGTGCGGTTCACTCCGACCACGTGCGGACCGCGTTGGCGACGATCTCGATATAGCGGGCGAATGCTTCCTCGGTCGCCCAGGCAAGATGATCGGTGATGACCAGATGGCCTGAGTCACGGAGACGCACCACATCGGGGCGATCGAGCCACCCAGGGTCGGTCTCCCATGGGCCGACGTCGAGTGCCGCACGCGCGACGTGCCCGTCCTCGATCACCTCGAGCAAAGCATCGTGGTCTACGAGAGAGGCCCGAGCGGTGTTCACGACAAACGACCCGGACGGCAGCGAGCGAAGCTCCTCGAGACCCAACACTCGCCCTGCCTCACCGGGGAGATGCAGGCTGATCACCGAAGACTTCGCAAGGACCTTAGTCAGGCCCAGCTGCTCGAAGCCTTCAACGGGTCGCTGGTCGTACACCAACACCCGGCACCCCAGGCCGCGAAGCCCCTCGGCGACGCCCTGGCCTATCCGACCCCCACCCAACACCCCCACGGTGCGACCGGCGATCTCTGCGCCGAGGCTGTCGGTGAGACCCTCCGCAATCTGACGCCCTCGGGCCAAGTGGAAGATGAGGGTCAGCGCGAACTCGGCAACGGCCACCGTGCAGTAGCCGGCGACCGTATCAACGGCTATCCCTCGGGTCTCGCACTCGGCTAGATCCACGTGGTCGAGGCCGGTGGTGCGCGTCAACAGCGCACGAAGACCGGGGAGCTGATCGAGTTCGGCCGGTCCCACGGAAGAACCCAGCTCCACGATCGCAAGCGTGCAGTCGGTGTGACGGTGAGCCGCCTCGGCCAGCGTCCCGCTCTCAAGCCGCATGCGGGCCCGCACGTCGGCGGGCAGCGCGTCGATCTCTGCAGGTGCCGCCTCGAACATGACGATACTCAAGCCTGACCCCCTTCGGGCACTCGATCTACCGTACCCGTCTCGGTTGCAGCACGACTACTCATAGTCGAGGACCGCACGGTCGACGGGGATGTCGATGAGATACGGCCCGGGCCACGCGGCACGGGCGAGTTCTTCGATCTCACGAGGGCCGTCGGCGCGGCTGGCCTTCACACCGTATGCCATGCCCAGGGCCACCAGATCGACTTCAGGGTCTTCGATATCGAGCCCGACCGCCGCGGCATCATCTCCGCGGCGCGAACGCTCGACCCACTTCAGGATGCCGTAGCCGTCGTTCCGGAGTACCGCGAACACCACGGACAGACCGAGGTGCGCCGCAGTCCAGAGCGCCGGCGCCGCGTACTGCAAGGTGCCGTCGCCGAGGATGGCGAGCACAGGCCGTGACGGGCGGGCGCGAGCGACACCAAGGGCGAAGGCTACTCCCCAACCAAGCCCTCCTCCCTTGCAGGAGTAGTACTCCGCCACGCCGGTGCGTTCAAGGATCTCCCGCGCATAGCCCTCACCCGTCACCGAGTCGTCCACGACCGCGGCGTCGGCGGGCAGCGCGGCCAACAGGGCGGCGAGGGCGTCGGGGATCGTGGGTCGCCGCCCCTCCGCGTCGGCGATGACCGCGGCACCCGAGGGTGCCCCTGCCACGACGGTTGCCTGCGTCTCCTCGGCCGGGAGGACGCCGATCTGCACCGCGGCCTCAGCGCCGGAGGTCCTCTTCATCGGTCGATCGACCCCGAGGGCGTCCAATAGTCCGGAGATGAAGGCCGCCGGGGAGGCCGGCACCTGCACCGTGCGGCACGGGAAGGGACGGAACGCGCGTGGATCGGCGACGACGAGCGTCTGCTCAGGCGAGAGCGCCGAGACATCTTCGTGGAGCCAGCGCGTGAAGGGCCTCGCCCCGATCACGAGCACCACATCGTGATCCGCGAGCGCGGCCCTCACTCCGGAAGGCGAGAGAGGAAGGTACCCACGCCACGCCGGATCCGTGAACGGCAGCACCATACGGGCCGCCGCCGGCTCCGCGTACAGCGGTGCGTCGATGGCCGCGCACAAAGCGGACAACATGTCTTCCGCCCCATCCATGCCCGCTTGGTCGCCGGCGACGACGGCCGGAGAGGCCGCTTGTCGAACCAGGTCGAGCACGTGAGCGATAGTCTCCGCATCCGCCGGCACGTCCAGCATGACTTCGGCGGGCGGAGTGACCATCACCGGCCCCGCGCCGAACACATCCATGGGCACAGCGAGGAAGGTGGGCCCAGTGGGGAAGGTGCGAGCGAGATCCCACAATCGAGCGAACTCGGCGGGCACATCCTCGGGGCGCGCCACCTGCACCGCCGACTTGCAGTATTGATCGGCCAGCGCCACGAGATCGGCCGACAGGATCGGGTCTTGTGAGAGGTGGCGCGAATCCTGCTGTCCGGCGACCACCACTAGCGGCGTCCCGCCGCGCTGGGCATTCCCGAGTGCGCACAAGGCGTTGGAAAGACCGGGGCCCGCGTGAACGGTCACCACGGCCGGGGTCCGAGTCACGGCGGCATAGCCATCTGCCATTCCAACGGCGGCGGGTTCCGTGAGACCCAGGATGAACTCAGGGGACCCGCGATCGGCCAAGGCCTCGATGAGGGCGATCTCGGACGACCCAGGGTTCCCAAAGATCACGCTTGCGCCACGAGCCTCCATGCTCACCAGAAGAGCCTCGGCCGCCGAAGCACATGACACCGAGTCCGATCTAGTGTGAACAGCCACCCCAGTCCCCCCTCAGGCGAGATGAACGCGAATCGAAGCCCCCCTCCGGAACGCTCGCAATCACCCTAACAGCAGCAAGACGGAGTAGTGATGTGCCTGGGCACAGAAACACCCTGCCTAATCGGCTGCGAAGTTGTAGTCGACACCAACACCGTGAGGAACGTCTTACAGCGGCCGCCCCGGCGATCGATTCGGATCCCGTGGGGGGTTGATCCCGTGGGGGGTTCGCATCGCGCCTGAGCTTCACCGCACGCGCACCCCGGTGACCGGCTCGAGGCTGTGATCCCACAGGGCAGCAGTCGATCCGCCGACCCTCATGGAAAGTTCCGACCCCGCGACCACCTCGCCCACGCGTGCACCCGCCAAGCCCACAGCAGCCGCCCGCGACACCACATCCTCCACGTCGGAGGGGCGCACGACGAGGAGGAAACCGCACCCGGGATAGGCTCCAAGCCAATCGAGCGCCCCCACTCCCTCAGGGCGCGGGAAGGCAGCCACGTCGACCAGCGCCCCCACCCCGGAACTCTCGAGCATCATCAGCGCGGTTCCGAGTAGGCCGGGATTGCTGACGTCTTTGCCCGCCACCACCAAGCCCGCCTCAGCGAGTTCGGGCAGTAGGGCGAGGCGCGCGCACACCTGTTCGGAGGGGCGCCACGATGTGGAATCCCAATTCGGGAATGGATCGTGCCACGCACCCTCCACATCGACGACCAGCACCATCGAGTGACCGGGCAACGCACTGCAGCTCGGGATGAGGCGCGCCGCTGCGCCCAGTATCGCCACCGACAACGCCTTCCCCGGGCCATCCGGGTGCAGATGACCTCCGACCATAGGGATAGCGAAGTGCTTGGATCCGAACGCCAGCCCCCGGGCGACTTCTTCACGCCACAAGGAGTCCCCGCCGCCGAGGACGTTCACCATGGCCAGGGGGCGGCCCCCCATGGCGGCGATATCGTTGGCGTTGACAAGAACCCCGCAGTACCCGGCCCAGAACGGGTCTTCGAGCAGTTCCGTCGCAAGCCCATCAGCCGCCAGCAGCAGGTGGGTGTCTCCGAACGGGATAGGAGCCGCGTCCTCACCGAAGGCGACAGGCCACCCGTCGGGCACGAAGCCGGCGGACAGAGTCTCGACGACTGCCCCGATCGGCTGTTTCCGAGCGAGTGCGATCGAGTCGCTCAGAAGTCTGCGCACCTCCTCCGCGGAGGGCGGATCGCCCGTTGGTCTCATGACGCCCTCGCCCCCTGCTCGCGCGAACTCATGACGCCCTCGCCCCCCGCTCGCGCAATCTCACGTCGGGAGCTTTCATCAGCACGTGCGGCACCCCGGCGACGCCCTCCGTGGTCACAACGGTGACCCAGCCGAGCCGGTGGAAGAACCGCTCGTTGCGCACCTGCACCACGGCCAGGAACACCTGCGCTCCGCGCAGCGCCGCCTCACGCACGGCGTGTCTCACCAGCTCGAACCCGGCGGCCCCGCGATTGTCCGAACGCACCGCGAGCCGTCCGCCCACCCAGACGCCGGCGTCTCGTTCGTAGAGGCGCACGGTGCCAACGACCACCCCGTCGCACACGGCCACCAGGTGGACTGCCGAATGATCGTGCTCGTCCTGGTCGCAGTCGGCGAAGAGCTGCTGTTCGCCGCAAAAGACCTCACGCCTGATCGCGAAGGCTGCCTCCAGCTCCTCATGCCTGGCGGTGCGGACCTCGAGGGCCACGGCGCTCACACCCCCGCGCCGTCGACAGCGACCGCAACAGGACGCACAGCCCCGAACTCCCCACAGACACCGCCGTCCGTGATCACCAACGGCTGGGACTCCCACTCAGGCAGAGCGGAACAGGCGGTACAGCGGCCGCAACCCGCCTTGATCCGCGACTGCGACAGGCCCGCAGCCCTCAATGCTCCGGCCGCCGCGGCGTATGCCTGCCTCATCAGATCCGCCGACGGGGTGGGATGGTGCTCCAAGAGCGATCCCGGCACCGGGCGGAAGGGCACGACGTGCGGGAACACACCCAACTCGGCCACCCTGCGCAAGCGACGCGCGGTGAGGCCGGGGTGCTCACCCAGTCCCATGATCACGTACGTGCTGACCTGACCGCGCCCGAACACCGCTACCGCCTGACGCCACGACTCCACATAGCCCCTCCATCCGATCTCGGCCTTGGTCGGCGCCACCCAGGCCAAAGTCCGCGGGTCCAGGCTCTCGATGTGCAGGCCGACGGTATCCACGCCCGCGGATCGCAATACCTCGAACGCAGCGGGATCACGCGGCGGCCTGAGCTGCACTCCCACCGGGAGATCGACCGACTCCTTGAGAGCCCGCGTGCACGACGCTAGATGGGCCAGTTCCTCGCCCCCGTCCTCGGTGCAGCCGGTGGTCAGCACCACGTGAGACGCGAGCCCCCGAGCAGCGGCCACAGAGGCCACCTCGACCAGTTGCTCGGCGCTCTTGCGCGCGACGGTGCGACCGTCGCGCAAGCTCGCGCCGATCGCGCAGAAGCGACAGGCACGAGCGGTACTCCAGAACACGCACGTCTGGATCACCGTGGACGCCAGACAATCGCCGCCGTGTATCAGCGCGACGTGCCCATAGCTGACGCCGTCACTGGTGACCATATCCGCGAAAGGATCAGCGGGCAGGACGTCGACCGAAAACGGGCCGCGACCATGCCCATGCAGGACGGTTCCACCGGCGCCGACCACAAGGCGATACGCGGCCTGGGCCCCTCGGACCACGGGCACCGAGACCACCCTTCCGTCCACCAAGAGCGTGAGCCCCTGAGCCGGTCCGGCTCCTCCTCTGCGTATGGCAGGCGGAGCGGCGCCCGCGGGGTCGCCGGACCCGAGTTCGAGGCCCTGTTGCCCAGATTCGACGAAGACCCCACTGCTCTGCAGTTCCTCTTTCAGCAGGCGCCACTCAGCCGCGAACATCAGCCCGCCTCCCGAAGAGAGCGGCCGCGAGAAAGATCAGCCTGCACGCCCCTGAAGTAACCGTTCAAGAACAGTGCTGCCATGCTGCTCAATTCTGGGAAGAGCACCGATGCGACGTCCCGCCCCTCGATGGGATCCGCGAGGCAGCCCTTGAGCCGGCGAAGCAGGGCACCCACGCATGCGGCGGATTCCTCGAGCCGCGTCACCTCCCCGGGTCGATAGAGCCCCACGATGTCGCTCCCCCGCGCGCCATGGGGCAGGCGTCGCCACACGGCATCGAGGAACTCAGGGATCTTCCCCGGATCGTAGTACTTGTGGCCGAGCAGCCAGATTGCAGATGACGATTCGAGCGAGAAGGCCACGATCCTCGCTTCACCCACCAGAGCCCGGAAGGCACCGTCGAGCAGATGCGGGGCCGGCTCCACCGCCGACTCCCGTGTGCCCGAACCTCGAGGCGACTCCCGCTCGATGAGGCGGCCCAGCATCGCGTTCGCTCGGGGGAAACCAGGATGCTCGAGGTGGGGTGCGAAGGCGCACAGCGTGCCCGAGCCCCTCCTCCTGGTGAAGCCCGCGGAGCCGCCGACGAGCATGCGGGAAGCCAAGGTCTCGTCTACCAAGAACAAGGTGTCCGGGCAGAAGGAATCGAAGCGGGCCAACTCGACCTCGTTCGACGAGAGGACCATCGGAGGGCCGCCGTACAGGGGAGCGTCGACGAGCTCCTCCGAGCCGCCAAGGTCCGTATCGCACACCGCGAAGCGCACGCGCTCCCTCACCGGGTGCAACGCGTACCGGCCACCGTAGGCCGTGGCGGCCTTCTGTGGCAGCGCGCGGATCGGCGGCAGGTGATGGACGATGTTGTCGGCAGTGACATCCGTGAACGTGAAGGGCTCAAGGGGTTCGTACTCTATGCGCATGATCAGGTACGCTCCGGCACAGAACCCTACGTACAGTCCGCCCTCGTCGACGAACTGCCCGATGGCCGCAGCGCCCTCCGCTCCCATGCCGAGCGCCATGGCGACCGGATCGCCGCCACCCACGGCGAACGCGTCCACGGAGTCGAGGGCCCCGGTCCTCACCGCCGATTCGTCGAACACGGCCACACGCGAGAACCCCAGCCGTTCCAAGCAGTCGACCAACCACGTCCACGAGTGCGACGCCCCCGCACCGCCGTACACCCCCACGCCGAGGTCGGCGAGTCGTACTTCAGCGGTGCGCCGCTCAGTACGACGAGCCACGTGTCACCCCTCGACCGGCGCTTCCGAGGGCGCCGCCGAGGGCGCCGCAGAGGGCGCCTCGACTTCGGTCGGCACCTCAACGGCGCCTTCGCCATCGGCCTGCGCCGCAGCCGCGACATCCACGCTCGTGCCGCCTATCGCCGCGGACACCAGTTCCGTGAGATCCATCATCCGCAGGGCGGAACCCGCACCTGTCATGCCCACCTGCAGCCCTTGGTAGCAGAAGGGACACGTCGAGACGAGAGCCTCGGCGCCGGTAGCCTCCGCTTCCTTGATGCGGGCGTGCGAGATACTGCCCTGAAGGCCGGGGTACGCGGCCTTGACGCCGCCCCCCGCGCCGCAACACCGGCTGTTCTCCTTGATGCGCTCCATCTCCCTGAACTCGAGGCCCGGGATCTGACCGAGCACCTTCCGCGGGGCCTCGAACACCCCGGCGTGCCGTCCGAAGTGACACGGGTCGTGATAGGTCACCACCAGCGGCACCTCGGTGTCGAGCGTGAGGGCGCCCTCCTCCAAGAGCCGCAGCAGGTACTGCGACACGTGGAGCACTTCGAAATCGAGCTCGCCCACCTTCGGGTAGTCCCGGCCGATGGTCTTGAAGCACCCGGAGCATGAGGTGACGAGCGTCTTGATGCCCAGCCCGTTGAACTGCTCGATGTTCTCCTTCGCCCGCTCTTCGAAGCGGTCGAGCATCCCCACCCGACGCATGGTGCTGCCGCAACAGCGTTCAGCCTGACCGAGGATGGAGAAGTCGATGCCCGCCTTCTGGAGCACCTTCGTGGTGTTGATCGCGACCTGCTTGAGGTTCATGTCGAACGACGCGGTGCACCCCACGAACAGAAGCACTTCCGACGTGCCCGGGGCAGCCGTCGCCACCTTCGCGATCTCGGCGTTCTTGCCCTTGGCGGCGCGGACAGCCCACCTATCGCGCGAACTGCGGGGTTGCTGCCAGGGGTTGTCGTACTCGGCGATGTTCCGGTAGAGGGCCTCGTGCGGAGGCAA
Source organism: Actinomycetes bacterium (assembly GCA_024637035.1). Lineage (GTDB taxonomy): Bacteria > Actinomycetota > Thermoleophilia > RBG-16-64-13 > RBG-16-64-13 > JAHJSA01. Next base: position 25,465 of record JAGXFW010000014.1, read on the forward strand.
CGGCCCTTCCCCGGCGGCGGCGAACACCGCACGCACGCTCTCCCACAGGTCCATGGTGTCGATACCTGTGGGGCACACGAAGTGGCACTGGCCGCAGGTGGTGCACTGATAGAGGTCTTCCTTGAGTCGGGCGAACTCGTCGTCGGACAGCGGAGGTCCGGAGACCAAGCGCGAGAGAAGACCGCCTTCGCCGCCGCGAAGCCGACGCAACGACCGCGACCTGCCTCTGGGCGTCACCTCCTCGCGCTGCTCGATCTCGTAGACGGGGCACCAGTTCGTGCACTCGCCGCAGCGCACGCACGCGTCGAGTTCCAGACCCTGCTTCCAGCTCAGGATCGACCAATCCATGTCGCGGGTCATATCGCCTCGCTTCTCTCGCGTGCCGTCGCCGCCGCGAGCGACATCTCGATCGGCGCGGTGAGCATGTGCACCATCTTGCTGTACGGGATGTACGCAAGGAACGCCAACGACGCCAGGCCATGCACATAGAAGAGGGTCATCGGGCTCTCCACCCCGGGGAGGTCGGCCACCCACGTGAACGCCGCGCCCGCGAATGCCCATTCGGCTGCCGGCTGCGCGCCTCCGGCAAGCCTGACGCCCTCCGCGGCAAAGCCCGTGAGTGAGACGCCGAGTAGGAACCATAGAGCGACTGCGTCATCAGCCAGGGTCTCGAGCTGGGCCGTGCGCACCACGTACCGCCTGATCAAGGCGACCACGATCCCGGCGAGCAGCACCAGCCCCCACACGTCGCCCCACACGTTGAGCAGCGCGTGACCGTCAGACCCCTCGAAGAAGACGGCGACCGAACTTCCCGCGGGTACGAACCAGTCGAGCACCATCAGCAACAGACTCTCCACGAAGAGCAGAACGAACCCCCAGAAGATGGCCATGTGCATGGCCCAACGTACGAGACTCTGGCGCCGGATCGTGCTTTGGAACAGCACCCGCGAGACGACGGCGCGAGCCAGAGCGCCCCGGTCGAGAGCGGAATGCCACGAGGGAGCCTTCCCCTGTCGCCAGATCATCACGCGGGCGGCCACGCCCACTGCCATGACGATGAGGGCCACCGTGGCCAGAGTGTAGAAGAGGATCGAATGCGTGTAACCCACGTCGCCTCCTCAGACCACACGCGGGGACAACACCCCGGTCACAGCCGCTGTCACATCGGAAAACCCCTCGGCATCCAGAGTCATCCCTGTCCCCAGCCGGACGGCTTCCAGCAGATCCTCCAGGCCGGGCGAGTCGCTCGCAGCCAGGAACGCGGGGCAGACCCCGAGCACGTAGCCGGCGCGCGTCCGCTCATCGGGACCGCCGGGCGTGACCTCCTGGGCGATCGTCGCCGCAGGGTCTGCGTCCACAGCGGCGAGGCCGTCGGCGGCCGTGGTCGTGCCGGCGGCAACTGCCCGAGCGGCGGCGGTCATCGGGTGCAACCCGCGCCGAGCGACGCCCTCGAACAGGCGTCCGGCTTCCTCGGGTGAGAACCCGCCCCGGAACAGGGCGAGTACAGCCTCCGCGTCCGTGAGCAAACACCCGGGCTCCGCCACGTCGGTCGAAGCCATCTCCTGGGCCGGTTCGTTGTATTTGACATAGGTGAAGCACCGGCAGGGGCACGAGAAGCACCCCTTGCTTCTATGAACGGCCGGCGCGAGCCACTCCTCGCAGGCGGCCGCGTCGGGGGCTCCGCCCAACAGTCCCTGGATCACGTTCGCGGGTAGCCCGGCGGATGTCACGGCCTCGCCCATGGCCAGCGAATGTTCGAACAGGTCTTCCGCCTCTTCGGCATCGAGGATCCCCAAGCCCCGCATGGCCACGGCTTTGACGTTCTTCGCGCCGAGAGCGGCGCCGAACCCGTGCGCGTCGGCGGTGCCCCAGTAGTTGGCCACCAGCTGCGCCGCGGGCGCTCCGTGCTCGCCCGCCGGACCCACGGCCAACACTTGGATAACCTCGTCGCCCTTGGCTGTCTTGATAGCGTCGCTCGTCTGCCAAGTATCGAGTCCCCACAACTGCGAGGCGTCCTCGAGAGCCGCGATGCCGTCGTGGAGCCAGAGGTACACCGGTGAGGGCGATTCCCCCACGATCACCACGGCGTCGAAGCCCGAGTACTTCAACTCGCTCCCCATGAACAGGGTGAGCGGGCTGTGCAGCGGGACCCCGTCCTCGCCGAGTCGGCTGATCACGCCCAAGGAAGCCCCCGGGGTCAGTGTGCCGGTGAGCGGCCCGGTGGCCAGCACGACGGGGTCACGGTCGGCGTAATCGGCGAGAAGGCGTTCGGCAAGGGCAACGCCGCCGATGACCTCTTCCACCAGATCGTCGGCGAAGGATCCTGCGTTCGTCGTGCCCGCCGTGAGGTCTACCATGAGTATGTGTTCCGCATAGAGATACATGTCAGGCCTCCTCTGCCACACGGATCGCCCCAGCCATGCACGCCCGCGCGCATGGAGCGGGATCGCACCCATCGCACGGGGGCCGCAAGAGGATGGGCTTGCCACCTGGTGAACTGTCCTCCACCGGTTCGCCCTGTCTGCGCACCTGAACCCCATCGGGTCGCGCCGCCACGAGATCGTCTTCGGTCTTGTACAGCAGACCGAAGTAGTTGTTCTTCTCCTCGGCACGGTAGAGCAGGATGCTCGACGACGTGACCGTGTAGCCCTCGTCGCGGTAGTGCCCGCAGGCTATCTCGCACCGACCGCACCCGTTGCAGAGGAGAGGGTCGATCTGCAGGTGAGTCGTCATCGGGGAACCTCCCAATCGGAGTGAGCGGACGCAAATAGGGGGGACGGTGTGAGGGTGCGCAGGAGGCGCCGAAGGAGCCGGGCGGCAAGAAGGACGCCGGGATCAACCGCGACCCCGCCCAATCGCTCCATGCTTCGCACGTCGAACTCCATGAGGTCGACGCCGACCAGACGCGCCTTCGATAGCACTCCGGCGGCCGTTTCCTCGATCAAGCGCTCGAGCGTCGCCGCGTCCAACCCGGTGCGGTCGCGGAACCGCACCGCCCGCGTGGCGACGTTCGCCCCCACGTCGAGGTCGATCGAGACGTACACGTGGCCGGCCTTCGAGCCGGACAGCGCCCACGCAACCCTGGCGGGGTTGGTAGCGATCTCGTCTCGGGTGAGCACCGTGACGCCCCGCTTGCGCAGGGCGGAGTAGGCAGCCACATACTCCTGGATCCGGGAGTCGTCGATCTTGCGGGCCCGGCTGGGCGGAGTGTCTGCCACGCCCACCAGATAGAGGTTGCGAGGATCGACCGTGCCCTCGTCGATCAGGTGGTGAAGGAAGGTACTCGCGTTGTACGAGTCGGGCCGATCGCGAAGTAGCGGGTCGGCGGCATCGTACCTCGACCCCGGGTTCGTCTCCGCGTCGTAGTGCACGGCGCCCGCTGTCGCCGTGGTCGGGATGGCGTCGGTGTGGGCGTCGAGCACGATCACGGCAAGGTCTTCCGCGCCGTGGCGCCGCGAGAGAGCGCGCAACACGCCTCCGGTGAGCGAGTGGTCCACCCCCACCATGACGGGCACGGCAGGCAGGACGGTGCTCTCGACGAACGCCTCGACCGCTTCGGCCAGACGGAGGCAGCCTCCGTCATCGACGAACCGGGCGAACGCCGTTTCCGCGATCGCCTCCCGGTGTTCCGGTCCCGGCGTAGGCGACAGCCAGGCCCATTCCCCTGGCGCTGCGGTCCGGTCGACCGCGATCGAAGCACCTCCGATGACAGGCCCAGGGCCTCTGGCGGCAGCACCTCCGGCGGCAGGCGCTTGCCCATGGGAGGCTGCTGCTCCTTGGGCGGCCGCTACCCCTTCGGCGGCCCCGACTCCCGCAGCAGCCGCGAGAGCACCGAGCAGATCCACCGGGTCCCTGCCGGCATCGATCCAGGCATGCTTCGAACGTACGGCCGCGGTCCGCTCGTCGGGGTCGGCCATGGCACCGAACAACACGGCGACAGGCGATTTCGCTCCCTGCCCGGAGCCGGTGCCGGGCGGCTTCTCAGCGAGAGAAGAAGTCATCCCTCGCCTTCCGAAGCTGCCGCACGTTCTCGAGCGGTGACCGCGGCGCGATGCCGCAACCCGGCGTCAAGAAATGCGTTCCCGCCTCGAGCGCCGCGATCGATTCATCGTAGACTTCCTCGGGCGTCCCCATGAACATGGTGGTGGCCGTTGCCACGTTGCCGAACACGGCAACACCCGCCCGCTCGGCGACCTCCACCGCGTACTTCATGTCGGCCTTCTCCTCGATGCTGATACCGGCCACGCCGGTATCGCACATGAGTGGCACGATCTTGTCCGTGTTCGCGCAGATGTGCAGAACCAGCGGGCCGTCGACGGCGGCCGCTACCTCCGTGATCACGGGCTTCACGAACCGCTCCCACGAGCGCGGGCTCATCAGCGCGGGGCCCGATGACGGCTCGGCCATCACGAAGTAGTCGGCGCCTTGAGCGAACGCCCACTTGATCACGTCGATCATCGCATTCTTCGTGACCTCGAGCACCTGCTGCACCTTCTCCGGCTCCTTGGCCGTCCACCTCATGAACTGTTCGGTGCCGACCAGGTTGGCGGCGCAGGTGAACGGTCCCTCGGTCTCCCCGTAGACGGCGTATTCCTCGCCCACCCGATCCTTGAGTATGCGGAACTGCTCCTCGAACATGGGGAAGCGGCCGCGGGTGAGGAAGTCGGCGGGGTAATCGAGGGCATCCAGGCCCTCCGCGAGCGGGTGGCCCTTGATCGAGTACTGCATGTCGATCCTTGGCTCTCCGAGGGCACAGCCGAAGGCCTCACTCATGGGCACGATGTCCCAGCCCATCGCCTTGACCCACTCGAACCCGGCGTGCTCGACGCCGGCGAGCGCCAGCGTGGCCATGGCCACCGGGTCGGTGTCGGCGAGCGGCCGCGCGGCGCCACAGGCCTCCATCAGATCGACCATGCCATAGGTGGTAGTACATCCCACCGGGGTCTTGTCCACCGCCCGGCCGGCCAATCGCTCGAGGACACGTTCCTTCGGCTTCATGGTTCTGCCTCCCTTCGAAACCTTGCCGAGACCCGATTCACCCGCCAGGGCTTCGTCGATCAACTCCGTCAGGTCGCGCACCGGCGTGCCGTGGCCCACCCGTTTCGCTCCCTCACCCAGGTTGTTGCGACAGAACGGACAGATGGTGACCATCTCCTGCGCGCCGGTCTCCTCACCCTCCGCGATGCGCTTGGCCGCGTTCTTCGTGGCCCACTCGCCGAAGCCGGTCATCACCCCGCCGCCGCCGCCGCAGCAGTAGGAGTTGGCGCGAATGCGCACCATCTCGCGCAGTTCGACGCCGGGGATCGCCTCGAGAAGAGCGCGAGGAGCGTCATACACGCATTCGGCGTCGTCCTGCCCCAGGTAGGCGCCCGGGTACTGGGTCGAGCCGTCTTCGTCGACGGAGAAGGCAGCCATGTGCCGCCCGGTGTGACACGGGTCGTGGTAGGTGACTACCCGGGGTTCGACGGCCTGAAGGTCGAGGTCGCCTTCCTGCAGCAGGCGATGGAAGTAGTCCACCACGTGCACCACCTCGATGCCTTCCATGGCCTCCTCGTAGCCGACGGCGAGGGCGTAGTCCTTGTGCAAGGCGCGGAAGCAACCCGCGCACGAGGTGACGATCGTCTCCACTCCCTGGTCGCGGTGCAGTCGCTGGAACGTCTCGAGGTTCGCCTCGGCAAGGCGCTTGAAGGTGTCCACCTCGCCCAGGCGCATGGCCGTGGAACCGCAGCAGAGTTCGTCCTCGCCGAGGATGCCGAAGTCTATGCCGAGCTTGTTGAACACGGAGGCCGTCGCGGTGGGCATGACCCGGCCCGCCTGGTTATAGGCGCCCGTGCAGCCGACGAAGTAGAGGATCGGGGCCGCTTCCTTCTGGATATCCTTGATCGGCTTGGACCCCTTGCGGAATGCGCGGGTCCAGTCGGTCCTCACCCTGCGGGGCCCTTGGTACGGATTGCTGTACGTGGCGATCGACTGCGCGATGATCTTGTGGCTCGGGAGTGGTCCCACCCCTTGCTCGACCGCCCGCCTGCGCATCGCCTCGATCATCTCGATGATCACCGGCTTGTGGTCGAGTTGACACTGGTTCTGGCACCCGCCGCAGAGGGTGCACTTGTAGATTGCGTCCACGAGGTCTTGATCGAGCTCGAGTTCGCCGGTCAGGATGCCGCGGGCGAAAGCGATCTTGCCCTTGGAGGCCATGTAGCCTTCGAACCCGAACTCCGTGCCGGCGGGGCAGATGTCGGCGTTCGTGGCCGGCGGTCCGTAGTCGTAGGCGGTCTTGCAGGTGCCGCACGCGGTGCAACGCCACACCGAGTGCTCCAGTTCTTCCAGTGTCGGAATGTTCCAGTCCATCGTCCCTCCAAGCGCCGGGGTCCCCCCGACGGTCACGGTCGGCTGCCTCCGTCAGATCCCGAGCTTGCCGGGGTTCATGATGTCGTTCGGGTCGAGCAGGTGCTTGACCCGTTTCAGCAGATCCAGATAGCCGGGATGCACCCGCTTGTTGATCTCTATGGCGAAATCCACGGGCGGCTTGTACGGGATACCGCCGTGCTCGAGGTCCACCTTCAGGCACTCGACGATCGCGTGCCGGGCGTTCTCGATGGCTTCCGGCGTCTCCTTGCTGAAGGGGATCATCGCCCGGAGCATGCCGTAGTGGACGCCCCGATACATGCTCATGCGCACCGCGGGCGACAGGTTGTGATCGATGAGGATGCGCTTCCAATCCGTGTACACCGGCGCCCACTTCTTGGCGGGCGTGAACGTGCCCGGCCACGAGATACCGGCGCCCCCTTCCTTGCAGTAGTTCTTGGTGGAGCCGACGATCTGGCTGGGCAGTTCCGTGCGTGCCCGAAGGGCTTCCTCGGGGTACTCGGTGACCTTGAGCGACGTGCCCTTGGCCTGTTCCTCGTCGACAACCATCTGCCAGATCTCTTCCTTCGCCTCGCGCTCCTTCTCGGTCCACGAGGTGGTGTTCGCGAAACTGAAGAACTCGGGCGCCCCATCCGGCTTCGGCCGATAGGGCGAGGGGATCGGCACCTGCGAGAGCCACCAGGAGACAGCGGTGAGATCGTCGCAGATCTCGTACTTGCTGAGGTTGAGCATGTAGGAGTACATGTCGTGCACGTCGGCGCACGACACGGTGAACACTTTCAGCAGCGGCGGGGTCGGGTGTACGCCGATGCCCAGCTTGGTGATGACGCCGCTGGAGCCGAGCCAACCTTTGAACAGGCCGTCGAGTTGCGGGAGTGGTAGGAGACTGTGCCAAGCTTCCCCGTTGATAGCGCACGACCCCACACGCACCAGCTCGCCGGTGGGGAGGACCACCTCCATGCTGGTGATCTCCTGGCTGTTCAGACCGTAGCGGGCGTTGAGGCCCCCGATGCCGTGCGAGATGGCACATGAAGCCACCGAGGCCGACGGAGGGCCCACCGGCCAGCCGAAGCGCAGATCGAACACCTGGAGCGCCTCGGCCAGCATGGCGTGGGTGACCCCTGGCTCGATGACCGCGTAGTGCGCCTCGTCGTCGATCTCGATGATGCGGTTCATGCGCTTCAGATCCATGAGGATCCCGCCGCGCTCGGGGATGCACAGGCCGCCGATGTTCGTGCCGGCGGTGTAGGGCACAACCGGGATCTTCTCGCGGTTCGCGAGCCGCATGATCGCTTGGATCTGCTCGACGGTGGTCGGCATGACCACGAAGTCGGGCAGTTTCGGCAACACGAACGACATGTCGTACGAGTATGCGTAGCGCACGTGTTTGGCAGAACTCGCGCTCGCTTCGCCCACTATTTCTCTGAGCTCATCGATGATCGACGTGCCGTCGATGGTGTCGACGGGGCTGGTCATGTGATCCCCCCTCTGGAATCGTCCGTCTGCCTCCGAGGAACACCTGTATGTAGTCCCTCGGCAAGCACCCTACAACCATCATGGGCGTGACGCCATGTCCGAACCAGACTAAAACGCTCCGCCCTACTCAACCGCTTAAGACTATTCCGTGGACCTCTCCACCCCACCTCGCCGCAACCGTCGCTCGGCGGCGAGTGCCCGGGTGGCAAGATGCGCCTCGAAACGCAGGTCGGGGTCCGCCAAGTCTAGGTCGATGATGCTCCCGACTCGATCGAGACGATACTTCAGGGTGCTCAGATGTATGTTCAGGGTTCGAGATGTCTCGATCTTGTTGCAGGCTGAATCCAGATAGGCGCTCAGCGTATGCACGAGGTCTGACCTGTGCGCGGCATCGTATTCGACGAGGCTCCCGAGTCGTGTCTGCACGAAGCGCGACAGGCGTCCAGGGTCCGCCGGATCGTAGAGGACCCCCAAGACTCCCAGTTCGTCGTAGGCGATGAACACGAGGCCGGGGGCGGCCCCTTGCGCAGCACGCAAGCAGGCAAGGGCCTCGTCATGACTCCGACGGAGATCGCCGGGCCGCTGGACCGCGGCCCCCAAGCCGGCGCGCACCGAAACGCCGGGGAGGTAGGCTCGCAGCCGGCCTCGAAGCGCGTGCTCAAGGCCCTGGCGGAAGTCGGAAGCCTCGCCCTCCCCGGCCGGTCCGCGGACGAGGGCCACGACGCGGTCGCCCTTGGTGCTCGTGAGCGCCTCCACCTGAACGGAGGCCAAAGCTCGACGCACGCTCGAGAACACGTCGTGACGAGCCCGGCTCCCATCGTCCACCGCTGTGCCGTGTGCCGTCGAGACGGAAGAGGCGTCTGCGAGTTCCACCAGGAGCACGGAGTGGGCGCTGCCAAGGTCGTGCCCCAGGTGCCGGGAACGACGCGCGGCTGACTGGACCGTATCGGCGTCCTCGGAGAGAAGGTCGTCGAGGATGTCCCCCCGCAGCCGCTGCTCGACTTCAGCCTCTACGCGCAGACGCATCATCCTGAGGGCGACGACGACCGCCGCCCGCTCGATGACCCGCAGATCGTAGATATCCAGCGAGCGACCGCTCTGGACCACGAGCACGTGCCCGAGGAGCTCCTCTCCCGACCAGACCGGGGCGACCGCTTGCTGCGGATCGTGATCCATGTCGGCTGGGAGCGACACGATGGTCGGTGCCACCACCGCCGACGGTGCCCCGGGCAGGGAATCCGCGCTCTCGGGAGGGTGACACGCAAGGAGGTTGCCATAGGAGTCGTAGAGCGCGGTGGGATTCTCGACGAGGCCATGAAGGGCCTCGGCGATGGCACCATAGTCGCCGTCGCGGAGCACGATTGCGCTGAGGCGGTCGTGCACCTCCACCTCGCGGCGCTCCTGCTCGTAGAGCTGGGAGTTGGCGATAGCGATCGCCGCCTGGTCGGCCATCCCCTGCAGCAACCTCGCGTCGCGCTCCGTGAAGTGGGCAGGGCGGCGGTCGGCCGCGTACAGCACGCCGGTCACCCGGTCGGCGATGAGCATCGGCACCGCGACGATCGCCTTCACGCCCTCGCTGATCACCATCTCGCGGATGTCCGGGCGTGTTTCGTGCTCGAATCCGACGTAGTCCTCGATGAGCACCGGGCGACGCTCCTGTGCGACCATCCCCCCCACCCCGACGCCGAAGTCCATCTTCATGCGATCACGCCAATATGGGCTGATGCCATGCGTCATGCGCATGCGCAACTCACGCTGTGCCCGATCGGCAAGGGCGACGTACGAGATCTCGACCCCAAGAAGCTCCGCTGACTTGCGGCAGATGAGCGCCAGCACCCGGTCGAGGCTGCCCAGTGCGGAGATCTCCTTCATGATCTCGTGAAGGGCGCCGATCTCGTTCTCGCGCGCTTCCACATGGCCGGCCGCGACCCCGGCCGCATCGATGACAGCCTCCGCCGCGCCGCCGAGCATCCCGAGGAGCCGTCGAGCTTCGGGGCCGAGATCGGCGGATCGCTCTTCACCGGCGAACACGAACCCCCGACCGCCCAAGCGCCCGGCGAGAGGCACGATGACGTACGAGGTCGCCCCAGTGGCCGAGGCCAGCGATCCACCCAGTGCCTCGAGAAACGGGCCGACCGATCCGTCAGTGGCCGTCTCCGCGACCGCCTCGCCGACGATCCCGTCGCTTCCGACGCCACCATCGAGGGCTTCGAGCAGCTCCCGGACCTGCACGACCCCGACGGGGTCGAGACCGGCGTCGGCGATGATGAGCCACCGGGCCACGGGCGCCGCAAGGGGAGACCCTTCGGATGCCTGGAACCCAAGGATCACGGAATCGCAACCGATCAACGCGGCGGCTCGGTCGACGAGGGACCGCAGACCCTCGACGTCCCGACTGGTATCCCCCGCACTCGGGCTAGTCGACATGTCTCCCCGCTTCCAGTCCCGTCTCACGCTCGTGAGCCGGGCTGTCCCCTACTTCCGGGGGGTCGCCCCCACCCAACAAGCCGTCTCGCACCGGCGGCAGTAGCGCACGAGCGTCCCCGGCTCGCCGTCGTCCCCGCGCACGATGCTCTCGTGTCCGGCGACATCCGTCTGCATCTGCTCCTCGCATAGATCCCGGGCATAAGCGCCTTCCCGCCCGGGCAAGTCCTCGAGACCGTACTCTTCCTGGGTCCGAACGATCCGGGCCATCGCCGACTGCGGGCATGCGGCTCGGCACGGCATATCGCAGCCGTCGCACGGATCGAAGTCCGTGGGGCCCGTGGACTCCAGCTCGACGTCGACAGCGAGACAGCGAAGCCGCACGCGTGGCCCATACTCGGGCGTGACGAGGATGTTGTTGTGGCCGATGCACCCCAACCCGGCGAGCACGGCAGCGTCTTTGAGGAAGATGCCGCCCTTCTCGATGTGGTATGGCAGGACGCGGGCGGGGATGCCGTGCTCGGCTGCCAACCATGCCGCCAGCTCCGCGCCCGCGTCGATGAGCAGGCGGTTGCCCTCCGTCCCTCCCGAGAGACCGTCCCGCCACCAATCGAGGTGCGGTGCCTCTTCGGGATGGCGCACGGCGATGACGATCACCGACCGCGCCTTGTCCGGCCAGTCGATCTGGCCATGTACCCGCCCCAGAGCCATCGTGGACCCCACGCCCGAGTACTCTTCGAGGAGACCGAAGATGCGATGCGACGGGGACTCGCGCAAGTCGTCGATGCGCGCCACGCCGGCGAGGTGGGCGCCGCGCTCGAGGGCCGCCCGAACGATCTCCTGGCTCAGAGCAGCATTCTCGGCCGCGCTCATTCGAAGCCGTCCCGCAGGCCCATCGGGCCCTCTTGGAATATGCGCGAGTCCATCAGAGCAGGCGCCGACAGCATGATCGGCGAGAACGCCATGTGCGGCACGATGTCCCGCTCGACCTCGACGCCCGGTGCCACTTCCAGCAACACGAGTCCCTCCCTTGTCAGCTCGAAAACGCAGCGCTCGGTCACGTAGAGCACCCGCTGCCCCTTGCGGGCGGCGTAACGGCCGCTGAACGTGATCTGCTCCACTTCTTCCACGAACTTCCGCACCCGACCTTCCCGCAGGATGCGGACTGCGCCCCCTTCGAACGAGAGCTCGAGGCCACCCGTGGTGAAGCTGCCCAGGAACACCACGCTCTTCGCGCACTGTGTGATGTCGATGAAGCCGCCCGAACCGGTGATCTTCGGGCCGTAGCGGCTCACGTTCACGTTGCCGTCGGAGTCGGTCTCGGCGAGGCCCATGAAGCCGATGTCGAGTCCACCCCCGTGATAGAAGTCGAACTGAGAAGGTTGGTCGATTATCGCCGCGGGGTTCCTGCCTGTGCCGAAGTCCCACGCGCCGGCGGGCAGTCCGCCGACGATCCCCGATTCCGTGGTCAGCGTGACGAGATCGAAGATACCCTCTTCGGCCGCCACGAGGGCGATGCTCTCCGGCACACCCATGCCGAGATTCACCACGTTGCCTCGCCGAAGCTCGAGCGCAGCCCGGCGGGCCATCACCAGGCGCTCGTCAAGGCTGGCGGTCGGACCTACCGACACGGGGATCCTGATCTCGGCGCTCAGGGACGGGTCGTAGTCGTGGCCGAAGGTCTGCACGTGGTTCTCGGGAGCCGCCACGACCACCGCGTCGACGAGGATACCGGGCACCACGACGTGCTTGGGGTTCAGAGTGCCCCGCTCGACGACCCGCTCCACCTGAGCGATCACGATGCCGCCCGAGTTCTTGGCTGCCATCGCCTGAGCCCGCACCTCGAGGAACAGCGCCTCACGCTCCATGGTCAGATTGCCGTCGACGTCGGCGGTCGTGCACCTCACGATGGCCACGTCGATGGGGAATGTCCGGTAAGCGAGGAACTCCTCACCATCGAACTCGATGACCTCCACCAAGTCCTCGGTGGTGACTTCGTTCAGTTTTCCGCCGCCGTTCCTGGGGTCGGCGAACGTGCCCAGCCCCACGAACGAGATCGTGCGCGGCCGGTGCGACGCGATGTCGCGGAACATGTCGCAGATCACTCCCTGCGGCAAGTTGTAGGCCTGCACCTTGTTGTCGGCCACGAGCGAACAGATGGTGGGCGCGGTGCCGAAATGCCCGGCTATCACCTTCTTGAGCAGGCCCTCATGCCCGAAGCGGTTGAGCCCTCTCGTGCCGAAGTCGCCTTGGCCGGCGGGATAGAACAGGGTGAGGTCGCGGGGGTGCCCCTCGCTGAGGAAACGTTCCTCCACGGCAATGGCCACTTCCTCGGCGAACACGCTGCCGAAGAAGCCGCTCGTGGTCACAGTGACGCCGTCGTCGATGAGCCGGGCCGCCTCCCACGCCGAGATCACCTTGCCCGGGCCGCGGCCCCGGGTTTCCGTGGTAGCCGCGGCAGCCCCGGAACGAGCGGCCCGCTCGGGCCTAGCCGGATAGCCCATGTCCCGATCCTCCACTCATACGTACATCCCCCCATTCACCGCAAGTACCTGACCTGTCACGTAAGCAGCCGCGTCTGATGCGAGGAAGCACACGGCGTTCGCCACGTCATCGGGGCTCCCCGCTCGGCGCAGGGGCACCGACTCCAGCAGCATCGTCCGCACCTTCTCGGGCACCGCCTCCGTCATCGCCGTTTCGATGAAGCCTGGAGCGACCGCGTTCACGGTGATGTTCCAGCGGGCCAGTTCCTTGCCCAGCGTCTTCGTCACGCCGATGACGCCTGCCTTGGCCGCGGCGTAGTTCACCTGGCCGACATTCCCCATCTGCCCGGTGGCCGAGGAGAGGTTCACGATGCGCCCTTCGCCGGACTCCCTCAACAGCGCCACCGCGTGCCGGCAGCACAGGAACACGCTCTTCAGATTCACGTCGACCACGAGGTCCCAGTCGTGCTCGGTCAATTTGGCAAGAAGAGCGTCACGGGTGATCCCGGCGTTGTTCACCAAGATGTCCAGTCGCCCGAATTCTTCACGCACCGCGGCGAAGAGAGCCTCGACATCAGGATCGAGAGCAACATCAGCCTTCAGCGCGATAGCTCGGCGACCATGGTTCCGCACCAAGGCGGCGGTCTCCTCGGCTCCATCGAGCCCCAGATCGACCGCTACCACATCGACTCCCTGGGCCGCCAACATCACAGCCACGGCCCGGCCGATGCCGCGGCCGGCGCCGGTCACCACGGCGACCCGTGCCTCAGACGACGCCCTGCCCTCAGCCGACGCCCCGCCCTCTCCCGCCTCTACCCCCCCGGTCATCACAGTGCCTCCAATGCCAGCGCGAGAGACACGCCGCCGCCGCCACAAAGCGTGGCCAATCCCAGCGAGACATCCCGGCGGCGCATCTCGTGAAGCAGGGTCACGAGGACACGGGCGCCGGTCGCCCCCACCGGGTGTCCCAGCCCGATGCCCGAGCCGTTCACGTTCGTGATCTCGCGGTCGAGCCCCAGTTCTCGTTCGACCGCGATGTATTGAGCCGCGAAGGCCTCGTTCACCTCGATCAACCCGAAATCGCCAAGACTCATCCCGCTCCGGGTCAAGAGGTCGTGGACCGCGGGCACGGGCGACAAGCCCATGACCGAGGGGTGGCACCCCCCGCGCCCCGTCGCACGCACCCGGGCGAGCGGGGTCAATCCCAGGCTGGCGGCCTTGTCGGCCGCCATGATCACGAGGGCGGCGGCCCCATCGTTGATGCCGCTCGAGTTGCCCGCGGTCACCGTGCCGGTCTTCGGAACGAACGCGGGGGCGAGGGACGCGAGCTTCTCGAGGGTGATACCCGGGCGGAAGTGCTCGTCCCGAGCGAATGCGATCGGGTCCTTCCCCCGCCGGTTGACCGTCACCGGCACGATCTCCTCAGCGAAGGACCCGTCGTTCGTGGCCCGCTCCACCGAGTGATGGCTGCGGAGGGCGAGTTCGTCCATCTCCTCGCGGGTGATGCCATGATGCTGCGCAACGAACTCAGCCGTCAGTCCCATGATGTAGGGCCGGCCCACATGATCCTTGAGCGGAGACACCGTGGCGTCCACCGGGCCGTCCTCAGGATGCGGGAAGTAGTACGACCCGCAGTGAAGCCCGTGGATGAGGTCGTCGACCAGCGGCTGATCCTGCATCCGCGCTCCCCAGCGCGTGCTCGGCAACGTGTACGGCACGTTCGACATGGCCTCCACGCCACCGGCGAGGATCACGTCCGCCATACCCGCTTGGATCATCGCCATGCCCGATACCACGGCCTCCATGCCCGAGAGGCACACACGGTTGATGGTGACCGCGGGCGTCGCCTCGGGCAGCCCCGCCACCAGCGCCGCCACCCGGGCGACGTTGCAGGCGTCGATCGGCTCGAACACGCACCCGAAGCGGATGTCGTCGATCTCGGCCGGGTCGATGCCCGCCCGGGTCACGGCGCCGGTCATGACCGTGCTCGCCAGAGTCACCGCGTCCGAGTCCTTGAGTGTCCCGCCGAACGCGCCGATCGCCGTTCTGCAGGCGGACACAACCACCACATCTCTCACTGAGATACCCCCCTCCCGTACCACCCGACGAGCCCGCACGACCTGCTCACGAACTGAACACTACGATGAGACACTCCGCATCCTCTTCGCTGATGGGCAACGAGCGATGAGCGATCCCGGAATCGAAGTAGACGCTGTCGCCTTCGTTCATGACGAACTCATCGTCTCCGTGGTAGAAACGCAGAGAACCCTTCTGCACGACCAGAAGCTCCTCACCCGGGTGGTGGAAGTCTGGAGTCTTGGTGGTGTCGGCAGGGATCCTCAACACGTACGCATCCATGTGCCTGCCCGGGAATCGGTCCACCAGCGTTTCATAGGAGTAGCCGAACGGCGTGCCGTTCATCGCCATCGGCGTGCGTTCATCCTTCCGCACCAGAGTGCACACGGCAGGATCATCGTTCTCGCCGAACAACACGCTCATGCTCACGTTCAGCGCCTTGGCGATGTTCACCAGGGTCGCCACGGGAGGAGCTTTGGGCGAGTTCTCGACCTTCGACAGGTAGCCTTTGGTCATGCCACATATGGCGGCCAGTCTGGTGAGAGAGAGCCCCCGTTCGCCGCGCAGTCTCCTGATGTTGGAACCGATCTCAGATTCGTCGAGCACGGAACCGCCCTTCGCTGTCGAGAGGACTGGACGGAGGCTAGCAGCCGGGGATCGACGAACGCTTGGGCCCCCGCAACAAAGACACCGATCACACCGTTTCCCAGCTGGAAACATCATAGCAGCGGCACCGACGGTGTCAAACCCTCAGCCGATCGTCGGTCTAGTCCGCGACGAGCACCGTGCCGTCTGAGCGAACGTGCACGTGGTCGCCCGACCTGACGGCCTCGAGGAACTCGGCACCGAGCCGGTCGACAGTCACGATGCGGCGGCCCGACCAGATGTCGCTCACCACGAGTCCCCCAGCGGCGAGCGGGTCGATATGCTCCGAGAACAACACGGCGGCCGGCGCGTTCCCCAACGTCACCAGACGCAGCCATACGGCTCCGCTCGACGTCGAGCCCGTGGTCTTTGGCACACACAGGATCTTCCCGGCAAGGTCTATCTCATGAAGATCGGTGTTTCCGCTGTCCGAACAGACGGCCGACCCAGAAGGCACGTGGATGCTGCTGAAGAAGCTTGCATACGTGTTGAAACCCCGCCGACTGACCGCGGCTTCCCCCTCGACGTCACCCGCAAGGACCGGCCGACCCTGCCATGTGCGCGCCACCTAGACGCGCCCCTCGACCACGATCCGCACGATCTCTTCGTCGCGGAAGTACCGCGCATGGGTGTACGTGCGCAGCTTGCTCGAATTCGTGATGATCCTCTCCCCGGCCGAAAGGTCGTCGTCGAAGAGCTGCATGGCGCACGCAGGGCTGACCCTCACCCCCGCCTCGCGCAGACGACCGGCCGATGCCGTGCTCTCTTCGAACGCCCGCAGCACTCCCGGGGCCGCGGCCAGCGTCGTCGGCACCCGCACCCGTCCGAGGTCGTGCTCGTCAAGTCGCACAAGAATGGCTTCGGCCCACCAACCCAGCTGCTCGAGGCTCAGATGCGGGCACCCCACGAAGCACTTCTGCGGGGCCGCACCCACATCACCCCACGGAACGGGGAAGCCCGCTTCGATCCCGTGGAGGATCTGGTCGTCGACGCGATACGTGTCATGCTCGTCGAGCAACACGCCCTCGCCCTCGTCGAGGGCCTCTGGCGTGATGCCGTGCACGTGATAGAGCCCCACCGCTCCCGAGGCTGCGGCGGCCGCGCCCATCTCGTGAAGGTAGTCGAGCGTCGACCGCTCCCCCACGGGTGCCAACCAGCGATCGAGGCCCGTGATGAGGGGCACGTCGGCGGCGACGTGCCGGCCGATCGCCGCCCCAAGTAGTTGGGGGGAGGGCAGGGACCCTGTCGCCACCTCGATATGGCGGGAGGCCTTGCGGCCTTCGTCGGTGAGCAGACCCGTGAGTGGCACCCTCCCCACGATGTTGCACAGCAGGTCCATGATCGCCCCGTTCCGGTTGGAGCGGGCGCCGAGGACCGAGTTGGCGAACGCCACACACGCCGATTCTGACCACGCGAGGATATCGCCGCGGCCCGGGACATTGCCCACCTGCGGAAGATACGGCGTGCAGGTGCAGGCATCCGGCGCCGACAGACCGAGACTCGACATGCGCTCCATATGGACCGCCTGAGCCTCGTACATGCCCTCCAGTTTCCGCATCTGGTCGGGTCTGAGGAACCAGTTGTCGAAGTCGAGGGGTGGAAGGGGATCGAGCGTGAAGGGCCGGCTCGTCGTGAGGCCGGCCTCGACCAATTCGTCGAGCATCGTCATCGAAGGAGCGATACCGGGCAGCGCGCAGGTGATCACGAAGTGTCCGTTGCCGGTGATCTCTACGAGCCTCTCCGCTGAGAGTGCTTCCGCGTACCCCACCACGGTCCGCATGATCCGTTCGAGGACCGGCCCGCGTCCTCCCTCGAGCATGGCGCGTTCGTCGGAGGTGAGTTCCAGGGTGGATGCCGCGAATGCCACGGCTAGTGGATCAGGCTCCGCCCAAGTACGCCTCGCGCACCTGCGGATTCGTCAGCAGTGCTTGAGCATTGTCGGAGAGCACGATCGAGCCGGTCTCGATCACGTAGCCGCGATGCGAGATCTCCAGCGCCACGTTCGCGTTCTGCTCCACCAGCAGGATGGTGGTGCCTTGGGAGTTGATCTCCTTGATGATCTCGAAGATCTTCTCCACGAGCATCGGAGCCAGACCCATCGAGGGCTCGTCGAGCATGAGGAGCTTCGGCTGCGCCATGAGGGCACGACCGATGGCCAGCATCTGCTGCTCGCCCCCCGAGAGCGTTCCGCCCGCCTGCGTGCGTCGCTCCCACAGAAGAGGGAAGAGGGCGAACACCCTTTCGTAGTCGGCGGTGAGGTCCTGCTTGGGTCGAGAGAAGGCACCCATCGCCAGGTTCTCCTTCACCGTCATGCGCGGGAAGATCTTGCGTCCTTCGGGTGACTGCGAGAGGCCGAGCGTCACGGTCTGGTAGGGCGGCACTTTCAGAAGATCGGTGCCCTGATAGAAGATGGACCCCGAACGCGGTCGAAGTAGCCCCGAGATCGTGTTCAGGGTGGTGCTCTTCCCGGCGCCGTTCGCGCCGATCAGGGTCACGATCTCTCCCTTCTCGATCTCGAGGGTGACCCCCTTGAGGGCGTGGATGTTGCCGTAGAACACCTGGATATCATCCACGCGCAGCATCGGCTCGCCGGGGGTAGCCATCACGCGCTCTTGCCCAGGTAGGCTTCGATGACCTTCGGGTCGCTGCGCACCTCGCTGGGAGTGCCTTCGGCGATCTTCTCGCCATGATCCAGAACGACCACGCGATCGCAGATGCCCATGACCATGCGCATGTCGTGCTCGATGAGCACGATGGTGAGACCTTCGTCGCGGATCTTCCGCACCAATCCGACCAGGGACTGTGTCTCCTGCGGGTTCATTCCAGCCGCCGGCTCGTCGAGGAAGAGGAGCTTGGGGTCGGTCGCAAGGGCGCGCGCTATCTCCAGACGTCGCTGAGAGCCGTACGGCAGGTTACGCGAGACCTCACCGGCGGCCGCCCCCAGACCCATGTATTCGAGCAGCGCGATCGAGCGTGCCCTGGCTTCCCGCTCCTCGGCCAAGGCTCCCCGTGTGCGAAGCACCACACCGAACGGGCCGGTCTTCGTACGGCAGTGCCGGCCCACCATGACGTTCTCGAGCGCCGTCATCTCGGCGAACAGGCGGATGTTCTGGAACGTCCGGGCGATTCCCATGCTGGTGATCTTCGAGGGACGCGCGTGATGGATCACGCGTCCGTCGAACTCCACTTCGCCCGACGTGGCTTCGTAGACACCGGTCACAACGTTGAACAGCGTCGTCTTCCCCGCCCCGTTCGGCCCGATCAGACCCAGGATCTCTCCCCGCGCGACCTGGAAGTCCACGGAGTTGACCGCCACGAGACCGCCGAACGTCTTGGTGAGTCTCCTCGTTTCGAGCAGAAGCCCGGCAGAACTCTGTCCCTCAGGCCGGGACGGACTCTGCACGGCGGACCCCATCTCCCCGATCGTCTCAGCCACCCTGCACCTCCTTCGGCACAGGCGGAGCGGGGCTTCCCGGCTTCATCTCGAGTGACACCCGGCGGGAGCCCAGCAGGCCTTTCGGTCGAAAGACCATCAACGTCACCAACACGATACCCATCAGCATGCCCCGCACTTCAGGGTGATCCTGCACGAACTCGAAATCGCGCAGCCACTCGAGCAACGTCATCCAGATGATGGCTCCCAGAGCCGGACCGGCAACGTTACCCATGCCGCCCAACACCACGAGGCTGAGCACGGTGATCGATTCCATCAGCTTGAAGTTGCTCGGATGGATGAAGTTCAAGTAGTGACCGAGGAAGGCCCCCATCGTTCCGGCGAAGAACCCCCCCGACGCGTACGCGAGCAACTTGTACCGGGACGTGTGGATGCCCATGGCTTCGGCGGCGACCTCGTCTTCGCGGATCGCCGTCCATGCCCGTCCGATGCGAGACCGTACCATGCGCGAGATCACGAACAGGGAGACTATGGCCATGAAGAGGGCGAGGTAGTAGAAGCGGAAGGCCGTGTTGAAATCGAAGCCGAAGATGCTGGGTTTCGGTATCCCCGAGATGCCGGAAGGCCCACGGGTGAGCCCTACCCAGTTGTTGGCGACGATACGGATGATCTCGTGGAAACCGAGCGTCATGATGGCCAGGTAGTCGCCACGCAGACGCAGGGTGGGATAACCGAGGATAGCTCCGGCGATCGCGGCCACGACTCCGCCCAGGAGCAGGTTCATCCAGACCATCCACCAGACCGAATCGAGCTCGATACCCCACTTGTTCCGCACCACCTGCACCATGACGACAGCCGTGAAATATCCGCCGATAGCGTAGAAGGCGACGTAGCCCAGGTCGAGCAATCCGGTGAAGCCCACCACGATGTTCAGGCCCGAGGCGAGCACCACATAGATGAACACGATGGTGAAGAGCGTGAGCCAGCGGTTCGACTGCAGCATGAAGGGCAGGGTGACCGCGAAGACAAGCAACGCCCCGATGATCGCCCGCTGCACGGCCGTCGAGCCGCCGCCCGCGAGAGCGGCGGCGAGCGGGTTCATCTTCGTTTTGAACTGGTCGGGCATGTCAGGCCTTCTCCGACACCGTCGAACCAAGGAGGCCCGAAGGCTTGAACGACAGGAGCAGGATGAGGATCACGAAAGCGAACGCATCCCGGTACTGGGAACCCATGGGGAGATAGGCCGACGCCAAAGACTCGATCATCCCGAGTACCAACCCGCCGAGGAAGGCACCGGGTATGTTGCCGATGCCACCAAGAACGGCGGCGATGAACGCCTTCAGCCCCGGGAAGAACCCCATATCGGGGCGGGCGAAATGGTACACCGCACCGTAGAGGCCGCCCGCCAGGGCGCCCATGGCCGAACCGATGATGAACGTGATGGCGATCACTCGGTTGACGTTCACCCCCATGAGGGCCGACGTCTGCTTGTCTTGAGCTGAGGCCCGCATGGCCCTCCCAACCCGCGTGCGCTGCACGAACAGGTTGAGTGCCACCATGGCGACAACGGTGATGAACACCACGAACAGTTGGAGATACGTGACCTGCGCACCCCCGATGGTGAGCGACTTCGCCAATCCCGCTTCCGTGAAGATCGGTACGTCGGGGAAGAACACCTGCTTCGAGCCGAAGATGGCCTGCGAGAAGTTCATGAGGAAGATAGACATACCGATCGCGGATATCAGTGCCGCGAGGCGGGGGGCGTTCCGCAAAGGGCGATAGGCGAGGCGTTCGATGGTTACCCCCATCGCCGCCACCGCCACCATCGCGATGGGCACGGCGAGGAAGAAGCTGAGGCCAGGCATCGGGACCGGCCGCCCAAAGAGCGTGATGGTGTCGACCATCATGGCGATCGAGATGAAGGTGCCGAACATGAAGAGCTCGCCGAAGGCGAAGTTGATCAGCTCGATGATGCCGTACACCATCGTGTAGCCGACGGCGATCAAAGCATACAGACAGCCGAGCATGAGCCCGTTCATCAACTGCTGAGCCAGTTGTTCCATCGGCCTCCCACTGCACGACCGGATCGACTTGGGCGACTCCCCCGCGTGCCCGCCCGAGGGTCGAGCATGTTACCAGTACCCTATCCTAGTCGCAAGCAAGACGCCGAATCGCCTGTCAGACGCCATCCGCGGTCCGTGAGTCCGCCTCGAAAAACACGTGTGGCGGCTGGGGTGGATCACCCCAGCCGCCACACGACACTCCCGGACTCGTGTCCGAAAGAAACGCGACTACATGGCGGGCTGCACCGGAGCGGTGGCGAGCGCGCCGTCCTTCACGATCACGATGTTGAGCGGCTTGAGCACATCGCCGTTCTCGTCGAACGTGATGGCGCCGGTGATGCCTTCGTAGGTGCCCATCGTGCCCAATGTCTCGTTGATCGCGGCGCGATCGTTCGAGCCGGCCATCTCAGCGGCCGTAGCGACCATCATCACGACGTCGTAGGCGGAGGCTGCGAACCAATCGGGGTTCGCGCCCGCGAACTTGGCATGGTACGCGTCCACGAACTTCACGACAGCGGGATCGGTCTTGCTGTAGTCGAAGAAGGTGGAGACCAGCATGCCCTCGACCGCTGCGCCACCCAGGGTGGCGAGTTCATCGGAGGCGTAGCCGTCGGAGCCGAGCCACGTCACCGTGATACCAAGTTCGGCGGCCTGCTGGACGATCTTCGAGCCCTCAGGGTAGTAGCCGGAGAGGAAGATCAGTTCCGGGGCAGCCTGCTTGATCTTGGTGAGCTGCGCCTTGAACTCGGCGTCGCCCGCGGTGTACTGCTCGCGCCCCACGACTTCACCGCCGGCAGCCTTGAATGCGGCCTCGTACGTGTCGGCAAGACCACGGCCGTAGTCGCCGTCGTCGTACATGATGGCGATCTTCTTGAAGCCAAGATCTTCCAACGTGTACTTGGCGAGCCCCTCACCTTGAACAGCGTCGGTCATGCAGATACGCCAGATGAAGTCACCGAGCGCACTGATGTCCGGGTTCGTGGCCGAAGGCGAGATCATGGGAAGGCCGATCTCTTCGTATTTCGGGCCTGCGGCCAGGGTGGCGCCGCTGAACATATGACCGTTCACGAAGAGTATTTCGGCATCATCGATGAACTTCTGAGCCACGAGCACGGCTTCCTTCGGGTCGCCGAGGTCGTCGCCGCTCTCGTACGAGACTTCCCCGCCGTTCACGCCACCCTTGGTACTCAGTTCCTCGACGGCGATATCGGCACCGGCGGTGTGCGACGCACCGTACGTGGCGTACTGACCAGTCATGGGACCAGCGAGACCGAACTTGAACGGCACAGCCATACCGGCCGTCGTCTCGGTCGTACCCGCGGTGGTCTCGGTGGCGCCGGCGGTGGTCGTGGTCGTGCTGTCGCCGCAGCCGGCAAGGCCGACCGCGAACGCCGCGAGCGCGACAACGAGCAACACTGCTAGAACCCTGAAACCTTTCATTCGTCTCCCTCCATAGAGATACATCATCCCCGCCACCGGGCACGCCCGGGCACGGCGGGCGAGCCTGCCCAGACATCGTCTCGGCGCGACCCACAATCTTGGAGTGTATCGAGATGTCCTCGACTAGGCAAGCGCCCCAGTTGCCTCACCGTTTCTACGTGAGGCAACTGGGGCGCCGACCCCGGGCCAAGGCAAGCACGGGAGCCGAATCAAACCCCGCGACACGGGCTGACGTGCGCGGTCCGCTCGACTATAATGGGTGGCCGACTCAGCTCTCGGAACACGAGCGCCGAGTCGAACGGCCGAAGTGGCGGAACTGGCAGACGCGCTGGACTCAAACTCCAGTGAGGTTCACACCTCGTGCGGGTTCGATTCCCGCCTTCGGCACTGACTCGAGGCACGGTGCTCTCCACCGTGCGGGTCCGGCACTCGTGCGTAGGACGCCCGCGCACGAAGGAGGCTCCCGGTGACGAATCGCACGTCTTGTTCTCGCGCTTGCTGACCGGGCTGCGGCTGAGTGGGTCGCGAGTCATCATCGCGGCTCTCGCCCTCACTCCCATACTGCTGTCTTTCGCGCATGGCGGCTACTTCGCCGGCACTTGGCTCTCGCTGGCCGTCCTGCTGGGGGCCATACTGCTCGTCTTGCGGGTGGGCGGGGGGCCTCGCTTGGCCGGGTTCCGAGACCGCATCCCTCGTGCGTCCCTGGCACCTCTCGCCCTCCTTGCGGCTCTTGCCGTCTGGACGTTGGGCTCCGCCCTCTGGGCCACCGACACAGCCTCCGCTCTTTCGGAGGGGACACGGACCCTGCTCTATGTCCTTCTTGCGGCATTCGCCTTCTGTGTGGTCCGAAATCGCGACGACGCCCGCTTCTTCATGATCGTGTATTCCCTCGGCAGCGGTCTGGTGGCCCTCATCACCATGGTCTCCGTCGCAGTGAGTTCTTCACCCGAGAGCTACTTCCGCTTCTTCAAGCTCAACGAACCGGTGGGGTACTACAACGCTGAGGCGACCTACTTCCTCATGCCGGCGCTGTTGGCCGTGCACCTGGCCTCGAGGAAGAGCACCGCACCCCTGCTTCGCCCTCTCTTGTTCTCAGCCGGGGTCTCCTCACTCATGATGGCCGTGCTCACGCAGAGTCGGGGGGCGTTCTGGGCCTTCCTAGCCGCGCTGCTCGCATACTTCGTACTCGTCCCTGGGCGGCCACGTGCGCTACTCTGGTGGGCCACCGCCCTCGGTCTGGTGATCATGGCATTCGACAGACTCAACGGGCCTCAATTAGTGCTACGCGCCTACGACCTGCCGGCTTTGCCTACCAGTGTCAGCACCGCGAGTTGGGCATTCGGGATGGCCGTCGTGATATCCCTGATCTTCTCGACGACACTTACGATGATCGACCTGCGCGTACGATTGCGCGCACGCGGCGTTTGGGTGTCGCGGGGCATCGCGGTCGCGGTTGTGGCCGCGCTGATCATACTGGGCATCGTCCGCTTCCCTGGGCTGCTCGACCCGATGGACACGGTCAGCGATGCGTGGGGGCAGTTCAAGGGGTCTTCCGCATCCGTATCCACGTCCAAAGTGCGTATCCTCGACCTGAACGGCAGCGAACGCTACGAACTCTGGCAGGTGGCATGGCGCACCTTTGAGGACTCCCCAGCAGTGGGGATCGGCGCCGATAACTACTCGATCGCCTGGAACATGAACCGCTCATCCGCGCACGACGTGCGCCAGCCGCACAACCTCTATCTGCGTCTCTTGGCGGAACTCGGGTTGCCCGGCCTGCTGCTGCTCTTCGCAGCCGGAGTCGCCACTCTCGTCGCCTCACTTCGCCCGCTGAGCGGACCCAAGCGCGCATACCGAGGGGCGATCGTAGCGGGCATCGTGGCCGCCTGTGTCCAATTCATCGTGCACGCCGCGGGTGACTGGGTGTGGCACATGCCCGCGGTTGGAGGAGCGTTCTTCCTACTCGTCGGCGTTCTCCTTGGCGTTTCGGCGGGCGAGAGCCCGAAGGTCGCACCCACGCCGCCGGGTGCGCGAGACACGAAGGGTGTCGCCACTCCCGGAGAGCGCCGTCACCCCGCACCACTGACGCTCTTGGCCGTCGCGAGCGTCGTTCTCGTAGCGCTCGCGGCACCACAAGCGGTGGCTGAACGATTCGACGCGCGGGCTACGTCACTTCTTGCTCAGAATGAGACCCATCTCGCGAAACAAGCCGCCGCCTGGGCGGCACGCGCGAATCCCTTCAGCGGGAAGCCACTCGTGCTTCAGGCAAGAGCCCTGGCCGCCGAAGGCGACTACACGCGCTCGGAGGCATCCTTCCTCGCGGCGACACAGAAGAATCCGGCGGACTGGCACACTTACCTGCTCTGGGGCGACACGGTCAGAGCCGACGGAGGCGACCCGAGGATGCTCTACGAGACGGCCCGCGCACTGAACCCCCAGAACCCCGGTGTCAGAGAACGCCTGGAGATCGAACTGCCCGGCGATCCCGGCTAGACGACGGGCCCCTCATACACACGCGAACGGCCGGCCGTTGAACACGGCCGGCCGTTCGAAGTCACAACTCTCTCAGCTCAGATCAGGGCTCTTCGCGGCGCCCCCGCCGGAGCATCACGCCCAGACCCACGAGCACCACTCCGCCACCGAAGATCATGAGCATCTGCGCACCGGTGAAGGGGAATACACTGCGGTCCGATGCATTGACGTAGCTCTTCAGCCGGTCGAGTACATCCGGATCGCCGTACTGGGCGAGCACGGGATCAGAGAACACGGCCTCGATCTCCGCCCGAGTATAGTCGCCGTCGAGTTTCCCATCCGCGGCGTAATCGTCATAGATCTCCTGGGGGGTCGCCGCCAGAGCGATCCCAGACATCATGAAGGCGATCAAGAACGCCAGCACCAAACCAAGCCCCAGCCTCTTCGCCCATATCCGATCTACACGTACCATCATCAACCTCCCCGGCTCAGCAACACGAAAGATGCCGTACTAACGACAGCACCGACGTCTAATCCCATATCCCTACAGCTTCCCCTCAGCAAAGGCGTTTCCTCTGACTGAGAGGGTTACTACATAGACGATACTACCCAAGACCCGCGGGAGTCAATCAGTCAGCGAGCGCGTGCCGGCCCAACCAGAAAGTACCTGACGGTACAAACTGACAAGCGCCTCCGCATTCGCCCGCAGCGAATACCCCGCCAGGACCGTCTGTCTGTTGCGTGCTCCCATGTGCCCGGCCCGCTCCGTATGGGCGAGCATCGCCATCACACCGTCGGCGAGGGCCACAGGATCGCGCCGTGGGACGAGAACCCCTCCGGCCCCGCCACCCAGGAGTTCTCGCACCGACCCCACGTCGGTCGAGACCACGGGAAGACCAGACGCCATCGCCTCGAGGAGGGCAAGTGGCAGGCCTTCCCACGCGGACGGCAGGACAAGCGCATCGAGCGACCTCATGACCTCGGGCACGTCGGCGCGCTCTCCCGCGAACTTCACCGATCCTCTCACGCCCCGATCCGAAGCCTCGGCCTCCAGTTCGCCCCGCTGCGACCCGTCTCCGACCACGACGAAACCAGCCGCGACGTTCCGTGACTCCAAGATCGCGGCGGCCGCGAGCA
Source organism: Actinomycetes bacterium (assembly GCA_024637035.1). Classification (GTDB taxonomy): domain Bacteria; phylum Actinomycetota; class Thermoleophilia; order RBG-16-64-13; family RBG-16-64-13; genus JAHJSA01. Next base: position 51,444 of record JAGXFW010000014.1, read on the forward strand.
GATTCGACACGTCCTTCGCCGGTTCCAGACGACCGACGCAGCCGAACACCGGCCGCTCGTCGTGGAATCCCCAGCGCCGCCAAGGACGCATGCGATCCCGCGACACCGGGTGGAAGCGTTCGGCGTCGACCCCATTCGGTATCACCCTGACCTTCTGTGGCGACACGACTCCGGATTGCGACATGATGACCGCGACCTCGCGCCCGACGCACACGTCCGCCGACGTGAGGCAGTCGGTGGCCTTGAGGGCTTCGTACTCCCAGCGATGTTCGAAGCGTCCGGTGTGGATAGAAGATATCTCGGCCTGCGTCCATGGCGTCAGCGTGGACAGCCGCCCCAACAGGTTGGCATGCACGAGATGCGTGTGCACCACGTCGGCCCGAAAGGCCCGAAGGTGCCGACCCAGGGCCAATAGACCGCGAGGATCGTACTTCACGGCCATATCGCACGAGCCGACAGGGTATCCCGCGTCCCGCATTCTCAGGCCCACCGGGCCTAAGGGTCGCAGGCTCACCGCAAACGGGTCGACCCGGGGCACGAGGTGAGGCATCAGACGCTCGAGCATGATCTCGGCCCCACCCGTATCAAGAGACGTGATCAGGAACAGTACCCGCATCCGCTCTCCAGGGAAGTCGGAAGCAGGCTGAGCGATGCATGACGACACGTGATCCGAGGTCATATCCGACTCCCATCGGAAACGGAAGCGGGGCCCCTCTCGGAACCCCGCGCTTGAGTCGAGCAGTCCCTATCGCCCCGGATTCTACTCCAGGTAGAGCACCCCGGTCGAGAACACCGATGTCGCCCCCGCGCTGTTCCGATACGTGGCGCCCGAGATGGCTGCCTTGGTCTTGCGCTGGCCGGCGGAGATCGTGCGCACGGTGACGGCCGTACCGGCGACGTTCCCCACGTTGTCGTAAGCGATCGCGACGAGCTGATGTTCACCCATCTTCTCGGTACGCGCGTCCCACACGAAAGCGAAAGGCGCGGTCCTGTCAGCCCCCAACATGCGGCCGTTCGCAATGAGTTCCACTTTCAGGATCCCCGAGAGGGCCGTCGCCTTGACTTCGACTGCCACCAACCCACGAACGATCGCTCCGTCCGTGGGCTTGAGGAATTCGATCACCGGGAGCCGCTCGACCCTGTAGGAGCTCGTGCCAGTGGTGGTCGTGGTCGGGGCGACCGCGGTGGTGGTCGTCGGCGCCACGGTGGTCGTCGTCGGAGCCACGGTGGTCGTCGTCGGAGCCACGGTGGTCGTCGTCGGCGCCACGGTGGTCGTAGTCGGGGCGGCCGTGGTGGTCGTCGTAGTCGGGGCGGCCGTGGTGGTCGTCGTCGGCGCCACGGTGGTCGTGGTCGTCGGCGCGGCCGTGGTGGTCGTCGTCGGCGCCGCCACCTTGGTCAGGATGGATGCGCTGTTCGGACCGAGCGTCACCGACGTGCGAGCGACTCCCCTGTCGTCAACGACGCCGCTCACCGGAACGGTACGCGTCACGCTGTTGGACGGGTTGACCAGAACCAGACTATTGGCGAACTCGCGCGTGTAGACGCCGTCCTGCCGGACCGAGTATGTACCGAGAGGCGCCCCGAGATCGCGGGCCCACTCGTTCGACCACGCGGGCGTCGAGTATGCCGTGGGACCCGACTCCAAGTAGTAGAGGGAACCCCTTCCGGCCGCGAGAAGATACGTAGCGTAGGCATACATCTCGGAGCGTGTGTCGCCCACCGCGGCGTGGCTCACGAAGATGGAGAGCTTGCCCAGTCGCTCGGACGCCTCGACCTCGCGTAGCTGGTTCCGCCACCAGTCCTCCGCCGACTTGAAGTTGACATTCGGGTCCATGCCGGAATGCACGAACTGCTCATCCATCAGCCCGTCGGAGATCGAGAGCCAATCCTCCCAGAGGGTGTCGAACCACAGATGATCTACGAGATTACCCACCAGGAGCAGGTTGTTGCCCCCGGCCTTCGTCTTGCCGTAGGCATGTTGCAGGAACCCGCGCACCGCGGCCTGGAGGGCGGCGTTGTCCGGATAGCGGCTCAGCGAGCGATTGAGTTCCCCGTACTTGCGCGTGTACAGGTCGTCGGCGAAGATCCCGTCGAAGCCAAGGGCCTTCGCGCGGTCGATGGACATCGTGGCCCAGTAGTCCCTCCAGGCCTGGTTGCCCCAGTCCATGACGTAGAAGTCGGTGCCGGCGTAGTACTGAAAGGTTATCCGGTTCCCCGAGGCGTCCTTGAGGAACCAGTCGGGATGGTTCACATCGATGTTCTCGCCGGTGCGGAATCCGCCCACGGTCGACGCGTTGTCATCGGAACGGAGGAACATGGAGTTCTTGTAGAGGAGTACCTTGACGCCGGGGTTCGCGGCCTTGAGAGAACTGATCTGTCCGGCGTTCCACTCGTTCAGGACCACGACCGGGTATCGGGAAGCCGCTTGATTCGTATCGCCCACTTGGAAGAGCCCTGCGATCCGTGGGACACTGCCGTTCGCGGCCTTGGCCGCAGGTGCGGACACACCGAGCACCAGGCACATCGCTACCAATACCGCCCCTAAGAGCGACCCCACTCGCAAGCTTCCCGAACTACGTGCTTCTCGGATGACCGCCATCTGCAACATACCTCTCCTTCGGTAGTCCGGCCACCTGAATCGATCTCAGGTCCGTGACTTTGCGACCCCACCTCGCGATGGGTTTGCCATTTTCGGGACAGGCCCGGCGATGCCGGATCTCCCTTTCTTCTACTCCAACGGGTATCGACAGAAAGGGAAACGGACTTTACGGTAAGTAGAAAGAAACTGGAGGCCGCGCCATTGAACGAAGGAGGAAACCGTCGGCTACTTCGAGAAGGCCGTGGCGCCCGAGGCTCGAGGAGTCGCACGAACCTCTAACAGATGGGTCATGCCGAGCACAGCCCTACCCGTGGTGCCGTATGGCGTGCTACGGTCTTGACGTGACCTCAGCGCCTCACACTCTCAAGATACTCGAGGTCGTGCAGCCCGAATCGGGGGGCGCGGCCGTCCACGTGGCCAATCTGTCCGCTCACCTCGTGCAGCGCGGGCACGAGGTCACGGTGGCGGGACCGCCCGCTTCCATCCTTGCCTCCCCCAGCATGCGCGACTACACGTACCGCGTCCTGCCTACCCTCGTCCGGGAACCCGATCCGGCCAACGACTTCGGTGCGCTCAAAGACCTGATCGTCCTGCTGCGGTCGAACGAATGGGACGTGGTGCACTTCCACAGTTCGAAGGCGGGGTTCCTGGGTAGGATCGCCGCCGTTCTGTCTCGTACCAGAGCGGCAGTAGTGTACACACCCCACTGCTTCGCCTTCTTGACGGACATGGGGTCCGCCCGCACCGGCGCCTATCGAGTGCTGGAACGAGTGGCGGGGCGCATCGGCGACACGATCCTGGTGAGCAGATGGGAGTACATGGGCGGATGGGAGGCGTCTGTGCTTCGCCGTAGGAGAGCCTGGGTGATCCCGAACGGCGTCGACATCGAGGATATTGCCACGAAGACCCACGTCCAGTCGCCCGACCACCGGCACCACCCGGATTCTCGGATCGAAGGCCCCACCATCGGGACGGTCACACGCCTCCAGCACGCGAAGGGGGTCGACGTGTTCTTGGAGATGGCCGCCATGCTCCGGGAACGAGTCCGCGATGCACGTTTCGTGGTAGTAGGAGACGGTCCGGACGAGGAGGCGCTCCGCTCCCAAGCCGAGCGCCTGGGTCTCTCGGCTGCGTGCGAGTTCGCGGGCCGTTCGAGCGACGTTCCCGGATACCTTGCCCGATTCGACGTGTTCGTGCTGAGTTCGCGGTATGAGTCTCACCCGCTCGCTCTGCTCGAGGCCATGGCGGCGGGAGTGCCGGTGGTGGCCACCGCTGTGGGGGGTGTGCCGGAGATCGTCAGGGACGGCGTCGATGGCGTGCTCGTGCCCCCGAAGGATCCTGCGGCGGCGGCGAGTGCCGTTCAAGGTCTGCTGACCGACCGCGACACGGCCTCGCGACTCGCATCGTCAGCTAGAAGACGATACGAGCGCGCCTTCACCCCCGGCCCCTCCGTTCGGGAGACCGAGCATGTCTACCTGAGGCTCACATCGTAGCCCTGGATCGGTCTCGAGACGGGGATCACGGTATGCGGATCCGCCTCCGTCCCCACATCGTGCGCGGCGAGGCCCCGTCCCTCCGACTTCCTGATACGACGTAGGCCGGATATAAGACCGATCACGATCCAGAGCGGAGCGAAATACTGCTCCGTAAGGAACAGGCCGGCGACGCAGAGCGTCACGAGAGCCGTGGACACTCCCGCTGCCAGGAGTCGCGCCAGCACGTCGTCGCTGGATGCCGCGACAACGGAGCCGCGATCCGGCCCACGCGCTGAGGCGGCTCGCTCGCTCGCGACCAGCTGGATCGCCATCCAGAGCGCCACCCCGAGAAGTGCGAGGAAAGCGAGTAGCCCGAGCACCCCCATCTCGGCGCCCACCTCCAGGTACATGTTGTGGGCGACGTTGTGGGCCTCGCCACCCTCGTTCCCCAACAACTCAGCGCCGCCGTACGCTCTGTAGAGCACTCCATAGTTGCCCACTCCCACGCCCAGAACGGGGTTGTCGGTCATCATGTGCAACGCGATCCGCCATCTGTCGAAGCGATCCGAGACGTTCACGCCCCCCCACGCCTGCTTCATCTCCACCGCCAGCGCGACACGCTGGGGGTCCACCGAGTAGATCGCGGCCACGGTTACGACGGCAACCACGAGCGCCGAGACCAGGTAGCGCGGCCGGACCCGCCCGAGCATGATCCCCCAGACCACTCCGAACGTGGCGCCCACCGCGGCGCCGCGTGAAAGGGTCGCGGCTACCCCTCCGACGATAACGCCCAGGAGGGCAAGGTGCAGCCACCGAGCCGCCCCTGTCTTTGCCACGACGATGTAGAAACTCAGTGCCGCCGCCATGCATAGAGCGAACGCCAAGTCGTTAGGGTCGCCGAGCGGCCCCTGCGCCAGATTCTCCCCCCCGAAGAAGAACATCCACAACCCTCCGGCGGCCGCCGCGGCGCCCGCTAGCACCAGAACCACCACGATCCGGTACGCATCTCTCACGGTATGCACGTGGTCGGCCACCACGATCGCTAAGCCGAAGAACATGGCGTAGCGCAGGAAGAACGACAGACCCACGCTTGCGTCGGTGGCCACGGCCAAGCTCCCAAGGGTCACGCCCAAGAACAGCATCATGGCGACCTCTACCGGCCCCGTGAGCGCGGTCGCGCCGCGGTCTGTGAGGCGCCGGACAGCCCAACTCCCAATGACAAGCACGCCCATCAGCTTGAGCGCCGAAGGAAGACCAGGCACAGAGGGCAACCAGTCTTCGAAGAACGTGAAGACCAGCAACGCGTAGAGGGCGAACCGGGAGTTGAGGGCGAACAGACTGACAAGCGCGACCGCAACGAGACCCAGGACGAAGTAACCCGGACCAAGGAAGGCCAGGTAGCCGGCCAGGAGCGCGCACGCGACCGCAGCCGGGAACACCAAAAAGCGGAAGGCCTGGGTCACGTGTCGGGCCGCTCCCCGACGGCCGACAGCGGATCGAGATCCAGCGCGGAGCCCAACTCACGCTCGAGCACGTCTACGCGGGCCGACCAGTCGTGAGGGTGGGCGCGCGCGAGGCGGGCTTCGATGAGGGCCGGATCGTCAGCCGTGGCCAACTCACGATCGAGCGTCGCAACGAAAGCCTCGACTCCCCCGGCCACAGAGAACACGCCCGGCTCCGCGTCGATGTGGCGCGCCTCAGGGACCGGCGTCGACACGACGGCCCGACCGGCGCTCAGGTACTGCCAGAGTTTCGCCGGGTTTGCGCTCGCCCCGGCCGACGAGAGCTTCCAGGGCAGGATGGCCACATCGAACGCGGCGACGAACTCCGGCAGCCTTTCATATGGCTGGGCTCCGAGAAGGTGGACGTTGCCCAGGTCGTGCAGGGGCCCGACATCGGTCTGCGCCGGCCCCACGAGCACGAAGGACACTCCGGGCCTGACACGAGCCACGCTCTCCAGGAGTCCTACGTCGAAGAAGTCGTGCAGCACGCCTGAGAAGCCCACGATCGGCCTGGGCATACCCTCGAGCTCCCTCGGAGCCGGGCGGGCCATCGCATCCGCGAACAGTCGGGTATCGGCTCCGTTCGGCAGGTAGACCATCCGCCGAGCAAGCGGGCCGAAACCTCCGGCAAGCCTCGAACTGACTGCGAAACACACGTCCGAACGCCGAGTCAACTCGTCCATCTCGCCCGCGCTCAACCGACGCTCGGCCTCGGTGACGCCCGGCCAGGAGGCGTAGTCGTCCGCCAAGTCGAACGCGATGACTTGGCAGCCCACTGAATCGAGCACGCGCACTGCAGAAGGGAGAAGGCACAGACAGGCGGACGGCCCGATGACCTGCTCCCGCACCACCCTGGACACGAAGCGACCGGTGATGCGTGCCGCCACACGGCGTGCCGCCGTCGACTGATTCGACAACGGCGGCACGAGAGGCGGCCGCGCTACAGTCACCCCTTCACGCGGTTGCCACACTCGTGAGAGCGGCTGCGCGAGCCGGGCTCGATCGCGACGCAGGGCCGTTCCGTAGGACATCGGGGCCTCCACATACAGCACGTGGTGGCCGCGGTCGGCGAGACCTTCCGCGAACTGGTGAGACCGGTGACGCAGCCCCACCCACGGTACGTGCTCCAAGAACACGACATCGAACGGCCGCGCGCTCATGCGGTGGGCTCCCACTCGACCTGTCCCCCGCCGCGCGAACGCCCCACGATCCCTCCGTAGAAGGCGAGCGTATCCCGCGCGATGACGTCCCACGAAAGCCGCTCTGCCGTCCGCGCCGCCCCCAGACTGAGCGTCGCCCTGTCCTCGATGGCGAATAGACGTACGAGGGCACGGGCGAGGTCCTGGGGATCCCCGGCATCCGAGAGCAGCCCGTTGTACCCCGGGCGCACCTGCTCGGGGATGCTGCCGACTCGAGTCGCCACCACCGGTTGGGCGAACGAGAAGGCAAGAGGCACCACCCCGCTGGTGTAGCACGTTCGATAGGGCGCCACCACAGCGTCCGCGGCGGTGAGATAGTCTTCTAGGGCTTCGTCATCGGCGTACCCTGCGAACAAGTGGAGTCTCGAACCCGCCGCTTCGACCAGCGCGGCCACATGTGCCTGGGCGTCGGCCGCCACGGAGCCGGCGACGACGATATCCACATCGGGAGGCAGACCGTTCGACAGTGCGTGTCGCCAGGCTAAGGCCAACAGGTCCAGGCCCTTGTAGGGCCGCACGTATCCGAAGAACAGGAGCAACCGTCGATCGACGGGCAGGCCGCGCGCCCGGCGGGCCTCGATGCGGTCGCGTCCCGGGCTTTTCCGAAAGAAGGAGTAGTCACCATGCGGGATCACGCCGACATCGCCTCGCAAACCGAACTCCCTCTCCAGGTCGGCCACCACGAAGCGCGAGTGGGCGATAAGACCGGCGACGGAACGGTACGAGCTGCGCCACGCGTTCCGAGAACGCTCGGGATCCTCGTACGGCAGCACCTCATGAACGGTCGCGACGACCGGCGGGCCACCGATAGCGGTCGACGCACGGATGAGCATCGACTGCAGGCGGGGACTCACGTGACCCTGTACGTGCACTATCTCCGGACGCACGGCGTGGGTGAGCGCGACGAGCCTTCCAAGGTTCTCCCAGTTGGTCAGACGTGCACGCAACCGACGGGAGCGGCTGATGTCGGGCACGATCCACGCGGGCCGATACGTCGCGTGGAGATCGAAGGAGCGCGGCATCTCGATGAGTTCGTACGGCGAAGACGTCAACAGGTGGACGCGCGCTCGGCGGCCGAGCGCCTGACACAGGTTGTACGCGTAGTGCGCCATCCCTCCCGCGCCGGAGGTCTCGACCATGAGGATAGAAGGGCGGCGCGCGCCGTCGGGAGTAGTGTGCCGGTGGCTCATCCTCTCTATAATAGCCAAGCCACACGGCAAGCGGTACGTGACGTGCGTCAGGGGAGGCGTTAACGCTGGACAACGATGGCGGGCGTACCATGTTGAAACATGATCACGGAGCGGCCGCGACGGTCGTGATGTACACCGATGCCACCGGCTTCGGAGGCGCCGAGTTGCACATGGCCTCACTCGCCGCGACTCTGTGCGCCACCCCGTACCGCCCCATCGCCCTACTCCACCCCGGGGCGACCGACTCCAGACTCTTCGAGCTTCTTGAACGCGACGGCATTCCACTTGTGGCGACGGCTCGCCCCTCCGACAAGGCGGATCTCGGTGCATGGCTCGGCCTCCGGCATGAGCTCGCCACTCTCGCGACCGCGGGGGAACGGATACTGCTGCACTGTCACCAAGCGACCCCCTACTCCAACCACTTGGCCATAGCGGCGGCGTGGTCGCTCCGAATACCGGTCGTGTGCACAGACCACGGATACTACCCGCCGGGCACACATCTGCTGAAGACGCGTCGAGCCATCATGAACGCGATGATGGCCCAGGACATCACCGTGTCGCGGGCGGTCGCCGACTCTCTGGTTCGCGACGTCGGGCAATGCCGCGACAAGATCGTCACCATCTACAACGGCCTAGAGCGCACTGCCGACTCGACAGATGGCGGCGCTCATCGCGCCGCCGCCCGGGCCCGCACGCGGGCGGCTCTCGGCATCCCCCAGGATGCCGCCGTCGTCGGCACGGTCGGACGACAGTCTCAGGAGAAGAACCTCCCCGCACTGATCGACGCGGTCGCGGCCCTCGGCCCGACCGCCGGCGACGTGCTGCTCGTGCTCTGCGGAGAGGGCGACGAGCAGATGCGGGCCGCCCTACGCGCCCGCGGCGACGATACGGGGCTCGGGGATCGACTTCTCCTCCCCGGACGCCTTGAAGATCTGCAAGGAGTCCTGGCCGCACTCGACGTGTTCGCGCTGCCCTCGCTCACCGAGGGGATGCCGCTCTCGCTCATGGAGGCCATGGCGGCGGGCGTACCTTCCGTCGCGACTGCGGTGGGAGGGGTGCCTGAACTGGTGCGCGACGGAGAGAGCGGGCTGCTCGTGGCTGAGCCTTCCGACATCGCCGGCATCGCGGCAGCGATCGCCCGGCTTCTCGCCGATCCAGCACTTGGTGCCGATATTGCACGCAGCGCGGCTCGCACGGTGAAGAGCCGCTTCAGCTCCGAGCGCATGATCGAAAGGACCCTACTGACGTACGACCATGTCATCCGAAGGAGCAGCGCATGACAACAGTGCTGGTGACCGGAGCCGCGGGCTACATCGGCTCCGTCCTGACCCGACGCCTCCTCGCCTCCCAGTTCGAGGTCGTGGGGCTCGACAGCCTCCGCTATGGCGGCGAGGCCCTCCTGGGCGTGCTGGGCGAACCCGGGTTCCGCCTCATCACCGGTGACGTGCGGGACCCTGCAGTCGTCGACCGAGCCCTCGAAGGGGTGGATGCGGTGGTTCACTTCGCCGCCCTGGTGGGCGATCCAGTGTGTACTCGCCACCCGGGCGATGCGGTAGCCGTGAACGTGGACGCGTCGAAAGCGCTCTACACACGCTGCAACGAACGTGGCGTGGGCCGCTTCGTCTTCGCCTCGACGTGCTCGAACTACGGGAAGATGGAGGGGGAAGATCTCGTTGATGAGACATCGGAGCTTCGCCCGATATCGCTCTACGCCGAGACCAAGGTGGCGGTCGAGCGACATCTACTGCAGGAGTCGGCCACGGCCTCGTGCAGCCCGACCGTGCTCCGATTCGCTACCGCCTATGGCCTGTCGCCCCGCATGCGCTTCGACCTCACCGTGAACGAGTTCACGCGGGAACTCTCCCTCGGGAGGACGCTGGCGGTCTACGGCGCGCAGTTCTGGCGACCCTACTGCCACGTGCGCGACCTGGCCGCGGCCGCGCACGCGGTGCTCGACGCCGACGAGGGCACCACGGCGCATCAGGTGTACAACGTCGGCCTCACCACCGAGAACTACACGAAACAGATGCTCGTTGACCTGATGCGCGAGACGATCCCGGACGCCACGATCGAATACGTGCACCGAGACGAGGATCCCCGCGACTACCGGGTGGACTTCACCAAGATCAGCACGCTGCTTGGATTCCAACCTCAACTCAAGGTGCTCGATGGCATCGTCGAGATGCATCGCGTCGTCTCGGAGGGGTTCCTCGCCGATGTCGACGGTCCCCGATACACGAACACGCCCGACCTCCCCGCACCCGACCTCACCGCACCCGACGCGACCGCGCCGTGATGGAACGCCCCGGAGATAGGAACTCGTCATGACTCTTCCCCTCGACCCCGACAGGCAAGAGCTGGGGCCCGCGTCCGGCTTGCGCACGATCATCCTGGCGGGTGGACGCGGCACGCGACTCCGCCCGTTCACGGTGAACTTCCCGAAGCCGCTCGTGCCCCTGGGCGACGTCCCGGTGGTGGAGGTGCTGATGCGGCGTCTGATCGCCTTCGGTCTCACCGACATCACACTGACGCTCGGTCATCTGGCGGAGCTGATCAAAGCCTACTTCATGAACCGGACCGAACTCACGGCTCTGATGGACCTGCAGTACATCGAAGAATCCTCACCCACGGGCACCGCCGGCTCCCTGGCCTGCGTGCCGCATCTCGACGACACGTTCCTGGTGCTGAACGGAGACCTGCTCACCGACATCGACTTCCATCGACTCGTAGCGTCCCATAGGGAGAGCGGAGCGATCCTCACCATCGCCTCGCACACGCGCCACGTGAAGGTCGACCTAGGCGTGCTTCGATTCGACGGTTCCCGGCGTCTCACCGCGTACGTAGAGAAGCCCGAGACCACCTACGACGTGAGCATGGGTATCTACGTCTACGAGCCGGCGGTGCTCGAATACATAGAGCCCGGGTCATACCTCGACTTCCCCGACTTGGTCACCCGGCTGATCGAAGCCGGTGAGATGGTGTGCGCCTTTCCCGCCGGGGACACGCTCTGGCTCGACATCGGACGGCCCGACGACTACGCCAGAGCCCAGGAACTCTTCACCGCCGCCCGCTCCGGCACGCCGGACCATGATCGGATCGAGAATGTCTGAGTGGCGCGTACCGCTGAGCGATCTGGCCTACGACCACCGAGAAGGGGAAGCGGCCGCGCGGGTCATCAGATCTCGGTGGCTTTCGATGGGTCCTGAGGTAGCCGCGTTCGAGGCGGAGTTCGCCGAGTTCCTGGGTGTTCGCCACGCGTTCGCGGTGGCGAGCGGCACGGCCGCGCTGCACCTGGCTCTCTTGAGCACGGGTATCGGCCCGGGAGACGAGGTGATCCAGCCGGCCGTCAACTTCGTCGCCGCCGCCAACATGACCACGTTGGTGGGAGCGCAGCCCGTGTTCGCCGATATCGTCGCGCTGGCCGAGCCGACCATCGACCCCGCGCACGTGGAGAGGCTGCTCACACCCCGCACGCGCGCTCTTGTGGTCATGCACTATGGCGGCCACCTGTGCCGCATGGCCGAACTTGCCGCTCTCTGCCGTGAGAGAGACCTCGTTCTCATCGAAGACGCACCGCACGCCCTTGGCGCGAGATACCTCGACCCGGCCGGCAGGACCCCACACGGGCGCCATGCCGGTGCCCTCGGCGACGTCGGGTGCTTCAGCTTCTTCAGCAACAAGAATCTGGCCACCGGCGAGGGCGGCATGATCGTCACCGACCGGGACGACCTCGCTGAGCGCATCCGGCTGCTGCGCTCTCACGGCATGACCACCCTCACCTGGGATCGACATCAAGGGCGGGCCCACTCGTACGACGTGGTCGCCCACGGCTTCAACTACCGTTTCGACGAGATGCGGGCCGCCATCGGGAGGGTTCAGTTGGAGAAGCTGCCGGCCGGTAACACGCGGCGGGAAGCTCTCGTCCGCGAGTACTGGCGATCACTGGCAGAAGTGCCGGGGCTCATCCTCCCGTTCCACGGCCGTCCAGGGGAATCCGCGCACCACATCATGGTCGCCGTGGCCCCGTCGGCAGATGAACGCCGCACTATCGTGGAGCACTTGATCACCCAACGTATCCAGACAAGTCTGCACTACCCGTGCATACCCGACTTCACCGGCTTCGCGCAGACCGGAGACGATCGCCTGCCTCTGAGCCGGGAGTTCGCCTCACGCACGATCACACTCCCGCTCTACCCTGATCTTCCTCAACCGGCGCTTCGCACGGTCTGTGAGGAGATGGCTGCCGCTCTGGAGCGTGTGAGCTGAGTCCTCCCAGTCGAGAGGGCGCTGCGGCCCGGGGAACCGGGCTCATCTTCCGGAACGTGGTGGCCAACTACGCGGGCACCATCAGCATCCTGCTCATGGCTTTCTTCCTGACTCCGTTCCTGGTGAGCAGGTTGGGGAACGTGCAGTTCGGCCTCTGGGCGATCATCGGTGGCGTGATGGCCTACGGCAGCCTATTCGACCTCGGCGTATCCGCCGCCGTGGTCAAGTACGTAGGAGAGCACTCCGACCTCGACGACGTGCCCGGCGTGGAGAAGGTGATCCAGAGTTCGTTGGCCGTCTACCTCGCGATCGGAGCCGCCGTGCTCGTCTTCACGGGCGTGGCAAGCGTCCTCGTCCCGCTGATCTTCCCCATCCCCCCCGAGCTGGTGGGAACCTCGGTGACGCTCGTGTTGATCAGCGGCGGGTCCTTGGCACTGAACTTCCCGCTCGGCATGTACAACGGTGTGCTGCTCGGGCTTCAGCGTCACCACGTGGCCGGCGCGGCCGAGATCCTCTGGGGTGTGGGGACCACCGTCGGCGCCGTGGTGGTGGTATCCGCCGGCGGTGGCCTCATCGGTCTCGCGCTCGTATACCTTGCCGGCAACACGCTCGCACAGATGATCCGGATCGCCTATCTCATCATCAAGCACCCCGAGGTGCGATGGCTCAGGGTGCGGTTCGATAGATCGACGAGCAGCAAGATCTTCAATTTCAGCTTCTGGGCGTTCCTGCTGCGTTTCGCCAGTACTCTCCGCTCGCGCACCGACGAGATCGTGGTAGGAGCTTCCCTCTCGGTGGCCGCGGTGACTCCCTACTTCGTCGGCCTGCGCCTAAGCGACGCGCTCGGGCGCCTCACAAGCCAAGTCTCAGCCGCTCTGTTCCCCTATGGGTCGCGACTGGACGCCTTGGAGGACCGTGAAGGTCTTCGGCACATGTACATCACGGCCACACGGGCGAACCTCGCCATCGCCATGCCGATGGCGCTCTTCCTGTGGATCCAGGCCCCACGGTTCATCGAGGCATGGATGGGGCCCGGCTTCGGTCAAAGCACACTCACGGCCCGCCTACTGATCGCGGCGGTGATGTGCCAGGTCTATGTGGCACTGGGACACACGTTCCTCAAGAGCATCAACCGCCATCAGGCGATCGCTGCTTGGAGCATGGCGGAGGTGCTCGCCAATCTCGCCCTGAGCCTGATACTGGTCAGGTCGTACGGGCTCGCCGGCGTCGCGATCGGGACTCTCGTCCCGGCGGTAGTCTACAACCTCGGGTTCGTGCTGCCCCATGCCAGCCGCCGGCTCGGGGTGCGATTGAGCATCCTACTGAGGCGAACCGTGGTGCCCCAGGTGCCGGCGCTGACGGCCTCGGCCATCGTCATGCTCATCGCCGCCTACCTTCCGGGAGACCCTGGGCTCCTGCGGTTGATCGGGGAAGCGGCCACGGCCGGGCTCACCTACTGGGCCGTCTACTACCTCGCCGGATCGGGACCCGAGGAGCGGGCCCTCGTCCGCCGGGTATCTGGCAGGCTGATACGGGTCCGGGCGGCTCCACCGTCGGAGGAAGGCTAGGAAGTACGGCCGTAGCTCGCGTACTGGAAATACGCCGAGGGGCCCGTGGCCTTGTTCACCACGATGCCCAACAGTTTCCCCTGCACCTTCCGTAGCGCATCGACTGTCCGACGCAGTTCCCGCCGCTTGGTCTGCCTCATGTTGGCGACAACGATGATCCCATCTACCATCGTCGCCAAGATCGAGGCGTCGGCGACCGCGAGCACGGGGGGCGAATCGATGATGGTGAGGGCGAACGTCTCGCCGAGCGCCAAGATCACATCGTTCATACGTGACGAGGCGATGAGATCGGCGCTGGACGGTGGTGTGGGGCCACTCGGCAACACCATGAGGCCGCTCGTGGCGGTCTCGAGGAGCGGCTTAGCGGGCGCCCGCTCGGGCGACACCAACAGCGTGCTGAGGCCCGCGTACCTGCCCAGCTTGAAATGGCGCGTCACGGCCTGCTTGCGCATGTCGCCGTCGATCAACGCCACTCGCTTGCCCCCGGCCGCGGAAAAATGGGCGAGGTTCACCGCAACGGTGCTCTTGCCGCAGCCCTCCGTAGGCCCGGTGATCAGGATGGTGCGTACCGGCTCGCCTTTTCCCGCGAACGCGATGTTGGTGCGCAGCGCCATGTAGGACTCGGCGGCGGACGAGTTCGGCGGGGCGAGGATCAGTCGCGAAGAGCTCTTCATCGCGTTCCTTCCGGTCCAGCGTGCATGACGGGGATCACCCCGAGGATGGGGAGGCCGGTCATGGCCTCCAATTCGTCGTTGTCCACGATGTGGTCTTGGAAGAAGTCGATCACAAGGGCGAATCCCACGCCGAGAAGCACGCCACCCGTGAGGGCGGCCAAGAGCACGATGACCGACCCTGGACCCGCGGGCCCTGCGGGCGGAACGGCCGGATCGACGATGAGCAAGCGCTCCACCTGAACCCCGCGACTCACCTCGTCGACGTACGCTTGCAGGGTGACAGCGGTGGCATTCGAGAGCCGCGCCGCCTCAGCGGGGTCGCCGCTCACCGCCCGGATCCTGAGCAGATCAAGACTCTCCACTTGCTCAGCGGAGAGGGCCGCAAGCACGGACTCAGGCGAATAGTCCCCGCCCATCCGCTCGGCCACGCGGCCGGCCAGTGCCCGAGTGGTCACGATGCGCGCGTAGGTCTGCGCCAACCGCTGCGAAACGGAGAGGGCTGCCAAGGCTTCCCCGATGTCGGTGGAACTCCTGTCCACGCGCACGAGCGTCTCGGCTTCATACGAGGGAGGAGTCGTGTAGGCGAAGTACCCAGCCGCCCCGACCGCCAACACCGCCATGAACACCACGAGGTACTTATGGCGCCAGACGATACGAATCAGATCTCGGACACTCAGCATGCAGCCTCCGTTCGGGAGCCGGTGCTCCCGGGCACTCGCAGGATCACTCGGCTGCCACGCCTCGGAGGTCGCGATATACCTGCTGGAACGTCAGCAGGACGATCCTCAGATCGAGCCAGGGAGACCAGTTCTCGATGTAGTAGTTGTCGTATTCGACACGCTCGGCCAATGACCCTTGGTTGCCCTTGAGGTCATGCACCTGCGCCCAACCCGTCATGCCGGCCTTCACGCGCATGCGGTCGCCGTACCGATAGATATCGTGCACGAAACGATTCACAAAGAACGGTCGCTCGGGGCGGGGGCCGACGAGACTCATCTCCCCCTTGAGCACGTTGAGCAACTGGGGCAACTCGTCGAGACTGCTCTTCCGCAGGATCTTGCCGACCCCAGTGATGTAGCTGGCGCCCGCGGCCGCCTCAACGGCATCCGACCACATAGCGCCGCCCTCC
The DNA here is from genome assembly GCA_024637035.1 of Actinomycetes bacterium. Taxonomy (GTDB): domain Bacteria; phylum Actinomycetota; class Thermoleophilia; order RBG-16-64-13; family RBG-16-64-13; genus JAHJSA01. The sequence goes on from JAGXFW010000014.1 coordinate 67,046, forward strand.
TGAGCCTCGGCCCCCACGGTAAGAGAGCGGAACTTGATCATCTGAAAGAGCTTCCCGTCACGACCGGAGCGCTCCTGGCGGTAGAAGACCGGCCCCGGGGAACCAAGCTTCACCATCACGGCGGCCGCCAACAACAGCGGCGACGACACGAACAGCAGGAACGCCGAACCCACCACATCGACCAGCCTCTTGGTCCACCACAGGCCCCCCGAGAGCCGTATCGGCTGGATCCCGACGACCGGTATGCCACGTAGGCGCTCGAACGGGGCCGGCTTCGCTATCGTCTCGAACAAGCGGGGGACCACGGCGAGCGCGACACCCTTCTCCTGGCAGGTGGTAACGATGCGAAGCAGCACCTCGTGGGGAGCCGTGGAGAAGGCGACCACGACCATCTTCACATCGAACTCATAGATCAATCGGGCAAGATCGCGGCTATGACCGAGCACGGGCAGGCCCTGGCGCTCGCCCAACGGGGTGAGCGGGTCCTTGTCGATGAAACCGATGGGTTGGAGCCCGAGTTCGGGATGCCCCGTGAGACGCCGCGCGATCAAGGAACCGATGTGGCCCGCGCCGACGATCAGGGCGGTGCGCAGGCCGTGACCGCGGCGACGCAAGCCGCGCTGAACGGCTCTCAGGATGGATCGTTCCAAGATCAGCCCGGCGGGCATGACCCCGGCGATCGCCGCGAACACCAGAACGTCCGTCGTGAGACCGAGCACCGACGCGAGAAAGAAACCCACTACCGGCGGCAGCAAGGAGGCCATCAGGACTCTGGGTATCTCGTCGAGAGCCGAGAGCTGCATCCCTACCGACCACAGACGGAGCCGCCAGAGCATGATGATCGCAGCAACCGCGATTGCGGCGAGGGTCACGACTCCCGACCATGGCGCTGCTGCCGACCACTGCCACACCCCCACCGCAGATGCAACAAGGCCGACGGTCAAACCGTCGGCCACGGCGACTGCGCCCTTGGAAAGGACAAGTTCTGCCAGCGTTGCCCGACGAGTGCGGGTGACGTTGATCTCGAGTACTGCGTCTCGCTCGGATTGCCCGCGCGCTGAGTCTATGGCTTCCACATACCGCGGCATCAGTTCATCTCCCGAGCGGCTCTCCCGTGCCTACAGCTCATTGTTATCCACTATCGGCTGCTACCCTGCTTTTCTTTACCCAGACCCAAATAGTGAAAACTCCCTCATCCCACACCGGGAAGTACCTTGGCCTTCGAGGTCCACTTCCAGCAGACCTCGACATCTGCATCATAACTGACATCGATTGTGCCGCGCCAGTCGCCAGACGCTGGCATTTGCTAGGCGACCCTGCTATTTTGTTCGCATGCGCGAGAACGATGAACTCCAAGAGGACAAAGAAGTCCGAGAGCACCGCTATGCCGAGCTGGTGGGCGAGAAACTCCGGAGACTCCGCCAAGACCGAGGCATGAGTCTGCAGGAGGTCTGCGACCGATCGGGTGGCTCGTTCGTCGTCTCCACTCTCAGTGCGTACGAGCGGGGAAAACGTAGTGTGAGCCTCGAACGGTTGCTTGAGCTATCCGACATATATGGTCTTTCCCCCACCTCTCTCCTTGAGCTTGATGACGAAGGCGAGTTCCAGGGCCATCTCGGCAGGAACCGCCCGCTGCGCATCCGCGTGGAGCATCTTGACCGCCTGTCTGAGGCCGAGCGTCGCCCGCTTGAGAATTACCTGCAGTTCCTTCGGAATCTCCGGAACGATCCCGCGCTGGAGATCCTGACCATCCGCAAGGATGATCTCACGTACCTCTCGTCGCTGTACGGGGTGAGGCCACAGGCCCTCACGGAGCGGCTGAAGGCGGAAGGCATCCTCGACTGACCCTCGCGCCTCTCGCCCTATGGCGTGAGCAGGATGGGTATCGGTATCTCCCTCATCAGCTGCTCAGTCGTGCTGCCCAGGATCAGGCGCCGAAGCAGCGAGTGACCCTGCATTCCCATCACGACGAGGTCCGCGGGCTCTCCCTCCAGATGACCCAAAGCAGCCATCACCGGCTCCCCCTGGGCCAGAATGAAGCCGGGATCCAGCTCGAAGGCCGAAAGGTACGACCGAGCACCCTCCTGGATCTCCGCAGCTTCGTGCTCATCCTCTCCCACGGTGAGAACCCGAAGAGACGATCCGAGATGCGAAGCGAGATCTGCGGCGAACTTGAGTGCATGCGTGCCCGCCGGACTGCCGTCGAACAGGAGCAGCATCCGCTCGAACGGACCCGCTTCTTGTTCGGCCAGGAGCACGGGCGACGCGGACCGACGTATCACCGCCTCAGTCGTGGAGCCGAGCAGATCCTTACCCCACTTCGCATGCTCTCCCCGCTTGCCCAGGACGATGAGGTCATGGGTGGCACCCAGATCCGAGATCGTCTCCGCCGGGATGCCTTCTTCGAGCCGGCATTCGACCTTGACTCCCCGCCCGTCCAAGCTGCGCCGGAACTCCTCGAGCACGCGCTCGCCCTTCTCCCGAAAGCCCTCCAAGATCTCTGTGGGCATCGGGATGAGGGGGATGCCCTCGTAGGAGTACTCGAGATAGGGTGGCATCTCCAGGAGACGCACGTCGAGCACGTACAGACCGACCACTCGCGCGCCGTATCGCGCGGCCATCTGCACGGCGTGCTCGCGCGCCGCAGCAGCGGGTGCTGACGCGTCCACCGCGACCAGAATCGACTTGATCATCGTCCAGCACCTCCTCTAGCAGGGGATCCGCACGGGCCCGGGCTGGAATCCACTCACCCGACGGCCGCTCCGCTCTCCTCGTTCCCTTCGGACGGCCGAACCAATCAGTGGATCGGTACCGCGTGGATCGGCACCACCGAATCCGCACCGCACGGATCGGCGCCGCACGGGTGGACGCAGCTACTCCGCCGTCCTGCGCACCGGCGAACCGGCGCGCAGGAAGTTGCCCAGTATCTGTCTGCCGGGCTCGGTCAGGATGCTCTCGGGGTGGAACTGCACGCCCTCTACAGCGAATTCGCGGTGACGTATACCCATGATCACTCCGTCGTCCGTCCAGGCAGTCAGCTCCAACGCCGCAGGCAGGTCTCGAACGACAAGCGAGTGATACCGCGTGGCCACGAAGGGGTTGGGCACGCCTCGGAACACTGTGTGTCCGTCGTGATGGATCTCCGAGGTCTTCCCGTGCACAGGGTACTCGCCGCGAGTCACCTCGGCGCCGAACGCCTGGCCGATGGCTTGATGCCCCAGGCACACGCCGAGTATCGGGTAGACTCCCGAGAGATCTCGGATCACGTCCAGGCTCGCACCCGCCTCATTGGGCGTACAGGGTCCAGGCGAGATCACAACGTGGCTTGGGTTCCACGCCCGGATGCCGGGAACGTCGATCTTGTCGTTGCGGAACACCTCGATCTCGCCAACGGATATCTCGCCGAGGTACTGCACGAGGTTGTACGTGAACGAGTCGTAGTTGTCGAGCACGAGGATGCGCGCCGCGATCCGCGCCGCGGTGACCGGAACATCTGCCGTTGCGGCGTCGGACATGGGGCTACCCCTTGCGGCGTCGGACATGGGGCTACCCCTTGCGGCGCTCGAGTTCGGTCCACACCTCGTCGAGCGGCACTTCGAGTTCGGCGAGCAGCACGAGCAAATGGTAGAGAACGTCCCCCGCTTCGTACACGGTGTGGGGCACGTCGCCGGCAGCCGCGGCCTCGACTACTTCCCCGGCTTCCTCTTCGACCTTGGCCCCGATCGCGGACACTCCGCCCTCGAACAGGCGCGCGGTGTAAGACCCTTCCGGCGCCGATCGCCTCCGCTCGACGATCGTGCGATACAGGTCCGTCAGGGTGAGGAACAGCGGCCCGGTGTCGGGCGGCTCAGAGAGCGAGCCCGCGTCGAAGCACGAGCGCGTGCCGGTGTGGCAAGCAGGGCCGGTCTGTTCGACCAGCGCGAGAAGGGAGTCGCCGTCACAATCGTACCGCAGCGCGCGCACTCGCTGAACGTTCCCGGACGTCTCCCCTTTGTTCCACAAGCGACCGCGGGACCGGCTCCAGAACCACGTGTAGCCCGTCGCCATGGTCCTGTCGAGTGCCTCACGATCCATGTATGCGACCATGAGCACCTCGCCCGAAGTCCAGTCCTGAACCACGCACGGGATCAAGCCGTGATCGTCGAATCTCACCCCGTCGATACCGTCGGCCACCCGACTAGAGCCACTCGAGGATCACACCGAAGCCGTCGGTGACGGAGAGGCCCTCGTACTTCTCTGGACCCTGCAAGATGCTGATTCGAATCCGTTGGACTCGGCGGTGCTGGTCGAGCAACACCAAGGCAGTCTCCTCGAATTCGCCGGCGTACCTTTGCTGCTCGTCGAAATAGGGCTGATCGGTGAGGTCGTAGGTGAGCACCACATCCTTGCCCTCGATCCTGACCTCCCTGAGCGCGTCAAGGTGAGTCGATCCCGCGAGGCTCGTCTCCAACGTTTCGGTGGACGGCATAGCTGAGAAAGCTTCCTGCCACACGACCCACGCGAACACGAGGACGACAACGAGTATCACGACGTTGACAATAGCGTGCGCCAGGCTGAATCGACGCCCTAGACCACCCTCCGCTTCACGCATGTCCTCGGACTCATCGTCGTCCGTTTCCACGCGAACCGCAGGCACCAGGCCCATCTCGGTTACGTCCATGCTCGAATCAGAACTCCTCCCAACGATCCCTCAACACCAAGAACAAGACCGCAACATCATGGTACTGATCATCGGCGGTCTTGAAGTAGTCCTTGAACACAGCTTCCTGCTTGAAGCCCACTTTTTCGAAAGCCCGTTGGGCGATGGCCGAACCGATCGGCACCTCCGCGCGCAGTTGCTCCATGCCTACCTTGTCCGCGATGGCGACCAACTCCTCGAGCATGATCAAACCGAGGCCACGGCCTCTGGCTTTCGCCCCGATGGCCACTCTCACCTCAGCCACGTGGCGCAGGCTGGTGCCCGGGTTCTCGTGAAGCGTGGCGTCTGCCACGATCTCGTCGTCCATCTGCGCCACCAGAGGGAAGATATGATCGAACCGGATGTCTTCGGTCCATGAAGAGATGAGTGCGGAGTCGGTGACATCGTGCTTCAGGAGGCGGCGATCGGTCTCGGGTATGCTCGCGAACATGTCGACCAAGCGCTGCCCATCACCCTGGTCGAGAGGCCTGAGTACGACGAGGGTCCCGTCCTTGAGCTTGACTACTTTGCGGAACCGCTTGAGTTGCTCGAAGGGCATCCTCGACCTCCCGCCGTCGACTGCCGTGACCGAAAAGGTATGATACAGCCGGTCATGCGGGATGGGAAGGTAGCGTGCAGGGCACAGCCGAACTCATATTCACGGGCGATGAACTCCTCCGGGGCGACACCGTCAACACGAACCAGGCGTTCCTGGGCGGCCGCCTGCTGGAACTTGGACTGTTCCCGACCCATGCCGTCTCCGTCACCGACGACCGTCGAGCGATAGCCCACGCTCTTGTGGCGGCGCTCCTCAGAAGCCCCGATGTGATCATCCTTTCGGGTGGCCTCGGACCGACCGAGGACGACCTCACCAGGGAGGGCGTCGCCGACGCCCTCGACCGTCCGCTCGAGCTGCGAGACGAACTGCTGACCCAGATAGCCGAGCGCTTCCGCAAGCTCGATATCTCCATGGGCGCGAGCAACAAGAAACAGGCATTGATCCCGCGCGACGCGACTGTGATCCCGCTGGTGGGAACGGCGCCCGGCTTCTGGCTGGACGAAGGGGGGACACTCGTCGCGGCTCTTCCCGGGGTGCCGCGGGAGCTCGAGCAGATGTGGGACGAGACGCTCCGCCCGACGCTGGTCGATCGTTTCGGCATCGTGGAGACCCTGCCGTCGGTGCGGCGTCTTCGCCTGCACGGCATCGGCGAATCCATGCTTGCCGACGTGCTTCAGGACATCCCATGGAGAGGCGCGGGAGTCGAGATCGGCACTCAGGCTTCCCTCGACGGCATCACTCTGACGTTCCGCGCTCAGCCCGATGAGGAATCCCGGGCACGGCTCGCGGAGCTCGAGGAGTTGGTCCGAGACATCCTCGGCACCAAGATCTACGGCTCGGAGGACGACACGCTCTCCGGCATGGTGGGCATGCTACTCCGCGATCGGAACATGACTATCGCGACCGCCGAGTCGTGCACGGGTGGGCTCCTCGCAAAACGACTGACCGACCAACCCGGGAGCACCGACTATTTCGTGGGCGGCGTCGTCGCGTACTCCGACCGCCTGAAGGGCACCCTGCTGGGCGTATCGCCGGAGATCCTGCACAACCACGGCGCGGTGAGCGAGCAGACGGCTTCGGCCATGGCTTTGGGAGCACGCAGCCGGCTGCAGGCCGACTGCGCCATAGCCACCACCGGCATCGCCGGCCCGGGGGGCGGCACGCCAGACAAACCGGTAGGTCTCGTGTACGTGGCCACGACCATCGGATCCGACGTACGCGTGCGTCGCTTCAACCTCTTCAGATCGAGGGAAGAGGTGCGAGAGAGGGCAGCCTACGCGGCACTGGACGTGCTCCGGCGTCGGCTCCTCGACTCACTGGAGCACTGAAACCACCCCTGCGGGCGGCGAGGCCCTCCGACGCTTCCCCTAGGGAGTGCGAGGCTTGCAGATGATCTCGAGCACCTGGAGATCGAAGAACGTCTGCGCGTGAGTCGGTTTGAGCACCAGCGCCGTATCGAGCCCATGCCCGGAGCCGCCGCACGCGATCAGCTCATCGTGGATGGAGACCAAGCCCGCATCGGCCGCCATGAGGGACACCTCGATCGCGACCTTGGTGCCTTGCCCGAAGACCTTGAGTGTCTGGGCGATCAACTCCTCCACCTGCCAGGTCTCGAACTTCTTGCGCACCGATCGACCGACGCCGCCGAAGGCGTGGGTGGTCGTGAGGACGCGTGCACCCTGGGCCTCGAGTTCCGCGCGGACAGCTGGCGGCATCTCGAGCCTGCCAGGGCCGCTGAAGCCGGCGGAGTGGGTGACGACGATCACTTCCAGGCCCGCGAGCGCGGCAACGGCCTCACTCCCTGTGGGCCCGCCGGTGGAAGGCACCACCACCTGGGGAATGCGCAATTCGGCCGCTCGTGCCCGCACGAGCTCCAGTACTTGGGCGGTGTTGGCCGTGCCCCGATGGTCGAAATACGTTGTGGGACGATCCACGGACTGCTCCCTTCGAAGTGACGACCCCCAGCTCTTCTGAGAAGGGTTCACCCCCAGTATAGTGGGTGCCGCGCGACACGAGAACGGCGCCCACGGAGTGGTCCGCAGCTCCCCGTCAGGGACATGCGGACAGTCAGAAGGAGGAACATCACCTTGAACAGAGACATCTTGATATTCGTCGCGGTCGTAGCGCCCCTCGCGATCCTACAGCTAGGCCTGCTTGCCTGGGCGCTCATCGACATCATCAAGCGCGAGCGCGTCAAAGGGGGCAACAAGTTGGTGTGTGTCCTCGTGATCCTCTTGGTAAGTACCCTCGGCCCCATCGCGTACCTGATCTGGGGTCGCGAGGAACCGAGCGTCGTCGACCCGGTGGAAGACCGTCCACCGTACGCCTGACGCATGAATCGAAGCGAGGTCACAACAGCAGCCATCGAGTCTCACGGACTCGCACGGGACTTTCGGCATACGCGCGCCGTCGACGATCTGAACCTCCACGTGCCCAAGGGTGAGATCTACGGGTTCCTTGGCCCGAACGGCGCCGGCAAGACCACTACCCTGAAGATCCTCGCCGGTCTCATCTCCCCCACCGCCGGCAAGGCCATCGTGGCCAGTGAGGAGATCCGACCTGGTACGTCCAGCCTCGATCTCCGGCGTCGCGTGGGCTTCCTCGAAGAAGAGCCGCGCTTCTATCCGTGGATGGGCGCTCGAGAATCGCTCGTCTTCGTTGGGCGGCTGTTCGGCCTCGAGCCACAGGTGGCGGCGGTGAGAGCCGACGGACTCCTGGAGGCGGTCGGTCTCGCCGACCGCTCGGGCCACAAGATCAAAGGATTCTCTCGCGGGATGCGGCAACGGCTCGGTATCGCCCAGGCGCTCGTCGGGGATCCTGAGGTGCTGCTGCTGGACGAGCCCGCTTCCGCGCTAGACCCAATCGGTCGCAAGGAGATCCTCGGTCTCATCGCGTCGCTTCGTGGGCAGGCCACCATCGTCATGTCTTCCCACGTGCTCGACGACGTGCAGCGTGTCGCGGGTTGGGTGGGCGTGATCCGGCGAGGCCGGCTTCTCACCCAAGGACCGCTCTCGACACTGCTCGGTCGGTTCACCAGGCCCGCATATCGACTGGATATCGGCGGTCCGGCTGAGCGGTCGCGGGTGTCACGCGCACTCGCGGCCGAGTCTTGGTGCGTCGAGGTACTCGAGGAGGGGAGCGGGCTGAAGATCGTGGTAGAGGATCAGATGATCGCTGAGTCGCGCATGCCCTCGTTGCTCGCTGAATCTGCCGCTCCGCTTCAGGGTTTCCGCGCGGTCACACCGACACTGGAAGACGTGTTCCTGCAACTGATCGGCGACGAAGACGCACGTGCGACGCGGGAGTCCGCCACGAGAACCGCGGAACGGGGCGCGAGAAGCGCGGAACGGGGCGCGAGATGAGGGCACTTCTCGGCAAAGAGATCCGTGAACTCGTCAAGACCTCCCGACTGGTGATCCTGCCCGTGGTCTTCGTGATCCTCGGTATCACCGGGCCCGCCGTGATCCGCCTCCTCCCCCTTATCCTCGAGAACGCCCAGACCGACGGCATCGACCTGACCCTTCCGGACTTCGGTCCGGCGGACGCGTTCGCCAGCTTCTTGGAGATGGTGCGCCAGATGGGCATGCTTGCGGTGATACTCCTGTTCATGGGTATCGTGGCGGGAGAACGGAAGAACGGGATGCTCGCCAGCCTGTTCGTGAAGCCCGTCTCGCGATCACACTACGTGTTCGTCCGCTGGACGGTGAACGGAGCCTACGTGCTGGCGTCGTTCTTCATCGGCAGCGCGGTCGCCCTCGCCTATACGTTCCTGCTGTTCGCCTCCATCGACGTGGGCACCGTGGCTCTTGTCACGCTGCTGTACGCGAGCTACGTGTTGCTGGTGTTCTCGTGGACGATGTTCTTCTCTTCGCTCTTGCCCCACCCGGCGGCCGCGGGCGGGCTCAGCCTGGCGCCGCTGTTCGTGCTGCCGGCTCTGGGGATCCTCTGGGGGCCGCTCGGCGACTACGGACCCTACGGCGCCGTGGCCGGCGCCTCCGCGGCTATCGGGGCGGTTGGCATCCCCGCCGAGGCGCTGGGAAGTGCACCCTGGTTCAGCGCGGCGCTGAACCTGGTGCTGGGCGTGGCATTGGCTGCGGGTACCTATCTGCGCCTCCGCCGGATGGAACTCTGACAGAAGCGCCTATTCCACGCTCGCCGTCACCTGAAGGGGGCGGCGCGCGATGACGCCAAGACCGCGCTACGACCCTATCCCTACCTTGTTGAGCAGCCCCTCGGCCAATCTCGCCCCATGGGCGGGAACTGCCTCGAAACGCCGCTCCCACGACCCATCGGGTGCCCACGCGCGCACGAGTACGTGCCCGCGTTCGCGCGATTGACCATAGCGGGCCACGAGGGCGGCAGCCTCACCCAACGTGATGTCGTCGGCCGGACCGAGCGCCATGACGCCCGCTACCGGCCCGACCGCGTCCACAGCTTCTACCAGCGCGACCAAGGCGTGGCTCAAGTTCAGCAGCCGCCGGTTCTCCAGATCGTCGCGGGGTACGATCACCCACTGCCCGACGGACGAGCGGAAATGCCTACCCGCCTTGAGCAAGGTGACCTGGGGCATGGTCACGTCGGGGAACTCCTCCAGCAATTCCGTCAGGCGCGAAGCGAAACCGGGGTCGGTGAGAAGGCAGCCGCCGGCCGGGCACGGATAGTCGTTGATGCCCATGTCGTGCGCCATGGCCATCTGTTCCTTGCGTCCGCGGCCGCTGAGGGCAAGCAGTTTCTCCCGATCCACGACTCCCTGCAACTCGGGCTCCGTCGGTGGGAAGTGCTGAGCCGAGAGCGGCCGAAGCACCTTCCCGGTCAGACCGGATTCAGCCTCGATGATGTCCATCGCGCTTCGGCGCTGCGACATGGGGCGCTGGCCCACCACCTCACCCGTGAAGATGAACGTCGCGCCGATCTCCTCCATGTGCTGTGCCGCACGGCGAAAGCTGAGGATACGGCAGTCAAGACAGGGGTTCAGACCGCGCCCGTGCCCATGTTTCGGGTTGCGTACGGCCTCGAGCAATGCGTGCGAGTTGTTCACCACCTTCAGAGGGACCCCGAGATCGGCGGCGGCCGAACGAGCCTCTGAGCGGCACCCTTGCGAGGTACACGTGCAGAAGGGGGTGACGAAGTTGATCGCCGTGATCTCGATGTCTTGGTCGACCATCATCTTGACGGCCAGCCTGCTGTCGAGTCCCCCGGAAAGAAGTGCTACCGCCTTGCCTCGTGCCATGTTCAAGCGTCTCCTTGAGCCGGTGTCTCGTCGGATCCCGCCAGGATCGTACGATGACCGGCGCGAATATCGTCCTCGTTCAACACACGCACGCCTTCCCACTCGAGGAGAGCGGCGGTCACGCCGGAACCAGGACGCAGTGTGCCGGTGAATGTGCCGTCGTACATCTCTCCACAACCGCATGATGGGCTGCGGGCTTTCAGCACCGCCACCTTCGCGCCCACGAGCCGCGCGATGTCGGCCACCGCACGCGCCCCACGCTCGAACTCGACCGTCACATCACGTCCGTCCCTTGTGGCGACCGTCAAGCCCGACGAGGCGGTATCACCGGTCGCTGTGCCACCGTTGCTCGCGGCGTCGTCGACGGTCGCGGCGTCTCCGACGGTCCCGACCTTGTCGAACTGTATCTCGGCGGGCGCCCTCGGCGTCGACAGCCCGCCAAGCTGCTCGGGGCAGACCGGGATCAAGGTGTGCGAATCCGCGAGGGCGAGCACCGCGCCGACCCGGCGGCATCCCCCGTCGAACCGCACGGGCAGACCCACCAAGCAGGCGCTGACGAGGACGGGAGGCTTCGTGCCCCCGCTCACCCGAGCGGCGAAGCCTCGTCCGATCCGGGCTGCTCCTCGCGCTCCTCGAGGACCCGCAAGATGTCCTGGAGCTCGACGACCTTGCCGCTGAGAGAGGAAAGCTCGTGGGCCAGCCGCTCGCCGGCCTGCCCGATCTTCTCGCCCGCTTCGTGGTCGATCGAGTCCTCTTGCAGGATCTCTTCTATCTCGTCGAGGTAGAAGAAAGCCTCGTCGAGCTTGAGCTTGACCTTGTCGAGGTTGCCGATGATGCGTTCCACGATACCTCTCTCCGCGTCGTCGACCGTGGTTCTCTTTTCTACCGCAAGAGGTTACCATCCTACACGAGGGAACGCCGCGGAGCGCCCCTCCCCGCAGATCCGACCCGCGCAGCGGCGCAGGCGACCGACCTCACGGAGGACGATCTTGGAGAGTAAGCCCCAACGCCCGCCCCTCACCCATCGCACCCGAATGATCCTCTGGGTGGCGATCGGGCTCGTGCCCGTGATCCTGTACCCGATTCTCGCCGCCATACTGTCTTCCCGGGGCTACGAGGGGCAGACGCCGTACTCCGATTCCCTGATCGGCGCGTTCATCGCCTTGGGTCTGATCGTGTTCTTCTTCGGCCGGGGGGTCGCCCGCAGGGCCGATCCGCAGGGGAACGACACGGCGTTCATAATCGGCCTCGCTCTCGCAGAGGCGATCGGCATCGAGGGTTTCGTCCTGTGGCTCATGATCACGTGGAACTGGGGTTTCTGGGCGATGATGGTCCTCTCACTCGTCGCTGCCTTGACGCTGCGTCCCAAGAACAGCGCGGCCGGAACGCAGCCCCTCGAGTCGTAATGATCGAGAAGCGCATTCGCATCGAGATCGACGGCGCCGCACAGGTGACCGCGGTCATCAACCGGCCTGAGGGGTGCGTGCGGGGCGTGACACCGGGGTTGGTGCTCGCCCACGGGGCGAAGAACGACCTGGATCACCCGCTGCTCGCCGCGGTGGCCAGAGGGTTGGCGCAGGCTGGAGTCGCCAGCGTGCTGCGCTTCAACTTCGCGTACTCCGAGCTCGGGGCCGATTCGCCCGACCGCCTCGAGCAGCTCGAAGCCGTGTACCGCCGGGCTCACGACGCGCTCGTCGACGACGAGGTGTGCCCGCCCGGCCCACTGTTCCTCGGCGGGAAGTCCTTGGGAGCGCGGGTGGCGGCGGGGCTCGCCTCCCGCCATCACGAAGCAGACGGCCTTCTCTCCGAAGGACTCGTATTCCTCGGCTACCCGCTACACGCGCCTGGAAGGGCCGTTGCGGCCAAGCTGGATCTTCTGCTGAGCCTCGACGTTCCCAGCCTCTTCCTCGAGGGGACGAAAGACCCCTTCTGCGACCTGGACACGCTTGGTCCCGTGCTGGACCGCATGCCGGTGCCCGGTCGCCTTCACGAGGTGGAGGGCGGTGGGCACTCGCTCGAGGTCTCCCGCGCGTCGGAGGACGACCAGGAGGCAGTGTACGCCGACGTCGTGCGTGCGATCGCCGCCTTCATCGCCGACCGCACGTAGGCCCCTACACGCACGGAAGCCGGCCGGCGTCACCCAGGACCGAGCGGACACACGGCCAGGCACACACCGCACCCGGTGCACCAGGCAAGATCGAAGGATCCAGGCAACATGGCAGGGCAATCCTCCGTGCACCTGCCGCATTCGCGGCACACGCCTGCCGGCGACCCAGAGGAGACTTCGGACCCACCCCGTGCCGTCTTCGGCGGTTCGCCGGCCGACCTCGCACCAGGGGCGAGCGGCGCGTCGGTCACCAGGCCCACCAGGGTGAGGGAGAGACCATACCCAGGCGCGACCAAGGCTCCCACCGGGCTCACTTCGCCGAGACCCGCGGCGGCGGCGGCCCGAGGCAGCGACACGTCGCCGCTCACCACCGGCCGCGTGCGGTAACCGGCCGTATCCAGCAGCGCCCGCACCGAAGCCAGTGCCTCTGAGGGTTCTACGTCGAGAAGTGCTGGACCGTACGGGCCGGAAGAGGTGACCCGATCGGGCGGTGCGGCCAGCACCAGGACGGCGCTGTACGCGGCGAGCACCCGCTCGGGGTCGGCCTTCTCCGGTACGCCCGCGAACGAGCCTCTGGGGGCGACTCCGCACCCATGGAAGCCGCCGCCGAGTGCGATATCACACACCGCGGTGGTCAACTCACGTGCATCCCTGGACTCAGTCATAGGTAGTCTCACCTTGATGCGTACGGCCTCGAGCGTAGGCTTGGGCGCCGGCGACGGTCCTGCCCAAGTGAGACAGCCTATACCGCGGCGCGACGACCGGCAACGCACGCCGCCGGTCTTCCGTACCGAAGTTGCACCCGGCCGGTCCGCTCGAAGTGCCGCAGGCAGGTTTGCCTCAGCGGGCACGTGAGTACTACTCTGTAGCAGTAGCCGGTGGGGCAGCGACGGGGGGAGGGCATCACGGCATGGTCGACGCATTGAGGGATGCCCACCCAGTACTCCAAGCCTTGCTGGCTACCCTCTTCACCTGGGGCGTGACCGCCCTCGGAGCTGCTCTGGTGTTCGCGTCCCGCGATGTGGGCAAGCGCACGCTCGACGCCATGCTCGGCTTCGCCGCGGGCGTGATGATCGCGGCCAGTTACTGGTCGCTCTTGGCACCCGCGATCGCCCTGTCTGAGGGGAAGTCAGTGCCGACATGGTTCCCGGCGGTCGTGGGCTTCATGGCCGGAGGGCTCTTCTTGGGGGGGATCGACAAGGTGCTGCCGCACGTGCACTTGGGGTTCCCCACCGCGGAAGCTGAAGGGATCAAGACCTCCTGGCACCGAAGCGTGCTGCTGGTCTCGGCGATCACCCTGCACAACATCCCCGAGGGACTGGCCGTGGGCGTAGCCTTCGGCGCAGCCGCGGCCGGTTACCCGGAGGCCACGCTGGCCGCAGCCGTCGCGCTCGCCCTGGGAATCGGCATCCAGAACTTCCCGGAAGGCACCGCAGTGTCGATGCCGTTGCGGCGGGAGGGCATGTCGCGGCTGAAGGCGTTCGGCTTCGGTCAGGCGAGCGGCATGGTGGAGCCGATCGCCGGAGTGCTCGGCGCCTTGGCTGTGATCGTGGCTCAACCGCTCCTGCCCTATGCCCTCGCTTTCGCCGCCGGCGCTATGATCTTCGTGGTGGTGGAGGAACTCATCCCCGAATCGCAGCGCGGCGGCAACACCGACCTCGCGACCATGGGAGCCATGGCTGGGTTCACCATCATGATGCTGCTCGACGTGGCGCTGGGCTGATGTACTCGCAAACCTAGGGACTGACAGTCGCCGAACAGAGGCCAGACCGCGCGTGCATCGAGACCCGGCGGTCGCGCACAGGAAGGATCGGGGTTCAATGCTTCCACTCTTCTTCGAGTTCCATAGTCCCACCAAGGTGGTGTATGGACCGGGTCTTGTGTCGGACCTGCATGCCGAACTCTCGCAGGTGGGCGCGCGTCGGTATCTCCTCGTGTCGGACCGGGGGCTCGAGAAGCTCGGCCTCCCCGCTCGCGTCGCCGCTTCACTGGAAGACGCGGGGGTGCAGGTGGTGGGCTCCTTCCTCGACGTACCCGAGAACTCGGAACTCGGGGCGGTCCGCGCCTGCGCGGATGAGGCTGCGGCCGTTGGCGCGGAGGGTCTCGTGGCCCTCGGCGGAGGCAGCGTCATCGACACGGCCAAGTGCGCCAACATCCTCCTCAGCGAGGGCGGCGACCTCGTCGACGACTATTCCGGGGCCGGGACCCTCACCCGCCCGCTCAGGCCGTTGGTCGCCATCCCGACGACGGCGGGCACCGGTAGCGAGGTCACTCAGGCAGCGGTGATCCTCGACGAAGCAGGCTCAGTGAAGCTGAGCTTCTCAGACAAGTTCCTCCTGCCCACATTGGCTGTGCTCGATCCCGAACTCACGGTCTCCCTGCCCCCACGGTTGACGGCCTCGACCGCCATGGACGCCCTCACCCACGCCGTGGAGTCCTACGTGAGCCCTCAGTGGTCACCCATGAGCGAGGCCCTCGCCGCCGGAGCGGTGCGTCTGATCTTCGATCATCTGGAGGCGGCCGTGGCCGACGGCTCCGACCTGGAAGCCCGCGGCGCCTTGCTCACAGCCGCCGCCATGGCGGGCATCGCGTTCTCGCACGCCATGGTAGGGTGCGTGCACGGGATGGCGCACGCCGTGGGAGGCCTCTGCCACGTGCCACACGGGGAGGCGAACGCCATCCTCCTCCCCCACGGACTCGAGTACAACCGAGATGTCGTGGAAGAGCGCCTCGCCGGACTGGCCCCCTTTGTGAATGGCTTGACGTCGGAGGAAGATCGGTTGGATCCGGCCGATCGAGTGATCGCGGCGATCAGGAACCTCGCCGGTCGTTTGAACAAAGCGGGCGTCCTGGCCACGCGCCTTCGCGACGTGGGGGTACCTGAGGAACGCTTGGAAGCTGTGGCGGCGGCCACCGTGATGGACGGCACGAGCTTCTACAACCCGCGGGAGGTGGTGGCGGACGAGATCCTGCGCCACCTGAGGAACGCCTACTAGGCAATGCGACAGCAAGGGAGGACGGGTGGGATCTTTCACGTCGAGTGAGCAGTTCGAGACCATGCTGGGAGGCTTCTTCGAGCACCTCACGACGGTTCCATCGATCGCGGAGAAGCTGCTCGCGTCGAAGCTCATTATCCGCTTCAAGTACACCGATCCCGACGTGGTCCTCGTGGTCGATTGCAGCGGCGACGCGTTAGAGATCCGTCGCGGCGATAGCGAGACCACTGCCACGGTGGAGATGTTCATGACCGCGGACGTCGCCCATCGGTTCTGGTTCGGGAAGGTGAACCTCATGATGGCACTCACCCGCAAACAGATGGTGGCCAAAGGGCCCGTGCCCAAGATCCTCGAGCTCCTGCCGGCGATCAAGCCGGCGTATCAGCTCTACCCCACGTACCTGCGCGAGAACGGGTACGCGCAGTACGTCATCGACTGACCGCGGGGGTATGGAGGCCATGCGCGGCGGCTACGCGGGGCTCGTGCTCCACATCGATCTCACCAGCGGTCACCACACTGAGGAGCCCCTTCCCCCCGATGTGACTCGGGAGTACCTCGGAGGCGGCGGCGTCGCGGCCCGCCTGTACCTCGACCTGATCGGGGAGGGGCTGACTGAAGGCTCTCCGCCGCCCGACGCGCTCTCACCGGAGAACCCCATCGTGATCATGACCGGCCCGCTCACCGGCGTCAAAGTCGACGCGGTAGCGCGCTGGACGATGAGCTCCCGCTCCCCGCTCACCGGCTTCTGGGGAGACAGCAACGTGGGCGGCCACTTCGGCGCGGAGCTCAAGTCCGCCGGATACGACGGCATCGTGATCACCGGCGCCGCCGCCACGCCGATGCTCATCGACATCCAAGACGGTACGGTCGAGATCCGCGACGCCGCGCCCTATTGGGGTGCCGACGTCTACGAGGCCACCGACCGCCTCACCGAGGACCTCCGCGGCGGCGGAGGGCGCGGGCAGGTGCTCGCGATCGGACCGGCGGGTGAGAAGCTCGTGCGCTTCGCCGCAGTGGGCACCCGAAAGAGGCACTGGGCCGGTCGCACCGGGCTGGGCGCGGTGTGGGGCACCAAGAACCTGAAGGCGATCCACGTGCGGGGCTCGGGCGAGGTGCCCATAGCGATGCCCGAGCGCCTGCGGGTTCTGCGGGAGGAACTCAAGACCCTCTACGCCGAAGACATGCTGATCGAAGCGCTCACCGCCTTCGGCACGATCGCCTCCATCGACCTCGGGGCCCTCACCGGCGACGTGCCCTACCAGAACTGGCGCACCGGGTTCTGGGCGGGCGTGGATGAACTCTCGTCCGTGGCCTATCAGGAACAGCTCCTCACCGGCAACGCTACCTGCTACGCCTGCGGCGTGCGCTGCAAGCGCGAGGTGGAGGTGAAGGCGGGACCGTACGCCGGAGTGAAGGGGGCCGGGCCGGAGTACGAGACGCTCTGCGTCTTCGGGTCGCTCTGTCTCAACACCGACCTACCCTCCATCGCGAAGGCCAACGAGCTGTGCAATCGCTACGGCATGGACACGATGAGCTGTGGGTCGACCATCGCCTTCGCGCTCGAGTGCTTCGAGACGGGTCTCCTCGGGCCCGAACACTGGGCCGAACCTGCGCCGCAGTGGGGTGACGCCGCCGCGATCGTGGAGCTCGTCGAACTCATCGGACGCCGAGAAGGCGTCGGCGACCTGTTGGCCGAGGGCAGCGCGGCCGCGGCCGCGCGGCTCGGCGGCGGTGCGCACACACTGCTCTCGACGGTGAAGGGCCTCGAAGCCCCCATGCACGACGCGCGCGGCGCCCACGGACTCGGGCTAGCCTACGCAGTGTCGCCCCGCGGCGCATGCCACAACGCCAGCCTGCAGTACCCCATCGAGCCCGGCGGCATGTTCGTGGCAGACGTACCGGAACTGGCGGTCGAGTTGGAGGAACAGAGCAGCCAGGGCAAGGCGGCCCTCAACGTGGCAACCCAGGACTATGGCACGTTCTTCGCCGGCTGCGCCGTCTTCTGCAATCTGGGCGCCCGGCCCCTATCCGCCGCCCAAGCCGTTGAGATGGTGAGTTGCGTGACGGGTGTCGATTACACCCTCGACGAGCTGATGACCGTGGGACGCCGGGTCTGGTACCTGAAGCGCGGCCTCAGCAACCTTTTCGGAGCCCGCGCCGAGCACGACAGGCTGCCGCCCCGACTCATGACCGCCCTTGACGACGGCCCCACCGCGGGCGGGATACCAGACATGGACCTGATGCTGAGCGAGTTCTACGCGCTGCGAGACATCGACGCCCAAGGACTCCCGCGTCGGGGGGTATTGGAGGATCTGGGTCTCGGCGACCTAGCCGACCTGCTCGACCGGTAGAGCCCGGACGGTCAGTCTCGGGCGTCGAAGCGGGGCTCCCGGGTCACGACGACCCAGACGGCGCGCGCCAGAGTGTCTCCCCGATTCGTCAGCCGGTGTGGTTGGGTGGAGTCGTACGCGATGGTGTCGCCCACACCTAGCGTGAACTCGTCGAATCCGAGGTTCACCGTGAGCAAGGTCTACCACCTGCACCTCCGCGAGCGCCTGGCTCCAAGGCCCCCACGGAGCTGACCACTGCACGGAAGACGGCCGCCTGGGAGCGATTCTACAGTCCCCACCGACCGCACGGAGGGCTCAGTGGTAAGACACCGTATGAGACACTAGGGGAGAAGATGGCCTCTTGAATCGCGTCCACCGAGGTCGCGAAGCTCACAGCTAGCCGGTCACAACCACAGCAGAGTTGGCTGGTCGCAATGGATATCTACCACGACCCGAAGGGAAAGGCTGATCGCATGCAGACCAGAGTCGCTTCCGCCTCACGCGAGGTGATCATAGGCCACGATAGGCCCACCGTCCTCATCGGTGAACGCATCAATCCCACCGGGAAGAAGGCTCTGGCCGATGCCCTGCGGGCCGGTGACCTTGACGTCGTGCGGGAGGAGGCCCGGCGGCAGGTGGCCGCGGGCGCCGACATCCTCGATGTGAACGTGGGCGCCACCGGTGTGGACGAGAGGGTCATGCTGCCCTTGGCGGTGCAGGCGATATCCGAAGTGGTCGATGTCCCGCTGTGTCTGGACAGCCGCAATGTAGAAGCGTTGGCGGCGGCGCTCGAGGTGTGCCCCGGCCGACCCATCATCAATTCCGTCACGGGAGAGGCGGGGTCCCTCGACGAGGTGCTTCCGCTGGCGAAGCGATTCGGAGCTCCCGTGATCGGCCTTACCCTCGACGACACCGGTATCCCGCATGACCCCGCCCGACGCGTGGAGATCGCACACCTGATCGTGGAACGGGCTGCCGCGTTGGGTATCCCGGCTGAAGATGTGATCATCGACTGCCTCACACTCACCCTTGGAGCCAACACCAAGGCCGGTCTGGGCACCCTTGAAGCCGTGCGCCGGGTGAAGCAGGAGCTCGGCGTGAACCAGACCCAGGGAGCGAGCAACATATCCCACGGGCTGCCGAACCGTCCGTATCTGACGGGGGCGTATCTGGCCATCGCCATAGACGCGGGTCTCACGTGCCCGACCGTAGACGTGGCCCAGGTGCGCTTCGCCGTGCTCTCCACGGATCTGATCCTGGGGCGCGACGACTTCGCCCTGCGCTACATCGCCGGGTTCCGGGAGATGTCGGCAGGTGCGTGACGAAGCGCGGAGGTCCGGGGCTTGATGACCATCGCGGCGATAATCGCGTGCGAGATGATCGAAGATGAGACGATGCTCGCCGTCGCACGTGCGTATCCGCGAGGCGACAGTCCGCCGATCGTGTGGATCGAAAGCTCTCTGCACGAGCGGCCGGAGAAACTGCAGTCCGCGCTGCAGGGGGTCATACAAGCGCTGGACACGGGTGCGCGCACCGGGGAACCGGTGATGGTGCCAAGCGTCCGGGTGAGCGAGGACCCATCGGACTTCGGAAAGGGCGACGGAACGCCCGACCGCCGCGAGGAGCTCGTGCAGGTTGGACCGCTGGGAGACATCCTCCTCGGTTTCGGCTACTGCGGCGGTGGGCTCAAGGGGCTGGTGTCGCACGAGCGGCGCCTGGTCTTCCCGCGCGTCGACGACTGCATCTCCTTGTTCCTCGACGGCGGCTGCGACCGGGGACGAGCCACCCGCGACCCTCATTCCTACTACCTTACCAAGGGCTGGTTCTGTCACCAGGGCGCGATGACCGACGGCTACGACGCGTGGGTCGAGCGCTATGGCCCCGAGCGAGCCGCCCAGATCCAGCGGCTGATGTTCGCCAACTACGAGCGCATCTCCCTCATCGACACGGGCGCCTACGCCATCGACGAGTGGCTCCCCCACAGCGAGACGCGGGCCGCGGAGTTGGAACTCGGCCACGAGATCGTGCCAGGTTCGGTACGTCTACTCGAGAGGATCTTCGCCGGGGAATGGGAGACCGACGTCATCGTGCTGGAGCCAGGGCAGCCCATCGGGATCGAGCACCTGCTCTGCTTCGAAGCGTAGAGAGGGGCTGCGAGGCTCCCGCCTCCAGCGACTAGCTCTCTGTGGCTGGCGCCTCGGTGCCGGTGTCCCTTGGCCGGAACGACAGACGAACTGCCTGACGACCTACTGCCTAGGTGCCTCGAGGAACTCGCGAGCGATGCCGGTCTCATGGAGCTCGTTGGCCCCCTCGAAGATCTGGAACACTTTGGCGTCGCGCATGAACTGCTCCACCCCGTACTCGACCATGTAGCCGTAGCCACCCATGAGCTGCACGGCGTCGGTGGTGACCTTCATAGCCGTGTCGCTGGCGAAGAGCTTGGCCATGGAAGAGAAGCGCGCCTTGTCTCCCAGGCCGTCGTCGTAGCGGGCCGCCGCCGTGTAGATCAGGGTGCGGGCCGCCTCCACCTGGGTGATCATACGACCCAGCTTGGCCTGCACCACCGGGTTCCGGGCGAGGGGTCGACCGAACTGCTCGCGCTCCTTCACGTAGGCTGCCGCGATGTCCAAGGCGCCCTGGGCCACGCCCAAGGCCTGGGCTGCCGAACCGATCCGGGTCTTGTACAGCGTTCCCAGCGCGACCCGCATCCCCTGCCCCACGCCTCCAAGCACGTTCCCCGCCGGTACGAACACGTTCTCCACGACGACGGAACACGTGGGCGAGCCGCGCAGGCCCATCTTGTGCTCGATCTTGTCGACCTCGAAGCCCTCGCAGTCGGTCTCCACCAGGAAGGCGGTGATCTCCTCGCCCTTCGCGGTCTTCGTCTTCGCGAAGTACACCACCACATCGGCGATGTTGGCGTGGCTGATGAACGCCTTCCGGCCGTTGAGCACCCAGCCGCCCTCGCTGGGAACGGCGCGCGAAGTCATCGCCCGCACATCCGAACCGGCGTTGGCCTCTGTGAGGGCGAATGCCACCATGGACTGGCCCGTGGCGAGCGCCGGCAGCCATCTTTCCTTCTGCCCATCGTCGCCGAACAGTTCGATCGGGGCCGAGCCGAGGCACTGCACTCCCAGGATCATGGAGCAGGCGCCGGAGACCCGGGCTATCTGCTCCAACACGGCGACTTCCGTCACCAAGAGCCCGTCGATACCCCCGTACTCCTCGGGCGCCGCCACGCCGAACAGATCGTAGCGCTTGAACAACTCGGCGAGCCACTGGGGGTACTCCCCGAGTTCGTCAATCTCCACCATGCGCGCGGAGACCTGCTCGAGCATGAGTTCGCGCACCATCTTGATGATGGCCTGCTGTTCGTCGGAGAACGTGACGTGATGCATGTGGCAAGGACTCCTTGGTCAAATCAATGAAGCGGGGTGAGCCGACGAACGTGGTTCGTCACACCCGCAGGTTCTCGAATACACCAGCGGCACTCATGCCGCGTGCGATGCACATGCTGACGATACCGTATCGGGACGAGCGCCGGTCCGTCTCGTGGAGGAACGTGGTCGTGAGCTCGGCTCCTGACAAGCGCCGAGAGCGGCAGACCTCCAAGCCAGCCCCGGTCGCTACTGCCCGGCACCCAGACCCTCGGTGACCGATCTCAACTCGGTCAAGACATCTTGGGCGGCCGAAAAGAGTTCGAGCGTCGGGTCGGTTCCCTGCCCCAGCGCGGGCTCGTCGCCAACCAGCCGCCTTACCCCGTCGTAGGTGAGCAGGTAGTAGAACACCTGACCGCCAGACGGATACGGATACTCCGCAACCACCTCGCCCGACCGCACGTGGCCACCGGCCGTCTTCACACAGATCTCGCCGGCCCGGCGAACACTCTCGTGGGCCTGCCCCCCGAGGATCTCGAAGTCGGCCGTGGTGTAGAGGCTCGCCGTCCCGTCGCGCAGAGCGAGGATGGTGGCCACCTGGTCGGCCGGCGGCACGTCGATCAGGACACCGAAGACCACGGGGTAGTCGGCGTCCGGCGCGAATCCCAGGTCGTCGGCGGTGGCGGTCAACACCATCTGCCGCAGGCCGACGCCGGCCGATTCCGGCGAGGACGGGCTGCTCGTGGACACGGAGGTCTCCTTCGCACAACCGACCACCGAGAACACGAGTACGAACGCGACCGCCGCGAGGATGAGCGCCGGCGCCGCCGGGAACGAGATCCTGCTCACGACAACCCCCTCACCGGATGACGAAATCGAGGTCGGCATCGAACGCCGCTCGCTCCTCCGCGGACAGGGCGTCCCTGATCACGCGGATGGTGAAGCCGCCCTGTAGTACGTCGTCCTCCACGTACATCCAGTCCGAGACATGGTCCCGCGTGGTCGTCACCGGCTGACCGATCTCGTATCCCGTCACATTGAGTGGCTCGTTGGACAGGTATCCACGCACCGTATCCCCGGAGATGTCCGGTTCGTCGAGCCACACGTGCTCCACGATCAAGCCGTCCTCCAGGCGCGCCTTCACGCTGAAATAGCGTTGGCCCGGCTGCGGTGAATCGAGCTGTGCGGCGAAATCGTCGAGCGTCGCTCGCGCTTCATCCATCGCCGCGTTCATGTCGGGATCGTCGCCCGCCACGGAATAGACGTCCGGCTCCCCGTACCGCTGTACCACGGGTTCCCCCGCATCGATCGCACAGGCCACGACCAGGAGCCCACTCGCGAGCACAAGGACGGTCGCGATGATCCCCGCCGGCGTCCTCCTCATGAGTCCTCTACCCCCTCCGCGCTCGGGTCACTGTAGGGTGGGTCACTGTCGGGTGGGTCACTCGGAGTCCTTCATCTCGCACCACGCCTTGAAGATCGCGACGAGCTCCGCCTCGATCTCGCGGGCGTGCGCGAGATCGTTGACCTTCATATAGCGGGCCACCTCGCCCTCGCCCTCAAGGTGGGGGAAGTCGCCCGGGATGGTGGCGCCGGTATGGAACATCAGGCTGGCGTGCTTCTTCGATCGGGGATTGAAGCTCGCGATGTTGCCCTTGTACGTGAACGTCGGACTCTTCCACTTGATGCACTCCTCGATGCGGCCGTCGGAGCCCAGGATGGCCTCACGCATGTGCAGCAGCACGTCCTTCTGAGGGTTCTCGTATGTGGCGAACCACTCGTCGACCTCGGGGTTCCTCATCGTCTGACCTCCTCGGAAGTGTGTGGCGCTTGTCGGTCCATGGGCGCCCGACGGTGGGGGCGCCTCAGACCTGCCGTGAACCCTCTGGGTGCATGAGAATCCGGGCGTAGCCTATTTCGATCTCATCGAGAAAGACCGCAGCGAGCCCAGGGCTCTCGCGGTCGTAGCAGTCTGCCGCGTCGTTGAGTTCGCGGTCCGCGTCTTCGTGCGGACGCAGCTGTGGATGCTTCAACGACGCGCCCGGGCTCGAGCGAGCGACTCCTCGGCGGAGAGCGTCTGAGCCGCGCCGGCATCGATCTCCGCACTCCGGCGCTGGGCCTCCTCGATCCACAGCTGTTCAACCTCAGCGTCCGCCAGCGACTCGAGACTGTTCAGCAATTCATGCGCCATCGAAGCACGTGAGGCCGCGTCCAGGGTCAGCGCCTCCCGCATCAACTCCTCGACCTTCATCGCACCCCACCTCGAGTCCGGGTCTCCCATTCACGTTGATTGTACTGTGGTGGTCGGACACATGCTGGGGAGCGTCTTTGGCGACTCCCGCCCACTCACAACCGCTTGACCATCGGAACGCAGCGGATCCCCTTGTGCTCGGACTCCGGGCCGACTACCACGAACCCGAGCCGCTCGTAGACGGGGACCGCCCACGGCGAGGAGTTGGCAGTGACAGTGCGCACGTCAGGATCGACGACGCGGCAGCGCTCGATCGCGTGCTCGAGGAGATTCCGGCCGATCCCGCGCCCGTGACAGCCCACGTCCACGAAGAACAGGGCGATGTGCGAGCCGTCCCGAACGTCGAGCATGCCCACCAGCCTGTCACCCTCCTCGGTGACAAGAAGGGAATGACCGTCGGGACGATCCAGCACGAAGGAACGCGCGCTCCGTCCGAACTCGGCGACTCCCTCGGCAGTGAAGTCCGGGCGGACGAACTCGTCGAAGCCGGCCATGACGAGTGCCAGGACCGCGGTTTCTTCGCCGGGCGCCATGTCTCGCACCTCTACCACCTGCATCTACGGCGTCGGCAAGAGGATGGGCTTCCGCTCGATGCTCATATGCATCTCCCGAAGCGACTCCCACTCGTGGGGGCTCTTCATGATGATCATCATCATTGCCATCCACCGTGAGGAACCCACGTCGCGTCGAACTGAAGCTCCGCGGAGGCAGCAGCCACTGGCGACATGACGAACAACTCGATGACGCCAACCACCTCCGAAAGACTCTCCGGGGCCACCACTCCGGAGGTCGCCAGCTTGCGAGCGAATGCAGTCCACATGCGCGCGGTGTCGTCCTGCTCCCAGAACTCCTTCGTCAACGCGACGGGGACCCTGTCGGGTATTCGAGTCTCGCGCCTGGCAAACGTTGCGGCGATTGCGCCACGAAGCTCTTGCCCGGCGAAGGTCTGGGTGGTTGCCAACATCCACAGATCGTAGAAGTCCTTCATCCTGCTGTTCGCCAAGCCTAGACTAACCATGGCTTCGAACTTCTCGGCGACGGTCGTGGCAGGGTGGTAAGCGAGGATTCTCGGGGACGGTCCTTCTAGCAGAGTCGGGTAGTCGACCCACCCTGGAGCGGGAACAGCGTCATCGTCAATACCGACGTCCAGACGCAAGACGAACCTTGCCCCTTCAAGGTCGCCGCGCACCTTCACCCGGATGCCTGGGTAGCGACTGTCGAGGGTGATCTGCTCGGTGACCAAGAGCCCATCGAACGTCAAGCCGTCGTCTGAAACACCAGCGTTGAGACAAGCGCGCACTGCAGCTTCGACTGCTTCGGGGGAGTTGCGGATCCGACCGAGGAAGTCGATGTCTCTGGTGGGTCGGGCGACTGCGCCGTCCCAAACCCGCAGCATCGTAGCCCCTTTGACGATGAGCACGTCCACGAATTCAGTCTTGGAGAGCCGAAGCAAGAATCGCTCGATCGCGTAGTACTGAATCGCCTGCTGGAAGTCCAGTCCGAGTTCGACCGCGCGAGAGCGCAGGCGACGCCTCACATCGCCGGCACTCACAGCAATGCCTCGAGGTAGGGACGGACTGTGTTCGCCACCCGATCGATCCTCGCAAACTTCATGATCTCACTCGAGCTGGCCCGTCTTCCGCGAACAACCTCTTGGAGTGCTTCGACGGCTACGTCCGTGCCGATGCGGTTGCGGTACTTGAAGCAATCCGCGACCGTCTTGGCGATTCCGAAGACTCTGACCGAGGTGCCGCCGACCTGACTCGTTTCGACGCCCGCTTCGAGCGACGCTGCGTTCATGTGGAACACACGGACGCGGGGGTAGTCGATTCGGGGAGACTTGGTGCCGCGCGGCAGCGCAATCTGGACTTCGGCGGGGATTTGAGTGCCCACCTCGTGGAAGTCGAGCGCACTGAGGAGACAGAGGATCGCGGTTGGAACCCGCTGCATGACAGCGGTCACATCCGGCTGGGGCGGAAGTGGATGTGACGCGAGGTGATAGACCCCACGACTCAGACGCTCGAGCAGACCTTCGTCTCGCATCCAGTATAGGGTTCTCGCCTGGATGCCGGAGCCGAGTGCGTCGGTCGTGCGCATCACCCCCGCGTTGCGCTCGAAGATGTCCGCAGCTGCGGATAGGGCTGTCTCAGTCGGTCTGCGCATGAATAGAAGTTACCACACTTGTAGACAACTGTAGTAATTACTGTTCCACCCTTGGGCATCCATCGTGGGCGGTCACGTAGCTCCGACGACGCCTGTCGACGTCTTCGTACATGGGAGTTCGCTACACGCGCGCCTGATCGGTGGGGCCGCTTGCGCGTTCAACGATCAGCCCTGCGCCGAGCAGGCCCTTGAGATCTCGCTGCAGCGACGGGCGGTTGACGTGCGGGCAGAGCCGTTCGAACTCCTGGATCGTCAGGCCTCTATGCGCGCACTATGAAGTCAAAGGCGGCAGCGAGCTCCCACGAAGTCTCCGGAGAAGATGCGCAGCACGTCCCCCCCGGCAGACAGGTCGGCACCGCGAAAATCCACGGCCCCGAAACGGGCAACTCACCTCGGCCCCATGTCAACCGCCCCTGCCCTCGGCCGCCCCAGCCACATCGATAACCACCTTCCCCCGCGCATGCCCCTCCCCCAGGTACTGAAAGGCCTCGGGGGTGTCGCTCAGCGGGTAGGTGCGATCGATGACGGGCGTGATCGTGCCCGCTTCGAGGAGCTCCTTCAGGACCATCAGGTCTTCCTGCTTCGACGTCGACATCACCGGGCTTCCCTGCCGGCCCACGAACAGTGACGCGACGAACGCCTTGAGAACGAAGCCCATGCCGGCATGGCCGCTGTTGGGCAGGTGCTTCCCTTGGGGAGTGAGCGCGCGCCGGCAGTCGGAGAGCGAGTGGTTGGCCACGTTGTCGAGGATCACGTCGTAGCGGGGGCCGCCCTGGGTGAAGTCCTCCTGGGTGTAGTCGATGACGTGATCCGCGCCGATCGAGCGGACCATGTCCACGTTCCTCGTGCTGCACACGCCGGTGACCTCCGCCCCGAAGGCCTTGGCGATCTGCACGGCGAACGTTCCCACGCCTCCCGAGGCGCCGTTGATCAAGACCTTCTGCCCCGGCTTGACGTGCCCGTGGTCGCGCAGACCCTGGAGGGCGGCCAGGGCCGAGACCGGAACGGCCGCGGCCTGCTCGAAGGTGATGTTGGCCGGTTTCGACACGAACTTGTCTTCCGCGGCGCACGCGTATTCGGCGCAGGCTCCGCCGGGCTCGCCGAACACCTCGTCACCCGGCTGGAACCGGGTGACGTTCTTGCCGACCGCCTCGACGACACCGGCCGCGTCCAATCCAACGACATAGTCCTTCTTGGGCTTGGGGAATCCGATGAACAGCCGCACGAGGGAGGGCGAGCCTCTCATGCCGAAGTAGTCACCCGAATGGATGGCGGCCGAGTGGACGCGCACCAGCACGTCGTCGTCCCCGACCGCCGGTCGGTCGATGTCTTTCAGTTCGAGCACGTCCGTCGAGCCGTACGCCTTCTGGACGATCGCCTTCATGTCACTCCCCCGATCGCACACGGATGCACGTCGCCACGCGCGACCGGAGCCCCAACAGAGACTTGCGTCGGTACGTCCACCCAGGTCTCGGAGGAGTCGACGAGGAGCACTCTGAGAGCGAAGTCACTCTCTTGGCCACGGGGGACCGTGCGGAGGGACATTCCCCTGCACCGGAAGAGGGCGATCTCCGAATGGTCACGCAGCATGTGAGGCCGCCGAGGATCATACGACCACGATGGAAGCCGTCGGGGCCGGAAAGAGTCAGCCATAGATGCCCTCACCGTTGATGGCGATGATCCGACGAAGGAGCGCCTCCATCTCGAACGCTTCGGCTGAGCCGTCAGTCGCCTTGTTGTTGGCAAGATCCATGCAACGTGAGCGCAGGCGGGCGGAAAGGACATGCGATAGCCTGAGCAACTCGCCATCCTCGGACGATTCGTGCAGCCCGACAAGCAGACGGTCAGATGCAGTCCGCAATGGTCCGCGCGCGATGAGCCATTCAAGTTCGAAATCCTGCCGCATGCCAAAACACCCACCAATACCTGTGCTGCTGCCGAAGTCCACGCTAGTCAGAGGTTTGCCTGGACGAGAGTATCAGTCTCACCTACCCAGATCGCGGACTTCCTGTCCGCGATCTTCTGCCGTTCCTTCCTTCCTCCGAGGCCGGGTACTGCCTGGTCTTGCGCTCCTTCACCCGCCGCTCTAGCTGAGGCTGAACGGCGGATAGCTGTCGGTCACCAGGAGGAACGCATACGCCTGCACCCGCAGTCCCCATCTGACCACCCCGACCACGTAGTCGAAAAGGCCCCGGGGATAGCGGCCGGTGAAGAGGATGGCGAACCAGGAAATGATGATCGCGAACACGGCGCCCACTGCCAACACGAAGAGCACCACGTAGTGGGGGATGGCCAGGAACCACTTCACCAAGGGCAGCCAGCGGTTGAGGTCTTCTTTGGCATCGGGGTAGTCGATCTCCAGGTGCACGACCTGCTCGTCCTCGGTGGACGGGTACTGGTCGGTGAGCAGGGCCAAGTAGGCGCCGACCCGATTCTCGAAGCGTGTGAACTCGCGGGCGAAGTCGAACCACCAACGCGGGTAGCGCTGACGGAAGAGGATCATGAGCAGCGTCCCGAAGAACAGGGCGGCGGCGATTCCCGCACCGGTATCCGTCGCCCGGGACACGACCTCACCGGTCTCCCGTAGCACGGTGACGGTGGAGTTCGAGGTGGCCGAGAGCACCGATAGGATGATGGCGATCGGGATGATCAAGATCAGCCGGAAGGCCGTGGTCAAGCGACTGAGCTTCTCGGGGTAGTCGATGTTGAGGCGGAGCGCGTACGGTTCGGATGGAGTGGTCATGAGAGTGCCTCCTGTGTGGACCTGGTCAGTTGTGTCGCACGATTCTTCGTGCGTTGCATGGTGCTGTGCATCCTGCTGCTAGTCCTGCTCTTCGTGATGAACTTCATCGCGCGTTTCGTCGTGCTCGTCATCGCGCAAGTTCGTCCGTGGCCCAGCTCCACGACCTCCCGGTGTCTCCCTTACTACACTACGACCGCGCCGCCCCTAGGGTTTCCCGGCTTCACGACTCCTGCGCTCCCGCGGGTGGTGGCGGAGGGTTGGTCCGTCGAGGAGAATCGCTCGTTCCTCGCCATCGGTCCTACCATCGTCATCATGGCGGAGAAGTCGGCGCATTCCGCCGGACAGGCAGCCGGAATCGTGCCGGGGCGAAGGGGGGGTCTTCAGCCTGGCCGAGTGGGTGGGTGGATCTTCAGCCTGGCCGAGTGCGCGGGGCTACGCGCCGACGGGTGGGTGACGGACGCCGGCGGGGCACTCGGTTACGCCGTGGCAAAGGTAGGCCTCAGCAGTCCACGACCAGCCTCGTCGTGCTCGAGGCGGTCAGCGACGACGTCTGGGCACGGGCCTGAACATTATGATCCTGCCTGCCTACAGCCTGTCGCGCCAGTAGAACGGCCGGCGGCTGTCGTGCGCGACGGCCGAAACGAAGATCCCGCGGTCACGCAGAGCGTAGACGACCGAGTAGGGGAATCGGGGCACTCTGCACTTCCGTACGTGGCCACGAACGACCGGTGACGAATCCGGGTGCTCAATCACCTGCCGCATTGCCCTCTCGACGGCGTCGAGGAACTCAGCCCCAAGCCCAGCCCGCTCAAAATCGTAGAAGTCCGCCGCTTCGCGCATCTCTCGCTTGGCATCCGGGTGGAAGCCGACGCGGACGATCACCCCCGAGACGCCCTCAACTCCGCAAAGACTTCATCCATGGGGATTGGCTCTACCTTGCCCGAAGCCATCTCCTCGTCGCGGCGGACGGCCTCTTCGAGCCACAATCGCTCGACCTCCGCCCCCGAGAGATCGTCGAGGCTCAGAAGAAGGTCGCGGGCAAGGCTTGCCCTGGTAGGGGGATCAAGTTCGAGCGCTTGGCGCTTGAGTTCATCGATAGTCAAGGCAGCTCACCTCACCGTCAGTATCGCTGATGCCCTAATCATACGCTTGCCCCAGGCACTCTGCACACGAAGATATCATCCTCGGAAAGACGCTCGCCGGTGCCCCGCGGCGTGCTGCTTCATCTACCCACAATCCGAGAGGAGTCTGACGACCCCGCAATCCAGGGATGCGCCGCGCCTGGATTTCCGAGGGGATACCGCCACGGATACCCCAACTTGCATCGTCAGCAGTCACTGTGCATACTACGGCAACCTCTTCAAAGTGAGCGTGAACCGAATGCGGCGCATCAACAGCATCTTCAGCGGACTGGAACAGGCGGTGGACCCCACCGGCTAGACGCCCGCGCCCGCATACCCAGTTTTGGTCATGAAGGATGGCGTCTCAAGCCGAGAGCCATCCTTTTTCGTTGCCCGAACAACCCGGAAGAAAGGAGCCAGGGCACGATGGTAACCACACACGAGATCAAGCGACTCCGCGAACAGACCGGCGCCGGCGTCCTCGACTGCCGAGAGGCGCTCCGCAAGGCCGACGGCGACTTCGACGCGGCCCTGGCCGCCCTCCGCGAGAAGGGCGCGCGGGCGATGGAGAAGCGCGAGGACAGAGTCGCCGCTCACGGCTACATCGCCACGTACAGTCACAACGGCCTGATCGGGGTACTCGTCGAGTTGAAGTGCGAGACCGACTTCGTCGCCAACACGAAGGCCTTCCGCGAGCTCGCCCACGAGATCGCCTTGCAGGTGGCGGCAACAGACCCTCGGTGCATATCGCGGGATGACGTACCGGCCGAGATGATCGAGCAGCTGGCAGCGGACGAGCGGGCCGCGGCGGTCGCGGCTGGGAAGTCGGAGGCCATCGTAGAGCACATGGTCGCAGCCAAGATCGAGCGCTTCTACCGCGACCACTGCCTACTCGAGCAGCCGAGCATCCGGGACGAGAAGTCCACGATCAACGGGTTGATCCAGGACAAGCTGGTCGCCCTGGGTGAGCGGATCTACGTGGCCCGCATCGCGAGGTTCGCGATCGAGGCGTGAGCAGAAGGCGCCGGCGCTCTCGGAGACGGGGGCGCCGGCGCTCCAGCAGATGTCTCGCCCGTTGGTCGGCCCCGGGCGACCCGAGTCACAGGTACGTTGCGCGCGCGCTCAGATGTACGCGAACAGCGGCGGGAAGACGAGCACGACGACCGCCGCCCACACCGCGTAGACGTGCACGTACTCGGTCTGCCACCGCTCGATGGCGGCGAACGACCCGCGCTTCCGCAGGAAGCGGATGTAGAGGAGGGCGGACCACGCCAGATTGACCAGGAGGACCACGTTCTCGCCCAGCGCGGCGACCCGGTTCGGGGTGAAGCCGAACTCGGTGATGCGGGCCGCGATAGCCCACAGCGCGATCGCGTCGGCCGCCAACGCGCTCACGACGAGGACCACCTGCACCACGTCGAACAGACCGGGCGGAGCCGACTGGTCCCGGGCGGAGACGGAATAGAGTAGGAGCCCGAGGACGACCACCAAGAGCAGATCGAAGGCGATGAGCACCTGCCGCTCGATGTCGACTCCGCGTCCGGTCCACAACACCGTCCCGAGAAAGATGAGGAGCATCGCAGCGAAGAGGGGTGTGAAGAGTCGGGTCAAGACAGGCGCCATGTTCTCGATCACGCTCTGTTTGGCCTCCACGAGCCAGGCGGCGACCACGAGGCCCCCGGCTGCCCCGCACGGCAGCAACCACGACTGGAATACAGGCTCCAGATCGATCCCGATCGCCTGGAAGATCATCATCATGAACGCCAGGAGGACGCCGCCGCCGAGAGCGATCAACACGTAGTAGATGAACAGCTCGCCCGAGAAGCGGATGAAGTCCATGCGCCCGGCGACCTGCCTCCAGCGACCACCGGCATAGGCGACACCCACCGCCAGCCAGAGTGCAATCGGTAGGTGGAGCGCCGTAAGCGCCTCGGTGCTACCGCCCGACGCGAAGGGATAGACATTGGCGAACACGGCCGCCGCCACGAACGCCGCGGCCAGCCAGAGCGCAGTCGAGGCGCGGAGCCGCCGTTTCCAGACGAAGTAGCCGGTCAGGAGAGGCAAGACGAAGAGACCGGCGTTGCGGGCGTAGAAGGAGGTGTCGCCGTCCAGATCGAGACCGAAGAGCGCCGGAACCTTGACGAACGCGGCCGCGGCCACCGCGAGGGCTATGGCAACGATGGTATCCGTCCTGGCTCCCGATCCCCGCTCCCCGGGATCAGTGCCCACGACGACGAGTTGCTTCCACAAGCGGTCCGAGTGCTCGCGGGCGAACTCCCGGGAGAGAGCGTCGAGATCACCCATGCGTTTGACGGCGACCAAGAACGCCTCATCGGTGGAAAGCCCAGCGTCGACCAGAAGCGCGATCTGCTCACGCAGATGGTCCTCCAGCTCGACCACGTCCACCGAGTGGATCGCCTGCCGCCGGAGGAGGTAGCTGCGCCACTGGTCGATCTGCTGCTCGAGGGCGGCGGCGTGATCCGGCGCCGTCATGATCAGACCGCCCCCACCGACGGAGCGCCCCACACTGGTTCCCCGACCGGGATGGAGACTGACACCGCCCGCCAGATGCCCCGCAGCGTGGCGTCCACCGCCTGCCACTGGCGCCGGTTCTCCTCCAGCTGTGTTTGGCCTTCGGACGTGATCCGGTAGTACTTGCGACGGCGTCCTGTTTCCGCCACCTCCCAGCGCGACTCCACGTAGCCCAGCCTCCCGAGCCGGTGCAGGACGGGATAGAGCATGCCGTCCGTCCACTCCAGCCGGCCTCCGGACAACTCCCGCACCCGCTGGAGGATCGCGTAGCCGTAGCTGTCCCCCTCGGCCAAGATGGCCAGAACTATGGGGGTGGAGGAAGCTGCTACCAGGTCCTTGCTGATCTCCATGATCTCACCTGCCCTCGCGGCGCCGCCGGAGCCCGATTCCGAGCCTACATAGCAGCACTATACATAACAGTGCAAGGTACGTCCAACGGTGAAGTCAATCGACCCAGCACCGCCGCCGCCAACGAGGCGCCGCCCGCCGCGCGCCACCCGCCGTGAGGTCATCGAAGGCGATCGCGCCCGATCACGCCTGATCGAATGCCTTCTGTGGCCCGGCGATCACGATCTCCTTCTTCCGGAGCATGGCGTTGATAGAGGCCCGCGAATCACAGGCGAGCGGACAGTTCTTCGACCGAGAGCACCTCCGCAAAGGTGCCGTCCAGCGCGGCGAGAAACGCCGTCTGCACGTCTTCCGCCGAGACGGTGACATCGCCGAACGATTGAGCCGTCGTCGCACAGGCGTCATGCCCGAGAAGGCACTCGAACCCGAGATCGGCCGCGGCGCGCACTGAGGTGTCGACGCACATGTGCGTCATCATCCCCACGATCGCCAGGCGGGTGACGTCCTGTCCCCGCAGATGATCGAGCAGAGGCGTCTCGCGGAAGGCGTTGGGATAGTGCTTCCGGACGATCATCTCCCCCGGCCGCGGAGAAACGCTGGGATGGATCTCCACACCCGCCGTGTCGGGAAGGAAAAAGGTGGCGTCCGGCTCGTCGGCGACATGCTGAACGTGAACGACGGGCCACGCTCGCTCTCGAAAGACCGCGAGCGCCTGCCCTGCCCGGGCGCCGGCTTCCGTGGCGCCCACCAACTCCATCGCTCCACCTGGGAAGTAGTCGTTCTGAACATCGATGATCAGGAGCGCGGTGTGCATTCTCAACCTCCGATTCCGCTCAGATCCCTCAACTTGAGTACGGTGGCCCAGTTACGCATGGTGACCGCGGCGCCGCGCGCCGTGCCCACCGCCTTGACCAGGGGCGAGTCGGCGACACCGTCTGGGCACCACACGTAGGCGGCGCGCCCGCCGACGGCCAAGGCTTCGGGACTCCAATCCTGCTGCATCAGCGGCGCCAGTCGGGACAAGTGGGCAGGATCCCCGACGAAAGCCACCAACAGGCGCGACGGATCGGGAGCGTGCGCCGCCAGAGGGTTGCCCTCTACGATGTCGGCCAGCTCGGCGGCCGTCAGGACGACGATCCGGGCGACGACCCCCAGACGGTCCGCCAACGCCGCTTCTAGTTGCGCGGCCACCTCGGCCGGCAGCACGGGGTGTGAGAGGGCGGGGCCGGCCACTCGCGGAACTGCGCCCGCCTGCGCGGGCGACGCCGGGCCTTGGGCCGCGCCCGAGGCCGCAGCAGACGCGGCGTCGCCGAGGGTCGTCGAGAGCACCACGTTGCCGGAGTTGAGCAGGGTGCGCACGTCGGTGAAACCAAGGTCGGTCACGAGTGCCCGCAGGTCGGCCATGGCCACTCGCTTCGCGCGTCCCACGTTGATGCCCCGTATCAGCCCTATCAGCGTGCCCGCGGGATCAGCCAGCACCGCTCACCTCCCGCGCCCACGCGCCGAACACGGCCAGGATCTCGCCGAGCATGTGGGGACCGCCCACACCCTCCCACCTGCCCTCGGTGATCCGACACGAGAGCCAATCCGACTCCGGCTCCGGCCGGGAGATCTCCGCGAACGGCGCCGCCTCGAGGTCGGTGTCTTTGAGGTCGATCTTCACCCACCATCCGGGGTTGTCGATGTTCTCGATGCTGACGCCGTAGTCGTGCTCCCAGTCGCCGTCGCACTGCCCCGCATACCAGCGTTGGATCCACGACAGCGCGGCGGCGGCGCCAGGCGAGTCGGCGGCGTCCGGCCGGGCTTCGGGCCCGGCGCCCCGTTCTGGCCCGGCGGCGCCTTCGACCGCGGCGCCTTCGACTCCGGCGGCTTCACCCGTCTCGGGTACCGTCCGGCCGGCAGCCCCGGCGGTGGCTCCCACCACGAGCCGATTCTCCGCCTCCGCCAACACCCGCTGAGCCTCCACCACCGCCGCGTCCCGCACGAGCACGTAGTCCGTGTCGAAGGTCGAGACCGAGAAGATGCTGATCCCGGCGGCTGCCAGCGGCTGGGCGATCCCCGCCAGCACGCCCGTCTGGCCGAAGTCGAGCGGGCCTTCCACCATGAAGGCGCGCCAACCCCGCTCCGCCCGCACCTTCGCGGGCACGTTCGCTTCCGAACACACGACGGAGGTCTCGTCCGCTGTCCAGGACACCGAGCGGAAGCCGCCGCCCGCGCTCCACTCCGGCAGCGGCGAACCGGGCTCGAGCCGGCAAACGGCCAGCCGGTCGGGGAGCAATCGCAGTGAAACCGTCACGTCTCCCTCCGATCCGAGGCTTCCGGCTCTGCCCCGCGATACCGCAGCTTCACAAGGCCGTCGGACCAGATGATGCTCATGCGCCACCCGAGCCGGGATCGGATGCCGACTCCCCCGCTTGCGCCCCGCCGGCGCGGTTCGACCCGCCGACGCGCGCGTCCGAATCCGAAGAAGTCGAGGGCCGCGCGAGACCCTCCTCGTACCAGCGCATGATGCGCAGGGCCTCCGCTTCGGCGAGATGCGCGACGCCGTACTTGGCCCGCGATGAACCCGACACAGAGACGGTCCTGAGCGACGCGAGCCGTGCCCGCCGCTGGAACGGGTTCTGCCGCACATCGAGTGACTGGATGCGAGAGCGGGTGAGCCGCACGAGCTTCGTGCCGAGCGCCCCGGAGCGGAAGGTCACGGCGATCTCGTCCGTTCCGGCTCCGGCCCGTCGCCATTCCAAGGTGCGCACGCCGGCGGTGACGAGCGCCACCAGCACCACGGCCACCATCATCCACGGAAGCGCCGGCCGATAGACGAACCAACTGGTGGGACCGAGCGCGGCGAGAGTGAGGAGTGCAGCGAGGCCTGTCGGCACCAGCAGGTAGAGGCGCAACGCGTGGGCGGGAACACCGAGCACCTGAGGGAATACCTCGGTCTCGGGCAGCAGCCCGTGCATGAGGTGGCTCACCTCGTCGGCTTTGGCCACCGGCACTACCGCCCGGCTGCTCGTGATCTGGCCCTGCTGTCCACCCTGCTCGAGTCCCGCCGTGTCCACATGAACGGCAGCTAAGCCGAGCAGGCGTCTGATCCAGGACTCCTCGATCCGCACGGCCTGGATGCGGCCCACCGGGATGCTGATCTGTCGCCGGCTCAGCAGCCCGGCCTCGATCTCGATGCGGGTCTCGTAGCGTCGGGCCACGAACCCGAAGTCACGCGCGATGCCCGTGGCGGCCGCAACCATCACGAGGAGCAGCGCCGCGACAAGGATGAGTGGCACCAGCACGGGCATCGCGGTCGCCGCGACGCGCGAAGTGGCCTGCTCGAGGAGGCGGGCGCCGATGATCTCGTAGAACTGCCCGAACGCGGCGAGACCCACCCCGATGATGATGGGTACGCGGTTCGAGGTGAGCACGCCCACGACCAACCGACCGAAGGGGACCTTGTGCTCGAAGCGCACTTCGGAGCCACGGACCTCTCCCCCACCGAACACACCCCGGAAGTCGCTTATGCGACCCACCGGGTCGGGAGTGGCGGGTGTCTCGACCGCACCTCCCCGCGTCTCGCGTAGGAGCGCGTTGCGAAGCTCCTCGGCACGGTCGAGCGGGATCGCACCGATCTTCGCCTCGGGCTCACCGGACCCGCCTCCCGCCGTCTGCACGACCACCTCGACCAGACCGAGGATCCGCATGAACGCCCCGGCTCTCACGTTGACGCCGTGCACGCGCGCGATCGGGATCGTACGGCGCTTCCGAACGAACAGCCCCTCGACGATCAACAGATCGGTGCCGACGATGCCGTATTCGTAGCGCCACCACGATACCCACATCACCCCTACCACCACGAGCACGATGAGGAGGATGACCCCCGCGACGATCAGACTCCGCACCCCGCCAACACCGCCGCCAAGACTGCCGAACGCGGCCACGGCGATCAATGCGACTCCGAACTGACGCAACGCCTGAGCGGTCCACACCGCTACGGTCGCCGGATGGGTCCTGCGGAGGTCAGAGTCCGCCATCATCCGTCACTTGGGCGAGTGCGGCGATGCGATCGCGGATGCCGGCCGCATCCTGATCCGCGAGCATCGGGATCTTGTGTTTGCCCGCGGCCGTCGCGACGTGCACCTCTGACAAGTCGAGCATGCGAAGCAGGGGACCCTGGCTGGTGTCGACATGCTGGATGCGCGCCATGGGGACGACCGTACGCCTCACGATGATCAGTCCTGACTGGAGTCGCACCTCCACGTCGGTGATCTCCCATCGCCAACGTCGGTACATGGCCGGGACGGCAAGGCCTATCCACAGCCCCCCTACTACCAGCGTGGCCGCCAGCGGCACCAACCACACCGCGGGCGGACCATCGATGAGCACCATCACCACCGCGAGCGCCACGCACACGAGAAGCACGAACGCGGCGACCACGAGAGCGTAGATGCGCCACACCCTCTTCGCGCGCGGGTCCAGCCGATTCGACGGGGCACCAGAGAGATCCATGAAGGTATCCTACCGCGGCACGGGCGGCGGGTTGCCTTCGTATGGCTGCCGAAGTGCGGCGCCGCACCATCGGTAATCGAGTGCACGGCGTACCTTCACCTCGCTATGCACGCCCCTCCACGGGCGTGGCTGCGCCTACAGTGTCTGCTTGACTGACGTGACCGTCACTTCCAGCACCCGGGTGAGGAACGAGAACTTCTCCTTCATCATGTCGAACTCGGGGCCGGCGGTGAGGAAGGCCGCGGTCGCCTCGAGCAGGAAGCCGCAACCGAGACCCCTGTTCCCCTCGACTTCCTTCGACCCGACGGTGAGAAGCACCTTGCTGTTCTGCCTCACCTTCTTCTCCGTCTTCCTCATGGCGTGAGCGGGGATCAGCAGCTTGTCGCCGTCGCGGGTGACCAAGTAGCTGTTCCAGGTGTTGGCCACGTGTGCGCCGTCGTCGTCGCACGAAACGATGGACACGACACCTTCCTTGCCGATCACCTCGAGGAACTTCTCTGTGAACATACCGTCGCCTCCTGTACCATTGTTATTGTGGATACGCATTATCTACAATTTAAGATAGACTAGCCTCTGGCCGCGGCAACGTCAAGAGGGTCCGAGCCAATCGGCTATCATGGATAGGTGAAGTCCACGAAGCGCGTAGTCCATGAAGACGCGAAGTCCATGAAGGAGGCATGTCGTGCAATTCGGTGTCGGTGTCGAGTACGCGTTCCACTCCCTCTTCTACCTGGTGGACCTTCCACCCCACAAGACCATCGGCATCAAGGACATCGCGAAGCTCAACGACATTGCCGAAACCTACCTCTCCAAGGTCTTCTCCAAGTTGCGCAAGGCGGGGATCGTCAGATCGGTCCCCGGAGTCAAAGGCGGCTACGAGCTCGCGAAACCCGCCGAGGAGATCTCCTTCTGGGACGTCATCGAGGCGATCGAGGGTCCGGCTCCCCTCTTCCGCTGCGCCGAGTTGCGAAAGAAGAACATCTTCGTCGACGACCCCAGCGTCTTCTCGAGCAGCTGCCCCTGCCTGATCAAGGTCGTCATACAGGATGCAGAGGAGTCGATGCGGGACGCCCTGCGGGCGAAGTCACTCGCCTGGCTGCACGAGACCGTGTGGCGGGACTTCCCGGACGACCGGAAGAGGGCGATCTCCGAGTGGTCACGTAGCGTCTGAGGGATGAAATCCCGCGAACGTCCACGAAGGGTTCATCCGCACCAAGGGGATGAGCCGGCCCTCCACGTGCCGCCTCGCGCCGACCGGTAGATGCCACTGCTAGCGGGACGCCGCATCAAGAATAGCCGCGAGTTCGTCTGGCGACGACCAACCCTCACGCCCTTGTTGATGTCGGCAATACTTGACATATGTTCCAGGCGGATGGATAGTGTGCATGTCACGTTTCTTTGACATCTAATCGCATACATCGCTGACGCGAGGAGGACGTGATGGATCTCTCGTTCCAAGAGAAGAGCTTGTGGCTGATGTTCGTCAGCCTGGTTGTGGTCTTTGCGTTCTACTTCGGTACGGTCTTGCCGAGTGACGCTGTTGACGTCATGCCGCAGCAGGTGGCGATCTTCGTCGTGGCCATCGTTGGGCTCGTGATCATGCAGATCGCGGGCCACATCGTCATCGCGATCGTTGACCGTCGAACCGAGACTGATGAGCGAGATCGATTGATACAGTTGAAGGGGATGCGGAACGCTGGGTACGTCTTGGCGACGGGCGTCTTTCTCGCCCTCTGCGTGGCGTTGATCTCGGAGGGGAACTTCGTGTTCACCCACGTGCTCCTGGCGTCCTGGGTCCTTGCGCAACTCGTAGAGATCGGATCGCAGCTCTTTCTATACCGACGGGGAGCCTGAACGATGGGCAAATCAGGCGGTCTCATCACCAACGAGATTCGCGCTCTGCGGTTTCAACACGGCGAGATGACACAGCAGAAGCTCGCCGATCTGGTGGGGGTCACCCGTCAAACCGTCAACGCGATCGAGGGTAACAAGTACTCGCCGTCGCTAGAAGTGGCATTCCGGATCGCAGGCGTGTTCGAAGTCCCGCTCGAGCGAGTCTTTGGATACGGCGAGTCGAAGTCCACTCACCATCCCGTCGATGCGAAGCGTCAGGGAGGAGCGACCTAACGTCTTTGCGCTTCAGCTGTGGTGCGCCCCAGCTCAAGCCGTGCGTATGAAGACGTAGCCTGCGGGCGCATCGAGTCCGATCGGCAGCATGTGCCACACCTCATGGGTAGACCGTACATGCAGACACCGGCGAATGACGCTGGTGTCTATCGGCGATGACGGGGTTGGGAGGCTGCCCGACGGGCAGACTGGATGGCGCGGGCAGGGCCGAGACCCCGCCTGTTGGCCCTCACCACAGCCCGGTCGGTGGCCCTCCGCCCGGCAGACCCAGACGCTCGGTCCAGCGCATCACCGAGATCTTCCAGCGACCGTCCTCCCGCACGTACTCCATGTCGTAGAAGCCCTGCACCCAGAAGAGCGACTGGCCGGTGCGGGGATAGAAGTACATCATGTAGAGAAGCCAGCTGCCGGTGGCCTGGTCGCCGTCCACCGAGATGATCGGGTGGATGACGATGTCGCCCTCCTTGCCCGCGTGAGTCTTGGCGAGTTCCTCCCTGAACCAATGCTCCACCGCCGCCTTGCCGCGCACCGGTTAGTGCAGATGCACGTCGATGAGAGCGTCCGCGGAGAAGCAGTCGATAGCGACATCCCACTCTTGGGTCATGAGGGCGTTCATGTAGCTCCGTTGGAGCCTCTTGATCTCGCTCTCGTCCTCGGTGAGGCGCAGGCGAGCGCCCAGTTCGGCGACCGTCGCCTCCAAAGCACGCACTCTCTCTTCGAGCTGTTCCGTCACGCCCTGCCTCCCTGAGTTTCGTCGCCCTGCTGTCCCCCACCCCGCGGCACGCTTCGGGTCGGGGCTGGCTCCTAGAGGTTCCTAGATGGTCCGAGCCGCCGCGTAGCCGGCGGCGACCGCGTCCACGATCATGCCGGGTCGTGCGCAATCGCCCACCGTGTGGATCGTCGCACCGACGCCGGCCAGGCGGTCGGCCAGCGCTTCGGCCAACTCCGTGTCGGGCTGCAACGGCGAGGTGGGGATCACCGTGTCGGCCGCGATGGTGTGACGCACCCCGTCATCGAAGGTGTAGCTCACGCCCTCCGGGGTGATGGCCAGTTCCCGCGCATTGGTCACCAGGCGGACGCGCTTCCGCTCGAACCAGTCGAGCAACAGACCGAGCCGGAAATCGAGCACTCCTTCTCCGATGAAGTCGGACTCCTCGATGATGGTGACCTCCCGCCCGCGTTTGACCAGGAACTCAGCCACTTCGCAGCCGTGGAACCCGCCGCCGATCACCACCACACGCCGACCCGCCGGGAGGAAGAGGTGCGTGAGCCGGCCGAGACCCTTGGGGCCGAAGCGCCGCAGAAAGGGCTTGACGCGCTTGTGGAGTTCAGGCGCCGTGAGTACGTTCGGGCCACCGACGCCGGTCACCGGGGGAACGGTCAGGCGACCCCCGGTGGCCACGATCACCGCGTCGGGCTTGGCCGCGACGACGGCGGCCGTGTCAACCTCCTTCCCAAGCTTCACCACCACCCCGAGTTGCTTCAGCTGCCGTTCGTAGTAGGAGACCATGGCGGGCAGGTCTTCGAGTTCGACCCCCTTGATAAGGGCCGCCAACGACATGAGGCCACCCAGCTGGCGCGACCTGTCGTACAGAGTCACGTCGTGCCCGCGCAGCGCCGCCACCCGGGCCGCCTCCATACCGCCGGGTCCGCCGCCAACAACAACCACCGTCCTAGGCTCCGCCGCCCTGGGGATGGAGTAGTCCACCGACCCCATCGCCGCGTTGATGCGGCAACGTCTGGCCATGCTGATGCTCTGATCGAGACAGGTGCCGCAGGCCGTGCAGGGAGCGATGTCCTCGGGCCGACCGGCCCGCAGCTTGTTCGGCAACTCGGGGTCGGACTGGAGCCGCCGGGTCATGGCGATGAAGTCCGCCTTGCCCTCGCGCAGGTAGCGTTCGCCGAGGTCGGGGTCCATCTTGCCCACCAGGATCACCGGGATGAAGAGCTCGCGCTTGATCGACTCCACCAGATGCAGGTTGGCGCCTGCGCCCTGCAACTGCCAGTGGTACTCGGGGGGGAAACGCGTCTCCGGGACGGGCGACTGCGGATAGAAGAAGTAGTCGGGGAAGAAGCCGCCCACGTGGTAGCCGAGCCAGTGATTGCGCACCTGCAGGGCGTCGGCGCCGGCCGCCTCGAAGAGCTTGGCTGCGGCTTTGGCGTCGTCATGGGTGAGGCAGCGGGCGTCGTCGATGCCGATGGCCAACCCCAACTCGATGCCGTTCATGAGCACGCTCACCGCGAACTCGGGAGCGGTGCGGCGTTTGATCTCGCTTATCACGTCGGTGGTGAGCCGGGCCCGGTTCTCCAGGCTGCCGCCGTATGCGTCGTCGCGCCGGTTCCAGAAGGGCGAGAGGAAGTTGTGCATGAGGTGGCTGCTCGCGGCGTTGATGTCCACGCCATCGAAACCGGCCTGCCAGGCGCGCCGCCCGGCCTCCGCGAACTTGTCGGTGATCTCTTCGAGCTCCCCGATAGTGAGAGAACGGGGCTTGTCGCGGTGGAAGTCGAGCATGGTGTCGAGGTTGACGGGCGAGGCGCCGACGGACTCCACCGCGCCCGCATCGGGCGGGGCGAAGAGCGGCGATTGCCAGGGACCGTCGTGCCAGAGCTGGATGAAGGTAGGACAGCCGTGGGCGTGGATGGCTTCCGCCAGTTCGGAGAGACCGACGATGTACTTGTCGTCGTCGGCGCGAAAACGCTCCTTCCAGTGGGTGCCGCTCGGCCAGTCGATCACCGGCGCCTCGACGATCAGGAGACCCACCCCACCCTTGGCCAGAGCACCGTAGTAGGCGAGGGCGGTCTCGCTCATGTGGACGTCGTCGGAGTGCCAGTAGCACATGGACGCGCCGGTCTTCACGATGCGGTTACGGGTCTTGACTGAGCCGATGAAGCCCGGCTCGAGCAGCTTCTCGTAGCTCACCTCAACTACACGCTTTGAACGTCATGCACCACACTCCTATAGCGGAGGGAGGTACGTGTCAACAGCCCCGGTTCCGATCCTACGCTTGAGGGGGGACAGACCCTATGAGGCCGGGTCCTTCTCGTCCATGACCGTGAAACCGTTGTCGGTCAGAACCTTCGTCATGAACTCGGCGTCCTCGGTGCCCACTCGCACTACCATGTCCTGGCGATGAGTCTGCGGATCCGTGAACGTGAACACGCTCAGAATCGGCACGCTGTGTTCCGCGAAGATCTCAGCGAGCGAGCCGAACGGCTTGCTCTTGTACGGCTCGTCTATCTGGATCCGGACGCCCGGCTGGCGGACACCGAGTACGTCGATGAGCAGGCGGAAGAGGTCGGTCGCCGTGATGATGCCCACCAGCTTGTCGCCATCCATCACAGGCATGGCTCCGATGCGATTCTCGGCCATGACGGCCGCGGCGTCTTCAATCGTGGAATCGGGAGCGACGGTTAATACGGTCGTCTCCATCAGTTCCTTGATGGTGATCTTCGAGAGGAGGTAGTTCAGTTCCCACACGCTGAGCGAGGTGGCCACGGAAGGCGCCGCGTCACGCAGCCGGCTGCGCGTGATGATGCCCACGAGCTTCCCGTTGTCGACCACCGGCAGCCGACGGATGTCGTTCTGCTGCATGATCTTCTGGGCGTCGGTGATGAGGGTGTTACTGGGGATGGTGATGACGTTCGTCTGCATGAAGCGGCTGACTCGCACGTTGCAACCTCCTACCATAGTGGATTCTGCCGGGTCCACGATCCGCTACCCGGGATGCGGGAGTCCGCGTCAGTCGACCAGGCCGTGCCAGGCGATGTATTCGTCGTCTGTGGCCACGGTACCGGTGACTCCGGCGGCGTTCTGACCTGCCAAGAATAGCGCGCAGGCCGCCATCGTGTCAGGGGTGCTCGCCCGCGCCGCGCCAGCGGTTTGTCATCAGTTGACCGCGGGCAAAATCTGATCGGATTCCACGGAACAGACAGGAAGTGGTGAGACGCGTGTCCAAGATCGTTGATTTCGTAGACGTGTCCATGGCTGGTCTGGAGTCTTCGCCTGTGGCAGGGGCGCTTGCTGGTCTACGGGCCAACGAAGCGCGGTACTTCATGAACAAGTACAAGCATCAGTTCACGGTTACGGCTGCCAGCGAAAGCCAGGACACACTGGATCATGTGAACCGAATCCTGAAGGACGAACGCGATATCGAGTTCGCTGCCAAGCCTCTGGAGACGTCGCGCTTTGAGGTGGAAGGCATACGAATGGCCTACGTGTTCTACGAGGACGGCCTTGCGGTCAATGTCATGTATGCGACTGAAAACCCCAAGAAGCGAGCCGTTGGCTTCAAGCTCTCAGACGGCATGGACGTGCCGAAGGAGCTCGAAGGAAGATTCAAGTTCGCCCGGCAGAAGTCCAAGCTTGCCGGAACGATTCGCGGTTCGTTCTTTGTGATCAAGGGCGAATACTAGAGGCCGACGTCCGCTTCTCGCAGGGACACGCGTTTCGTACCGTTGGCGACCCATTGCGTGCCGACTTCGCGGAAGCCGTGGGAGTCGTGGAAGCGACGAGAGGCCTCATTGGGCGGCTCTACGTTGAGTTCATATACGACCGTCGGAATGGAGTGCGACCTCGCGAACGAGAACAGGTCGTCGTAGAGCATCGTGGCCAGACCGTCGCCTTGCTCAGCTCGATCGACGTTAACGCGGTCGATGTAGAGGAACGTGCCTCCGCGTCGCTCGAACCAGACGTAGTTGGGGCTCTCGTAGTCCGTGCCCTCGCGAAGGGCGAGCAAGCACGCGACGACACGTTCATCCGATTCGACGACCTTGCGGTACGCGGCCAGTTCGTGGAGGCGGGCAAGCGCGTCCCGATCCAGGGCGCACGTGAAGTGGACCCATTCGGAGTTGAGGCGAAGGATATCGTCGAAATCAGCTGTGGTTGCCCGCCTCACCGCGAGTCCTTCACCCATGGGAGCCCTTGTATTCATGGAGCGCTGGAAGGATGAGCGGCCAGAGGCTGGAAAGCGACAGCGTGAAGAGGCGCTCCCCGCTCTCGAACTCTTCGCCGGTCGGTGACGTGCTGCCAGACGCACCTAACGGCAGGAAATACAGCAGGACTCCAACGGCGACGCACCACAGCAGCCCGGCGACGGCGAGGTAGAAGGCCAGTCTCCAGTGGTACAGCTTCATTTCGCGGTTGATGGGCTTGTTAGGCGCCCCGGAGTCCATGCGATATCTCATTCCCGGACGTTGCTGACCGCCGCCCTGAGAAGGAGTGTCAATGACTCGCGTCTGGAGGCAAGCTCTTCCAGGGACGCTAGCTTCACATGTCTCACG
This sequence comes from Actinomycetes bacterium, assembly GCA_024637035.1. GTDB lineage: Bacteria > Actinomycetota > Thermoleophilia > RBG-16-64-13 > RBG-16-64-13 > JAHJSA01. The sequence continues at coordinate 111,385 of JAGXFW010000014.1, forward strand.
AGCGCACCGGTACCTTCGAGCAACCCGTCGGGGTCGTCAAGCCTAGTTCCGCGGAAGAACACTAGCGAAACCCAGCTCTTGTGCGGTGCCAAGGCTGCCATCCCCCAGCCGTTGTAGCCGAACTGACGTGCGCCGTACCCGATTGCAGCGTCGAGGCAGTCCACCGAGTAGCGGAGGTCCGACACTACGTCCAAGACGAGCCGGTGCATCTCCAGGTACAACTCGCGGTGTCCAGGGTGCTTGCCGAGGATCAGACGCGCGAGCTCATCTTCCGATGGCATGTCGGTGTGTGGATGCTTCCGGGAAGAGATCACGCCATCACCTCACGATGTCTTGGGTGCGCCTGACGTCCGGGCGTTGAGGTACCGGCGAAGCGGGTCAGCTCGAACGCCTTGTTGGGACTACCCGTAGTGCGACCACATCCTGAGCACCTTCACGACACGTTCATCCTCCACGACCTGGTAGACAAGCCGGTGCTGAATGTTGATGCGCCGCGAGTACGTGCCACGCAGATCACCAACCAGCTTCTCGAACGGCGGAGGCGTCTGGAATGGGTTCTCAGCGATGACGTCCAGCAGTTCCTGTGCCTTCGGCTTGAGGCCCGCAGAGGCCAGTCGTGCGGCGTCCTTCTGCGCCTGCTTGGTGTAGAGCAGGCGCCGGCTCACCAGTCGAGCTGCTGCTCGAGCTCATCGACAGGCGTCCCCATGCCTTCCAGAATGGACTCACGCATGCCGGGGACGGAGAGCAGGTGAAGCGTCTCCTGAATGGCCCGCCAGTCATCTTCTGAGACCAGTACTGCATTCGCGCGGCGACCGGTGATCTCGATGGGCTCGTGCGAGGCAGCCACATCATCAAGTAGTGAATAGAGGCGCTTCCGAGCCTCGGTGGCGGTAATGCTGGTCATGATGAAACCTCCCTTAACGTACGAGAAAGCGTACGCTTTCGGAAACGCCACGTCAAGGGGTTGGGCCTGACGTGTTAGGCGTGAGCGGCGGCCCACACCCTCACTTCCACATCCAACCTCGCGCCGTCCGCTCGATGCCTTTGTTGGCTCGCTACTTCACCCACGGATGAATGAGCGGCACACGCCTAGGGTCGCCGGCGTCACCCGGAATCACTCACCCTGCTGGCGCAGGATCTTCTCGATCGCTTTCCCCTTTGCGAGCTCATCGATCAACTTGTCCAGATAGCGGATCTTCTGCATCAGCGGGTCGTCGACGTTTTCGACCCGCACGCCACACACCACGCCCTTGATGAGAGCCGCGTTCGGATTGAAGGCAGGGGCCTGATCGAAGAAGGTTGCGAAGTCGACCTGCTGTTCGATCTGGCGCCGCAGACCCGGAGGGTCGTAGCCCGTCAACCAAGAGATGATCTGGTCGACCTCCTCCTGCGTACGGCCCTTCCGCTCCGCCTTCTGAACATAGAGCGGGTACACCTTCGCAAACTGCATGGCGAACACGCGCTGCTCGTTCAAGGTCATCCCCCTCTTGCGTCGTAGTCGGCACCGCTGACGTTCGTCGCGCTAACGGCCAGCCGCTCAGCCGCGCCGCGGAGCGGCGTCGGTCTGCTGCGGCTTGTTCGACGATCGCCTCATCGGCCGAGCACCACATCGACGCCGCAGAGCACGAGCTCCAGCTTCCTGTGTGGCAGGGCCCCGACCCTCTCCACCAGAGATCCCCTGTCCAGCGTGACTATCTGGGAAACGTTGGCGACGGAATCCTTGGGCAGCCCGGTCGCCTTTGTGGTGAGCAGGACGTTGCCGGGCGCCTCCGCCCAGCGCAGATTGCTCGTGAGGGCGACACAGACAACAGTGGCGAGGCGGCTCCGGTTGAAGGAGTCCCCCTGTACGATAACCACCGGGCGGCGGAAGCCGGGCTCGGAGCCGGCGGGGTCCGCCAGATCCGCCCACCACACCTCGCCCTGCGAGATCACCAAGCAGACCGCTCGAGAGTGGTTCGGGCCGCCGTGGTGGCGAAGCCGGCCTCGTCCGGCGTCACCCCTTCGAGCACCTCATCTAGTGTCCCGGTCACGTGGTCCGCCGAGTGGCGAGCAACATACTCGCGTACCGCATCGCCGTAGAGACGACTGCGTGACTTCTGGAGCGTCCGTGCCAACCTCTCGGCGTCTTCAAACAGGTCGTCAGGAATGGAGATGGCGGTCTTCATACCGCAAGTATAACCGCTGGGAATCGAAACGCAAGAGCGCCTGACGCCCGATTTGCCGATGCCCATCGACGAACGCCGGACTCGGGCCAGGTGCTGGGAGCGTACGTCGAACGGGCACGCGCATCAGCGGCAACGCCCTGCGTTGTCCGACTGCATGCGCGTGTTGGGCACTCGGCCCACGCTACCAACCTGCACCCAAGACCTGATCCCGATACGCCCGCCACCCAGCCATGGAGTCAGCGGCGGTGGGGATGTCGAAGAGCCCCGAGTCCGACGCGGGGTCGAAGGCGCGCAGCCCCAGTCGGTCGAGAAGATCAGCGATCAGGCCCGCCGCCGAATCCGAGCCGCGAGCGTGGAAAGCAAACCCCATGAGCTCCTCCTCCTCGCCCAGGTTCACCTCCACCGAAAAATCGGCGCCGTCGATCGCCACCCAGGCGGGATCGGAGGTATCCGCCCACGGGGCGACTTCACCAACGACCGCGAGCACCTGCGATCGCGTGCCGATGGGCTGTGGGTCAAAGTCGTCGGGAACGTCGGCCACGGACGCGGCGTCCGCCGGAATGTCCTGTACGAAGATGTCCCAACCCACGTTTGACCTCCGATGTTGCCTAACGCCCGGCGTGTGCGGTTGCCGGAACGCGCAGCGTGTAGGGCAATCCGAACCACGCCGTTGTTCGGTACGGCCAAGACGTGCGTGAGGATCGCGCCAGGGGCGGATCTTCCCGAGCGCCTCGGACAGCTTGGTCTTGGCCACCTGCGTGTCATGGGCCACCTGCGCCCGCAGCCAGTATCCGTCGGACAAACCGAAGAACCGGCAGAGACGAAGATCGGTATCGGCAGTGATCGAGCGCTTGCCGGCGACGATTTCCGAGATGCGCTGGGCGGGCACGTCGATCTCCTTGGCCAAGCGGTACTGCGAGATTCCCATGGGACCGAGGAACTCCTCCGCCAGGAGTTCACCCGGAGTGATGGGCGCAAGAGTGGTCACGGCCTCACCTCCTTCTAGTGATAGTCCACGATCTCCACATCTTCAGCGCCGGCTGCGGTCCAACGGAAGCAGATGCGGAACTGATCGTTGATCCTGATGCTGTACTGACCGGCGCGATCGCCCTTCAGGGCCTCGAGGCGGTTGCCCGGAGGAACGCGCAGGTCACGCAGGACACCGGCGATCTCCAGTTGTCTCAACTTACGCAGAGCCACCCGTTCGACGCTGACGAAGCGCTGGACCCGCTCGCCTGACGCGAGAGTGGCCGTGTCTGCGTCCCTGAATGAGAGGATCACGCTGGAATAGTAACGCTATGCGTGATTAACGTCAAGCGTGACTACCTCCACGCGGCGCCCCGATCACCAGGTGCCCGCATCTGCCTAATGGCCTGGCGCTCAGCTGCGAGAGCTCACGCCACTGTCTTGAACCGCACTTGGGCGAGTCTGCTCGAACGCCTGGTTAGGCGGGTAACTCACCACGCGCCGATCTCCGGACGCGCAAAGGTGGAGAGGGGCTCGCCGTTCTGCCATTGGCCTTCCACCTTCTCCATCGAAAGGTAGAGGGCGACCGTGAGCCCGTTTCGGTGCTCAACGAGCACCTTGATGGCGTCGGTCTGAGAGCCGCCCGAAGGCGTGATCTTGACCCACTCACAGACGGCGACGGCGCGGGTCCTCTCCGTGACGGTCTGCCGTAGCCCCTTATGCAGGAGCGGCAGGACTTCCGCGCTCGAAGTGTACTCGCCACCCGGCCATGCGGCCTTCAGCGCGATTCCGTCATCGTTGAGAGCCGCTCCGAAGGGCAGGAAGTTATCGCGCTTGTTGAGTTGCTGGATCGCGAAGTCGAAGAGCGGGTCGGAGATCTCAAGGAGGTCCGGCGTGGTCTGACGGTACAGGTCTTCATCCGTATACGACAACGCCGTTGGAGTGGTCCCAGCGTCGTCACCCGAAGAGGCGGCGGGTTGTGCGGTGGTCCCGCAGGCAGAGAGCAGCACGCTGCCACAGACGAGAGCGGCGGCAAGCACAAACGTTGCTCTCACTGAACTTCCGAAGCGCATAGGACTATCTGCCTAACGGCCAGCACATGAGCTGTGCCGCGCCCCCGGCATCTGCTCGATGTGCTTGTTCGGCGGGCGTCTCAGAGGTCCTCCGGCCGTAGACCCGTGCGCTTGGCGACGCGAGCCAGCATGCGGGGACCGATCTCCTCCCCATCGTGGAATGCGAAGACGAAGTCGGGCCAGCCGGGTCGTGCCAGCACGCGATGTGAACCCGTCCGACGCTTCACCTGCCAGTCGATTCGTAGAAGGGCAGCGAGCACGATCCGGGAGCGCGTGCTCGGCCACTGGCTCACGCGGCCGCGAAGGTGATATTCAGGAGATCGTGGCCAGCCTCGTCGTGCTCAAGGCGATCGGCGACGACGCGGAGAGCGAGGGCCTGGACGCGGGCGATGGCCTCGTCCTCGACAGAACCGTAGGCGAGGACACCCGGAAGCTCAACGACTTCGGCGATCCAGCGGCCGTCGGTCTCCAGTTCGATCTCGATGGTGAATTCGACCGGCACTGCGACCCCCTTCTGGATTTGCACGGTAAGAATACTACCCCACTGCTGCGGACGCGACGCACCAGGGTGACTATCCGCCTAACAACCAATATCCAGTCTGCATAGCTCCACCGACGCAGCACCCCACTGTCTTCGTATCACCGAAACGGCAGAGCGAAGAGGGCTGCTGGTCGCCGGCCAGGAGGCGACGAACCTCGCCAGCACCCCGCGGTCAATGCCGTGGATATGCGGACAGTATAGGCAGCCCTACCAACCGTCAAGTGGGCTGTGGACGCCGTGGCCACCCTTGCTCAACACGTGGGTGTAGATCATGGTGGTGCGCACGTCCTTGTGGCCGAGTAGCTCCTGGATGGTGCGGATGTCGTAGCCCGCCTCCAGCAGGTGTGTTGCGAATGAATGGCGGAACGTGTGGCAGCCCACGTGCTTGACGATGCCTGCCCGACCGGCAGCCTCCCGCACTGCCCGCTGAACGAGGGTCTCGTGTACGTGATGCCTCCCCCGCTCTCCCGTCTTCGTGTTCTTCCATCGTGACGCCTGGGGGAAGACCCACTGCCACCCCCACTCCGCGGGGGCGTTCGGATACTTCCTGTCGAGCGCGTCGGGAAGCGGCACGCGACCTAGGCCGGCAGCAAGGTCGCCATCATGGGTCTTCTTCACAAGGCGTAGATGATCTCGGAGCGGAGTCTCGATCGACGTGGGGAGCATCGTCACGCGGTCGTTTCTGCTCTTGGCGTCGCGGACGGTGATCTCTGAGCGAGAGAAGTCAACGTCCTTCACCCTGAGCCGCAGGCATTCCATGAGACGCAGCCCGGAACCGTACAAGAGCGAAGCGACCAAGCACCTGTCACCCGTCAGTTGGTCGAGCACCAAACGGACTTCTTCGCGCGTCATGACCACGGGCAGATGGCGGCTCCGCCGGGCGCGGACTACCCCGTGGAGGTCGGCGATATCGGTGCCCAAGACGTGCCGGTAGAGAAAGAGCAATGCCGAGAGCGCCTGGTTCTGCGTGGATGCGCTGACATCCTCCTCCACGGCCAGGTGCGTCAAGAAGGCGTTGATCTCGGGCTGCCCCATCTCGGCGGGATGCCGGAGGCGATGGAAGTAGATGAACCGCCTGGCCCAGGAGCAGTATGCCCGCTCAGTGCGTGGGCTGTAGTGACGCGCACGAAGCGCCTCGCGCAGCTGATCGAGCAACTTGGGGGCGTGAGTGCCGACCGGCACGTCGGTGAGGCTCGGCGGGCGCGAAGACGGGCTCCCGGGGCGGTGAGTCGAGTGCGGTGGCCGATCCATGCCGCCACCATGGCACGATCAGCTGCGGCTTGAAACCAGACCTTGGGTTGAGAATGGCGGCCCCACGAGCCTCAAGGACCGCCCAACGCTCTCGGTCGGGGTTGTCCGGCGGATCTACCCCTCCAGCGCCGCCAAGATGGCTCGCATCACAATCGACCGGGCCAGTGGAACCTTGTACGCGTTCCCCCGAAGTGGCTTGGCGCCCGCGAGCGCCACTTCGGCGGCCTCGACGGCGGCTCGTTCGTCGATGGGGCCCCCGATGAGGCGGGCCTCGGCCTCCAGCGCTCGGTACGGCCGCGGCCCCACCGCCCCCAGCACCAGGCGGGCGTCGGTGCAGACGCCATCCCGGAGCGTGATGCTTGCCGCCACGCTGACCACCGCGAAGTCGATGGGCTCCCGCACGGTGAACTTGAGGAAGGCGGATCGTGCCTCCTCGGCCGGGGGCGGCACGCGCACGGCGGTCACAAGTTCGCCCGGCTCGAGGACGGTTCCGAGCGGCGTGTAGACATCCTGGACCGGCAGCTCGCGCCGCGCGCCGCCCGGGCCCTCGAGGACCACGATCGCATCGAGCGCCGCCAGCGCCACCGCCGTATCCGACGGGCAGACTGCGAAGCAGCCGCGACCCTCGAAGATAGCGTGATAGCGCGTGTCGCCCTTCACGGCCGGGCACCGCGGACCACCTTTCCGCAGACAATCGATGGAGCCTCCGAGCCCCGCCGGATACCGGAAGTACCAGCAGCGCACCTCCTGGCAGAGGTTGCCGCCCAAGGTCGCCACGTTGCGGATCTGCGGTGACGCCACGGCCTGGGCCGCCTGCGAGAAGATGGGCCAGTGCGCCCGGATCGGCTCGGATCGGGCGATGTCGGCGAGGCGAGCCAGTGCGCCCACGCGGAGTCCGGCCTCGTCGGCCTCGATCGCGTCCAGCCCCGGGATAGTCTTCAGATCGACGAGCAGGTCGGGCGGCTCGGGATAGATGCCGTCCTTGAGGGCGCCGAGCAGGTCGCTGCCGCCCGCGTTCGCCCGGGCGCGCGTGCCGGGCTCGGCCAGGAGCGCGCAGGCCTCGGCGACCGTCGTGGCGCGCACGTGTCGGAAGGACCTCATCGATCGGCCCCCGCGGCGAGGTCGTCGCTGTCGGTCGCGGCGGCCGCGGTGCCGCCGGCGCCGCGGCCCCGGGCCGGGACCTTGCCCAGCGCCGCCAACACCCGCTCCGGCGTCACCGGGTACTCGTCCATCCACATCCCGAGCGCGTTCGACACCGCCATGAGCACCGCGCTGGGGCCCGGCGCCGTCGCCACCTCGCCCACGCCGATGGCGCGGAAGCGGTGGCTGTCCACCGGGGTCTCAAGCACCACGTTCTTCATGTCGGGCAACTCGGCGAACGTGCGCCACTTGTAGTCGATCATGTTGGCGTTCAGAACGCGGCCGGTGGCGGGGTCGTACACCGTCTCCTCGAAGAGGGCGCTGTCGATGCCGGCGGAGCCCAGGCTGCCGTTCAGCTGGTTCTCCAGGCCGGGGGGATCGATGATGGTGCCGGCGTCGGTGGCGTTCACCACTCGGCGAAGGTCGACCTTGCCCGTGTCCGAGTCCACCGCCACCTCGACGAAGGTCATCATGCAGTTGGCCAGGGTGAAGTCGGGGTCGAAGCGGCCTTCGCCCATCACCGAGCCCTCTCGCCCGATGACGGCGTTCCAACGGATGGCGTTCTCGGGGGAGTCAACGGGGAAGACCAGGCCGTCGCAGGTGTCGAGGTCGCCGGGATCGCGGCCCAGCGTTGGGGCCGCGCGCTCGAGGAGCTTCCGCCGCGCGTCCTCGGCGGCGGCGATGGACGCGCCGCCCATGGCCCAGGTGCCCCGGGAGCCAACGGGTCCGAACTCGAAGGGGGTGATGGCTGAGTCGGCGGGGGTCATGGTGACCCTGTCGAGCGGCAGCTGAAGCACCTCCGCCACCATCTTGATGAGGTTGCTCGGCTGCCCGGTGCCGTGCTCCGACGCGGCCGAGTAGATGACCGCGGCGCCGTGGGGGTCCAGTCGCACCCAGGCCTCCGACACCGACTCGCCGATGTCCACGTTGCCGTGTACGCCCACGCCCACCCCGGTGCGCACCGTGCCGTGCACCGCGCTCGGCTGCAGCCAGCCGCGCCAGCGATCCTTCCAGCCGAAGGCGGCCGCGCCCGCATCCATGGCGGTCGTGTAGTCGATGCCCCGATACGTGTACCACTGCCCGTCGCGCCAGAAGTAGCCGTCGCCGGGCTTTACATAATTCTTCTTGAAGAAATCGAAGGGGTCGATGTCGAGCTCCGCCATGACCCGACTCACGACCGGGAGGATCGAGCACTTGAGCTCTTGACCCCCGAACCCCCGCACGATGCCTGAAGCGGTGCGGTTGGTGCAGACGATCGTAGAACGCAGATCCCAGTTCGGGGAACGCACCACCAGCTGGGCTTCGCCGCAACCCACGGCCACCTGCGCCTGCGTAGTCATGGAGTAGTAGCCGGTGTCGACGAGCCAGTCGCCCGCCACAGCCGTCACCGTGCCGTCGCGCTTCATGCCCACCTTGGCCTTGATGCGCGAGCCGATGCGGAGCACGAAGGCGGCCATATGCTCCTCCTTCGACATGACCAGCCTCACCGGCCGACCCGCCGCCCGGCTGAGGGCGGTCGCCTGCAGCGCCAGCTGCACCGACATGAGCTTCGAGCCGAAGCTGCCCCCGCAGGGCCCGCCGATAGTGCGCACGTCCACCTGTCGGCCGAAGGCGAAGAAGAGCACCACCTTGTCCTGGTAGGCGGCCTGGCTCGAGACCCACAGCGTCGCCTTGTTCGGCTCCTCCCAGTGGGCGATCACGCCCGGTGGCTCGGCCGGCAGGGGGTTGGGGATGTTCTCGTAGCCGCAGACGCCCTCGGCCACCGCGTCGGCTTCGGCGAAACCGCGCTCCACGTCGCCCATGCGGACGCCGGTGAGGCATTCGGGACCGAACCAAGGCGTTCCCGCTGAGACCACGTTGCCCGGCGCCTCGGGGAATATCTCGGGCGCGCCAGGGGCAAGGGCCTCGTCCATGGTGAGCACCGCGGGCAGCGGCTCGTACTCCACCTCTATCAGTTCGAGCGCCCGCTCGGCCGCCGCCTCGGTGGTCGCCGCCACAAGGGCCACGCTGTCACCGGCGAAGCGCACGGTGCTGTCCAGCACGCGGACCACGCGGGGCGTGCCTACGCGCCAGTCGGGCGCGTCGGCGTGGGTGAGCACGGCCTCCACGCCGGGGAGGGCGCGGGCGGCGGAGGTGTCGATGCTCAGGATGCGCGCGTGTGCATGGGGACTGCGCAGCACCCGCCCGTAGAGCATGCGCGGCACCTCGAGGTCGCTCAGGTAGCGGGTGCGCCCGGTGACGATATCGCGGGCGTCAGCCCGCTCCGTGGCCTTTCCTATGTGGCGGTAGCCGGCGGCCATGGCGCTACCGTGTCCCTGTCGCGACGTCGCGCTCAGGGGCGTTGCTCGAGGACTCCGACACTGTGGGGCCCGGTTCGAGCGCCGCCTCCCGCATCCGCCCGGCTGCGTCCTGCACCGCCTCCAGCACGTGGTAGTGGGTGATGCAGCGGCAATGGTTGCCCGCGAGGGCTTCCTGCACCTCGCCCACAGTGGGCTCCGGATTCTCGTCGAGGAGAGCTTTGGTGCTCATGAGGATACCGGGGGTACAGAAGCCGCACTGGAAGGCCGTGTGATCTACGAAAGCCTGCTGTAGGGGGTGGAGTCCGCCCGTCTCCGGGTCGGCCAGGCCTTCCACGGTCGTCACGCTGGAGCCGTCACACTCCACGGTGAGGAGGCTACACGACAGGACCGCCCGACCGTCGAGCAGCACGGTGCACATGCCGCACGCGCCGCGGTCGCAGGACACCTTGGTGCCGGTGAGACCCATGACATGCCGCAGGGTATGCGCGAGGGTGTCGGAAGGGGCGACGTCGGCGGACCGAGGTCCCACGGCCAGTGTGTGACCGCGGCCATTGACCGTCAACCGGATCTGCGTAGCCTCATCCACTCAGTGTCCTCTCACGAGCCGAACTCCGGCAGTCTGCCGGCTCACGGAACCAGCATATCTGACGGCGGATCGTCCGCGACAGTCCACGCGCGCGGGGCCGTCACCCCGCCCGCAACTCCTCCACCAGGCCTTCATAGAAGTCGAGCGACTCGGGGTTGATGAGGGCGTCCCTGTTGGTGACCGGCCGGCCGTGCACCAGGTTGGTGACCGCCGTCTCCACCTTCTTGCCGTTCAGGGTGTAGGGGATGTCGGGTGCGGCGATGATCTTCGCGGGCACGTGCCGCGGTGAGGCGTTCTCGCGGAGGGTCTTCACCACGGCGGCTCGGAGCGCATCGGTGAGTTCTTCGCCGGGGGCGAGCTTCACGAAGAGGAGGATGCGCTGGTCGCCCTGCCAGTCCTGGCCGATGGCGAGCGAGTCGGCGATCTGCGGCAGCTTCTCCACCTGGTTGTAGATCTCGGCCGTGCCGATGCGCACGCCGGAGGGCTTGAGGACCGCGTCCGAGCGGCCGAAAAAGGTGATCCCCCCCGTCGTCGAGTCGAACATGACGTAATCACCGTGGCGCCAGATGCCCGGGAAGACGTCGAAGTACGCGTCGTGGTAGCGCTTCCCTTCGGGGTCGTCCCAGAAGTAGAGGGGCATCGAAGGGGCGGGCGCCTCGCACACGAGCTCGCCTTCCTCGTCGCGGAGCGGTCGCCCTTCGGGGTCGTAGCATTCGATCTTCATGCCCAGACCGGGACCCTGGAGTTGCCCCGCGTATACCGCTTGGGTGGGGCTCCCGAGGGCGAAGCAGCCGTTGATGTCGGTGCCGCCCGAGATGGAGTTGAAGTGCAGATCGGCCTTGATCGCCTCGTAGACATAGGCGAATCCTTCGGGCGAGAGGGCCGAGCCCGTCTGCAAGATCGAGCGGAGATCGGAGAGATCCACCTCGTCCTGGGGCCGGTAGTCCTGGCTCCTCAGGAGAGCTATGTAGCTGGCGCTCGTGCCGAAGATGGTGACGCGCAGATCGGCGATCAGACGCCACAGCGCCCCGAGGTCGGGGTACGCCGGGTTGCCGTCGAAGAGCACGACGGTAGCCCCCGCCCCGAGAGCGGAGATCAACCAGTTCCACATCATCCAGCTGGCGGTGGTGACGTAGAAGATGGTGTCCTCGCGACGCAGATCGGAGTGCAGCACGAGCTCCTTGCGTTGGTTCAGGAGGATGCCGCCCCCGCTCTGCACGAGGCACTTGGGCTTGCCGGTTGTCCCGCTGGAGAACATGACCACCGCCGGGTGGTCGAACGGGAGCTGTTCGAAGACTAGGTCGCCACCGGGTTGATCGGCGATGAAGGCGTCGAAAGAGACGGCGCCCCGCATGGCCGAGAGGTCGGCGGCTGGGTCTCCGGCGTAGTGAGCCACGACCACCCGCTCGATGCTGGGGATCGCCTCCACCACCTGCGCGGTGTTGGCCAGACAGTCGAAGACCCGCTCCTTGTAGCGGTAGGCGTCCACCGCGAAGAGCACCTTGGGCTCGATCTGACCGAGGCGGTCGGCGGCGGCGGCCGGGCCGATGTCGGTAGCGCAGCTCGACCAGACGGCTCCGATGGCGGTGGCGGCGAGCATGCCCACCGCGGTCTCGATCATGTTGGGCATGTAACCGGCCACGCGGTCGCCCACCCCCACGCCGGCGGCGCGCAGGGCACCCGCCGCGCGGGACACCGTCTCGTAGAGTTCGGCGTAGCTCATGCGCCGCGGCGCCGCAGTCTCGCCCACGAAGATGAACGCGGTCTGCTCGTCACGGAACCGCAAGAGATTCTCGGCGAAGTTGAGGCGGGCACCAGGGAACCATTTCGTGCCCGGGAACACCGTGAGGTCTTCCACCGGGGTCTCGTATGGCACCGAAGCCTCGATCTCGAGGAAATCCCAGGCGGCAGCCCAGAAGGCGGGGATGTCGTCTACCGACCAGCGGTAGAGCGAGTCATACGAATCGAGAGTCAGGTGGTGGCGCTGATTCACAAACTCCCGGAAGCGAGTCATGTTGGCGGCGGCCACCTGCTCCGCCGTTGGTTGCCAGAGCAACTGGGTCACTCGCGTTCCTCCATTGGACAGTTTGGGATCTCCACACGAATCGGCGACTCCGACACCCACGGCCGGTGTTGGCCTCGCCGCGGCCCCTACCCGAAGAACGTCTGGGCGATCTCGTAGAGCTCTCGCGGCACGGTCTTCAGTTCGGCGAGCGCCTCGGCAAGAGGCACGGCCACGATGGCGTCGCCGCGCAGGGCGGCCATCATGCCCCACTGCCCCTCTTTGACCATCTCGGCCGCCTTGACGCCGTATCGAGTGGCAAGCACCCGATCGCGGGCCGTGGGTGTGCCGCCCCGCTGGGTGTAGCCGAGGATGGTGACACGGGCGTCGAACCCGGTGATGCGCTCGATCTCCTTGGCGAGCGCCGCGCCCACGCCGCCGAGGCGCACGTGCCCGAAGGCGTCGAGTTGGTCGGAGCTCAAGATGGTCTGCCCCTGGCCCGAGCGCCACGTGAGCGCGGTGCCCTCGCTCACGACGACTATGGAGAAGTGCTTGCCCCGAGTCGCACGCTGCTGCACCAGATCGCAGACGTCCTCGACCGTCAGCGGGAACTCGGGAATGAGGATGGCGTCGGCTCCCCCGGCCATGCCGGACATCACCGCGATCCAGCCGGTGTGCCTCCCCATGACCTCAATGACCATCACCCGGTTGTGCGACTCCGCGGTGGAGTGCAGACGATCCACGGCTTCGGTTGCCACCGATACGGCGGTGTCGAAGCCGAAGGTGTAGTCGGTGCCACCGATGTCGTTGTCGATGGTCTTGGGGACGCCCACCACCTGCAGACCGAACTCCGCGTGCAGGCGATTCGCGACACCCAAGGTGTCCTCGCCGCCGATGGCAACCACCGCGTCGATGCCTCTGCCCTGGACAGTGGCCATCACACGCTCGGCGCCGCCCTCGTTCTTGAACGGGTTGGTGCGCGAGGTGCCGAGGATGGTGCCGCCCTGGTGCAGGATGCCGCTCACCGCGCTCGGTCCGAGCAGCTTGAGATCGTCTTCTACGAGGCCGAGCCACCCGTTGCGGACACCGTAGACCTCCCACCCGTACTCCGCTCCCCCCCGCCGGGTCACGGCACGGATGACGGCGTTGAGGCCAGGACAGTCTCCGCCCCCTGTGAGCATGGCGATCCGCATCGGCTGAATCCTCTCTACAAGACCCCGCGTGAGGTCGCCCCCGCGTGAGGTCGAATTGACTCTGATACGTGGCTGAACCCCATTCCTACCATGGGCCGGACGCTACGTCCAGCAAAGAGAGGTCAGCGCCGCCTACGCGCCACACGCTCGAGCAGCGTGTCCCGGGCATCCTCCGAGAGACCGAACGAATCGACCTCGCCCTTCAACCGCTCCAGCGACCCGTACCCGTCCAGATATCCGTTCACGCGAGCGGCGGCGGTGGAGTCGACGAAGTCGAGGTCGCGTGGGTACATCTGCGCGAACTCGGCCATCAGGGCGCGTTCGCCTCGAAGACGGTGCTTCTGGTGGTAGTCCTCGGCCAGGTAGAAGCGCGGTGCGTCGACGATCTCGGTGTTCACGGTCTTGCCCAGCACCGCGGCTAGGTTGTCACGCGAGCGCTCGGCCACACGACGCTGCTCGCCATCATGCACGAACGCGGCGGACTTGTACTGTGTGGACCACGAGGCGCGCCGCGGGTCGTGGCTGGTCCAGAACGTCTCCATCAGTTCTTCGAACGAGATACGCTGTAGATCGTAGTCCACTTGGAACACTTCGGCGTGATCTCCGATCGAACGATACGTGGGGTCGCGCGTCGTGCCGCCCGCATAGCCCACTCTCGTGCGCACCACCCCGTCCAACGCCCCGAACTGGGCGTCCGGCCCCCAGAATCAGCCGAGGGCGAAGGTGGCGGTCTCGATCACATCGGGCACTTCGAGGTCGACCGCGGGCACCGGTCGAGAGGTCGGCAATCGGTCGATCCCCGATCGGTCGTCATCCCGCGCCGGAGCGATCCCGATATCCGTCCCGCCCCGAGACCTACCGAAGATCCCCATCATTGCTCCCCTCGTGAGGTGAAGTCGAGCGACGCCGAGTTCATGCAGTAGCGCAGCCCGCTGGGCTCCGGACCGTCGGGGAACACGTGCCCCAGATGCGAACCGCACTGCGCGCACAGCACTTCGGTGCGCCGCATGAAGAAACTGTCGTCCGCACGCTCGACCACCCGTTCCGCCTCGACCGGCGTGAAGAAACTGGGCCAGCCGCTGCCGGAGTCGTACTTGGTCGTGGAATCGAACAGTTCGACCCCGCAGGCGGCGCAGCGATACACCCCGTCGCCCTTGAAATCGTGGTACTGACCGGTGAACGCGGGTTCCGTGCCCTTCTCGCGCAGGATCCGATACTGGTCGGGGCTCAGAAGCTCACGCCACTCGTCGTCTGTCTTGTTCTTGACATCTTGGGTCATCGCATGCTCCTAGAGGCCCCCTTCCAGCGGGACCTCACACGTTGTTCCAGGTTCTATGCTCTTTTTTCCCAGGAACGGCCGCGGCGAATCACGCGGACCGACGAACGGCGGGCCCGGTACACCCAGTAGTCCCAGGCCGGTGATGGCCGGCACATCCGAAAGGCGGGGTCCCGGCATACGGACGGCGACCGCGTAGACGCCCAGCACCAGCGACGCCACGAGAAACCGGAGCAGCGCGATCTCGCCCGGCGTGTACGCCACAAGGGCCGCCTTGATCCCTGGGAACGCGGAGGCCCAGAACACCACGGTCGCGCCCACGGCCGCCAGGGCCCGGGGGTCGAGTCGATCGCTTTCGGCATGCGCGCCCGGCCGTCGGGTCGAGTCACCCGTGGAGCCTTGGTCGCCCCCGGAGCCCCGCGCGCCTGCGTTCGTGCCGCCGCCGGCGGGGCCTTGGGCGCCCCCGGTCTGTGCGGGCGCGTCGTCCGGGACCGTCATGCCTCGGGCACGACCTCCGTCCAACCATAGATGTCTTCCGCTTCACCGGTCTGGATGGCCAGAAGACGTTCGTAGAGCGCGGTGACGGTGGGGCCTGCCGTGCCACCGGTGCAGTAGACATGCTCGACACCCTGATAGGTGACGCTCTCCACCGGGGAGATGATCGCCGCGGTGCCCAGGGCGCCCGCTTCGTCGAAGTCGGCCAACTCCTCCACGGACACGGGTCGTTGTTCCACCTTCAGACCCATGTCGCGCGCCAGTTGCTGAACGCTCATGTTGGTGATGCTCGCGAGGATGGACGGACTCGCCGGCGTGATGAACGTGTCGCCCTTGATGGCGAAGAAGTTCGAAGAGCCGGACTCGTCGATGTATGTGCCCGTCGCGGCATCGAGGTAGAGCACTTCCGCGTACCCATCAGTCCGCGCAGCGACGGTGGCGCGCATGCTCGCGGCGTAGTTCCCGGCAGCCTTGACGTCACCCACCCCACCCGGTCCGGCTCTGCGGATCTCCTCCTCCACACGGAGCCTCACCGGGATGAAGCCCGACTTGTAGTAGGGCCCGACCGGCGTGACGAACACCGCGAACAGGAACTCGGTGCTCGGCTTGACGCCCACCTCCGCTCCGCTCCCGATCTCGAACGGGCGCACGTACAGGCTGGCTCCACTGCCGTGGGGCGGCACGAAACGGCGGTTGGCGCGCACCACACTGTGCACCGCTTCCCGGAAGATCCCTACAGGCACGGGCTCCATCAAGAGCTTGCGAGCCGAGCGTTGGAGGCGATCGGCGTTGTCGCCGACGCGGAACATCTGCACCTGCCCGTCGGGCCGCTCGTACGCCTTGAGTCCTTCGAATATGGCCTGACCATAGTGCAGGCACACCGCCGCCATGTGCACGGGGATGTACTCGTCGGACGTCAGCTCGCCCGCGGACCACGCACCGTTCTTGAACCAATAGCGTACGTTCGCGTCGGTGTGCTGGAAGGCGAAGGGCAGGTTGGGGAAATCTAGATCGGCCCGGTCCATGGAGACCCCTCTTACATAGTGGTGGTGAGCTACTCTCGAACGGCATCCGCCGGGTCGTACACGACCGCGCGCGGCTGTTCCTCTCATACCGTCAAGGCTACCCCGGCCGGACGATACGAGCAAGAGCAGGGGGACGCCGGTGGACGCTTCACGACGGCCCCGACTCGCCGAGGGGCTTGCAATCCGTCCGACTTTGTATTCTCCTCTAACAGGCGAGCGCGCACGAACGAGGGCGCGCAATCAGCCAGGGAGGGTGTCGACGGCCAGTCGGTCGACGGCCGGGGGCCGAGCCGATAAGGAGGGTACCGTGAGCATAGGTTCGACGGCTGAGGGTTGGTACATCCTACGCGGGGAGACCCAGGCGGGTCCGTACAACTGGGAGCAGCTGCACGGATTCTGCCGGGAGGGCCACGTTGCATCCGACGACCTGGTGTGGCAGGCCGAGATGCCGGGGTGGCTGCCTGCTTCGTCCGTCCCTGGGCTGTTCCCGGCGGGCGCGGCGACCACCGCCTCACAAACCGCGGCCGGCGCGCCTTCACAGGGCCATCCGACGACTCCGCGGACCCTCTCCGGCACCCCTGGCAAGAAGCGCGGCTGGGTGATCCCGCTCGTCGCCGCC
The DNA here is from genome assembly GCA_024637035.1 of Actinomycetes bacterium. Classification (GTDB taxonomy): domain Bacteria; phylum Actinomycetota; class Thermoleophilia; order RBG-16-64-13; family RBG-16-64-13; genus JAHJSA01. Next base: position 128,017 of record JAGXFW010000014.1, read on the forward strand.
CTAGTGGCCGTCGTGGTGCTGGGCGGGGCAGTCGGCGGCTACTTCCTCCTGCGCGGCGGCGGGGACGGCGGCGACTTCGCCGGCGGCGGAGGCGGAAGCGGCGGCTCCGACCTAGGCGCGGCCTCCTACACCCCACCCACGCCGGCCGACCTCGTCGAGACGGAAGCCTGGGGCCGCGTACCCATCAACCAGATGGGCGTGGTGCTCCTCGACGGTAAGGATCGGGGCGACGCGGACAAGCTGGCCGCCGAACTCGGCGGCACCGTCGTGGGCGAGCTGGAGTTCATCAACCTGTACCAGCTGCAGGTGCCCGCGACCTCCGAAGCGGAACTCACGGCCCTCATCGATCGAGTTGCGGTCATGGAGGGTGTGGAGTCCGCCTTCCCCAATCAGGAGACCTTCCGCGATGAGGAGATCTGGGGAGTGCGCTCCAGCCCCCTCGACGATCCCGTCTACGCCGGGGACAACGCCAAGCCCTACACCATGATCGGCGTGCAGCGCGCCTGGGACCTCATCCGCGGCTCGGGTCGCGACATCTCTGCCGTGCAAGTGGGTGTGGTAGATGACGGCCTCTACAAGGGTCAGCAGGAGTTCGACGGCAAGAGCGCCATCGCAGGGGGCGAAGCCGGCGACGAACTCGGGGCGCCGACCAAGGACGACGCTGGGAATGACGATGTCTACGGCAGTCACGGCACGGCTGTCGCTGGGATCATCGCCGCCAACCCCGACAACGGCGGACAGACCGGTGTGGCCTCGGTTCTGGGCGACAAGCTGAAGGTGGTCAGCACGAATATCTGGGGACCGAAGTACGGTGTGAACACCCCCGTCGCACCCGACCCCAACGATCCCACCCAGCACACGTTCAGCGACGGCACGTTCAGCCTGGGAGATCTGCAGGCTTTGAAATACCAGGTCGAGCAAGGGTCGACGGTGATCAACTGTTCCTGGGGCAATTCGAATGCTCACCCCAGCGTCGCCGCCACATACAAGAAGTTCTTCGAGAAGATGGCCCAAGAGAAGCCGGGCGTGATCTTCGTGTGCTCGGCCGGCAACGACGGTAAGGCTCTCGACGGGAAGAAGCGCTTCCCGAGCGGGCTGAACCTCCCGAACATGATAACGGTCGGCTGTCTCGAAAGCGACGGATCCAAGATCGACTATAGCAACACGATCGGCGAGGACTTCGAAGTGACTCTCGGAGCGCCTGGACACCGGGTCGTCTCTGGGGTCGACCCCAAGACGGGCGAGGTCTCGAACGAATGGGGCGGCACCAGCTTCGCCACGCCGCAGGTCACAGCGACCGCCGCGATGATGAAGTCCCTGAACCCCGAACTCACCGCTGCTCAGATCAAAGAGATCCTCACGCAGACAGCCGCCCCGGGTGTCACTGACGACGAGAAACAGATGAGCGTGCCCTTCCCCCACGATGAGCTCGGAGCCGGCGTGTTGAGCACCGACTTCGCCATCGCGAAGGTGATCTACGATCTGAAGAACCCCAGCGCAGCGGGCAAACCCACCGATAGGGCGACCCTCGAGAAGTTCCTGGAAGAGATACAGAACCAAGGCGTGATCGACGCCGTCGCCGTCACCACCGACGACCCCGACTCGTACGACGTGCGCGGAATCGTGAAAGCGCTCGGAGACAAGGGTGCCGACATCTCCATCACGCTGTCCGGCCAGGGCGCCATCGGCGGCACGACCACGCAGAAGCTGGACGCTCCCGGCGAGGTCACCTGGGGAGTCACGGTAGCCGATGAATCGGCCACCATCACCGTGCGCCGCGCGGACAACGGCGCCGCCAGCGTCATCACCATCGAGAACATCGATCTGAACGGAGCCTGGGCCGGCACCTTCACGATCACCGCGATCGAGATCCCCGATGAGGTGTACGAGTCGGCGCGCGCCGGCGAAGAGGAAGGTTGCGATCTCGCGATACTGGAGGCGTTGAAGGCGCTCGAAGGCCAGACCATGCCGATGACCATGGACATCACGGCGGACGAAGGAGGCACTGGGCAGGCGACCGTGTTCCTCGACTCTTCGGGCCTCAACGAGGATGGCACCGCGGGTGACCCGATAACCGCCCCCATCCAGTGGAGCAGGGGGAGCTTCAATATGGATATCTCGGCGGAGGGCGGTTCCGGTGCCTTCTCCGGGCGCCCGTCCAAACAGGGCGACACGTTGGTGCTCTCCGGGAGCTTCGTCTCGTCCAACGAAGGGATCACCATGCGCGGTGCCTGGACCGTGACCAAGCAGTAGAGCCCGACGGACCGAGGAGGGCGGTCGGATGCATCCGACCTTGGTGGACATCGAGATCGGCGGGTGGGCGCTCCATCTGAGCGCCTACTCGACGATGCTCGTACTAGCGGGGATCGTCGGCCTCACCGCGACGACGTTGGTGGCCGGCCGTCTGGGCCTGCCCCGGCGCCGCGTGTTCGCCCTTTTCGCGGCGGTGTTGACCGCCGGAGTGGTGGGCGCCCGGCTGTTCCACGCCGCCACCAACCTGCAGTTGTACGCCGCGGAGCCTGCCAGGCTCTGGTCCACCGGCGCCACGGGGTTCGCGCTCTACGGCGGTCTGGTGACCGGAGCGCTCACCGGAGTCGTGCTCGCCCGCGGCATGCGGCTGCCCGCGTGGCGACTGGCGGATGCCGCCGCTGTGGGCATGGGGCTCGGCATCGCGATCAACCGCGTGGGATGCTTCCTCCAGGGATGCTGCTACGGTCACCCCACCGAGCTGCCCTGGGGCGTGGTGTTCCCGCCCGGGAGCCCAGCCTGGGCGCGTCAGATGATGGAGGGGGACCCGGGCGTGGGCGGCGACGGACTGCTCGCCAACCTGCTTGGCAGGGGAGCGGCGTTGACCAACCACCCAGTCCAGCCGACCCAGCTCTACGAACTGCTCGCCGCGCTGGGCGCGGTCGGGCTGGTAGTCTTCCTGTTGCGTCGGAACGCCCGCGCGGGGGCCCCCTTTCTCGCCGCCGCGCTGTGGTTCACCGCCTTCCGCATGGCGAACGCGCAACTCCGTTGGACGCCGACGACCCTCACCGCGCCGGCCTGGTTCTACCCGGCTTTCTACCTCGCGCTTCTCGCGCTGTTCGCCGGGCTGCTGGTCTGGCGCCTGAGTCGTGCGCCCGTGTGCCGGGAAGAGCAAGCACCGTCCGCGACAACCGCCGGCAGGCCCATAGCTTCGATGTGAGCGAGAGAGCCATGCCTCACCCGAATCGCACGCACCTCCGGCTCACCGTGCGATTCTCGAAACCCTCGATGGGGAAGCTGACCTCGTCCCCGCCGGCGGCGCCGGCCGCTACCAGGATGGGCCGGAAGTGCTCCGGAGTCGGATGCGCCCGGCGCGGATCCGGGGCACGTTCCCGCCAGGCCGCCAGGCCGTCGTGGTCCTTGGCGCTCAACACATCGGCCACCCAACGGTCGAACTCGAGCACGTGGCCGGGGATCGGCTCGTCCTCGAGGAACGAGACGCCCCGCAGGTCGTGCACGAGGTTGCCCGTGGCGAATATGAACACGGCTTCGTCGCGCAGCGGGGCGAGCGCCACCCCAACGGAGTACAGCTCCTCCTCCGTCATGTGCCGCGGCATGGAGATCTGCAGGAGCGGCACGTCGGCTTCCGGCCACATGTGGAGTAGCGGCACCCACGCCCCGTGATCAACCGCGCGATCGGACCGCACCACGTGCACCAACGGGGCGAGCAGGCCGGCCACGCGGTCGGCCAGTTCCGGGGCTCCCGGCGCGGGATACTGGAGGCGGTACATCTCCTCAGGGAAGCCGTAGAAGTCGTAGAGGAGTCCCTGGTGGCGGATGACGCGGCCTATGGTGACGGGTGAGTCCTCCCAGTGCGCCGACACGGTGAGTATGGCCCGCGGTCGCGGCAGAGACGCGCCCCACTCGGCCCAAAGCTCCCCCTTCGCCTGATCGAGGACGCTCATGGGGTTGCCGTGGCCGACGAAGCCCACTGGCATGCGGAGGGTGTGGTCGCTCAAGGTCGCCGGCCCGCCATTCTGCGCTAGCCGCTCTTCTTCGGGGCCTGTTTGGGCCCCTTCTTCGGCATACCTCTTGGAGGCTTCTTCGGAGCCGAATGGGCCACCGTCATGGCCTCTCTGGCCCACTCCCCCAGACGGGTCGGGTCCTCCAGAACGTCACCCGGCACCTCGTAGTAGGGCATGCGGCCGTACGATTCCGAGCCGGCCGCCTCGTAGGTGGCGCGAGTGGTGTCGTCCACCTTGAAGTAGAGGGACGCTCCCGAGATCAACGCGAACATCACTTCCTGATCGAACAGGCCCCATCCCCCGAACATCGAGCGGCTCGTGACCTCGCCGAACGGGCTCAATAGCTCCAAAGCGAAATCGTGGAATCCCTGGTCCTTAGCCACCGCACGACCTCCTGACGTGGTGATTCGGGCAAGACACTGACTATGGGTCTACCCGCTGTCTGCACGCGTACCCGCTTGCAGGTGTACCCGCGCGGGTGGTCTGAGACACTCCCATCGGTCTCAAGACACCGCTGGGAGTAGGGCGTGCGCTAGGACGGTAGAACCCCCCGTGTAGCCATCCCCCGCGTCCTACGGAGGATCCCCATGAAGCGCACTCGACCCGGCCCCGGCCAAGAATCGGTATGGGACTACCCTCGCCCACCACGTGTGGAGGCCACGCTACGTCACGTCGTGGTGATGCTCGGAGGCCGGGCCATCGCCGAGACCCGACGCGCCCTCCGCGTGCTCGAGACCAGTCATCCGCCTACGTACTACATCCATCTCGAAGACATCCACGCCGGCGCGTTGACCTCCACGTCCGCGCGCACCATATGCGAGTACAAAGGGGTCGCTCACTACTTCGACGTGTCCCAGGGGGATCGGCGCGAAGAGGTCGCGGCGTGGCACTATCCCGAGCCGCGTGCGGGCTATGAAGACCTCGCTGGTCACGTGGCCTTCTACCCAGGGCGCATGGATGCCTGCTACATCGACGGCGAACTCGTGAGCGCCCAGTCGGGCGGCTTCTACGCCGGCTGGATCACAGCGGATATCGTGGGCCCCTTCAAGGGCGACCCGGGCACCTCGGGGTGGTAGTGCGGCCTCTAGAGCATGCCCGGTGGCGTCAGCCCGGCCGCATCGCCGACATCTGAGAGGCTGAAGCCCAGGGTCCCGACCGGATCCGCCATGAAGTCCCGATACAACCGATAGTGCCCGGTCTCCTCGTAGGCGGTCTCGCGCACACCGGAGCCGTCCAGCCCGAAGAGCTGAGCCCCGGGCAGCGCCATGAGGATGGGCGAGTGAGTCGCGATCAGGAACTGCGCGTGACCGTCCGCCGCGTAGCGGTGCAGCATCCTTGCCAACTCCAGCTGACTGGCCGGAGAGAGGGCGGCTTCCGGCTCGTCGAGGGCGTAGAGGCCCCTGATCGCATACCGCCCCTCGAAGAAGGTGAGCATGCCCTCACCGTGCGACTGGTTCAACAGGGTGCGTCCACCAAAGTACTTGAGTTGCCCTGGGTCGACGAGGGACACATCGTCAAGGAACTCGGCCCGTTGCCGGAACGACTCGGCATTGAAGAAACTGCCCGAGACCCGGCCGGATGTCCACTCGAGGTCGAGATACTCGTAGAGCGTGTTCTCGTATGGGTTCTTATGCGCGATGTGGCGCTTGGATGGTGTCCACACGGGGATATCGGCACGCTGCACGACCGCTTCCAGAAGCGTGGACTTACCCGAACCGTTCTCCCCCACGAACATCGTGATGGGCGACTCGAAGCGAAGCTCGAGCCGTTCGCGAAGCCAACCCAGATCGAAGGGATAGCAGTCGCGTCGCGGGAAGTCCTCCGCGCGTACGATGACCCGGTTCACCCACATGGCGCCTCCAACTCCGCTCGGCGAGCACGCGCACCAGCCTACTCCCTCGCACAGGAACAGGGCAAGCAACGAAGAGGGCAAGCCACGAAGGCCATCACAGACTTCTAACACGACCAGGTGCACTTCCCTCACACGTTGTTCCTAGCCTGTCTCCTACCGTATGTGCTCGCCGGAGGAGGCAGGTCGTGAAGCTAGGTGCAGGTGCAAGACCGTGGAAATGGGTGCGCAGAGCGGCCCAGGCGACGGTGGTAGTGATCATCGGATGGCTCGGATATCGCCACACGTTGCTGGGGGGCGGGGCGGGTGGATCCGCGCCACTCGACGCTTTCTGCCCGTTCGGCGCCATCGAGACGCTCCCCAGCCTGCTCACCACCGGCACGTTCCTGAAGAAGACCGCCATCTCCGGTTTCATCGTCCTCGGGGCGGTCGTGGGCGCCACGATGGTCGGGCGCGCATCGTTCTGCGGGTGGCTCTGCCCGCTCGGAACGGTGGTCGAGTGGGTGCACCGAGCGGCCCGCTTCCTCGCCAGGGTGGCGGGTGGGATCCCCGGCGCTGGGCGCCTGGGCAAGGCCGCCTCTCGGTGGGGAGCACGACGCGCCCGTCGCGGGGCGTGGCTTCGGTCCGAGCGTGGCCGAGCGTGGGACCGGCGCCTTCGCTACCTGCGCTACGGCGTCCTCGCGCTCATCCTGGCTACCACCTTCACCGGCGGCCGTCTGGTCTTCGAAGCCTACGACCCGTTCAAGGCGGTGTTCCACTTCCAGATCGAGACGGCCCTCACCCTCGGGGTCCTCGTGCTGCTGCTCGTCACAAGCCTGCTCGTCGAGCGGTTCTGGTGTCGCTACTTGTGCCCGCTCGGAGCGGTCGTCTCCCTTGGGAGTCGCCTGTCACCAGCGGGCGTCACTCGGGATAGCGGGGCCTGCACCGACTGCGGCCGCTGCGACGCGGCCTGCGGCATGGGCATCGATGTGTCACACGTGGAACGGGTCACGAGCGGTCAGTGCAGCCTGTGCGGCGACTGCACGGACGCATGCCCTGTTGAGGGGGCTCTGCACACCACTTGGTCTGCGCCCGCCGGCGGCGGTCACGCCGCGCGCCGTCTTCTCGGCGCCGCACCCGATCGGATCCGTCGCGGTTTCGCATCGGCCGGATCGGGCGCACGGCCGGCCATGGCGGTGATCCTCTTCGCGGCGGTCATCGCAGGATCCATGGCGACGGGCGCATGGCAGACACGAGCCGAGGCGGGCGGCGGAGCGGGAGCCGGGTCAGAAGCGGTCGTCGGCTCAGACCACGAAGGCGAATCGCTGCCCACCGACGGCAGCGCCCAGGCGACAGAGATCAAGGGACGCATGACCGTGCGAGAAGTGGCAGATGCCTTCCACGCCGATCCCGTCGAGGTACTCGCTGCCCTCGGAGCACCGCCGGACACGGATCAGGGACTCAGCGTCAAAGCAGTGGCGGGCACGTACGGGGGGTCAGTGGACGATCTTCGGGCGTGGTTGGGATCCGGCGTGGTGCCGCCTGCCCCCTGATCTCGCCCCGATGCTGATCCGGGCCTCACGCGTGCCGTCCGTGGTGGCACCGCCCACATTTTTTTTCCGCCAACTGTAATACCCGGCCCCTTTCTCGGTTGTACGAATAGGACGCACCACAACGAACCGAGAAAGGGAGGCCCACGATGACAGCGAAGCCGAACACCACGAGAGGCGCGACAGCGGTCCTGACACTGGCCACGATGCTGATCCTCCTCATGGCGATGGCCGCACCGGCCATGGCGCTGAGCGGAGTCCATCTCCCGGCGCTGCCCGACATGAACGCCGTCCAAGTGAACCCCGAGATCATCCAGCACCTGCAGCCCGTCGCCCCCGCGGCGCCCCAGTTGGACCCGAGCCTGATCCCGGGCCTCGAACCGATCGTGCCCCTGGTCCCCCCCGGCGATATCGAACTGCTCCCCGTTGACCCGATCATCCCGCCTCTGGTCCCTGCGGACCCGCCTGCAGTCCCCGTTGATCCGGTGGACCCGCCTGCGGCTCCTGCGGATCCGGTGGACCCGCCCGCAGTCCCCGTGGATCCCGAGGACCCGCCTGCGGCTCCTGCGGATCCGGTGGACCCGCCCGCCGACGATCCCGCGGACGAACCGACTGACGAACCAGCCGACCAACCGACTGACGAACCGGCCGACCAACCGGCCGACCAGCCCGCCGACGAGCCCATGCTCCCCTTCACCGGCGGCGACAACACCCCGTACCTCATCGCCGGCGCGGCCATGGCCCTCTTCGGACTGAGCGCCATCCGCCGCAGGCGCGACGAGTCCGACCGCGACTGACACAACACCCCGAGGTCCTGTGAAGGGGGCGCCAACCCGGTGCCCCTTTCACGCCCCCAGCAGAACCGCGAACCATCCCGAGAACGACGAGAAGACACGGAAGCCGCACACGGAAGAGCACCAAGGGAGGCGACCATGACCACAACCCCGACAGCACTCGGATGGCCGAAAGAGCCCGTCGACCTCGCCGGGCAGTCCCCGTCGCTGGAACGGTCGGTCAGCACTGAAGACGCGTTGCGTGTGGACCTGGCCCGCAGGCAGAAGGGGCAGAAGAGGCGGAAGCGCCAGAGACGGCACGACCTGATGCTGGCCGGCATCATGGTACTCGCCGGCATCGCCGTGATGTTCTACCCGAAGCTCACCGACGTGCGCTACGAGTTCGCCCAGTGGCGCCTCTCCCTCGCCGCTATCGCCGCGCCGGTCTTGTCGACGACGGGAGACAGCGCCGGCGGCGGGGTCGCGCTCCCCGAGGGCGTCGTGGCCCGGCTGGAGATCCCGGCGATCGGCCTGCAAGCCTACGTGGTCGAGGGAACCCAGAAATCCCAACTCACGAAGGGACCCGGTCACTACCCCGGTACGCCGCTCCCCGGCGAGAGCGGCAACGTTGCCATCGCGGGACACCGCACCATGTACGGGCACGTGTTCCACGACCTGCACCTGCTCGAGGCGGGCGACGTGATCCGCACGGCGACCAGCGCCACGACCGCCACCTACCGAGTAGTCGAAATCCGCGTCGTGAGCCCCCGCGACACCCACGTGGCGGCCGCCACCGATGACAGCCGTCTCACCCTCACCACGTGCAACCCCATAGGCAGCGCGGCCCAAAGGTTGGTTGTCGTCGCCGAGCTCGACGACTAGGATGGAACGCATGGGGGCATTCGCCGACACAGCCGCAGCCACCGCCGACGCCGCGCTGGTCGCAGCCGCGCGCGACGGGCAGCAGTCCGCGTTCGCCGAACTCTTCGAACGCTACCAACAGCGCATCTACAACTACGCGTACGGCATCGCCGGCAACCACGAGGACGCCGGCGACATCGCCCAGGACGCGTTCGTTCGCGTCTTCCAGGCGCTGCCTCGGCTCACAGGAGAGCTGAACTTCTCCGCCTACCTGTACCGGACGGCTCATAACACGGCCATCGACGCCGTGAAGCACCGCACCCGATTCGTGGCGCCCGACCTGCTCGATCTGCAGATGGAACCCGCCCTGCGGGCCGACCCCGAGCGGGTCACCCTCCTCCGGGAGCAGCAAGAGCAGACGTGGCAGGCCACCTTCGAACTCAGCGACAACCACCGCGCCATCCTCGCCCTCCGCGAACTGCACGACCTCTCCTACCAGGAGATCGCGGACGTCATGGGGATGAAGCGGGCGACAGTAGGCGCACTGCTCTCGCGGGCGCGCCTGAAGTTCAAGGAGGCGTTCAGGATGTCCTCCATCGACACCGAGAACCTGGTGAAGGAGTGCCGCGACATGCTGCCGCTCCTCTCGGCCTACCTCGACGACGAACTCGACGCGCCGGAGCGTGACCACGTAGGAACCCACCTGGAGGCGTGCGCATTCTGCGGCCTCGCGCTGGAAGAGATGACCGAGTCCTCGCGCAGCTACCGGGCACTGGCGCCGATCGCACTACCATTGGCCTTCCGCGATTCTGCCTGGGCGAGCGTGCGCGAACGGCTGACCACCGACGCCGCGAGCCGGGCGACCGCCGCCGCCGGCGCTGCCGACGCCACCGGCGCCCCCGAATCTGCCGACGCCTGGGTATCCGGGGGGGCTCTCCCCCCGGCGAACGGCGGAGCCCCGGAGGCACCACGGGGAAGGGTATCCAGAGTGGTGGCCGGTGTCCTGGTCACCGCCGCCGTGGTGTTCTTCGGAGTGTCCATGGCCGGAGGCATCGCCGCCTACCGAGCCTACCAGGCCTCCACCACCACGACGGTGGCCGCTTCGACGGTCAACGTCGCCGACGGCCAGAGCGATGTCGGGGTACTCGCGTCCGATGACGACAGATCCACGTCCACGGTCGCACCGGGTTCGAGCGAGCCGACTGTGATCAGAACGTCCACCACCGACCCGTCCACCACTGACCCACCGGCCACCCGGGCGCCGACAACCCGACCTTCGACCACCCGCACGACGGCCGCCCTCTCAACGACGCCGGTGACATCGGCGGCCACCACGACCTCAGTCACCCGCACCATCGGCACCGTGACGAGCACCACCAGGCCGACGCTCACCCTCGACACCACGCCGCCGCCGACCCCGGCCCTCATCTCACCCAGCAATGGTGCCGTCATCGAGAGTAGGACGCTGAAGCTGGTGTGGCAGGCGGTCAAGGATCCGAGCGGCGTGCTCTACCGGGTCGAGGTGCAACGGTTCGACGGCAAGACCTACGTGCCGGCCCAGACCTACACCGACCTCACGGTCACCAGCGTCGGACGCACCATGGCGGCTTCCGCCGAGCGCTGGCGCGTGTCGGCCGTCGACGGACGGGGCAACTGGAGCACCCCGAGTCGGTGGTGGAGCGTCTCCCGGCAGCTCGTCATCGTAGTGCCGATGACCATGTTGACCACGACCACCTTCATGCTCTATTGACCCGCTCGAGGAGACGACTCGTGACCAACCTCACCGCCAACGGCATCGCCGTCGATTACGAACTCACCGGCCCTGCCGACGCGCCGGTGGTCACACTGAGCCACTCCCTCGCCACCGACTTCCACATGTGGCGGCTGCAGCAACCCGCTCTGGTCGCCGCCGGCTACCGCGTGCTGCGCTACGACACCCGCGGCCACGGCGGCACCGACGCGCCGCCCGGCCCGTACTCCCTGGAACTCCTCGCCGACGACGTCGTCGCCCTCCTCCGCGCCCTCGGCATCGAGCGCACCCACTTCGTGGGTATCTCCATGGGTGGCATGATCGGCCAGACTCTGGCCCTGAGCCACCCCGCACTCATCGCGAGCCTCGTGCTCTGCGACACGGCCGCCTCCCTGCCCCCGGAGGCCGGGCCGATCTGGGACGAGCGCATCGAGATCGCCCGCACTTCCGGTATGTGGGCACACGTGGAGGGAACGATCGAGCGCTGGTTCACCCCCGCCTTCGCGGCCGCGCGTCCGGACGTGGTCGAACCGATCCGGGGCGCCATCGGGTCCACCCCGGTGGAGGGCTACGCCGGGTGCGTCGAAGCCATCAAAGGGCTCGACCTCCTCGAGCGCATCTTCGCCATCGCGGCGCCGACACTGGTGATGGTGGGAGCTCAGGACCCCGGCACCACGCCGGACGCCGCTCGTGCCATCCAGGAGCGCATCCCGGGAGCGGGACTCGTGGTGATCGAGTCGGCGTCGCACCTCTCCAACCTCGAGCAGCCCGAGGTCTTCAACCGGGCGCTGCTGGACTTCCTCGGGCGTACGTCGAGCTAGGGCCGAGCGATGGCCACACGCGCAAGCTACCCGGGCCCTGACATCGGGAAGAGGCCGCCGCACGCTAGTCGCGTCCCGTTCTACGCCTTTCTGGTCGCCAACGCCGTCTCTCTAGTAGGCAACAACATCACCATGGTGGCCGTACCGTGGTTCGTTCTGGTGACCACCGGAAGTGCCGCCAAGACCGGGATGGTAGGCTTCTTCACAGCCCTACCGGCCGTCATTTCCGGGATCTTCGGCGGCACACTTGTGGACCGGATAGGGCATCGCCGCATGAGCATCGTGGCCGACCTGGCCAGCGGAGCCACCGTCCTGCTCATCCCCCTGCTTCACAACACCGTGGGGCTCCATTTCTGGCAACTGCTGCTCATCGTCTTCGCGAGCGCGCTGCTGGACGTGCCCGGCAACACCGCACGCTACGCCCTGCTGCCCGATGTCAGCGCAGCCGCCGGCGTGTCTCTCGAGCGAGCCAATGCGGCCCAGCAGATGATCCACCGAGGAGGGATGCTGGTAGGGCCCGCGCTCGCCGGCGTCTTGATCGCTTGGTTGGGCACAAGCAACGTGTTGTTGATCGACGCGGCCACCTTCGCTTTTTCGGCCGGCCTCTTCTTCCTCGCGGTGGCGGCGCCACAACCGGTGGCGCGAGAGTCGAAAGAGGCCGACGAGAGCTACCTCTCCCAACTCAAGACAGGCCTAAGGTATCTCCGTACCGATCGTTTGATCCGGACGATCATCGTCGTCGTCTCCATCACCAACTTCCTCGACGCCCCCGTGTTCGCGGTCCTACTTCCCGTCTACGCCCAGGAGACCCTGGGAGCCGCCACGGGGCTCGGATTCATGATCGCCGCCTTCGGTGCCGGAGCCGTCCTCAGCGCACTCGCCTTCGGCGTCATGGGGTCGCGCCTACCTCGGCGGCTCACCTTCATCACCGCTTTCGCCGCGGCCAGCACGCCCTTCTGGGTGCTCGCGGCATCGCCGCCGTACCTTGTGGCCGCTGCTTCACTGTTCGTGGGCGGCCTAGCGGCAGGTTCGCTCAACCCTCTGATCCTGACCGTGGCCCAGGAGCGGATACCCCGCGAGTTGCGCGGTCGAGTCTTCGGCTTGGTGATGGCGGTGGCGTTCGCAGCAGCCCCCTTGGGCATGCTGCTGGCGGGCTACCTGGCCGAGACCATCTCCGTCACGACCACCCTGCTCGTCGTCGCCATAGCCTACGTCGTGGTGACCACCGCCCAGTACGCCAACCCGGTCTTGCGCGAGATGGACCACCCTCCTCAGGTTCCTCCGCATCAGGCACGTGCAGACGCGGCGACGCCGGAGTAGTCGCATCAAGAGCCGCAGCTACTCTGGCCTATCGAACCTCTCTCCTAGGCCGGAGCCTCGCTCTCCGCGGGCGCGAACTCGACCGAGGTCAACGGCATCGCCCGGATAACCAGTCGGGTGAGATCTGCCACCGACGATGCGTGGTCGATATCGATCCCCACCAGACCGCCGTCCTCATCCAGATCGAGGACCACACCGGGAGCCACCTCCCGAGAATCGGCGCTCGGCTTCTCGGCGAGATCGATGTAGAGGGAGTCGGTGTCCTGGTAGTAGTGGGATCTCATCGCGCTGCCGCAGGGAGGTCGCGATCCTCGAAGGAGGGGCCGGTCCTTTGGAGGGAACGCTCTCCGCGGATGCCCAATCCCTCGGCAACCAAGCTGACGATCAAGGTGTTGAGTGAGACGCCTTCGTACCCGGCGCGGACCACCAGAGCCTCATGCATGGAGACGGGAACGCGCACGCGGAACTGACCGCTGAACACCGGCATCTCCAGGGGTGCGGGCACCTGGAGACCTTCTTCGCTCATCGCATCAACTAAGGCCTCCGCCGCCTGCTCCACTTCCCGGACCGCGTCCTCCGCGGTCTCGCCACAAGCACTCAATCCCCTCAGTTCCGGAATCGTAGCCACGTAGCCGCCATCCTCGTTACTCCACATGAGGTTCACCGCATAGCGAAAGCGCATCACCGCTCCTTCAGAAGTCCGTACTCCTCGACGAGCGCTACCAACTGCCGCACCTGATATGGCTTCGCCTCGCCTCCTTGATTCTGCAGGTTCACAAGCACACCCCGATAGTCTCGATGGCGGAAGATGTGATGTGATCCACTCACCCGCACTTCTACGAACCCGACCTCTTCCGCGAGCCGCACGATCTGGGTGAATCGAACATTCGCGGGGTTCCGGCGAACCCTCGCGTACAGCCGCAGGACATCAACCATGGGTATGGATCATATGGTACCGCATATGGTACCACTGAGCAAACTCTGATGTGCCACGACCGTCTCTCCCCCCCTCGACTCGAGGGATGTCGCATGGTCACCGAGCAATCGCGCTGGATAGATCATCGCGCCCGAAAGCCCCCGTGTCCCTCAGACCTTGGTCCCATCTTGGCAGCGAACAAATGTTCGTATACACTACGCCTCCCCCCACTTCTGTCCGAGGGGATCGGTACAGTGTTCTAGCGAACATACGTTCACACTAGGGAGCAACATACGATGCATTTTCTGATAATTGCACGTTTCCTTGCTATGCCGTCGAACCGGTCGTGAGAGCCTCGACATACACGTGTGGAACCCGACTGTGAGCGGCGCCGGGCTGAACGATCTCCCGATCCGGCGCATCCCGCCCAGTCATGACTACATCCGGCGCGACGGCACGGGGCCCAAGGACGGCTGGGCCCGCGGCCCGGCGGACCCCGGGCCGGCTCCCACCCGCGACGCCACCCCTCCCACGCCGGGCGCAGGCCCCACCAGCCACCGACCGCCGCGGAAGGATGACAGCGCTCCGCCCCCCCACGACGATCACCCTCCCGGCGACTCAGGCACCGGGTCTCACGGTGGCACCGCGGCCGCCCCGTTCGTGCACCTGCACGTGCACTCCAACTTCAGCTTCCTCGACGGAGGCAGCCGCATCGATGAGTTGGTCGAGCGGGCGGTGGAGTTGGGGCAGCCCGCCCTCGCCCTCACCGATCACGACGGCCTCTACAGCGCCGTGCGCTTCGCCAAGGCCTGCCTGCGCCGCGGCGTGCATCCCATCTTCGGGGTCGAGGTGTGCGTGGAACCTCTGGCGGGGGAACCTCCCGCCGGCGGTGACACAGCGATGCCATCCGACGAGAGTGGCGACGCCCCGCCTCTCTCCAGCCCTCAGCACCCCTACCACCTGGTGCTGCTCGCCGAGAGCCGCGAGGGCTACGCCAATCTCTGCCGATTGGTCTCCGCCGCCCACCTGGCGATCCCCGAGCGCGACCGTCCCCCCACCCTCACCGCCGCCCAGTTACGCGAACGGCGCGAGGGCGTCATCTGCCTCACGGGATGCCGTCAGGGAGAGGTGGGCCGCCTGGTCGACGCCGGCCGCGATGACGAAGCCCGCCGCGCCCTCGGTGTGCTCCGCGACATCTACGGCTCCGACCACCTCTTCGTCGAGGTGCAGCACTTCGGCTACCAACCGCATCGAGAGGCCGAGGCCGGTCAGCACGGAGCCTCCGTCTACCACAAGGAGCGCGGCGAAGACGGGCGTCTGCGCCATTTCCGCGACGACGGCCGCCCCGCGGGCGGCGGCGCCTCGGGTGGAGCCTCCGAGTGCCGAGCCCCCCGTGATCCCGGGAATCTGCGCCCACAGTCCCGCCGCGGATCCGGACCCGGCGACGACTTCCCTTCCGCCTATCGTGCAAGTCTATTGCGTCATCAGATATTTGCAACGTCTCGTGCATCCAAGGGGCGGACGGGTGCCCACACACGCCCTCGCCCCGACCTCCCCGAGGGTCATCCTCAGCGTCTAAACCCCGCCGATTACGACGTAGGCTTCCATCCCGAGGGTCCCGCCTGGGCCCTGGCCTGCTTCACCTACTGCGACCGATTACTGCAACTGGCCCGGGAATACGGCCTCCCCGCTCTCCTCACCACCGACGCCCACTACGCCCGGCCCGACGATCGGGCCACGCACCTGGTCTGCCGCGCCGCCGGTCGCGACCAGCCGCTCTCCGGCTACCCCCCCACCGTGCCGGGAGTCTGCTGCCTTCGCCCTCGAGCTGAACTGGAGGTCGAGCTTCAGCCCCTCATCGACTTGCATTGTCATTGCATTGCAACTTCTGTTGCAGTTTCGAGTGATGAGGAAGGCGCGGGAGGGATGGCGGCGGAGGCGGGTAGTGGCGGTGCCGACTCAGAGCCGGCGGATAGAGTGGCGGTGGGCGTGGCGGCGCACCCGGGCCCACCCCTCCTCCTTGACTCCCCCCTCGACATCCCCGCCCGGATCGCCTCCCGCTGCCAGGTGGATCTCGAACTCGGCACCTACCACTTCCCCGAGGTGGCTCTCCCTCCCGATGAGACCGCTTACTCCCTCCTGGCCAAGCGCTGCTTCCGGGGCATCGAGCGCTTCTACCGGCCGGTGCCGCCCCGGGCGGTGGAGCTCCTCGACCACGAACTCGCCATGATCGAGCAGATGGGCTTCGCCCACTACTTCCTGGTGGTGCACGACATCGTGCGCTGGGCCCGGGCCCGGGGCATCGCCTGTTCGGGACGGGGGTCGGCCGGCAACTCCCTGGTGTGTCACGTGCTCGACATCACCGCCTCGGAGCCCATCCGTCACAACCTGCTCTTCGAACGGTTCCTCAACCCGAACCGCCGCGAGATGCCCGACATCGACGTGGATTTCTGCAGCACCCGCCGCGACGAGGTGATCGACCACATCTACGAGACCTTCGGCGAGAACAACGTGGCCGTGGTGGCCAACGTCAACACTATGTCGCCGCGCGTGGCCGTGCGCATCGTCGCCGAGGCGGTGGGCTTCGCTCCCACCGAGATCAACACCCTCGCCAAGAACGTGCCCCGCCACGGCGACGCCGCCAAGATGCGCGACTACCTGGCCGGCGAGTGGCCCGAGCTGGCCGAGAGCCCGCTGCAGGACGAGTCCAGCTACGGACCCCTGCTCGACCTAGTGGCGCGCCTCGACGGCTACCCCATCCACCTGGGCACGCACCTGGGGGGCTTCGTCATCGCCGACAAGCCCATCACCTACTACGCCCCCCTGCAGTGGGCGGCCAAGGGGGTGGCGGTGGTGCAGCTGAACAAGGACGACGTGGCCGACCTCGGCTTGGTCAAGATGGACATCCTCGGCCTGCGCACCCACTCGGCCGTCTCGGAGACGGTGCACATCGTGCGTCGGCGCACCGGCCTCACACTCGACCCCTACGCCCTCACCCCCGCCGACCCCGCCGCCTACGAGATCATCTCGAACGGCGGCTCCATCGGCCTCTTCCAGCTGGAGTCGGCCGGTCAGCGCAACCTGGCCTCGCGCCTGCAGGAGCGCACCTTCGACGACATCATCGCCGCCATCGCCCTCTACCGTCCCGGCCCGCTGGAGGCCGAGATGATCGGTCCCTTCATCGACCGCCGTTGGGGATACGAGGAGGTCAGCCTGCCCCACCCCTCCCTGGCGGAGGCTCTGGGCGACACCTACGGGGTCATCCTCTACCAGGAGCAGGTGCTCCGCGTGGCTCAGCTGGTGGCCGGGTTCACTCCCGCCGAGGGCGACTCCCTACGCCGCGCCATGACCCGCGAGAAGAGCCGCGAGGAGATGGCCAAGATCGGCGCCACCTTCGTGCACCACGCTATGGCCCGCGACGTGCCCGAGGAGGCGGCCCGCGAGGTCTTCCGCCAGCTGGAGGGCTTCGCCGCCTACGGTTTCAACAAGAGCCACTCGGTGTGCTTCGCCGTCATCAGTTACGCCACCGCCTACTTGAAGGCCCACTACCCGGCCGAGTTCCTCTGCGCCGTGCAGAACAACCAGCCCATGGGCTTCTACACCCCGCGCACGGTGCTCAACGACGCCCGCCGCTTCGGCCTCGCGGTGCGCCCCTTGGACATCAACCTCTCCGGGCGAGGCTTCACCGTGGAAGACGAGGAGCCCCCCGACCCCCGCGTCTACGACCCCTTCCTCCCCGCCTGGACCGCCGCCCACGACTGGGGCCTCACTCCCGCCGACCTGGCCGACCTCGAGACCGTACACGGCGAAGGCGGAGTCGGCGAGCCCATGCAGGCAGGAGGAGCTTCTTTTCTTCTCAAGAATGATGCGTTGCCGGCGCCGGCAACCACGCCACCCACCCCGGCCGAGCCACCGCCCGCGACCGGAGGCCACGCCACCCTCGCCACGAACGCCACCCCCGCCACGAACGCCACCCCAGCCACGAACAGCGACCCTCACCCCGGTGATCCCCACCCCGGCGATCTCATCCTCCCCCACGCCGACCGCGCCCGGGCTCGGGCCGGGGTGGCCCCCGACGCCTGCCTGGCTCCGGAGGGAGCCCTCGCTCCCGGCGCGGGCCAGGCCCTGCGGGTGGGTCTGCGCTACCTCAAGCAGATGTCGGAGCGAGCCCTCCGGGCCATCGAGGAGGAGCGCCGCTTCGCCCCCTTCGCGAACTTCGAAGATTTCTATCTGCGCACCCGCGTGGAGTATCCGGTGGCCGAGAACCTGATCCGGGTGGGCGCCTTCGACTCGCTCGAACCCGATCGCACCGAGCTCCTCTGGCGCCTGCCTCTGCTCCACGACCGCCGCGAGGCGCTCGCCGCCGGCGGAGGCGGCAACCGGGGGCAGCTGCGGGCCTTCTTCTCCGAGCCGGTACGCTCAGGGCTCACCCGCGACTGGACCACCGAGGACAAGGTGCGCGTCGAGCTCGAACTCCTGGGGCTCACCGTCACCTGCCACCCCCTCGATCTCTACCGGGAGCAGCTGGACGCCCTGGGCGTCACCCCCAGCTACGGCCTGCCCACCCTGGGCGACGAGGTGCCGGTGACCGTGGCCGGCGTCTACGAGCGAGCCCAGAACCCCTGGATGCGCTCCGGCCGGCGCACCATGTTCCTCACCCTCGAGGATGCCTACGGCCTCTTCGAATGCGTGGTCTTCGAGAGCAAACTGGCGAGGTACGCCCCGGTGGTGGCCCGCGCCACCTACTTCCTCGTCCGCGGCCGCCTGCAGAACAACCGCAAGCGCGGCCTGGCCATCGTGGTGGAGGAGATCCGCGACCTGGAGGAGGTGCTCACCGGCATGCAGCAACGGGCGGCTGCCGCAGCCGCCAAGATGGTGTCCATGACGGCCGGCGCCGGGACCGCCGGGACGGAGGGCGCGAACCTCACCTCAGACAAGCGGCCCGCCCGCCTCGGCCAGATCGTGGAACGGCCCACCTTCGCCGAGCACAAGCTCCTGGTGGCGGAACGCAAACAGACCCGCGTCGGCCACGAGCCGGAGGTCTACGGGCTGGGCACCAGCGACGGGAGGAAGCGGCCGCCCGGCGCAGGGACGTCGGCTATACCCAAGAAGGTGGGGTGAACCTCCGCGCACCGGTCCTACGTGCCGCTCGGCCGAGCTCCCGTGCGTTAGGACGCAGAAGAGATCACCTAGGGAGAAGGAGCGAGGGGCCCGAGGGCAGCACCCAGTGCCGGCAGGTCTCGAGCAATAGTCATCCACACTTCCTGGAGATCGACGTCGTCGTATCCGTGAATGAGCTTGTCGCGCATGCCGGCTATCAGCTTCCACGGCACTTGAGGATGCTCCGACTTGAAGCCGGTCGAGAGGCGCTTGACCGCCTCACCGATCACAAGGAGCTGATGAAGGACCGCGGACTGCGTCTTGACGTCCTCTAGGAAGGCCGCCTCGGTCATCCCGTCCACGAACTCCTGCGCAAGGAGGGTCGCCCGGACGACGTCTAGGAGAACGGCCTCATCTCGCGGCATAGAACAGCTCAGCGGAGGAGAGGATCTCGTCACGCCGGATCCGGTTCGGACTGGCCTCCACAGCGCGCCGGCTGACCAAGTCGATATCGCGGCCTAGTATCGCGGACAGCTCGTGGGTCATGGCGATGTGGTCGAGCAAGCTCCAGTCGGCGCCTGGCTCGAACGTCACCAGGAGATCGATATCGCTGCCCGGTTGGAGATCACCTCGCGCCGCAGAGCCGAACAACGACAACTGCGTGATCCTCCAGGCCTCGCAAAACCGGACCAAGACATCATGGTCAATGTGATCGATGCCTATCACGATAGCCTCGCCACTACAGCTCTCCCCGGCATGAAGATATTCCCTTGCTCCAGAGCATTGTAGCGAAGGGGGTTGCGCGGAACAAAGCGGACGGTGTCCAAGCGCCTGGGGAGAGCTGGCGTAAGGTTCAGGAAACGGCGATGTACTCGGCTGACGCTCGCGACTCTGGGATTGGGAGCCGGTCCTCGCGGAGGCCTTCGACATGCATCTGAACGGCTTCGGCCATGCGCTGCCTGAGTACCTGACGTGAGCCGCCGGTGGCCACACACCCGGGGAGGTCGGGCGAATAGGCCGAATAGCCAGCCTCCACCTGCTCGATCACGATAAGGAACCTGTGCATGGCTACCCTTTCTTCAGGCCGGCCTGCTTGAAAACGCTGGACGATCGACGGCGGTACCTCCTTGCTCAATCCAACCCCACCAAGAACTCCTCGGGCGTAACGGCCGCTACTGGCGAACCTGCGAAGTCACGCACATTGCGGGTCACGATCAGTGAAGATCCGTTGGATTCCGCAGCTGCCGCCACCACAGCATCCTCGAAATCGTCCCAACCAAGCGCCCGCGCCCGGATCAGTTCCTCCCGGCCAACGGGGGCAACACCGAAATGCGTGAGGAGCCAGTCCACCAACCGCTGCGCCGCCGAGGTGCTCTGGTACTTCTCCACAACGTAGTGCAGCGTGGTGAACACATGCGCGGGAAGGCTCGCATCGACCTGCCGCCGAACGATGCGGTCAAGCACAGCGGCGGACGCGGAGTAGTGGGGCTCACTCTTCTGGATGACATCCAGAACTATGTTCAGATCGACGAGGATCATCGAGAGTGCTTGACCAGCTGGTGACGGCGATGCTCATCCTCCACGTCGATGTCACTCGGAACAAGGCCGGTGATCTCGTCCAACGCCGGGGACGGCGAATAGTTTTCGAGTTCGCGCATACGCCGCAGATACCGATCGATCACCTCGGTCACGGTCAGGCCGTGCGCACGTGCGTAGTCTTTGACGAATCTCACGTCACGCTGAGGCAGGCGGATGGTCAGTTTCACGGTATCAGCCGGCATCGGACCTCCTCGTACGGCTCACTTGACCTGATTATACGGCACCCAGCAGGACGGCGCATCCCGCACTTGACCTCATGCAACAAGCGGGTTCCGCACCTTGAGGGCGGGGAACCGGCCGAAGTCCCGATCCGCGGTCCACAACTCCCGCACCCCGTGATGCAGACAGACGGCGGCCACGCGGGCGTCATGCACGAGCGGGCCCGCGATCCTGCCCCCCAGCGCGACCTCCTGCAACACGTCCCAGTATCCTCGAGCCTCGCCGAGCATGACCACACTGGGCGACTCCATCCAGGCGGCCACCTGATCCAACGCCTGATCGAGTGGTGTGGGGGGCAGGAAGATGCGCGGGTGCGTCACCACCGCGAGGAACTCGTGTACACATGACCAGGTGAGCGCCCAGGGATCCGAACCCTCCGCCAGACGACGCAGACACTCCGACGCTGGCTCGAACCACTCGCTGTCCGCTCGGTGGGCGTACACCAGGAGGTTGGTGTCTATCGCGATCACTCGCCGCGCCCCTGATAGATGAGGCCCCTGATCTGGTCCCACCGCTCGAGTTCGACACCCGGCTGCACCCCGTCCCCCCGAAAGTGGACGGAGCGCAGCTTGAACCCGGCCGGTCGACTGTGCTGCTCGACCACAAGGCGCAGCCCCTCCTCGACAAGGCGCCTCAGAGTGGTGCCCTCTTCGGCCGCGACTGTCTTGGCTTGTTCAAGCAGGGGAGTCGGGATATCGATGGTAGTCTTCATATTCCTAACCATATCACGACTACTGGGTCGACTGCACCGGGCGAGAGGGCGGCTGCGTAGCCTTCAGCGAGCCTCTCAGTTCGCCTAGGTGGCCGGCGTGTAGATCGAGAGCGCGCAGGACCTCTGCACCATGTTGATCGGCGCGAGCCACTGCGCCCCTAGCTCACGACCAGATCTACCACGGTCGTTTCCAACGCCGCGGCGAGCCGCTCCAGGGTTTCGAGCGATGCGGCATGCGCCCCTCCCTCCAGGCGGGCGATGTTAGGTCGCCTGATGCCCGTTAGATCTGCCAACTGCTGCTGGGTCAATCCCCTCTTCTTCCTCTGGGCGCGGACCCGGCCGGCAATACGACGAGCCGATTCCTCACGAGTTGCGAAGACAGCGGGCCCGGCCCTGTGGTAGTCGTAGTTTTCGTCGGCCCAGTGCAGGACGTAGTCCCACGGCACCTCGAACCGGTTGCCGGACGACTGAAGCATCGATGCGGCACTTCCATTCAAGAGGAGCGTGATCTCATTGACCGCGCTGCCATCCGCCGACGGCAGCGCGCTGAGCGGCAGGGAGTACCTACATCCATCGGCAAACGTGAACGACAGAACTCTGCCGGACTTGACGAACGTGACGTCGATGATGCGGCGCGGGTCAGAAGGCCTGCCGATGTCCGCCAGCCGCTTCCGGACCGGACCGACGATCTCCTTAGAGATGTCCACGACATAGGAGACGGCCGGGAGAGGGCCGAACGAGGCGACCTGACCCAGATCCTCGGCCAGCCACACGTAGGTACCTTCTTGCGCGTGCGCCCCTCCAAAGGCCGGCTGATCGCCGCCTTCCGGCAGGACGGAACCGAGGTCGATGATCCAAAGGGATGTCCGGTGCAGACGAGGAACCTCGGCCAGGGAGGCAAAGACTTCGGCGTCACCTCCCGTCTCCACAAGCAGAAGATCGCGGATCTCGGGGCGACCCGTGACAACGGCCGTCATCCCTGCGAGCCCTCCTTGTACGGGATGGCGGGACTTGGCCTCGATTCCGGCCATCACCGATCCTCCAGGAGGTAGCCGAACCTCCGGAGCGCCTTCCTCAGGTTCTTGGTCATGTCAAAGTCGTCCATCTTGCGCTGTCCCTCCACGTCCCACCGGCCCACTTCGTGGTCCCTGCGGTCGTAGATGTGCACGTGAAGCGGGGGATGATCAGCCTCCCACGAGACGAGTGTGTAGCCGAAGGCCCTCTTTCGACCCATCGGCCCACCTCTCCGGGGCAATCCCTATGTATCATGGATGATACCATGGAGGACCCGGATGAGGAACGCGACACCGGCCACCTGGACGGGCCCTCGTTGGGCCCTTCGTTGGCCCCTTGACACTGCAACGGTAGAATTCCAGCAATCGATCTGCCATCCGACCTTGGGCCCAGATAGGCTCCGACGGAAGTGGTCTTCCCAGCGTGAAACAGCGATGACAGACGCCGTGATGCGCTCGCAGCCGACTGGCGCATCCCCCGGGGAGAGACTGATGAGCCAAGCAGAACCCTACCGTGTGGCACGCGCAATTAGAGCGCGATACGAAGCGATCACCGGCATTACCGACCGCTTCTGCGACGAGAACCTGAACGGGGAATACGCGGAGCTGTTGCCGAAAGTTGGCGGCCGCGGTCAGCCGCAAGAGGTCTTTGCTGCTCAATACAGGACGTGAGCGTTCGTGGGCGGCGGGAATCGCTTAAGCGCTCGGCCAAATCAACTTGCTGTTCGACAAGGACAGCGATTCACTCGTCAGGGAACAGACCGTCCGGCGGGGCGGCTACGCCACGAGCGGGTGCACTCGCCGCGGCCCTGATAGATGACGCCCCTGATCTGGTCCCAGCGCTCGATTTCGATACCCGGCTGCACCCCGTCCCCCCGGAAGTGGGCGGAGCGCAGCTTGAACCCGGCGGGTCGGCTGTGCTGCTCGACCACAAGGCGCAGTCCCTCCTCGACAAGGCGCCTCAAGGTGGTGCCCTCTTCGGCCGCGAGCGTCTTAGCTTGCTCAAGCAGGGGAGTCGGGATATCGATGGTAGTCTTCATATTCCTAACCATATCGCGCCTGCTGGATCGATTGCAGGTCACCAGAGCGACCGCGTTGGGGGCCGGGTGGAGGCGCACTCAGCCCGGCAGCACCCACTCCACATCGAGACCCGCGAAGTCCCTATCGAACGAACACACGGCCTCATCCTTCGATCGAGCTACCTCGGCTAGGTACGCATCAACGAAGTCCACACTGGAGCGGGCCATCGACTCGAGCGCGGCGATGACCAACCTGCCGTCTTCTGCCTGGACGCCGTCAGCACGGAGTAGGGCGATGAGCGCTTCCGCCACGCTCTCACGAGAGTGCCCATAGTAGGAGAGGAGGACCCAGACCGTCTCTGCAACGACAAGCGACGCCACGCGAAGCAGAACCTCGCCCGCCTCCGCCCTCGCCGCGAGTTCCGCCGTTTGAGCGGACATCTCCGGAGGGTCATCCGTGAGGAGACGCACGATCACATTCGCGTCGACCCAGAGCGGGATCACCCGCCCTCCTGCGCCGGGCGCCGTGCCTCCCCGGCACCCGACTGCCGGGCCTCAGCGCGTCGACGGGCTGTCTCCTCCCGAACCGCGTCTCGCCCCGGAAAGGGCCGCGTAGCCTTCAACGCCCCTCGCAGTTCGCCTAGGTGCCTGCGTCGTTCTGGCCGCACGCGGATCTCGTCCCCATGCACCTCGAACACGAGTTCGTCCCCGGTGTGAATGTCGAGGGCGCGCCGGACGTCGATTGGCACGGTCACTTGTCCCTTACTTGTCAGTCTCGTCCTTGACATCTTCCACCTCCTTACTAAGAGAATATGCCCTTACTTCGCGGGCGTCAAGGTAGTCCATTCGCATCCGCCCCCTGGCCCGCACACACGACCGGAGCGGCGACTATTCGCCGGCATGGCCTGACAGCGGATGGCGCCATCGTAGGCCCGGAAAGCGCGCGAAGTCCCGGTCGGTGGTGATCCACTCGCTACCCGACTCGATAGCCAGCGCGGCCAGGTACGCATCTGGCACCAGGGGGCCCTTCGCATTCGCGCTGCGGCACAAGTTCACGAAGAGGTCCCAATGGCGCGGGCCGGGCGCGATACTGAGGTAGTTCGGCTGCGTGCGCAATGCCTCCACGGCCGCCACGGCATCCTCGAGGGGAGTTGGCGGGACAAAGATGCGTGGATGAGTCACCACCCGCAGGAAGCCGCTCAGCACCAGATCCGGCACGGCGAAGGGCGCGTCGCCGGCGACCGTCTCCTCCAGCCACCGGCGGTAGGCCGCGTGGTCGGGCGTGTCCTCACGGTGAGAGTAGACGAGAACGTTGACGTCGATCAGCAGCACGTCTCGGAGACTACCGGAGCCGGTCGAGACCCGAGGACTGATCCATCAACTCCTGCAGTCCGGCGGAATCGTCGAGATCGACCCCAGGAAGAACTCCCTGCCCGCGGAACGTGGGCATCCGGAACGGGTGGCGCTCATGCACTTCCTGCCGGATGAGCGATGCCCGGAGGGCGTCTTCTATCACCTGGCTGAGGGTGCGTCCGCTGGACGCTGCGACACGTTTCGCCTCGGTCAAGAGGTGATCAGGGATGCTCACGGTCGTCCTCATGCATCAAAGCATACTCTCTCTGCATCATGATGTATAGGTGCCCGTCTCGGCGTGATCACGGCACCGTCAGGGTACGACCGCGGGAATCGATTCACCATCGGACTTTGGTTCGAGGCTGGGAGCCAGCCCCCGTGACGCCGGCCTCCCCGTGCCGCCGGTCTCGGGGCCCGAACGGTCAGGCCATGGGCTCGAGCTTCGCGGGCGCCGGCTGCTGGATACCGATACGGTTGCCCTCGGAGTCGATGAAGGAGGCGATGATGCCCACCATGTCACCCATGTCCGTCGGAGGCGAGACGATCTGCCCACCCGCCTCCTCCACCCGTTTCACCATAGCGTGGATATCGCCCATGGAGCTCAGGTAGATCTGAGTGCCCTCGGTCGAACTCGGCGTGAACCCCTCACCCATCACCAAGTCGAAGGCCACCGGCCCCATGCTCGGCGGCGGGACGGCCACCGGCATCCCGGGGAACGGCTGGAACAACTCGGTCATCAGCACGCGCCCGTAGAACTTCATGGCGCGTTCCATGTCGATGACCGGGATGTCGGCCCACACCAGTATGCTCGACATGTTCGGGTCATTGGGCATGATCGAGTCGGGTGGCATGCTCGCTCCCTTGGGTGAGGCTATAGGACTGCGAATGTGAAACTGGATATCCCCGTTACGCTCCGGTTCGATGCGCCGCGACGCCACCTCCCCCCCGTTCAGACACGTTCGAGAACGACGACCTGCTTCTCACTTTGGTCGAAACAGGTACCGCCCGGTGACCGTGAGGCCAATGGCCGAACAGGGTCAGCTGCGGCCTTCCGCATCTCGCACCCGGTCCGCGAGGGCAACGAGCAGAGCGTCCCGCTGATTCTCAACCGGCTGCTCCGGGTATATGCCGTCTCGCGCAACCCCCGCGGTCATGGCGACCAGAGACATGAGACGGGGACCCGCCGCGTACCGCCGCGTCCTCCCGGCGCCGAGAGCCCGCAAGAGACCGGCTGCATCCATGCGGGCAAGGTCGTTCGTTGCCGTGGCCACGGAGACGTCGGCCAGATCGCGGTAGTACCGGTTTCCAACCTCCCGACCCATGAAGGCGTCGTACAGGGCATTCGCCAGCCGTGGATCGGCGCGGAGTTCGTGACGCACGAGTTCCTCGAGCACCAACCACAGATGCCGCTCGGTAGACATGCGCAGCGAGAGTGCCTCCACCTGCAGAGTCTGAGCCCTCACGTGGGCCGCCACGAACGGGGTCACGTCGATCCCGGGATCCCACTCGTTCCCGAGGCAGCCGAACGCAGCGTAGTAGTCGTCTCGGTGCCTCCCCCACCACTCCTCCAGACTCGTGAACTCAGGACCCCTGAAACCGCCGCGGTGCATCATCAACGATGCGAGGATGCGGGCCGTGCGCCCGTTCCCGTCGGAGAACGGGTGGATACCGGCCAGCCGCACGTGGATCAACGACGCCGCAACGGGCACGGGGACCTCCCCGGCCGACTGCGCCCATTCCGCCAGATCTGATACCAGGTCCGGAACCGACTCCGGAGGCGGCGGCAGATAGACCGCCCGTTTGGCGGTCGCGTCCACCAACCGGTTCTGACCGGTGCGAACCCTCCCGGCGCCGTGAGAATAGTCGCCGGCGAGGACGCGATAGTGGATGCCCAGAATGAGCTCCGACTGCCAGCGGAAATCGGGGTCGTCGGCACGCCGCAGGACAAAGTTCATCGCGTCGCGATATCCCTCGACAAGTCCGGCATCCTCGGCCGATACCGACCGCGGGCGATCACCCGCAAGTATGCGCCTCACCTCGTCCACGGTGACCGCGACGCCTTCCATGGACGTCGAGGCGGCCACCGCCTCGGCCTCGAGTTCCCGACGGGTCCGCCCCAACCAGACCCGCAGACGGGGCTGCGCGTCCAATCTCGCCCTCAACTCGTCCAAACGGACCAAATCGGCCCGGATGCAATCTGTCAAGTGAAAGGAGTACATCGAATATCTCCTAATCTCCTATGAGTTTAGGAGATTATACGCCATGAGGTCGCGATCTCCTGCGCGGCGGGCTCGCGTGGCGTGTGTGTACCGGTGCTCCCGTCATGCCTCGGTTCGACGCGTCGGATCGAGCAGGTCGACCTGGAAGTAGCGGCTGTAGGCGCGGTCCCTACTGATCAGACCGAAGCCTTCCACAGCCGCGTGCGCCCCAATCAGGAAGTCGGCGAGTATCCGTTCCCGTCCGCCGCCGGCCCGCCGATAAGCGTTGAAGGCTCGACCCGCCAGGAAGGCCGCCTCCCAGGGGATCCCATCTCGACGGAAGATGCTCTCGGGCACGAGTTCGTCGAGCTCCTCGATCGAATCCACGAACGCGCCCACCTCAGCGAACACGATCGGGTTCACCACCAGAGCCCCGACTTCCGCGGTCTCCTCCAGGGCACGGCGGGACAGTTCGCCGAACTCAGGATCGGCCCCGATGACGTCGAGGATGACGTTCGTGTCGACCAACCACTCCTTCACGGGCGGAGCAGCTTCATGAGTTCGTCCGTGCCAACATCGAAGCTCTTGCGCCCGTAGAGGCGCTGCACCGCCTCCCGCCGCGCGCCGCCGCGATGCACCAAGAGGACCGCGCCCTCCTGGACGATGAACTCCACCTCGGTCTCGGGCTCGAACCCGAAGCGGTCACGGATGCTCTTCGGAATGGTCACTTGACCACGTTCGGTCACGCGCATGGCTGGTCTCCTGTCACCCGGTCTCTGTCGCGCGAGCTTCTCCCGTCACCGAAACCGCGGCGCTCAGATATGAATACGTATTCGTATCCTAGCATTGTCGAGATGAGATCTTGGCGCAGGGGACAGCGTATGATGGGGGCGGAGCGGCGGCATTGGTCCTTGGGCCCAGATGGGCACCCATAGGAGGTGCGACTTGAACGACGCAGTCGAGCAACTTGCCAGACTCGACACCGGACGCAACCTGGACCTGAGCATGCACAACGGAATCCTGGTCAGCACCAAGACGGCTTTCGCCTGCGGAGACGACCGCTATAGTATCTTCCACGCCGTTGACGGAACGTTGGTCACCTTCACGCGCGAAGGCATACGTGAGGTGCTGGAAGGAACGCGCGATCCGCGCGATGGAGACGAGGGATAGTCCGGAGTCACGATCACCGAGCGCCTCTAGGACCACCTAGTTGAGCCCCTTCAACCCCATCTCGACGAGCGACGCGTATGTCGCGTCCAGGCGGCAGTGTCCCTTGGGCACCCAGATGACGACCCCATCGCGACCTCTCGTTAGCAGCACACGGTAGCTGTTGATGCGCAGTTGATGGGGATCGCGCGCGCGACTTCTCGGGCTCGGTCGGGTATGCCAAGAGTCTCCACCCCACCAGAGATCCTTCCCCCAGCAGAAGACCGGTAGGTCAAGCTCCAAGCCTTGGCACTGGAACTCGGAGACCGGAACCGCCAGCTGACAGCACGATCGAACTTGGTCCGGGTCATCGTAGAACCACTTGTGCACCTGCACCTTCTGGCCGGCTAGATATCCCGCATCAATTCCATACTCCTCGAGACCCGCCTTCGATGAGGCCAGCAGCCCGTATCGGCTGTCGCGTTCTCCGGCATAGCGCTCCCGGACGTACTGCTTCGCCAGCTCGAGTTCTCGCGTTACGTACAGGTCAAAGCCCTGGGTATCGAGACCGCGACTGACCTCCGCGGCCGCTTCGAGATCATCGGTGAGGAGCTTCTCAACCCAAAGCTGCACGTCTTCCGCAAGGTGGGTCCGAAGTGACATCGTAAGATCGAGATGATCATTGAGTTCCATTCTGACGGCACCCGAGAAGACGTTCGCGAGCTTGGTGGGGCAATGGACCACCCAGTCGCCCCCTGCACCGGAAATGGCCTCGTTCCACTGCGCCAGGCCTGCCTCTTCGCCGATGTGAATCTCTTGTCCCTGTCCTACGAGGCCCACCATTAGCGCCCACGGCTTCCGAGCTCCGATGCGAAGGAAATCCTCCGGTTCGCTGTACAACCGCTGCTTGGTCGCGGACTGTCCTGCATCCCACGCTCGCTGCGCCTCGTCGTAGACCCACACCTGCTCTTCTGGCACACGCACGCCGCTCGCACCGTAGTCCTTCAGATATCCATGGACGTCTTGAACGAATACCCCGCTCTTCAGCGCGTACCGCAGCACCTTCACCAGCGGCCCATTCCCAGAAAGATACACAGCCGTCCGGCGGCTGCCGGTGTCGCCAAAGTGGTTCTGGTAGACGAACTGTAGGCCGACCAGGGTCTTGCCCGATCCAGGAACGCCGGTGACCAGGGCAAGGTGGTGCTCTCCATTCACGCGTGCGGCCTCAGCCGAACGGACGAGTTCGGCCACGGTCTCCGGAATGCCGGCGCTGGACGCCCTGCGGATATGAGGCAGTTCTTCGTGTTCGAAGATGCGCCGAGCCGCAGAGACGAGCGAGGGAAGCGGCTCATAATCGGCGGTCAGCCACGCTTCGACATCAAGTGGCTCGGCCGGAGACCGCAAAAAGAGAGCAAGAAGGACATCGGCCAGGGTGGCCGGACCAGTTATGGTGACCTTGTATGGGGAGGGCTGCTGCTCCCGAGGGTCGAGACGTGCAGGGGGTTCGCCACGGCTCTCCCGACCGCTGGGCTTCTCGTCCAAGCTCCGGGTGAGAACGAGCACTGGGTCGACCAGCTTATCGTGGGAGGCGGCATGATACTCGGATAGGTCCCGCGCGTAGGCGGCCACCTGGTCGATGTGAGCTGCCTGGGGTCGATCGGCATCCTTGAACTCCAAGACGATCACCTCGGAGCCTGTGAGAACGACAACGTCGGGGCGACGGCCGCGCTCCCGTGGGAGTTCGTACTCGAAGATGATGTGCCATTCGCTTGCATCGAACTCTCGGGCGAGAGCGTCGCGGAGGGCCGCCTTCAGCACGGCGAACTCGTTCCGCCAAGCGGTGATCTGGAGGCCGTCAGGGCCCAGACCCATGCAACGGCGGAGGTGGGCGGACAGCGCCTCTACAAAGGGCTCCTCCGCCAGGACGAGGAAGTCGTCCACCGAGCCGTGCCAGCCGGCTGGCGTCCGTTCGTCCCCTACCCCGCGCCCGTCGGTGCCGGTCTTGTCAAGTTCTCGCACGAGTCCCCCAAGGCTGACTGCCAACCATCATACAACCGATGTCGTATGGAACATCAACAGGGGACGCGCTACCGTGCACCGCACGGAACCCGGTCTCGTATTCACCCAGCACGCGCACGACGTCATCGAGGAAAGGCTGATCGATCCGGCCCGGGCGGCACTGACGGTGCACTCGCCCGAGGCGACCCTGCGAGATGCACGCGACTCGGAGATCACCCATGCCTTGCGGCGCGTTCCCGAGCACGGGAACCGGGTGCTGAGAGTCGTCTATAATCACACCGTCGACCCTCCGCGGGTCGTGACCGCGTACTTCGACCGCACCCTGAAGGGGAAGCTGTGAAGGTTCGCTTTGACGAAGAGGCGGACGCGCTCTACGTGCGGCTGGGCGACTCGAGCATTGTGGAGTCGGAGGAGCTGAGGCCGGGGCTCATCGTCGACCTCGACGAGCAGGGCGAGGTCGTGGGCCTGGAGATCCTCGACGTCGCGAAGCGCGTCCCCACGGCCGATCTGAAGCACATGGACTTCGAGGTCGGGTAGGTTCCGCGCCCCACACGGAACCGGCGGTCCGCCCGCCCCGCCGCGCGCCCCCGCCCCTCACCCCAGATTGGGCAACGGATTCGCCACCCCGCGCCGCATGCGCAGCGCGACCAGCAAGCTCAGGCCGGCACCCACCAGACACACAACGGCCACCTCGCCCACCGCCGTCCGGATCCCCTGGTGCTCGGCCAGCGTGCCCAGCAGGAGGCTGCCGAGGGGCGTGGTGCCGATGAAGAGTAGCGCGTACATCGACATCACTCGTCCCCGCAGCTCGCCGGGCACGATCAGCTGCAGGCGGCTGTTGGCCCCGGTGTGGAACAGAATGCCGAAGAAGCCTAAGGCCACAAGCAGTGCGAGGGCCATCGTCTGCCCGGGCGCGAGAGCGAGCAAGAACAGCACGACGCTGAAGCCCCCAGCCCCCACCAGGACCGTCCGCCGCGTCGGCCGGCCTCGGGAAGCGACGAACACCGCCGCACAGAGCGATCCCGCCCCCATAGCCGCGGTCAGCGCGCCTAGACCTTCGGGCCCCGAATCGTACGCGTACCGCGCCAGCAAGGGGAGCATCACGGTGAAGTTGTAGCCGAAGGCACCGATGAAGGCCACCATGCCGAGGATCAGCGCCACGTCCGGAGTGCGGGCGGCGTCGCGGAACCCGTCACCAAGCTGTCGCACGACCCCGGCCCGAGCGGCACGCGGCCCCGGGTGCAGGTCCGCCGTACGCAGGAGCGCGAACGCCGCCAACACGGGCACGAAGCTCACCGCGTTCAGCCAGAAGCAGATCGCTACACCCACCGTGGAGACCAAGACTCCCCCCACGGCCGGCCCCAGGATGCGGGCCAGGTTGAACTGGGTTGAGTTGAGAGCCACAGCGTTCTGTACGTCGGCCGGGCCCACCATCTCGACGACGAACGCCTGGCGCGTGGGGATGTCCACCGCCTCGGCTATGCCCCGCACCAGCGCCAGCGCGTAGACCAGGGACATGCTGATCGCGCCGGCGGTGGTGAGAACTGCCATGGCGAAGGCCTGCACCATCAGCACGGACTGCGTGGTCGCGAGAAGGCGGCGCTTGGGCAGCCGGTCCGCGAGCAGTCCGCCGAACAGGGAGAGCACCAGCGTGGGCCCGAAGCGCATGGTCATGGCGATTCCGAGTCTCACCGGCGAGCCGGTCAGATCGAGCACCAGCCAGGCGAGAGCTACGTCGGCCATCCACGTCCCCACCAAACTGACGAGCTGGCCCGTCCAGAACAAGCGGAAGTTGCGGTGCTTGAGAGAGCGCGAGGTGGCGGCGACGTCGCGGCGCACGCGGCCGGCGGCACGGGCGACGGCACCGGAGGGCGCCGTGGAGGATCGAGAGCGGATGGTCACGGAAAGGGATGATACTCCCCGGTCATCCGACGGGTCCGGGAGAGCGCGCCGGGTACGTCAGCCTTCCGGAGCGTCCTCGCCGGCGATCTCGCGTTCGAGTTGGTCGAGCGGCGGCAGAAGCAACGTGAGGCTCACCAGGAGCGGAGGCAACTCGAGTTCGACCACCCGCCACATCTCTTGTGCATCGATGCTCTGGCAAGATAGACCCGCTGGTCCTTCGTCACAGCGGCACGGCCTCGCGCACGATCTTCCGACGGAGCAGCCAGTAGATGCCTTGTTCGGTGACCACGTCGACATCCTGGCCGAGCAGCTCTTCGAGTTCGGCAATCAGCGCGATACGGTCCAGTAGGCCATGTTCGCCATCGAAATCGACGAGCAGATCGACATCACTGTCTTCCGTTTCCTCCCCGCGCGAGTGGGAACCGAACACGCGCACGTTCTTGGCGCCGTGGGAGGCGGCGATGTCGATGATCTCGGCGCGGCGCGCCATCAGCAGACTATCTGGACGAACCCACGAACACGACGTCGGGGTTTCTGATTGCCGCCGGAGATGCGGGTCGAGCGATTGCCTGATGGTATATCCGAGGCGCAACCAAAGTCCCATGGAAGCTGGAACTCGGGCGGACTAGCATAGCCACCAGGCCGCCGGCCGTGCTAGATTCCAAGTGCTCGTTTCGAAAGAGGTCAACATGGAGTGTCCCATGCGTGGCGAATTCACCGCTATATACGAGCACGACGCCGACTGGTACGTTGCATACTGCCCCGAGATCCCCGGGGCGAACGGCCAGGGTCGAACCAAGGAACAGGCACGGGAAAGCCTCTCGGATGCCATAGCCTTCATTCTGGAAGATCGGCAGGAGGACGGCCTCCGAGGAGTGCCTCCCGATGCCGAGCGCGAAACGATCACGGTCGAGATCCGCGGCGCACTCTAGTCCCTCGCGTCGGTGAAACGAAACACCCTTCTCCGGTACCTCCGGCTTCACGGCTGCGTGCTGAAGCGCGAGGGTCGTTCTCATTCACTGTGGACGAATCCCGCGACGGGAGCGATCGAGGCTGTGCCCCGCCACACAGAGATCCCGAACGCCTTGGCGCACAAGATCCGCCGCGGGTTGAACGTTCCACCCCTGTGATCTGAGCCAGGAACGCGCTGGCGTGGTCTGACGAATCGTCCCCAGGGGTTTCCCCCCGACCCTCCCGTGGTACTATTACGATACGCAACCGTTCCGTATCTATAAGGAGTCATGATGACACAACCCTACCCACGTCGACGGCTGGCTCTCGTCGTTCTCGCGCTGAGCCTGCTGGTCATCGGCATGGACAACACCATCCTGAACGTAGCTCTGCCGACGCTCGTGAACGACCTCGGCGCCACGGCCAGCCAGCTTCAGTGGATCGTGGATTCGTACGTGCTCGTCTTCGCCGGCCTGCTGCTCACCATGGGCGCGCTGGGTGACCGCTTTGGACGCAAGCTGGCACTGCAGGCCGGGCTGGTCATCTTCGTACTCGCCTCGGTCGCGTCCGCCTTCGCGCCTACGGCCAACGTGCTGATCGCCACCCGGGCCCTCATGGGCATCGGCGGAGCCCTCATCATGCCCTCGACCCTGTCTATCATCACTGCCATGTTCCCGCCAAAGGAGCGGGGCCGGGCCATCGCGGCCTGGGCGGCCACGGCTGGTCTGGGCATCGTCGCGGGGCCCGTCATCGGCGGGTGGTTACTCGAACACTTCTCGTGGGGGTCGGTGTTCTTGGTGAACGTTCCGATCGTCGCTGTGGCCCTCGTCGCAGGATTGGCGCTCGTGCCCGAATCCAAAGACCCGCACGCCACTCCGCTGGATCCGGTGGGCGCACTTCTCTCGATCGCGGGGCTCACCGCGCTCGTGTACGGCATCATCGAGGCTCCCGACACTGGTTGGACCGCCGCGGTCACCCTTCTGACATTCGGTGCGGCGGTAGTCTTGCTGGGCGCTTTCGTGCTCTGGGAGTTGCGGACCACCCACCCCATGCTGCAGATTGACTTCTTCCGCAACCCGCGGTTCAGCGCGGGGAGCGCGGCGATAACGGTGGTCTTCTTCGGCTTGTTCGGAACGATCTTCGTGCTCACCCAGTACCTGCAGTTCGTGCTTGGCTATTCGGCGCTCCAGGCCGGCCTGCGCGTTACCCCGGTCGCGGTGCTCGTGATCGCCGCGCCGACCGCCGCCCGTTTGGTGGAGCGAATCGGGACGAAGGCCGTCGTGGCCGCGGGGCTGACGATCGTGGCTACGGGATTGTTGCTCATCAGCAGGGTGGACGTGGGCGACGGCTACGGCACCCTGGCCTGGTCGCTGGCGATCATCGGATTCGGCATGGGAGCGACCATGGCGCCGGCGACCGAATCGATCATGGGTTCGCTGCCGCTGGCCAAGGCAGGTGTGGGATCCGCGATGAACGACACCACCCGCATGGTAGGCGGTGCGCTGGGCGTTGCCGTGATCGGGAGCGCACTCTCTTCCTCGTACAATTCGGCGATCCAACCCGCGCTGCGCGCCCTGCCGCCTCAGGCGGCGGCCCTCGCCGGCGACTCGGTGGGAGCGGCTCTCGAAGTGGCTCGGCGTGCCGGACCGCTCGGCGCGGAACTCGCCGACGCGGCACGCGCCGCCTTCGTACACGCGATGGGCGACGCACTGCTCATCGGAGCGGGGGTCGTGGCGGTCGGCGCAGTCGTCGTGCTCGCCTGGCTGCCCTCCCGGGCGCGCCTGGAGCCCACTGTTGAGAAGCCGGGTGAGACGCTCCCTGAAGTAGCCGAGCTCGGTGGAGTCGCGCGCCCCGTGGAACCCTGCCTCGACAGCAATGCCTGAGAACTCGAGCCTCCTCCCCGGTTCCGATCTCCCAGGGTCCGATCACCCGGCTTCCGATTCCCCCAGCACCACCCGACCCCCCGGGCGCCCGCGAAGCGCCCGGGCCGACCGAGTCATCCTCGAAGCCGCCATTGACGCTTTCATAGAGGAAGGCTTCGAGGGCATGAGCATGGAAGGGGTCGCCACCCGTGCGGCGGTCGGCAAAGCTACCATCTAC
The DNA here is from genome assembly GCA_024637035.1 of Actinomycetes bacterium. GTDB lineage: Bacteria > Actinomycetota > Thermoleophilia > RBG-16-64-13 > RBG-16-64-13 > JAHJSA01. The sequence goes on from JAGXFW010000014.1 coordinate 163,159, forward strand.
CGCCGCTGGCCCTGCAAGGACGACCTCCTTCTCGCGGCGATCGAGAATCTGTTCGAGGACTTCCATGTCGAGAACACCGGCGATGTGCGCGCCGACCTCACGGCGGTGGCACGGCAGGCTCACGTGTTCCTCACCCAGACGAAGGCCGGCGAGGTTCTCCCGCGCATGGTGGGGCACGTCACCATGGGCACCCCACTCGGGCGCGCCTACGCCGAGAAGATCATGGGGCCCCGAGCGGAGGCCGCGCGCCAGGTGATCCAAGCCGCCAAGGACCGAGGCGAACTGCGCCCCGACCTCGACAGCCGATTGGCTGTGGCGTCGCTGGTGGGCTCGCTCATCTTCCTACGGATCACCTCGACGCTGCCCAGCGCCGGGGACGAACTGGCGGACAGGTTGGTTGGTCAGCTGCTGGACGGCATGGGAGCGAGGCCGGTCGACGAGGATCGCTGAACCGCCTCAGGCGCGCTCGATAGGTCTGCGGCGCACGTGCATACCGTGCATCGCGATGGCGATCGCTGCCGGCAGCAGAGCCACCCAGTAGACCCCGCTGAGGGATATCCACGAGGCGAGGAGCCCGCCTCCGATGGACCCGACCGCGATCCCTAGGTCATACGCGAAGAAGAAGGCCGCCATGGCGGCCCCGCGCCGGGCGGGAGCGACCCCGTGCACGGTCAGCGCCTGCAGGCTCGGCTGGGAGGTGCCGTATCCGGCGCCGTAAACGACTCCGGCCGCCATGAGACCGACGAAGCTGTCGGCCAGTGCCAGGATGACGAGACCCGCGGCGACAAGCACCAACCCCAGCGTCGCCGTACGCAGATAGCCCCACCGGTCGGCCAACCGACCGCTCAGAGGGCGCACCACAGCGAGCACGACCGCGAACACAGCGAAGAACGGACCCACGTTGCCGATGCCGCGCTCCTCCCCATAGAGCGCGATGAAGGCAAGGATGGGCGCGTAGGTCATGGTCAGGAGGAAGACGCCCGTGGCCGGGAAGAGCGAGGAGCGCTCGAACAGCGTACGCACGGAGAGTCGGCCGCCCCCACGCTCGACTCGGGGAACCCGGATGAGGCTCGCCAGAAGCAGAGCGGCGGCCGTCAGACCGGCGGCGAGCAGGAAGAGCGACGTGAAGTCGCCGTCGTCGCTGAGGGCGATGCCGACGGCGGGCGCGACCGCCATGGGGAGTCCCATCGCCAGCGTGAAGTAGCCCATGCCCTCCCCCAACCGCGCACGCGGCGCGAGGTCGGAGGCCAACGTGCCGGCGGCGGTGGTCTCGAACCCGAAGCCGGCACCATGGATCAGTCGCAGCACCAAAAGCAGTCCGATGCCCACCACCCACTCGTGGGCGAGGATGGTGAAGACGGAGAGGAGCAACCCGATGAAGAGGATCGCTCGGCGGCCGTACGTGTCGAGGGCCCACCCGGTCACCGGACGGACCACCATGGCCGCGAACGTGAAGAGCCCGAGCACGAGGCCGGCGGCGGTCTCACCTCCACCCAGATCCGCAACGAACAGGGGCAGGGTGGGCAGCACCAGGTAGACACCGAAGAAGTAGAACAGTTGGGAACCCAGCAGGAACATGAAGTCGCGGGTCCAGAGCGGCAGACGCGGCGCGCCCTCGGACTCCCCGATCCCCGGCGGCAGGAACGGGGCGACGGGGCTCAGGTCGGGCACGACGGATTCGGGGGTGCTCGGCGGCATCGGGCGATTCTATCGTAAGGCCCCGGGGAGCGAGCCGCGACGGCCGACGCGACCGGGCTTCGACCCGCAGAGGGTCGTCTTCGGGGACGCGTCGTTGACCCGTTCACCCACGGAAGACGGCACGTCGCCGGGTTCGTCGACCGGCCCCCCTTCTCCCCAAAGCTGCAGCCGACCATCAGGCTCGGGGGCCTGCACCCGCCCCTTCGCGCATGCTGAGTGAGACGCGCTTGCGCTGGAGGTCCACGGAGAGCACCGTCACCATGACCCGCTGCTGCACGGTAACCACCTCCGCCGGGTCGCGAATAAAACGATCGGCGAGCTGGCTGATGTGCACGAGGCCATCCTGGTGCACCCCTACGTCGACGAAGGCGCCGAAGGCGGTGACGTTGGTCACGATACCGGGCAGGCGCATGCCCTCCTCGAGGTCCTCCAGTGACTCGACCCCGTCCGCGAAGCGGAACACCTCAAAGGCCTTGCGGGGGTCGCGGCCCGGCTTCTCCAGCTCGGCCACGATGTCGCGCAAGGTGGGGAGCCCGACGGTGTCGCTGACGTAGCGGGTGGGCTCGATGCGGGCACGGAGCCCTGCGTCGCGCAGAAGATCGGCCACCTTGACGCCCAGGTCGGCGGCCATGGCCTTGACCACCGGGTAGCTCTCGGGGTGCACGGCGCTCGCGTCGAGGGGTTCGGCGCCTTCGCGCACGCGGAGGAACCCCGCGGCCTGTTCGAAGGCCTTGGGCCCGAGCCGCGGCACCTTCTTCAGCTGGGCCCGGGAACGGAACGGGCCCTCCTCGTCACGGTAGGCCACGATGTTGGCGGCCAGCTGCGGACCCAAGCCCGAGACGTGGCTGAGCAGCGAAGGGCTGGCGGTGTTCACTTCCACCCCGACCCGGTTGACCGCGGTGCCCACCACGTCGTCGAGGCTGCGGCGAAGGGCGGTCTGGTCGACATCGTGCTGGTACTGCCCCACCCCGATGGACTTGGGGTCGATCTTCACGAGCTCGGCCAAGGGGTCCTGGAGCCGCCGGCCGATGGACACCGAGCCACGCACGGTGATGTCGTGGTCGGGCAGCTCCTCGCGGGCCACCTCAGAAGCCGAGTAGATGGACGCCCCGCTCTCGTTCACCATGACCACCACTACGTCGCGCCCCAGGCCGAGTTCGAGGACGAAGGTCTCGGTCTCGCGCCCGGCGGTGCCGTTGCCCACCGCCACGGCTTCCACGCCGAAGCGGGACACCAGGCCGCGGATGGTCTCCCCCGCCTGTGCCCGGGCACCCTTCGACTGGTGCGGCTGCACGTTGTCGTAGTGCATGAGCTTCCCCTGCGGGTCGAGCACGGTGACCTTGCAGCCCGTGCGGAACCCCGGGTCGATGGCGAGCACCGTCTTGCCTCCGAGTGGCGGAGCGAGGAGCAGTTCGGCGAGGTTGGAGGCGAACACCCGGATGGCCTCTTCGTCGGCCCGGGCCTTCAGTTCGGCGCGCGCCTCGGTCTCCAGGCTCGGGCCCAAGAGACGCTTGAAGGCGTCGCGCAGCGCCGTGCGCACCTCTTCGACGGCTGGGACGGCCGCGCCGGGCTTGGCGGCTCCCGAGGTAGGCGCCGCGGGGCGCAGGAAGCGGCGCTCCATGATGCCGTGGGCCTTCTCGTCGGGCACATCCACGCTCACACGCAGGAAGCCCTCCGTCTCACCGCGCAGAAGGGCGAGAACCCGGTGCGAAGGAGCGCGGGCGGCGAGCTCCTCCCATTCGAAATAGTCGCGGAACTTGGCCCCCGGCTCCTCCTGGCCCTTCGCCACGTGACTCCGCAGAACGGCTTCCCGCTCGTAGAGCGCCCGCGTTCGACTGCGCACCTCGGCGTCCTCGGTAGCGGTCTCGGCGATGATGTCGCGGGCGCCGGCCAGGGCTTCTTCCACGCCGGGCACGTCGTTCTCAGCGTCGACGAACGCAGCCGCCGAAGCGGCGGGGTCGAAGTCGGCGTCGCCGGTGGCGGCAGCCGCGAGCAGCAGGCCCGCCAACGGCTCCAGCCCACGTTCGCGGGCGGCGGCGGCGCGGGTGCGGCGCTTGGGCCTGAAGGGCAGGTAGTGGTCTTCCAGCTCCACCATGGTGGCAGCGCCCCGTACGGCTGCCTCCAGTTCCGGTGTGAGGAGCTCCCGCTCTGCGAGCGACCCGAGGATGCTGTCCCGGCGCTTCTCGAGGTCCTCGAGGCGGGCGAGTCGATCGCGCACGGCGGCGATCTGCACCTCGTCGAGGGAGCCGGTCGCCTCTTTGCGATAGCGGGCGATGAAGGGCACCGTCGCGCCGCCGGCGAGCAACTCAGCCACGGCCGAGGTCTGCGCCGGCCGCAGGTCGAGTTCCGCAGCGACCTTGTGCGTGAGGGATGTGGTCGAGGTGCTCATTGGCCGAGGTAGGTTCGCAGACCTGGGCGGCGGCGACAAGGGGGTGGTGACTCCCGGGGCGGCGCGGGGCGGCGCAATACGACGCCGCGCGCCGACGGACACTAGCCGTCCAGATACCTCACCACAGACTCGGCGAAGCGGCTGAAATCGTCGAAACGGCGGGCGTTCCGATCGAGTTCGGTGACGTCCAGAGCCACGTACTCGTGCTGCAGGATGTTGCGGAAACCCGCCATAGGGGCCAGCTCGAGAGCGAAGTCCCGGGACAGCACACCGTGCTCACCAAGCTTCTCCAGCACTTCTCGGTAGCACCCGGGCAGGCCCCAGCCCTCCGCCGCCACGATATGGCTGCCGATGTCGAGCACAGTCTGGATGGCCAGGTACAGGCACCGCTCCACGGCGCGTCGCCGCACTGTGTTCTCGGGTGCCACCAGGGCATCCGCATCGGGAGGCAGGGCGTCACGCAACTCGCCCAGCACGCCACTCAGCGCGTCGAGTCTCGCATAGATCAGGCTCTCATCGAGCAATCAGCTCACCCCCCAGGATGCGGTTCCGCAGCGCGCTGTTGTAGACACTCTCGAGAGGCAAGTGGTCGAGATATCGCTGCAGGACGCCGACCTCGAACCGGATCCTGGCCGGATCCTCTGCGCCCGCGGCGACGAGGCCGTCCCGTACGGCCCCGAAAGCGAGTGCCGGAGGTGCCGTGTTGAGGATCACGACATCCACTCTGGGCACCCCCAGGGCCACCGGCAACCGAGAACTCAACTCGGCGAGTCGGGCATCCGCACGCCCAGCGGAAGCGATCCCCCAGCTTTCGTCCGAATATCGGGCCAGTAGAAGGGCGACATCCACATCACTCAAAGGTCCAGCTGTGCCGGTGACCTGAGACCCGAACAGATAGGCCGCGACTATGTCACCCTGCCCCGCGCAGAAGGCCCGCAGGCGATCGACCAGAACCTCCAGAGCAACATGGCATCCGCCTGCACCCGACTGGGCACCGGCTCGGCCCGGAGCGGGCGCCGGTTCGAGGTCGGCCTCCTGGGTCCGAAGCCACACCTTCAGGGCTTCGCGGATCACCCCGCTGCGAGAGTAGTGGCCCAGGCGGGCATGCCCGTCCACCGCCGACACGAGATCCGGCGGCATGGTGATGTTCAATCGACGATCCATTATGGCTCCAGTATAGTGAGCGGTCGGACACCGTGCAACACACTCCGTGTGTATTGCATGTGTACAGGCCTGCTCGCTCGAGTCGTGCCGTCGCGGATGATGCGCCACGGTAGTATGGTCACCGGCCTCGCGCTGCGAACCGGGATGCCGACGACTTCGGGGGGATACGGTTTTGGACCTACCACGCATCGGATTCATCGGCCTCGGCGTGATGGGCTCGCCCATGGCCGGCCACCTCGCCCGGGCGGGCTACCCGCTCACCGTGCACGACGTGGACGCCTCGAAGGCGGAGGCCGTTGCAGCCGAACACCAGGGCGTCAGGATCGCGCCCGACCCCCGATCGGTCGCCGAGGCCGCCGATATCGTCATCACCATGCTGCCCTCCGGGGAGTACGTGCACGAAGTGGCTCTTGGAGATGCCGGTCTGATAGAAGGCTTCTCTCCGGGTTCGCTGCTGCTCGACACTTCCTCCTGCGAACCCTGGCTGACAGTGAGGACAGCCGCCGCCCTCGCCGGGGTGGGCGTGGACATGGTCGACGCCCCGGTCTCCGGCGCCCTGATGGGGGCACGCGCGGCGGAACTCGTCTTCATGGTGGGCGGCGCCGCAGACGCGGTCGAGCGCGTCGCGCCGCTCCTCGAACTCCTAGGGAAGCAGTCGTTCCATCTCGGCCCGGTGGGCGCCGGACACGCGATGAAGTGCATCAACAACATGATCACGGCGATGACGTTCATGGCCACTGCCGAAGGCCTGGCAGTCGGAGCCCGTTTCGGCCTCGATCCAGATGTCATGACCGATGTCCTGAACGTTTCCACGGGTATGTCGTGGATCAGCCAGACCCATATCAAGCAACGAATCACAAACCGCGCCTTCGACGACCCCTTCAAGCTCGCGTTGATGGTGAAGGACATCGGCATCGCCATGGAGCTGGCGGCACGCGAGGAGCTGTCGCTGCCACTGTCCAACCGGGGCCATGAACTCTGGGCGTCGGCCGGGCACGCCGCCGACGAAGGCGCCAGCATCAGCGAGATGGTGCGCTGGCTGGAGCACGAGACCGGCGTCCAGATCGGAGGAGAACCGTCGTGAGATTCGATCTGCCCACAAGCTGGCGTCACGGGCGCGGACTCGCTGCTCACACCGGAGACGTGCTCAGCGACCTGGGGTGCTCGCGTACCCTCCTCGTCACCGATCGCGCGCTCGTCGATGGCGGGATCCTCGCCCCGGTGATCACGTCGCTGGAGTCCCGGGGCATCGAATACGTCGTGTGCGACGAGGTCACCACCGAGCCGACCGTAGCCCTCTTCGAGCGCCTCCACCAGAAGTGGGACCTCACTGGGTTCGATTCGGTGCTCGCCGTGGGTGGAGGGAGTGTCATCGACGCGGCCAAGGGACTGGCGATCGTCGCAGAGTTCGGCGGCCACATCCGCGACTACGCCGGATTCGGTGCCGTTCCCGCCCCACTCAGCCGCAAGATCGTCGCCGTGCCCACAACCGCCGGCACGGGCAGCGAGATCTCCGACGGCTCCGTCTGGATCGACGAGGCCCGCCGCACGAAGTTCCTCGTGCTGAGCACCCTCATCTGCCCCACGGTGGCGATAACGGACCCCCTGATGACCCGCTCCATGCCGCCGCAGATCACCGCGAACAGCGGTATCGACGCCCTGACTCACGCAATCGAGTCGTACCTGTCGGTGGACGCGAGCGAGGCGACCGCGCCCTTCTCCTTGCGTGCCATGGCACTGATCGCCGGCGGGCTGCGTCGGGCCTACGCCCACGGCGACGACCTCGACGCGCGCGAAGCCGTACAAGTCGGCGCCACCATGGCCATGATGGCCGGCATGAACGCCCACATGGGGCTGTGTCACGCCCTCGCCATGCCGCTCTGCGGGCTCTATCCCCTCCCGCACGGCGAAGCCTGTGCGTTGACGCTCCCGTACGTGCTCGAGTTCAACGCCGTCGTGGCGGGCGACAAGGTGGCCGACATCTTCGAGGCGCTCGGCTTGCGCGCGAGCGATGGCGCGGGCGACGGCGGGGGCGACGGCGATTCGTCCGCCTACGCGCGCCTCACCCGGTTCGCGAACGACATCGGCCTGAAGGCGCGGCTCGGTGATCTCGGCTACCGCGACGAGCACCTGGAGGTCATCGTGCGCGAGACTCGGAACAGCGCGCAGCATCGGTTCAATCCGAGGGAGGCCTCCCCGGAAGAACTCGCGGCGCTGGTGGAACGGATGATCTGAGGCCGGAGCCCCCCGCGCCTCAGACGCTTCTCCGACTAGGCGCGGTTCGATCGGTCGCCACAGAGGTAGGTAGTAGGGGCGCACCCCGAAACACGACCCGAGGCGGACCCGTGGCAGACATCGAGATCTACACGAAGGAATGGTGCCCCTACTGCGCCCGAGCCAAGGTGCTACTGCGCTCCAAGGGACTCGAGTTCCGCGAGATCGATGTCACCGCCGGAGGCGAGCTCGAGGCAGAGATGATCGAGAGGGCCGGGCTCCGCACGGTGCCGCAGATCTTCATCGACGGCGAGAGCATCGGCGGCTACGACGCGCTGGCCACGTTGAACGCGACCGGCGAACTCGACCGGCGACTCGGTCTGGCTGTGATGGACGCGCGCGAGGTGTACGACGTAGTCGTGGTGGGCGCCGGCCCGGCAGGATTGGTGGCCGCCCTCTACACCAGCCGCAAGAACCTCTCGACGGCGCTTGTGAGTCTCGACGTGGGGGGCCAGGTGGGCACCACTCGGGAATTGGCCAACTACCCGGGCATCCGAAGCATCACAGGGCCGGACCTGGTCAAAGAGATGTACGCCCAACTGGAGGAACACCCGCTCGACCAGATGATCGGGGAGCGGGTGGTCGGTGTGCGTCCGATGCCGGGTATCCTGATCTGTGACACCGAGTCGGGCAAAGAAGTCTGCGGAAAAGCCGTGATCATCGCAACCGGGGCGCAGAAACGCCTCCTCGGAGTGCCCGGGGAGACGGAGTTCACCGGGCGCGGGGTGGTGTACTGCTCCACCTGCGACGGGCCGCTCTTCCGCGACCTGACCATCGCAATCGTGGGCGGAGGGAACTCCGGACTCGAGGCGGCGATCGAGATGGACGGCATCGCCAAGGCGGTGTACGTGGTATCCAGGGGTCCGCTATCGGGCGACGAAGTGTTGCGAGACAAGGTGGTCGCATCGCCGGCGACACGCCTCACCGGCTACGAGCCGGTCGAGATCCACGGTGAGAACGCCGTGACCGGCCTGACCATCCGCGAGATCGGCACCGGCGTCGAGAGACGTCTCGAGGTCGAAGGGGTGTTCGTGGAGATAGGCTACACGGCCCATTCCGCCTTCGTGCTCGACCTGCTCGACACGAACGACGCCGGCGAGATCGTCGTAGACGCGCATGGTCAGACGGGAGTACCGGGCGTATTCGCGGCGGGCGACGTGATCGACATACACGACAAGCAGATCGTCATGGCGGCCGGGCAGGGCGCCCGGGCGGCGTTGGCGGCCTTCGAGTACCTGGTCAAACGCGCCTAGGCCGCGGTCAGGCATGGCTGCCTACCGAAGCGAAGGCTGTTAGACTCTTGCCCCCATGGGACTCGCACTCCTCACCGACCTAGTCGCGATACTCGGCGCCGCCGTCGTGGTGGCCTTCGTCTTCGCGCGGTTGAAGCTGCCCGTGATCGTGGGGCTGTTCGTGGCCGGTATGGCCATCGGGCCGGACGGGCTCGGACTGGTCTCCGACGCACACGAACTCGAGGCGGCCGCGGAGATCGGCGTGGTGCTGCTGCTCTTCGCCATCGGTATCGAGTTCTCCCTACGCGAACTGGTGTCGATCAAGGACATCGTGCTGGTGGGGGGGTCGCTGCAGATCGGGCTGACCGCCCTTGCCGGGTTCGGGGTCTCCATGGCGCTCGGCCGCACGATGACGGAGGCGGTGTTCCTGGGGTTCTTGATGGCTCTGAGCAGCACCGCCATCGTCCTGAAGACCCTGCAACAACGGGCTGAGATAGACGCGCCGCACGGCCGGGGCGCCCTCGGGGTGCTCATCTTCCAGGACATCATGGTCGTGCCGCTCACCCTCCTGGTGCCGCTCCTGGCGGGCGACGTCGCCATGTCGGGCTCGCCCCTCACCTTGATCGCCAAGATCGTGGGCGTGGTGATCGCCGTCACGGTCGGAGCCCGGTGGGTGGTGCCCTGGATCCTGCAGGAGATCGCCCGACTGGGGAGTCCGGAGGTGTTCCTGATCGCGGTGCTCGTGATCGGACTCGGCGTCGCGGCGGCAGCCGGGCATATCGGTCTGTCGATGGCGCTGGGGGCGTTCGTAGCGGGGTTGGTGATCTCCGAATCGGAGTACGCCCACCAGGTGCTCGGGAACGTGCTGCCCTTCCGTGACGTACTGCTGAGCTTCTTCTTCGTCTCGGTGGGGATGCTGCTCGACGTCTCCTTCTTGGCCCAGTACTGGTGGATCCTCCTGTTGGCAGCGCCCGTGGTCATGTTCGGGAAGGCGCTGTTCGCCACCCTGGCGATCCTCGCCCTACGCTATCCGCTGCGCACCGCCCTGATCACCGGGCTCTCGCTGGCTCAGGTGGGGGAGTTCGCCTTCGTCCTCGCCGCGGTCGGTGCCCAGTCGGGCATCCTGGCGGACGAGGTTCGCCAAGGATTCCTCGCGGTCTCGGTGCTCTCCATGGCCGCGACCCCCTTCCTGATCGCCTACAAGGACAAGATCGCCGAGATCGTGCTCCGACTGCCCGTGCCCGAGAAACTCCGTCTGGGCGGGCGCCAGGAGACCGAGCCTCAGGCGACGCCGCTCCGCGACCACCTGGTGATCATCGGCTTCGGCCTCAACGGGAGGAACCTCGCCCGGGCCGCCCGGGGCGCGAGCATCCCCCACGCCATCCTGGAACTGAATCCCCGGTCGGTGACGAGCGCGCAACAAGCCGGAGAACCGATGTTCTTTGGCGACGCGACGAGTGAGGCGGTGCTCGAGAAGATCGGAGTGCCTTACGCGCGGGTGGTCGCCGTGGTCATAAGCGACCCGGTCGCCACCCGCCGGATCGTCGCCCTGGTGCGCCGACTCTGCCCCGATGCCTACCTCATCGCGCGCACACGGTACGTCTCGGAGGTCCCGCTCCTCCTCGAGTTGGGGGCCAGCGAGGTCGTGCCCGAGGAATTCGAGACCGCGGTGGAGATCTTCACCCGCACGCTGCAACAGTACCTTGTGCCGCTCGCTGATATCGAGCAGGCGGCAGCGGACATCCGCGCCGACGGGTACGGGTTCCTGCGCCTACCGCTCGACGAGGGCCGGCCATGGAGGAAGATCGAATCGGCGCTGCCGGGTGTCGAGGTGTCGACGCTACAGATAGGCGCCGACGTCGAGGCGGTCGGCCGCACGCTCGTAGAACTCGATCTGCGGCGGAGGCACGGGGTCACCCTCCTCGCGCTCAGCCGTGAGGGCGACCTGGTGTCCAACCCGGCTGGCGAGACCCGCTTCGAGGAGGGCGATGTCGTGGTGCTGCTCGGCCAGTCGGAGGACGTGGTGCGCGCCCGCACCCTCTTCGCCCCCTGCGCCAACGGGGGCGACGTCTGCTAGCACGCCCCGGTACCGCACGCCCCGCGGTACCGCACCCCACCTCCGCACCGCACCCCGCCACGGGGTCGCTCGGCGCCTTGGAGGCACTCGTCTCAGTCACCCTTGCCGTTCCCCCGGATCGCCTCACGACGGCTCTCGATCAATTCGAGCTTGGGGATCAGCGTCTCCAGGTAGCCGGTGATCAGAGCCACCCGCTCGGACTCGCTTCGGGATTCAAGCAGTCGCTGCCTGAGACCGATCTCGAAGTCCAGATCGGCGGCGATCCGATATGAGCGTTGGGTCTGGCCGCTTTCTTCGCCACCGTCTTCATCGACAAAGGCATCTTCGCCGGCAAGCGCTTCTGCGTCGGCAAGCGCTTCGTCATCGACCGGCGCCACAGCTTCATCGCCGATCGCTTCGTCGCCCCCCCGCGCGGCCTCGAATCGCCGGAGCAGCTCACTTAAAGGAGTAGGGGCATCCGGGGTATCGACCTCACCAAGGTCGGCCGGCTCCGACGCCTCGGTGGGCTCTTCGGCCCGCTCTTCGGCCGGCTCCTCTCCCGACGCCTCATCCGGCTCCTCCTCGAGGTATTCCACGGCGACTCCCAAGGGCTCCTCGTCGGCGTCATCGGGAACATCGATCGCCAGGATCCGAAAGGGGGTCCCCCCGCGCACCACGATGTTGGATCTCCCGTCGGGGAACTCCTCGAGCACAGCCACCAGCCGCGCCAGACAACCCACGGCTGCGACGCCGTCGCCCAATCGAAGGACCACTCCGAAGGGCTCCCCATCTTCCAGGCAGCGCGACACGAGCTTCTTGTACCGCTCCTCGAAGATGTGAAGGGGCAGAAGCTCTCCGGGCAGTAGGACGAGTTGAAGCGGAAACAACGACAGTCGCTCGGGCAGAAGGTCCATGCTCTCGTACCTACCCTCGGGGCACCGGTTCACACACCCTAACCTTGCCCGTGCCACCCGCGCGCGCATCCCTAGGCGCCTGCGGCACTACCGTCCCTAGTCGCCCGACACCGGGTCTTGTCTCGCCTCGAGATTCCGGCGCCGCCTGAAGTTGAGCACCTCGATGCCCAGAGCGAACGCTATGGCGAAGTAGATGTACCCTCGCTCGATGTGGCGACCGAAGCCGTCCATGAAGAGCATGACACCTATGAGCAGCAGAAAGCTCAACGCAAGGATCTTGACGCTCGGATGGTGGGTGATGAAACGCGAGAGCGGTGGGGCATAGAACATCATCACCCCGATGGCGGCGGCGATCGCGATCACGATGATGACTATCTGCGAGGTGAGACCTACGGCCGTGAGCACGGAATCGATGGCGAAGATGATGTCGATCACCAGGATCATCGCGATGACCCCTGCGTACGACCCACGGGGCTTGGCCACGGCGCGCTCGTGGTCCTTGACCTCCGTGGTCTCGAATATCTCGCGTACAGACTTGTATACGAGGAACAGACCACCCGAGATCAGCACGAAGTCGGCCACGCTGAATTCATGGCCGAAAGCGGTGAAGAGAGGTTCCTCGAGCTTGAGAAGGTACGAGATCCCGAGCACGAGCGCCACCCGTCCGAAGAGCGCCAGCCCAAGACCGAGGCGCTGTGCGCGGGGACGCTGCTCCTCGGGAAGGGACTCAGTCACGATCGCGATGAAGATCACGTTGTCGATGCCCAGCACGATCTCAAGCACCAACAACGTGAGCAGCGCCACCAGTGCTTCACCGGTGAAGAGCCCCTCGAACACCGTCTACCTCCCCTTGTCGTCGGCCCAACGCACGACACCCTGGGCTCCGATCGCAGGATACCACCGGCACGCGGGACAGCGCCGTCGCGAATACGACCGCGCCTGATCGAAGCCTTGCCGCGATCAGAAACGAGTGGAGGGCGCGGATGCGAGTCCCGGCCCTCCGTCGGTCAAGGAAGCGTTGCTTGGATCGCGCCTAGGAGGCTGTTGAAGATCGAAGCTTTGGCCGCCAGAACGCACTGGACGGCGCGATGCGGCGTCCTCGGTCGCGCACGTAGCGCTGCTACGAGCGCTCCCTCTCGTCCTTGCCTCACGCGTGCCCATCGCGCCCCGGCGGCGAAGCGTCCATTCTTCAACAGCCTGCTACGCCGGCTGCCAAAAGCACCGCTTCGGGGAGACGATCTCACTGGTCTTCTTCAGATCGGCCATGGCCTTGTCGACCACCTTGCGGTCGAGTCCGGTGAGTTCCACGACCTTGCCGGCGTTGACGGGCTCGCCCGCCTGCTTCATCGCTTCCAGTACCTGCTGTGTGGGTTCCATTGTCGAGACCTCCGTACGAGTGATCGGGCTTCTAGAGACGCTCCACCCGGCGCGAGAGTTCTTCGAACTCGCGCGCGGAATCCGCGAGGTGCGTCTGCATCTGGTCGAGGCGCTCTCGCTCCGAGCGCACGAACCGAGTATAGGGTGCGACCGCCTCCCTGATGCGGAAGGCGCTCCGCTCGATCTCCTGGTCGAACGAAGCTGTGAGCATGTGCATGAGCTCCTCCCGGAGCTCCCCGATCTTCTCCGACAGCTCGGTCTTGGCTTTGCGGCGCCGGTTCGGAAGCACGAACAGTCCGAGCGTAGCCATGGTGCCGGCGGCGAGCGCGCCGGTCACGTCAACGAGTTGCGTAGTCGCCAGGATGGTGATCACAGCGCCCAGGCCAAGTGCACCTACTTCCAGCACGGCGATGCCGGCCACGGCGCTCTGAACGGAGTCGGCCAGGCGTGTCGACTCGAGATCGCGGTCGTAACCGTCGATGGTGCGTTGGGCGGCGCGGCCGACCGTGTCGAGGAGTTGGCCGCGATCGTAGTCGAAGCTGCCGATCTCGCCGATCACGCGATCGGGGTGGTTGGACCGGCGGCGGCTCAGGTGCTCTCCAACTGTCTGCCATTGGCGCAACTCGGCGCCGATGACCCAGTCGATGATCTCCTCCACCTTCTTCTCGATCTGCTTGGGAGCATCGGCGATCACTTTGCGCTCGAACTCAGCCTTGATCTTCGACTTGTTGATCAGGTCGAATGTGCGCGTGATGCGGATGGTCTCTTCGAAGAAGTCATTGCCGCGCTTCTCGAATTCGTGCAGCACGTTGTCGACATCGGTGAGGCGAAAGCGGAACTCCCGCGTGAGGTCTTCCTGATAGAGGTCGAGTTGCCGCTCGATGTCGTCGAGCGCGGTGAAGTCGCCCTGCAGCAACTCGATACGCCCCTCGACCGCCTCGGAGTAGCGCCGGTTCAGACTCAGGCCCACCCCGAGCGGGTTGAGGAGTTTCAGCCGGACCCGCTCGGTCTCGTCAAGTGTCTCGACCACGTACTCTTCGAGGGCACGAAAGCGGCTACGGACCATGAGGTCTTGGTTGGCGGCTGCGGCAGCGCCTGGCGCACCTTCGCCTCCACCATCACCTTCGCCTCCGCCGAGTTTCGCCTCGAGCGCGAGCCGCGACGACACGGCGAACACCACCGGCGCGAAGCCGAGCAGACGATCGGCGTTCTCGACGATGAAACGCTCGATCTCGGCGATGTCGTCATCGCCGCGGAGGATGTCCACCTTGTTGACCACGAACACGATCTTCTTGCCCCATTCGCGGATCGCTTCGATGAAGCGGCGTTCGCTCTCTGTGAACGGGCGGTCGGCCGAGGTGACGAAGAGCACCAGGTCGGACCGGGGCACGAACTTCTGAGTGATGGCCTCGTGGTCCCGATCCAGGGCGTTGGTGCCCGGGGTATCGACGATCTGCACCTGACGGAGCAGCTCCACCGGAGCGACTATCCTCACCACGCCGTCGGCGCCATCGTCGCGGGCCACGGTGGGTCCGTACGAAAGCGAGTGGATGCGCGTGGTCGTGGGCGTGACTCCCTGTTCGAGCAGTTCGCTGCCCAAGAGAGCATTGATGAAGGTGCTCTTGCCGGCGTTGAACTCACCCGCCACGACCACCAAGAAGAGTTCGTCGAGTTGGTGGATTGAGGCCTCGAGCGTGGCTTGGTCGTCGCGGGCGGCCTCGTACCGGGCCAGAGCCACCTGGAGCCCCGCGAGCAGGCGCCGCACCTCGGCGAGGAGCTGCTCGTGACTATGAGTGAGGATCTTATTCAGCACCAGACGGCTCCCCGGTCGACGAGGTCATCACGGCCAAAGATACCACGCTAGCCTCGCGATCCTGCCTCGGGGCGGTCCTCCCGGCGGTCCTCACGGCGGTCCTCGCGCTGTTGCCCAGCCTCGGTTCCGGCCGAGCGGAGGAGTCTAGTTGCCGTCGAGGCCGCTGCGCACGAGTTCCTGGAATACGACGGGGTCCAGGACGTAGGCCAGCGCCAAGGTGCCCACAAGGATGTTCACCGAGAGCCAACGCGTATAGCGGCCCCGAGTGCGCACCAACAAGATCATGGCGCACACCGCCATCACTGCCGGTCCGACAAGCTTGATATCCCCCAGAGGCACGCGGTAGCCGGCGACCGTGCGCTCCGAGGTCCCCAGGAACGCCGCCAGATCGAAACTCACTCCGAAGATGACCAAGAGGAACTCAAGAACGAGTGTGGCCAGCAGCGCGCGAGACGCCCAGCGGGTCGTCTCGCCTTCGGTGCGGTACACCTGGTAGGCCACACTCCCGGTGAGGGCGATGAGCAACACGAGAGGGCTCTTCGCCAGCAGCCCGATCAAGGCCCCCACCACGACGATGATCGAGAGGACGAGACAGATCGTTCCGGCGTGCTTCGTCGGCTTGGCCAACAGATCCCCCTTCGAGCGTGAACTCGACGATCGGACACCGTCACCCGATCGCCCCGGTTCGCACAGCCTACCACCCGCCCGCTGAACTCGAAGCTCCTTTTCGGCACAAAGAACCGCTACGCCTCCTCGCCTCCGGGAAAGGTTCTCGCGTGCCTCGCCCGCCCGTGGTATTCTTTTACACATATAACTGACCACGTCATCTAGCGGAGCATTCGGTGCCCTGGAAGGACCGCGCGCCTCGCATGTTCTCAGGCGACGGTTGGTCCTAGGCGGGGAAACGGTGACCTCATGAAGAGCGTTCGCGCATGCCTGGCAGAGTTCATCGGGACGTTCGCTCTGGTGTTCGCGGGCGCGGGAGCCATCATGTCCGGTGCGGCTACCGGCTCTCCCAACCAAATCGGGATCGCGCTGACGTTCGGGTTGACTGTCATGGTGGTGGTCTACGCACTTGGTCACGTTTCGGGCGCCCACATCAACCCCGCCGTCACCATCGCCTTTGCGGCGATCGGCCACTTCCCGTGGCGCCGGGTGCCCGGATACGTGGCCGCCCAGTCGGCCGCCGCGATCGCGGCGGCCGCCATCCTGCGGATATCTTTGGGCCCGGTGGCCGGGGTGGGCGCGACACTGCCGACGGTGACTCCCACGAACGCCCTGGTCCTTGAGGCCATACTCACCGGCATCTTGATGGTGGTGATCGTGTCGGTGGCGACGGATGCGCGAGCCGTGGGGGGCATCGCCGGCGCCGCTATCGGCGCCACGGTCGGGCTCGCGGCCCTGTGGGCCGGACCACTCACCGGGGCCTCCATGAACCCGGCGCGCTCACTCGGGCCCGCCCTGGTGAGTGGCGATCTGAGTGCGATCTGGGTCTACCTGGTGGGTCCCGTCGCGGGCGCGCTCGCGGGAGGCATAGCCTACCAGGTCGTGGCCGGACGCAAGGCCGCGCCGGGACTCGGCGAGATCACAGAGTTCATGCGCGCTCACGTGGGCCCAAGAAGCCTACGAGCCGGCCGGCCGGATCGATCCTAGGAGCCCTCGCGGCCCTCGCGGCCCTTTGAGTCCAGTGGGCCTTTCGCGCCTTTCCGGTCTTCGCTGCCCGCCCCGATCTCGCCCCTTCCACCGTCGCGCCGTAGTTCCTCGAAGTCCTCGAGGAACGCCTGGATGGCGTCACGATGACCCCTCAGTGTGTCGGCCCACCGGTCCAAGCAGGCGTCGCCCAGGTTGGTTAGGCTATAGAGGCGCCGGGCCGGCCCGCCCCCTTCCGTGTCCCACTCGGAGGTGACCAGGTTGAAGCGTTCCATGCGGCGCAACGTGCGATACAGACCTCCGGAGTCAGGGCCCGTCTCACCGCCTAGGGGCATGGAGCGGAGGCGCTCCGCCATGTCGTAGCCGCTCAGGCACTCGTGTTCCGCGATCGCAAGCAGGGCGGCGGGTGAGGTGAACTTCCCGATGTTCTTCCCCGTGCAGGCGCAGTCGTCTAGATCGCAGACCTCATCTGGTTCTCGCGCAACTGACTCCTGCGTGTGGTCTTCGTGGTCCATGGCACCTGTCTCCCGAACACGTGTGCGCCGCTGCTTCATATCTTAGCGCAAGGCAGAGCGCTCCCCGCGAAGGGGCGGACTCATGAAGGAGCGAAGCACATGGTCCTAGCGGTGCCGCCCGAGGACCTTCGTCGCCCCCCGGGCGAGTTCACCCTTGGCATCCAGGTCGCGTTGCACGGTCTTTGCCCACCGTCACGCGGCAGGCCCGGGTAGCGGAGGCATCACCACCACCGCGTTGCAGCCTCTTGCCTTTGCCAGTAGCAGCGCCTCTTCAGCAAGGCGAAGGGCGCCGTCGACATCAATGGCTCCACAGTTCGCGGCAGCAACACCGATGCTCATCGTGACAGGGATCTCCCCTTTGCTCGTCGTCACAGAGGTGCTCGAGACCGAGGCGCGAAGCCGCTCGGCAACGCTGGCGGCTGTAGCCAGAGAAGTCTCCGGGAGGAGCATGAGGAACTCCTCCCCTCCGTAGCGCCCCGCGAGGTCATACGAACGGACACAGGTGCCGAGCCGCCGTGCGACCTCGCGGAGCACCTCGTCACCCGCTTCGTGACCGTACTCGTCGTTCACCAGTGTGAGGCGGTCCACGTCGGCGAAGATCACGCCGAGGGCGCCGACCAGAGGTCGCTCCGCCAGGCGTGCCATACGGCTGCACTCCTCGACTGCGCGCTCGTAGATCGCCCCCCGACTGCTGAGACCGGTGAGGTTGTCAGTGCTCGACTGGGCCAAGAGCTGCCGCTCACGAATATCGAACCGACGAGTCGCCCCCCTGAGGACATAGAGTGAGAGCGCAACCAGGATGGAGATGACCACCAGGATCATCACGGTGATGTAGGCGACCACCGCCCGGAGTTCGCGGATCGTGCCGGTTATATCTTGATAGACCTCGAACGAACCGACGACCTGGCCCTGTCGGTCGAAGATCGGAACGTAGGTCTCGACCACGTCGCGATCGAACCTGGTCTCTTCCTGCAGGTCGATGACCTCGTCCTTGCTCTCGAGCTTCGAATCGACCGTGCCGGCAAGCGCCCGGCCCAGCCGCTCGTTCTCTTGGTCGATGATGCCAATTATCTTCGCATCGGTGCTGTACACGATGCGTGCCTCGGTGTCGTAAACCTTGATCTTGACGATGTCGAAGGGCTCGACGATTTGATCGAGCTGCGCATCGAGTCGGACGGCATCGTCTTTGGTCACGTCGAGCACGAGGCGCCCACCCGCTTCCTCAGACAAGAGGTCATCCGCGTGACTCACCACTATGGCCATGCCTAGGCGCGTTGCCAGATCCTCGGCCTCATGGATGACTCGGTCCGAGAGCACGAAGAAGACGCCCAGAGACACCAGCACCACGGCGGCCAACCCACCCACGACGGAAACCCAGATCGCGCGACGCATGACTCGCGCCCCCGAAGTCCTCAGCTTGGCGTCGAGCGGTGCGTCAGGCGCGGATCCCCTGGAAATCTTCATCTGAATCGCCTCAAGATGTCCCGAACCTCCCCGAACGCCAGTCAGTGTCGCCACAAGGCTTTGCCTGTACGACTCATAGTATCGACACTACGCGCACTGAACCATAGCCCCTCAGGATCGCGTACGCCGGGGACTCCGGCCTCGGGGCGCAAAGGCGGGGCGCTGCTCCGACCCGAAGTCTTGATTTCCCCTCGTGCGCGGAGTACCATTCATTGCGTAGTACCATTCATTGTGTACTAGTGTTCGATGCGTTGTATTAAGGAGGCATGACGTTGGACAGCTTCTCCTCCTGGGTGGCTCAGCTCAGAAAGGGAGTGGTCGAGCTGCTCGTGCTGCGGCTACTCGCGGCCCGTGGCCCCTTGCATGGGTATGCCATATCCCGTCACCTACAGGAATTGGGGGAGACCGTGGCAGGCGAGAGCACTGTCTACCCCGTGCTCAAACGACTCGAGGCCGAGAGCCTTGTGACCGGCGCCTGGCTCCAGGAGGGCGACGCCCCCCCACGCAAAGACTACGAAGTGACCGAGGCCGGCCGGGAGTTCCTGGTCAGAGCATCGGAGCAGTGGCAGACACTCCACAACGCACTCAGGCTTCTCGAGGAGGAGACGCGATGAACCCCGCCCATGACGCCCGCCTCGATGGCGATCCTAGAAGCGCGCTCCTGGACGACTACCTCACGCGACTCGAGGAGGCGCTCGAGTTGCTCGGACCGGTCGAGGCAGCCGAGATCCGCACAGAGGTCGCCTCGTACCTCTCTGAGGCCGCGCGCGACGGTCGGGTCGACGAGGTGCTCGGTACGATGGGTGCCCCGGAATCGTTCGCCGCGGGCATCCTTTCCGAGCGCGGGATGCTCGCTCCGCCCAGCCCCTTGCCGATGCCAAGCAACGCCCGCACCACGGTGGCCGCCGTCGTGGACGTCGTGGTCGCGTTGGCCCCGCTTGCGCTGGCGTTGCCGCTGACACTCGTGGTCCCCGTGTTCTCCTCTTCCACGGGCGTCACCACACTCACTTGGATAGGGCGCTTCGTCGCGGCCGGGGTCCTGTTGGTCACGATCGGCGTGTGGCCCTGGTACTACTGGCGCGGCCGCAAACGCCCGGGACGGAACCAAAGCGTCGGAAGGAACGTCGCGGGACTCAGACTCGTCCGGGCGGGTGGCGAGCTGCGGGTGGTGCGGACGAACGACATGCCGCACGGGCGGCGAGGCATGGCACGTACGGGAGCAGTCATCGGATTCCTCGTGGCCTTGTGGATCGTGGGAGGCATGGCGTACCTGCTTGGCTACGCCGTCATCCGTGGCCCATACACGCCACCCGACCTCACCCTCAGCGTCGTCGCGCAAGACGCCGGCAGCGCGGTCGGAATGACCACGCAGCTCACGGCGGCGATCGTGCAGGCGATCTCCGCGGGGCAGGCCACGGGAGCACCACCCCCCGACCTCCTGGAGGGAACAGCGCTCCAAGAGTATCCCGAGCTCCTCGAATCGGCGAAGGCCAACGCGGCCGAGACGTACGAAACACAGTGGATCTCCGAGACGACGTACGTCGACCCGGAGTCCCCGTTCCTCTCCGACGCCACGTTCCGTGTCGAAGGGGTCGAGCACGGAGACCACAACCGCACGTTGCGCTTCACCGTGCGCAAACACACCGAGTTCACGGATGACGGCATGTCCGGTGTCACCACCTACCGGATCTCGCACATCGAGATCGGTGAGAGCTGGGCGCCGTGAGGACACCAGCGGCTCTCACCCGGCGCGACAGGCATTGGCGAACGTGACGGACTCAGCCGCCGCGCGAACCGGTATCATCTCGTCGTGACCGATCGGCCGAACAACATGCCATCTCCCGACTTCGACCGGGTCGTGGACCGCACAGGCACGGCCAGTCTGAAGTGGGGTCGCTACGGGCCGGATGTGCTTCCACTTTGGGTGGCCGATATGGACTTCGAGGCGCCCGCGCCGGTGATCGAAGCCGTGCAGACCCTCGCGTCGCACGGTGTCTATGGCTACGCGCACATGCCGGACTCCTTGCTCGAGGCGATCACGACCCATCTCGCGGCGACATACTCCTGGGCTGTGCACCCCGATTGGATCGTGTATACCCCCGGCGTCGTGCCCGCGCTGAACGTCGTCTGCCGGGCCTACGCAGGGCTCGGCGAGGGCGTCATGACGCTCATTCCCGCCTATCCCCCGTTCCTAGAGGCTCCACCGAACCAGGAGCGGCGTCTCCAGACGGTGTCCGCGCGCCTCGATGAGACCGGTCGATGGCGCATGCCGCTCGAAGAGATGGAGCGGGTGGTGGATGGGTCGACGCGCGTACTGCTCCTCTGCCACCCCCAGAACCCCCTCGGGCGGGCATGGGAGCGCGCCGAACTCGAGATAGTGGTGGATTTCTGCCGCCGGCACGACCTGGTGCTCTGCTCCGACGAGATCCACTGCGACCTGTTGCTCGACCTCGTGGAACACGTTCCCGCCACCCTGGTCGCCCCAGACGCCGACGCGTTCACTGTCACCCTGATGTCGCCCAGCAAGACCTTCAACGTGCCCGGCCTCAACTTCGCGTACGCGATCATTCCGGATGCCCGGCTTCGGCAGGCCTTCAAACAGGCGGCCAGGGGCCTCTTCTCGCTGCCCGGCTGCTTCTCGGTGGTGGCGGCCGAAGCCTGCTATCGCGGGGGCGGGCCGTGGCTCGCGGCCCTTCTCGAGTACCTACGAGGCAACCGCGCCGTGATGGAGGAGTGGGTCGCCGGTCTGGGTTCCGGGATCACCACGACGCACGTGGAGGCCACGTATCTGGCATGGCTCGACGTTCGCGCGTTGGGATCGGAAGATCCAGCCGCCCACTGCGTGGCGGCCGGCGTGGGGCTCTCCGACGGCCGGGCGTTCGGCACGCCCGGGTTCCTGCGGCTCAACTTCGGGTGCCCGCGCAGTACGCTGGAGACTGCCCTGCGGCGACTGGACGACGCCTTGGGTTAGGACTCGCCGGAGGGCTTGTCGGCCGCCGCCCTCGTCGGCCGCGGCTCTTGCCGACGATGCCGCGCTCCGGGAGTCCGTCGGCGCCGGCACGGCGCCGAGGACCTCAGGCCTCGGGGCCAGACTCCTCGGGCCCGGACTCCTCGGGGTAGAGCCCCCTCACGCGGGCGTGCAACCGGGCGAGGCCGAGGAGCGTGTCGATGTGCGGCGCCGAGACCCCGACCTTGGCGGCGATCTCGGCTACAACGGTCACGAGGGCGTCCAGTTCCACCGCCTTCCCGGCTTCGACGTCGCGCAACATCGAGGTCTTGAACGCGCCGAGTTCCCTGGTCAGTGCGTTCCGCTCTTCTCCGCTCTGGGCGATGGGGCACCCGATCTTATCGCCTGTCGCCGAGGCTTCGGCCATGACCCCGAGGCAGAACCGGTTCACCAGGGGGTCGTCGAGGATCCGGTCGCACGTGGCCCCGGTGAGACCCGAGATGGGGTTCATGGTCATGTTGCCCCAGAGCTTGTACCAGATCTCGGATTGGATGGACGGGACGACCCGGGTTTCGATGCCTGCGCCGGCAAGCATGTCCGCCACGGCGCGCAGCCGTTCCGAATCGCCGCCGGAGGGTTCCCCGATCATGACCAGGTTTCCCGCCACGTGACGCACCAAGCCGGGCTCGGCCACGGCGCAACTCATATGCACCACGCCTCCCAGGACATGGTGAGTGGGGATCGCATCCGCGATCGCTCCCCCCGCGTCAACGGCCTCGAGGCGCATGCCCTCGAACTCCCCACCGAACCCGTCGAAGAACCACCACGGCACTCCATTCATGGCGGTGAGCACCACCGTCTCCGGGCCGAGGAGCGGAGCGATGCCCGCCGCCACTTCTTTCATCGCGGTCGCCTTCACGGACACGACGACGAGGTCCTGCGTACCGAGTTCGGCCGGATCGTCCGACACCTGCACCAGTACCGTGTGCAGGTCATCGCCCATCTGCAGACGCCAGCCTCCCTCGCGCACGGCGGCCAACGTGTCGCCGCGGGCTACGGCGCACACTTCGTTCCCTGCTATCGCCAGCCGGACGCCTAGATACCCACCGATCGCGCCCGCTCCATACACGCATACCTTCACGTCGCCCCCTGTCCGATATCTCGTACGGCCTCGATGAAGGCCTCGATGTTCGCCCTGGGGGTGAAGTCTACGTCGTAGGCGGGGGACAACACCAGGCCCGCGGGGCCGATCTCCGCGACGCTCCGCGCCACCTCGCGCCGGATCTCGTCGGGAGTGCCGGTGTCCCACAACGCGGCGGTGCCCACCGTTCCCCAGAAGGCCGGGCGCGGCCCCAGGGCACGTCTGATCGCGGCAGCGTCCATGCAATCGGGCGCCAACGGATTCACTACGTCCACTCCGATCTCTACGAGTTCGGGGGTCAGACGCGTGAAGTCGCCGTCGGAGTGATAGAACACCCGCACCTCCGGTCGCACCTGCCTAGCCGTTTCGATCAGCTGGATCATCCGCGGCTTGAAGAAGCGCTGCCATGTGGCCGGACTGATGAGCATGCCGTGCGAACCTGCGACGTCGTCGTCGAGGAGGAGCACGTCCACCCCAGCCTCGACGATCGCCACGCAATTGCGAAGCGACATGGCGGTCAGCTGGTCCAGCAAGTAGTCCACAAGGGCGGGACGCTCCAGAAGGTCGGCCATGAAACGCTGGAAACCGCGGAGCCGGTACGCCGACTCGAACAACTCTCCGCCGAGGTGAGGAGGCGCGCCGGCAACGGCCAGCCCGCGATCCTGCAGGCGCCGCACCTCGGCGGGCAGGCCTTCGTGACGCCTCGGGTCGGTGAGGCCCGCCGCGATCCGTTCGACGAACTCCCCTATAGCGCCGCCGCGGGCCAGCGGATGTGCGCCGGGACTCTCGGGATGGTAGAGCCCCATTCCTCATAGACCCGCAGCTGAGCCACGCTGCCCACGTGGACGTCCGGGGGCAGCGAATCGAGATACGAGAAGAAGTCCTCCTGATCCGGCGAAGGATCGAATCCCACGAAGCGCACGTCGGTGTCGAAGAGTTCGTCGCCGTCGCGGGCGCCGAAGAGCGGTTGCTGGAAGAAACCAAGCGCGCACGGGATGGCGTCGGGCCGGTCGCCCGCCAGCGCGGCGAGCACTCTGTCGCGAGGAGTCACCGAGAGTTCCCTCCTCTCTTCGGATGACGGGCGGCGCCAGGCGGGCGACTCGCCTGACTCACGAATCAATCACGAACCAGGCGCGCTGCGCTTCGCCTCAAGTTCGTCGATGGTCTTCGGCCAGCTGTCCTTCAGCAGTCTCGAAAGCGCCCGATCGGCGAGCACCCGGCCTCCGGCCTGGCACCGAGGGCAATAGTTGCTCTCGTTCTCAGCGTACACGATTCGCTGCACGAGCGTGCCGCAGACCGGGCACGGAAGCCGATAGCGCCCGTGCACCGCCATATCCGGTCGGAACGCGGTGACCTTCTCGGGGAAGCCCTCCCCCATCTCATCGATCAGGGACCGAGTCCACTCTGAGAGGACGCTGAGCGTAGCCTGGTGGAGTCGGGTGGACTCTTCTTCGGTCAGCCCAGCGGTCTGTTTGAAGGGAGACAGACCCGCACGATGGAGGATCTCGTCGGAGTAGGCGTTCCCGATGCCGCTCATGATGCGCGGATCGGTGAGCGCGCGCTTCAAGGTGTGGTTCTCGTGGCTCAGAGCCTCCCGGAATCGCTCCGTTGAAGCCGACATCACCTCGAGACCACCCGGGTCCAGAGCGTTCAGAGCGCCGCGCCCGACCACCACATGCAGTGAGGCCCGCCTCTTTTTCCCCGCCTCGGTGAGGAGCAAGGCGCCGCCGGGGAAGTAGAACGCAGCCAGTCCCCGACCGCGGGGTACGGCAGCATCCGGCTCCTTCCAGTGGAGGCGACCCGCGATCATGAGGTGGATCACGAGGAACAGCTCGGGATCCCCTTCGAGGACGATCACGATGCGTTTTCCCAACCGCTCGACGCCCGTCACCGTGCGACCCTCCGCTGCTTCCAGCGGAGGTTCGAATGTCCGCAGAAGGAACGGGTTCGCCAGCGTGACACGTAGAAGTCGCGCCCCGACGATGCGCGAACCGAGAGCAGCGAGGTAGGCTTCGAGATCTGGGAGCTCCGGCATGGCGGCCTCGACGGCCTACACGCCGAGGAGGCCCGTGATCTCCGAGAGCGACGCGAGGTAGTGATCGGGCGGCGCGGCCGCGAGCGCCTCTCTGGTGCTCTCGCCGCCCGCGATGATGGCGACGGCCACTCCCGCGTCGCGCGCAGCGGCCACGTCGGTACGACTGTCGCCTACGAAGAGAGCCTCCGCAGGCTCGACCTCGAGGATATCGAGAGCACGGCGCAGGCCGTCGCCATCAGGCTTCATGAAACGCACGTCGTCGCGACTCAGCACCAGGTCGAACCACGGACGGATACCGAGGTCCTCGATACCCGCACTCAGCGCGCGCCGGCCGATATTGCTCACCAGGCCAACATGGAGCCCGGCGCGGCCGAGCGCTTCGAGTGTCTCCGACGCTCCGTCTCGCAGCTGCCAGCGAGACAGGGCGTCGAGGTCGTACCGGTCGTAGACCGGGTCAAGGGCAAGGTGCAGTGCCGCCTCATCGGCCGGCGCGTCGGGTGTGCGCAGCGCCAGATTCCACATGCCCGAGTAGCTCTCCGTTGCGAAGGTCTCGGGAGAGAAAGCCAAGGCTTCGTAGCCCCGACGAAGCTCCGCCTCGCCCTCCTCCAGGCGCCACTCGAAGCTCACCAGCGTGCCCTCCATATCGAACAGCACCGCGCGAACGGACCCATCAGCCATCATCGTGCCGCCTCCCCTTCTCCCCTGCTGACGCTGCCCGCAGTGTAACGCTTAGAGCTCATCCGTGCTGAAGGTGTCACCCTGCGACATGTCCCCTGTATCGAGGCCTTTGCGGAACCAGCGTACCCTCTGCTGCGAGGTGCCGTGCGTGAACGAGTCCGGCACGACTCGTCCAGTCGCTTCCTTCTGCAGCCGGTCGTCGCCGATCGCGCTCGCCGCTCGCAGGGCCTCATCGATGTCGCCGGGCTCGAGTACCTGCCAGTTCTGCTGCGCGTGGTAGGCCCACACCCCGGCGAGGAAGTCCGCCTGCAACTCGAGCCGCACGAGATACTGGTTGTACTCGGTCTCGCTCACCTGGCCGCGTAGGTCGCTCACCTGTTGGCTGATGCCGAGAAGGTACTGGACATGGTGCCCCACCTCATGAGCTACCACATACGCCTGGGCGAAATCACCGGGAGCGTCATGACGTCTTCGCAGCTCGTCATAGAAGCTCAGGTCGATGTAGATGGTCTGGTCCGAAGAGCAGTAGAACGGGCCGACCGCCGAACTCTGAGTGCCGCACGCCGAGTCGACCACATCGGTGAAGAGCACGAGACGCGGCTCCTGATAGGTGCGGCCGGTTTCCTGGAACAGCTGCGTCCACACCTCCTCCGTGTCGGCGAGCACCACCCCCACGAAATCGGCCAATTCCTGTTCGGCGGCAGTGGGCGCCGCCCCCTGCTGCGACGCCACCCCTCCCTGGCTGGGCAGCTGGGCCGGGTCCCCACCCAGCACGAGGAACAGGACCACGAGGATGACCGACCCCAGGCCGCCGCCCAGAACCAGACCGCCCCGCCGCGTGCCGCGGCGATCCTCGACGTTCGTACTGGTGCGTCTACCTATCCATTTCATGCATGCTCCGGTCCTCGGTTCGTTCTGAGTGCGCCCGCTCGACCGATCTGTCACGCGCACCGATTCGAATCCCGAATACCCGCCGTCGGTGACCCCAAACACCCGTCCCCCGGAGTCGGCCACCCGCGCACGGCGCTCCGCGGCGCGCGGCGCACCTCCTGCTCCGCGGCGCGCGGCAAGGTATCATCCACCCCATGGCTCATCCGGAAGACACGCCCGTGGCCCGGTGGGCCGAAGCAGCACAGAGCAGACGCTCGAGAAGAGTGTACGTCCCCGGGCGGCCGATCGCGGGCGCGGAGGCGGAGGCCCTCACCCGGCTCTGCGCAACATACTCACCGTTCCCCGGGGCTCGCACCGTCGTGCTGGCCGAGGCGCCGCCCGATATCTTCACCGGCTGGCTTCTCGGAGTCTATGGAAAGGTGTCGTCACCGTCGGCTTTGATCTTCGTAGGTGATAGGAGACTTCCCGACGCGGCCGCCCGAACGGGCTACACGGCCGAAGGCGCGGTGCTGGAAGCGACCGCACTGGGCTTCTCCACCTGCTGGATCGGGGGAGGCGTGCGCCGGCGCGAAGTGATGCGGATGCTGGGCCTCGAAGAACACGAACACGTCTATTCGATCTCGGCCTTGGGCTACTCCCACGAAGACAAGACACTCGGCGAACGGGCCACCGCAGGCATGGTTCGAGCGGGCAGTCGACGCTCCGCGGAGGCCATCGCGCCCGGCAGCGCATTCTGGCCGGAGTGGGTCAAGAGCGGCCTCGAACTCGTGCGAGTGGCCCCTTCGGCCACGAACCGTCAACCCTGGCGATTCGCCCTGGAAGGTAGGTCGGTCCGTCTCTTCTTCGAAGGCCGGGATACCCCGGTGATCTCAAAACGGCTCGATTGCGGCATCGCCATGCTGCATTTCGAGCTCGGCGCCCGCGGCGCTGGAGTCGAGGGCCATTGGGAACTCCTCGAGGGGAACGACGTAGCGCGCTGGACGCCGGCCTAGAAGCTGCTGAGAGTCTAGCGCTGCACCACCCGCAGGGTCGCGAGTGTGGCGTCGTGTGGTCCGTGCACCGAAAGGCCCAATGAGGCCGCCTTCTTCAGGTACTCGGTCACTTCGGTCGTTATCCGCTCCCCCGGCGCCAGAACGGGTATGCCGGGCGGATACGGGATCACCATCTCACCGCTCACCTCGCCCACCGCTTGGTCGAGACGCAGCGCCCTGGTGGACGCAAAGAAGGCGTCGCGGGGGCTCATCACCGGGACGACGGGGACGGGCTCGACGAGACCGCTGGGTTCGCGCGGACCGATGGAGCCGGCTGGTTCGCCGAACCGGTCGATGCCATCGGCGGAGCCGGGCGCTCCGGAGGAACCGGGCGCTCCGAGACGACTTCCGAGGTCCGACGCGGCAGGCGCGGCGGACTCGGCTATCAGCCGGAGTGCCGCAACCAGCCGGTCGATCGATTCGTCCGAGTCGCCGAAGGTGACGTTCACCACCACGTTGCGCGGATCGGCCGCCTCTACCGCCACCCGGGGCCCGAGCCGCAGCATCCGCTCCAACTCGTACCCGGTCAGTCCGAGCGCCGTCGCCGACACCGTAAGCCGCACTGGGTCGAAACCGCCGGCGTCCGCAACCGCCCGCTCATCGACGCCGAGCACTTCCATCCCCTCGATCCGCGCGATCTCCAACCGGGCGTGCGTCCCAAGGGCCAGTGCCGCCGACCACAGTCTCTCTCCATCGGCCACCATCTGCGCCCGCGCGCTGTCGATGGAGGCAAGTATCGGAGCCAGCGGGCTCGTGGTCTGCAGCATCCTCACCATGGCACGCAGTCGGTCGGTGTCGATACGCCCCCGACGCGCCAGCACGATCGAGGCCTGAGAGAGCCCGCTCAGCAGCTTGTGCACGCTCGTGATCGCAACGTCCGCTCCGGCCCCCATCGCATCCACGGGCAGCTTCGAACAGAAGCGCAGGTGGGCGCCCCAAGCTTGGTCCACGATCAGCGGGACCCCGGCTGCATGTACGTGCTCCGCGAGAGCCTCGACATCCGCGCAAAAACCATTGTAGCTGGGCGATGTGACGAACACCGCCTTCGCGTGCGGATGGGCGTCAAGAGCCGCCAGCACCCGACGGGTGGGCACGTTCGCCGCGATCCCCCATCCCGGATGCACGGTCGGCTCCACGTACACGGGGTGGGCGCCCGAGAAGATCAACCCGGCGAGCAATGACTTGTGGGAGTTCCGCGGCACGATGATGGTGTCACCAGGTCCCGCCACTGCGAGCACCGTTGCCTGAACGCCACTCGTCGACCCGTTGACCAAGAAATGGGCGATGTCCGCGCCCCACGCCTGGGCCGCCAGCGCTTCCGCGCGGGCCAGCAGGCCCCTGGATTCCTGCGTGTCCTCGAGACCGTTGGCGATCCCAAAGTCCGCCTGGAGCATACGCTCACCCACGGCCTCCACC
This sequence comes from Actinomycetes bacterium, assembly GCA_024637035.1. Lineage (GTDB taxonomy): Bacteria > Actinomycetota > Thermoleophilia > RBG-16-64-13 > RBG-16-64-13 > JAHJSA01. The sequence continues at coordinate 191,844 of JAGXFW010000014.1, forward strand.
AAGTCTGGCGGAGCCCCCGCTCCGAGCTTGTGTCCCGGCGTGTGGAAGACGGCCATCGCCGACGCCTGATGCTCGAGCAGAGCATCGGTCAGCGGCGTCTCGTTCTGTGCGCTCAGATCGGTCATCCACCTATTGTGGCAGGTTGTCGGCACGAGGTCCGGGCGAACCGACGAAGGAGTGTGGACTGGCGAAGGAGAGTGGACTGGCGAAGGAGAGTGGACTGGCGCGCCGGGGGGATGAACTGGCCCGCCCGGGGAGGACGAACCATTGATCCTTCCGCAGATGCATTTGCGATAGTAGAGAGTATAATGGGAAGTAAGGAATGGATGAGCCCGAGCAGCCCCTTCTCGGGGAACCGTGGTCTTCCATTTCAACACCGCTCAAGAGGAGGACGAAGACATGGATCTTGAACCCCTCACACAAACAATCGGAGCGCTTTGGATGTGGGTCGCAGTGTTGGCCGCAGCGGCCGCTCTGGTCGCGGGCACCTGGGTGTTCCGCAAGAGGAGAAGTTAGCTAGGCGGGGGAAGATCCCCCCGCTGGATATCAGCCGAACGAGGCCCCCAGCGCGACGGCCTCAGCCGGGATTCCTCAGCCAGCCCTCACCCAGGCTTCACCCAGGCTTCAGCCGAGTGAGGGCCCTCGCTGCAGGGCGTACTTCACGAAACGAGAGCCCAATTGTTCGCTGGCCAGCAGGCGATCGACGGCGGGAAGGGCGGTCAGCACCTCTACCACCTGACCGATGAAACGGTTGCCCCTGCTGGAGCCTTCGTCCACGATCAGATCGGCGAGCCGTCCCTTCTCAAGGCAACTCCGCACCACTCGCTCGAGCGTGTTCACGGGGACCTCGGGCCGGCGGGAGCGTTTGATCATGCGCATGGCATCACGCCGGCAGGCTCCCGCGCACACACCGCATCCGATGCACCGCTCCGCGTCGACACTCGACACGAGTACGCTGCGCGGCGACGCGTCGACGTACCGAGGCTGCATCGTGATCGCCCCGATGGGGCAGGCCTTCGCGCAGCGGCCGCACCCCGAACAAGCCACTTCATCGGACTCAGCCTGGAATCCACTGGGCACGACCGCACGCATGTCGAACTCTCGGATCGCCGACAGCTGCCCGCAACAACACCCGCAGCAGCTGCAGATGTAGGTGGGCCGCTGCTGCACGTTGTCGGCGATATGCACCAAGCCGAGTTCCCGAGCCTGCACGAGCAGATCCAGGGCCTCGGTTCGCTCCACGGCACGCCCGAATCCCCGCCGGATGACGTAGTCGGCCCCGCCGTCGAGAGTGAGACAGATATCCGCGGGACGATCGCAGGCGTGCCCGAGATGCTGCGCCTTGTGGCGGCAGTAGCACAGGGACACAGCGTGGTGCGCGGCGGCACCCACCACCTGCGAGGCGCGCTCCCAATCGAGCACCTCGGGCAGGTCGGCAGCGGCGACCTCGCTCTCATGCACCAGAGCGCGACCGACCACCGTCCTGCCACCGAAGACCTCACGGGCGAAAGAGTCGTCGCCGACCGTGTAGGCGTGGAGCGCGCGGGCCATGCGCTCCTTGGGTATCGAGTCCTGGGCGCGCATCATCGAGAACTCGAAGAAGCCCACCACCGGCGGCGCAAGAAGGTACGAGGTCTCGCGCCGGCCCCGGCCCGGGATGTCCATGACGACACCCTTGTCCGCGAGCGCTTCGAGACGTGGTTCGAGTTCACCCGCCGCCATCCCGATGCGGTCGGCCAGCGCAGACACCGAGATGGGCAGGAGCGGCATGCGCGACGCCACCGCTGCCTCCTCGGGCGTGAACAGTATCTCGAGGATCTCCCGCCAGCCCGCGCGGGCGGTCTCGTCATCGGGCTCAGGCATAGCGACGGGACCGTGCTGAAGCCTGTCGGCAAGCGCCCGGTAGTCTGCGTCCAGATGGCCTAGATGCCCCATGAAGCCCCCCGAACCTGAGTGAACAGAATCATCTTGACAATATCAGACAGGCTTCACGTACCACACCAGCGGCCCGTCTTTGGGCCTGCTCCGCCCGGGAACTATCCCCCAACCAAGCTGTGACAGCGACTATCAAGAAGAAGACCCACTGGAACATCTTGACGGGCGCCTTCTCGATGCCCGAGGTCAGGGCGACGGCCCACAACGCGACGGCGAAGAAGAGGTAGTTGAGGGCGATGAAACGGAAAGTGCGTCTCGGGGCCGTCGCCCAAGGACACCCCGAAAGCTCCAGCGCCCAGCGCAGCCGTCGATAGCACCAAGAACACCGACACGTAGTGGAACACCGCGTGCATGACTTTCCGGGCGACTTCGTCGAACGAGGCGGCCAGCATCGGCAACAGATAGAGCTTTCGACCGATCACGAAGTGCCCGACTGTGGTGAATAATGCCACTGCGGCGGCCACGGAGGTCAGAGTGTAGCGCTATTCCCGGACGGAAACCCCTCACGGGACCGAGGGGGGCCGGGGAACCGGGTCCGCCTGTGCCGACTCGCTACTCCCGAGTGTCGAGCACCAGCTTGCCCATGGTTCCGCGCCCCTCGAGGGCGCGATGCGCCTCCGCGGCTTCCGCCAACGGAAACACGCCGCCCACTCGGAACAAGAGGCCACCCTCGGCGGCCCAGGTCAGGATGCTGCCCGCCCGCTCCAACAGGTCTTCCCGCGAGACGACGTGATGAAAGAGCGTGGGACGTTGGAGGAAGAGAGACCCCTTGGCGCTGAGAATCTGGGGGTCGAACGGAGCGACCGGCCCGCTCGACTGACCGAAGACGATCATCGAGCCTCGCAAGGCCAGGCAGTCCAGCCCTTTCTCGAACGTATCTCGACCGACCCCGTCGTACACCACCTGAACACCGGCGCCGCCGGTAATACGGTGGATCTCCCCCACGAAGTCTTGCTCGGTATAGATGATCACTTCGTCCGCGCCGGCATGGCGGGCGGCCTCCGCTTTCTCCTGGGTGGACACGGTGCCCACGACCCGTGCGCCGGCATGGCGCGCCATCTGGCAGAGGAGCAGACCGACACCACCGGCCGCGGCGTGAACCAGACACGTGTCGCCAGGCTTGAGCGGGTATGAGGAATGCGTGAGGTAGTGCGCGGTCATGCCCTGCAGCATGGCGGCGGCGGCGGTGACCAGATCTAGTCCCTCTGGAACCGGCACCACTCGATCCGCCGGGGCGAACACGTGCGTGGCGTACGACCCAGGCACCCCAGACCAAGCTACCCGGTCTCCCACACGGACCAGGTCCACGCCTGGCCCCACCGCCTCGACCACCCCGGCGCCCTCCAGGCCCAGCGGCACCGGTAGGGGGGTTGGATACTGGCCGGTGCGATGGTACACGTCGATGAAGTTGACTCCGGCCGCTTCCACCCGCACCAAAGCCTCGCCCTGCAACGGCTCACGGCCGGGCACTTCTTCAAGCCGCATCACCTCGGCACCACCATGTTCCGCGGCTCGGATCGCCTTCATGCCATACACCTCCGTCATACCGCCGCGTGGCGCGGCTTGCTCCCGCACGCACGCCGCAACTTCCGGCGAGGCGTGCGGCCCCGGGTACCATCGTATCTACCCAGGCTCGGGCATGCGACCCCCTCGACCCCCCGCCCGTCGGCCACAGGACACCTTCGATATGATGGTAGCGTCTGCACGGCCCCGCCCGCCTTGGAGGCAACACAACGTTGGCACGATACGCCGGCGAAAGATCCCACGCGACTCGCTGATGGCGACCTACTTCCTGCGCACCACGAACCGGGACACGTGCGGCTCCTGTGGCATGTGCGCCGAAGCGTGCCCGGTCGAGGCTGTCGATATGGCATCGGGAGAACCGGCAGTCGATCTCGATTGGTACATCGGCTGTGGGGTCTGCGTCACCAGGTGCCCGGACGAGGCGGCCGGTCTCGCCCTTCGCACCGACCTCGCTCACGAGGCCCCTCCCGATTTCACCGCGCTCCATCGCACCATCCTCGACGAGAAGAGCAAGGCATGACAGGGCCCCGGCCACCGCGCCCGACCGCCCCCATGGCCGCTTGACCAGTTTGTCGCAGCCGCCGACTGGGCATACCAGCGGGACCGCGGGGCGTCCGCTCGCGGCCGAGAACAAGCGCGATCGCTGCGCGACGGGAGGTACCGACTGATGGAAGAACTCGTGAAACTCGTGACGGAGAAGACGGGGATCCCGGCCGACGCGGCCGACAAGGCCGTGCAGGTTGTACTCGGCTTTCCGAAGGACAAACTGCCGGCTCCCATCGCGGGCCAGATCGACGGCCTGATCGGCGGCGGGGGCGGCGGAGCAGCCGGAGCGGCTGGAGGCGCGATGGACAGCGTCACCAAGGGGCTCGGCGGCCTGCTCGGCAAAGACTGACTCGACCCGGCTGCACGACATGTCGGCGTCCTGGGGCGACGTGCCCACACTTGAAGAACTGGAGACCCGGCTGGACGAGGTGGAACGCGGCCTGCCGGGGATCCTCGCCCTTTCGGACAAGGCAGGCCTCTACCTGAGGCGGGAACTCGCTGCTGTTCGAGCCGAATCCCGCCTGCAGTTGGAACGCTGGGCACGCGTGACCGAGCGAGCCGAATCCTTGATCGAGACGCTCGACGCATCGCCGCCGAACTGACGGCTTCGCATGGGCGACCCGACCAGGCTCGAGCGCGCGGTGGCACACGGGGGTGGTGCAGGTTCACACCGGGAAGGCTCCGCCGGTGTGCGCACATACACTTGCTACGTTCCGAAGATTTCGGTAGCTTCGCAGGAGGATCCGCGCACCTTCACTGATGGATCCCTGCAGCTTCACCGAAGCCCTCGTACGCGCGGCGTCTTCGGAGCCAGGATCACAAACCTCGGGAGCGGAGCGACAAGAATGGATCTGAGCGACCTGCGTGTGAACGGCGAACGGCTTCGGGCGAGCCTCGAAGAGATGGCCAAGATCGGGGCGACGCCGGGCGGAGGGGTGCAGCGCCTCACGCTCTCCGACGAGGATAGACGCGCCCGTGACCTCTTCGTCAGCTGGCTCGAAGAGATCGACCTCGAGGTCACGGTGGACGAGATGGGCAACATCTTCGGCCGCCGCCCCGGCAAGAACGACGAGCTGCCGCCGGTATTCAGCGGGTCTCACATCGACTCCCAGCCGAAGGGTGGCCGTTTCGACGGCATCCTGGGCGTGATGGGCGCCCTCGAAGTCATGCGCACGCTGCACGAGAACGACGTACAGACCGAGCGGCCCGTGCTCATCGTCGATTGGACCAACGAAGAGGGCTCGCGCTTCGCGCCCGCCATGGTGGCTTCAGGCGTATGGGCGGGCAAGCTCGATCGGGACTGGGCGTACTCGCGCACCGACCGCGACGGCAAGGTCTTCGGCGAAGAACTCGAGCGCATCGGCTATAAGGGCACGGTGCCGGCGACGGCATGGCCGTTCCATGCCTACTACGAACTGCACATCGAACAAGGCCCGATCTTGGAGTCCAACGGGAAGACCATCGGTATCCCCAAGGGCATCCTCTGCCTACACTGGTACGACGTGTACATCGAAGGCAAGGCCAATCAGGTGGGCCCCACTCCGATGGAAGGCCGGAACGACGCTCTCTGCGCCGCTGCCGAGATGATCCTAGCGGTACAGTCGGTGCCGGCGCGCATGGGCGGCAACATGGTCGCCACGGTCGGTGAGATCCAGAACTATCCGAACTCCCGGAACATCATCCCCGACGGCGTTCACTTCACCGTGGACATCCGCTCCTGGGACGACCAACTGGCCCTCGACGCGTGGGAGCAGCTCAAGACCGACTTCCAGGCCGCCGCCGACAAGAATGGTTGCCCGATCCGCATCGAGGAGACCTGGCGCGTCGAGCACACTCCATTCGCGGAGAAGCTGGTGGGCTTCCTGGCGCAGAAGGCCGAGGCCCTCGGCTACCCATCGCACCAGATGGTCAGCGGCGCCGGCCACGACGCGAGCTACATGAACATGTTGGGCGACGCGGCCATGATCTTCATCCCCAGCATCGGCGGACGGAGCCATGTCGAGGTGGAGAACAGCACCTGGGAAGACTGTGAATCGGGAGCCAACGTGCTCCTGCACTGCATGATCGAGTCCGCGAACGAGGTGTGACCCCAGGGTTTCGCCGCACTCCGGCAACGACAGAGGCACACGGGCAGTCAGCCCGTGTGCCTCTTCTTCGTGCCGGCTTCATGGGATAGCTGCCGCGCTTCCTGGGTATACCGGGAGCCACACGACTCCAGAACACTCTCCGAGACGAACACGCATGAGGGGGCCGACCATGACCGCAGGCAGTACGACAAAGGTGGAGCGGATCCTGGAAGAGAAGGGCCGTACCGTTCACACCATCGAACCTGACCGTACGGTCTTCGAGGCGTTGGAGGCCATGGCCGCCCATGAGATCGGCGCCCTTATCGTCGTCGAAGAAGGGCAGATCGTTGGTGTCCTCACAGAGCGCGACTACGCCCGCAAGGTGATCCTCGCCGGGCTCTCCTCGCCCCGCACCGAGGTGCGGAAGGTCATGGCCTCTACGGTAGTCTGCGCCACGCTCGACGAGACAGCGGAAGAGTGCATGGCCGTGATGGCCGATAAGCACATCAGGTATCTCCCGGTGCTCGACGGCGAAGAGCGGCTCGTGGGGGTGATCTCCATCGGCGATCTGGTCAAGGCCTCCATCGCGGAGAAGGAGTTCGTGATCAGCCAGCTGGAGAAGTACATAACCGGCCACTAGGGTCGACCACACCAACATCGACGGTCTGTCAGTTCTTGGAGCCCGCCCAGAAGTCGCGAGCCGGTCGCAGAGCGCCGTAACCGAGGGCGTCATCCACCTTCACCAGCGCCCGGTTCAGGAACGCGCTCCGTCTGCGCACGAAGACGCGGGCCGCCTCATGTATGACGCCAGGGGCTTTGTTGAAAGGGCACACCCTGATGCAGGTGGCGCAGTCCATCCGGTTCTTGGCCCAATAGCCGAAGCACTTCTCCGCGTCGACGTACCACTTGCGTGGGCCCGACTGGTTGGAGATGCTCGGCCCTTCCGTGGTGGTGGCGCCCGTGGGGATGGCCCGCGAAGGGCAGCGTTCCGCGCACTTCTCGCACGACTCGCAGAACTCCACCACGCCGAAGGGACGGTAGCCGTCGTGCGCTAGGGGAAGGTCGGTCAGTACCTTGCAGAAACGGATCCGTGGGCCGAACTCGGGAGTGACGAGTATGCCCATGCGGCTCCACTCCCCCAGTCCGGCAGCCATGGCCAGGGGCACGCTGAGGGCGGTGTCGTTGCCGCAGGGCAGGGCCCGGTATCCCAGGCCACGGATGAACGAGGCGACCAGATTGGCCGTGAAGGCCATCTTCGAGTATCCAAGCCCCGTGGCCGCACCCCCCACGCCCGTCGGGGCGGACCGGATGCCTTCGTAGTCCATGGCCACGGCTATGACGACCGCGTTGTCGATACCCTCGGGCACCTCGAAGGAACGGTGCTCGCGTTCAAGCAGATCGAACTCGTGGGAGTACACCCAGTTCGGATGGAGGGCGCAGATACCCACGAGGTCCGCGCCTACGAACCGCGCCACCCGCTTCACCACGGCACTCATGCCCTCCGGGGTGTCCTCGACCGGAGGGCCGGCCTCCAGGTACGGGAGCATCTTGGGGTGCACGGCGTCCCAGGAGTACAGCCCGTGGTTGCTGCGGAAGTTGCCGCAGGCGGCCGACCACTCCAGGCTCCAGGTACCGTTCCGGAACGCGTAGTCCAGACGCTGGAACCCGGGCTTCTCCTGGTAGACGATGTCGCGGTAGAAGCGCTCCGCATCGGCATGGATAGCCTCATCCCAGATACTGCGCTTGAACATCTCGTTCTTCTGATCGAAGCGAGAGCCCGCGACAGGGAAGGGCGGGGCCTGAGGAGAGGTGGGACTGCGCTGCATCATGCGCCGAGATCGCCTGCCGACGCCACCACGAAGTAGGGGCCGTGCCGGTCCTCTCGCGGGATCAGCCCGAACCCGTGCCGCATGGCGCGGCGGTTCGGCTCGACCAGCTTCTCCTTGGGCCCCTCGAAGAAGTGCATGAGTTCCTTCTGAAGGGCGTTGAGCGGAAGCGCACCGGTGGCAGCGGCCATCGCTCCCACCATGACGACGTTCGCCATCTTCTCGGTGCCCAGTTTGGCGGCTACTTCCACCGCCGGAACGTAGAACACGTCGATGTCGGTGCGATGGGAGCGCTCGGGCACGAGGGTCGAGTTCACCAGCAACACACCGTGCGGCACCACTCGCGGCTCGAACTTCTCGAAGCTCGGCGTGTTCATGGCGACCGCCACATGGGGCCGGGCGACAATGGGCGACGCGATATCGCCGGTGGAGATCACCACCGTACAATTGGCCGTACCACCTCGCTGTTCGGGCCCATACGAGGGCATCCACGTCACCTGAAGGCCCGCGTCCATGGCTGCGTAGGCCAGGAGCTGACCCATCACCATGACACCCTGGCCGCCAAAACCGGCGATGATGATCTCCAGACGCCGCCCCAGCATCAGTCCTCATCTTCCGAGTCGTCGTGGTCGGACGGACGGTATTCCTCGCCGTCCACCGACACCCATCTGCCCCCCCGACGCCCGAACGGGTGCGTGCGGCGCGTGTGCCTGCCAAGTTCGTCCTCGGTGGCCTGGGTGACCGTCTCGTAGCGGAAACCGTGCATGTAGTCCTCGCGGAAGGCGGTGGGCGGTTGCTGCACAAGGTGGGCCAGGTGCACGGGTTCGCGGTCCTTGATCACCCCGAGCGGGTAGTAGGCCGACACCGTTTCGTCGATCCAGCGCATCGCGTCGATCGGCTTCATGCCCCAGTTCGTGGGACACGGCGAGAGGAACTCCACCAGGCTGAACCCCTTCCCCTCCAATTGGTAGGTGAACGCCTTGCGCACGGCGCGATATGCCACCTTGATGTTCTCCGGATGGGTCACCGAGACCCGCTCCAGGTAGACGGCGCCGTCGAGGGTGGCGAGCATCTCGGCCACCCGGATCGGATGCCCCTGGGTCGCGGGGTCGCGGCCCTCGGGGCTCGTCTCGGAACGCTGCCCCGGGAGGGTGGTTGGCGCCATCTGGCCGCCGGTCATGCCGTACACGCAGTTGTTCACGTAGATGACGGTGATGTTCTCGGAACGCGCCGCCGCGTGAACGATCTCGGCGGTGCCGATGGCGGCCAGGTCTCCGTCGCCCTGATAGGTGAACACCACCAGGTCCGGTCGGGCCCGCTTGATGCCCGTAGCCGCCGCGGGGGCCCGACCGTGCGGCACCTCCTGGAAGTCCACGTCGAGGTAGTTGTAGATCAGGATGGCGCAGCCCACCCCGGCCACGCCCACCGTGCGCTCGCGCACCCCGAGCTCGTCGAGGGCGTTGGCCACGAGTCGGTGGATCAAGCCGTGCCCGCACCCCGGGCAGTAGTGCGTGGTCGCGTTCGCCCATGAACCGGGATGCTGCACCACTATGGGAGCGGTCTGCAGAGATGGTCCCGCGGGAGGTGTCACGATGCGCCACCTTTCTTGGAGGCCGCTCTCGCGGTCGGCAGCCCCTCCGCCACGTTCCTGATAGCGTCCAACACCTCGAGGGGTGCGGGGATCGTGCCGCCCGATCGTCCGAAGAAGCTCACCGGGCAACGGCCTTCGACCGCGAGCCGCACGTCTTCCACCATCTGGCCGGCAGAGAGCTCCACCACCAGGATGTGCTCGATCCCCCGTTCTTCGACCACTTCGCGGAGCGCGTCGTAGGGATAGGGGTAGACGGTGATGGGCCGGAACAAACCGACGGGCATGTCTCGCTCCTCGGCCAACTCCATAGCGTGGTGCGCCACTCGGGCGCTGGTGCCGTACGCGACAAGCAGGATCCTCGCTCCATCGAGATCGTACGTGTTCCAGCGCACCTCAGCCTGCTCGATACGTCGGTACTTCTGCTGCAGTGCCACGTTGTGCTCTTCCAACTCCCCGGTGTCGAGGTAGAGGCTCTTCACCACGCGCTTGGGCCTGCCGGACGCGCCGGTGGTGGCCCACTCCGGCTCGGGCATGGACGCGGGATCTATGACCCGCGTGAAGGTGACGGGCTCCATCATCTGACCAAGCACACCGTCTGCCAGCATCAACACGGGGGTACGATACTTCTCGGCCAGAGAGAACGCCTCGAAGGTGAGGTCGACCATCTCTTGAAGGTTGGCCGGCACGAGCACGATCACCCGGAAGTCCCCGTGCCCCAGCCCGCGCGTGGCTTGGAAGTAGTCGGACTGACTCGGCTGGATACCGCCGAGCCCCGGCCCCACTCGCATGACGTTCACGATCAGGCAGGGAACCTCGGCCGCGGCCAGGAACGACACCCCCTCAGACATGAGACTGATGCCCGGGCTCGAACTGGCGGTCATGGCGCGCGTGCCGGTGCCCGCGGCGCCGAACACCATGTTGATCGCCGCCACTTCCGACTCGGCCTGCACGAAGGTGCCGCCCTCTACTTGCATCCAGCGGGCCATGTAGGAGGTGATCTCACTCGCGGGAGTGATCGGGTAGCCGAAGTAGGCCCTGCAGCCGGCCTTCAAGGCGGCCTCGGCCAGTGCCTCGTTGCCCTTCATCAGCACGCGCTCCCCCAGCGGCACGCGGGGTTCTCCTGTGACCTCAGTCATCATCTCCACCGCTTTCGTCCCCACCGCTTTCATCCCCACCACTTTCGTCCGCTGGGCCCCACTGATCGACGTCGGACGTACCTCTCTCCGAGCCGTCCAGGCGACCGGCGGCGCCCTCCATGCCGGTGACGTCTCCATCGATACGGATGGCCGCATCGGGGCATGCGAGTTCGCAGTAGCGGCACCGCACACACCAGAAGGAGAAGTTGTGATCGAACGGCTCGACGCCGACATCAGGCGTGCCCTCTGCCGGCCGGCTGGAATCACCGAGCACGTCGGCGGCAGTCTCCGCGTGGGCGGGGTGGTACCCGGCCACATTGAGCTGCTCGTCGATACGCAGATGCCCGAACGGGCAGAACTCGACGCAGAGACCGCACCCCTTGCAGCGGTCTTCGTCGATCGCAGGAACATGCGACCGTGACCGATCTACATCCACCTCAACACTCCCTCTCTCCGATCGCCCACCGCTCACCGTGCGATCCTCTCGGGCAGAAGGTACGGGTAGCGTCTGCGAAGGACACGATGCAACAGACGATCCGTCTTGCGAAACGCGAGGTACACCCTCCAGATACGGGCGTCCTCCCGATAGTACGAACGGACTTCCGCCAGGGAGACGGGCTCACACGGTTCTGTCGCCTCCGGCGTACCGACAGTCTCGAGGTCGGCCTTCCTCGACAGAAAAGACTCGTTGATCACCTCCAAGGCGACGGGCACGAGATCCGGCCGTTGTTCCTTGAAGAGGTTGGCGGCAAGGTCGATCATGACCCGCCGCACGTCGTAGTAGCGCTCGAGTACGTCGGCGAGCATGAACCGGCGGATGATCCACACCAGGAACGAGGGCGCACTGCGCAAGAAGAGTTCCGGGTCGAGTCGCTCCACACCGCCCCTGCGGAGAAGAGGGGTACTCGTGTCGATATAGCGAAGTCGTGGAACGCCGTTCTCCGCATACCCAACCACCGCCCAGTTGGAGATCTGCGCGTCCAATCCTACTTCGAGCCTACCCCGGTTCCGCCGGTTGAATGCGAACACCTTCCAGGCCTCTTCCACCACCGTCCGCAGAAGTACCCGCGCCTCCGCGGGGCCCGCGTTCCGTATCTGCTGGTGACCGATCGTCTGCGCCGGGAACTTCTCTTGCACGATGTACAGCACGATGGGATTCTCGGATCGGCTGGCGCCGGATGGGGGCCCCTCGAGCCCGAGCCACACCAGATCGCTCTCGGCCACATCAGTGCCCGCTTCGTCACGAAGCACCGACACGTGATCACGATAGAGCGCCTCGTAGGACTCCGCCTCCGCCTCCGAGTGGAACATGGGCATCCGCTTGTAAGCAAGCCCAGGGTCCGATGCCGTTTCACGGCCGTCTTCGAAGATCTCGAACACCGTGGTGATCTCACCGTGTCCGAGCACGCGTGCCGGGATCTCGCTACGCTCCGGGTGAGCCAGGTCGAGACCGCCTTCGAACCGCGCGAGCAGATCGACATCACCTTTCACGACCGGTGACATCACCCGCCCGCCCTTCTGCCGCCGACGATCGCCTCTAGGCCGCCGAACGCACGATCGAGGCGATCGAGCACCTCGTCCACGAGGGCCGGCTCGATGGTGAGCGGCGGGAGGAACTGCACCACGCTCGGGTCGTGGTACGCGTAGATCGCGAGAAGCCCGGCGTCGAATGCCGTCTTAGATAGGAGGGGACCGAACGCCGGGTCGGTGAGCTCCAGGCCGAGCATGAGCCCAACGCCCCTCGACCCGGCGAACACGCGCGGGTGCGTGTCGCACAATTCGCGGAAGCCCGCCGTGAACCTGGCGCCCATGCTACAGACGTGATCGAGGAAGCCAGGTGCAGACGATAGTTCGAGCACTCGCGCGGCGACCGGACAGCCCAGTTCGGCGCCCCCGAACGTGGATATGTGAAGGAACGGATCTTCGTGGAACACGCTCTCGAGTTCCCGGCGGAACACCGTCGCGGTGAGCGGGAACACGCCGCCGGAGAGACCCTTGCCAAGCACCATGAGGTCCGGGGTCACACCGTAGTGATCCACCCCCCACAGTCGGCCGGTGCGGCCGAGGCCGGTCTGCACCTCGTCGATGATGAGCAACACGCCGGCGGCGTCACACATACCACGGACGCTCTTCAGGTAGCCCTCCGGGGGCACCGCGATGCCCAGCGTCGCGGGTATGGTCTCCAGGAGCACCGCCGCCACATGCGGCCCGAGGGCCGCCTCCATCGCGTCGACATCTCCGAACTCCACCTGCGCGAATCCCGGCGCAGTGGGGCCGAAGGGGGCACTGAACTTCTCGTCGCCGGCCGCCAGAGCCAGCCCGGTGTGCCCGTGATATCCGCCGCGGGCGCTCACGATACCCGGCCGGCCGGTGAACGCGCGCGCCACCTTGATGGCCAGATCGACCGCCTCTCCACCGCTCACTCCGAACACCGTGTACGTGAGATCGCCCGGAGTCAACTGGGAGAGACGCTCCGCGAGCGCGGCCCGTTGTGGGCTGACGAGATGATGATTCCCGATGTCGAGCTCATCGAGCGCCGCCCGCAGAGCAGCGACGCACTCCGGGTGCCGGTGGCCGAGGTTGAAGACGCCCCCGTTGCAGTGGCAGTCGATCAGGCGCCGTTCTCCTTCGACGTCCCAGAGGAACGGTCCCTCACGCCTCCCGAGGGCAAAATCCATGCCGGCCCGCTCGAAGAAGGCGATCTTGCCCGAAGAGACGTGCTCGGCGAAGAGAGCGAACACCTCGGCTCTCGATGGTTCTACCCGCATCCACACCACCCTTCCCATGGGGCCGCAGCATCCACATCTGGACTGTACTCCGCGCCGCAGTCGTCCCGCAACCCGGGGGCGATGATGCATGATCGGGGAATCACGCGCCGAAACGACCCCCAGCGCAGGAAACGGCGGTGCACGACGCTGAATCCTGCCCCGTTCTGTGTGCATATATGGCGTTGTGCAAGAGCAGTCCGAAGCGCACAATCATGACTAACGGAACCCAGCTGCCACGACCGCCGACGCGTGATCGGCACAGATGGCGGCCCGGCATATGTAGACTCCGACAAACGGACCCACCTTCGGGTGGCCCGCGCACAATGACCGATCGAGGTGGCACCCCTAGAATCAGGAACAAGGCGCGCCGACTCAAGAGAACCGCGAGCCGGTTGCTCGCTTGAGGGAACGGCCGCCCGATAGGCGGAACGAAACGCGTTCGACTGGAGGCGAGGAATGCAGGAGTACGTCGCATCGATCTTGGCGCAAGTCAAGGCCAAGAACCCGGCAGAGCCCGAGTTCCACCAAGCGGTGGAGGAGGTCCTCGAGTCGCTCGAACCAGTACTCGAGCGCCACACGGAATACCGCGCCGCCAAGATCCTCGAGCGCATCGTCGAGCCCGAGCGCGTGATCATCTTCCGCATCCCCTGGATCGATGACCAGGGACTCGTGCAGGTGAACCGAGGGTTCCGCATCGAGATGAACAGTGCCATCGGCCCCTACAAGGGCGGGCTGCGCTTCCACCCGTCGGTGAACCTGGGCATCCTGAAGTTCCTGGCCTTCGAGCAGGTGTTCAAGAACTCCCTCACCACGTTGCCCATGGGCGGAGGCAAAGGCGGCTCTGACTTCGATCCGAAGGGCAAGAGCGACAACGAGGTGATGCGCTTCTGTCAGAGCCTTATGACCGAGCTCTTCCGTCACATCGGCCCCAACACCGACGTGCCCGCCGGCGACATCGGCGTGGGCGGCCGCGAGATCGGCTACATGTTCGGCCAGTACAAGCGCCTGCGCAACGAGTTCACCGGCGTCCTCACGGGCAAGGGCATCAACTGGGGTGGGTCGCTCATCCGTCCGGAAGCCACCGGCTTCGGCACGATCTACTTCGCCCAGAACATGTTGGGCACCAGGGGCGAGACCCTTGAAGGCAAGACGTGCCTCGTGTCCGGCTCGGGTAACGTAGCTCAATTCGCTACCCAGAAGCTCATCGAACTCGGAGCCAAGCCGGTGACCCTCTCAGACTCGAACGGCTACATCTACGACGGGGCAGGCATCGACGGGGGGAAACTCAACTTCGTCATGGACCTCAAGAACAAGCGTCGCGGCCGCATCAAGGAATACGTCGAGACGTACCCGTCGGCGGTGTACACCGAAGTCGAAATGGGCGCCGAAGTGAACCCCATGTGGGATCACGTCGCCGACTGCGCCTTCCCCTGCGCCACCCAGAACGAGATCAGCCCCACCGATGCCGCCAACCTGCTGAAGAACGGCGTGCACCTTGTGAGCGAGGGTGCGAACATGCCCACGATGCCAGACGGTGTCACCCAGTTTCTCGCCGCGGGCATCCTCTACGGACCGGGCAAAGCCTCGAACGCCGGCGGCGTCGCGGTGTCCGGTCTCGAGATGACGCAGAACAGCATGCGGCTCAACTGGAGTCGCGAAGAGGTCGATCAACACCTGCACCGCATCATGCACGACGTGCACGCCTCGTGCGTCCAGGCCGCCGACATGTACGGCACCCCTGGCAACTACGTGAACGGCGCCAACATCGCCGGCTTCCTGAAAGTCGCGAACGCCATGCTCGACCAGGGCGTGGTGTAGGCCGAAACGAGAGTCACCTGAAGGTGGGCGGCGCCCGAGTGGCGCCGCCCACCTTCATGGCATCCGCCGGATGCGCGAGCGCCTGTTGACGGCCTCGGCGCTGGTCGTTCGACTGCAAGCGACCGCCGGCCGATCCGGCGACGCGAGCCTTCCGGCGACGCGGACACTTGGTATCCTGTGGGGGTAGAGGGGGGCCGCTCGGCACGGGCGACGCCCGCCCCGAGCGCCGATCCGGGGAGTCTCATGCCTTCGATCCACGATCTGCTTACCGATCTCAGCAATCGTAGCCGCTTCCAGGACTTCGAGGTCCTGATGTCCTCCCGCGTGGAGAACATCATCTTGGTCTCGAGTCTCTACGACAAGTTCATACTCCAGGAAGACGGCCAGCTGAGCGAGGTGATCCTCGGCGAGTTCCTCGACCTGCACCTGCACCACACCACCGGGCTGACACACGTTGCCACGGGCACTGAAGCCCTCGAGCTGGCCCGCTCCAACTCGACGTTCAACTTGATCATCACCGCCATCAACGTGGGCGACATGAACGCGGTCGAGTTGGCAGAGAAGGCCCGTGAAGCGGGCCTCGACGTGCCCATAATCGTGCTGGCCTACGACGGCGGCGAGCTCTCCGACTTCATCAATCGACACGATGTCTCCAAGATCGACAAGATGTTCCTGTGGCAGGGTGACGTCCGTATCCTGCTCGCGATCATCAAGCATGTGGAAGACAGGATGAACGTGGAGCACGACACGCAGATCGCCGGAGTGCAGGTGATCCTCGTGGTCGAGGACAGCATCCGATACTACTCATCGTTCTTGCCGATGATCTTCACGGAGCTGATCCGCTACTCACAGCGACTCATCCCCGGCGGCATGAACATCGCCCACAAGATCCTCCGGATGCGGGCGCGGCCGAAGATCCTTCTTTGCACGACGTTCGAAGAGGCGTGGGATATGTTCACGCGCTACCAGCAAGACGTGCTGGGCATCATCTCCGACATCGAGTTCCCACGGAACGGCGAACTCGACCCGGAAGCCGGCGTCTTGTTCGCCAGCCGGGTGCGCGAACTATGGCCCGACGTGTCGATCGTGTTGCAGTCGGGCCGCCCCGAGAACGAAGCGTTGGCCAAGAAGGTGGGGGCTTCCTTCCTCCTCAAGGGATCGGTCACGTTGCTGCACGACCTTCGCCGGGTCATGATCGAGCAGTTCTCGTTCGGCGACTTCGTGTTCCGCTCCCCCGACGGCACGGAGATCGACCGCGCGGGCGATCTGCGTACGCTCGCCGAGAAGCTTCACACCGTGCCCGTGGAGAGCACGGCGTTCCACGCCGAGCGGAACCACTTCTCGCGTTGGCTGAAGGCCCGCACCGAGTTCGCGCTCGCCCACCGGCTGCGACCCCGAAGGATCAGTGATTACGCGAATCCCGAGGACATGAAGACGGACCTCATCCACACGATCGAGGAGTACCGCCGCGAGCAGGGGCGCATCATCATCGCCGACTTCGATCACCGCAGCTTCGACACGACAAGCAGTTTCAGTCGTATCGGCGGAGGGTCGCTCGGTGGCAAGGCCCGCGCCCTGGCATTCGTGCGTCACCTCCTGAGCGCGATCGACATGACCGCGCGCTTTCCTGGAGTGCAGGTGTCCGTTCCCCCCTCGGTGGTGTTGGGCACCGATGTATTCGACCAATTCCTCGACCGCAACGACCTGCGCGACTTCGCCATCCGTTCCACGGACACCGATGAGGTGCGGAGAAGGTTCCTCTCCGCGCCGTTACCCCACGAGGTCACGCGCGATCTCGCATCGTTCCTCGAGCTGATCACGTATCCCCTTGCGGTGCGCTCGTCGAGCCTGTTGGAGGACTCGCAGTATCAACCACTCGCGGGCGTCTACGAGACGTACATGCTGCCGAACAACCACCCGGACGCGCGTCAACGCCTCCACCACCTCGAGGCTTCGATCAAGAACGTCTACGCATCGACGTTCTCCACCCACGCCAAGAGCTATCTGGACGCCACGCCGTACCGCCTGGAGGAAGAGAAGATGGCGGTGATCGTGCAGAAGGTGGCGGGCGCCCCTCACGAAGAACGCTTCTATCCGGAGATCTCGGGAGTGGCCCGCTCCTACAACTTCTACCCAACCGACCCGATGAAGGCCGAGGACGGCGTGGCTGTCGTGGCCCTCGGGCTGGGTCGCACTGTGGTGCGCGGCGAGCGGGCACACAGCTTCTGTCCGAGGTACCCCCGCCATCAACTGATCACCGGCAGTCTCGACGACACACTGCGCAACTCGCAGCGTTCGTTCTGGGCGATCGAACTCGGCCCGTTGGGCGACGACACCTCGCCCGATGTGTGGGAGAGGCAATTCGACCTGGAGACGGCCGAGGCCGACGGGACTCTTGCCCAGGTCGGGTCGACCTACTCGCCGGAGAACGAAGCCCTCTATGACGGCATCTCGCGCGACGGCGTGCGCGTGGTGAACTTCGCTCCCCTCCTGAAGTTCGACTTGTTCCCTCTCGCCGCCATGCTCGACATCCTCCTCGACATCGGGGCCCAGGGCATGGGCATGCCGGTGGAGATCGAGTTCGCCGCGAATCTCACCACCGCCCCAGGCTCACCCAAGGAGTTCGCCTTCCTGCAGATGCGGCCCATGGGTCTCTCGCGGGAGACCGAGGAGCTCACTATCGAGGATATCCACAGCGACCGAGTGCTCTGTCATAGCAGCAGCACCTTGGGTAACGGGCGGCTCGACGGTATCCGCGACGTACTCGTGGTCGACATCGACCGGTTCGATCGCTCGCGCAGCGCGGAAGCGGCCCGCGAGGTCGCGCGGTTCAACTCGAAGCTCGCCCGAGACGGTACCCGGTACATCCTCATCGGTGTGGGGCGTTGGGGCTCGGCCGATCCTTGGCTCGGCATGCCCGTCACGTGGGATGAGATCGCGAACGCCAAGGTTATCGTCGAGTCTGAGTTGAAGGACATCGCCGTCACGCCGTCTCAGGGCAGCCATTTCTTCCAGAACCTCACATCGTTCCGGGTGGGTTACTTCACCGTCAACCCGGAGTCGGGCGGCGGACACGTCGACTGGGATTGGCTCGCGCGCCAGGAGGCGGTCGAAGAAAGTGAGTTCGTGCGTCACTTGCGCTTCGATGAGCCGTTCGAAGTGACGATGAACGGTGCGAAGCGGCAGGGGATCATCCTGAAGCCCTCGACATAGACGTGGATTCGCCGGGCTCTCGGTGGCAGACCCGGGATGCCGCGGGGCCCGAGTGCGGCGAGAAGCGGCTGAGAGGGTAGACATGTTCGAGATCGTGAGAGCGGTCGCCGCGTTGCGGAACGAAGCGGAGAGCGACCAACTTGGCAGGATAGGCCGGCTCGTGCGCTTTGTGAGGGAGAGCGGGAACTACCCTCCGCTCCGCATGGTCGAGAGCCAGGTGAACGAACCTGAGACGGTCATCGAGGGGCGCCCCTACCTGATGTTCGGCGCGAACAACTACCTCAGCCTATCCGAGGATGAGGGCGTCAAGGCGGCGGCCATTCGGGCGATCGCCCGCTACGGCATAGGCCCCGGCGGATCCCGCCACATGAGCGGCACGGTAGACATCATCGTCGAGTTGGAGAGGCGTCTCGCCGATCTCACCGGCATGGAAGCGTGTATGACCCTCCCGACCGGTTACATGGCGAACGTGGGGGTCATACGGTCTCTCACCTGCGAGTTCCTGGGCCGCATGCCCTATTCCGACCGCGAGAGCGTCGTGCTCGTCGACGAGTACATCCACGGCTCCGTGAGCGACGGTTGCGACCTAGCCGGCGTGCGGACGCTGCGATTCAACCACAATAGCCTCGACGACCTCAGGCGCAGGCTGGAAGAGACCCAAGACTACCCGAACCGGGTGATCGTCACCGAGGGCGTGTTCTGTCTCGAAGGAGAGATCGTCGACATCCCGGCGTACGCGGCCGTCGCACGCGAGTGGGACGCGAAGCTCCTGGTGGATGACGCACATGCGATCGGCGTCCTCGGCCCGCGAGGAGGCGGATCGGCCGACTATCACGGCTGCGCCGACGGGATCGACGTAGTAACGGGCAGCCTTGACAAAGCGTTCGGCGGCACCGGCGGCTACATCGCCGGCAGCCGCACTCTCATCGACTACCTCTGGCTCACGTTGCGCTCGAACTACCTCTCGTCAGCGCTGCCGTGCGGCATGGCCGGCGCCATGCTCGAAGTCATCGACCGCGTGGAGGTCGCGACCGATATCCGTGCCGAACTGGCCTCCAAAGCACGTTGGCTGCGCGCCGCCCTCCGGGCGGAGGGATTCACCGTCCTAGGCACCCACGACATCCCTTCGGTGCTGCTCTTCATCGGCAACGAGGAGAAGGGGATCGCCTTCGCCGACGGGCTCCTCGAGTCCGGGATCTTCTGCCCGCTCATGCGCTGGCCGGCGGTCCCCCCCGGACGCTCCCGCTTCCGGCTGAGTCTCATGGCCCGGCACGAACAGCGACACCTGGAGGCCCTCGTGGAGGCCTGCGTCACGGTGGGAGAACGCCTCGGGATCACCTAGGAGCAGGCACCGGGAGCCGACTGCTCAGGGAGTGCGGCGGTCGGAATCCGCGGCGCATCCGCGCTCAGACTGCCGCACCCGCGCTCAGACTGCCGGTGCTGCGCGCCGCGGCGCGAGGATGGAGTCGATCTTTTCCACGAGGTCGGCCGGTGAGAACGGCTTGTCGATGAACTCGACCCCGGGAGGCAGACCTCCGCGGTCGGTCAAACCAGTGCCTGCGTAGCCCGACATCAGGAGTAGGTGTGCATCGTGCGCCTGCGCCGCCAGGCATTCCACGAGTTCCCGACCGCCCATGCGCGGCATGACAACATCGGAGAGGATCAGATCCACCGCGCCACAGTGGTCGAGGATCTCCAGGGCCTCAGCCCCGTTTCCGGCCTCGATCACCGTGTAGCCTTGCTGGCGCAGCGCACGTGTAGCCAGGCCACGAACCGCCGCTTCATCCTCCACCACCATGATGCTGCCCGCGGCCGCGCCCAGGGTACGAGGCTCGCGCAGATCCTCCGGAGTCACTTCACCCATGCATATCGGCAGGAACACCTGGAAGACCGCTCCTCGGCCTTCGCGTGAGTCGACCCTGATTCCGCCGCCGCTCTGGGTCACGATCCCGAAGACAGTGGCGAGACCCAGACCGGTGCCGGCGTCACCCTTGGTGGTGAAGAACGGCTCGAACACGTGGGAGCGTGTGCGCTCGTCCATGCCGACTCCGGTGTCCGCTACCGTCGCCCGCACGTAGCGTCCAACGGGCAGCCCCTCCTGCGCGATGGGGTGGTCGGCGCTCACCCACACCGATGAGGTCTCCAGGGTCAACCTGCCACCCCGGGGCATCGCGTCCCTCGCATTGACCGTCAAGTTCATGAACACCTGTTCGATCTGACTCGGGTCGGCCTCGACGAGCGGCAGGTGCTCATCCAACTTCATACACAGTTCGATGTGCTCGCCAACCAGTCGACCGAGGATGGGCTCGAGTCCCCGTACCGCCTCGTTGAGATCGACCAGCTGAGGTCGCATCACCTGCCGCCGTGAGAACGCCAGCAATTGCCGGGTCAATGCGGCGGCGCGTCGGGCGACGTTCCGGATCTCGAGCGCGTCTTCCCGTCTCGGATCGTCCTCGTCCAGATCGTCGGCGAGCATCTCGGAGAAGCCGAGGATCGCCGTGAGGAAGTTGTTGAAGTCATGAGCGACACCGCCGGCCAACAGGCCGACCGCCTCCATCCGCTGAGACTGCCGCGACCGTTCTTCGGACTCCTTCTGCTCGGTCACGTCTTCGAGGATGCCCACGATCTCAAGCGGGGTGCCATCGTGGCCTCGAGCAAGGATCATGCTGTCCCGGATCCACCGATAGGCTCCGTCCGGTCCACGCAGTCGATAATCCACCAAGCGGCTTCCCCTATCGAAGACCGCGCTCAGGTCGTCGAAGCCAGCCCGATCATCGGGATGGACGTGTCGTTCCAGGAAACCTTGGTCTGCAAGGAACGTCGAGGCTGAATATCCAAGCCGCTCGGAGGCGTTCGCGCCCATGTAGGTCAGGTCGTGGAAGGCACTTGCATCCGCCGTGTACATCACCGCCGGGCTCAGGTCCATCAGATAGTCGGAGCGGCGTTGCTGTGTCACCAGCTCCTCGTGGGCCATGCGCAGCTTGAGCGTGCGGTCGATCATGCGGCTCTCCAGCTCCGCCTTCGCTTCCAGGAGCTCGTCTTCGACGCGCTTCCTGCGGGTGACGTCGCGCATGATGTAGACCATTCCGCGGGACTTCCCGTGATGGTCTCTCAAGTCCCGCCGATGCACCTCGAACACACTCGCCCCCGGTGCCGCCTGCCATTCGGGCAGGGCGGCTTCGGCCTCACCGTCCTGGGTGAGGATCGCGAGGAGGCGAGGCGCCGCGGCGAAGCAGTCCTTCAGGCACCGACCGACGACATCCTCGAGCGCCGATCCTGTGGCCGCCCGCGCGGCGGGATTCATATCGACGACGCGCCCACGATCGTCCACCACGATCAGCCCTTCGCCCATCTGTTCAACCACAAGCCCGTGCGCGATCGGGACCACATCGAGAAGTCCGTGTCGATAGAAGCTCACGAAGAGTGCCAGGGCCGAAAGCGAGAAGGCCATGGGCGCCGGGTTCACGCGGGTGACACCGGCGATGTAGGTCAGATCGCCGAGAAGCGGCAGCACGACCGCGAGCAGCAGACCGAACGCTTGCCTTCGATGCACACGCGGGGCGCGGGCGAACGTACGCGCAAAGATCAGGAAACTAAGGGCCAAGAGAAGGTACGTGTACGCGGTGTCAGCCCACCACCAGAGAGCCCCCTCCACCAGCAACGTGGGCACACCGGCGACCATCTGAAGGTCCAAGCTACGCCAGAGGAGGCCGTGTAGGCCACTGGTCCACGCGAGAACCAGCGTGATCACTGGCACGATGGACAGCAGAAGTGTGTTGCGCGGGGTGACGAACCGCTCCAACCCCACGTACGAGAGCACGAACAAGAGTGCCGCCGGTCCGAACGGCGCCATGCCTACCAGCTCGAATCTGTACCACAGCGTCGCGTTCTCGAGGTTGAGCGCTCCGATGCGGCCGGCTGTGGCCACGGACCAAACCACCGCCCCGAAGGCCAGCATGGCCAGGGCCACAGCGCCAGGAGCCTGCCGGCGGCGCACGGCCATCAGCCCGACCACCATGCCCAGCAGGCCCGCAGCCAGCAGTAGAGCCACCTCATGACTCATGCGCGTGAGACCGCCATATCCATCCTTTGCACCCCGGGTACGTTCGGCACGCCTGGTACTCACCTCTCCCACGTGGGTATCGGCACATGGGCGGTCGGCCTGAAATAAAGGTGCTGGGCCTCGTCCGCCGGGTTTAGTCCGCCGCGTGAGACGGGCAATCATGACTAAAGAGACACAGCTGAGATCGTCAGCGACAACATATAGGAGTCGGATAATGGATCAACCCCCCGTCAAGCTCTACGCTCTCAGTACCTGCGGCCACTGCAGGCACACGAAGCAGCTTCTGGACGAGTGCAACGTCGTGTACGACTGCGTCGATGTGGACAAATGCGATGCCGAGCAGCGTCAGGCCGTCCTCGACGAGGTACGCGCGGTCAATCCCAACTGCTCGTTCCCTACCATCGTCATCGGCGAGAAGGTGATCGTGGGCTACAAGGAGGCCGAGATCAAGGAGGCCCTGGGGCTGTGAGGGACGACGTCCGAGCCCTGTACGAGCGGCTTGGCCCCCTGCAGGAGAAGAAGGGATACTCGTTCAACGCGGACCAGGAGACCGTCGGCGATCTTCTCGAAGGGCTGCTCATCAACAAGGAGCGCTACGGATACATGAGTTGTCCGTGCCGCCTCGCGGTGGGCGACAGAGAACTCGACAAAGACATCATCTGTCCGTGTGACTATCGGGCGCCCGACGTAGAAGAGTACGGCGCATGCTACTGCGCCCTCTACGTGTCGCCTGCATGGAATGAGGGTTCCCTGCCTCGAGACACCGTGCCGGAACGGCGCCCTATCGGGCGCCTTCCCTACTAGGAGTCGGCAGCTCGTTCGCGACGCGGCCGCCGGGATAGGCCGGCGGTTCGGGGCCCCGCCCATCGGCGGGCGCCCCGGTCACTCGATCAGCCGCCCGCCTTGGTCTCTTCGTACGCCCAGTCGATCCACGGGAATGCGGCCTCAAGGTCGGATGTCTCGACCGTGGACCCGCCCCAGAGACGCAGCCCGGGAGGCGCGTCGCGATACGCGCCCACGTCGAAGGCGGCTGCTTCGGCGTCCAGCAACGAGGCCACCTTCTTCGCCGCCTTCGCCTGGTCCTCCGCCGAGAGCCCCTCGAACCAGGGGCCGACGATCTTCAAACAGATCGACGTGCATGAGACAGTCGCAGGATCCTCCGCTAGGAAGTCGACCCACGGAGTACGGGCCACCCAGGCGGACACCGCGGCAAGGTTGCGCTCGCTTCTCTCGACAAGCCCCGAGACTCCGCCAACGCTCTCCGCCCAGGTCAGACCGTCATGGGCGTCTTCGACGCACAGCATGCTGGGAGTGTTGATCGTGTCTCCCTGGAAGATGGTCTCGTTGAGCTTCCCACCCTTGACCATACGGAAGACCTTCGGCATCGGCCACGAGGGCGAGTAGCTCTCGAGGCGCTCCACTGCCCGCGGGCTCAAGATCAGCACGCCGTGCGCACCCTCCCCGCCAAGGACCTTCTGCCACGAGTACGTGACCACATCGAGCTTGTCCCAGGGCAGGTGCATTGCGAACACCGCCGAGGTGGCGTCGCAGATGGTGAGGCCCTCACGCGCCGCGGGGATCCAGTCGCCGTTCGGCACGCGCACGCCCGAGGTGGTGCCGTTCCAGGTGAAGACGACGTCGCGCGAGAAATCCACTTGGGTCAGGTCGGGGAGCTTCCCGTAGTCGGCGACAAAGGAACGCACGTCGGGGAGCTTGAGTTGCTTGACGATGTCGGTGACCCAGCCCTCGCCGAAACTCTCCCATGCGCAGACGTCGACGCCACGAGCGCCCAAGAGCGACCACAAAGCCATCTCCACCGCTCCGGTGTCGGAGCCAGGCACTATGCCGAGACGGTAGCCTTCAGGAAGACCGAGCATCTGCTTGGAGCGCTCGATCAGGCTCTTCAAGCGCACACGCCCCTCTTTCGAGCGGTGGGAGCGGCCGACGTAGGCGTTCGACAGGACCGACGGGTCCCAACCCGGGCGCTTGGCGCACGGACCGGACGAGAGATGCGGCTTGGCTGGGCGCTCGGACGGCTTGTCCATGGCACTCACTCCTCTTGCTTGGGGGCCCGCCGCCACGGGAGTTCGGGTCGGACGGTCCACGGACTTCTACACGGACCCGCAGCATAGTAGGCGATGCGAGCCTCGTCAACGCGAGTGCCGTACCGGGGCCAGGAACCTGAGGCCACGACCTGCGCACAGACACCCTGACTCGACCGTCAAGTTGGAGCGCCGCGCGACCGATACACCAGTAGCCCGCCAACCGGCCGGCGCCCAGACAGCCACTGAATCTCCACCAGAAGGGATCGACAGGTCTGATGAGCTTCCTGACTCGGTTCTCCATCGTAAGCTTCGTGGCTACCACCATCGTGGCGGTCGCCCTGGCCTGGGGCTTGAGCGACGAACTCGCGAACAACGCGATCCGGCAGGCAGCGGAAGCAACGGCTGCGCAGGTGCATGCGGTCATAGAGCGGAGACTTGGTCCCGAAGACTTCCTGGCGCCTTTCGATTCGGCGAAGGCCGACACGATGGACGAGACTCTCGCCACCGACCTGCACGACTCCGGGGTGACTCGAGTGAAGCTCTGGAGCCCAGAGGGCATGGTGCTCTATTCCGATCAACGCGAACTCATCGGCATGACCTTCCCAGTGAAGGAGGATCTTGGCAGTGCCTTGGACGGTTCGATCCACGCCGAGGTCACCGATCTGAGCGCCGCGGAGAACATGACAGAGCGGACCGACCACTCCGAACTCCTCGAAGTCTACGCCCCCATTCGGTTCGGCGGCTCCACTACCATCGCTGTGTACGAGGTGTACCGGGACACGGCGACACTCCGGGCGTCGATCGACAGGATGCGAATCCGAGTATGGCTAGGCGCCTTGGGTGGGTTCCTGCTCGTGTACATCGCGCTGTTCGGTATCGCACATCGTGCGTCGCGGGCGCTCGTAGCCAGCGAGCAGGAGACAAGAGACCGGCTGCAGGAGTCGCTCCTCGTGAACAGCATCCTGCAGACCTCCCTGGCCGAGACAGATTCTCTCGAGGTGCTGCGCCGCATATGCGACGATGTCGGGCGATCCTTCTCAGCGGCCTGCACGCCGGCTCGGATGAGCGACGCCGAAGGCGGCAGCCTGCTCGGTTCTTCGCAGGGCTACCTCCAACTCCCGCGACCCGCTTCCCACGCCGTCAACGCGCCGACGCAGATGGGACCGTACACGATCGACGAGGTCGGGGAGTCTGGAGAAAGCCCCCTCTCGCGCTCTCTGGACCAGCGCGGAACCGCCTCAGCGTTGCTGATCCCTCTCCCCCACCGAAGCGCTGAAGGTGCGCTCCTCGTGCTCGAATCGGACTCACCACGCACGTGGAGCCAAGCCGATCGACGCACCGCCGCGGCCGTGGCCAGGGCCGCGGCCGTCGCCGCCGACAACTCGCTGCTGCTCGCGGAATTGCGGCACTCGAACGAAGAGCTTGCCGCCGCGTACGACTCCACGATCGAGGGATGGGCGCGAGCTCTCGACCTGCGCGACCACGAAACGGAAGGGCATTGCAGGCGAGTCACCGACCTCACGCTCGCTCTGTTGCGTGCGGCCGGAGTCGGTGGGGAAGCGCTGGAGCACGGGCGCCGCGGCGCCCTGCTGCACGACATCGGCAAGATGGGGGTTCCTGACGCGATCCTACTGAAACCGGGCCCACTGACCGACGAGGAGTGGGAGATCATGCGCCGTCACCCCGCGCATGCGAAGGACTTCCTCAGTCCGATCGTCCACCTGCGGCCCGCTATAGACATACCCTACGGCCATCACGAACACTGGGACGGCACAGGCTATCCCGAGGGCCGTTCCGGCGAAGAGATCCCGTTCACCGCACGGGTCTTCGCCGCTGTGGACATCTGGGACGCCCTGCTCTCCGATCGGCCGTATCGGCCTGCTTGGTCGGAGGAACGAGCGCTCGATTACATCCAGTCGTTGTCGGGCACGCACTTGGACCCCGACGTGGTGCGTCTCTTCGTCGATGCGGTCGCCCCGGGCATCGCGGAAGAACCTCGCGGCCTACGAAGGGCAAGCTGACACACACTCACCCGCCGCCGTGCCGGATGATCCAACAGGAGTGCCCGCCTCTCCCGCGCTGGAAATCGGGGGGCGTCGTCTTCTGAGTGACGTCTTCCGGGTGAAGGTCGGCCAACGCCTCCGCGGCGAGCCGGAAGCGACGCCGATTCGTGGAGAAGATGAGGGTGCCCGGCGAAGCCAGCAGGCGCGCGGTGGCGCGAATGAGATCCACGTGGTCCCGCTGCACGTCGAGGGTAGCCTGCCCCATCATGCTCGAGTTCGAGAAGGTGGGTGGATCGAGGAACACGAGGTCATACGAAGCGGGCGGCTCACGTCGGATCCACTCGAGGCAGTCCGCGCGGACCAGGCGGTTCGTCGCTCCGGAGGGCAACCCGTTCAACTCGAGATTCCGCGCCGCCCAGTCCAGGTAGCGCGCCGACTGGTCCACCGACGTGGTGGTCGCCGCTCCTCCCGCGGCCGCGTAGACGGTCGCGGCGCCTGTGTACGAGAACAGGTTGAGGAAGCGGGCGCCCCGGGCATGGTCGCGGATCAACCCGCGGGTCACGCGGTGGTCGAGAAACAGCCCCGTGTCGAGCCGGGATGTGAAGTCCACGAGGAAGCGCAGACCTCCCTCCCCCACCTCGTGGAACTCCTCGTGTTCGCTCAGGCGACCGTATTGGTCGCTTCCGCTCTGCTTTCGCCTCACCTTCAGGAAGATGCGGTCCGCGGGCAGTTCGAGCACCTCCGCGACCACCTCGATCACGTCGCGAAGGCGGGCTTGGGCTCGACGTGGGTCCACGGTCTCGGGTGCCTGATACTCCTGCACGTGCACCCGGTCTTCGTACATGTCCACCGCGACGGCGTACTCGGGCAGATCGGCATCGTAGAGGCGGTAGCACGTGACCCCTTCGCGTCGCGCCCACTTGCGCAGGTGTTTCACGTTCTTGCGCAGGCGGTCCGCGAGCATCTGCCTACCGGCGCTCCCCTTCGCCTCGGCGCCCCCGCCTCCGGCGAAGCGTTCGGGCACCACGTCGAAGAGCAGCAGCTTCACGGCGATGGCCCCGTTGTAGAGGGCGTAGGTCTTGTGGGCGCGGAGCCCGGTCCACAGGCCCAATTCGAGATCGCTCGTGAGAACAGCCGCCCTCCAACCGAGGAACCCCTCGCGAAGTGCCCGACCCAGTTCCGCGTAGAGAGGACCGAGGGTGTCCGAACTGCCGAGACGCTCGCCGTAGGGTGGGTTCACTACCACGAGGCCCTTCGCACCGCCCTCGGGCGATGGCTCGCCGCCCACCGAATCGGGCACGTCGCCCCTCCCGTCGGGCACGCTGCCCACCGCGTCGGGCACCTCACCCCTCCCGCCGGGCGCGCTGTCAGGAGGCCCGTCGAGGTGGGAAAGATCACCCTCGTCGAACTGAACCGCTCCCTGCAACCCCGCCCGCTGCGCGGCCGCCCTGGCAAGGCGGACGCTCCGCCGATCTGAGTCGAACCCGTAGATGGGCGGTATGCGCCGTCGGCCCGCCTCGCGCCGCTCGCGTGCTTCGGCCAAGAGCTGCTCCCAGAGAGCCGCGTCGTGGCCTCTCCACCCCAAGAATCCCCAATAGTCGCGCATGAGTCCCGGGGCCACGTCGCCCGCCAGGAGCGCGGCCTCGATCGGCAGCGTACCCGAGCCGCACATGGGGTCCACGAGCGAGCCGCCGCTCGCGGCGATGTCCGGCCAGCCCGCTCGCACCAACACCGCGGCCGCGAGGCTCTCTTTCAGCGGTGCGGCTACCTGGACCCCCTCCTCACGATACCCACGCCGGTGAAGCGCGGCTCCCGACAGGTCGAGGCTCACCGTCGCGCTGTCATCCTGGGCGTGTACGTTCACGCGCACATCGGGTCGCTGCAGGTCGATCGAGGGTCGGTCACCCGTGCGGTCGCGAAATCGATCCACGATCGCGTCCTTGACCCTGAGGGCGGCGAAGTGCGTGTGGCTGAGAGGCGATCGCACGACGGTTACCTCGACCGCGAGCGTGCCGCCCGCCTCGAGATGGTCCTCCCACTGGAGAGAGCGCACGCCCTCATACAGCGAGTCGGGATCGCCGGCGGGAACCTGGGCGATCGGCAGCAGCACGCGGCTGGCGAAGCGAGACCACAAGCAGGCGCGGTATGCGATCTCAAGCCCACCCGAGAACCGACAGCCCGCGCGCGCCTCCTTCGCGTCCGTCGCCCCGAGCGCACGCAACTCGTCGACTAGGAGCGGCTCGAGTCCCCGCGCCGCAGTCGCGAACAAGCCAACAGCGCCTGCCGTCACCGTCATCCACCGCCTCCCTGGGCTCCGTCTTCTTCCAGCGAGCTCAGGTCCTGAGCCCTCGTTCCCCTATGATACTCTGCAGACCCAAGGCCACGAGGGAGAGAACATTGGCGACCGAGGCACGCGAGCCAGAGGCTCGTTGGACCGTGACACGATCTGTCGGGTTCGCCGTGCTCGGCCTCGGACTCCTCGTCGCGCTCTATCTCACCTCGCGTGCCAACTACGTGCTCTTCCACACGTTGGCGGAGACCTTCACCGTGGTCGTCGCGCTCTCGATCTTCACCGTCACCTACAACGCGAGACGATTCCTCCAGAACAACTATCTGCTGGTACTTGGCATCGCCTATCTGTTCGTGGCATCGGTGGACGTGCTCCACGCTCTGGCCTACAAGGGGATGGGCGTCTTCCCCGGGGACGACGCAAACATGCCAACGCAGCTCTGGCTGGTAGCGCGCGGCGTGCAGACGCTGGCGCTGCTCGGGGCGCCCCTGGCCCTGGGGATCCCCCAGGCGAAGACGCGTTTCCTGGTGCCGGCTTTCGCCCTGCTGACGGCGGGCGGGCTCGCCGCCATCTTCGTCTGGCCGATCATGCCGACGACTCTCGACGCGAACGGCCTCACAGCATTCAAGATCACGAGCGAATACCTGATCTCCGCGGCTCTCCTGTTCGCTCTCTTCATCCTCGTGCGGCGCAGACAGTTCTTCGAGCCCCGGGTCTTCGGTCTTCTCGCTGGCCACATCGCGCTCACGGTCACGTCCGAACTGGCCTTCACGCTCTACTCCCATCCTTACGGCCCGGCGAACATGGTGGGACACCTGCTTCGGATCGTGGCCTTCTACCTGGCCTACAAGGCGATAGTCCAGACCGCGTTCCTCAGGCCCTCGGCCATCCTGTTCCTCGAACTGCAGGCAAGTGAACGGCTGCACCGACAGGGCGAGCGACAGTTCCGCCACATCGCCGAAGTGCTGCAGGAAGCCATGCTTTCGATCCCCGAACGGCTACCCGGGGTGGAGTTCGGGCACCTGTACCGCTCGGCGACACACGCTACCCGCGTAGGCGGCGATTTCTACGACCTCTTCGAACTCGACGACGGCAGGGTGGCGGTGGTGTCCGGCGACGTGTCTGGGAAAGGCCTTGAGGCAGCCACGCTGACCGCGCGCATCAAACACACCATGCGCGCCTATGCGCTCGAAGGCCACTCTCCCGCCTCCGTGCTCGAACGCACCAACCGAGTGATCACGCGCTCAACAGACACCACGTCATGGGCCAGCATATTCCTGGGATACCTCGACGTGCCGACCGGATCACTCATGTACTGCTCGGCCGGCCACCCGCCGCCCATAGTCCGCCGAGCCGGCGGCTCGACGCGGGGCCCGCGCACCTTCCAGCTCAACCCTAACTCCCCCATCGCGGGAGCCTTCGATGAGACGGAGTTCAGTCAGGATGTCGAGGTGTTGGAGCCGGGCGACGTGCTCCTGCTCTATACGGATGGAGTCACCGAAGCCAGGAGAGGCAGGGAGATCTTCGGGGAAGAGCGCCTGATGACGGCCCTCGACGAGTGCCCGGACCGCGGCACCGAAGATATCCCGAGCCGCATCTTCTCCACGGTGCTCGCGTATTGCTCCGGCCGCCTGTCGGACGACATCGCCTTGGTCGCGCTCGCTATTACTCCCGCCGACTCCCCCCGACGCAGGTTTCAAGCGACGCAACGCGCAGGATCGTAAGGAGGGGCCACATGGACACGATCGACTACATCAGCAAGAACGATGGGATGATCCGCCAGTTCGGCATGCAGGTCGAGGATGCCGGTGACGGCTACGCCAAGGTCTCGGTGGTCGTGCAAGAGGCCTTCCTCAACCAGCACGGTGTCGCCCACGGAGCCCTGGTGTTCGCCCTTGCCGACGTGGCCTTCGCCATCGCCGTGAACTCGCTCACCGACGCCATGGGCGTGCAGTGGAGTTTCAACATATTGCGCGCCGCACGGGCCGGCGAGACGCTTACCGCCGAGTGCTCCACGGTGCATCGCGGCTCGCGCCTGTTCGTCGTGCACTACACCGTCACATCCGATACCGGCAAGCTCATCGCCCAGGGACAGGCCACGGCACTGCCGGTGGAGAACACTGCCATCAAGAGCGGAGGGGGCGCACCCCCGGGGTGAGCCCCTGGTTCGCGGGCGCGGATCGAGGCGGCGAAGAGCTCGGTCTGACATATGGAAAGTATGCTCCCATGGTAAGCTACATCCGATCATCGACCTGTTGGATCGCTGGGTCGTGGGCGAGGCCCGAACCGACGGTTCCGCGCCGCCGGCACGTTGAACGAGCCCGGCGTCATCGGTTGCCCTTGTTGGCCGACCGGGACGCGCAGGGCATCTTCGCCACACACCCATACTGCACATAGGAGGAGACCGGCGACGTATGGCCACGCTCGGGATCGACATCGGCTGCATCAGTACCAAGATGGCGGTTGTGGGAGAGGAGTCGGACCGCGAGACCTTCGCTCGACTCGCGCACGACCACCCGCTGTTCCGCACTCCCCCGGCCTCGTCGGCCGCAGGCGAGGGCTCGACGGAGGCGCCGCTCCTGGTGACCGAGTACCGCCGCATCACCGGTAGCCCCATCGAGAGCTCACGTGAGCTGCTCTCCGAGGTGCTCGAAGCCCTACCTCCCGACTCCGTGTCCGGCATCAGGGTCACAGGCTCGGGCGCCAAGCTGATCGCGTCAGGCCTGGGCGCCGGCATCGAGAACGAGTTCATGGCGATCGCGCGGGCGGTGGGCACGCTGCACCCGGAAGTAGCGTACGTCTTCGAGATGGGCGGCGAGACTTCGAAGTTCATCCACCTCGAGATCGACCCCGACACCGGTCGCGTCGGCATCGCCGACTACCAGACCAACGGAGATTGCGCGGCGGGAACCGGCTCGTTCATGGATCAGCAGGCCAACCGCCTGCTGTACGAGGTCGAGGACATAGGCGACATCGTGTGCGGTGCCGGTAAGGCCGCCACCATCGCAGGCCGCTGCTCGGTGTTCGCGAAGTCCGACATGATCCACGCCCAGCAGAAGGGCTATCAGCCGCCCGAGGTGCTCAAGGGCCTCTGCAACGCGGTGATCCGGAACTACAAGGGCACGATCGCCAAGGGCAAGCACATCGAGGGCAAGGTGGCCTTCATCGGTGGAGTGGCCGCGAACGAAGGAGCGGTCGAAGCCCTGCTCGAAGCCTTTGAGCTCCCCAGAGAACGCCTCCTGATCCCGCGAGACTACGCGTGGATGGGGGCCATCGGCGCCGCGCTCATCGAAGCGGACGAGGCAGCCGGTCGCGGTCCCATGGTGATCGACGTGCAAGATCTTGGCACCCTTCAATCGGGCGGGCTTCCCGTCTCCGATCCTCTCAACATGGACCGCGTCATCCTTCTTCGCGACCGGGTGAAGCCGTACGAGCTCCCCACTGAAGGCACGTTCGACGCGTATCTGGGCATCGATGTGGGTTCTGTGTCGACCAACCTCGTGGTGCTCGACGCCGACGGCGAGGTGGTCAAGGAGATCTACATCAAGACCGACGGCCGCCCGGTGGAGGTGGTCAACAGAGGCCTTGCCGAGATCCGCGACGAACTCGGCGACCGGCTGGTCATCAGGGGTGTGGGCACCACCGGCTCCGGGCGCGAGCTGATCGGCGAGTTGGCCGGCGCCGACACCGTGAACGACGAGATCACCGCCCACAAGACCGGCGCCACGTTCATCGGGCGTAAGCTCATCGGACGCATTCCCGACACCATCTTCGAGATCGGCGGGCAGGATTCGAAGTACATCAGCCTGCAGGATGGGGTCGTGGTGGACTTCGCCATGAACGAAGCCTGCGCCGCGGGCACGGGCTCCTTCCTCGAAGAACAGGCCGAGAAGCTCGGCATCAGTATCATCGGCGAATTCGCCGAGTTGGGCCTGGGTGCTCCCTCTCCGGTACGCCTCGGAGAGCGCTGCACGGTGTTCATGGAGCGCGACGTCAACTCGTATCTCCAACGCGGGGCGGAGAAGTCCGATCTGGTCGCGGGCCTCGCGTACTCGATCGTCTACAACTACCTGAACCGCCTCGTGGGCACGCGTCACGTGGGCGACACCATCTACTTCCAGGGCGGCACCGCCTACAACGATGCCGTGGCGGCCGCCTTCAGCCAGGTGCTCGACAAAGAGATCATCGTGCCGCCCCATAACGGAGTGGTGGGAGCGATCGGTATGGGTCTGCTCGCCCGAGAGAAGATGTCGGCCACGGGCGACATCTCGCGCTTCCGAGGCTGGGATCTCGAACAGGTGGACTATACGATCCGAGAGTTCACGTGCAAGGGCTGCACCAACGAATGCGACATCCGCCAGTTCACCATCGGCGACGAGAAGACCTACTGGGGCGACAAGTGCTCCGACCGGTACCGCAAGCGCGCCAAGGTGGACAAGACGCCGGTGATACAAGACCTGCTCGCGTTCCGCGAGAAGGTGGCGTTCTCGTACATCGTCGACGACCAGAGCCAGCCGCCCGCCGTGGCTCGCAAGACCGACAGAGACGGGGAGCCCGACTTCTCGGGCATGGTGCGCACCGGTTCCGGCGCGCGCCTGGGCACCGTGGGTATCCCCCGTTCCATGTACACGTTCGACCGCCTGCCCTTCTGGTCGGTGTTCTTCAAGGAGTGCGGCTTCGATGTGCTCATCTCGGGCGAGACCGATCGGCACATCCGTGAAGCCGGGGTGGATCACTCGGTGGCCGAGCCCTGCTTCCCGATACGTGTGGCGCATGGGCACGTCTCGCAGCTCTTCGAGGGCGGCGCCGACACCGTGTTCGTGCCGAACATCCTCAACGAGGAGACCGATCACCCCGATATCGAGTCCCACGCATGTCCGTGGGGGCAGACCCTCCCCTGGGTGATACGAGCGGCCCCGCATCTCGAGCAATACGCGGATCGCATGCTCGCGCCGACGATCCACTTCCGTCGGGGCCCGCGGTATCTGAAGGAGTCGCTGGGCGAAGCGCTCAAGCAGTTCGGAGTGGCACGGAAGACAGTGGGTCAAGCGGTAGATCGAGCCTACGCAGCCCAAACCGGGTACAAGAACGCACTCGTGCAGGCTGGCAGCGACGCGCTTGCCGCCATCGAGGAACAGGGCGAGATGGGCATCGTGCTCCTCGGACGCGGCTACAACGTGTACGACTCGGGCGTCAACATGGATATCCCCGCCAAGCTGCGCAAGTACTACGGCGTGAACGTGATCCCCATGGACTTCCTGCCGCTGTGGGGCACCCCGACGCAAGACGTCGTGCCCAACATGTTCTGGAACTACGGCCGCCGTATGATCCAGGCTGCCAAGTTCGTGGCCGAGCACCCGTACCTGCACATAATCCACATCACCAACTTCAAGTGTGGCCCCGACTCCTACATCAAGCACTTCATGCGGGCCGCCTCGACGCAACCCTTCCTTACGCTGCAGTTCGACGAGCACACCAACGACGCCGGCGCCATGACCCGCTGCGAGGCCTACCTCGATAGCAAGGGCTTCCTGCGCTGGTGGACCCGCGACGCGCAGGCCACCCAGGAGCCGGTAGTGGGAGACAGGACGTGAGCACAGAGACCAAGGCACCGGGCAACGGCAAGGCGACCCGCGAGCAGGCGTTGAACGCGTACACGGGCACGGCGCAACCCGAGAGTCTGCGGAGCGCCGAGGGCAGCCCGATGGTGAGCGGCAAAGTGGACCTCACGGGTCGCACGCTGTTCCTCCCCCGCATGCCCTATGGTGGCTCACGACTCCTCGGAGCCGCGATGCAGTCCATCGGGATCGAGGCCCGGGTCACCCCGGAATCCGACGCGCGCACCCTCGAGCTCGGGGGTAAGTACACTTCGGGAGACGAGTGCTACCCGCAGAAGGTGGTGATCGGCGACCTGATGAAGCTCCTTGTTGACGACCGCCTCCCCCCCAAGGAAGTCGCCTTCATGGTCCCCACGGCCAACGGGCCCTGCCGCTTCGGCCAGTACGCCGCACTCCAGCGGTTGGTGCTGGACGAGAACGGCTTCGAGGACGTGGAGATCCTCTCGCTCACTTCCGCCGACGGCTACGCGGGTATCGGCGAGCATGCACCCGAACTCGTACGTACCGGCTGGCGCGCCGTCGTGGCGAACGACATCCTCATGAAGCTCCTCCTCAAGACCCGGCCCTACGAGGTGGAGCCGGGGCAGACCGACCAGGTGTACCTCGACGCGCTCGACACTCTTTCCGCCGTGATCTCTCGGCCAGGCGTGAGCCAGAAGGAGAAGCTCGCCAACATGAAGGCGGCCCTCGCGCGGGTAAAGGAGTCGTTCCTCGCGATCCCTGTGCGCGACGAGGAGCGGCCGCTCATCGGCATCGTGGGCGAGATCTTCTGCCGGTTGAACACGTTCTCCAACGAAGACCTCATCAGGCGGGTCGAAGCCGCCGGCGGCGAGTGCTGGCTCGCCGGCATCGCCGAGTGGATCTGGTACACCACCGAGGAACGCTTCCGCCGCTATCGGGAGGAGAAGCGCCGGGTCAGTAAGGGCTGGGCCCTTGCCTACATCACCCAGCGGGTGCAGCAGCGCGACGAACACGCACTCATGCACGACTTCCACGACGTATTCCGCGGTTACGAGGAACCCGAGGTATCCGAGGTACTCGGGTACTCCCGGCCCTACCTACCCCAATCGGGTGCGATGGGCGAGATGGTGCTCTCCACCGGTGGCGCCATCTACCTGCAGAAGAAGGGCGCCGACGGCATCATCGACATCAGCCCGTTCACCTGCATGAACGGCATCATCACCGAGGCGATATACCCCAAAGTCAGCCGGGAGCACGACAACATCCCCATCCGGATGTTCTACTTCGACGGCACCCAGAGCGACCTCGATCGCGACGTGGGTATCTTCCTGGAATTGGCTCGAACCTACCGCCGACGCAAGAAGGTCACGCGGAAGGTCTGACCTCTCCCGCGACCTCCAGCGTCACCAGGGGTGCGTCCTCCGCCGAATTCGACACTTCATACGACGCCCCCGGCTCCAGGACCACGGCGAACAGCGCCCGGACATCTTGAGGCGAGCCGTCCGGACCACGCAAGACGCCGCTTCCCGTCAGGACGACCATCCGCCCGCCGCTTCCATTGGCAGGCATCTCGATAACGGTCCGCCCCCCAGGGGGTATCCTCCGCCAGTCGGTGGAGATACCTAGTGAGGGCTCCGCGACCGGACCGGTCAATACGGCCGGAGTCCTGTCGCCCCACGATTCCGCGGCCTCCTCGGCGAGGGCCAAGGTGTCGACCACCGTTGCCGGGGCGGCGAGACCCACCACGATCTCCTCGACGCTGCCGCGACGGATACCGAGGTGGGTCTCGCGCAGCGATTCCAGCAGACCGTCCACCCAGGCCGCGAGTGCGGTCTTACCGCCGCTGTTGTCGAAGGAGTAGTCGGCCAACGCCCGCCGCTCTTCGTCGGGGAGCTGGAGCGCCTCCCTGATCGCGAAATCAGCGTCGCTGAATGCATGCTCAGCACGATGGTAGCGAACGATAGAGTCGGCGCTCATCGTCACGGTCACGTCGAACAGGTCCTGCCATCCCGCTTCGAACAACAGCGGCACTTCAGCCACGACCACACGCCCATCGGCCACCGATGCGAGCACCTGCGTGAGGTGGCGCCGCACTACGGGGTGGAGTATCGATTCGAGGAACTCGAGGTCGCGGGGTCGACTGAACACCCGTGACGCGACCGCGTGGCGGTCGATCGACCCGTCGGGCCTCACGATGCCCCCGCCGAAACGACTCACCACGGCCGCCTTGATCTCGGGAA
Source organism: Actinomycetes bacterium (assembly GCA_024637035.1). Lineage (GTDB taxonomy): Bacteria > Actinomycetota > Thermoleophilia > RBG-16-64-13 > RBG-16-64-13 > JAHJSA01. The sequence continues at coordinate 228,487 of JAGXFW010000014.1, forward strand.
GCTCGTAGGCCCCATGGACTATCGCGTCGGCGGACACGACGACCGCGCCCCCCGCCTCGAAGAACTCGAGAGCCAGGCTCTTCCCCGCCCCGATACCACCCGTCAACCCTACTGAGAGTATCGAAGTGCGCCAGGGGCGTGCGTTCTCCGCCCTGCCCCTTCCCATTCCCACAGACTCAGACATAGCCCCCCCCTCAGAGACACCCGGCGCCTTCCGGATTCCCATCCGCGCCGATGGTACCTGTCTAGACATGGGCTATCTTGACGCACCCTGCCGCTTCCGTCAACCTCGGGGGGGAACTCGGTGCTCGACGAATGGGCCGGATCGTCCCGACAAGCCAACGACCGCCGTTCAATGAATTACAATGTGTCCATCATGGCGCGGACCACAGGCAGACACCTTCCGATGTGCGCGGGCCTTTCGCCGCTCGGGCGGCGCCTGTCTGTGGCCTCGGCCCTGGCGATCGCGCTGTCGGTGGTGCTTCTCGCCTTGGCCGGTTGCGGCGACGGTGGTGGCGCCGGCACGACGGCAGGCACTGCGAACCTCCCCGAGCGGGATGAGTTCGACAACAGGCCTACCGTGCAGTTGGCAGTGGTCGAAGCGACCGACTCCAGTCATCTGCTCCCCGTGAACGACATCACGTACGAGGCCTCGAACCTCTACGACGAGGCTCTCTCCACGGCATGGAACGTGGGTGCGGGGGTGGAACCCTCCGGGCAGACAGCGACCCTGACGCTAGCCGGCCCCTCGTTGATCGACAAAGTCGAGATCGCGAACGGTTACCAGAAGTCGGGTGACTCATTCCAACGTTCGGGTCGAGCGACCTTCCTGTTGCTTACGTTCTCCGACGGTACCTCGAGCAGCGTTTCGCTGGAGGACCGAGAAGGCTGGCAACTCACCGACATCGCCGATGTCGTCACAGAGACCGTCACGATCAAGTTCATCGATATCTACCCGGGACGCGACAGGAAGCTTGCCTCAGCTGCTGTGTCGGAGGTCAGGCTCCTCGGGAAGGACCTCTCCGCAAGCGGCGATCCCCAGTAGCCGCGCACGCGTCGCGCTGAGCGCCGCGCCGCGCGACTGCTCCGCCCGGCCGCCCAGCCGGGGTTTCGCCTAGCCGCTCCGCCAAGACGTCTCGGGCACGGCGTCCTCCCGCGGGCTGCACACGAGCTCCCGGCACAACTCGACTCCTTGAAGACAATCGGTGCTCCAGAAGTCGGCCCCCACGTGGCGACGCACGGTCTCGCTGACCAGGCCCCCGATCAGGACCGTCGTGGTAGTACGGACGCCGGCCTTGCCCAGTGCCGCCACCGTGCGCCGCATGGGCCCGTAGCAGCTGGTCATCAATCCGGAGAGGCAGACCACCCTGGCTCCACTGCTTACCACCGCCTCTACGAAACGCTGGGGTGACACATCCTGCCCGAGATCTATCACCTCGAGCCCGGAGAAGCGCATGAAGGCGATGGTGAGGTTCTTGCCGATCTCATGGATGTCGCCTTGCACCGTGCCGAACACCACAGGCGATAGCCCGGGGGTCGTCTCGGCGGGGGCGTGGTCCATCAGCCGGTGAAGCACTCCCTTGAAGATGTGGGCGGCCATGAGCAGGTCGGCCAAGAAGTAGGCGCCCGCTTGGTACAGTCCTCCCACGCGCTCGAATCCCTCTCGCGCCTGATCGAGGACATCCGAGGAGGACAACCCGGCATCGAGCCCCCGCTCGACCAGCGCGAAGACGCGTTCCTCATCGAGCCTCTCGAACGCGGCGACCAGCAGATAGTCCGGTGATTGCACCATGTTCCCTCCCCCCCCGGGAAGTGATTCCGCCCCGACCGCTCGACTTACAAGCCTTCCCAGAACGGGTTGGACTCAGCCGTCAGGTCATAGTGTTCGGCCGCGCAGTGCGTGCGGCCCCACCCGAGCACTCGGTCATCTTGCGTCAACACGGATTGCTCGAGAACGAGAACGACAGGGCGCGGTCCCGGGAGAGACAAGGCCTGAACCACGTCCATCGGCGCGATTCCCGCCGAGATATTCACCCGCACCTTGACCCGGTTGCGCTCGCATACCTGGGCCACGAGTTCCGGGAACGCGGAGTACTTGATCTCCCGTTCGACCAGAGGCCTGCCCCGATGATATGGCAGATACTTGCACTCGTGAGCCACCGGACGACCGTCGAGGTACGACACCCTGCGCAGCTCCACCATCTTGGCGCCGAGAGCTACTCCGAGCTTCTCCGCCACCTCCGCGCCGGCCGAGATCACCTCGAGGCCGCACAGCCGCGGCTCGAGTTTCTTCCCGTTGCCGAGCACGCCTTCTCGAAACTCAAGAGAGATGGTATCCAGGTGAGGTCGGGCCACGAAACTGCCGCGTCCAGGCACAGATTCGATGTAGCCCGCATCGGCGAGAACGCCCAGACCCTGTCGCACGGTCATGCGACTCACGCCGTAGTGTTCACACAGCTGCGCCTCGGACGGTATGCCGTCGCCGGGGGCCAGACGCCCCGACTCGATGTCTTCCGACAGATCCTCGGCGATCTGGTAGTAGGCCGGCACGAACGAACGCTTGACCCTTGTCGCCATGTGGACTCCTCACCACCCCGTGTTGAACGCGCCTGGTTAACAATCGGCGCCGCCACTCACTCCCGTAGGTGCCCACGCTATCGAGAGCAAGCTCTCTAGTCAAGCTGGACGCCGGCGAGCGCGAAACAGGCTTGGATCGCCGACTCCCCACCAACATCGGCAGACCGAGTCTACGACTCGATCTGCTTCATCCGGACGGCATCGAGGTAGGTCATGCACCACTCATCGTGGCCCAAGAGCATGTCGGTGGTCTTGACGGCGGCCATGATCTTGTCGTCGAGCGGATCGATGATCGCGCCGTCGAGGCCCACGCCCATCAGCAGGCTCAGATACGTGCGATTGATGATCTTCCGCTGCGGGAGACCGTACGAGATGTTGGAGAGGCCGCACGTGAAGCGGATGCCCGGAAGCTCCTTTGCGATGCGGCTGACGGCCTCGAGCGACATGAGCCCCTTGGTCTGATCCGTGGCGATCGGCTGGATCAGCGGGTCCACGAAGATACGCTCACGCGCCATCCCGATACCTTCAAGACCGGCAGACAACTCCAGCGCCCTGGCGACGACGGCGTCGGCGTCTTGAGGCAGACCGGTGTCATCCATGCAAAGAGCGATAACGCTGACGTCTTTGCCCTCCAGGAACGGCATCATCGCCTCATAGCGTTCGCCTTCGAGGCTGATGGAGTTGATCATGGGGGGTTGCTTGACCAGGGCGTAGGCCATCTCGAGCACGGCTGGGTCCGGGCTGTCCAGACAGATGGGGGTATCGACCGCTTCCTGCACCACCCCGAGGAGCCACTGCATATCTTCGGTCTCGTAGCCGAAGCGGGCCCCGGCGTTCACGTCGATGAAGGTGGCGCCCGCCGCTGCCTGCTTCTTCACGTCGTCGATGATGTACTCGGCGTCTTGTTTCTCCACCGCCTCACGCACGGCGGGGCGCGACGTATTGATCCTCTCTCCTATGACTACGAACATGATGCTCTCCTCGTCTTGTGTTCTTGACATCTATGCTGGGACCCGGCGCGACGCCACGAGCCCGCACGCGGCGCCGATGCGCGCCACTGCTGCAGCACGTCGGCGTCCACACTACCGTTCTTCAGGGGGGACTCCTTCGATCATGCGCTCCACCAGCCCCTCTTCGACGACCTGGGGTACGGTGATCCACCCGCGGGAGCTGTTGGCCTCGTTCCATGCCTCCACCGTCTCGATGGCAGGCGCATTCCGAGCCCAGGAGCGCCTGGCGAGACCGCCCATAACGTCCCACTCGAGAGCAGCGCGGATTATGCCGTCGACTCGTTCCGTGCCATCGAGCACCAGTCCGAATCCGCCGTTGATGGACTTGCCCACCCCCACTCCACCCCCGTTCGAGAGCACCACCAGAGTCATGCCGCGCACCGCATCACCCGCCCACGTGTGGTGCGCCATGTCGGACATCACGCGCGAACCGTCATAGATGTTGGCGGTCTCGCGGTAGGGAGAGTCCGTGCCCGAGACATCGTGATGATCGCGACCCAGCATAACGGGGCCGATATCTCCGTCTCGCACCATCTCGTTGAAGCGCAGAGCGATACGCACCCGGCCTTCGGCGTCGGAGTAGAGGATGCGGGCCTGGGAGCCCACTACCAGCCGGTTCTTCTCGGCATCACGTATCCAGATGTAGTTGTCGCGGTCTTGGCCGCGGCGGGTAGGGTCGATGCACTCCATCGCGGCGCGGTCTGTCTTGCGCAGGTCCTCGGGGTCGCCGCTCGTGCAGATCCAGCGGAACGGTCCGTAGCCCAGATCGAAGCAGTACGGGCCCATGATGTGCTCTACGTACGATGGGTAGACGAAGCCTTCCCTGGTGTTCACACCGTTGGCGGCCACCTCCGTGACGCCCGCGTCGAAGACGGCCTTCAGGAAGGCGTTCCCATAATCCCAGAAGGTGGTGCCGCGGCCGGCCATGGTCGTGATCAGCTCGAACTGCCGACGGAGAGAGGCATCCACGCGCCGGCGGTACTCGGTGGGGTCGCCCCTGATCAGGCTACGGGACTCTTCGAAGCTCGTGCCTTGCGGCACGTAGCCGCCGTCGTACGGGGCGTGGCAGGAGGTCTGATCGCTGGCCAACTCCACCGTGATGTCGTGATCGACCACGTACTCCCACAGATCGACGATGTTGCCATGGTAGGCGATAGAGAGGGGTAGGCCGTCCACCCGGGCTGCGTCGACCCAGGCGAAGATCTCCGCGAGGTCGGCGGAAGCGCGGGCCACCCACCCCTGATCGAGGCGGGTCTTGATGCGGGAGTAGTCCACTTCGGCGGTGATACTGACCGCACCTGCGATGTCGGCCGCTTTCGGCTGCGCACCGCTCATGCCCCCGAGACCCGAGGTCACGAAGAGGCGGCCCGAAAGATCGCCGTCGTCGGGGATCCCCAGATACAGGCGACCGGCATTCAGCAGAGTGATGTAGGTGCCGTGCACAATGCCCTGCGGGCCGATATACATCCAGCCGCCCGCGGTCATCTGGCCGTAGTTGGCCACTCCCATCTGAGCGGCGTGATGGAAGTCGCTCGCATTGTCGAACTCCCCCACCATGAGACCGTTGGTGTTGATGACACGAGGAGCGTTGCGGTGCGTGGGAAACAGACCCACCGGGTGACCGGACGAGATCACCAGGGTCTGCTCCTCGGTCATGACCTCGAGGTAGCGCATGATCAATCGATACTGCAGCCAGTTCTGGAACACCTGCCCGGTCTCGCCGTAGGTGACAAGCTCGTATGGGTAGAGCGCCACGTCGAAATCGAGGTTGTTGTCGATGTTCAGCTGGAGAGCGCGCGCCTCAAGGATGCCCTGATAGTGGTCGATCGGCTTGGCCTTGATGTCGCCCTCCGGACGGAACCGGAACGCGTAGATACGCCCGTACGTGCGCAGTTCCTCGAGGAACTCAGCCGCCAGCACTTCGTGCATCTCCTTCGGCACGTAGCGCAGGGCGTTCTTCACCGCGATCACCGTCTCCCCCGGCGACAGGGTGTAGCCGCGGCTCGGCGCGCGGCGGATACCTTCGATGAACGGTTTCGCCTCCGGCAACACCGGGGGAAGCGCGATCCTCATCGGCTCGTTAGTGGTCTCCATGGCCATCTCGGCTCTCCTCTTCCGCTGATCGGCAGGCGGTCCCATCTTGGTCCCCGCCGTCTCACTCCCCAGGCCCGCACTAACCGGCCAGCACCCGCCGCACCTCGGCTGCGATCCTCTGATACGTGGCCTCGCCGGCTGCCCGCAGCCGAGCGGCATCGGCGGCCACGGACTCCTTGAAATCCGCGTCCTTCAGGCTCCCCAGGTTGATCTCGACGTTGTAGAGCGCTCCCTGCAGGCCCGCGTGCGCCATCTGGAGGCCCACGCCCGCGTCTGTCACCGCGCCCTGGTAGCCCTCGGTGACAGCAGCGGCGCACGCCTCGAGCACTTCGAAGCAATCGCGGGCGGTCGCGAGCGGCACCGCCGTCGCATGTTTGGTCGCTTCCTCGATGGCCTCGCGCCGGGCGTCCTTGTGGGCGTCGCTCTCGCGGGGCAGCCGGAACGCCGCCATGACGGCTTCGTACGAAGCGGCATCCGCTTCGAAGGCGACGAGCAGGCGCGACCTCAGCTCATCAAGCCGGGCCGCTGCGTCCGCGAGCCGCTTCTCCGCCTCGGGGTCGGTGCTCTTCGTACCCGTGAGTCTCCAGACCATGGCGCACAGCGCCGCGCCCTGCGCCCCCGCGAGCGCGGATACGCTTCCACCGCCGGGGGTCGGGTCCACCGACGCCACGCGCGCGAGCAGGTCACTGACACTCTGATCGATCATCGCCGCCTCCACTGATGTCATTCCGTTCCGCCGAGCAGATGCGTCTCGATGATCTGACCCGACGAGAAATCGTGTATCTGCAGGTAGTGCCTGATGGTCTCTTCGAACGCCGCCAGCGGAGCGAGCCCGATGAGCTCGCATCCCGTGATGGCCACGCCGTGCCGGGCCGCCTCGAACCGGATCGTCTCGACCACCCGATGGATGGGCGTCTGTTCGTAGTTCACGAGGTTCATGGACACCTGCACCTCGCCCTTGTCCTTGAGTTCCAGCCCCATGCCCTTCACGTTCCGATAGCCGCCGCGCACGTTGCGCACGGCGTCGGCGATGCGCTTGGCGACGGCCACGTCGCCAGTGCCCAGGTTGACGTTGAAGGCTATCAGGGGAAAACGCACCCCCACGACGGCGGCGCCTGCGCCGGGGTTGAACTCGCCAGAGCCGGCATCGGGCGCCCCCTCCGGGGTCGCCATCTTCGCGGCCAACCCTTCGTACTCACCCTGCCGCACATCGGCCAGGTTCTTGCGCTCAGGGCGCGTGGCCGCGTCTTCGTAGAAGTACACCGGCACGCCCAGCGCGCCGATCCGCTCGCCCGCCCGATGCGCGAGCGCCACTGCCTCTTCAGACGTCATGTCGCGCAGGGGCAGGAACGGGATCACGTCCACCGCACCCATACGAGGATGCCCGCCGGAGTGCAGCCTCATGTCGATCTCGGCATACGCGCGGCGGCAGAGAGCCACGGTGGCCTCGAGCACGCGCTCGGGCTCTCCCAGGTACGTGATGACAGAGCGATTGTGATCGGCGTCCGACGCGCAGTCCAGCAGAGTGACCCCCGGAACCTCACGCACTGCGGCGACGATGCGCTCCACCTTCTCGAGGTCCCGCCCCTCGCTGATGTTGGGTACGCACTCGACTATCTTCATCTCTTGTCCCCCGGCGATCTGTCCACGCTCCACGACTGGAGCGCGTTCGCGTTGGCGTCTCGGCGGTCCGATAGCACCCGCCCGTCCTTGATGACCGTTGCCACGGGGTTGATGCCCCAGTGATAGGGGATCGTCAGGTGGCTCTCGACATCGAGCACGAGCACGTCGGCCCGCTTGCCTACCTCGAGGCTGCCGATCTGTTCTTCCAGCCCGATGGCGCAAGCCGCGTTGTAGGTGAGAGCGGGGATCACCTCGTCTACCGTCATGCGCAGATACGACGAGGCCAGGGTGCCCATGAGGAACACGTTCTCGGTGAAGCAGGTGCCCGGGTTGAAGTCGGTGGAGAGTGCGATCCTCATGCCGCCTTCGATCATGCGCCGGGCCGGGGCGAAGTCGTGAAGCCCCAGGAAGAAGACGGCTCCAGGTAGCAGGACGCCGGTGACTCCCGCTTCGGCCATCGCCGCGATGCCGGCAGTGCTGATGTGGTCGAGGTGGTCTGCCGAGACGGCTCCCAACTCGGCGGCCAACTCGGCTCCACCACCCGCCGATAGCTGGTCGGCGTGGAGCTTCGGGCGCATACCGTGGGCCAAACCGGCCTCGAGCACGCGACGCGCCTGCGCCACGCTGAAGGCCCCCTCCTCCACGAACACGTCGCAGAATCGGGCCAAGCCGCGTTCCGCGGCTGCGGGCACCATCTGTTCGACCACGAGGTCCACGTAGGCTTCGGGACGCTCCTTGTACTCGAGTGGCACCGTATGCGCACCGAGTAAGGTAGGGACGATGGTGAGCGGGTGCTCTCGATCGAGTCTCTGATAGATCTCGAGCACTCTCAACTCGTCCTCGAGAGAAAGACCGTACCCGGTCTTGGCCTCCACTGTGGTCACGCCGAAGTCCGCCATCCAAGCGAGGTGTCGCAGGCCTCGCTCGTACAACTCGTCGGTCGACGCGGCCCTGGTGGCGGCAACGGTGCTTTTGATGCCGCCGCCCGCGGCGGCGATCTCCAGGTAGCTGCGACCGGCCACCCGCATCTGATATTCGGCGGCACGGTCGCCGCCGAAGACCAGATGGGTGTGGCACTCGACCACGCCCGGCATCACAACGCGGCCACCGGCGTCGAGGACGCTGGTGGCCGGGCCGATCAGCCCGACTGCACCGCCGGAGAGGTCGGCATCTGGTCCGATCCAGGTGATCACTCCCACAGTGGCGGCGAGGGCGGCTCCAGAGATGATCCCCAACCCCTTCGAGTTGGGGGCGCAGGTGACCAGTTCCCCTACATTCCGCACGACCAGGTCGGCCGGCCGGCCCACGTGAGGCGAGGCCGGCTGGGAGCGCGCCGCGCCGTCCGCGGCGCGGCCTCTCGACGATGCGGCACCCGGAGGCGCCACTCTATCGGGTGGCGTCGTGCTCATGTAGAAGCTGTCTCGCGCGAGGCCGACGGATGGACTATGCGAGTTCCTTGGCTACCTTGATAGCAGCGCCGGCGTCGGACGCGTAGCCATCGGCGCCGATCTGATCGGCGAAGGACTGGTTCACAGGAGCGCCGCCAACGAGCACCTTCACCTTGCCGCGGATCCCGGCGGCGTCGAGCGCGGCGAGGGTCTCCTTCATCATGGGCATGGTGGTGGTGAGCAGGGCGCTCATGCCGAGGAAGTTGGCGTCGTTCTCCTGCACGTGCTTGGCGAAGTCGGCGGGCGTGACATTGATGCCCACGTCGATGACCTCGAACCCGGCGCTGGCGAGCAACATGGCGACGAGGTTCTTGCCGATATCGTGAAGGTCGCCCTTCACCGTGCCGATCACGACCTTGCCCTGCACTTTGACGTCGCCGACGGCCAGATGAGGCCTGAGAACGCCGAGGCCGGCTTCCATGGTCTTGGCGGCGCGCAGAACCTCGGGGATGAACATCTCCTCGGCTTCCATCTTCGCGCCCACGATGTCCATGGCGGCGATCAGCCCCTGGGCGAGCACCACCTGAGCGGTGGTGCCTTCGTCGAGCGCCTGCTGCACCTGGGCCAGCACCGCGTCCTTGTTCCCCACTTCCACGTTCTGCTTGATGTCGTCGAGAAGAGCCATTCGTACTCCCTTTCCGTTCCGTTTCGTGTTCCTGTCGTGTCTTCTATCTCTGGACGGATATCCCGTCTGACAAGGGGATGGGCCACCGCGCTTGGAGTCGGCTGCTGAAGATAGGAGCCATCGGCCACGGGACCGCACTGGGCGGCGCGTGGCGAAGCGTCTTCTTCAACACCCTCTCTACGGCGCAACCGTGCAGTGACCGTAACAGTAGCCTCCGAGTTGCCTGAGGATGAGCGGGTCGAGATCGGGCGTAACGTACGACTCGAGCATGACCTTCGCCCGCTTCTCCGCCGAACTCGCTATGTCGAGACCGCCCCGACTCAACCATACGTCGTGCTTCCTCCTGTTGAAGAAGGAGGGGCGGTCGTAGTCGTGGCAGTGCGCATATGTGTGACTTTCGAGCAGGAAATTGCCGCCCGGGCCCACGTCTTCGATGACGCCCACGGCCATGGTCTCCTCGCTGACGTCTATCTTCTTCAGCCGCGAGCGCAACATACCCACGAGCTCGTCGTCGATGACGAACTTGGCGAACGACACTGCGTTGAACGAGCTGATGATGCCCGTGCCGTGCAGGATGAAGTTCACACCGGTACGCATCACCGACGCCAAACCCATGGCGCACTCGATGCCGGCCTGCATGTCGGGAAGGTGTGCATCGGTCAACCCTCCCCCGGCCCGAGAGGGCAGGAAGAAATGGTTGGCGATCTCGACGGTGGCGGTCATGATCGCCCAGTACTCAGGCACACCCACCAGCATGTCCCCGGTCATCATGGACGAGATCGACGACGTGCCCCCGTAGACGAAGGGGCACCCCGGGCTCACGAGCTGCACCAGTACCAGACCGGCCATCACCTCGGCGTGCTGCAGAACGAGGATGCCGGCAGTGGTCACGGGGCCCGTGGTGCCGCCCATCACGCAGGGAGTGAGGCAGATCGGCTGGTTCCGGGCGGCGAGTTCCAGCGCCGAGATGCAGGTGCCCTCTTCGAACTGAAGGGGCGACAGGCTGTTGAGCACGGTGAACACGCGACTCCGTTGGTGCCAGTCGGCGCCGTAGAGTATCTCGGAGGTGTCCAAGGCCACCTGCAAGTGCTCCGGGGTGGCGATGGGATACTCGAGCAGTTTGTCACTCATGCTGAGGCAGCAATGTATCGACTGCCGATATCCCTCCGCTGCCGGCAACTCTTGCGGCAGGATCGGGTTGCCCAGCATGTCCACGTTCGTCGACATGTGCGACAGCTTGAGACAGGTGGACAGGTCGGCCATCGTTCCGGCCCGCATGTCGGTGCCTTCCAAGACGAACGCGGCCCCTGCGGCGTTGGCCACCACCAAGTGATCGCCGCCGAACGTGAGGTGACGGTCGGGGTTCCGACCCTCCATGGTGAACCAACTCGGTACGGTCGCCAGCGCGGCATCGACCTGAGCCTCGTTCATGAACACGCGGAGCCCATCCACCTTGAAGCCATGGGAGGCGAAGAGATCGACCGTCGGCTGGTGCTTGAACACCACTCCGGTCCTCTCCAGCAGCCGGAGGCCGGCCTGGTGGACCGCCCCGATGTCATCGGGGGTCATCACGAACCGAGTACCTCGAGCTCACCCACGGCTTCTTCTACGGCAGAGACCAGCGAACCATCGAGGATGAGTGCCGCGATCGCTTCCATGTCGGGAGTCTGCATGCGGTCTTCTTCCAGGGGCGCGACCTTGCTGCGAATGATGTCGTAGGCCGCCTCGACCCCACGGCCGGGCTTGAGGCCCTGGCCGAACTCGAGAGCCTGGGCGGCACACAGGAGTTCCACCGCGAGCACCATCAGCGCGTTCTGGGCTACGTCGTCGGCCTTACGGGCGGCATAGGCGCCCATGCTCACGTAGTCTTCCTTGTTGGCCGACGTGGGGATCGAGTCCACCGAGGCGGGGTGCGCCAGGGTCTTGTTCTCAGATACGAGCGCCGCGGCGGTCACCTGCGCGATCATCAGACCGGAGTTCAGGCCACCCTTCTTGGTGAGGAACGCGGGAAGGTGTTCCGAGGTGGCAGGATCGAGCATGTACTCCACACGACGTTCTGAGATGCCCGCGGTGTACGTGAGGGCGATGCTCAGGAAGTCCATCGCCTGGGACACCGGCTGGCCGTGGAAGTTGCCACCCGAGATCACGAGATCGGCATCGGGGAACACCAGGGGGTTGTCCGTGGCCGAGTTGGCCTCGATCTCGAGCACACGCCGCACGTAGCCCAGCGCGTCCTTCGCCGCTCCGTGCACCTGGGGCATGCAGCGCAACGAGTAGGCATCCTGCACCTTGTGATCGCCCGCCGGGTCGGCGTGCGATGCCAGGATCTCGCTGTGGGCGAGCAGTCGCCGCAGGTTGGCGGCGGTAGCCAGTTGACCTGGGTGCGGGCGCACGTCGTGCGTGTAGGCGAGATAGGCGGCGTCGGTGCCGCGCAGGGCCTCCAGCGTCATCGCGCCGGCTATGTCTGCGGTCTTGGCGAGGGTCTCGGCTTTGAAGAGCGTGAGGATGCCTATGCCGGTCATGAACTGAGTGCCGTTGATGAGGGCAAGGCCTTCCTTGGCCTGCAGTTCGATCGGCTCGATGCCCGCCGCCGCCAGCGCCTCCGCGCCGGGCACGCGGCGCCCCTGGTACACGGCTTCGCCCTCGCCGATCATCACGGCGGTGAGATGGGCAAGCGGTGCGAGGTCGCCGGATGCGCCCACCGATCCACGACTCGGGATGATCGGGTGCACGCCCTTGTTGAGCATGTCGACCAAGGTCTCCAGTACGACGTACCGCGCGCCCGAGTGGCCCTTTGCCAGCACGTTGGCACGCAGGAGCATGAGGGCTCGGGTCTTCTCCTGGTCGATCGGCTCGCCCACTCCACAACAGTGGCTCAGGATTAGGTTCCGCTGCAGCTGCAACACATCCTCGCCCGCGATGGTCACGTCGGAGAACTTGCCGAAGCCGGTAGTGATGCCGTAGACGACGCGTCCGGTCGTGATGATGTTCTCCACGTAGTCGCGTGCCCGCTCGATCACAGGCCGAACCGCGGGCGCGACTGCGACCGCCACGCCGTCGCGCGCGACGTGGTGCGCGTCCTCAAGGGCGAGGGTATGTCCGTCGATGGTGATGACGCTCATCGAGAGTCGCTCCTTCAGAGGGTTGGGAGGAACGCGGCCACCAGAGTCTCCAGCTTGCCGGCGACGACGGCTGGAAGCGGCGCCACCTCATGGGTCTCGAGGATCTGACGGGCCTTGCGCCGCGCCTTCTCGGCCAGGTCGAGCGAGCCCTCGGCTTCCCACTTCTCCCGGCCCTTGCGGTTGAGAATGGTGGGCCGCCACTGCACCTCGCGCATATAGCGGTAGGTGTGGTCGCTGGTCATGTAGTGGCCGCCGGGGCCGGTCTCGGCGATGGCGTCCACGGCGAGGGTGTCGCGGTTGACTTCGATACCACCCAGAAGGCGGCGGTTCATGGCGATGAACTCGTCTACGATCACGATCTGCTCGAGGGCGCCGGTGAGCCCGAAGTCGAGGTAGCCCACGTCGTGGGAGAGGTTGGAGCCGGCCTGCATGGCCAGGAAGGTCACTTCCGAGGTCTCCATGCCCGACTGGGCATCCACTACGTGCGAATCGGTAGTGCCTGCGTAGCCCCAGTTCGGGATATCGAGCCACTTGGCCATCTCGACTGCGCACATGTAGGTCATGAGGTACTCGAGCGCGTTGTAGGAAGACTGCGCGGTCACCAAGTCGAGCACGGCTGGGCCGATGCCGAACAGGAATGGCGCGCCCGGCTTGTGAAGCTGGTGGATCACCAGGCCGAACAAGCTTTCGGCCACTCCCTGCACGGTATGCCCGGCTACCGTGATAGGCGCCGTCGCGCCCGCCAGCGGCGCCGGCGAGTAGATGGAAGGCACGCCGGTCTCCGCGCAGAGGAGGAGCTTGGCGATGCTCTCCTCGGGGTGCTCCAGAGGGGAGATGGGTTCGTTGTACACCACGAAGTAGGGTTTCTGGCGCAGGGCCTCGGCTCCGCCCCGCAGTTCCCGGGCCACGTCTACCATC
>JAGXFW010000015.1 GCA_024637035.1 Actinomycetes bacterium
CTGGGAGTCGTATTCGCCCTCGTGCTCGAGCACCATGCGAACAGCCCGCTCCCGAACCTCAGTTGGATACCTCTTTGATGTGTTGTTCATGACTCCATCCTCTCAAAGGTTGGAGCCTCCAGGAAAGCCGGGGCGGTTCAACGACTTGAAAGTCTACAACTCCCACCCGGTAGGCTCAAGCACCGCCGTCGGGCTCCGTGCTCGTTGGTCACGTGGTCCTGCCCCTCCCCAAGGCAGAACGGTTGCAACCCACGAGGAGACCGGTAACGTGCGACTCGGCAATCGCCCGCTCATCGAAGGGCTGAGATGCGCCGAACGATCTCTAGTTGACTTTGCCGCGCACCGAGCGAACATGGTGTCAACCAAAGGAGGCACCATGCGCACCACCGCCATCGCCTACCCGCTCGAAGACCTACAAGGCTGGGAGCGCTCCCTCATGGCCTTCCTCGTCGAGAAGGAACGGCGCTCCGGTTCCCGACGCACCGTGGAAGGATACTCCCGCATGCTCCAAGACTTCTTTGGGCGCTTGGGCAAGACCCCGGATGAAGTCACCGCCCAGGATGTGTTCGTCTGGGCGCACGGCAAGGGGCTCTCGGGCCGCGACCCCGCTCCCATCACCATCGGCGCCCGCATGGCCTGCGTCTCCTCCTTCTTCCGGTTCCTGCAACGCATGGAGATCGTGGATAGAAACCCCTGCGACCGACTCGAGCGACCTCGAACCACCCCCTCTCCTCCTCGCGGTCTCTCCGCTCTTGAGGTGCAGAAGCTTCTGGCCGCCGTCCCCGACACCAGAACGGGCCTCCGCAACCGGGCCATCCTCTTGATGTTGCTCCTCACCGGACGCCGACGAACTGAGGTCTTCCGCCTGACCCGTGGCGACCTCTCCTTCGACAACGACGTCTGCTTCTACACATATCGGGGCAAGGGTGGGAAGACCGGCCGCCGCGAGTTGCCTCAGCCCGCCGTGGCGGCGCTCAGCGCCGCGCTACGGGCACGTGATCTCGACCTTGGGGTGATGGGCCCCACCGAGTCCTTGTGGGGCATCACCAGCGGTACGTTCTACGCGCAGCTCCAGGGGCACTTCCGAGAGGCGGAACTCCCCCCGGCTGGCGTCCACATCTTTCGTCACACCGCCGCCAAGCTTCGGCGTGACGCGGGCGAGAGTATCGAGGACGTCTCTCGCTTCTTGGACCACACGTCGCTGGCGGTCACCACTACCTACCTGCGGCGGCTCGAGGGGCAGGAGGATCGTGGGTGGGGTCGAGTGGCAGAGGCCATCGGCGTGTAGGATAACGCCGTCACTCACTGTCTTGTGCTTCCCGCGCATAGAAGGAGATCACGATGCCAGATGAAGAGCTCAGGATTGCGGGCAAGAAGATGGCAGAGAACGCATATTACCCGTGGTCGCTCGGATCAGTAGCCCGCGCGCTCTTCTTCTTCGGACAAGCTCAGAAGGAAGAGGATCGACGGGCCCTGAGCGCAATTGCCAGCTACTACTCGCTCTTCCATCTGACTCAGTTCCTGATCTTCGCATGCCCTCAGCATCAGTCCCACGCCTTGAAGAAGAAGATTCGAAAGGGCGTTGAGAACGGGGGCGACCCTAGCCCTGAAATCTCGCATACCGCTGCCCTAGGCTTCCTCAATGCAGGGGTTTCGAAGGGTCTGTCTCCTGGTCTTCCGGCAGCAGTCGAGAAGGCGCAGGGCCTGCGAGTATTCACCAACTACGGTCCGCGGGTCTATTGGAAAGGAGACAATCACATCTACGTGGACACGTGCGCTCACAGTCCGACGGAACTGTCGCGCCTACGCGCCGAACTCCCGAGCTTGTTTCGGAGCGCCGTCGAATGGGCCTGCGACAATGGCGAAGACGGGGGAGTCTGGGTACCACAGGCCATTGAACAGTCACAGAGCTTCTTCGTTGGCAGAGACCGCTGGTACGGGGGCTGGTGCACGGAAGCAGAGGCCAGCTCGGCGGAGTCACTCAGGGCCTCACTCGCAGAAGAAGCTCGGGGGCATGCGTTCGGGACCGCGAAAACGTAGTCAAGCGCAGCGGGCGCCCGTAGCTCCCAACGGGTAGACGGATTGGCGGGCGGTGACAGGCGGCAGGGGCGATCAGGGCGTGACGCCGCGGCGAGCTGCCATCTGGGGCAACCGCGACTATCCAGGACCATCCCCGACGTGTACATTCCGTGTACATTCGGCCTGAAATCGGCATTGCGAGCGTCGTCAGAGAAGTGAGAGCAAACAGCAAAAACCCCCGCCGAAGCAGGGGTTTTTGTATGGTGAGCCGTGTTGGACTCGAACCAACGACCATCGGATTAAAAGTCCGGTGCTCTACCAACTGAGCTAACGGCCCACCGCAGGGGGCATTCTAGCCCAATCCCCCATCCTCTGCAACGCAGACCCGCCCGAATTCGGGTAGGCCGCACGGAGACGCAGCCAGCTCCCCGTAAGCCAGTTTGGGCGTGACGCTCGCCTGGTATCACCAGTGGTGCGGCAAGGGCCCGCTGCAACGGAGGATTGAGTGAACTTCTATTGGCGCCAGACGATCGTGGGTCTTCTGCGGTACGCCGCGGAACAGATACCCGAGATAACCGGCCGCAGCCTCGCGGCGGCTCGCGAACTCGATCGCACTCTCACCAGCCCCTGGCTCGAAGAGGCCTTCGCACTGTTCCAGGATGCCGCGTTGCACTCTCGGAACCCCGTGTACGTCACTGGCGCCTTCTACTCCATGCGGGCCCTGGAAGAAGTGACCCGCTGGGAGGAGAAGGCCGGCGGACCGGTGCACCTGGTGATCGACGAGGGTGGCGACGAATACTCCCTCCCGGGGAGCCCTGCTATCCTTCCCGCGGGAGCGTACGAAGGAGCTTCCGACGAGATGGCTCGTGGCTCCGAGACGAACCAGCTGCAACAGAGCCACAGAGACCAGGAGATCGTCGAGGAGGCCGAGCAGGGGATCATGGAGCTGTTCGAGCGGATCCGTCAGGGCGCGACCCTCGAGGAAGCGCTGGCCCTGTTCCCTCTTGAGGGGGACGAATCGAGCCCTGACTGAAGCGCACCCTGCCCATGCACCAAGGGACACGAAAGGACACGCATGTCGACCGAGCGCGACAAGATCGTCATCCTGATCCAACACTGGATCGAACACAACGAGGGGCATCGCACGAGCTACCTCGAGTGGCGCGACAAGCTGCAAGACCAGGATCTGCCAGCCACGTTGGCGGCACTTGAGAAGGTAGCGGACCTCACCGCTCAAGCGAACGAGGCGCTCGCGCTCGCCGTCGCGGAGTTGGGCGCCACCACCGGTGGCCACTCGCACGACCACGGCCATACGCACGACCACGGCCATACGCACGATCACGACCACTCGCACGACCACGACCATTCGCACGATCACGGCCACAGCGGAGGCCACGGGCACGAGCACTAGTCCCGGCGTCCCGCCTTCATCCCGGAGGCGTCACCGGAAGCCTGCTCGCTCAGTCGTCGTACGCACTCAAGCACTCGGGACAGAGACCGTGCGAGAACTCGGCACCGGTCGCTTCGCCCAGATACGACTCGAGCGGGCGCCATCTCCCCTCGGTGTCGCGGATGGACTTGCACCCGGCGCAGATGGGCACGAACCCGGTGAGCACCTGCACCGGACGCGCGAACATGTTCCGTAGCACCAGCGCGTACAGCCCGCCGAACGCCACCAGCTTCAGCACGTGCCCGATGAAGTTCGCGACCCCATACACGTCGCTGTAGAGCGTGAACGCCAGTTCGCTGAGAATGGTGACAGCAATCACGACCGTGAGCGCCCGCAGCGAGTCGGAGTCAAGAGTCGAGCCCCGTCTGCGCAGGTGGACGAGAGCCCCGATGAAGGTGAGGCTGATGGCGTATTCCGCGCCGACCTTGAAGCCGGTGAGTCCCCGCCCCTCGACGAAGCACGTGGGGAAGAGCCCCGAGAAGACCGCGACGACCCCGATGGTCGCCACCATCCCCGTCACGACGAACATCCACACCGCGGGCAACCGCCTGGTCAGGAAGACGGGTGCCACGACCAGAACGAGCGCCTGCAGGGCGCGCGCCACTATCCAGAGCTGAGTCGGGAGGTCCGCGTCATGGCCGGGGAACACCCCCATCCCCTTGTACGCGAGCATGTGCAAGAAGTCCACGCCGGCCACCCAGAGGAAGCCGAGGCCCAGGAAGGCGAGGAACCCGTCCCCCGTGAGGGGAAAGAGCCGCCAGGCCGCGAGGAACAGCATCACCCCTACGATCACCGACGCTGTCTCGGCCGCACTGTGAAAGAGCAGGTAGTTCCAACGTGAGATCGCGTAGAACCCCACCGCGAGTGCCACCCCGAACGCGGCCCACAACCACAACTTCCGGTGACGGAGAAGGGCTGGACCGCCGGATCCGACCTCGATTGCGCTCTTCGCGGGCGCTTCTGCAGAACCCATGCGGCTCCTATTCTGTGCTCTGGGCGGGGACGGGAGCGCCGTCCACGCCGCCTGACACATGTAGGGCGAGTGCAGCGCAGCTCGACTGACCGGAAGGCGCGCGCGGCGCCGGCCCGATCAGTGCCTGAAGTGCCTCCGGCCCGTCACCACCATCGCCATGCCCTTCGATTCGGCGTAGCGGGTGACGTCGTCGTCGCGCTTCGATCCGCCCGGGTGGATCACGCTCGCCGCACCCGCTTCAACGGCCACCTCTAGGGCGTCGGTGAAGGGGAAGAAGGCGTCTGAGGCCACCGCACAGCCGGCCAGCGGATGGCGGGCCTTGTCGACGGCGATACGGGCGGAGTCCACGCGGCTCATCTGACCCGCCCCCACCCCGACCGTCATCAGATCCTTCGCCAGGACGATGGCGTTCGACTTCACGTGCTTCGCGACCCGCCAGGCGAAGATCAGATCGCCCCATTCCCCCTCGTCAGGGTGGCGACTGGTGACCACCTGCATGGTGTCGCGGCTCTCGCTGTCGGAGTCCTGCTCCTGGATCAACGCTCCGCCTTGAACGCGCTTCAAGTCGAACATACCGCGCGGATTGCGGCGGCGCTCCTCGTCGACCAGCAGACGGGTATCGGGCTTCTGCGTCAAGATCTCGAGCGCTTCTTCGACGAAAGCAGGCGCGAACAACACCTCGACGAAGTTCGCGCTGAGGGCACGAGCCAGCTGCTCGTCCACGGGACGGTTGACCACGATCACGCTTCCGAACGCCGACGCGGGGTCACATGAGAGCGCCTTCTCGTACGCGAGCGCGATCGACTCGGCCAACGCCACCCCGCACGGGTTGTTGTGCTTGATGATCACGCAGCACGGCAGGGTGAACTCGTCGGCCAACTTGCGACCGGAATCCAGATCGAGCAGGTTGTTGAACGACAGGTGCGTGCCGTGCAGCTGGCGGATGTTGGAAAGTAGATTCTTGCGACCATCGACATCCGAGTAGAAGGCCGCACGCTGATGGGGGTTCTCGCCGTACCGGAGATCCTGCACCTTCTTGAAGTCCCACATGACGTATGGGGGGAACTCGTCCGCCTGGGAGCTGAACCAGTTGGCGATCGCGAAGTCGTAGTGCGCGGTATGGTGGAATGCCTCCATGGCCAGGTCGCGGCGAGTGGTGGCCGAGAGGGCGCCCTCACCGGCGCGCAGTTCCTCGAGTAGATCCTCATATCGGTGCGGGTCGACGACCACGGCCACACCCTCGAAGTTCTTTGCAGCGGCGCGGACCATGGTGGGTCCACCGATGTCGATGTTCTCGATGATCTCATCGTCGCCGGCGCCCCGACGTTCGGCCACATCCTCGAAGGGATACAGATTCACCACCACGAGGTCGATGGGCTGGATGCCCAACTCCTGGATCGCCTTCATGTGCTCGTGGTTGCGGCGATCGGCCAGGATGCCGCCATGGATCGAGGGGTGGAGGGTCTTGACCCGTCCATCCATGATCTCGGGGAATCCGGTGACTTCAGACACCTGCAGCACGGGGATCCCGGCTTCCTTGAGGAACCGGTAGGTCCCGCCGGTGGAGATCAACTCCACGCCGAGGTCCACCAGTCCACGTGCGAAAGACTCGAGATTCCACTTGTTCGAGACGGAAACCAGCGCCCGCCGTACCTTCATCGACTCCCCCTCCTCACCATATGATCTCTGACGTCTCGTCGTCGTCAACACGCACCCGCCGGGACCCCTGCTCCGGCGCTGGGATCCTTCCACGTGCGAACAGCTCGATCACTCTCGGCAACACTCGATGCTCGAGAGCGTGGATTCTAGTGCCCAGGCTCGCCGGAGTGTCGTCGTCGTGCACGCTCACGGTCTCCTGGCGGATCACCGGGCCGCTGTCCACCCCCGGGTCCACGAAGTGCACCGTCACCCCGGTCACCTTCGCGCCATACTCCAGCGCATCTTCGATACCATGCTCGCCCGGGAACGAGGGCAGGAGTGCCGGGTGCAGGTTGATCACCTGGTGCGGGAACCGCTCGAGGAAGCCGGGCGTCACCAGTCGCATATAGCCGGCGAGGACCACCAGTTCCGCTCCCGAGGCCTCCACCGCATCGGCCATGGCCTGGTCGCGTGTCTCGCGATCCACGTACGCTTCGAGCGGGTAGACGGCAGTGGGTATGTCGGCCCGCTCCGCCCGCTCCAGAGCCAGCGCTCCCGGCACGTCGCTCACGACCACGGCGACCTGGATGCCTGCCACCAGACCGTGGAGATGGTCGATGATCGCCTGCAGGTTCGAGCCGCTGCCCGAGGCTAGCACGGCGATCTTGAACAAACGTGGCCTCCTCCGCTCTCTCGGCGCCCCATCCCATCCCTGGGGGGCGCGGCCATAGTAACAGAGAGGGGCGAACACCGGAACCGGGACGCTCCGCCCGGGGCCCGGGACGATCCCCCCAGGCCCACCGTGCTCCGCCGGAGGTCTAGAACACTCCGCGCAACGAGACCCGCTGCTCGCCCTTGACGATGCTGCCGAGGTACATGCACTCCTCGCCCGCGCGCTGGATGAGCCGCGCGGCCCACTCGGCGGACTCGAACGGCACCACGACCACGTAGCCCACGCCCATGTTGAAGGTGCGGAACATCTCGGCTTCCTCGATCTCGCCCAAATGCTGGATCGCGCGGAACACCTTGGGGATCTTCCAGTTCTCGAAGTGCAGCGCGGCGGTGAGACCGTCGGGCACGACCCGGGAGAGGTTGCCCCCGATGCCGCCACCCGTGATGTGGGCCATCCCTTTGATCGGGATGCCGTGTTCGAGCAGCGACCAGATTGCGCTCACGTAGATGCGTGTGGGCTGCAGAAGGGTGTAGGCGATAGTCTCGCCGAAGTGCGGGAACTTGTCACCCATACCGCACTGGTTGGCGTCGAGCACACTCCGAACCAGCGAGAAACCGTTCGAGTGCAGGCCGCTCGACACGATGCCGATGACGATGTCTCCGTCGGCGATCTTCGAACCGTCTATGAGGTTGTCCTTCTCCGCAACGCCCACGCAGAACCCGGCCAGATCGAACTGTTTTGGTCCGTAGAGACCCGGCATCTCCGCCGTCTCGCCACCCACAAGGGCGCACCCCGCCTGCCGACAGCCGAAGGCGATGCCCTCGACGATCGTGGCGATCTCGTCGGGGTCGAGTTTGCCCGTGGCGATGTAGTCGAGGAAGAGGAGCGGGCTTGCACCCACCGTGAGCACGTCGTTCACCGACATGGCCACGAGGTCGATGCCCACCGTGTTCAGCTTCCCCATCTCCTGGGCGATCAGGAGTTTCGTACCCACCCCGTCTGTGGCCGTGACAAGCACCGGATGCTTCATGTCGGGTGGCATCTCGTAGAGCCCGGAGAACCCGCCCAACGTCCCAAGGACGCCGGGGATGCGAGTCGAATCGGCAAGACCGCGGATGCGGCGCACCGACTCCTCGCCCGCTTCGATGTCAACGCCCGCGGAGGCGTAGGTGAGCCCTCCGGTCACTGCTGGCCCAGGCGCGCAGACGGCCTCGCTCTGGTCGCCCGTGGGCTTCTTCGTATCGCCGCTCTCCTTGGCCACGTGCCCTCCTCATTGCAGCCGACCGCGAGGGGCGGCCAGCGTGGTCGTTCGCTGACATCCTAGCAGAACACCTCCCCGCTGCCCTTCGACCCGGCGCGCCCGCGGCGGCCGCGAGATCCGGGGGCGGAGCACGCCGACACCCGGCTACTCGCAGCAGAGTGGTGCACACCGGTGGTATAGTCGACGATGACGGAAGATGGAACCTTTCAGGCACGGCCCGCGAGGGTCGAAGGGGAAGCCGGTGTGAATCCGGCGCGGTCCCGCCACTGTGACCGTTCAGGTCGCGCAAGGAGATACGGCGCGGTCGACACGGGAGTCAGGACACCTGTCTGAGAGGGGGAGCAGCTCTCCGTGGAGAGGGCAGTCTCCGCCGCGTCCAACGCGCGGCGCCGAACGGTCCGGCCGATAGAACCAGCGGCCGGTGAGCGTGTCTCGCTCTCCACCATCTATCCGCAAGGATAATGTGTCGGAACCGGAGGGAGAACCATCATGAGAGCACCGTCGCGCCAACCCCGCTTCAGCCTGCTGCAAGAACCGCACGCACTCCTCGTACTGCTGGTAGTACTACTACTGACCATCGGGCTCGTTGGATGCGGTGATACCACCACGACCACCGTCGCGCCCACCACCTCCACGACCGAGGCTTCCGAAGCCACCGACGCCGGCACGTTCCCCGTGACCGTGACCGACGACGCCGGCACCGAGGTCACCGTGACCGCCAGCCCGGAACGCATCGTCTCGACGTCGCCCGCCAACACCGAGATCCTGTTCGCTCTGGGCGCCGGCGATCGTGTCGTCGCCGTCACCTCGCTCGATGACTACCCACCGGAAGTGGCCGATATCGAGAAGATCGGCGACTTCCAGCCGAACACCGAGGCGATAATCGCCATGTCACCCGACCTCGTGGTGGGGTATTCGGGCAACGAAGAAGCCCTGCAACCGCTGGTTGACGCCGGGGTCCCGGTGCTCATGATGAACGCGGCTTCGGTGGAAGGCATCTACACTGATATCAGCACCATCGGTGCCGCAGTCGGTGTCACGGCGGCGGCCGAAACGCTGATCGCGGACCTCCGCGCCGAGATCGAAGGCATCGCCAACTCGGCCGGCGAAGCGGGCGAGAAGCCCACCGTGTTCTACGCACTCGACGACACCCTCTGGACCGTCGGCCCCGGCTCGTTCGTAGATGAGCTCATCTCGCTGGCCGGCGCCACCAACGTGGCCGCCGCAGGCCCCAACCCGTACTTCCAGTACACGCCCGAGGAACTGGTGGCCGCGGACCCCGACGCCGTGCTGCTCCCCATGACCGTCTTCAGCACTACGGAAGCGTTCTCGGCCGACCCACGGTTCGCCACGCTGCGCGCCGTGACTGAAGGCCGCGTGTACCTGATCGATGACGCCACTGTCACCCGGCCTGGACCGCGGGTGGGCGAAGGTCTGCGCATCGTCGCTGCCGCCCTCCACCCGGACGTATTCTAGCCGGAGGGGGAACGTTGAAGGCCCGGCGATGACGGCCCACAACGCGCGGCAGCGACGCTTCCGGCTGCTGATGGTCGGGCTGGCCATCGCGCTTGTGGCCACCGTACTCACCTCGGCGATGCTCGGCGCGGCCTCCCTCTCTCCAGGGGAGGTCGTGCGGGCAACCGTGAGCCTGTTCGCTCCCGATCGTGTGGATGCCGCCTCGTATCCCTCTTGGGCGCCCCGGTTGCTGCGCGATCTGAGACTGCCCCGCATCATCATGGCCCTCGTGGCGGGGCTGGCCCTCTCGACCGCCGGCGCGACGCTCCAGGGTGTGTTCCGGAACCCGCTCGCCGAGCCCTACCTGCTCGGCGTCTCAGCCGGGGCGGCGGTCGGCGCCACCATCGCCATCATCTGGAAGCCGCTGGCATTCCTCGGCATCTTCGGGCTGCCCGTGTTGGCGTTCGGAGGCGCCTTGTTGGCCGCATTCCTGGTATACCGCCTGGCCACGTTCGCCGAAGAGACGTCGAGTGTCTCGCTGCTGCTCTCCGGCGTCGCGGTAGGGTCCACATTCACCGCCGTGCTGTCGCTGCTCATGGTTGCCACCCAGTACGATCTGCGCACCGTGGTGGTGTGGCTGATGGGGGGCCTGACCACCGCTTCTTGGACCAAGATCGCCGTGGCCGCGCCTTTGGTCGTGGCCGGGTTCGTGATCATGCTTGCCCACGCTCCCCGTCTGAACCTCATGCTGATGGGCGAGACCCGGGCGAAGGAGTTGGGCGTGGACGCACACGCGACGCGACGCAACCTCCTGGTGGTCGCATCGCTCACCACTGCGGGAGCCGTAGCCTTCACGGGGCTCATCGGATTCGTGGGGCTCATGGTGCCCCACATGGTCCGCCTCATCTTGGGCCCCGACCACCGCCACGTGCTCCCGGCCGCGGGCCTCCTCGGCGCCCTGTTCCTCCTGCTCGCCGACACGCTCGCTCGCACCATACTCGACCCGGCGGAGATCCCGGTGGGCATCATCACCGCGTTCGTGGGGGGTCCGTTCTTCCTCTATCTGCTGCGGACGCGCCGCGGAGTCTGACGTGGGCCGAGCGCTCGACACACGCGCACTCTCCGACGCCGCGCCCACGACCCCCGACGCCGCCCCACCCGCCCTCGAGGCGTGCGGCCTGCACGTACGTCGTGATGGCCGCACGCTTCTCGGCGGCATCGACCTGGTGGTGCCCACCGGAGCGTTCCTCGGCGTGCTCGGCCCGAACGGCTCCGGCAAGACCACGCTGCTGCGCTCGCTGACCGGGGCGCTGGCACTGAGCGAAGGTGAGGTGTTCATCGAGGGGCGTCCTCTCGCGAACAGCGACCTCTCGTACGTAGCTCAGCGCATCGGGATCGTGCCGCAGACCTTCACGCTCGACTTCAAGTTCACGGTTCGAGAGGTCGTGGCCTTGGGACGCTATCCCCACCGGCGCTCGTGGAGCGGATGGGACAGCGGGGCCGACGAGACCGTCGACGCGGCCCTCGAGGCCCTCTCGATCACCGACCTGGCCGATCGTCCCGTCACCGAGATATCGGGAGGCGAGCGCCAACGGGTGCTCATCGCCCAGACCCTCGCCCAAGACACCCCCATACTCATGCTGGACGAGCCACTCAACAACCTCGACCTGAACCACCAGTTGCAGGTGATGCAGGTGCTCGCCCGGCTCCACGCCGAAGGGCGCACGATCCTCGTCGTGGTGCACGACATCAACATGGCCGCGCAGTACTGCGCCGATCTCGTGCTGCTGTCGAACGGTCGCGTGGCGGCAGAGGGCACCCCTGAGCGTATCCTCACGCCCGAGGTGATCCTCGACGTCTTTTCCACGCGAGTGGCCGTGCACCGCCAGGGAGGGCGTCCCTACGTGACGCCCCTGGGACTCTCCCCCCGGCGGGCGGCCGACGGGGCACTCGAGTTCCGGCTGCACCTGATCACCGGCGGGGGCGCCGGAGCGGACCTGGCCCGCGACCTCGTGCACCTCGGGTTCACGCCGAGCCTCGGGGTGGTGAGCGTGTTCGACACCGACTTCGAGGTCGCCCGGAGCCTGGATTTGAGTGTGGTGTCGGCTCCCCCGTTCCAACCGCTCACGAGAGGCGACGTGCAGGAGCACGAGGCCCTGGCCCGAGAAGCCGACTGCGTCGTGGTGGCTCCCCAGGTCTACGGCGCGGGCAACCTGGCCAACCTCGAGGTGGCCCTCGCGGCGCTCGACGCCGGGATCGCGGTCGTGGTGGTGAGACAGCCGCCCATCGAGTCCCGCGACCTCACTGAGGGCCGGGCCACCGCTCTCGAGCGCACCCTGCTTGAGAGAGGTGCGGTCGCGGTGCCGAACGCGGCCGGCGCCGTCGACCACGTCTGCGCGCTCGCCAAGGACGCAGCGGCACCGCGGCCGGCGCCCGGGCCGCTCGGCACGCCGAAGGAGCAGACGGCACTCGGGCCTCAGCCCGAGCAAGACGAAGACCAAGGCGCCTGAACATGTGGGTGATCGTGCACACAGTGTCCGGCCTCGCGGTCGGCGCCGCTTTGGGCCACGAGAGCGTTGGAGCTCCCTGGTGGATCGTCGTGCTCGGCGCCCTGATCGCCCACGCGCTCCTCGACGTGGTGCCGCATTGGGACTACACGCGGCAACCCCGCCTGCACTTGTGGGCGCTCGGCGACGTGGGAGCATCGCTCATCGTGTTCGTGATCGCCTGGCTGGTGTTCGACCTGCCCGGTCTCGCCCTCCTCGGAGCGGCGGTCTCGGCCGCCCCCGACCTCGACGTACTCGACGCGGTGCTCCCTGTCCGCAGGCACCGGCGCCTGTTCCCAAGTCACTGGAAGGCGTACCCGCACGGCAGGATGGGGCCGCTCGGTGGCATGCTCGTGCAGGCTGCGGTGGTGGGGATCTCCCTGCTGGCCGTGGTGTGGCTCACCCGCTAGGAGGCTGCCGAGAAGCAAAGCTGGGAGGTTGTTCGACGGCGCCGCCCGGTGGGCTCCGGCGGCCGAGGCTTCGGTCTTCAGTAGCCCCGGAGCCGCACGCAGTGGGTCAGACGTCCTTCTCGTAGATGCGCCAGGTCTTGTAGCGGTGGGCCCCCATGAACTCCGCGGCGCGCAAGATCATGTGGTTCACCTCCAAGAGCAGCGAGATATCGCAGGTCTGGTATCCGTGCTCCACCCCGTACCGCTTCACATCTCGATAGAGCAGCGCGTCGATGCCCAGGCGCCGGAAGCGAGGCAGCACGCCGAAGAACATCAGACGCGCGCGGGGTATCCGGCGGCGGGTGAGAAGGAGGCGCGCCACACGGACCGGGTCCGAATCGCCATACCACTTCCACCGGGGACGCAGAGCGTAGTAGGGGTCGGGGAAGGCGCCGAAGACCGCCGCCGGTTCACCGGCGACGTAGGCGAAACGCACGAGGCCTTCATCCAGGATCGGCCGGAGGGTGTCGGCAAGGGCGTCCGCCTCACCGTCGGTGATCGGCAAGAAGCCCCAGTTCTCCGCCCACGCCTGGTTGTAGAGTTCGACCACGAGCCTGATGTCGGCGTCGAGATCCTTGCGAGAAATGGTCCGTATGGTGATGTCGCGCCGCTGTTCCACACGGGCCGCCACCGCGTCCAGTTTGGCGGGTGAGGGAGTCCTCACGTCCACGAGGTAGGCATGGTAGTCCATGACCTTCCGCAAACCGCAGGCCTCGAGGAGCCCATCGTAGTAAGGCGGGTTGTGCGTTTGCTCCACCGTGGGGGGAGAGTCGAAACCGTCCACCAAGACACCCTGGCGCTCGTGGGTGACGTTGGAGTACTCCCCGGGGCCGCGCAGGGAGGTCATGCCGCGCTCGGCCACCCAGGCCCGCGCGCGTTCCACCAACTCCGAGGCTACCAGCACGTCGTCCACGCACTCGAAGAATCCGAACGAGCCCACGCGGCATCCGTGGTACTCGTTGAAGCGATGGTTCACCACGGCCGAGATCCGGCCGACCACCTCTCCCCCCCGGCGCGCGAGGAGATGCGTGACCTCGGCGTGTTCGTGGTATGCGTGCTCCGGCGTAAGGAGACCGGTGAGCCCGAGCAGACGGCTCCCGAGCAGATCACCGTTGAAGGGCGGCGTCCAGTACGGGTCACCTCGATAGAGTCGCCAGGGGAACCGCACGAACTCCTTGAGCCCCGCGCCACCCAGAGGGATCTCCTCCAACGTGAGGTCCCCGGTCCCAAGCCGCACGTTTCGGGCCTGGGTGTCTACGGCCGCTGCACTCCTTCGTACCGGAACTTGGAGCGGCGCAGTTCTTCCGGCACCTCACAGGGATACTCTCCACTGAAGCACGCCGCGCAGAAACGATCCGGCTCCAGTCTCGTGGCACGCAGAAGCCCGTCGAGGGAGAGGTACGCCAAGGACGTGGCGCCCACCTCGGCGGCGATCTGGTCGACCGTGCGCTCGAAGGCGATGAACTCGTCCTGACTGGCCATGTCTATGCCGTAGAAGCAGGGGAAGACGATGGGAGGCGAGGAGATGCGCAGGTGCACCTCGGCCGCCCCGGCCTCGAAGAGCATGTTCACCAACCGGCTCGTGGTGTTGCCGCGCACGATGGAGTCGTCCACCACCACCAGCCGCCTTCCGCGGATAGTGGAACTCAGCGGGTTCAGTTTCATGCGGATGCCCAACTTGCGCAGGTCGGCGTCGGGATTGATGAACGTGCGGCCGATATACCGGTTCTTCACCAGACCTTCACCGAACGGGATGCCGCTGCGCGACGAGTACCCGATGGCGGCCGAGTTGCCGGTGTCGGGCACCGGGATGACCAGATCGGCGTCTACCGGCGACTCGAGGGCTAGTTCTTGGCCCATGCGGCTGCGGGCCGAGTAGAGCGTCTGGCCGCTCATCACGGAGTCCGGCCTCGCGAAGTAGATGAACTCGAATATGCAGAGGGCCTCACCCTGCCGCTCTACCACTCGCTCGAAATGGTAGCCGTCCTCGTCTATCAGCACCATCTCGCCGGGCTCGACCTCGCGCACCACCTTCGCCCCGATGATGTCGAGCGCCGAAGTCTCGCTGGCAAGGACGAAGCTGTCGTCCAGCTGACCCAGCACGAGCGGCCGCACCCCGTACGGGTCGCGAAAACCGACGACTGATGATTCCGTGAGCACCACCGCGCTGAAGGCGCCCCGCAGCCTCGGGATCACCTCACGCAGCGCATCGCGGATATCTCCCGACGGATGCTCCGCCAGCATCGCGGCAATGATCTCGGTGTCGGACGTCGAAGAGAGCACGACACCACGTGCGACCAGGTCACGGCGCAGCTCGTCGGTGTTCACCAGATTACCGTTGTGGGCCAAGGCTATAGCCGACCCGTTGCGGTCGCGATGTATGGGTTGCGCGTTCCGCCACTCGCTCGAGCCGGTGGTCGAATAGCGCACGTGGCCGATGGCGAGTTGGCCGGTCAGACTGCGCAGAGTCTGCTCCTTGAACACCTGCGAGAGAAGCCCCATCTCTTTGTAGACGGTGAGGTGCGACTGGTCGCTCACGGCGATGCCGGCAGACTCCTGGCCGCGGTGCTGAAGGGCGAACAGGGCAAAGAAGGTGAGCCGAGCCACATCGCGCTCAGGGGCGAAGATGGCGAAGACGCCGCACTCATCGTGCGGCGAGTCGTCATCGAAGAAGTCCCAGTCGGGCAGGTGCTCCACTCAGCGAACCTCCAGGGCCCGCTCGAGCCCGTTGTCGTATGCGTCACGCATCGCGGCAAGGGGCAATTCGATCTGCTCCCACCCCATGGCCATGCGAAGGGCTTCGCCGCCCACAGTCCCCAAGACCGCGTTCGGCACGCCTGCGCCCTCACACAGCTTCTGGAAGGCCCCTGAGACGGCAGGCGCCACCGTGACCACGATCCTGGTGGGCGCTTCTCCGAACAGGACGAGGTCGTGCCGCCCCGGACTCCCCGCAGCCAGATCGAGGTCGACCCGGGCGCCGATGCTTCCCGAGAGGCAGCACTCGGCGAGGGTCACCGCCAGGCCTCCATCGGAGCAATCGTGCGCCGAGCGCAGCATGCCGTCGACGATCGCCTTCCGCACGACGCCCTGCAGGAGAACCTCGGCTTCCAGGTCCACATCGGGGATACGGCCCTCGACGCGGCCGAACCACCGTTTCTGATACTCGGAGCCGTCCAGCACCGGCACGGCGTCGCCGAGGAGCATGATCACGTCGCCGACATCGCCGAAGGCGACCGCGCAACGGGCTTCGACATCGTCGCTCAGACCGAGCATGCCCACCACAGCCGTAGGGTAGATCGCCTGGCCGAAACTCTCGTTGTACAGGGAGACATTGCCCGAGATCACCGGCACGCCGAAGGCCTCGCAGGCTTCCGCCATACCCTCGATGGCGCGACTCAGCTGATAGGAGATCGACCCCTTCTCGGGGTTGCCGAAGTTCAGGCAGTTGGTCACCGCGATGGCTCCGCCCCGACGCACGAGACGTTGCGGGCGGCCTCGGCGACTGCGGCCTTGCCTCCTCGATACGGATCGAGGTAGGTGTGCCGACCGTTGCCGTCGGTGCACACAGCCAGCCCGCCGCCGGTCTCCTTCACCCGCAACAGGGCGGCGTCCCCGCCGGGCAGGACGACGGTGTTCAACTGCACCTGGTGGTCGTACTGCTCCCAGATCCACCGGCGCGAGGCGATGTCGGGCGCGGCCAGGAGGTCCAACATGATCTCCGCCGACGATACGTCCGGGGGCGGATACGATGCCGCGTCCACCGGAGAATCCACCTCATGAGCCGGCCGCTCGAGCTCGACCACGCACAACGGCGCGTCGGCCAGGGCGTCGGCCGGCATGTCGCCCACCATCTCGCCGTTGTGGAACACCCGCAGGTGCCCGGTGTCGGTGACCTCGCCCACGACCGTGCAGTCCAGGTCCCACCGCTCGCAGGCTGCAGCCACCTCGGGCTGATCTTCGGGGGTCACGATGGCCAGCATGCGCTCCTGGCTCTCGCTGATCATGATCTCCCAAGGCTGCATATCGGCTTCGCGAAGGGGCACCCGGTCGGTGTGGAAGTCGATACCCACGCCGCCCTTCGCCGCCATCTCGCTCGACGACGAGGTGATGCCGGCCGCCCCCAGGTCTTGCAGGGCCACGAAACGCCCCGTTTGCAGGAGCTCGAGGCACACCTCGAGCAGCTTCTTCTCGGTGAACGGATCGCCCACCTGCACCGAGGGACGCTTCTCTTCCAGTTTCTCGTCGAACTCCTGGCTGGCCAGAACGCTCGCCCCGCCGATGCCGTCGCGGCCCGTCTTCGAGCCGAAGAGCACCACGTAGTTGCCAACGCCCGCAGCCTTGCTCCTCACGATGTTCTGGTGACGCACCAGCCCCACGGTCATGGCATTCACCAGGCAGTTACCCGAGTAGGCGTCTTCGAAGTACACCTCGCCGCCCACGGTGGGCACGCCCATACAGTTGCCGTAGCCGCCGACCCCTGCTACCACGTGCTCGAAGAGGTAACGCTGCCGGTCATAGGGCGCACCGGCGAGAGTCACCGCGGCGCCCCCCTCGGCCTGCCCCGCCGCGCCGCGCGATGCGCCGCTCAGGGCGGGACTCGGTGCGATCTCGCCGAAGCGGAGCGAATCGAGGTTGCAGATGGGACGCGCGCCCATGGCGAAGATGTCGCGCAGGATGCCGCCGACACCGGTCGCCGCGCCCTGGTAGGGCTCGACTGCGGATGGGTGGTTGTGGCTCTCGATCTTCATGGCGACCGCCAAGCCGCCGCCGATGTCGACGATACCGGCATTCTCGCCTGGGCCCTGCAGCACCCGCTCCCCATCGACGGGGAAACGCCGGAGGTGGGCACGCGAGTGCTTGTAGCCGCAGTGCTCACTCCACATGAGGGAGTACACGGCGAGCTCCACGTGGGTGGGCGCACGCCCCTGGGTCTCCTTGATCTTCTCGTACTCCCCCGCGGTCAAGCCGAGCTCGGCGTAGAGTTCGGGCATGCCCTACTCCCCCGCCTTCGAGTCGTCGCCGGAGGGAACGTGGCCGGACGATTGGTCCCCGGGGCGAGTGGGATCGCCGGAGGGATCGGCGCTCTCGAGCATCTGACAATCAGGGCCCATGCCTGGGATCTCTTCTAGACCAAGCTGACTCAAGCACACGCGACAGACGCACGTGTCCGGCAGGAAACCCCGGGTGAACGTGTCCGAGTGACCACAGCGGGGGCAGATCGACGTCGCGGCCATCACCGCACCTCCATCACGTGTTCGACGAGCGAGGTGAACACCCCTCGGCCACCCACCCCGCCCACCACAGACTCACAGACTCGTTCCGGATGCGGCATGAGGCCGAGCACGTTGCCTCCCTCGTTGACGATGCCGGCCACGTTGTCCACCGCACCGTTCGGGTTGGCGTCATCGGTGACGTTCCCCTGCGCATCGCAGTAGCGGAACACCACCAGCCGGCGCTTTTCGATCTCGTGCAGACTCTCGGCACCCGCGGTCCACGCGCCTTCGTTGTGGTTCACGGGGATCTGCACGACGTCCCCCACGCTCAACGTGCGGGTGAAGGGGGTATCGGTGCGTTCCACGCGAAGATGTTGGGCTCGGCACACGAACTTGAGGCCCCGGTTGCGCAGCATGGCACCGTGCAGCATGTGAGCCTCGGTGAGGATCTGGAAGCCGTTGCAGATGCCGATGACTAGACCACCCCCATCGGCGAATGCCGCCACCTCACGCATGAGGGGGCTGAAGCGAGCGATCGCACCCGTACGCAGGTAGTCGCCGTACGAGAAGCCTCCTGGGAGGACCACCACGTCGGGAGCCTGCAGGTCGTGGTCTTTGTGCCAGAGGTAGTAGGGTTCGGCTTCCGGAAAGGTGCCAAGGGCGTGCATCGTGTCGTACTCGCAATTGGAACCGGGGAACACCACGATCCCGAACCGGACCCCCCCGGGTGCGCGTGCCGTCACTCCCCTGCTCCCGCGTCGCCGCCGCTGCCGTCCACCCCGAGAAGTTCGAAGGTGTAGTCCTCGATGATGGGGTTCGCCAACAGGCGTCTGCACATGGAGTCCACGTCGGCACGCACCGCGCTCTCGTCATCACCGTCGACGAACAACGTTATGAAACGACCCACCTGGATCTGGGTGACACCAGAGAAGCCGAGAGCGGGCAGAGCCCGCTCGATCGTAGCGCCCTGCGGATCCAGGATGCCGGCCTTGGGTGTCACGTACACCGAAACCTTGAACATGCCACTCTCCTAGCGCACTCCAACGCCCCTCGGGCGCGGACCTTGGTCGCCGTCCGCCGGTGGCGACGACGCAGGTTCATCGACCTGTCTTAGGCCGACTCGGGACCGGTCACGCGCCGCAGTACCTCGGCGTACGCGTCCTCGACCCCTCCTAGATCTTGACGGAAGCGGTCCTTGTCCAGCTTCTCGTTCGTGGTGGAATCCCACAGACGGCATGTGTCGGGCGAGATCTCGTCACCCAGCCGCACCACTCCGGCCGCGTCCTTACCGAACTCGAGCTTGAAATCGACGAGGGTGATGCCACGCGCCGAGAAGAACTCCTGGAGAAGGCTGTTCACCTGCTTGGACATGACCGTCGCTTCTGCCAGGTCTTCGGGTGAGACCACCTGAAGCTCGTCGAGATGCGCGCTGCAGAGCAGCGGATCGCCCAAGTCGTCATCCTTGTAATAGTACTCGACGATCGGAGGGTTCTTGAGCGGGGTCCCCTCGGGGTAGCCGATGCGTTTTGAGAGTGAACCGGCAGCTATGTTGCGCACCACGAACTCCACCTGGAACATGTCGAGGCGGCGGATCAGCATGCCGGTGTCGCCCTCGAGGCCGAGCAGATGCGTCTTGACGCCCGCCTCCTCCAGCAGGGTGAACAACTGGGCCGACATGATGTTGTTGATGCGCCCCTTGTCTCCGATGGTGCCCTTCTTCTTGCCGTCGAAGGCTGTGGCGGAGTCCTTGAAATCCTGCAGATACACCTCGGGATCGTCGGTGGCGTAGACGATCTTGGCCTTGCCTTCGTACAGCTTGTCGCCTCGGATCATGTGCTCTCCTGGTGTGCCGTGCGCGCGCCGGGGGTGATGGCGGCTGTCTGGCCTTAGATTCTAGCAGGTCCCCAGGTCGACGCCCCGAGAGACTCCGCTCCGCCTCGACCTCTCGCGGTGCCTCGGCTCGAAGCGGAGCGGCCTCCTTCGGGCGGGCGAAACACGGTATCCTCGGAGACTATGAAGTGGCTGTGGCCAATGGAGAGGCGCCCCCGAGGCGTCACGATAATCGCGCTGATGCTCGTCGGCCAGGCCATCGTCTGGGCGGCCACCGACACCCTGTACTTCTCGGAACTGCCTTCCCTGCGCCTCCCTGCAGCGGGCACCTCTGGCTTCATCATCGCGCTTGCGGGGCTCAACCTGGTCATCGCTGTAGGCATGCTCCTCCTGCGGTCATGGGCATGGTTGGCGGCCATGACGGTGCAGGGTATCTCGCTGGCAGGGGGATTATGGGCCTACTACCGCGGGACGCCCGACTTCATCATCATGGGCACGTCGGTCCTGGTGGTGCTCTACCTCAATCTGCGCGAGGTGCGTCGCCCGTTCGGCGTGGAGGATCTCCGCCTCCTCTGGAAGGCCGGCCTGGAGGAGACT
Source organism: Actinomycetes bacterium (assembly GCA_024637035.1). Classification (GTDB taxonomy): domain Bacteria; phylum Actinomycetota; class Thermoleophilia; order RBG-16-64-13; family RBG-16-64-13; genus JAHJSA01. The sequence goes on from JAGXFW010000015.1 coordinate 20,105, forward strand.
GATGAGCTCCTCTGACGGCGGCAGGCCGCCGAAGGACGACGCCACGCCGTCGGAGATCGGTGGGCAGGCGAGTGGGGGGCAGCCTCCTCGCGCCGACCTCGACCTCCTTCGCCGTTTCGAGCCACAACTCCGTTTCAACAGGGGAGAGCTGTTCTTCCCCGTCGATGTGGACACGTTCCTCACGCACGCCGACCTCAGGCTCCACCGCAAGGGGGAGGAGTCCACGGTGCTGATCCCCCGGCCGCAGGCCACCCAGGTGGCCATCGCCGGGTGCGACAAGGAGATCTACGCCGGTGCCCTGCACCTCCGCTTGATCGACCGACCACTGAACGCCCTGCAGCTGGTGCAGTTCCACGCGCGCTCCGAGCTCCGAGAGTTCCGAAAGGGCGTGACGCGCCACGCTCGAGTGGGGTTGATCGCACGACTCCTCGATGTGGCGTTCCGCATATCCCTGCTTGCCCGCGGGCGGGTGCCCGGAGGCACCGCGGCCGCGGCCGCCGTCTCATACGAATCCATGCGGGCGGTGTCTCCCTCGCCTGTGTACTACGGCAGGGTCGAGCGCACCTACGACTACACGTCGCTCCAGTACTGGTTCTTCTACGCCTACAACGATTACCGCAGCCATTTCCATGGAGCCAACGACCACGAGGGCGACTGGGAGATGGTGAGCGTGTTCCTGGGCCACGACGAGACCGGAGCCTACGTGCCGGAATGGGCGGCCTTCTCCGCCCACGACGGGAAGGGAGCCGACCTACGGCGGCGCTGGGACGACCCCGAACTCCACAAGGTCGGCGGCCATCCCATCGTCCACGTGGGCGCGGGATCGCATGCCGCCTACTTCTCGCCGGGTGAGTACATCATCCGCATGAGGATCCCGCTGCTGGCCCGTCTGGAATCGGCTATCGCCAGCATCAGAGCGGTGTGGCGCACCGCCCTGCGTCAAGGGGGATCCCTTCGGGCCGAGCGCGACGGGCACCTCGACATAGCCTTCGTGGACTACGCCCGGGGCGACGGACCCTCCATCGGCCCAAGCGGCGACACTCCGTGGGATGCCCGGCTGCTCGAGGAGCAACCCGCACTCCTGCACTACCCAGGTCTGTGGGGACGGTACGTCGACGACCCCATCAGAGGCGAAGACGCGCCGGCGGGCCCTCGCTTCAACCGCGACGGCTCGGTGCGCACCTCCTGGTACGACCCGGTGGGCTGGGCGGAACTCACAGCGGTGCCGTCCACCACGCGTGAGATCCCGGCCGCGCAGGCAGAGCTGGTCAGACTGAACGAAGAAGCCGCGGCCCTCAGCCCGCGGATCACCCGAGCCGAAGATGAAGCCACCAGAATCGGCGTGCGGGTGGCGGCCATGCGCGACGGGTCACCGGGCAGCCACCAACTCGCCGAATGCGAGGACCGGCTCACCGAGGCTCGAGAGACCGTCGGTCGTCTGAGGAACTCCCTCAGCGAGACAGAGCTGCTCGCCAGGAACATCGCGACCCGAGTGGAGCGGCTGAAGCAGGGGGACCGCGGCGACCCGCGCGGCCACCTGCGCCGTCCCGACGTTCCTCAGCAACCCAACCAGCTGCGTCTGCACCGCATCGCCGAGACCTGGAGCGCGATCAGCGCGGGTCTGCTGCTGCTGGTCATCGGCACGGTGGCCATCCTCTACCACGCCGCTCTACTCCCCTTCTTCTTGCTCTTCGTCGCCTTCCTCTTCGTGGAATCACTGTTCCACCGAAGGGTGGCAGCCCTCGTTCACGGCATCGTCGTGACGCTCGCCCTGACGACTCTTGCCGTGCTCGTGTACGAGTTCTGGTGGCAGATAGCCGTGGCCTTCGCGCTCGTGTTGGGTGCGACGATCACTTGGATCAACCTGGTGGAACTCACCCGGCGCTAGCGGCGCTACGGGCTCGGCCGAGGACGCCGTATCGCGCCTCCGAGGACGCCGTATCGCGCCTACCAGTCCAGCGCCGCCACCCGTTCGAAGATGACGCCGATGTTGCCAAGCGCATGCGCGGGGTCGAAGCAAGCCTCAAGGGCGGCCGGGTCGAGCAGGGCAGTCACCTCGGCGTCGTCGGCGAGAAGCTCCTGGAACGGCCGCTTCTCTTCCCACGCGCGCATCGCGTTGCGCTGAACCAACAGGTAGGCGTCCTCGCGCTGCAGCCCGGCGCGCACCAACTCCAAGAGCACCCGCTGGCTGTGGATCAACCCGAAGCTACGCTCCAGATTGGCGGCCATGGTCTCCGGATACACCAGCAGCCGGTCCACGAGGTCCGTGGCCTTCTTCAGCATGTAGTGCAAGAGGACGGTGCTGTCGGGCAGGATCACGCGCTCGACACTGGAATGGCTGATGTCGCGCTCGTGCCAGAGGGGCACGTTCTCGAAAGCGGCGAGCATGTTGCCGCGGATCACGCGCGCCTGCCCGGTCAGCCGCTCCGAGATGATGGGGTTGCGCTTGTGCGGCATGGCCGAGGAGCCCTTCTGCCCCGGAGCGAAGTACTCCTCCGCCTCCAACACCTCGGTGCGCTGGTAGTGGCGCACCTGCACCGCGATCTTCTCGATGGTGGTGGCCAGAAGTGCCAGCGCGGCCATGAACTCGGCATGCCGATCACGCTGTACCACCTGCGTCGAGATCGGGTCGGCCCCAAGCCCGAGGCGCTCGGTCACCATAAGCTCCACGCGCGGATCGATGTTGGCGTACGTACCTACCGCTCCGGAGATCTTGCCCACGGCAACCTGTTCGGTCGCCCGCTCCAGCCGCTCGAGGCCGCGGTGCACCTCGAAGGCCCACAGGCCGAGAACCATGCCGAAGGTGATGGGCTCGGCATGGACCCCGTGACTCCGCCCGATCATGACGGTGTCCCTGTGCTCGAGTGATCGGCGTTGCAGCACGCGGCCGAACGTCCGAGTCTGTTCCGCCAGCAGCGCGCCCGAACGCTTGAGCTGCAGCGCGAGCGCCGTGTCGAGCATGTCCGATGAGGTCATCCCGAAATGGATGTACTTGCTCGCCTCACCCACGTACTCCGCCACGTTGGTCAGGAAGGCGATCACATCATGCTGTGTGGTCTGCTCGATCTCGTTCACGCGCGCCACGTCGAAGGAGGCCCTCGCCTTGATCTCCGTCAGGGCTTCGGCCGGAACCTCCCCGAGTTCCGTCCAGGCCTCACACACCGCCAACTCCACCTCCAACCACGTGGCCATGCGGGCTTCGTCGGTCCACAGGGCCGCCATCTCGGGGGTGGAGTAGCGCTCGATCATCAGTCCTCCGGGTCGTCGACGATGGTCCCGCCGGCGCCCACCCAGCAGAGCCGCAGGATCTGCGATGCAAGGATGCCGGCATTGCGGGCGCCGTTGATGGCCACGCACGCCACCGGCACCCCGGAGGGCATCTGCACGATCGACAGAAGTGAGTCCATGCCCCCGAGGTCCGAGGTGCGTATGGGGACCCCGATCACGGGGAGGTCGGTGAACGCCGCTACCACGCCGGGAAGAGCCGCCGCCTTGCCGGCGCCGGCGATGATCACCTTCAGGCCTCGCGCTTCGGCCGTGACCGCGTACTCCCTTACGTCGTCGGGGTTCCGATGCGCCGAGAGCACGTTCACCTCGTACGGGATACCCCGCGCGGTCAACTCGTCGGCCGCGCCCTGCATGACGTCGGAGTCGGACGAGGATCCCATCAGGATCCCCACCAGCGGGGCGTCCATCTCGATGCCCTGGAGCATCGACTCGACGTCAGGTTCAGCTTGATACTTCTTCTCCATCCTCCCACCCTTTCTCGGCCGACTCAGCGAGAGCCCCCGATTGCTCGCTCATTCGCGGATCTGTTCAGCGATCTGCGCCCGATGACCGATATCCGTGCGGTGCTGCGCTCCATCGAAGGAGATGAGGCCCACTCCCGAGTAGACGCGCTTCCTCGCTTCGCCGAAGGAGGCGCCCACGGCGCTCACCGTGAGAACCCGACCACCCGCCGTGACCAACTCTCCCTCTCGGTTCTGAGCGGTGCCCGAGTGGAACACCTCTACCCCTTCCAACGCGGATGCGGCTTCGAGGCCGCGGATCACATCGCCGTTGGAGCTCGACTCCGGGTAGCCGTCCGAGGCCATGACCACACCTACGCACGGACCCGGCGTCCACTCGGCCGACGCCGGCAGTTCTTCGCCGCGGGCGGCCGCCAGCAGTATCTCGAGAAGGTCCGAGCGCAGGCGCGGGATCAGCACCTGGGTCTCCGGATCCCCGAACCTACAGTTGAACTCGAGCACCTTCGGACCCGACTCGGTCAGGATGATGCCTGCGTAGAGGACCCCCCGGAACGACGTGCCCCGACGGCTCAACTCCTCGACGGTGCGGCGGATAGCCAGATCGACTATCTCTTCGTAGTCGTGCGAGTGGACACTGGGCACGGGCGAGTAGCAGCCCATCCCCCCCGTGTTGGGCCCCTTATCGCCGTCGTGGATGCGCTTGTAGTCTTGGGCCGCGGCCAGTGGCAACACCCAATCGTCGCTCACGATGGCAAGGAGCGAAAGCTCCTCTCCCAACAAGCGCTCCTCGAGAAGCACGGTGCGTCCTGCGTCTCCGAAACGCCGATCGAGAAAACACTCGCGCAGCGCGGCGTCGGCCTCGTCGATGGTCGAGGCGACGGTGACGCCCTTTCCGGCTGCCAGACCATCGGCTTTCACCACAACGGGGGCGCCGTGCTCTTCCAGATGCGCCCGGGCCGATCCATAGTCCGTGAACGCGGCTGCTTCACCTGTAGGGATGCCGGCGGAGGCCATCACTTCTTTGGCGAACGCCTTCGAGCCCTCCAACAGGGCCCCGTCGGCGGAGGGGCCGAAGACGGTGAGCCCGCGCCCCCGGAAGACATCCGCGACACCGGCAACGAGCGGCGCCTCAGGGCCGACCACCGTCAGGCCTATACCCTCGCGCTCCGCGAAGTCGGCGAGACCGGTGAGGTCATCGGCCTTGATGGGCACCAGGATGGCGTCTTTGCCTATCCCCGCGTTCCCCGGCGCGCAGAATACCCGCCCTATGCCCGCGCTTCGCTTGAGTCCGGAAATCAACGCGTGTTCGCGTCCGCCGCCACCGACCACCAGCACATCAGTACGCATAGGTGCGACCCCTCCCATAGCGGCGCCTCGACCCACGGTCACGGGGACCATTGGAGAAGGCCATCGGTTCCAGCCCATTCTACTAACCCAGGCCGGTGCAGTCGACACCGCAGCAGCGATCGGCGCGATCCAACGCGATTTGCCGCTCCCGGGGAGGCGGGCACGACTCCGAGCGGTCGAGCGACCAAGGCTGCCGTATCACGCCGCCCAGTGCGTCCTGGGGGCCGAGGCTTCGCTCTTCAGCAGCCCTCTAGAGCAGCTCGATGGTCTCTTCGCGCCTCGGGCCCACCGAGATCATGACGATCGGCACCTCTGTGGATCGCTCGATCAGAGAGAGGTATTCCCTCGCCTCAGTGGGAAGGTCTTCGATGCGGCGTGCCTTCGAGATATCGGCCTTCCAGCCCGGCACCTTCTGGTACACGGGCTGCACTTTGTGGAACACCGACTGATGGCGCGGCATCTCATCGAACACCTCATCACCATGCCGATAGCCCGTGCACACCTCGATCTCCTCGAACTCGTTCAGAACGTCGAGCTTCGTGATCACGATGCCCGTGAGACCGTTGACCCGCACGGCGTAGCGCAGGGCGACCAGATCCAACCAGCCGCAGCGGCGTTCACGGCCGGTCGTGGTGCCGAACTCGTGGCCGATGTCGCGCAGCCGGCGGCCCCTCGCGTCGCGCAGCTCGGTGGGGAAGGGCCCCTCGCCCACGCGAGTAGCATAGGCCTTACAGATCCCGTACACGTCGTCGATCATGGTGGGACCGATGCCGGAACCCACGGCGGCGTAGCCCGCCACCGGGTTCGACGAAGTGACGAAGGGGTAGGTGCCGTGGTCGATATCGAGCATCGTGCCTTGGGCGCCTTCGAACAGTACCGTCTTGCCTTCTTTGGCTGCCCGCCACACGAGCAGGGCGGTGTCCGCGATATAGGGACGCAGCGTTTCGGCCATGGTGAGGTAGCGATCGCAGTCCGCCTCGAGCCCCGACACGTTCTGGTCGTACACGAGGCGCAAGAGGTCGGCCTTGGTATTCATGGCGGCGGTGACCTTCTGATGGAAGATCTTCGGGTCGAGCAGGTCCTGGATACGGATGCCCACCCGGGCCGCCTTGTCGGCGTACGCGGGCCCGATGCCACGCCGAGTAGTGCCGATCTTCCGCTTGCCCAAAACGTTCTCGCCGACTTTGTCGAGCAAGACGTGGTAGGGCATGATCATGTGCGCGTTCGCCGAGATCTTCAGATTCGCCGTGCTGACGCCCTGCGCCTCGAGAGCGTCGATCTCCTCACGCAAGGCCCTCGGATCCACCACGACCCCGTTGCCGATGACCGCGAGCGTCTCCGGGTTCAGGATGCCCGAGGGGATCAGGTGTAGGGCGAAATCTCCGCGGTCGTTCTTGATGGTGTGGCCGGCGTTGTTGCCACCCTGGTAGCGCACCACCATGTCGGCGCCCTGCGACAGCAGGTCGACCACCTTGCCCTTGCCCTCGTCGCCCCATTGAGCGCCGACCACCACTGTCACAGACACGGGACTCCCTCCCGGAAGGTTTCACGGATACACACGGCCCAGAGACCCCCACCACACGAGCCTATGAGTTTACACCAGCGCGCGAGCGCATCACCGCGCGGGCGGCCACCAAACCGGAGGCCGAAGCCTGCACGAGTCCTCGCGTGACCCCCGCTCCGTCCCCGACCGCGTAGAGCCCCTCGACCCGAGTCTGCAGCCCGTCGTCCAACTTCATGCGCGACGAGTAGAACTTCACCTCGACCCCGTAGAGCAGGGTGTCACGCCCACCGACGCCTGGCAGCAGAAGGTCCATCGCCTCGAGCATCTCGAGGATGTCGCGGAGGTGCCGATACGGCAAGACGAAGCTCAAGTCGCCGGGCGTGACGCCGCCAAGCGTGGGCTCCACCACCCCCCGCGCCAACCTCTCCGGGGTCGTACGGCGTCCGTCCTGCAGATCGCCCAGCCGCTGAACGATGATGTCCTCGCCCAGGAGGTTGGCGAGTCGGGCGATAGACCTCCCATAGGTGAGAGGTTCCTTGAACGGTTCGGTGAAGCGCGTCGAGACCAGCAGAGCGAAGTTGGTGTAGGGAGTGCCGCGCCCCTTGTCCGCGTAGCTGTGGCCATTGACGGTGACCAGGTCACCGTAGCTCTCCTTGCTGACGAATCCGTGCGGGTTCATGCAGAACGTGCGCACCGGGTCGTCGAACGTGCGGCTGGTGTACAAAAGCTTCGGCTCATAGAGGTCTTCCGTGATGGCGTCGGTGACGGAGGCGGATGTTTCCACGCGAACTCCGATGTCCACCGCGTTGTTCGTAACGGGAAGGCCCAATCGCGTGGCTTGATCAAGGAGCCACGCGGCCCCCTCACGCCCTGGAGCGACGATCAAGGCATCGCACTCGAACTCCTGCCCGGCTTCGGTGATCACACCGGTCACACGCTTCCCGCCCGCTCCGACATCACGAGTGACGAGCGTCTGCACGGGAGTGTCGGTGAGCACGTCTACGCGACCGTCGAGTGCGCGTCTCAGCGCGGCCATGATGTCGACGCAGCGCTCCGTCCCCATGTGACGGATAGGTGAAGAGACCAGGCGCAGCCCCGCCTTCCGCGCCCGTCCGCGCCAGAGTTCCACCGCTTCGTCATCGTCACCGTGGATCACGTCGGAAGCCCCGAACTCCCGATATACCCGGTCGACGTCGTCGATGAGACGGAGAAGCGCATCGGGCGGCAGATAGTCGCCGAGCCACCCGCCCACCTCGGGGCTGAGCGTGAGCTTCCCGTCGGAGAACGCGCCGGCTCCACCCCATCCACAGGTGATGGCGCAGGGGTCACAGTGGGCGCACCGGGCACCCTTGCGGGCGGGGCAGTTGCGCTCCGCCACGTCACATCCCTTCTCCACGAGCAACACCCGCGCCTCGGAATGGCGGGCAAGCTCCAACGCGGCGAAGATGCCGGCCGGGCCGGCTCCCACGACGATCACATCGAAACGGTCAGCGTCCACCGGACCTCCAACCAGCCGCTTCCATGACCTCGCGAGCCAAGAGACGCTCTCTCAGTCGCGCCGCTACATCCGCCGAATCCCGAAGCGGCGCGCCGTCCAAGCTCGAGGCCGCGCACACGCCGAGGAGGCTGCCGGTGAGCAGGAGCCCGCTCTCGAGGGCCTCACCCATGGGCACAGGCCGTACGCTCACCGGTATTCCCAGGGCCGAGGCTTCCTCGACCACCACTCCCAGAGTCACGCCGGGCAGCCGACCTTCGCCCCCGGGGCACGCGATGCCTCTTCCGTCCCAAGCTAGGACATTGCTGAACGAGCCCTCCAGCACGACGTCGGACTTTTCGTCCACTAGAAGACACTCGAAAGCAGCAGCCGCCTCGGCTCGAGCCTTCGCCGCGACGCTGACGAGGTAGTTGCCCGACTTCAGACCCGGTAGAGGTCGCGGGCAGCCCCGTGAACTCACCAGCCGCACGCCCGCCTGGTACGCGGCCGCGGAGAGCGGTGTGGTCTCACTCACGCCGGCGATCACCCGCGGCCGCCGGCCCTCTCGAGGTGCGGTGATGCCACGCCCGCCGCCGGGTTGCTCGCCGCCGGTGACCTGCAGCCGCAGAACCCCAAGGCCTACTGGCCGCGCCGCCAACAGTGCCCGCACCCCCCCCTCGACCTCGGTGATGTCGAGCGGGATGCCGAGCTCCTCGCAGCCCGCAAGAAGCCTGTCGCGATGCCGGGTCCAGAGGCACGGCGCCCCGTCGACCACCTTGAGCGTCTCGAAGAGGCTCTCTCCGTACATGACCGCGCGGTCGAAGGCGGAGACGACAGCCTGGTCGCGCGGGACGAGTCGCCCATCGAGCAGGACCACATCCGCGAAGTCCGGGGCTCCACCCCCACCCGCGCCCCCGTCTCCAGGCGGGTCGATGCGCTCGGTCACGATGACGACCCCGCGCCGCCGACCCGGTGTGCGCCATCGACCCGGTCCGCGCCGCCGACCCGGCCCGCCCCCTCCGCATCGATCTCTGCCGCGCCTTGCTCGGTCAACCGCTTCGCCTGGAGCGCGGCCCGCACCATCGCCTCGGCCTTGCTCAGCGTCTCGAGGTACTCCCTTTCCGGCACCGAGTCGGCCACGATACCGCCGCCGGCCTGCGCATACAGCGCATCGCCAACGCGGACCAGCGTGCGGATCACGATGTTCGTGTCCATGTTCCCGCCGTAGCCGAGGAAGCCGAACGATCCGGTGTAGGGCCCTCGCCTCACCGTCTCCAGCTCGTCGATGATCTCCATACAGCGCACCTTCGGACAGCCGGTGATCGTTCCCCCGGGGAACATCGCCCTCAGTAGGTCGACCGAATCCGTGCCCTCACGCAAAGAGCCCGTCACGTTGCTCACGATGTGGATCACGTGGCTGTAGCGCTCGGTGACCATGAGTTCGTCCACGTGCACGGTGCCGTATTCGCAGACCCGCCCCAGGTCGTTCCGCTCGAGATCGACCAACATGATGTGCTCGGCGCGCTCTTTCGGATCAAGGTTGAGGTTCTCGGCCAGAAGTCCATCCTCGTCGAAGTCACGCCCTCGCCGCCGCGTGCCGGCTATCGGGCGTGCATCGGCCACCCGTCCCCGCAGGCGCACCAGGCGCTCCGGCGAACTCGAGTGCAGCTCGTATCCGGAGAGACGCAGGTAGCCGGCGAACGGTGAGGGGTTGACCTTGCGAAGCACCCGGTAGAGCAACGCCGATTCGCCCCCGTACTCGAGGCGCAGTCGCTGCGACAGGTTGGCCTGGAAGATGTCGCCCGCCCACACGTACTCCCGGGTGCGCGCCACTATCTCTTCATACTCGTCACGCGTCACGTTGGAGCCCGTCCTCAGGCTCTCTTCCCGGCTGTGTCCCTCCACCGAGAGATCGAGATGCACACGCGGCGCCCGGGCCGCACGCGAGAGGGTCTCAGCGATGTCGTCTAACGCGGCCAGCGAATCTCCCACCGCGATGACCCGGTCATGCTCGTGATCGAAACACAACAGCCGGGAGGGGAAGATCAGATCGACATCGGGGATACGCAGGTCGTCCACCGTGTTGTCGGGGAGCACCTCGATATATCGCCCTGCGTCGTAGGTGAAGAGCCCGTACGCGCCCACCCATTCAAGACCGTCGACCGCGGGACCGACCCAGCGAACCTGCTGAGCCTGCTCGGCCAGCATTGCGCGAACAACTAGAAACGGGTCACCGGACGATTCGGTGCGAGTCCACGCCCCCGCCTCGTCGCGTCGGGACACCACCACGCGCCCGTCCTTCGCCCACAGGTGAGCCCATGGTGCCCAGGCGAGCAACGAGCGGCGGGCGAGGCGGGGGTTGCCGCCGGCGCTGTCGAGAAGCACGACCTGTTGGTCGGGGTCCTCAGGGGGCTCCCCCGCTCCAGGCAACCCGCCCCCTCGAGGAAAGGCGCCAAGACGGTCGAGCAACTCCAGCGGACGATAGGCGTAGGGCCCGAGAGAACTCGCGCAGAGGCCCCCGTGCCCTGCCTCGGTCACCGGTACTCCCGGGCGGGACGCTCGCCGCCGCTCTCAGGAAGTCCGTCGCCCTGCATGTCGGCGAAACGCGTGTACCGTTCGATGAACGCCAACTTGCACTCGCCGATGGGACCGTTGCGCTGCTTGCCCACGATGATCTCGGCGATACCCGTATCGACGCTGTCCTTGTTGTATACCTCGTCGCGGTAGATGAACATCACGACGTCGGCATCCTGCTCGATCGCGCCCGACTCCCGCAGGTCGGAGAGCACGGGTCGACGGTTGGTGCGTTGCTCCACTTGGCGCGACAACTGAGAGAGCGCCAGTACCGGCACATCGAGGTCCCTCGCCAAGATCTTCAGGCCCCGCGAGATGCGCGACACTTCCTGCTGCCGATTCTCCGTGCCAGCGTCGCCCATCATGAGCTGAAGGTAGTCGATCACGATCAACCCCAGGCCCTTCTCCTTGGCCTTCAATCGCCGCGACTTCGCCCGGATCTCCATCAGGTTCACGGACGCGGTGTCATCGATGAAGATGGGCGCGTTGTGCAGCGGGGTGCAGGCCGCGGTGAGCTTCGTCCACTCCCCCTGCGTGAGTTTCCCGTGGCGCAGCTTATGGCTATCGATGCGCGCCTCGGAGCACATCATGCGCTGCACTAATTCCATCTTCGACATCTCGAGGCTGAACAGGGCGACGCCTTTGCCCTGATCGACCGCCACGTTACGGGCGAAGTTCAGGGCCAGGGCCGTCTTCCCCATAGAGGGACGCCCTGCCAGGACGATCAGGTTGGCCGGCTGGAAGCCGGTGATCTTCTCGTCGAGCCGACGGAAACCGGTCTCGACGCCGCGGACCCGCCTGCCCTCCGACATGATCTTCTCGAGCTCGGCGAACTGATCGCTGATGAGTTCTCCCATAGGGCTGAACTCCGCGGACACCCGGCTTTGCGAGATGCCGAAGACCATCTGCTCCGCCCGGTCGATCAGATCGACGGGCTCCCCTTCGCGCTGGTAGCCCAGCTCCGCGATGCCGGAGCCGACCTGGATCAGCGACCTGAGCAGGTAGTTCTCTCTGACGATCTCCGCATAGTAGCGGGCGTTCGTCGCCACAGGTACCGCCGAGACCAGCGAGTGGACGAACGCACGCCCACCCACCTCGTCGAGACACCCCGCGTTGCTGAGCGACTCGCTCACCATGATGGGGTCCACCGGTTCGCCGCTGGCGTACAGCTGCTCGATCGCCTCGTAGATGAACTGGTGGCTGCGCCGATAGAAGTAGTTCGGGCGCAGCACCTCGGTGACACCCGCGATCAAGTTGGGGGCGACCATGAGCGCACCAAGGACGGAAACCTCGGCATCCAGGTTCTGGGGCATCAGGTTCTGTGCCCTGTTGCCCGCGCCGCCAGGTCCGTTGTCGCTCATCATGGCCCCCAGCATCCGCCGCCCATCCCGACCCACGGGTGAGCGGCTACTTGGCCCCCTCCGGCGTGACGATCAGTTTCATCTCCGCCTGCTCCACACTCGCGTGTACGTCGACACGGATCGTGAACGTCCCAACGGTCTTGATGGGTTCCTCGATGTGCACGTGGCGCTTGTCGATGCGCACCTTGCGGGCGGCATAGATCGCCGTAGCCACATCCTGGTTGGTGATCGAACCGAAGAGCCGATCTGCCGTGCCGACCGGAGCCGGGATGGTGAGCACTGTCTTGCTGAGCAGGTCGCGCACTTCCTCCGCCTGCTCGGCGGCCCGACGCTCCCGCCCCTCGCGCTCGTCCTGCACCTTGCGCACGGCTTCGATACGAGCCGACGTCGCCGTCTCGGCCAACTTCCGGGGAAGAAGGAAATTCCGCGCGTAGCCATCGGCCACGCTGGCCACTTCACCCTTGTTGCCTACGTTCTCCACATCCTGCAGCAGGATGACCTCCATCTACATCTCCTCCTGATCGCCCGCGCCCTCGCTACCCCTCGGGCCAACAGACCCGACGGGCGGTGTCGCGACGGCATAGCGCTTCCTATAGTCGAACCATGTATCCAACAATCCGGCCCAGCTGGTGAACTGCAGCATGAGTTGACCCACAAGTGCCGCCGTGTACATCGCGACCTTGGTGCCGCCGCCGTAACCCCTGCTTGTCGCGAACCAGTGGACCAGAGCCAGCCCTTGTATGAAGAACAAAGTCTGGAAGAACACGAAGAGATTCAACCCTACCAGTCGAACGCTCTCCGCGCCGCCCTCGAAGCGACCGGCGAAGATCAGCAATGCCAGTCCGAAAATGAAACCGTACGAGGCCGACCAATGCAACCTGAACCGCGAGAAGGCGAGGTCTCCGGCTGCCTTCTCTCCCAGGTGCGGGAACACGACCGCAACCAGAGCCAAACTCGCGCTGGCAAGCATGAGACCGGCGACCCCGAGGATCGACGGGAGCATGTACGGCAGCATCGAGAACCACTCGCGTAGTTGCACTGAAGCCTCGTCGACCACGGCCGGGTCCATACCCATCGAGACGTACATCTGGCTGGCCGCTGCCATGGACTCATCGAGCAGCTTGCTGAACTGGTCGATGCCGAGACCCGCGATGAACCAGGTGACGGCCGTCGAAACGCCGAAGGTGAGAGCACCGCCGCCCGTGACAGCCAGCAGAGTGGTCGTGAAGCCCCACTTCCGGGCGAGCGCCACTCCCAACAACGACCCGACGAGGCCCGTGACCAACAAGGTGAGCACTCCGTTGCCGAGGCCGGTGAGCGCGGCGCTCAGAACACCGGCGCCGAACGCGGTAGCCAGCCCCACGCCCAAACCACGCCTGTACGTGACGTAGGCGGTGGGCAACGGGAGCACCGGCATCAGGAAGATGCCAAGGAACGGGACGAACGCCGTCACGACGCTCAGCACGACGGCGAGCGCTACGGCCTTACCCGCCTCACTGGTGGCTCCTGTTGAAAAACTACCCATTGTCTATGTGCGTGGGCCGGCCTCGACCCACACGCGTATCCCCAGCTCTACCGGTTGGAGTAGGGCAGCAGAGCCATCTCACGCGAACGCCTGATGGCAACGGCGAGCTGGCGCTGATGACGACGGCACGCCCCGCTGGTGCGGCGAGACTTGATCTTGGCACGCTCGGACATGAACCGACGCAGCTGGTTGTGGTCCTTGTAGTCGACGTGCACGATCTTCTCTTTGCAGAAATAGCAGTACTTGCGCCGACGCTGGCCCGTCGTGGGCCGCGTTCGCCGCCTCTTGGCGAATGCCACGTGCGTTCCTCCTGATAATGACTAGAACGGGATGTCGTCCTCGTCTTCGAAATCGATGTCACGAAAGTCGGAGTCGCCTCCGGACTTGGCCGGAGCTTGGTCACGATCGGACCGTCCGCCGGAGGACGCGCCACCGCCCTCACCTTGGCCGCCGATGAACATCACCGTATCGGCGATGATGTCGACGGTGCTCCGTTTCGAGCCGTCCTGTGCTTCCCAGGAGTCGTAGTTCAAGCGCCCGTCTACGGCCACTTGACGACCCTTGCTCAGATACTTCGCGCAGTTCTCGCCCTGAGCCCCGAAGACCTTCACGGTGAAGTAGTTGGGCTTCTCTACCCACTGCCCCGAAGCGTCCTTGGTGGACGAGTTGACGGCGACCCCGAGGTTGCACACAGAGTTTCCACCCGAGAACTGCTTCAGCTCCGGGTCCCTCGTAAGATTCCCCACGAGTGTTACGTGGGCGATGCCCCTCATGATCTACTCCTCGGTGGTGGTCGCCGCAACGGGCGCGACTGGCACGACGGGCGCGACGGCCGCGACGGGGTCTTCGAGACGTATGGGCATGTGGCGGATCACCGCGTCGGTGATCTTGAGCACACGCGTGATCTCGTCGAGTGTGGCGGGCTTGGCCTGGAAATACAGGACAGAATAGTAGCCCTCGGTCATGTGGTCGATCTCGTAGGCGAAGCGGCGCTTGCCCCAATCATCGACTTTGCCCATCACGCCCTCGTCCGCGGAGATCGTATCCTTGACGCGAGCGAGTATCGCGGCGCGGGTCTCCTCATCGGCGTCGAAGCGCAGGATGAGCATCAGCTCGTAGCTGTTCAGTTTCGGTCACCTCCTTCGGACTGTACGGCCCCGGCCTCTCTGCCGGAGCAGGGGTGAAATATGGAGTTGTATCCCAGCGCAATGAGCGCACGGGCCGCCTGAAGCGGACCGTGCAGTATACACGCGGCAAGGGCGCCCGTACACCATGCCTCTCAGCCCTCGCTCGTGCCTCTTCGCGGGTCGCTCCGCCGCGGCCCCGCCCCGGCAGCGAGACGGCTGCCGACACCGGTCGCCGCGCGCCGCGCACGCCGCGCCCGCACCTTGCGCCGGCCGCCGGGCGACGGCCGATGACGCGTGAATGCGACACGCTCCGCGGTGAGCAACTTCTCTGCCTGGACGAAGAGAGCGGCGGGCAGTTCAAGCGCGATGCCGCATGAGGCGCCGGAGGTGCCCGCCGGGCGGGGGATCACATCTACCTCGAACCCTCCCTCGAGCAGCAGGTCTTCAGCCTTCAGAACAGCCTGCGTGGTGGGGAACAACAATATGACGGTCGCTGCCACTCGTTCGGTCTCCGTATGTGTTCCGGCTCACGATGCGGCCGCGCCGGATGGTAGTCACGATGCCTCGAGTATACCCACCCGTTCGGACAGAAGGATCCGACCGGGAAGCGGTCAGCGATCGTCTGATCGGCGTACTGGGGCCCCGGACCGCAACAAGGCCGTGCCCGGCTTGAGCCGGGCACGGCCTCGCTGAAACTGGGGTGCGACGCTGTCTTGACTAGCTATCCGCTCCGGAGGACGGGGGCACGCCGGGCTCGGCAGCCGAAGGCACATCGGCCTGCGTGACCGGCGCGGGAACCGTCTCTTGAGGCATGGGAGCCGTCTCTTGAACCGGTGTGGTTTGCTGGTACTGGGCGCCGTAGGCTTGTTGCGCACCATACTGATACCCGGCGTATTCGGGAGCCGGCGCTCCCTGAGTGCGGGGGAAGCGGCGCATGATAAGCCTGACGACCTTGTACACGATCCAGCCAAGGAAGGCCAATATCGCCAGGACCGGGATCGACCCGCCCAACGCGACCAGGATCTCATTGACGCTGTCGACGAAGGCGTGCAGCGCCTCTTTGAGCGCGTCGATGAACCCCCACCCACTCGGATCCCCCACGTCCGTGCCCGTCTCGTAGATGCTCATGGCGACGGTCGAGAAGCTGGTGTGTTCGTCGAGGAAGTTGATGCGACCCTGGAGTTGTTCGATCTCCATCTGCGTCTGGGAGATCACCTGTCTCACCTGGAGGACCTCGTCGATGGTCTTCGCCCTGTCCATGAGAGCCAGCAGCGCTTTCTCCTGAGCTTTGGCGTTCTTCAGCCGAGCGCTGAGGTCCACGTACTCTTCCGTGACGTCCTGGGTGTCGATCTCGCGGGACATCACGTCACCCAGTCCGCCGGCGTCGGTGATCGTCTGATCGAAGGCCGATTCAGGCACGCGGATCGAGATGGTCCCGCTGCGCAACGCTCCCTCTTCGCCGCTCGCCGAAGACCGCGAACTCACGAGGTATCCCCCGTACTTGTCGGCAAGCAGGAGCGCCTTGTCGAATGCGATCTGGAACTGCCCTTCCTCTACCTCGATGAGCAGATACGCGTTGCTGATCACCATGCGTTCGAGACTCTGACCTTCACCGGTCAGATTGCCGGCCGAGGTCAGCTGCGAACTCATCGCCTCGTCGGAAGCCTTGCCATCCTGCTCGTACGGCAGCCCGGCCGGGCTGGAAGCGGCCACGGTTGTTTCCGGGCTCTCGCCGCGGTAGACGCTATCGTTCGACCCACAGCCCCACAACCCGAGCACCAGGACGAGGAGCAGCGCCACGAGCCCAGCCGACGAGCCCCGCCTCTTGAGATCAGACATGCCTGTCATCACGCTCCTCCTCGCGTCACGCCGTCGCGGCGGCTGCCGTTCCCGCATCTAGATGGTGACCATGGGACGATTCTACAACGACGGGCGGTTCCCTGGGCGCCGCATCAAGGGCAGGTGGTACGGATCGAGGACCGGCGGGCGTGCGACGCTTTACTCGTCGGAATCCAACTCGGCACGCACCGCCGCCACGACACTCCGCACCGCTTCCACGTACTCGGGAGCGCGCTCGAAGGGCGGGGCTTCGTCAAGATCGGCCTGCCGCACGCCCGGACTGAACGGGAGCGAACCGATGATGTGGAAACCCGTCAGCAGAGACTTCAGCTGCTCGAGCTCTTGCGTGTCCACCTTGTTCAACACGACGAACAGACGCTTGATGCCGATGTCGTCGGCGAGCCGCCTGATGGCGTCTGCGGTACGGGCGCTGCGGGCGCCGGCCTCCACGACCACGATCATCGCGTCGACGCCCTGGGCCGTGCCACGCCCGAGGTGCTCGATCCCGGCCTCCATGTCGAGTATCACCACTTCATCCCGACGTAGGAGAAGGTGACGGATCAGCGAGCGCAGCAACACCGATTCAGGGCAGACGCAGCCGCCTGCACCCTCCTTCACCGTGCCCATCACCATAAGCCGTATGCCGTCGAGAGGCACGCTGAGTTCGTCGGGGATATCGTCCACGCGAGGGTTGATCTTGAAGAAGCCCCCCATCGTGCCTGGTGTCGAGCCGGTGCGCTCGGCTATGAGGTCTTTCATGTCGGCGATCGGCACGATGCCGCGCGCGACCTCGGCTGAGATGCCGAGGGCACTCGCCAGGTTGGCGTCGGGATCGGCGTCGACCGCCAAGACCTTATAGCCCTCCGCGGCGAACACGCGGGCCATCGTTCCCGCCAGGGTAGTCTTGCCGACGCCGCCTTTGCCCGTGACAGCGATCTTCATGGGTCACAGCCTTTCTCTCGAGCCCGAGGCCCAGGAGGCCCGCGGGCGGACAGGTTCGGATCCGCGTGGCGCCTCACCCGTGGGGGTGTCAGCGGTCACGCCTGCTCACAATGTGCACCACGAGCGCCGAGAGCAAACCGCCCACCCCGAGTAGCGCACCCACCACTCCCGCGCCCATCAGCAGCGAGGCGGCGAGGGCCGCCTCTTGGCCCACATGCTTATCCAGCAGAGTGCCGCCCCCGATCGAGAACACGGCGGCCGCCAAGACCGATGCGGGCCACCGTACCGGAGCCCCGCCGAGAGCGTCATTGACCCGGCGCGCGGCGCCGCTCCCGACCGAGGCTATCGCCCGGTGCCAGTCACCGTATCGTCGAAGCCCGCGCCTGGCCATCTCACGGGATCAGGGCACGAAGCGCCGAGATCACCTCGGCCACATCTTCCGCACTCCTGATATTGCAGGCGACCACCGGAACGCTCGACGAGAGATCCAGCAGCGAGCGGACTTGGTCTTCGGTCACCTTCTCGTCGACCATCGAGGCATACGAGGCGACGACGTAGGGCCGGTCGCCGATCTCCCCCATCAGCGCCACGTCTCGTCGTGACGCGACCACCGAGTCCTGCGAGTTGATGTTCACCAGGACGACGAAGCCCGAGGTCTCGAGCGCCATGCGCTTGATCACCGAGACTGGAGTACGCGACTCAGCGAAGTAGATAAGGGAGGCATCGTCATCGTCCTCGCGGATGGCGGCTGCCAGAAACACCTCCACCTCCTCACCGTCGATCTGCTCCATGCGCAGGTGATTGGACACGTCCGATGTGGACGCGGTGGTGAGGAAGGTGAGGTTGTAGATGTCGATAGGTCCTCGTAGAGCGATGGCCGTCTTCTGTCCGAGCAGCTCAAGCGTCGGGTCGCGCAGCGCGACCAGCCCGGTGCTCACCATGCCGAAGATCGTCTTGGCCGTGTTGAATCGATCGAGTCCAGAGTCCACGATGATCGTGTTGATGTCGCGACGACCGTCGGCAAAGCAGGCGATAGCCCACTCGCCGGGGGTAAGCCGCACCTCGCGCACGGTGACGGGCGCGCTGAGCGACGGCACTTTCTCGAGCGAGCCAAGGGTGCGCATGACGAGTTCCCACTCGTCCACCCGCCGGCACCCCTCCATGATGACGCCCTCGGCGTCCATCGAGACCACCACGTCGGCCACCGGAGGTTCTTCGCCCATGACGAACTGGAATTCGGCTTCCGGCCACTTGAACAGGTTGAACACGGAGTCCTCGATCTGCTCCCTCACGTACTGCTCGAGTGCCTCCTCTGAGACCAAGCCGAGCTCCTTCAGCAGTGAGCCCAGCAATCGAGGCTTCTCCGTGGACCGCTGCTCGGCCAGTACCGCCTGGAGTTCGGAGCTCCGGAGTTTGCCCGCTCGCACAAGGCGCTCACCCAACGGTGCCCCGCTCGCGGTCGAGGTGGCGTAGTACACCTCCCCGCCCTTGAAGTAGACCTGGCCGCCCTCTTTGCCCGAAGCTACCTTGAGCGCTCCGGTCTTTGCACCCATCTTCAGCAGACGGAAGATGTCGGGAAGGCTGACGTCGCGTACGTGTCCCTGCAATTGCATGTCACCTCTCCGTTTCCGGTAGCCTTCTCGCCGGCAAGAGTCGGGCGGGAACCCCGCCCACGCGGGCGCCGGCGGCGACATCCGCGTTGACAAGGCTGAGCGCCGAGACCACGGCGCCATCGCCGATGACGACGCCCGGCAGGATCGTACAGTTCGCCCCGATCATCACATCGCGGCCGATCACGACCGGCCCGGTGCGCACCTCGTCACGCAGGAACTCGTGGGCGAGGATCACCGTGTTGTAGCCGATGACGGTGTTCTCTCCCACGGAGATGAGTTCGGGGTAGAAGATGTCGAAGGTGGCACTCAGCCCCGGGGCCGCGAAGGCCCCCATCCTGATACCGATCGCGCGATAGAGCGCGAGCTTCAAGGGCAGTGAGGGAAGGTACCTGCACAGGTAGATCACCAGGAAGTTCAAAGCGACTCGATGCAGGGGGACACGCCGCCGCCAGTGCCACATTCCATTGACGCCGGGGGAGGGATACCGAGTCAGCCGGTGGCGTCTGGTCTGGTCGGCTCCCGGTCGCGTCTCTCCGCCTTCCAACCGCCCCTCCACCTCACCTCGCTTGACAGCGTCGGACGAACGCCAGTCTAGCATGCCGCCACGCTCAACCCTGGGTTGCTTCGTGCCGATGTTCCATTGATGGATGCATCAGTAGAAACCTCATCGTCCAGCTGCACCTACCAGCCGGAACAGGGGCGGCCGTTCCAGGCGAACCACGCCCGAGCGATCACCCAATGGAGCATGCTCGCCGGCCTCCTGGCCGCGTCCGTGCTGGGCGCTGGCATGGCACTCGGTCACCGAGGTCCGTCGACGACCCCGGCACTGCTGACTCTTGCCGTCTTCTTCACCGCCCTGATACCTATCGCCCGCTTTGTCGATTCCCACACCGAGACGTGGGATGGGCGGCGGGATCGCGTCATCGCAGCCCTGGTGATGGGACTCGACCTGATCGCCGGGGGTCTGATCCTCTTCTGGACGGGCGGACCGCACTCGATCCTCGTGCTTCTCGTGCCGCTGATCCCCTTCGCCCTGCGTATGTTCGGATCGATCTGGCACTCATTGGCATACGTCGTCGCTATCACGCTGGGACTGGTGCTCATGTCGTTCGCTCAAGCGCCCGGCTTGGATTCCGGTGCGTTACTCGTCGGCACGACGTTCGGGGATTCCGAGTCCCGTCTGACCGCCTTCATCATCCTGGCCGTGGCGGCCGCCACGATCAGCGCCGCCATCCTGGCCGAAGACATCGCGAACACGCTCGCTCGACGCGAGACGGAGGCACTCGCCTTCTCGGAGAAGATGAACCTGCGGGCCGAGAAGCTCCAGTTGCTCCAGCGCGTCGGCGGGGTGCTGTCGAGAACGACCCACGCTGACGAGGCGACCAGTCAGGCGCTCCACCACATCAACAACCACTACGACGCCGAGGCGACCATCCTCTACTTGAAGGACCCCACCACCGGTCTTCTGGCGGCGGTCCAGTCCGCAGGCGAGAAGGGCATGGCGCAAGCCTCCAGATCCGTCCTCGCCCTCTCGACTCTCGGCAGCCTCGAAGCGCGCATATGGCCGAACGAGCTTCCCAACGGGCGCGGTACCAGCGCGTCGATGGTCGCGCCCCTCATCGTGGAGGACACCGGGTACGGCGCGCTTGAAGTGATCGCGCGAGCGGGACGCACGTTCAACAGTTCGAAGCTGGCACTGCTCGAAACGATAGCCGCCGAGCTAGCCGCCACAGTGCGTACCGCCGGCGTCTACGAGCGGACCAACGACGATCTGAGCCGCGCGACGGCCGAACTAGCGGCACTCAACACCTTCACCAAGACCGTGAGTTCCACATTCGACCTGAATACCATCACCCGGAACCTGTTGGAGACCGCCAAGAGCGTGACCCAGTCGGACGCCGGATACGTAGCACTACGGGGGGTCGGGGCCGATGAGGACATCTCGGCGTTCATCAACTACGACGAAGCCACTAGGCGCCGTCTCCGGGCGAAGATGTGGCTCGGGTCCTCCGACACCCACAGCCGCGCTCTCCGCGGCGGCAAGGCAGTCGTGGCGAACGATACGCATGAAGGGTACGACTCACCCGGCGCGCGCCGGGAGTTTCGAGCGATGCTTTGCGTGCCGATCCTGGTGGACGGCCGGGTAGCGGGCATGATCAACTTGGAGAGCGCCGCTCCGAATACCTACTCTCCCGCCGACGTTCAGTTCATCGCCGCTCTCGCCGAATCCGCGGCCATCGCGGTGAAGAACGCTCAGCTGTACGCCACCGTGGAGCAGACGGCCGTGCGCGACGGCCTCACAGGCCTCTACAACCACTCGTACTTCCAGGAGTCCCTGGTCGAGGAACTGGACCGTGCAAAGCGTTACGCCAGAGAAGTCTCTTTGATCCTTCTTGACGTCGACGACTTCAAGCTTCACAACGATCTCTACGGCCACCAGTCGGGCGACAAGGTGCTGCGCTGTTTGGGCAAGGCGTTGCTCACGAACACGCGCCGAGCGGACACCGTGGCCAGGTACGGTGGCGAAGAGTTCGCCATCATCATGTCGGACACGACTCACGAACACGCCGAGACAGCGGCCGAGAAGCTCCGGCGTTGGATCGAGGAAGAGCAATCCCGAGACCTGAGCGCGCCCGTCACGGTGAGTCTCGGCATGGCCACGTTCCCCGCCGACGGCGCGGCCGCCGCCGATCTCATCGAAGTCGCGGATCGCCGAATGTACCAGGCAAAGAACGCCGGGAAGAACCGCGTAGTCGCAGCTGGCTGATCCGAAGCCTGTCCGGCTTCAGAGAACTCGCGCCCGGAATCCCTCGAGCAGGCCGTAGCAGCCTGTGATCATCATGTCCCCGTGGATGGAGGTCTCGACTTCGCGCTGCGTCACGCCGGCGAATCGCGCCCGATTCGGACCGGTCACCAGCACGTCGAGCGAGCCGGGCTCCACCGCCGCGGAGACGGGCAACACACCGTGGCCGCCGTCGGCCAGCACTGTGGCCGACTCCAGCTTTCCGGCGAGGAACTCCGTCACGTACGTGGCCATCGAGGCCCGGTCCAGGCGTCCGGTGTGGTGCTCGAACAGACCATCGATCCGCCCGTCGCGCACCACGGCCATGAGCGTGTGGCCGTTGCCGTAGTTGACAACCACGCACGGCGCCTCGTTGGTGAGGGCGGCGCCTAACAGCGCCGCCGGACCCGTGTCCCCCACGACGATGGGCACCGCGTCGGCCGATCCAACCACGGCGGGATCACCACTCCCTTCCGCCATGCACTGACCGGCCGCCTGCAGGCGCGTGAAGTACGTCGGGATCGACCCGAGGGCATAGAACTGATCGGCGAGCCGCCGCGATCTCTCGAAGCTCTCCACGAGTTTCTCGAAGCGGAACACGCGGTCGCTCACACCGCTTGGTGCCTCCCCATGGTCCTGCACCGCGACACCCAGTCCGTCGACCGGCTCCGTCTCCCCGAGAAGGGCCAGGGCGCGCACCAGATCGTCCAGACGGACATCGCCCGAGCGCACCACCACGGCTCCGGCGGCCGCGAGGGAATCCGCCTCGTCCTCGCCCACTAGGACCACGCCCATCGAGACCACCTCACTCAGATCATCGCTGAATGTACGGGCGGCGTCCGGCTCGGCATAGAAAGCAAGACCCTCTGTCACGTGCGCGTCCATCGCCGACGACGACGGTCCCCCACCCATGAGACGGCCGCGCATGACCACGGGCAGACCGCGCCGCGTCGCGGCGCGGATCTCCGCCGCTACAACGCGGGTCGCGGAAGGCACTACGAGGTGAGTCTGGTTCTCGCCCCGACGGGAATCGTCGTGCAGCAAGATGTCGGAGGTGCCCATGCCCACGTCCACTACGAGTACCCGCATACCACTACCCCTCGAGATCCACCCACTCGGGGAATGTGAACACGGTGAGCGTGCGTCCACGAGCCCGTCCCACCACACACAGAGAGAGGCGTTCAGCGTGCTCGAGGGCCAGACCGGTGGGAGCGCTCTTCGAGACCACCACCGGGATCGGGGTCTTCGCGATCTTGCTGACCATCTCGGACGAGATGCGACCGGTGACCACCATGAACAAGCCGTCGAACGACGCTCCCGTCAAGAGACGACGACCGATCGCCTTGTCGACCGCGTTGTGCCGCCCGATGTCTTCTGTCATCGCGACCAAGGAGCCCGTGGTGTCGACGAGCGCCGCGGCGTGCGTTCCCCGCGTCCTGCGGTAGAGATCGCCTCCCCGATAGACCTCGCCCACGGCCTGACGCAGGACCGAAGCGCTGACCCAGGGCCGCGACTCCGGGGGGCGCCGCGAGCCGGCAGCGAAGGCATCGAGGACGTTGCCGAAGGTGAAAGCCCGGCCGCAGCCCGATGTGAGCACCCGCTGCTCGAACAGCCGGGCGCCAAGGTCGACACCCCGGGCCTGCACGCTCACGCCCTGGGCGGTCTCCTCCAAGGATTCCACCTGGTCGGCCCGGTCGATGATGCCCTCACTGAAGAGGAACCCCACCGCCAATGCCGGGGCGTCGCCCGGCGTGGCGAGCATGGTGATGAACTCGCGACCGTTCAGGCTGATCGTCATGGGTTCTTCCCGGGGCACCTCGACCGGTGCCTCGGTCCAAGACCCGTCTTCCCACACGCGGGCCGTCACTGCCTCCACGGGGTCGGCCCGAACTAGGGCTGGCCCGGGTTCGGCCTGTACGGCATCGGGACGCGGGGGCTGCTCTGCGAGGGGTCGGTCACTCGTCACGTACTCGCCACCTTGTCCATATAGTTCACCTGGCCCGCGGGTGACGCTTGTGGGTCTTGTCCCACCGCCCCGCTCGCGTTCTCGATTCACACCCGCCCGCAGCAAAAGAGGGCCGGCCTGCGCCCGCCCCCTCCTGCGACCATCGGCTTCGCACGTGGGATCCTATACGTGTGGGGTCCCGCAGTGCGGCTTCTGTTGCACTATGGGTTCGCTGAGGTTCTGACCGCAATGCGGGCAGGTCTCGGCTTCATCGTCCACCTGCTTGCGACAGTTCACGCACTCGGCCATCGAAGACCACCTCCTCGCGACGTGTTCAACGAGTATACCGCTCGCTCCACCGTGGGTAAACGCCGCCGCGAGCGCCGGTCGCGGGTCGCCTCACGGCGGGAAGAACAGTCTAGGAGGCTGCTGAGAAGCGAATCGTCACCCTTCGGCAGCCTGCTAGAACTCGAACAGCTGATAGCCCGCCAGTCGCGCGGTGAGCCAGGTGAACTGACCGCCGATCATCAGCAGACCGTAGCCCACCAGTAGGAGGCCTGAGACCACCTTGATCACGCCAAAGTGACGTTTCACCCAGGAGAAGGCGCCCATCGCGCGGGCGAAGAACAACCCGGAGAGCACGAAGGGAACAGCGAGGCCCAGAGAGTACGTTGCGAGCAGTGCGGCGCCGCCGAACGGGCTCCGACCGGTGGCTGCAAGCGTGAGGATCGAGGCGAGGATGGGTCCGACGCATGGCGTCCAACCGATCGAGAAGGCCACGCCGGCCAACCCCGCCCCCACCAATCCGCCGGGCACCCGGTAGGGCAGCAACCGGCGCTCACGCTGGAACACGCTCAGGGGAAGAAGGCCCGAGACCAGGATTCCCATTACCACGAGCATCACACCGGATGCGATTTGCAGGGTGCGTCTGTGCGCCAGGAGCACATCGCCCACGAACCCGGCACCCGCGCCCGCTAGTGTGAAGACGAGCGAGAAGCCCGCCACGAAGGCCAGGGTGGCGAAGAAGACGCGCCGGGTATCGACGTGCAGACGATCCAGCGACACTCCCGACACGAACGAGAGATACCCGGGCAGAAGAGGCAGGACGCAGGGGCTGAGGAAGCTGGCCGCGCCGGCCACTAGAGCCAGTCCGAAGGCTGCGAAGTTCAGCTCCTCGATGCTCATCGCAGCGCCGAGGTGATCTCCTCGAGCTCGGCGGCCGTGGTCTGACCCACCTTGACGCTCGCGATCATGCCCGCAGGATCGATGAAGATGGTCGTAGGCACAGCCGAGACCCTATAGGCGTTGGCGATGGAACCGGGAGGGTCGAGAAGCACGGGAAGGTCGAATCCCCCCTGCTGCATGAAGGCCCGCACGTCGTCCTCGGCGTCCTGGATCGCGATGAGGAGGAACCCCGTGTCGTCTTTGTGTTCTCGATAGAACTTATCGAGTTCGGGCGTCTCCGCCCTGCAGGTCGGTCACCAGGTGCCCCAGAAGACGATGACGAGTGGTTTCCCCCTGAACCCGGCCAGGGAGACGTCCGCGCCGTCCATCGTGGTCCCGCTGAAATCAGCCGCGGGCTTCCGGGTGTCGACAGAACTCGGCGCGGCAGTCACCCCAGATCCGCTGGCCCCGTCCTGCCCTCCGCACCCAAGGATCCCTGCGAGCCCCAGCAAGAGTCCGATCACGACCAGCAAAGCCATAAGGGACGTCGATCCTCTCTTCAACCCTGCACTCATGCGTATTCCCCTCACCGACTTCATGGTCGAGCCACGTAGCAGCATCGCTCCGTTGGATTCTAGCAGACCCTCACCGATACCCCCAGTGGTATACGGCCGGCCCTGCCGGCTTCAACTCGGGATCGCACACACCTTGGGACCGTCGTCGCACGACACGCTCCCGTCGAGGATCTGGATGACCCGATCCACATCTGCCGTGGAGTCGGGGTTGTGCGTGACCATGACCACCGCATGGCCGCTGTCCGCCAAGGCCCGCAGCTGGTCGAGGATCTGGCGCCCTGTGGACGTGTCCAGACTACCCACGGGTTCGTCCGCGAGGATGATGGGCGGGTCGTTCACAACAGCTCGGGCGATCGCCACTCTGCCCTGCTCGCCGCCGGAGAGCTCTGAAGGAAGACGCCGTCCCTTTTGCTCGTCGATGCCCACTCGTGCGAGCGCCTCCAGGGCGCGCTCTCGCTTCCCGCGCTCCTTCAGGATGGCCAGAGGCAACATGACGTTCTCCACCGCGCTGAGGTACGGCACCAGCTCGAGTTGTTGGAAGACGAAGCCGATGTACTCCCTTCGTAGATCGGCCTGGCGCTCTTGCGAGAGATCGTACACATCGATGCCGTCGATTCGCAGCGAGCCGGCCGTGGGTGGATTCATCGCGCCGAGGATGGAGAGCAGGGTGGTCTTGCCCGAGCCCGACGGTCCCATGATGGCCGCGTACTCGCCGGCCTCCACCTCGAGGGACACCTCGTGCAGGGCCACCACACGGCACCCCGCGTCGCCATACTCCTTGCGAACGCCGTCGACCTCTATGAGGGCCATGTTCCCACTCCCGTCACTCTTGTCTCTACGGTGAGCCGAGTGGCGCGTCTGGTGCGCACGCAGCTCCTCATCACACGTACTTCAACGCTGCCGCCGGATCCATCTGCGCGGCCCGCCAGGCCGGGTACACCGCGGCCGACAACCCCACGAGAAAGGCTACCGCCACACCCGCCGCGATCAAGAGCGGATCGAAGGAGAAGCCCAACTCCGACTCGCTCATCAAGCGGGGCGCCAGCGAAGCGGCACCCAGGCCTCCCAAGACCCCGATCACAGCCGCGGAAGAACTCAGCATGGCTGACTCCAAGACTATGAGTGTGGCTATATGGCGCTGCTTGAAACCCACCGCCCGGAAGATGCCGATCTCCTTCTGGCGCTCCTGCACCGCGGTCAACATGGTGATCGTGACCACAAGTCCGGAGATCGCCACGATGAGGAGCATCACGGCAAGACCGAAACGGGCCAACGACGAGTCGGTCTGGTTGTTGAACTCGATACTCTGCCTGACCGACGTGACCTCCGCATTGGGGAGCACCCGCGCAATATCCGCGACCAGCGCATCGACATCGGAGGTCGAGGCAGCCGTCACCTCTATGAGGTTGATCAGACCGCCCTCACCGGTCAGCGATGTGAGAGCGTCCATGCTCACTACGATCAGGTTGTCCTCTTCGTCACCCGTCTCCCACAGCAAGCCGGATACCGTGAACGGCTGCCCCCCTACGTCGACCGTGTCGCCACGCTCGAGTCCCAACTCGTTCCTCACGTTGAGACCCAGCAGGACCTCGTCAGGGGAGCCCGGAAGACTTCCTTCGACCCGCCACCAGAGCTTCACCTTCGCGCTCTCGGCGAGGTCGGTGCCCATGGCAAGGATCGTCTGCCCTTCGAGGCTCACGGGTGCGAGTCTCACCGGGACGACGGCCGCCAGCCTACCGCCCGCGCCGAGCGCCTGCACGGCCGCGAGGTCGTCGTTGGAAAGGTAGAGCACCTCCCCACTCCCGGCGGCCGAGACGCTCACGCCGCCGTATGAGAGATCCAGATCGGTGCGCGGCGGGGTCACGAGAAGATTCGAGCCGTAACGCGAGAGCCTGTCGTCCATATTCGCGCGGAGGGACAGTATCAGCGAGAGTACGAGCACGAACGCCGCCACCGCCACCGCGAGTCCGAAAGTGATGAGGGCGGCCTTGCCCTTCCGCCGCCGAAGGTTGCCGAACGCGATGTGCCGAAGCTCCACGAGGTCACACCCTCTTCATGGCCAGCGTGGGACTCAAGGCGGCAGCCCGCCCCGCCGGATAGAGGCTCGAGGCCAACACAACGAGAAGCGATGCCGCCAAGGCGATCGCCAGGTCGCCGGGAGAGAGCGCCACGGTCTCGCGTACCTGCGCGACCGCCTTGGCCATGGGTGCGTGCACTATCGCCGCTACCACCAGCCCCACTACTCCGCCCAACAGCGCCAGAGCGAGGTTCTCGAGCAAGATGATCTTGAAGATGTGCTGCCGCCGGTAGCCCACCGCCCTGAAGATGCCGATCTCACCGCGGCGCGCGCGCACGGACGAGAGAGTCGACACGAGGACGATCAAGCAACCCACAAGCACCATGAGCGCCGACAGCACCAGTGTGAACAGACGGAACTGGCTGATGAGGATCCTTCGCGATTCCGCCGCCTTCAGGACGGCGGAAACCCGAGCGTAGGGCATCTCAGCGGAGATCTGAGCGTTGATATCTTCGATGGGGCACGTGGCGCACCAAGCGGACACTTCGAAGAAGCTCACCTCGCCGGGACGCTCCCACAATCGCTGAGCCACGCCGAGGTCGAGGAAGAGGAGGTCGTCCTCCTGCGTGCCCGTGGGTTCCAACACACCCGAGACCACGAAGCGCTCCCCGCGGACCTCGACGGAGTCACCGGGGCCCAGGCTGAGGTGCCGGGCCGCTCGATCACCCAGGAGCAGGTCAGTGGCGCCCGAGGGGGCCGTGCCCACCACGGTCCACCACTTCTTCAAGCTGAGTTCGGACGTCCAGTCGACGCCCACGCTCAGTACGCGTTGGCCACCTATCTCGGCCGACTCAACGAGTTTCGGAGCGATCAGATTGATGTTCTCGGCGTTCTTGATGCCCCGGATCACCGCGATATCGCTCATGTGCAGCGGTTCTACGTCGTAGGTGAGTCCACCTACTTGAACCCCCCCATACGACAGAGGCAACTGCTCGCTGCGCGGCACGACGACGATGTTTGCGCCATACTCGTCGACCTTGTTCTCCAGGTCGCGCTCGGCGCTTCGGGTCACGAGATAGAGGCTGGTGACCACCGCCACAGCGGCGGCGATCACCACGAACACCAGGGCGCTGCGCCACAGGTGGCGCCGCACGTTGCGGAACGCTATCGAGGAGAGCCTCACAGGCCTCGCCGAACCCCGCCGCAGCAGCCGCTTCGGTTTCTGGGATAGCGCAGAACGGTACTAGAAGACCCTCGGCGCCCACGCCTCGAGATCAGCGTTGGGGATGAACACAGTATCGCCCCTGAGCTCCGCGGGTACTTCTTCAGGCGGGTAGGCCATGCAGCCGCCTGAGATGCCTTCCAGCGTGTCGAGATCCCAACGGGTGAAACATACATCGCACACCAGCGCGTCGCCCTCGATGTGGAAGCTGTCACCTTGGCACGGTTCGCAGAACGAGGTGGCGACTACGAGGTTGCCTTTGGGTGAGATGTAACTGAGAAGCGGCAGGGCGTTTCCGCCCGAGGACGTTACGTACCCGGCCGGCATGGGCTGCGAGCGTTCGTAGGTAAGCCCCACGATGAGACTATCCTTGAGCGCCTGCACCGGGAAGGAGAGACCTTCGGCGGTCTGCGGCGCTTCCAGCGGCACCATGGCTACCTGGCCCGCCGGATACGACACGCCGGAGTCCACGGACGCGCCGCCTACCGACGGCGGAACCACGAAGTACTGGTATGCCGCGAAGCCCGCGAAGGTAAGCCCGAGTACCATGATGCTCACCGCGACGAACTTCCCCACCGGGAACTTACCGGCCTCTTCGAACCGTTCCCGCTTCTCCCTCAGATCGCCCTTTCGGGCCGCCTGCTTTGTCGCCACGTCTTCATCTCCCTCGAACAGGGGTGTGTATATGCTGCGGGCATATTACTACAAGGCGTAGTAGATGAACAAGGCCCACCGCCGACGCCGGTCGACCTTGTGCGTGTTGAGGGGCATCGGGCGAAGGGATGCGGACGCCCCGACCCCCCGCGTTCAGTCGCGAACGACAGGATCCACGCACTCGTCGTGCGAGGTCGTATCCCCGTGCAGAGCGGCAGTACCGGCCGGTGCCACTTGCAGCCCATGGCACGTCGAGCAGTCGGATCGCGAGGCCAAGGTGACGCCGGTGAACGCGAAGGCGCTACTGGAGAAGGCGCTCACCACCACGACGAACATGAGGGCCACGGCGGCGAGTCGGCGCTTCGACGTGGCAACGCGGCTGGTGGAGAGAAGGCCGCGCACCCGCTCTCCCACGTCTCCCTCTTCGGCGAAGGCCGTAGTGACGATCTCGACACGGCTGGAGGGGGTCAGCGCGAGCAGGGACCGCGCGAACTTCGTGAGACTCGCGGCCACGAGAAGACCGTCGCCGGTGCGGTCGCGGGCGAACTCGTCGGCCGCTCGCTCCTGCGCCTTCCGCAGACGGGCGTAGGCCATGCTCACACCGGGCACCAGGGCGAAGGTGAGAGCCAGCGTTCGAGCCACGAGCACGATGACATTGTCGCCGGCGACCGCGTGGCCCTCCTCGTGCGCGAGCACAGCGTGGAGTTCGTCCTCATCGAGGGTGGCCAGAAGGCCGGAAGAGACGATCACCTGAGGGCGCCAGAAGCCGATGGTGTACGAGACCGGCGCCGGGTCTTCGACCACATGCACCCGTCCACGCAGGCCCGGTGGAACGGCACCGCGGAACTCCGTCGCCGAGCGCACCACATCGTGGCGTCGGCGGGTCGAGCAACCGGTCTGCCCGCATATCGCGACTCCGGCGAACAGCACGAGCCCCGCGATCACCCCGCCGATGAGGAAGGAGAACGTGGATCCGGCCCAGGGCGGGAGTGGTGTCGCGCAGCCCGCTTCCATGTCGCACGCGAGCCCCGCGTGCACGAGAAGGCCGTGTGGCAGGTACCGCAGGAAGAGCGACACGAGCAGAGCGAGCGTGGCGCCCGTCGCGGCGAGAAGAGCGGCGAGGTAGGCGTAGGTGAGCGTCCTCGGGCGCGTGCGTCCCTCAAGCAGACGACGGACCAACCAAGGCCCGGTGAGAATCAGAGCGTAGGTGACTGTCAGGCCGAAGGCAGAGATGATCGCCGCTCCCGGCGCTTCTCATCGATGATCGCCGCCAGCAGGTCGAGATCGGCTCCCTCTTCCTCTGACAGGTGCTCCACGAAGTGCGCGAGCACCGGGCGGTTGACGCCCCCGAAGAGACCCTCGACCACGCTCCGCACGACCCCGGTACAAAATGAATCCCGGGTCTCAGCAGGGCTGTAGAGATACGCTCGGCCCTGCTGACTACGGCTGAGCAGCCCTTTCTCGGCCAGTCTACCCATGACGGTCATCACCGTCGTATAGGCGATCTCACGACGCTCGGCGAGGCATTCGTGGATATCGCGAACCGAGGCGGTGCCTCGTTCCCACATGCATTCCATTATCTCGGCTTCGAGCTCGCCGAGTACCTGCCGCAGACCTTCTTGGCCCGTGTTGAGATTCACGGCTCCACCCATGCGCGACCACCCTCCCTAAGCTGTGCTCGAATACTACCAGTCGTAGTAGCGGCCCGCAAGCGGCCCACGGACTCTCGGCCGCGCCAGAGGAACCCGAGCCGACGACACCGCCGCTCACTCCCCGGTACGGAACTCTCGTTCGAGCCGGGCGATCTCGCGCCTCAGCGTGGACTGACGACGGCCGACCGCGATGATGTACCCGCCCAGGGCGACCCACACCACGGCATATCCGGCGAACAGGAAACCTAGCTCACTCATGCAGGCGACTCCTAACGCAGGTGGGATAGTTGACGAAGACGATCGAGACGCGAGCCCATGTCAAGCTGGCGCACCCGCACGATCAGGAGGTAGACGTACAGCAGAGTTATGGCGGCCAAGGAGAGCATGAGCACCGCCTCCATGGATGAGTCCAGGTTCATGCCTTCCCCCGTCACCAAGGTGGGGTGGATGGTGCGCCACCACCGGATCGACATGAAGACGATCGGCACGTCGATCCAACCCACGATGCCGAACACGGCGGAGAGTCGAGCGCGACTATGTCCCTCGGTGATGGAAGACCGCAGCATGAGATACGCCACGTAGATGAACCATAGAACCAGCGTTGTGGTGAGGCGAGGGTCCCAGGTCCAGTAGGCACCCCAGATGGGCTTGGCCCACAAGGGTCCGGTGAGGAGTGTGATCGTGGTGAACAGCACACCCAGTTCAGCGGAAGCCCCCGCGATCCGGTCGTAGCGAAGGTCCTTCTTGACCAAGTACACGATGCTACAGATGAATACGATGGTGAACGCGGGGCCCAGGGCCACCCAGGCACTCGGCATGTGGAAGTAGAAGATGCGCTGCACGTGGCCCATGACCGCCTCAGTGGGCGCCCAGATGATCGCACCGTAGAGGGCAACGAGCACGGAGAGGATGGCCACCACGCCCAAGATGTCCAGCCAGAGAGTGCGCCCGGGTTCAGGGAGAGGGGCTGCGGCTGCGGTAGTCACGCCGCCGCCGGCTCCGCCATCCGCAACGGCCGCCGTCGCGTCAGGCTGTGCGGTGCTCCCTGGAGACACGGTCGTCATCATTCCTCCACTGCGTAGTCGAACAGCATGATCGCCACTGTCAGGAAGATCACATCATAGACCACCAATAATGCCAGCCACAGGCCGGCGCTGGACAGAGGATCGCCGTCGAGTATGCGCCCCGACGACTTCGCGGCGGCGAGTACCACGGGCACCATCACCGGGAAGAGCAGGATCGAGAGGATCACGTCGCGCGACTTCAACCCCACCGATACCGCCGAGAACAGCGTGCCGACCGCGGCGAAGCCGATGGTCGCCAGAACGAGGATGAGCCCAAGAGGCAGGGCCACCTGCAACAGATCGACGTTGTAGAGCACCGAGAAGAACAGGAACACCACCAAGCCCATGCTCAGGGTGAAGATGGAGTTGCCGAAGAACTTGCCGAGGTAGATCACGGAGCGGTCCACAGGGCAGAGCAGCAGACCCTGCAGGCAGTCGTTCTCCTTCTCGGCGATGAAGCTCCGGTTAAGGCCGAGGATGCCGGCGAACGTGAACGCCGCCCAGAGCACACCAGGCTTCACGAGGTTCTCTTCCCGCAGCCCCGGTTCTATGCCGAAGTTGAAGATCAAGATGACCAGGAAGCCGAAGAGCAGCATCGAGAGGACGGTCTCCCGGGTTCGAAGCTCCCCGATGATGTCCTTGCGGGCGATGACCCAGGCTTGGCTCAGGAATCCCATCGGAAGTCCTTGCCCACGTGATCGAAATAGGTCTGCTCGAAGCCCGCCTTGTCGAGGGTGGCCACGTTCTCTCTGAACACGAGGCGGCCGCGCACCTGGATGGCCACCTCATCGCACATCTCAAGGCCTTGCTCGAGGTTGTGCGTTGTCAAGACGAGGGTCCGCTCGCCCGTGTGGAGCGTCTTCAGCACGTCGCGCAGCATCCTCGATGCGTGCTGATCGAGCCCGGTATAGGGCTCATCGAGGAACATGATGTCGGGGTCGTGAAGAAGCGCCCTCGCGATGGAGAGCCGCTGCTGCATGCCCCTCGAGTACGTTCGCACGAGGTCGTCACGACGACCGCTCAGACCGACCTCCTCCAAGAGAGCCGTGATCCGGTCATCGAGATCGGGCACACGGTACATGCGTCCGAAGAACGTGAGGTTCTCGTTCGCGGTGAGGTTCGGGTACAGGTAGGTGTTGTGCGAGATGACTCCTACGCGCCGGCGCAGACGATCCGCCTGACCGGGGAGCGCGCATCCTCCCACTTCGACTTCACCTTGGGTCGGCCCGATCTGGGTCGAGAGCACCCTGATCAGAGTGGTCTTGCCGGCGCCGTTCGGCCCGAACACGGTGAGGAACCGCCCGGACTCCAGCTCCAAGTCGAGCCCACGGATCGCGGGAAAGTGGTCGAAGTACTTCCACAGACCCCTCACGCGGATGGCCGGCTGCCGACCTCCGGACACTTCGCCCGCGGAAGACCCGTCCCCGCCCGTCACGTCGACGACCTGTGCCCTCAGTCCCGCACCTCCGCACCACAGCCTGCGCAGAACCGATGGTTCTCGGCTATGTCGCGCCCGCACTCGTCGCAGACCACTCCGTCGGAGTGGCCCGCGCCGGCAGCGGCCGACGCTTCCTCCAGATCCACACCGCACGAGGCGCAGAAGCGCGAGCCGGGGGGATTCTCTCGACCGCAGTCGGCGCAGGTGGCGGTGGACGCGGCTGCGCCGGACGCAGCCTTGGCCGGCTTCGCCTCCGGGGCCGCGGCCGGACGGCTTGCCGCCTGGCGCTGGGCGCCTTTGCCGCGCCGCCGTGAATTGGGTCCGTCGGCGGGGGAGCCCTTCTCCGCTCCGTCGATCGCCTCGAGGATCTCGAGGGCGTCTTCACGGTACCGCGCATCGATCTCGGCGAAGTCTTTGTCGGAGAGCTTGCCCATCTTGAAGTCGAACTCCAACTCCTTCAGAGCCGAGTACGTGGACTCCTTCTTGCGAAGCAGGTCTCCCATCTCCTCCGAGAGTTCCTGTGGCTCGGGCTCGACGTCTTGCCCGCTCGTGACCAGCGGATAGCCGACGAACGCCACCACCGATAGGGCCAGGATCACCTGGATCAGCATCTCGAACACGTTCTACATCACTCCTTCGCGCCGGTGACCGTCGAAGCCGCTTGTCTCACGTCTGGGCGGAGCCCGCCGGGGTTCAATCGAAATTCCGTAGTTCGTCTTCGAGTTTGCGCTTCAACTCCTCGGGTGCGAGATCGACGTCGCGCGTCGGCACCAGTTCCGCATCCGCACCATCGCGTCGGGCCCACACTCCGATAAGGAAGTACATCGCGACAGCTCCGATGATGAGCGCCGCGAACGGCAAGACCCACGCCAAAAGGTTGAAACCTCGCTTGGTCGGCGCGGCGAGCACCTGTTCGCCGAACTCGTCGACGTAATACTTCACGAGCGCCTCCGGCGACTGCCCGGCCTCCAACTGCTGCTTGATGTACTGCTTGGCCGGGATGCCCCAGCCGCAGTCCTGGTGGGGGCACTCCGTGAGCACGGCGGCACACCCGCACTGGCAGGTCAGCTTATCGGACACGCTCGACACCGGCGGAACGGCGGCGAAGGCGGGCACGGCGATGAACAGCAACACTGCGAATGCGATGATCGCAGCCCCGAGCAAAGCCGCCGGCCAGGGAAACGTCGGCTGCGCGGCCACCTTGGCAACAGCCGGTTTGACGGTGGCACGCACCACACGGCGCCTATGACGCAGACTAGATCTCATGGAGCCTCACCTGTCTTTCGTAGCGAGCCGCCAGACGCTTCGCGTCGCGCTTGTCTGGCCAGATTGCGATGATGCCGCCGAGGACCATGACGAACCCGCCGATCCACAACCAGCTCACCAGCGGGTTGATGCGAACGTCGACGTTGGCCTCGCCGGTCTCAGCCGAGTACTCGAGCAGCGACACGTACACGTCGCGGGCGAGAGTGACGTTGCGATCCACCCTGGTCCACGGCTGGTCCTTTGCGAAATAGTACTCTTTCGACGGGGCCACGGTGCCGAGGAACCGCCCGCCTTGGGTCACGGTGAACGTGACACGACCTACGCTCTTCTCATTGGTATCGTACGAGTCGAAGCTGTCGTACGTGACCTCGTAGCCACCTACCTCGATGGACTCGCCCTTCGTGATGGTCGCCGATAGCTCCTGCTTGAACGCGTACGATCCCGTCACTCCGAAGAGCAGGAAGATGACCCCGATGTGCACGATGTAGCCGCCGTAGCGCCTCTTGTTGCGCCAGATGAGCGAACCGAGTGCCTTGACGAGGTTCTCCCCCGTCATCTCCCGGCGTACCCATGCGCCACGGACGAACTCCATGAGGACCGTCGTCACGACGAATGCGCAGAGCGTGAAGCTGATGAGCGCATACGTATGGCGCATGCCGGTGACGATCAGGACCGCCAGCACGACGATGGCCGCGATGGTCGGCACCATGATGTTCTTGCCGAGATTCGCCAGCGTAGCGCGACGCCAGGCGATCAAGGGGCAGATGCCCGTGATGAACATCAGGACCAACCCGATCGGCGCCATCACCTGGTCGAAGAACGGTGGGCCCACGGTCACCTTGTTGCCGGTGGCCGCCTCACTGATGATCGGGAACAACACGCCCCAGAGTACGGTGACGGCCATGCCCACCAGCAGAAGGTTGTTGAGCAAGAAGGTCGATTCACGGGAGACGAAGCTGTCGAGCTCGTTTCGAGATTTCAGCATGTCGAGACGGCTGAAAAGCAGGTTAAGCGAGAACACAAGGATCAGCCCCAAGAAGCCGAGGAAGAACGGGCCGAGGCTGCTCTGGCCGAAGCTGTGCACCGAACTGATGATGCCCGAGCGGGTGAGGAACGTGCCGAAGATGGTGAGCGAGAAAGTGAACACCACGAGCACGATGTTCCACACCTTCAGCATGTCCTTCTTCTCTTGGATCATGACGGAGTGCAGGAAGGCCGTCCCTGTGACCCAGGGCATGAAGGAGGCGTTCTCCACCGGATCCCAGGCCCAGTATCCCCCCCAGCCGAGGGTCACGTAAGCCCACCACGCCCCCATGATGTTGCCGATGGTGAGGAATATCCAGGCAAAGATGGTCCAACGCCGCGTCGAGCGGATCCAGAAGTCGCCCAGCCTGCGGGTGATGAGGGCGGCCATCGCGAAAGCGTACGGGATCGCAAAGCCAACGTAGCCCAGGTAGAGGGTCACGGGATGCACCACCATCCCCGGGTTCTCCAGCATCGGGTTCAGACCCGAGCCATTGTCGGGAAAGACACCGGCGGGCACCGTCGCGAAAGGATTCGACCCGCGGGATACGGTCATGATGAGCGCGAAGAAGAGCGCGACGGCCATCAGGATCGAGATCACATACGGCAGGATCTCCCTGTTCTTGACCCGGTTCTGCCACACGACCACGGCCGAGAACGCGCCCAAGATCACCAGCCACAACAGCATCGACCCCGAGTTGCCGGCCCAGAACGCCGACAGCGTGTAGAACCACGAGAGGTCGTTCGACGTGTAACTGTAGACGTACTCGTTCGTGTAGTCGCGGGTCATCAGCGCGTATACCAGCGCCGCGGAGGCCACCGCCGAGGCTGCGGCCAGCGCATACACGCTCCGCTCTGCGCTCCTCATCCAGCCGCGACTCCCGGTGCGCACCGCGACCAGCGGAGCGACCAGCCCGAAGGCCGAGACGACAACAGTTAGCAACAGCGCCGAGTAGCCGATCTGATTCATATAGGTCGATCCTCCGTGCCTCTCACATGCCGCCGGGATGCGGCGGCGTCAGCCAGTGATTCCAGGTGCGTGTCGCCCGGGAACCGATGCTCCCGTCAGATGCGGATCGTGGTCGAAGCGCACCCGGACGATCCGCCTATTTGCCGTCAGCCGCGCTCTCCTCGCTCTCGTACTTGCTCGGGCACTTCGCCATGAGAAAGTCGGCGGCGAAGGTACCGTCTTTGAGGAAGTCTCCCTCCACAACGACCTCTACAGGCTGGTTCGGGTCGTCCACGAACGTGTCGGGCACTGCACCCGTGTACTTCACGAAGAGCGTGTTCTGCGTGGCTTCCTTGTCGTAGATCTCAAACTCGATGGGCTCGCCCACTCCAGCCTTGACAAGGGTGCCGCTCACCAGGTCGCCCGCCACACGCACGTTCTCTGACTCGCCTTTGGTGGCCAGTTCCGTGACGGTGTAGTAGTACACCATGTTCTCGCGGACCGCGAAGAAGGCCAGAGTGGCAATCGCCCCGACGATCACGATGCCGCCTACCAGGAACTTCAGCTTTTTTGATCTCATGTGACTACCCTTTCCGGGGATGACCGCGATCGGCCGGCGATCTCGTGGGGTATTGCGAAACGAGGAGTGGAGAGCTCAATAGAGGACCCTTTCGAGACCTGCTCCACCGAGGACATCGGTGGTGAGTTTCTCAGCGAAGAGCTTGTCGGGGCATCTTACCAGAACCTCCACAGCCTCGAAGGGACGACCCGGCTCCATGGAACCGGTGGCCACGATGTGCTCGTACGAGCGAAGTCGATCGGGGAAAGCACCCGAGTAGGCGATGTCGAGAGTGGCTCCTGAATCATCGCGTATGGCGAATGTAGCCGTGTCGCCCACCTGGTTGAGACTCTCGGGCACCACTTGCCCACCCACACGAACGTTGGCGACCGCTCCGGCCTGTTGGAGCTCCCCCACCGTCATGTAGAAGTCGCCACCCACGGTCAGATAGAGCACCAGCCAGGCGGCAACGAATACGAGCACCACCGCACCCGCGATCATCTTCCACCTGCGCCTCGAACCGGCCACCGCCGAGGGTGCCGACACCGAATCCGTCACGAGACCCGCTCCTTCACTGATCCGCCTTCACACGTCTGGCTTCAAGCTTCATGTCGTCATTCTCACTGCAGCGCCAGGGCGGAGGCGACCAGCTCGCCTAGGCCGTCCTCGGCCAGCGGGGCGTCGATCCCCAACCAATAGAGGTAGACACCCGACCGAAAGTAGTAGTGAACCTGCCCCATGCCTTCGAGCCGATATGCCGGTACGTCCTGCATCTCAATCGGCATAGGCTGAGAAAAAGGTGAGTCTCCCTCCATGATGCGATCGGTCATGCGCACCATGAGGTCCTCGGCGTCGATCTCTCGCACCGACTTACTGACCCACACGGTCGCCCGCCCACCGCCCTCGTATTCGGCCACCCATGCCGCGTCGAACCCCTCGCCGAGAGACGTGCCGTGGAGTTCCTCCACCGAGACGAGCCCTTGCTCGCCACTCAGCTCGGCCACACGAGGCAGACGGGCGAGCACCTGCGGCAGGGGCGAACCACCTGTCTCAGCTACCACGTTCGGCGCACCGGCGGGATGCGGATCGAGCACGTTGGTCCAGAAGGACCACACCCCCAGAGCCGCAACTACTACCAGCGCGAGAGCGGTGAGCACGGGACGCGTCTTCATACAGGTAGTCGACCTCTGAGTGCCAACGCGGTTATCTCCAATACGAGCGCTCGAGCATGCTCGACGGCGCTTGTGAACGCGGGCGCTTTCTCCTGCGGCATCATACTACGCAGCGTAGTACAAAGCAACTACGACACGTAGTAGATGCTGATCACCGGCCAGGAACGTCACGACGCCGCGGGGCCGCGGGCCGTCAGGATTCCCGCGGATGACCGCAGGCCGGGCAGAACCGGTCCTTCTTCTGCAGTCGACCGCCGCACTCAGTACAGAAGCGGGCAGGTCCGCCGGCGTCTCCGCTCGAACCCTGGCTGCCAGACGCGCGCGTGCCCGCCTGCCTATCCGACCGCGAAGCCTCCTTTGTGCCGCCCTTGCCCGCTCGCGCAGCGGTGCCCTTGCCGGCGGGCGCGGCCTCACGACGCCCAAACAGGCGATACGCGACCATCCCGGCCACGACGAGAACGATGCCGGCGAGCATCAGCAGGAGCAGGTTGCTGTTCGTGGTCTGTGCCGGGTCACTTGTGCTCGAGCCTGATGAGAACGAAGGGTCGGCACTCGTCTTCGTGTACGAGACCTGCACGGCGACCATCTCACCCGCCTTGATTGCCGGGAAATCGCCGAAGAAGTAGGTCAAACCCTGCGAGTCGGTGGACGATTGCGAGAGGTCCGGGTCAGACGCGAAGGCAGACGCGCCCAGAGGTTGTTGCACGCCGAAAGAAAGGGACCCGGCATCGGCGGGAGCCTGGAACACCACGGGGAACGACTTCTGCCCCGGGGCACCGATGCCCGGGTCGTAGTAGTACTCGAGCCGCAGTACCGGACGCTTGGGCACAGTCACGGTCACGAGATCCATCACCTCGCCCGGCGTCTGAACGGGCGCGCCGAGCGTGTAGTCGAAGCCGCCGGTCTCGGTGATCTCCGCCAGACCCGCGAGCCTCGCGCCTTTCGGGATGTAGAAGCTGAACGTGTAGGGGAACACCGTGGTGGCCGGCAGAGTCACGTCGACGAGAACCAGCACGTCGTCAGAGTCGTATTCGGGCCAGAACTGCACACCCAGCTGCGTGGCCACAAGGCCGGGGTTCACGGGTTCGTAGCCCTCAGGCGCCGGGGTGACGCCGAGTCCTCCTGCCGCTTCCCCCACAGCTGAACTCGTCTCGCCGGTCGTACCCACGGTCGATGCAGTGGTCGCCGGAGCGGTCGAATCGCCCGTCGTCGCTGAGGTCGTGGTGGTCTCCTCGGCCGCCGCCGGCCGCACCGCCACGATCGCCAACAGGATCAGCGAGGCCGCCACCAGTATCGCGAGATACGGGACTGCGCGTTGACGTATCGGTGAAGTCATGCCGAGAACCATCTGGACCACTCCTGAAAGTTGGTGTTTCGTTGCATTGCCGGCGACACGGCGGCCCATCTGCAGACTACCGTCGCGCCCGTTTCGGCTTCTTCTTGCCCTTCGCGGCACCCATCTTGGTGCCCGTCGTCTTGGATCCTGCCGCCTTCGAGCTGCCCGTTTTCGAGCCACTCGCCTTCGAGCCCCGGCTCTTCACAGTACTGCCGCCCACGACGGCAAGGCCGGCCGGATGCGACTCGAGCCACCACACGCCGGCGATACCGGCCACCATGAGGGCCACGCTGATCAGCTGGGCCTGCGTGAGGCCCAGAAGCACGTCGTCATTGGTGCGTACGAACTCCACGATGAACCGTTCGACCCCGGCCAAACCTACATACGACCAGAACAAGGCGCCGGCCCTCTTGAGTCGGGGGGCAAGCACCCACAGCAATAGGCCCACGATGATGAGCGACATGAGGCTCTCGTAGATCTGAGTGGGATGAACCAGAAGATCGGTGGGCGGAGTGCCCTGTGGGAACGACATGGCCCAGGGCAAGCTCGTGGGCACACCGTAGTCGTCGCCGTTCAGCAGACATCCCACCCGCCCGATGACATAGCCCGCAGCGAGAGCCGGAGCTGCCGCGTCGGCTATGAGAGCAGTTCGCGACTTCGACCGCACCGCGACCACCGTGCAGGCAAACGCACCCCCGAACAGCCCGCCGTACCAGATCAGGCCCGATCCGCTGAACGCCGCTTGGCTGAACTGATCGGGATGCACGATCAGATAGCGCACCTTGGCGCCTACGACGCCGCCGACGATCGCGGCGATCAGAAAGGAGTACGCGAGCTCTGGGTCTATGCCCCGACGCTTGAACTGCCAGGCGGCTACCGCTCCAGAGACCAGAAAGGCCAGTGACAACATCGCCCCGAAGGAGTGTATGGTCACCGGCCCTATGCTGAAGAGATCAGGATACAAGCGCTACTCTCCCGTCGCGACCCACGTGGCCGACGAGGCTCACGAGGGCCGGCTGGTCGGAGCAGATCATTGGGTGGTGGTAGCCGTGGTCCCCGTGGTCTCGGCGCCGTGCGGGCTGCTGCCCGCGGCCTCCGTCTGACCCATGAGATCGACGAACTGCTTTGCCATCTCGCCCAGCTCGCTGAGCGGGTTGACTTCCACCACCTTCGCCCAGGTTTCCTTCGCCTTGTCGCGCTGGTCCGTGGAGAAGTAGACCACCGCGAGATCGTACAGAGCCACCTGCGAGTCGGGGGACTCGGCGATGGCGGCTTCGAGCTTCTTCTGGGCCCCGGCGGTGTCGCCGTTCACGAAATCGACCATCGCCAGGCCGGCCTTCGCCTCAGCGCTCCCTGCATCTATCGCCAGAGCTTCGTTCAGCACTCGGGTCGCGTCGTCCACGCGGTTCGCCTGCAGATACGCGTCTCCGAGCGCCAGGACCGCTGTCAGATCGGTCTTGTCG
Organism: Actinomycetes bacterium; assembly: GCA_024637035.1. Lineage (GTDB taxonomy): Bacteria > Actinomycetota > Thermoleophilia > RBG-16-64-13 > RBG-16-64-13 > JAHJSA01. Next base: position 61,441 of record JAGXFW010000015.1, read on the forward strand.
GCCTCATAGGCGGCCTCAGCTTCGGCCACGAGGGTCTCGAGAGAAGCGTCCGTACCGGTGGCACTCGAGCCGTCACCCAAGTCTGGATGTCCCTCGGGTACGGTCGCGTCAGAAGGGATTGCAGGGGCGGATCCAAGAGTGGTCGCGCTGGTCCCGCCGTCGTTCCCGCCACTGAGGTTGGGGACCACGACGATGAGGCCGACCACGACCACGGCCGCCACGATGATCGCGACAAGGTAGTTCCTGTTCATCCGTGCGCTTCCTTTCGACCGTCCGATTATCCGCTGTGCCGTCACTGGAGAAGTCGAAACGGCATACTACAGGATGTAGTGACGAGAACCCAGTGCCTCGCACAACGTACTCTACACTGAGCAGACGGCGTTCACCGCAGACGGGTTCCGTCCGTGTTCCGCCCACAGTCCTTGAAAACCGGGGCCGTGTCGTCTACCATGATTTCCATATACCCCCATGGGTATACTAGAGAGGAGCGCGGCGCGTGAGACTCGCACAGATCGACTATGCACGCTGCGAGGCTTGTTCCCCGTGCCCCGCCCGCAAGGCATGCCGCACCAAGGCGATCGTGAAGATGGGCCCGGACGAGCAGGCGATCGTCAAGCCCTCGGACTGCATGGGTTGCGGCGATTGCGTGGAGGAGTGCCCGTACGGAGCCGTTTCCATGAAGGAGTCCTGACCGATATCGGCTGCAGGACACACAGCGAACCAGGAGTCAGATAGATGTTCAAGTTGTTCAGCCGTGAGCCGCAGGGGTACACCGACCTATCCCCGGCCGATGTGAACGCGCGCATAGCAGCCGGCGGTGGCGTACAGCTCATCGACGTGCGCTCTCCGGGCGAGTTCTCGCAGGGCCACATCCCCAAAGCGAAGTTGATACCGCTGAACGACCTTTCTCGCAGGCACCAAGAGCTGAAGAAGAGCGGGGACATAATCCTCTACTGCCTGAGCGCCGCTCGAAGCAAGCGCGGAGCGCGACTCCTCGTAGAACTCGGATACGAGAACGTGTACAACATGGAGGGCGGTATCAGCCGCTGGCCCTTCGACGTGAAGCGATGACCTCTCGCGCGGCGGCACGCCGCGCCCTCGCCGCCCTTGCCGCAGTTGTCATCGTGGGAGCGGTTGCACTGCTCGCTTCTTGCGCCGGCACCTACACCACGATCAGCGCCGACACGGTGCGCGAACGGCTCGACTCCGGAGAGCGGGTGTTCCTGCTCGACGTTCGCACGCAGGGCGAGTTCGACTCGGGCCATATCCCAGGGGCGGTCCTGATACCGGTGCAGCAGCTGAAGTCACGCATGGCGGAAGTGCCCAACGACCGCCCGATCATCGTCTACTGCCTCACCGCGAGTAGGAGCGCCGAAGCAGCCGCGATGCTCAGCGCCGAGGGCTACAAGGACGTCTTCGACATGGCTCAAGGCATCCAAGCGTGGCGGGGAGCCGTCGAGCGCTAGCAGGCTGTTGAAGAATGGACGCTTCGCTGTCAGGGCGCGATGGGCACGCGTGAGGCAAGGACGAGAGGGAGCGCTCGTAGCAGCGCTACGGGCGCAACCGAGGACGCCGTATCGCGCCGTCCAGTGCGTTCTGGCGGCCAAGGCTTCGATCTTCAACAGCCTGCTAGGGCCGCAGCCCGCAGGAAGCGCAGCGCTCGGCGCGTAGACCGCTGGGAAGCCGCGTCAGACCTTGGCCGCGTCGGTGACCAGGCGGAGCAGGCGCTCCTGCGTGAGGGGCCCCTCGGCGGAATCGTCCACCACCGGCACACCGTTCAAGACGAGTCGCGGCACGCTGAGCACGTTGTGGAGCCGCGCGACCTCTGGGAAGTCGACCACGTTCACCATGTCGGCGGTCACAGAGGGTCCGGCCATGGCAAACAGATGGGCGAGCCGAACCAGTTCAGGGCACCGAGGACACGTGGGGGTAGTCAGCACTTCGATGTGCACCGGCGTCGTCAGCGCCGAGAGAGCCTCGACCGTGCTCGGATCCAGACGCACGACGCCCGTAGAGAGCGCCAGCACGGCGTCGAGGAACGTGCCGAACTCGTAGCCGGAAGGTGTCCCGAAGAAGCGCACGCGGGCGACCGATCCATCCGCAGCCTTCAAGAGGGTGGCCGGGATCCGTGTGACCCCCATGCTCTCGGCCTCGGCCGATCGGGTGCGGTAGTCATGCACGACGAGCGTCAGCTTGTCCGAAAGCGCGGCGAACTCCTGCACCAACCTGAGTGCGTCGTGACACGCGTCGCACGCGGGGATCGGCACGCCGTCGACCGAGGGGGTCTGACCGAAGTGCACGATACTGACCGGGCTCACCAGCTTCTCCCCGAGGATGCGCGCCAGGTTCTCGCGGTCGGCCGCAGCTAGAGCCGGCGGCTCCTCTGCGACAGGCGGCTCCGCCGGGACAGCCAGCTCCTCCGAGGCCGGCGGACGCGCGCTCTCGCGCAGGTACCGCAAAGCATGCAACGCCGCCACCTGACCTTCGCCCACAGCCTTTGCGATCTGATACGGCTCTCCGGTCGCGTCCCCCGCTGCGAACACCCCGGGCACCGCGGTCGCCATCTGCCGGTCGACCGTCACGTGCCCCCCATCGACCACGATGCCCTCGACCAGATCACCGGGGGCGACGCTCGGCTTGTGCACGAACACGCCGTCGACCAGCAGCGGGCCGCTCTTCAGCTGCACGGCGACCTTCCCATCCGTAGAGTACAGACGATCCGGGCGCTCTCGCGGCAGCACTTTCACGCTCTCCGGAAGGCTGGGCTCCCCGGCGTAGAGCGGCAGGTAGGTCACGGTGACGCCGAGCTCCTCGGCGAGCACCGAGGCCTCCTCCTCCCCGTCGGCAGTGTAGGCGATGTAGACCACCTCCCGCCCACCGAAGAGACGCCCGTCACAGTTGGCGCAGTAGCTCACCCCCCGCCCCACCAAGGCGTCCTCACCCTCGAGGTCGGTCAACCGGTGCACCCCGGTAGCGAGGACGACCGCCTTCGCGCGATACATCTCTCTGTCGGTGAACACGAGGAACTCATCGTCTTCGGCCATGATCTTCGAGGCCTTCTCACGCACGAGAGGCACCTCGAAGCGCTCGAGGTGTTCGAGGAACGCCTCGCCGAGTTGCTCTCCAGTGGCAAAGGTGAATCCCGGGTAGTTGGGCACGGCTGGAGCTTTGCCCGCCTTCGAGAATGGGGATTGCGAGTCGAGCACCAACACCGAGCGCTTGCGATTGGCGATGTTGATCGCGGCGGAGATGCCGGCCGGGCCGGCACCGATGACGACCACGTCGTAGTGAACGGATATCTGCGGGTCTGCGGGCACGGGTTCCTCCAAGAGGGGCGTTGCTTGAGGATACCCATGGCGGGGTGTTCCGGAAACGACCTCGCCACGCGCACGGACCCACTCCGGACCCCGAATGGCGAGACGCCGCCTGGGGGGAGGCAGCGTCTCGAGGTGCTAGCACACCCATCGGCGCCGACGGCGCCGATGGGTGTGCTAGCGACTATGCGGAATGGTCACCCGCCCGCACGCTTCCAATAGTGGCCCGTGACCATCGCCCTTGTGTACTTGAGGGGTTGGGTCAGGATCAGGTAGACGTGCAAGATGCTGAACGAGATGAACACCCACGACAGGACGTAGTGCACCTGTCGCAGGGTCATGATGCCCCCTGCGGTGTTCACGACCACCGCGAGTTGCACGGGCCAGTAGAGCGCGAAGCCCACCACCGCCATGATCGCGGAGATACCGAACAGCACGAAATACGTGATGATCTGCAGCGGGTTGTACTTGCCGAACTCCGGCTTCGTGTCGGCCAGGAACAGGTAGTACTTGAGGGTCGCTCCGGTGCCCGCCATATTGCGGGGCGTGGGCCCGGCCGAGTTCCACTTGCCCGTCGCGAAGAACTGGTACACGTGGAACACGCCGACGAAGAAGAACACGTACATGTCGACGAAATGTACGAAGCGGGCCGTGCTCATGCTGCCGAACAGGTTGAACCCAGGGAAGTGGATCTGCAGGCCCGACAGCACGAGCAGGATCATGTTCACCAAGTGCACCCAGTGCATGAACCGCTCGATGATGTCGTGCTTCCGTATGAGCTGCAGCTTCGCCATGATCACCGGCCTACTTGACGCGGAACTTGAGGATCTTGTTGCTCTTCGGTTCAATCACGTGAACCGAGCAAGCCATTCAGGGGTCGAAGGAGTGTAAGGTCCGCAGTACCTCCAGGGGCCGCTCCGGATCGGCGACCGGGGTGCCCACCAGTGCCTGCTCCACCGGGCCCCGCACGCGACCGTCACCGGCCCGCGGCGCGAAGTTCCAGCCCGAAGGCGTGATGATCTGGTAGTGCTTCACCAAGCCGTCCTCGAGCGTGGCCCAATGCGCCAGCGAACCGCGCGGCGCGTCCCAGCCGCTGAAACCCTGACCCGTGGGCTTGTCCGGCACAGGCGTGTAGAAGTTCATGTCGCCCGCCGCCATGTTCGCACGGAGTTGCGCGATGTAATCGAGGGTCTTGTCGCCCACGATCTTCACCTTGAGTACCCGAGCCGCGATACGGCCGAGGTTCGAGAGGAGCACCGCCGGGTTGCCCGCTTGGCCGACGGCGGTCAGGGTGTCGTTGATGAGCTTCTTGGCCGGATGGTCCGCCGGTCCGCCGAGATAGGCCATGAGCATCTGGGCGAGCGGGCCCACTTCCACGGGGCCGCCCTTCAGGTGCGCGCTCTTCTCCCAAGCGTAGCGACCTTCACGGTCGATCTCTCCGATGCCTTCCTTCCCGGTGAAGTCCGGGCCGGTGATGCCCTCCCACGGATGCAGAGCACCTTCGTACTGCGTGTTCCAGGAACTCGTGACCCATTCGCGGACGTCGGCCTCGTGGTCCACCTGCTGCACGTTGAGATTACCGTCGAAGGCGCCGAAGATGCCGCCCCGCGGGAAGAGACGCTTGTACGGGTCCCCACCCTCGAGGTCTTCGTCGAGGACGCCCCAACTGAAGTAGTTGCCGTGGCCCTGACCGATGCCGGCCTGGTCGAGATAGAAGGGAGCGATCGCCAGAAGATCGGGCACCAGAGTGGCGTCGATGAAGCCCTTGACTTCACGCACTTTGGCTTCGAATTGATCGATCTGATCCTGGTGTGGCACCGACGAGAACCCGCCCGGTGGGGTCGACATCTGGTACGGGAACTTCCCGCCGAAGAGAGCCGACGCTTCCGAGGCGACTGCCTGCACCTTGATCGATTCGAGGTAGTGCGCGGCGAGTTGCAGATTGAGCTCGGGATCGAGGGCGTAGGCCGGGTGGTCCCAGTAGCCGCTCTCGAGGAAGCCGAGCTGCCCGGAGTCCACGAAGGCCTTGAGCCGCGTCTGCACGGCCTGCATCTGAGGCGACGAGGCCTTGGCCGAGAGCGCGCTCACCACGTTCACGTAGTCGAGCCCGTTCAGGATGTAGAACCACAGCACGTGGTCGTGCAGGAGCTGAGCGCACTCCAGGAGGTTGCGCATAAGACGTCCGTTCGGCGGCGGAGAGATCCCCGCCGCGTCCTCGAGCGCCATGGCGGAATTGTGACCGTGCGGAGTGGGACAGACCCCGCACACCCTGTGCGTGTAGTGCCACGCGTCCATCCAGGGCCGGTTCTCGACGATCATCTCGAGTCCACGGAACATGGTGCTCGTGGCCCAGGCATCGACGACCTTGCCGTTCTCCACCTCCACCTCGACGCGCAGGTGACCCTCTATGCGTGTGACCGGATCGATGACGACCTTGGCCATCTACTCCTCCTTCTCTTCCGCGACCGTGCCGTCGGAGTTCTTGCCGAGACGGCCTTTCATCGCGCTGACCGCGAGGTGGGCGGCGATGGCGCCGCCGGTCGCCGCGGCCAGCCCGATGCCCACGCTATCCGCACCAACACGGATCCCGCCGAAGCCCGGCACGGCGATGCCAGGCATGGGGTGGTAGAAGTCCGTCAGTTCGTCCCAGAAATCCTTCTCACTGCAGCCGATGCACTGGCCGGTGCCGATGCACCAGTTGGCCCTGTTGTTCCAGAGAACAGTTGCGCAATCGGAGTACGTGTGCGGTCCGCGACACCCCATCTTGTATAGGCAGTAGCGCTCGTTCTCCTCGGGGCTGCCCAGGACCTCGACGAACCGCCCTTCGTCGAAATGGGCGCGGCGCGGGCACTCGTCGTGCACCCTGCGGCCGAAGAACATCTTGGGCCGGCGGAACTCGTCGACCTCGGGGAGCTTGCCGTAGGAGAGGAAGTAGCTGATGGTGCTGGTGACGTGGATGGGGTTGACCGGGCATGTAGGCAACTGAACCAGCTTGCCGGTGTCGATGCCCTCTTGCTCCATGAACGCCAGCATCCCCATGGCCCCGGTGGGATTGGGATGGGCGGCCTGCACGTTGCCGAAGGATGCGCAGTTGCCTACGGCGATCACGAGAGCAGCGTCGGTGAGTGCCTCACGTGCGATATCGACCGAAGTACGACCGGCGATGGTCATGGCGCTCGGGATCTTGGTGGCCACCGAACCCTCGACCACTAGGACGTAGGCGCCTTTGTTGTCGGCCATCGACTGCTTGAGCTTCGCCTCCGCCTGATGCCCGGCTCCGGCCATGAGGGCCTCGTTGTACTCGAGGCTGATCATGTCAAGCACGATGTTCAAGAAGTCGGGGTAGCGGCTCTTCGAGAGGGACTCAGTGCAGCCCAGGCACTCCTGGAAATCAAGCCATATGACGGGCGGCCTCTTCGCCGCCTCCTCTAGGGCCTTGGCGATGCCGGGAACGGCCGCCTGGCCCAGGCCCATGGCCGCCGCCAAGCCGCCGCAGACTTTGAGGAAATCGCGCCGGGTGAGGCCGCGCGCAGCGAGGATGTCGATCACGACGCTCCCCCTTTGAACACTGCCCGTACGATGGCGGCCACTGTGGACCTGGCGGCGCTGCCGTACAGTGTCTTGAAGAACTCGAGACGGGTGATTCCCAAGGTGCGACCTCCCCCTTCGCCCTACGTCGAAACGAACAATGCGCGGGAGACCGCACCAGCAGCAACTGAGGAGATAGGCAGGCCGCGCCCCCCGCGCCTAGCCAGGAAGATTGTATGGACCCTGGGCCTCGCGCGGTAGGTCTACTCGACGAACGCGAGGCGCAGACCGGATGAACGGTCTCTGTGGCCGCCGAACGGTAGTGGAGAATCGCGGGGACCCCGCGTCCCGCGACCGCACAGGGGTCCGAGGGCGGGGCGCGATCCGTCGACGCTCAGAGATCGAAGTGAGAGAGTTCCTCGTCGAGGCGAGAACGTAGGGGGTCCTGGTCCGAGGATGTGCCGCGGCCGCGCACCACAACGGTCGCGGGGATGGCCTCGGCACGACCGCCGCGCCATCTGAGCGCGAGCACTACGATGCCCGCGACCCCGAGCACGATAACGAAGGCAGGTAGAACATAGGCGAGCAGGTTGAAGCCGGTCGCCCGGGGAGCGGCGAGGATCTCCTCACCGTACTGCGCGACGAAGGTGTCGAGCACCTCGCTTTCGCCCATGCCTTGAGCCACAAGGAGGCGCACCTGCGCCTTGAGCTGTTCGGCCGTCTCACTGTCGTGCACTGCGATAGTCTGGGTCCAGCAGCACGGAGAGATGAGCTTTCCATCGAGGTCGGAGGCCAGCGACAGCTGCTGCTGAGTCAGTTCGGCCGCGGATGCGGTTGCGGGGGCGCCAAGAGAGAACACGAGCAACGACGCGATGGCCACAAGCGTGGCCCACACCCGCGCATTCCTGGAGCCTGCCGCTGCATCATCCGCGCTTCGATCCGACTTGTCTCTCATCTTCGCTACCTCCGCAACATCCGCCGTGGCCCGCGCGGGCCGAGAAGAATATGTCCGGGGGCCCCACGGGCCCCCATCGTTCAGTGCGCTCAGCCAAAGCCGCCGTGCGAACAGCCTGATGGCGGGGCGGAGGCGCACGCCACCGCGTCACGCGCTCCCATCGAGCCCATCATGAACCCGGTGAAGAGCTGCTCCACATCGGAACTGCCGCAGTCGGGGCACACGCGCTGCTGGTCTTTCAGGAAGCCCTGCACGAACACTTCGAACTGCCGCCCGCAGCCAGAGCACTTGAGATCATACGAAGCCATGTCTACAGGACCCCCAATACCTTGAACTCATTGACGATCCACGCGAACGACAGAGCCGCGGGCGACTTCACCGTATCGCCCACCAACACGAGCGGGACACCGCGGCCGAGTTCCACCGCCTCGGCCAAGGCGGGATACTCATTCAGGGCGGGGCTATCGATATCGATGTAGCCCACACTCACGTGCTCGCCGTAGTCTTGCTGCAGGTAGCGGTTGATGTAGCCGACCGTCTCTTCCAGAGACAGAGGGGGCGCTCAGCCACCTCCGCGGCACGCATCGAACATGCGCGAGCCTGCGACGACCATCTCACCAGTCTTGACTGTACTCATAGTGCTGACCTCCTCGGACCTCAAGCGAGGCCGAACTCGCGCTCGTAGTCCTTCTGGCTACGCGCGCCGATAAGCTGCTGCTTGACCTTCCCACCTTCGAACAGGATCACGGTCGGGATGCTCATGATGCCGAACTTGGCGGCGAGCTCCTGGTTCTCGTCAACGTTGACCTTGACGACTTTCGCCTTGCCTTCGTGTTCAGCGGCGAGTTTCTCGAGCACCGGCCCGACCATCTTGCACGGTCCGCACCAGGGAGCCCAGAAGTCGACTATCACCGAGCCGCCGGCCGCCAGTACAGCGGCGTCGAACGATTCAGCATTCAGATCCTCGACGATATCACTGCCCATGTCTCTTGCCTCTCCTTCTCTCGTTGCGTCCGGACGACCCTCCCCTGCTGAACGCCACGATACGAAGGTGGCCACAGGCGACACGTTGCCCGACATCTCGAACCTCGCCCGCGAACGGGACGTCCGGCCCGACGTATACCCAGAGGGGTATTTTAGCAAGCGGGCCGATCACACACAAGGGAACCCGACAACCCGATGGTGCCCCCGAGGTGACACCCTCAGTCTACCCCCGTTCCGGGCGACCATAACAGACGGGGCGAGTCGTGTGTCGCGGCGCGCAGTCCGACAGCCAGGGTTCGGTATACTGCCGGCGTGATCACCGAGCCCACGCCATCCGCACTGCAAGGACGCACCCCCGCTTCCGAACCGTCCCTCCATGCCACGAGCACGGCCCACTCGGGAGTCATCGGCGTGTGGCGGAGCCTCTCTCATCTGGTGGTCCGCACTCCGTGGATGGTTTGGACGCTCGTTGCGATCAACCTGCTCAGTGCGGTCGCAGGCTACATCTATTGGTACGGGTCGGACATCCTGGCCGCGCCGATCTACCTGTGGCCCTTCGTGCCCGACAGTCCGTTCTCGGCGACCCTCTGGGCGCTCGCCCTCCTCGCCTTCCACTACCGCAGGCGCTGGGAGTTCCTCGGGCTCATGGCGGTCACGGGATGTATCAAGTACGGGTTGTGGACGGATTGGGTGTGGTTCACCAATGCGCTCTCAGGTGGACACTACTCGGTCCAAGCCATCGTCCTCAGCGCGAATCACTTCGCCATGGTGGCCGAAGGACTCCTGCTGGTGCCCCTCCTGCGCCCACGGCTGCGCCACGTACTGTTCGTGGCGGCGTGGTACGGCTTCAACGACCTCATGGACTACGGGTTCGGCAGCCACCCGCGCGTGCCGAATCCCGAGGACATCGGGCTCATCACCGCATTCGCGATCGGTTCGACGGTAGCCTTGGTGCTGTGGTGGTCCGTTCGCGCCTATCGTTCGCGCCTATCGCGGTAGAACGGCATTCGCGCTTGTCGGGGTAGGACGGCGGCATCACGACGACCCTCGCCGCATGAACCCGGGTGACCCCTTCAGACATCACTCTGCGACGGGGTAGCCTTCCTCGTCAAGGCGCGCAAGAACCTCAGACTCCGAACTGACAGACTCGTCGAAATCGACGTCCACTGATTTCTTGCCGATGTCCACAAGCACTCGCGAGACGCCTTCCATCTGGCCGAGGGCTCCCTCTATCGCGCGCTTGCAGTGCTCACAACTGACGTCGGGGACTGAATAGGTCTTCGCAGTCATACGTGAACCTCTCCTCGAACCGGTGTTAGGGCAGGAACAGAGCCGACCGCGCTTTCGTCAGCGGGGCTCGATGTTGTATAGTACCCTATACCCCCCGGCCCTATGCGGCGCACGGTGAAAGGGACGGGGTCGGGCATGCGCCCACGGTATTAGGACACGCCCACACGCGCGGTCGGCCCACCCTGAAGCGGGAAGAGAGCGGGACATGGCATCCTACATCGACGACAAGCCGAAGTTACTGGCACGCCTACGGCGCATCGAAGGCCAGGTGCGCGGGCTCCAGAGGATGATCGACGAGGAGAAGTACTGCGTCGACGTGCTCACGCAGGTCTCGTCTGTCATGGCCGCGCTGCAGGGAGTCGGACTGATCGTTCTGGAGGATCACGTCCAGGGATGCGTGAGAGGCGCGATCACCAAGGGCGAGAACGCGGACGAGGCGGTCGCCGAACTGATCGAAGTCCTCCAGCGTTTCGTCAAGACAGGACCGGTCGCGCGGCACGAGATAGAACAAGCCTGACGAAGCGAGTAGTCCCGACACGGGCCCGGCCACGGGCCTGCGCGACGAGAGGCGCCCCGGTGGGGAGCGGCGCCCCCGCGCAACGAGACTAGCCCTCGGTGGGCTCGTCCACTCGGTCCCCGTTGTCGGCGGGCTCGGTGACCCTCACGAGAAGACGCTCCGCCGCCGCCAACCCCACAGAAACACGGACCCCTCCTACCATGGTCTCCACAGGGCCCTCTAGGGGAGCGTAGCCCAGCACGTCGATCTCGGCCCCGGGGGTCAAGCCGAGGCCCTCCACGTAGACGAGGAGCTCCTCGTCTTCGGCTTCGACACACTTGAGCACGGCCCGAGACCCCACGGGCGTGTCGCTGAGGCGCACGAGAACGTCTCCTTCTTCGCCCATGCCCGGGATCGGGTTGCCGTGAGGACACGTGGAGGGGTAGTCGAGCACCTGGGCCAGCCTCGCCTCGACCGCGGGAGAGATCACGTGCTCGAACTTACACGCCTCCTCATGCGCTTGAGACCACGGCATCCCAAGGATGTCGGTGAGTAGGCGCTCGGAGAGCCGATGGCGCCTGATGAGCACCTCGGCGGCTTCCCGCCCTGAGTCGGTGAGCACGATCTCCTTGTCCGGCTCGGTGACGACGAGTCCAGCCTTGCGCAGGCGGCGCAACATCTCGGTGACCGTGGGAGCGGACACGCCAAGATCTTCAGCCAGCCTCGCGGCGATCACCCTGCCACCGCGGAGGTTGAGCTTGTAGATGGACTCGAGGTACTCCTCGATGGCCTGGGTGGGCACGAGTCGACTTCCTCCTCCGGTAGCGGCCCACGCCGGTGAAGCGTGGGGGCATACGACTCCGACGGTCCACCGAAGTATATCAGCGGCATATCCGCCGCAGCGGCCGATAGACGTCGGGGCACGCTATTGGCGGCGGCACGGAGGCCTCGGTGACATACCGGGGCCAACAGCCTGCACGTGTCGTGCGAACTTCCACTCAAGGTCGCCTCGTTCTCACCCGATAGAACGTGCAATCGGAGCGCCGTCACCCGGCGTGGGCTCGGAACAAGACGAAGACACCGATAGGGGGGCTCATGAGAGCGAGGAACCATCATCCCGTTGTCGCGACGCAGGTCGCCGTGCCAAGACCTTTTGGTTTCGTGATGTTGGGCGTCACCGTGACCGCCGTCGTGCTGCTCGTGCTCGCGATGTGGTACTTCGCCATCTGACGACCTGCGTCCGTGCGCGGCTCCCACGGCCGCGCACGGAACGACTCTCTTGGAGGGCGGCCCCGCGGGGCCGCCCTCTTTCGTGAACGACCACGATCACCAGATCGGCGCCGACAGGGTAGACTAGGAGGCACGTAGCCGCCCGCACGTGGCGGCCCCGCGCGACCAACCGCGGTCCACTCGAACGTTCCAAGGAGGCCATCATAGCCCCGACAGGCGGTTTCGACGACAGACCCTCCAACGGCCCCAAGGTGCCCAAGACCGGCTCCCCTCTGCTCGACATGCTTCTGGGCTGGGTGAGCGCGCGAGCCCAAGGCTCGGGCGGAAACGCCGCAGGAGGAAGCGGCAAGAAGACCGGCGGCGGCGGACCAAGACGCAGACTGCCGATGGTACTCGCCTTCGCCGTGCCTGCCCTCTTCTTGGTCGTGATCCTCACGGCGAACTTCTACACCGAGCTTCTCTGGTACCGCGAAGTCGCGTTCGAGGGAGTGTTCTATACCCGCATCTGGGCGCGCCTCGGTCTGGGGGCCATCGGATGGATCGCGTTCGTGGCGATCTTCTTCTCGAACCTCTACCTTGCCCGCCGGCTCTCGCCGCGCATCCGTCTATCCGGCGTACAGGGACGGGACGACGTCCTGGAACTCGTCCCAACGCGGGACCGTTCGGTGACCAAAGTGATCCTCGCTGTCTCCCTGGCGCTCGGCTTCTTCTTCGCCGTGGGAGCCAGCGGCCTGTGGCAAGAGGTCCTCATGTTCATCAACCGGGCACCCTTCGGCTACGCAGACCCGGTGTTCGGAAGAGACGCCTCGTTCTTCGTCTTCACCCTGCCCCTCCTTGAGCGCGCGGTCTCATTCCTGAGCTTCGCCCTCTTCCTCACGCTCGCCGGCACCATCGGCGTCTACGTGTTCGATCGGGCCGTCGTGGCCGACGAGAAGCGAGGCTTCAGTCTCGCGCCGCACGTCAAGGGACACCTCTCGTCGCTGGCGGCGGTAGCCCTGCTCCTCAAGGCGGCGGACTACGCTCTGTCGGGGTGGGAGCTGGTCCTCTCCCCGCGCGGCGTGGTGTTCGGTGCCAGCTACACCGATGTGACCGCAGAGTTGCCGGTACTCAGGATCCTGGCGGTCGTCTCGGTGATCGCGGCGGCGATCCTCCTGGTGAACATCCACTATCGAGGCTGGAGACTCCCCATCGCGGCGGTCGGGCTACTGGTCGCGGTATGGTTGCTCGCGGGCCAGGTGTATCCGGCGGTGATCCAGCAGTGGCGCGTGTCTCCGAACGAGCTCGAGGCCGAGGCCCCCTACATAGAGCAGAACATCAAGGCCACCAGGTGGGCATTCGATCTGGACGGCGTCGCGACCCTTCCCTTCCCGGCGCAGCAGCAGCTGACGATGGCGGACATCGAGAACAACTCCAACACCATCGACAACATCCGTCTCTGGGATCCGAGGCCGCTCCTCGACGCCTACAAGCAGCTCCAGGGACTGCGCCCCTACTACGGGTTCCGAGACGTGGACATCGACAGATACGTGGTGGATGGCGCGCTACGGCAGGTCACTCTGGCGGCGCGCGAGTTCGAGGTGACCAAGCTCGACGCTCGCGCTCGCACCTGGGTGAACGAGCATCTCACCTACACGCACGGCTACGGTGCGGTGGTGAGCCGGGTGAACGGAGCCACCCGCGAGGGGCTGCCAGACTTCTTCGTGCAGGACATCCCACCACAGAGCACGTACCCGGAACTCACCATATCGAGAGCGGGCATCTACTACGGTGAGGCCGGCAACGATTACGTGCTCGTGGGGACGACGGCCAAGGAATTCGACTACGGACGCGGCGGCGACAACGTGTTCAGCGAGTACGACGGCAAGGGCGGCGTGGGCGTGGGCACGTTCTGGCGTCGCGCGGCCTTCAGCATACGCATGGGTACGTTGAAACTCCTGCTCAGCGAGCAGTTCACCCCGGAATCGAAGATCTTGTTCAAGCGCACCATCACCGAGCGGGTGCGCGCGGTCGCCCCGTTCTTGGGCTTCGATCGCGACCCATACATGGTTATCAGAGACGACGGGACGCTGGTTTGGATCTGGGATGCGTATACGTCTACCGACCGGTTCCCCTACTCCCAGCCTCACGGCTCGCTGAACTACCTGCGGAACTCGGTAAAGGTCGTTGTGGACGCCTTCGACGGCACGGTGACCTTCTACCAGATCGATCCCGACGACGCGATCGCGAAGACCCTGGGCCGGGTATACCCTGACCTCTTCACCCCCGGCGACCAGATGCCCGAAGATCTGCAAAGGCACCTGCGCTATCCAGAGGACCTCTTCACCATCCAGACCGCGGTGTTGAGCGTCTACCACATGCAGGACCCGCAGGTGTTCTACAACAAGGAAGACGTATGGATGATCCCCACGGAGCTCTATGCGAGCGAGCAGATCTCCATGGTGCCGTACTACGTGATCATGGCGCTCCCCGGCGAAGAGAAGGAGGAGTTCCTTCTGCTGCAACCGTTCACCCCGGCGAACAAAGAGAACATGATCTCCTGGGTGGCCGCGAGGATGGACGGCGACGCGTACGGAGACCTCGTGGTCTTCGAGTTCCCCAAAGACAGGATCTTCTACGGACCGGCGCAGATCGAGAAACGCATCTCGAACGACCCGCGCATCTCGGAACAACTCACCCTGTGGGATCAGGCGGGCAGCCAGGTGATCAGGGGCAACCTGCTCGTGGTTCCCGTGGAGGACTCGCTCCTCTACGTTGAGCCATTGTACCTGCAGGCGTCGGGCGACAACCCGATCCCCGAACTCACTCGTGTGATCGTGAGCTACGAGAACCGCGTGGTGATGAACGAGACCCTGGCCGGTGGTCTGGCCGAGCTCTTCGGAGGCACAAGCGGCTCGAGCACCACCACGCCCGCCACCGGAGGCACCACCACGACAACGCTGCCCGGGGGGACCACGACCACGACGGCGCCGCCGGCGACCGGCACCACCACGACCACCATCCCAGGAACGGCCCTGCCCACCGACCCGGCCGAACTCGCGGCTCTTGCGCAGCAGTACTACGAGGCCGCCCTCGCCGCCCAACGCGGCGGAGACTGGGCCGAGTACGGGCGCATGATCACGGAACTGGGCCGAGTGCTCAATGCCCTCGAGAGCACCGCGAGCACGCCCCAGTAGGACCGGGAACCTCATGAGACGACGAAGGCGCCCCCTCGGGCGCCTTCGTCACACGCAACTTCAACTCGAGGACGCCGTATCGCGCTTGCCCAGTGGGTTCTGTGGGCCAAGGCTTCGCTTTTCACCGGCCTTCCAGAGGTTGCTGAGAAGTGACGCCGCGCCGTCAGGGCGCGATGGGCGCGTGCGAGACAAGGAGGCAGGAAGCGCCCGTAGCCGCCGCTACGGGCGCGACCGAGGACGCCGTATCGCGCCGCTCAGTGCGTTCTGGGGGCCAAGGCTTCGCTTCTCGGCGGCCTTCTAAAGGCCTTCCGGCACAACGGTCGACTCGGAGCCTTCGAGCGTGGCCAGGGCTTTTGACACGCCGGTGGGTTCGATGGTCACCCGGGTGACGCCCCACGCCAGCTCGCCCTCGGCGCCGCTCACCGACTCGATGAGATCACCCACATTCGCCCCGCGGCCCGCCGCGTAGCGGCCGTACGCCCGGTAGCCCCCACCCAAGGGCATCGCGACGACGTCGGGCCCGATACCCCGGTACACGTAGATCGGCGCCTCGACCGATCCCACCGACGAAGTGACCCTGACGATGTCTCCGGTGGAAACTCCCAATCGTTCGGCCGAAGACGGCGCGATCTCGACCCAGGTGTCCCACATCACCGAGGTCATCGGGTCGGGCGTTTCGTGGAGCCAGGGTTGGTTCGCGTGGCGGCCGTCTCCGAGCGTGAGGGACACGAACGGTCGCAACAGGAATGTGCTCCCGTTCCCGGCCTGTTCCACCCCCGCATCTGCGGGCACGGCCGTCGCCAATCCCGGCCGCACTGCCCGCGGTGCCGGCATTTCCGTGTCGGCCTGCGTCGCCCACCAACCGCCGTACTGTTGCCAGCGCGCCCAGAAGGCTTCCGGGTCCCCGGTGGTTATGGAGGCCTCTGTCCGTTCGCGCAAGCCGTCCACGGCGTCCTTCAGGCACGCCACCTCGTTCTCCCAGGGGAGCACCTCCGCGACCCTGCCCCCCACGCCCTTGGCGGCGGCGAGTAGAACGTCCACGGGCGAGCGGGTGTCATGAAGCTGCCGCACCACCGGCTGTTGAGCACCTACGATAGCCAACCCAGGGCCAGGTTGAGGTAGGTGGTACCCCCAGGTCTCGAGGTACGTGGGCGCGGGCAGGCGGAGGTGCGCCAGCGCCTCGCCCGTGTCGGTGGGGAACGACGAGAAGTCCACGATCAGGCCCACGTTGGCGGTCGCCTCCGCGAAGCCCGATGATGCCGGCAGGTCGTGCAATGGATCTCCATCGAGGACCAGGAGCACGTCCACAGAACCGGACCGCATATCGTCCATCGCCCTGGCCACCTCAGCGAACGTGGAGACGGTCTCGGTGGCGAGTATCGAGCCGGCGGGCTTGGCCGGCGACGCGGCCAGGGTGCTCTCGTGCGCCCCGGCCAGCAGGTTGAGCGCCATGACGGTGCGCATCGCGTCGGCCCCGTTCTGGGCGGCACCCAGACCGCCGCCGGGGATCGCCAGGGGTGCCCGCGAGCCTCCGAAGACGCGGGCCAGCCGCACCAGTCGCTCGAAGGAGAGCCCGAGTTCGGCGGCGAGACCGCGGGCATCCACGCCTTGGAACACGGCGTCCACACCAGCCGGCCGCGAGTCGGCCGCGAGCCCTTCATCGAGGATCACGCGTCCCAGGCAGAGCGCCACATGGGCCTCACGGCCGGCTGGGACCGCCAACCACTCGTCGGCGCTGACACCCGTGGCGGAGAGTCGCGGCTCCACCTGGGCAAGATACCCGCGGGTGACGCCACGGCCACGCCGCATCTCGCCGTAGGCCCTGCCGAAGTACACCGGCGAGAGCCAGGTGCCGAACAGGTCGGCAGAGAAGGAGATCACGACCTCGGCCGAGGCCAGATCGAAGAACGGCAGTCCCGCCGCCGTCGAGCCGTAGATCTCTCGGGCGACCGCATCGAGAGTCCCCGCGCCGTCGAGCGCCCGGTGTAGGTTCCAGACAAGCGGCCGAGCGTCGGTCTCCGCGGAGCCGGCATCCGAGCCGGCGCCGTCGAGGCCGGCAAGCAGACGCGCCGCCACGCCGTAGGTGTGGTCGGGGAGCTGGCCACCATATATCAGCACCGCCCCCGATCCAGGGCCGGAAGCCGCCGCGCTCAGCGCCTCCGTGAGGCGCTTCAGGCCATCGTCCCATGTGATCGACTGGAAGCTCTCGGTTGAGCCAGTGCGCGCCTGCGGACCGACCAGACGATCAGGGTTGTAGAGCGCCTGCAACCCGGCCTGCCCACGGGCGCAGAGCTTTCCTTGGTTCAGCGGGTGGCGGGGGTTGCCCTCGAGCTTGTGCGCTCGGCCTCCCATGGTAGATACCAGGATGCCGCATCCCGCCGGGCACTGCCGGCACAAGCTGGCGTACTGCGTGAAGACGCCGGCGAGTTCTTCCTCGGGAGAACGGAGGAACGGCACAAGCCTCTCCTCTGCGCGGTCGCCCCCGCAGCCGCTCAAGGCCAAGGCGGCGGAGAGCACACCCGCCTTCTTGAAGAAGTCCCTTCTACTCATCTCCGTGAACACGCAGTCTCCCTCGTCTCTCCGCTACTTGTGGCAGATCTGACAGTCGATGAGCCTCTGCTCGTCCGCCTGCTGCTTGTGGCAGCTGAGGCAGAACCCCATCGTATGGCGCACGACCCGCTTGGCGAGCGTCATAGAAGCCACATCCCCATGGCAGGTGGCACAATCGACCCCGGCCACCGCCACATGCGGTTGGTGGCTGAAGAACACGAAATCGGGGAGGTCGTACACCCGCGGCCACGACACGATCCGCCCACCATCGAAGGCGTCGAGTACGGCCTGGGTAGCGGGCGTCTGGGTGGATATCCACCGGTGGCACCCCGCGCACAACTCGAGAGCAGGCACGTCGGCGGACGGGCCGCGCGCGGCAGAGCTGTGGCAGAAGAGACAGGTGACGTCCCGGACTAGGTGCGCCTTGTGCGAGAAAGGAATGGTCTCGTCGGGTGCGCCTACGGCGGTAGCACCCGCGGGTGAAGGCTCCTGCCAGCCGCGCAGGAGGTCGACCAACGCGGAGATCTCGTCGGCCGACAGGCGTCCGCTCCAGTTGGGCATGGCCGTCCCAGCCACCCCGTTCTCTATGACCCCGCGTACCATGGCGTCGCTGGATCCGGCGATGAACGTGCTCGGCTTCAAGCGCGGACCGATACCGCCCGACCCATCGACTCCGTGGCAGCCGAGGCAGTTGGCGCTGAAGACCTTCTGCCCCAACGCCCGTGCCGCCACCCCGCCGCCCGAGGTGGTCGTAGTGGCGCCCTGGACCGTGGTGGTGGTCGGGGAGAGCGTGGTGCCGGTCGTCTGAGTGGTCGTCGTGGTGGCGCCTGCGACCGTCGTGGTGGTCTCGCGGAGCCTGCTGGTGGGATCCTCGAGCGCCGACGGTCCCTGCGCTTGGAGTTGCTTCAGCAATGCAGCCAGATCGTCGAGATCCCGCTCGGACAGGCGACCCCCGAACGAAGGCATGCCGAGAGCGGGGCGTCCCGCCTGGAGTAGCGACTTGATCTCACCCAGAGAGGCTTCGCTCAACAGACTCGACGGGTGGAGCGAAGAGCCCAAGGCCCCCTGGCCGGAAGGTCCATGACACGAGGCACACTGCACCCCGAACAGTTGGGCGCCGCGCAGGATGGCGGAGTCCGCCGCGGGTGGGGTCCCGCCGTCGCCTTGTTCACGCACGTAGTTGACCAGATGCCACCGCTCCTCGACTGACATCCTAGAAGCCAGAGGCGGCATCCGCCCAAAGCCCCTGGAAATCGCGAGGAACACGTCGCCGTCGACCAGCGAATCGATGACATCGGCCAGGTTCGGAGGCGGCGGAGTGAACAGCTCGCCTACCTTGCCCGGAGGTCCGCCCGCGGCTACCTCACCGTGACACGGCGCGCAGAAGACGGCGTAGCCCCGACCCCCTCGCTCGACGGACGCGGCGGTGCGCGTGACCGGATTGGCCGGAGATCCGACACCGGGCATCACGTCAGGCCCCTGGAACGGCACGGCCTCGTCGGGAGCGGACCCGCGTGGAGGTTCCACGTAGCCCACGCTCCGTTGTCGGCCCATCTCGTTCCCCACGTCGACCCAACACCCGGTGAACAGCTGAGCCACCAGCACCACCAGCACGGCCAAGACGACAACGCCGAGTAGGCCGATCAGCAGGCGACGCTGCCGCCGCGAGCCGGCGGAGCCTTCCGAGCCCCGGGTTGCCGCGCCCATGTCCGAGGGCGGCCCGTCGGGCCCGTCGGGCTCGCGCGCACCGGGATCGGGAGTGCCGTATGTCTGGGTGCCTGCGGTCTCGTCGCTCATGCGCTCTCACCCTGATCGGGTAGGGGTTCCGCACCATGGGCCTCGAGCGCCGACCGCACGCGAGAGGCGACGAGGTCGGGTGGCAGATCGACCACCACGAAGACCTCCCCCACACTCACTCCCTCGAAGTAGGGCCGGCGCGGGCCACGCCCGCGCGTCTCCAGCATGAACCCGAGCGCGGTGGCCACGACGATGCCGAACATGGTGAGCTCGTAGATGATGATGAAGTTCGGTGGCGACACGCGGGTGACCTCGCCGCCCACGAGCAGCGGGTAGAGGAAGAGCGTTCCGACCGAGAAGAACACGCCGGCGAGCAGACCGACCACGAGACCGGCGGCGGTCCAACGCAGCACCTTGGTCGCGCGCATCTGGCCGCCGAGCACGCTCTCGGGCAGAGGCAGGTCGGAGAGCACCTCGATGCACTCCCGCGGCACTCCCGCCTCGCGCAGAGCCTTCAGCGCCGAGGCCACGCCGCGCTCTCCGTCGACCCGGGCGGATACGAACCCGTTGCCTTTCACGATGCGCCTCCCCGGACGGCGGACCCCGTGGCTCCCGTCGCGGCCGTTGTGCCGGTGGCGAGGGGCGGAACGTCCGTCTCGGCCTCGACCAGCCCTTCACGACGCCAACGGTCGACCCGCCAGCCCTCCTTGACCTCCCAGAGAGAGATCAGCGGCAGGGCCTTCGAGAACAAGACATAGAGCAGCGCGAAGGCGGCGAACGTCGCCGTGGCGATGGCGATCTCGGGCCATTGAGGAGTGTATGAGCCCCAGTCATACGAAAGCGAATTGATCCGGGGCGACGTGACGATGAGGAAGCGCTCGATCCACATGCCAACGTTCACGAGCAAACTGATGACCAACATCGCCGGCATCGACGTGCGCACCCTGCGGAACCACAGGAACAGGAAAGGAACGAGCACGTTGACCACCATCATGGTCCAGAAGAGCACAGCGGAATGGCCCGCCACATGTTCGTGCTGGATCAGCTTCGCCACGGTGCTGCCGCCGTACCAGTCGGTGAGGAACCCCGCCCAGAACATGTAGAACCAGATCACCGACACCGCGAGCAGCACCTTCCCCAGACGATCGAAGTGCCGCAGCGTGACGTAGTCATCGAGCTTGAGCGAACGGCGCACCAGTACCAGCACGGTGATGAGCGCCGCCATGCCCGAGTAGATGGCGCCGATGACGAAATACGGGCCGAACACCGTGCTGCGCCAGCCTTCCACGAGCGTCATGCCGAAGTCCCACGAGACGATGGTGTGCACGCTCACCGCGATCGGGATCACCACGATGGTGAACACCCTCATCGCCACGTGAAGCCGATGCCACTGCTGCTGCGTGCCGCGCCAGCCGAACGAAAGGAGGCCGTAGATGCGGCGCCTGAGGCCGCGCGTGCGGTCGCGCGCCGTGGCGAGGTCGGGTATCAGCGGGAGCAGGAGGAAGAGAGAACTCGCCGTGATGTAGGTGAGGATCGCGAGTAGGTCCCACATCAGCGCCGACCGGAAGTTCGGCCAGAGCCCACGCTCGTTCGGCACGGGGATCATCCAGTAGAAGCGCCAGTTCCGACCCAGGTGGATGATCGGGAACAGCCCGCCGATCATGAGAGCGAAGAGCGTCATGGCTTCCGCCGCCCTGGTGAGCGGCATACGCCATTCGACCTTCAGCACCCGCAGGATGGCCGACACCAGTGTGCCCGCGTGACTGATGCCGATCCAGAACACGAAGCTCGCGATATAGAAGCCCCAGAAGACCGGGCGGTTGAGGCCCGTGACCCCGATGCCCTTGTAGATCTGCCAGCCGAAGGCGAACGCTCCGAACGCCACCACAGAACCCAGGAATCCCACGAGCAGCAGGTAGCGGATGCTGATGCTCTCCATCGCGCCGAACACGCGGGCGTCCAGATCGCGATCGAGGGCGCGCAGATCGCTTTCGGTGAGGGCCGGGGTGGTCTTGACGCCGGCCGCCTCAAAAGCCAGAGCGGCCTCTTCCGGGGTCGGGCCGGTCGACGTCGCCTTCGACGGGTCGCCTGCGCCCTTCGCCCCCGGTGTGCCCCGCTCAGACATCCAGGCCGCCCTCACGCTTCAGGTAGACCACCGACGGCTCGGTGTTGAACGCCTCCAGTAAGCGGAAGCCCCGACGACTCGCCATAAGACGCGAGACTTGGGAATCGGGGTCTGCGGCATCTCCGAACACCAATGCCCCGGGCGGACACGTCTGCACGCATGCCGGCATGATCTCGCCGTCGGCTATGGGTCGATCCTCGACTCGGGCGCGCTCGCGCACGCGTCTGATGCGCTGCACGCAGAACGTGCACTTCTCCATGATGCCCACGCTGCGCACGGTGACATCGGGGTTCAGCTGCTGTTCGAGTGGAGAGGGGAACTGAGGGGCGAAGAAGTTGAAGACCCTGGCCTTGTAGGGGCAGTTGTGGGCACAGTAGCGGGTGCCGATGCAGCGGTTGTACACCTGACTGTTCAACCCGTCCTCGGAGTGCACCGACGCGAAGACCGGGCACACGGGCTCGCAGGGAGCCTTGTCGCACTGCTGGCACATCACCGGCACGAACTGAGCGCGGGCTTCGGGATACACCCCTTCGTCCCAGTAGCGCTCGATGCGGATCCAGTGCTGGGCGCGGCCCATTGCCGCCATCTCCTCACCCACGATCCCCACGTTGTTCTCGGCGAGGCAGGCTACCGCGCAGGCCTGACAGCCGGTGCAGACATCGAGGTCTACCACCATGGCCCAACGCGTCGTCTGGTCAGACTCAGACCCTATATCCGCCTCCCATCACATCGGATGATCAGAAGCGTACCATCCGGTCGCCGAACGGGCTGTTCGTACCCGGAAGACCCGGGAGCAAACCACCCCGGATCGGTTGCTCACGTGGGCTCCCGAGGCACTCTCCCCGCGAACTCCGGGCCGGTGGCCGAAAGAAGCGCGAACACTTCTCCGATATCCTCGAGCGAGACCATGCCTACGAACCGTCCCTCCTCGACGATGGGCATGACCCGAGAACCCGAGCTCTGCATGCGCTGGAACGCGTCATATACCGAGTCCGTAAGACGGCCGGTGGGAACGTCCACCCGCATGGCCTCGGACACAGGGAACTCGGGCCCATGCCGACCCAGAAGGGATATGAGCCGATCGCGCGTGACCACACCGAGCACGGAGCCATCAGGGGCCACAACGGGGAAGTCGGCCTGGTACGTGTGGAAGAGGCGAGCCGCCAGATCTCCTATGCTCTGCTCGGGCGACGCGGTCTGGATGTGTACGTTCACCGCCTTGGCGACCAGCAGATCATCCAGAACGCCCTTCATCTCGTCCCCTCTGCCCTCCGCCTGCGCGCCGAAAAAGATGAACACCGCCACCACCACCATCATGATGCCGCCGCCGAACACGCCGAGCAGACCCAGCCCGACCGCGAACACCTGACCCGTGCCCACCGCGACGCGCGTGGCCTTGGCTCGGCCCATGCGCATCGCGAGGATGGAACGGAACACGCGCCCCCCGTCCATCGGGAACGCGGGAAGCAGGTTGAACACGGCCAACATCACGTTCACGAACAAGAGGTACAGGTAGGCACCCTGAAAGCCGGGAGCCAAAAGGGCGTCGGAGAGCCTGCCGAAGTCGCTGAACAGCGACGTGTCGACGAGCAGGGGAGCGAGCGCAGCCATGACCAGCCCCAAAGCCACGTTGGACGCGGGCCCGGCCACGGCGACCAGGAGCTCCTGCCGGGGCTCGCGCGGCATCTCTTCCATCGCGGCCATGCCGCCGATCGGCAACAGGGTGATGTCGCGAACCCCCACTCCGAACCGCCGAGCCACAAGAGAGTGGGTGAGTTCGTGCATGACGACCAGGGCGAACAGCAGCACCACCAGCACCACTCCGTAGAGGGCGCCGTAGATCCCTCCGGGTTCACGCGCGGCGCCCCACACGTACGCGAAGTAGGCCACGATGAAGAAGAACGTGGCGTGCACCCGCACGTCGATTCCAAAGGCACGGAATATCCTGTAGGACCATCGCATCGTCCGTTCAGCGTCCCCCGAGTTCGAAGACCACAAACAGCCGGGTCGCGGTTTGCACACCGCGCTCTTGGGCACTATCGTAGTGAAACGTCCATGGACCTTCCGTCGCCAAGCACGGGGACGGGCGAACGCCAAGCCCATCGAGGAGACCGCACGTGAACCCCCGGGACAAGAACGAGCCTCCGAGCTTTCGTCGACTGCAGAACGAGGTGGACCGCATGTTCTTGGAGCTCATGGGCGCGAACCGCGTCGTCGGTCGAGGGCAGAGTGCGTTCAGGCCGAACGTGGATGTGTACTACTGCAAGTCGGAGGGCGCCATGATCGCGCGCCTCGAACTCGGCGGTGTCGATCCGGCCTCCGTGGACCTCGAGGTGGAGGAGCGAGTGCTCCGGATCCGCGGACACCGAGTTGACTACGGGCACCGGGACAAGGTGTACCAGCAGATGGAGATAGCCTACGGCCCGTTCGAACGCCGGGTGCTGCTGCCCGTGGAGGTCGATCCCGCGCGGGCCACCGCGCACTACCATCACGGGTTCCTGGAGATCTCCCTGCCGGTGACCGAACGCGGTGGCAGCAAGCGCATCCCCATCGTCAACAAAGACGCTGAGGCCGATGCCGGCGGCGGGCCCGGAGACATGCGCCCACGCGTCGAACGGGCCGAGTCTGAGGGAGTCGACGAATGAGCTCCGACGATCAGAGAACCGACATGGAACCCGCAGCCACCCCCACTGCCGAGAGCGAGACGGAGACGGTCGAGCCCATCGAGGAGGCCGCACCCGTCCGGCAGCCACAACCCGGCACACCCGAGGCCACGCCGACTCCATCGACCCTCCCGATCCTGCCCCTCAAGGAGACCGTGGTGTTCCCGGACACCATGATGCCGCTCGCCGTGGGGCAACCCCGCTCGGTGCGTCTTATCGACGACGTGCTGATCAAGGACAAACTCGTGGGGCTCGTCGCCGTGCGCGACGAGGAGGTCGAGCACCCCGGGCCCGAAGATGTCTATTCCGTGGGCACGCTCGCTGTAGTGCAGAAGATGATCAAGGCGCCGGACGGCACGTTGCGCATCATCGTACAGGGCGTGCGCCGCATCGGGATCGAACAGTACACCTCCCTCGAGCCGTACCTGATGGCGAACGTGGTGGATCTTCCAGATGTGCTGGAGGAGTCGAAGGAACTCAACGCGCTCCAACGGAACCTCGTGTCGGTATATACGAAGATCGTTCAGTTGGTGCCGTACCTGCCTGAAGAACTCGAGATGGCTGCGGTCAACATCGAAGACCCTGCCGCCCTCGGCTACTTCATGGCCTCGACGATGCGCCTCAAGACCGAAGACAAGCAGGAGCTCTTGGAGCAGGTGGAGGTAGCCAAACGACTGCGCCGTCTGACCGAGATCATGAGTGCTGAGCTCGAGGTGCTGGAACTCGGCACCAAGATCCAGGACCAGGTCACCTCGGAGATGGAGAAGACGCAGCGCGAGTACTACCTGCGCCAGCAGCTCAAGGCCATCCAAGAGGAGCTCGGCGAATCCGATGAGGGCATGGCCGAGGTGAACGAGCTGCGCAACAGCATCGACGAAGCTGAGTTGCCCGAAGACGTGGAGAAACAGGCCCGACGGGAGCTGGACCGCCTCGCGAAGCTGCCTTCCGCCGCCGCGGAGTACGGAGTGATCCGCACCTACCTCGACTGGATCCTGTCTCTTCCGTGGAACGTCCTCACCGAGGACAACCTGGACATCCCACACGCCCGCGAGGTGCTCGACGAGGACCACTACGACCTCGAAGACGTCAAAGACCGCATCCTCGAGTTCCTCGCGGTGCAGAAGCTCAAGGAACAGCCCAGCGCCCCGATCCTCTGCTTCGCCGGACCTCCCGGCGTCGGCAAGACCAGCCTGGGGCAGAGCATCGCACGGGCCCTCGGCCGCAAGTTCATTCGTATCAGCGTCGGAGGCGTGCGCGACGAATCGGAGATCCGCGGCCACCGCCGTACCTACGTGGGGGCCATGCCGGGCACGATAATCCGTGCCTTGCGCGACGCCGAGAGCAACAACCCGGTGTTCATGATCGACGAGATCGACAAGATGGGGGCCGACTGGCGCGGTGACCCCTCCAGCGCGATGCTGGAGGTACTCGACCCCGAGCAGCACGACACCTTCCGCGATCACTACCTCGACCTTCCCTACGACCTCTCACGGGTGATGTTCATCACGACGGCGAACATGCTCGACACCATCCCGGGGCCTCTGCGCGACCGCATGGAGATCATCCCCTTGTCGGGTTACACGGAGGAAGAGAAGCTCCACATCGCGCGGCAGTACCTCATCCCCCGCCAGCTGGAGCGGCACGGATTGAAGCCCGGCCAGCTCAAGTACACCGACGCGGCAGTGAGTGCGATCATCCAGGGGTACACGCGGGAGGCCGGCGTGCGGAACCTGGAACGCGAGATCGGCAAGGTGGCGCGCAAGTTCGCGCGCCTGGTGGCAGAGGAGTCTCGCAAGAGTATGACCGTCGGGGTCGGCGAGGTGCGGGAACTCCTCGGGAATCAGAAGTTGTTCCGCGAGTCGAAGAGGCGCACGAGCGACCCCGGGGTCTCGACGGGGCTGGCCTGGACCCCCGCCGGCGGCGACATCCTCTTCATCGAGGCGAGAGCCATGCACGGCACGGGCAAGCTCACCCTCACTGGGCAACTTGGCGACGTGATGAAGGAATCGGCTCAGGCCGCCCTCACCCACATCCGCAGCATCGCCCCGGCCATGGGCATAGACACCGACTTCTTCCAGAAGAACGACCTGCATGTACACGTGCCCGCGGGTGCCACTCCCAAGGACGGCCCCTCGGCCGGTGTCGCCATGACCACGGCGCTCGCCAGCCTGATCACCGGCCGCCCGGTGGACGCCGATGTCGCCATGACCGGCGAGGTGACCCTTACCGGCCAGGTGCTGCCAGTGGGCGGCATCAAGGAGAAGGTGATCGCCGCACGCCAGGCCGGTATCAAGAAGGTCTTCCTTCCCGATCGCAACAGGGCCGACGTGTCCGAGATCAAGGACGACGTGATCAAGGACATGAAGTTCGTCTACGTGAATCATGTGTCCGAGGTGATCGCGGAGGCCCTGGAGAAGGCTGACAACGGTGACGGCGCGAAACGCGCTGCGGGCGCCGCGAAGGCCGCCGCGAAGGCCGCCCCGAAGGGCGCCCCGAAGGCCGCCGCAACGACGAAGGGCGCCCCGAAGCCGGCGAAGAGCGCACCCGCGACCAAGGGACCGAAGCCGGCCGCCACCCGAGGTGGCAAGAAGGCAGGTTGAGATCGAAGCCGTGACGCACCGCCTGCCGGACGCGCGATCGAGGTGAAGCGTCCGCCAGGCCGCGCACCCGTGACCCTCATCCGGGTGTCGGAGAACGTGTGGGAGATCCCCGCCACCGGCGGCATGCGGGTGCCCGGCCGCGTCTACACCGACGAAACCTCGGCCGGCCGGCTGGCCTCCGACCCCTGCCTCGACCAAGTGCGCAACGTGGCCCACCTGCCCGGCATCGAAGGGTACTCGCTGGCGATGCCCGACATGCACTTGGGCTACGGCTTCCCCATAGGCGGCGTCGGCGCATTCAGGGTGAAGGACGGGGTGATCTCCCCGGGCGGCG
The DNA here is from genome assembly GCA_024637035.1 of Actinomycetes bacterium. GTDB lineage: Bacteria > Actinomycetota > Thermoleophilia > RBG-16-64-13 > RBG-16-64-13 > JAHJSA01. The sequence continues at coordinate 88,420 of JAGXFW010000015.1, forward strand.
TGGGTTACGACATCAACTGTGGCGTGCGCCTGCTGGCTACCGACCTGGACGCAGCCGACATCACCGGGAAGACCGAGCGGCTGGCTGACCGACTCTTCAGCGATGTGCCCTCCGGTGTCGGCTCGCACGGCGCCATCGAGCGACTCACCGCCCCGGCACTCAGTCGACTGATGGTGCGAGGTGCGGCATGGGCTGTGGAACAAGGCTTCGGTGAAGGGGCCGACCTCGAACACACCGAGGCCGGCGGAGCCCTGCCCGAAGCCGACCCCGACGCGGTGAGCGAGCGCGCGTTCGCGCGCGGCCTGGATCAGGTGGGCACTCTCGGATCGGGCAACCACTTCCTCGAGATCCAGGTGGTCGATCAGGTGTTCGACCGGGAGGCGGCGACCGCCTACGGCCTGCACGAGGGGCAGCTGACCGTGATGATCCACTGCGGCTCGCGGGGATTCGGCCACCAGGTGTGCGACGACTACCTGGAGGTGATGGCGGCGGCCTCAGTCCGCTACGGCATCGAGTTGCCCGACCGCCAGTTGGCATGCGCGCCGGTGGACTCGCCCGAAGGCCGCCGATATCTGGGCGCCATGGCGTGCGCGGCGAACTACGCGTGGGCGAACCGCCAGATGATCATGCACCTCACTGGAGAGTCGATGCAGAAGGCACTCGGCCTCTCGCCGCGCTCCCTCGGCCTGCGCCTGGTGTACGACGTGGCCCACAACATCGCCAAGATCGAGACACACGTATCCGGCGAGCGGAACCTTGAGTTGTGCGTGCATAGAAAGGGTGCGACCCGGGCGTTCGGCCCCGGTCACCCCGAGGTCCCGCCGACCTACCGGGGCGTCGGGCAACCCGTGCTGACACCAGGCGATATGGGCACCGCCTCCTACGTCTGCCGTGGGACAGAGAAAGCCATGCGTCAGACCTTCGGATCGACGTGTCACGGAGCAGGGCGGGCGATGAGTCGCGCACAGGCGCTCAAGCGGGCGAAGGGTCGCGACATCAGCCGGGAACTCGCGGCTGTCGGCGTCGTGGTGCGGACTCAGGGCCGCAAGACCCTCATGGAAGAGATGCCCGAGGCATACAAGGATATCCACGAAGTGGTGGATGTCATGGATCGGACGGGAGTGTCCCCGCGCGTAGCCCGCCTGCGGCCGCTGGCCGTCGTCAAAGGTTGACGATCGACAATCAGGCCGTGGTGCCGCCGCCGGGTCCTTGAGTGGGCGCGGGCGAGAACGAGTCAGCGCACGAGAGGCGATCTGACGCTGCGCGCCTGAGGCGTGAGGCCTCCGAAGGAAGGTGCTCACTCAACTTCGAGAACAACTCGGGGGGGACGCGCTCGCGCACCACGTCCATCACGGCATTGACGGCCCTGGTCGCTTCGTCCCTCGCAGGGTACTGCCCGGCCTGCATGACGGCGTCGGCAAGACCTTCCATCTCCTGACGCACCGCGCGACTCTTGCTCACGAGCAGGTCACGCGTAGAGACCCTCAACTGAGAATCGGTGCGGGCCCCGCGGCGATGACCGGCGGTGCGCTCCATCGCCTTGACCGCCACGTCCCAACCGATGTGACGCAGGTCGATGATCCGACCGGCGAAACGCTTCCATGCGGGACCCTCGCCGCGCGAAAGGTACCGCAAGTCATCCAAACGGGAACGAGTGCTGTTCGATCCGTGCCCCATGCCGAACACCTCCTTCAATCTCATGATACATGACCCTCCCCGGCACGGGAGAGCACGCTCAGTGGCTACCGTACCTGGTCACACGGAACCGGTAGAGACGATACCCATCTGCCTTCGGATCGATGCGACCCTTCTGACAGGTGATACGGAATTGCTGCTCCGCTGTGTCCACTCCCGGGAGGTCGGGCAGCAGGAGCGCCTGCCGCCCGTCGTCGGTTCTCACTATCAACCCGTACTGGGAGGGGTCGAGGTCATCCACCGCGGCCACCTCCTCGGGTTCACCAAGGACATCCACCGCCACCTTGAGACCGAGCAGCTCGTGCAAGGCGAGCGGCGGGAAGCGCGGATCGCGCGTCGCCGCACTCACCGCGCTGAGAACGACCTCCTCGGCCAGCGACGGCTGTGTCGGCGCGACCGTGCCGACGCAGCCTCGTAGACTCCCATCCGGTCGGTGCAGCGAGACGAACACACCCGCGGGCGCCCCCGAGACTGAGGACGGCAGGGAGGGCTCCACCGCGCCCTCACCGCGCACGTGACCCTCGGCCGCCCGCCGCGCCAGAGCGACCAGCGGGTGTTCGGCTGGCGGGTGTTCCGGGGCGGCGGCACGGATCCCCATGTCGGCCACCAGGTAACCCACTCCGAAGGGGCCCTCGTACGAGAGCACCTCCGGCTCGAAGTCCCTGCCCTCCAACACGCCGAACATGGTGAACAACGAGCGCAGGCCGCACTCACCGGCCTCCCGTACCAGGTCCCGCGGCATCGCAAGAAGAGCATCGACATCCGCCGAGCCCACGGCATCGACCACGGCGCGATCGAAATCCGCCCCGCGCGGGCTGTAGCCGGCCGGGGCGCCCGGGATGAGACGATGGCTCATATCGCCGCTCGCCACGAAGAGCACCCTCTCCTGGTGGTCGTCGATCGCCGAAGCGACGGCCCGCCCGAACGCCACGTGCACCTCTGATCCGAGGTAGCTGAAACTGAGCACTACCAACTTCGGGCTCTTGGACGTGCCCGGGAAGAGCAGAGCGAGCGGCACCAACACACCGTGGTCCAGATCGACATGCCGCCCGGTCGCGAACACCCGCACCGGGACACCGGAGGACTCGGCGGCGTGCCGGATCGACCCTGCAAGCTCGAACTCTCCGCTCGCCTTGAATCCGACATCCGGCGCCCCGAAGGACCGGAACGTGCCTGCGTGTTCCTCCGCCGCGCTCACCCCCATGAACGACCGATCGAGAGGCGCGTGCGGGGACATGATCACGACCGTGTCCGGCTCGAGCAACGTGGTCCGCTCCGCCAGAAGGCGCATGGCATCGGCGGTCGCCTTCGCCTCGGCGATCTTCCCACCTCCCACCCCAGGGATGAGAAGGGGTGGATGCGGGGTCACGAAACAGCCTATGAGGCTCACTCGCCCTCCCTGTTCTCGGGCTGAAGGAAGACGCCGGCGATGCGGGCCCCGCATGCGCCGCACGAGTCACCACGGAGTCGCGCCCCCCTCGTGCGGAACCCGGCGCGCTCGATCACCACCGCCCCGCACTCGGGACACGACGTCGACTCAGACCCGCCCCCCGGGACGTTGCCGGCGTACACGTAGTGCAGACCCTCCTGTTTCCCGATCGCAACGGCCCTCTCGATGGTCGCCACGGGAGTGGGAGGTCGATCGAGAAGCTGGAACGAAGGATGGAAACGAGAGACGTGCCACGGGATATTCGGATCGATGCCGGCCAGAAAGCCCGCGATGGCGCGCAGTTCGTCGTCGCCGTCGTTCAGACCTGGGATCACGAGTGTGGTCACTTCCACCCACACCCCCATGTCCACGAGTTGCCGGATCGAGCGCAGCACGGGGGAGAGTCGGGCGCCTACGTACGTTCGATAGAAATCATCGTCGAACGACTTCAAGTCGACGTTGGCGGCGTGCAGATACGGCCGGACGAGGTCGAGAGCATCCGGCGTCATATAGCCGTTCGTGACGAAGACGTTCATGAGCCCAGCGTCCACCGCCGGCTCCGCGCACGCAAGAGCGTACTCGAGGTAGACCGTGGGCTCGGTGTACGTGTACGAGATAGAGGAGCAGCCCGTCTCGATGGCCTGTGCGACCACCTCTTCGGGAGGGAATCGACTCCCGCGGATGGGCCCACTATCCAGAGGCATCTGGCTGATATCGGAGTTCTGGCAGAACGAACATCTGAAGTTGCACCCGACGGTGGCGATCGAGAACGAGGTGCTCGCCGGCAGGAAGTGGAAGAGCGGCTTCTTCTCTATCGGATCCACGGCCGCGGAGATCGCGCAGCCGAACGTGAGGGCACGCAGCTCGCCGCCGCGGTTCTCGCGGATCCCGCAGAGACCTCGGTCACCCGAATCGATTCGACAGTGGTGAGCGCAGAGGGAGCAGAGCACCGACAGGTCTCGCTCGCGCGGCTCCCACAGAACCGCAGGGACGGAAACCTCGTCGCATTGGGTCATCGCTACCTCACCGCACGACGCTTCAGCAGCTGCCACCCTCGAGTCGAAGGCGACACGACCACCGTACCCGCGGCGGACCCGATCCAACCGGTGCGGGGTCGCCGCGAGATCAGTGCGCCGAACCCACGGGGCGACTCACCCCCGCAGAACACCTCTCAGCTTGTCGGCTCCCACCCGGGCCAAGAACCAGTGAGCAAGGAGTTCCGTGCGGAGGGTGCGGGAGCGGATCGGCCGACCGTGTCGAAGCACTTCGACAACATCGTCTCGGCTCGGCATCCGTTCGACCTCGATGACGGCCCGCCCCACTTCTCCCTTGTAGTGCGCATCGCTGCCGGCCCCCAAGGCGCGGCCTGTGCGAGTGGCAAGCTGGAGGGCCTTCGCGTCGAAGCCGGCCCGGAGGCTCCTGCCATTGGCGACCTCGATCACGTCGGCAAGAAGAGCGGCGCGCTCGCGCATCTCGGGCCGGATCGTCGCTCGCCGCACCGAGTCGAACGGGTGGGGCAGATACACGATGCCCCCCTGCTCCCGGATGGCGCGAACGCTCTCCTCCAGACTCGACCCCGAGGGGATCTCTCGTGAGAGGTAGAGACCTATGATCTCGCCGACTTCGGTGAAGACCTCCTGCCCGCAGATCACCTGAGGCAAGGCGGGGTCTTCAGCGGCCAACGCCGCGCATTCCAAACCGCCCCGTATCGTGCCGTGATCGGTGACTCCAACGCATGCGATACCCCGCTCCGCGGCCGTCTTCAGCAGCTCGGCAGGAGTAAGGATTCCGTCGTGGGAATGATGGGTGTGATTGTGGAGATCGAGCAGGAACCCGGATCGACCCCGGGGTGCTTGACGGCTCGAGACCTCTGGGTCACCCAATGGTGTGGGGCAGCTCACGACCGCTTCTCAGGCCGCCACGGCCTGGGCGTGAGCTCAGACAGGTGGGAAGGTGCCCGGCGCACGCCGGCGGCGGCGATCGCGAAGGACCCGTTGGCCGCCGTGGTCCTGGTCGGTGCGACGCTCACTCGAACGGCGGTCGAGGATGACCTCGACGCCTTCTACGTTCTCGAATCTCTTCCTGAACTCCTCGAAGTACGTCTCTTCGAGTTCAGGCGGGATGACGTAGTAGATCATGTCTTTCCCCCGGCCCGACGACATTGAGGTCGCCGCGCACGATGCGGCCGACACTGCGCAACAGACACGGCAATAATAGTGCCTATCCGCCCCGAGAGGAAGACCAAGACCGCCCGACCGTGTGCTACCCTGGGCCGCTGAGAGCCCGATGTCGCAACGAGCCCCGGGGAGAGATCGTGCCCGTATCCCCTGAACTGGACCTCCCTCACCGCCGCCCACTGCGCGGCTACCTTCTGTTCGCCGTGATCGCCGCGATCGTGCTGGCGGGGGGCATCGCCCTGCTTGTGGCCACGACGCGCTCCGAGGATGTGACCACGCCCTCGCTTCTTGGGTCGACACTGGCCGAGGCGGTCTCCAAGGCCGAGGCCGTGGGCCTCGGGCTTGTGGCGCCCGAGGGTGCCGACGACCCTGCGATCGTGATCGTGAGCCAGGAGCCCGGCCCGGGTGCGGTGGTGCGACGTGGCACGGTCATACGGGTCGTGGTGGCGGCGCCGCCCCCCATGGTGCTTGTGCCCGATCTGCTGGGGCTGACCCCCGAGGAGGCACAAGTCGCTCTTGAGTCTGCCGGACTACGCTTGGCCGCGGTGCGCTCCGACCCCGACCCCGGCGGCACGCCGGGATCGGTGACCCGCCAGGAACCCCAGGTTGGCAGCGAACTGCCCTCCGGAGGTTCGGTGCACGTGTGGGTGGCGGCGGCGGCGAGCAGCACGGTGCCCGACCTCTCGGGCATGACGAAGGCAGAGGCCGAGTCCGCCGCCGCCGCCGCCGACCTTTCCATCCGCTTCCTTGGCGAGGTCACCGACGAAGTGCTCCCCGGCCTCGTGTTCAAGCAATCGCCGAGTGGAGGGGCCCGAATGGCACCGGGGTCTTCGATCGTCGCGGTGATCAACGGGGCGTCTTCCGCTGAGGTCGATCCAGGCACGAACGGCGATGCGCCGAACGCCTCCCCGCCACAGATATTCCAGGTGCTCACAGCCACCTACAGCTTCCCGGTGCTCTACCCCACGGTGATGCCGGCAGGCCTCGCCCCCGTGGCCGGCGGCAGCAATCCGGCCCACCGGGCGAGCGCGGCCGGAGGCCAGGGGTTCGAGGTGACATACGTAGATCCCGCCCGCCCCGATGTGGGCCTCTCACTCATGCAGGGCGACTGGTTCGATCCAGGTCTCGACGGAGCCACCACCGTCGACGTCAACGGCATCCCGGGTAGTCTTGGGATCTCGGGCCGATCGGTCGTTGTGGTGTGGACCGGCTCAGCAACGACCTACGCGGTGTCCGCCGTCGGACTCGACGAGGCCGAGGTCCTAGCGATAGCGGCTGGTCTTCGACCGATGCCGAAGCCATGATATCCCCGGGCCGCGGCCTACGGCGGCAGGAACAACCTGCGCTGCGGCGAAGAAGAGACACGAGCCTGCAGGGCCAACCCTCATCCTCAGATAGAGGCCATGCCTGACCCCCTACCACCAAGACGACCCGCCGACACGAGAGCATCGTCACCACCGTCGAGTGCATCTGATGGACTCGGTCGCGGCCTGACGCCGCCCCGCGACAGGCCGAAAGCGGAACGATCTCCGGGCTCACCTCCCGGGGAGCCATCGGCAGGATCCTCTCCCGAGGTGGAACTCTACCAAGATCGCTACATACTGGGGCCGGTGCTCGGTCGCGGAGGCACGTGCGCCGTGTACAGAGCATGGGACCCACGTCTGCACCGACACGTGGCGATAAAGCGCCTCGAACCTCCCATGAGCGAAGACGAGCACACCCGTGCCCGCTTCGAGAGAGAGGGTCGCGCGATAGCCCGGCTCTCCCACCCGAACCTCGTCACCCTGATAGACCGGGGCTCGTCGGAGACCGAGGACTACTTGGTCTTCGAATACGTCGAAGGGCGATCTCTGCGCGATCTGATCAAGAACACCGGCCCCCTGGAGGCGCGAGACGCCGGCCAGATCGCCGGCCAGATCGCCTCCGGCCTCGCGCACGCCCACCTGAACGGGATCGTCCACCGCGACGTGAAGCCGCAGAACATCCTGCTCGATGCCGAGGGAAGAGCCAAGCTCACCGACTTCGGCATCGCCACAGGGGAAGAGTGGACGAAGGTCACGCGGGAGGGGTCGATCGTCGGGAGCAGCCGCTACATGTCGCCGGAGCAGGTGCAGGGCCGCCCGGTGGACCAGCGCAGCGACCTCTACTCCCTCGGTATCGTGTTCTACGAGATGGTCACCGGCGGACCTCCCTTCCAGGGTCAATCACTGGCTGAAGTCGGCCGCCAACACGTACGGGTGCCGCCGCAGCCACCGAGCGAACTGATTCCCGAGCTGTCGGCCAACGTGGAGCGAGTGATCCTGCGCTGCCTGGAGAAGCTGCCCGAGAACCGCTTCCAATCGGCGGACGAACTGGTCGGCGCGCTCGTGGGACTCGATCTATTCCGTCAGACACGATCGGCGGGCGGCCTCATCGGCGGTCTGCGCAGGGCGCAACGCAGCACGAAGGAGCACGACGCAGAAAGCGGCGCGTGGGTGCCGCCCCCGGGGACCCAAGCCCCACCGCCACCCGTATCCGTGGCCTACATCGACATGCCTCCGAGCACATCGAGCACGCAGTCGACAGCACGGCGACGCTCTGAAGTCATGCGCGAGCGTCGCGAGCGTCGGCGCAGCGGAGTGTCGAGACGCACCTTGGGGATCGCGGGTCTTGTCGTGGTGGGACTCGTGGCCGGATGGTTCTTCCTGGCCCGTGGACCCGCGGCACCCGACCTCGTGGGCGGCTCGCTCGATAAGGCCAACACCGCGGCCGAGGAAGCCGGGCTGAGAGTAGAAGTGGTGGAGCAGGTGCTCTCGCTCGACGATGAGCCGGGCACGGTACTCGCGCAGGAACCCGCGGCCGGAGACCGGGGAGGCGGGGGTGTGATCCAGCTCACCGTGACCCGAGAACCTATCCCCGTGAAGGTCGATACGGTCGATGACTACGACCCAGAGGGCGACGACAGCGAGCGACCCGAGCTACTGGAGCAGTTGATCGACGGCAACGACACCACGGGGTGGACGACCGAACTCTACCGCAACGCGGACTTCGGCGGACTCCCGAAGACCGGAGTAGGGATCACGTTCGTGCTCGATGCTCCAGCTACGGTGATGGAAGTGCTCGCGCACAGCACCGGATGGCTGGCCGAGGTGCAGGCAGTCGCGGGTGACGGCACGGTCACGGCGATGGGCACGCTCGACGGCCTCCAACGCCAGACACTCGCGTTCGAACAGCCGGTCTCCTCTGGGCGGATCTGGATCACACATCTCGCAGCCGGGGAGAGCGAGCGCTTCCAGGTGCAGCTCTCCGAGATCCGCTTCTACCGCTGATCGCCGCGGCGCCCGAAGCCGGCTACTCCCATGCCGGAGTGAACTCACCTACAGCCGAGCGCACGTAGGGCATCCAGGCCAAGGCGACGAGCTTCACGTCGATGTCGCTCTTGCGAGGTTTGACCGCGAACGTGTCGAGATTCTCGCTGAGGCTGTCCATCTTCGACTCGAGGGCGGCCACCTCTTCTTCGAACGTGGCGCTCAGCGCGAGCTTGTCCTTGTTCTTCGCCTCGACGGTCTCCTTGGCGCGCCCCACGTCGCCGGCTTGATCCAAGCTGCGGCCTACCCCCCGGGCCGCCGTCGTGGCTCGGCCGAGAGTGGTCGCGCTCAATGCCTTGCGCCCCGTGAACGCGCCCAACAGGGTCGCACCGAGTGAGACCACGGTCTGGAGTTTGGCGCCCTTGGCCTGTTCCTCCTCGCGGCCGACCGTCTGCTCGGCCTTGCGGATGCTCTCGTCGATCCTGGCCAGCTTCCCGGTGTACTTCTCGCGCAGCTCCTGCGTGAGCGCGTCGCGTCGCTCCCTGGCCGCCTGCTGCAGTCGCACCCGGAAGTCGCCCTCGCTCTCCCCCGGCTGGGAGATGAGCTTGAGTTCGGCGCTCTTCTTCAACTCGAGCACCTCGTTCCGGTAGAGCCAGGCCGCGAACTCCTTGTTCCACGACTTGTAGCTGTCGGCCTGGCTCGCCGAAGAGGGCAGCGGGGCGAAGGAGGCCGCGGGGTCGGGTTCGCGCTCCAGATCGTCCACGGGGATCGAGAGAGCCTCAGCTGCCGCCCAGTCCATCGACCCGACCACGTCGCGCACCGGGAGGAACACCGACACCGGCTTGCCGAACGTGCCCTCGATCTTGTCGTCGACGAAATGTACCGCGGCAGCGCCGAGAAGCGCGGGTTTGTACACGAGGTCGCCCGCGCCCCCACGGACCGGCACGAACAACTCGGTGACATCGGGGGGAAGGAGCGGCCTGGTCGCGGAGCCGGCGCCCATCGATCCCGGCGCGGCGGTCTCGGGGGTCGGGGATAGAGCAGCCGGCACCGACGGTGGCGCCGCGGCCGCCGCGCTCGCGTCCTGCGGAGCGACCGGCGCGACGGGCTGAGGGGCTGCGGCGGCGGCTGGGATCGCCGCATGCGCGGCCCTCACCGGGTCGACCAGAGTCTTGATCTGGCTGCGCGTGAGTGGTCCCCGTAGGTACGACATGGCCCAGCGCGTGTGGAAGACGACCGGCCCGTCTTCGTGCGTGTTGTACATGAGGAACACCCGGTTGCCCAGACCAGCGAGAGTCTGCTCCATGGCGCCCTTGTCGAAGCCGCCCGCGCCTGCCGCCGCGCCTTCGAGGCCCTCCAGCACTCGGGCCTTGTCGCGCTCGGTCTGGAGCCGGCCGATGAACCACGTGCCGGTGTTGGCGAGGCCCTTGTAGTCCAGATCCACGGGGTTCTGAGTCGCGAGCACGATGCCGACCCCGTACGCCCGCGCCTGCTTCAGAAGCGTGAGCAGGGGCTTCTTGGAGGGGGGCTCGGCCACGGGCGGGAAGTAGCCAAAGATCTCGTCCATGTATATGAGGGCACGCAGGCTGCTCGTGCCCGGCTGGGACCGAACCCACCCGAGGATCTCGTTCAGCAGGAGCGACACGATGAACATGCGCTCCGTGTCGGAGAGGTGGGCGATGGAGATGATCGAGACCCGGGGCTTCCCTTCGGCTGTGTACAACAGTCGCCCCACGTCGAGGGCGTCTCCCTCGAGCCAGGCCTGGAAGCTCGGGGCCGCCAGGAGGTTGTTGAGCCGCATCGCCAACTCGTTCCGCTCCTTCGGCGGGTAGAAGTTGTCGATGTCGAGCACGCCTACCTTGGTCACAGGCGGCTTCTGGATCTGGTGTATCAGCGAGCCCAGATCGAGATCGAGACCCGCGCTCCACGCTTGGTTGAACAGAGTGGAGAGGAGGATGTGCTCCCGGCTCTGAATGGGGTCGGCGTCGATGCCCAGAAGGGCGAGCAGGCTGGTGGATGCCGTGCTGACCCGATCGCGCAGCAGTTCTTCGTCCCCGAGGACGGCTGGACCTGGAGCCGAGAACGACTTCAGCACCGAGAGAGGGAGGCCCGCGTTGCTGCCCGGAGTGTAGACGCTGAACTCCGCGGCCTCGCGAAGGCGCCGGATGCGCGCGCCGTCCTGACCCCAGTCGGCCAGCCCCTTCGTCCAGAGTTCGGCCTGTTGTTGGGCGAACTCGTCGGGTGTGAGGTTCTTGCGGGCGGCGTCGTCCTCGTTCACCCAGGGCCTGAAATCCGCTGCCTCCAGGTCGGGGAACGTCAGCAGGAGGTTTGGCAGGTCACCCTTGGGATCGATGATGATCGCGGGGATGCCGTCGATGGCGGCCTCTTCGAGAAGGCCGATACAGAGACCGGTCTTGCCGCTGCCCGTCATACCCACGCAGACGGCATGCGTCACCAGGTCCTTGGAGTCGTACAGCAAGACGTCGTCCTGCACCTCACCCTTCGCGAGATCGTACTCGCGCCCCAGGTAGAACACGCCGAGCTTCTCGAAATCCTCCACGCCTTCCCTCCCACTCACCGTTTCGTGGCTCTTAGTCTTGCCATCGGGGCGCACCTGCGAAACGCCTGACCCGTCATGGCGACCTCGTCAGGGAGGGCGACCCCGTCAGTACGACCCCGCCAATGCGACCCCGTCAAGGCGACCCCGTCAAGGCGACCCCTAGTCAGTACGACCCCGTCAGTGTATCGCCGTCAAGGGTGGGGAACATCATGTCGATAGTAGGTATCACAGGCAACTCCAAGAGAGTGGAGCAGTCACGTATGAACAAGCCTCTCGAGCGCGTCCTCGACGCCGTGGGCCGCGTCGTGCTTGGAAAAGACCAGGTGATCCGTCTTGCGATGACCACCGTCCTTGCCAAAGGGCACCTGCTTCTCGAGGATATCCCTGGCATCGGCAAGACGACGCTCGCCCTCGCCCTCGCGCGCACGCTCGGGCTGCAATTCGGCCGGATCCAGTTCACCAGCGACCTCCTCCCGGCCGACATCACCGGCACCTCCGTCTTCGACACCCGAGACCAGACCTTCACGTTCCGCCCCGGCCCCATCTTCCGGCAGGTGGTGCTGGCAGACGAGGTGAACCGAGCCACCCCTCGCACGCAGAGCGCCTTGCTAGAGGCCATGGGCGAGGGACAGGTATCGGTGGAAGGCACCACGTACCGCCTGAAGGAGCCGTTCCTCGTGGTAGCGACTCAGAACCCCATCGAACAGTACGGCACGTTCCCGTTGCCGGAGTCGCAGCTCGACCGGTTCTTCATGTCGCTTCGCATGGACTATCCCGCGAGGGGCATGGAAAAGGAGTTGCTCACGCGCCTGGATAGCCGCAAACGCCTGCAGACGCTCATGCCCGCCATCTCGCTGCAAGAACTGCAGGACGCGCAGGAACGGGTGCGGCTCATCAAGACCTCCGACGCCCTGCTCGAGTACGTGCTGGATATCGTGTGGGCCACTCGGCGCTCGGAGAAGCTCGTGATGGGAGTCTCCCCGCGCGGAGCCGAGGCCACGGTGTTGGCCGCGAAGGCCTGGGCTCTTCTCGCCGGCCGTGACTACTGCATACCCGAGGACGTGCAGGCCATCGCTCCGGCCGTCATGCGCCACCGTCTCGTGACGCGGGGCGAGTTCGCCAACGTAAGGCGGGAACAAGTGGTGGAGGAGCTCATCAAGACGGTGCCGATCCCCTGACCGGGAGGGGCCTCCCCGCCCATGCAACGACCGATCCGCTTCAAGCGCATACGGGTGAGGATCACCCGATCCGGCTGGCTCTACATCGGCCTGACCTTGTTCGTGGGCGCAGCCGCCGTGAACTCGGCGAACAACCTCCTCTACCTGATCACCGCGGGCTTGCTGGCGCTCATGTCGCTCTCGGGCATGATCGCTCACCAGGCCTTGCGCGGCCTCGAACTCGGGGTGACCCCGCCGCGCGAATGGTTCGCCGGACAGCAACTCGCCCTGAAGCTCACCGTGACGAACACCAGGAAGCGTCTACCTTCGTTCCTCCTCAACATCGCAGCGGGCGGCGAAGAGATGCTTCTGCCCGAAGTGCCCGCCCGTGACCAGGCCGAGGGGCTCCTTCCCTTCAGGTTCGAGCGCCGCGGCATCCACCCGCTGGGCGACGTGGTGATCACTTCGTCGTTCCCGTTCGCCTTCTTCCACCGTGGAGGCACCCTGCCCCTCGCGTGCGACGTGGTGGTGTATCCGGCGCCGCTGGTGCCTGACCGCACCGACTTCTACTCCCACATGGGAGCTGAGGCGGGGGTGGATTCGTGGCGGCTCGGCGTAGGGGGCGACTTCAGAGGCACCCGCGCCTACTCCGACGGCGACTCGCGCACCCGCATCAATTGGAAGGCCTGGGCCCGCCTGGGCAGCCTGGTGGTGAACGAGTTCGAGGAGGAGTCCGCTCCCCCGCTCCTTCTCTCGCTCGACAGCGTCCCCGGGCCTACGATCGAACACCGGCTCAGCCAACTGACCGGACTCGTGCTCGAGGCCCACCGCTACGGCCGCCGCGTGGGTCTCGACCTCCCCGGACAGACCATCGAGCCCGGATCCGGCATCAATCATCGGCAGCGCCAGTTGCGGGCCTTGGCGCTCTTCCAGGGCTGACGGGCGCGATGCGAGCCGACCGCCTCAGCATCTTCTTGACCTACGGGATGGCCGCGCTGGGCGTGCTGCCGATGCTCCTCTACGTGTCACCCGTCTACGCGTTGCTGCTGGCCATTCTGGTGGGAGTAGGACTCACGTGGGACCTCACCGAGCGTCACCCGCTCTCCAGTTGGCTCATCAACATACTCGTGGTGCTGGGGCTCATCGTGGCGGTGGGGACGCCCGCCGTCGGGGGGCCGATCGCCAGGCTCCTGTCGGGGTCGGTCGTGCTGATGGGCGCCAAGCTTCTCACTCCGAAGGTCGCCCGAGACATGTTGCAGGTGATGCTCCTCAGTCTCGTGCTGCTCATCGGTTCGGCCATGATCTCGGTGAGCGCCACCTTCGGACCGCTCTTCTTGGGATACCTCGCGCTGTGCACACTGACCCTCCTTTGGCTGCCGTTCGGCACGACGCTCGGTCGTCGGATGGTCCCACGGGCCACACTGAAGAGGGTGGGGAGCGTGGGTCTGGTGCTCATGGTGGGTTGTCTGCCCTTCGTGTTGCTCTTCTTCGTCGGGCTCCCCCGCACGCAGGCCCCGATATGGCGTGGGGCGGCGAACATGGGAACCGAGGTGACCGGGTTCTCCGACAGCGTGAGTCTTGGCTCCGTGAGTCGGATAGCGCAGAGCCCCGCGATCGCGTTCCGGGCCGAGCTTCCCGAACACAAGGGCCCGTTGCTCCCTGCGCCCTACTGGCGCGGGTTGGTGCTGGAGAACGCTGACGGCTTCTCCTGGACACAGCGCGACCCGCTCCCCGAGGAGACACTCCCGCAGAGACTCGCGTCGGCTGGACCCGCATCCCTCATCTCGCAGGTCATCTACCTCGAGCCCCATGGCGAGAAGACGCTGTTCGGTCTCGACCGGGTCGTCCGCGCCGACGACGACACCCTGGGCTCGCAGTTCGTGTACGACGGAGCGGTACAGTCGACGCGCGCCGTCACACGTCGAATGCTCTATCGCGTGTCCTCTGACACCTCTCCGTATTCAGCCGTAGCACCCAGCGCGCTGACGCTGGCCGCCAACCTCACCGTGCCGTCCGGACTCCCGCCCATCGTTGCCCAGACCGCCGGTGACGTGGTGGGTGGCGAACGAGACCCGTATCGCATCACCCAACTGCTGCTCGACCACTTCGCGCAAGGCGACTACACGTACGCGCTGCGCAGCCCCGAAGGGGAGGGGCATCCTCTCAAGCTGTTCTTGGAGCAGAAGGTCGGGTACTGCGAGTACTTCGCCTCGACCATGGCCCTGATGCTCCGCATGGAGGGTGTGCCGGCGCGGGTGGTGGCGGGATACCTTGGAGGTGACTACAACACCGCGGGTGACTACTACCTGGTGCGCCAGCTCTCCGCGCACACCTGGGTGGAGGCGTACATCCCCGGACAGGGCTGGCTGCGCGTGGACCCGACGCCGCCGGGCCAAGGCCCGGCGGCACCCGGGGTCGTCGAGACCCCTTCGCGCGCCTTCATGCTGCTGGACTGGGCGCGGCTGCGCTGGCAGGCTCTTGTGCTCGGGTACGATCTCGGCATGCAGACCGCGCTCTTCGCGTCGGTGGCCGCGGCGCTTGCGGCTCCACTCAAGATGCGCTTCGATGTGGACGGCCTGGGCGACATCGCCGCGCTTCTGCTGCTCGTCACAGCCCTCCTGGCCGCGGCCCTTCTCTGGCGCCGTGGTTCGAGAGAGGGCGAAGAAGCGGCGCTCTACGCGAGACTGCTCCGCCGATTGCGTCGGCGGGGCCTCGATCGGGATCCCGCGGAGGGACCCCGGGACTTCGCGGCGCGCGCCGCTCAGGCCCTTCCCGCCGGCGCCGCCTCGATAGAAGGGATCACGGTCGTCTACCTGGACGCCCGCTATGGTGGGCGATCGGCGGACCGTGAAGTGGTACAGCGGCTCGAGCGTTCCTTGAAGGACGTCTAGCCGCCGCTCAGGTGCCGCAGCCGACGCCCAGGTGCCGCGGGCAGAACCCGTCGCGGCGGCCGGAACCCCGTCGCGGCGGTCTACACTCCGATGCCGCCTACACCCCGATGCCGAAGCGCGTCACCCCGGCCAGGCGTAGCACCAGGATCAGTCCCGCGGGCACCGCGATGCCCAGCACCAAGAACACCCAGTCGGCCGCGACCACCTGTGACCGTGTGCGATAGGTGCGGGGCCCCGCGCCGAACGCACGGGCGTCCATAGCGATGGCCACCCGCCCCGCGCGTCGCACCGCCCCCGCGAGCAGTGGGATGGCGTACCGCCAGGTGCGCCGCGTCGCTCCCAAGAGCCCGCCACCCTTCGGAACGCCACGCACCCGGTGTGCCGCCTTGATGAGCCCATACTCGTAGGTGAGCAGAGGCAGCATGCGATATCCCACCATGGTGCCGAACACCAGCCGCTCGTCGAGCCTCACCTGGTGCACCAGGCTGAGCAGTAGGTCGCCGGCATCGGTCGTGCGCACGAACACCACGGAGAACACGGCGAACGCAAGGAGGCGGAACGTAAGCGAGGCGGCGGTCGACAGGGCCACTTCGGTCACCCGTATCGGGCCGAGCACCAAGAGAGTCGGAGACACGTCGTTCAAGCGATTGAACAGGATGTTGGCCACGAAGACGCCCACACCCGCAACGAGAAGAGGCGCGACGGCGCGGGCCACGG
Organism: Actinomycetes bacterium; assembly: GCA_024637035.1. Taxonomy (GTDB): domain Bacteria; phylum Actinomycetota; class Thermoleophilia; order RBG-16-64-13; family RBG-16-64-13; genus JAHJSA01. Next base: position 104,333 of record JAGXFW010000015.1, read on the forward strand.
ACCAAGGGGTCAGACCGCCCAGCACGCTGCCCACCACCAGACCGAGCGCAAGGAAGGCCGCCGGAGTGTAGGGATCGAACACCGCCGTCAGCATGAGCGACACGAGCAGCAGTACCGCGAGCTTGAGGGCCGGGTTCCGCCGCGCGAGGTACCGGTCGAGCGCGGAGCCCGGGGCTGCGGAGCCTTGCGCTGCGGAACCTTCCCCAGCGGAGCCCGGGGCTGCGTAGGCGCCCGCCGCAGAAGTGCCTGCGGCCGGTCGCAGACCACCCGCGACACTCGCACTCGGGTCGGGCCTCCCGGTCGGAGGGGTAGGGTCGGGCCCTGTCGCCGCGCTGGGCGTCGGAGCATTCGCGCCATCCACAGAGTCGCCCGGAAGACCCGCCGCCAGCAGAAGATCCGCTGGCGCGACGAAGTCATTCTCGACCGCGTGGAGGTCGCGCAGGAGCCCGCCCAGCTCGCCCATCGCCGGTAGAGCAAGGCCGGCGCGACGCAGGAGTGCTTCATCTTGGAAGAGCCGAGAGGGCGGTCCGTGGAACGCAACGGCACCCTGGATCAGCACTACCACGCTGTCGGCGTGCTCGGCCACCAGACGCATGTCATGAGTGACGATGAGCATCGTGCGGCGCTCGAGGGCGCTCTGCTCCACGAGCGTGCCGACCAGTCGGTCCGCCTGCCGTCTGTCCTGGCCGAAGGTGGGTTCGTCGAGCACGAGCACCGACTGGCCCCTGATGAGCATGGCCGCCACGCTCAATCGCCGCTTCTGTCCCTGGCTCAGCGTGAACGGGCCGGCGTCGGCGAGTTCCGACAGTCCGAAGCGATCCAGCCACGAGTCCACCAATGCGGCGTGTGCCACCTCGGACGGCCCCAGGGACGAGCGCTGGGTGAGGCTGAACACGAGCTCGCCCCGGACGGTACCGGTGACGAACTGGTGTTCTGGGTTCTGGAACACGTGACCCACCCTAGCGAAGCGAGCTCGCTCTTCGATGGAACAGGCGTCCATACCGCCGAGGAACACGCTCCCCGGTGCCGCCGGCAGCACCCCGGAGATCAGGCCGGCGAGAGTGCTCTTCCCCGCTCCGTTGGCCCCCACGATCGCGGTGACCTGGGCCTCCGGGATGGCGAGAGTGACGGCGTCGAGCGCAGGCGACCCGGACGTGTCGTAGCTGTAGGTGAGGTCGCGTACCTCGATCGCGGGTGGTCCGGGAGGCTCCGGTGGATCGGACCCGCCCGCCGACTCGTCGGGGGCGCGAGGTTCATCGGGGACGCGGGGTTCACCCGGGTCACGAGGTTCACCCGGGTCACGAGGTTCGCGGAGCGCGAAAAGCAATCCGGGAGTCTTCGCCAGCGTGGCGGCCGTCTCAGCGACGGTGAGAGGTCGATCCGGCACGAGCCAACCGCGCTCCTTCAGGGCCAGCACGAGCTCGGTGGTCTGTGGCCTCCAGACCCCGGCTGCCACTAGTTCGGCGCTACGCTCGTAGAAGGCCTCGCGTGGGTCGCCCCTGAACAGCACGCGGCCACAGGCATCCAGCACCAGCACCGAGTCGATCCACTCGACCAACTCGTCGAGTCGATGCTCGATGACGATGAGGGTGTGGCCTCCGTCTCGCGCCATCCCACGCAGATGACGGAACAGGTCGACTGCGCCGGCCGGATCCAGATTCGCCGAGGGCTCGTCGAGCACGATCACCTGGGGGCCCATGGCCAGCACCGAGGCGAGGGCCACCCGCTGCTTCTCGCCACCGGACAGGGTGGTGAGCTGTCGTGCGTCGAAGCCCACCAGGCCGACCGCGGCCAAGGCGCGTCGAGATGCTTCCGCGATCCTCTCGGGGGGCGCCGCCAAGCTCTCCAGGCCGAACGCCACCTCGTCGGCAACCGTGAGCGTGGCGAACTGCGACTCGGGATCCTGGAAGACCAGGCCCACGTCACGGGCAAGACGGGGCACATCGCTCTCTTCCACGATCAGACGGCCCACCTGCACGATCCCCTCGTACTCTCCCTCGACGACGTGCGGGATCAGTCCGTCGAGACAGAGCGTCAGCGTACTCTTGCCCGATCCACTCGGGCCGAGCACCAGCACCGTCTCCCCGGGGGCGACCTCGAAGCTCACCTCCCGCAGGGCGGGGTCGCGCCGCTCTGCGTAGCGGAACGTGAGGTCGCGCGCGCGTATTCGCGGCGGGCCGGTGAAGGTGCGCGATGAATGGCGAGCCTCACCGGAGAGCTTCGTCGCTCCCGCAGCCGCCTCACCTGCCCCCGTCCGAGGAGCATCGCTCAACTCAGACCTCCATCGCCTAGAAGGCTGTTGAAGACTGGACGCTTCGCCGCCAGGGCGCGATGGGCACGCGTGAGACGAGGATGCAGGGAGCGCTCGTAGCAGCGCTACGTGCGCGACCGAGGACGCCGTATCGCGCCGTCCAGTGCGTTCTGGCGGCCAAGGCTTCGATCTTCAACAGCCTCCTAGTCCGTACGATTCCGTTCGCGCGATATGCCCAGCCCGCTGAGCGCCCCGGTGCCGGCCAACGCATCACCCGCGAGCTTCGAGATGACGCCGCCCAGCAAGGCTCCACTGATCGCGACCAAGACCGCTCCAACGACGATACTGCCGATCGAGTAGGCTTCCCAGTACCCGTAGAGGAAGCTGTCGAGAACGATGCTCGCTACGCCGGCAAGCGCGCCGGCCAGCATCAGGATCGGTGTGGAGTAGACACGATAGCGAAGGCCCGCGAACACGGCCTCGGCGGCGACTCCCTGCACCAGACCACTCAGGAGAACGGCCGCGCCCCATTGGCTCACCAGCACCATGCTGACGAACGCCGCCACCAGTTCCCCCACCACCGCCGCCCCAGGGCGCCGGATCACATAGGGCACGAGCAACCCCCCGATCATCCACACCCCCACCAGCGCGTAGCTCGCCGGGAACGGTATCGCCGCGAACGCGGTGGCATACAGGAGCCCCCACGTCCAGAACACCACGCCCACCGCCACCGAGAGCACCGCGGCCACCACGATCTCGCGCGTGGTCCACGCGGCAGACCAAGTGCCTGCGGCAGAAGTGCCTTTCGGATTCGCCGTCTCTTCCGTTCTCAACCTCATCGTCCTTTCGTATGGGCAGACCCGGATGAGTCCGGGTTCTCACCTGGAGGTGCCGTGGATGCCAGTGACGCCGCATCGACGCGGGTGGATTGGATGTGTGCCACGAGTTCGTCGTCGGGCACCCCGGTGGTCAGCGTGGCGACCATGACCGTCCCTCCACTCGCGCGCGCAGCCGCGAATGCCGAGCGCAAGGCCGCGAAGACCTGATCCTCGGGGCCCTCCAAGAAGGTGCTCAGCCGTCCCACGGTGACCGGGAGTCCGGTAGAGGCAGCCGCGGAGATTGCGTCCTGGATGGGCGCATGGATGTCGGATTGGGTCAGCGGATAGACGGAGAACTGGCAGCCCGTGGTTTCCGGCTGATCGGTCGTGCCTCCGTCACCGGGCGCGCGATCATCATCGGTCATGGGATTCTCCTTCGGGATGGTGCACGATGTCTTCGGGCCGGTGCACGATGACGAGAAGGCGGCCTTCGCCATGTCTCACCCGGGCGTGTCGGTCGAGCAGTTCGTTGCTCACTCCCCGGGCGGCGCCTTGGTGCAGCGAGCCCCCTCGCAACGGATAGCGCAGTCCCTCGGTATCGATATCGTGAACCGACGGCGTGAGGGGGAGCAGAGAGACGATGTCGCCGGGTTCGCCCTCGATGGCGACATCATTGCGGGCCAGACGTACCTCGTGACTGCCGTCGACCATGCGCACGTCGACGTGTTCGAGCCAGTCCGCGGCGAGCAGGAGGAGTCCCGCGACCAGGTGATCGAGACGAGGGCCGCCGAGCGCTCCGAGAAGGGTGATGCGATCCGCCCCCCGGTCGACGGCCAGGCGAAGCGCGACTTCGGTGTCGGTCTCGTCCTTCTCGACCGGGAGCACGTGCGTCTCCACGCCCTCGGCTTCGAGCGCACGCCAGGTGGACTCGGCCACCGAGTCCATGTCGCCCACGAGCAGATGAGGCCGCAGCCCGACAGCTCTGATGGCGTCGGCGCCGCTGTCCGCCGCGATCAGGAGATCGGCGGACGCCAGCAGGGTGGGGTCGAGTGGTCCGCCGAGGGTCGCTCCGCCTACGATCACTGCGTGCACGATGACATGCTCCTCCATCCACGACACGGGCACCGCCGCCGCGGGGAGGACTCCCTCGAACGAGAAAAGGCGCGCACCAATGATGCCGCGCCTCGGGCGTACGAGTAACCAGTGCTTCCCTTCGCTGGCATTACCCAGATCAGGTTCGCAGGGTCAGTGGTCGAGCCACACTCTCAGCGCCGAGCGCTCCCCTAGCAGGGTCCGCGTCGCCGGCATGGGCCCTCGCGGACCGACCGGCGTTCGCCTACCGGATGTAGAGTATACCTGTTGGTGGCGCCGGATGGGCGCCCGTCGCACAGCCCCCGGCCCGGGCGGCCTCCTACTTCGCGAGGCCCAAGGTGGCCGCGACGCCACGGTGGTCCGACGCCGTGCCCGTGGTGACTCGCACGTCGGCGAGTGGGCCCTGCTCCGGTGGGAGCAGGTCGGGCGTGACCCAGACGTAGTCGATGCGCTCGATCGGATCGTCCGACGGGAAAGTGAAGCCGGGCGACACTCCCGCCTCCGCCAGCACTTCCACGAGGCCGGCCTGCCGCAGCATCTCGATCTCCCGGTCGCCGGGGCGCCCGTTCATATCGCCCATGACAACCGTGCGCGCTGCACCTCCCCAGACCCGCAGCATCTCCTCGGACTCCAGCACGCGCACCGGTCCGCCGTCATCCGGGTGGTGATAGTGGGTCGCGATCACCCGAAGGGAGCCCTCGTCGCCCACGGTGAGTGAGACATCGATGAGCCCCCGTCGCAGCAGCAAGTCTTCAGTGGGCAGCGGGAGTAGCACCTCGGACTCGATGGGAAGCCGGGTGAGCACGGCGTTCCCCCACAACGGCCCCGCGGTCGGACCGTACACCGGCACCATGCCGAGTCGCCCCGAGAGCCAGCCGAGCATGTCGACAGACCCATTGATCACCCAACCGCGCGACACCTCCTGGAGCGCTAGCACATCGGGGTCTTCTGCCTGGATGGTGCGCGCCAGCGCTTCGAGATCGAGCCGGCCGTCGGTGGCGAACCCGTTGTGCAGGTTGTAGTTCATCACCCGCACCCCGTCCCCCGCCGGCCCGCCCGCCGTCATCGGGCGCTCGAGCAGATAGGCCTGACCCAAGGACACGACACCGAGCGCCAGGACCAGAGCGAGAGGGGCCGACACGACGAGCGGCGAGACCGGATGTGGCGGTGCCGCCACACGGGAGACGCCTGCCGCGCTCGCGGGGACTCGCCCCAAGCCCAGCACCGCCCAGAGGGCGCAGGCAGCGAGCATCAGGGCCGCCGCCACCGGGATCAGGTCCGCCGAGAAGGGCAACGCTATGTCATATCCCGAGTAGGCCAGGAAGAGTAGCGCGACGAACACCACCATGCCCGCGCCGTGCACCAGGGAGAGCTGGGCTTTGGGCCCTGCGCCTCCGCGGCCGGCCGCCCGGCGATCGCCCGGCTGCTTGGGTGTCGATGAGGGCCCGCCCGAGACGGAGCCGACCACCACCGCGACCATGATGGCGAGGGCCGCCTGGCCGACGACCAACTGCAGCACCGCCGCCATGCCCGTCGGACCCGGCACCGCCATGCTCAGCACGAGCACCACGCCGGCCACCGACACCAGGGCCGCCGCCTGCGCCCGGCGTATCGCCGGCCTGGCGGCCTCATGCGTGTCGCACTGGGAGCCCGCGACAGACCCCAGGAGAGGCGCCGACTCGGAAACCAACACGAGCCCGAGCACGTGCGCCGCCAGCGTGAGGAGCGCCGCGGTGGGCAGGAACAGGTCGGTGAGGGCGGCCGTCCGCGCCACGTTCTGGAACACCAACATCTGCAAGGCTAGGGCCGGCCCCACCGCCAGCCACGGCCCCGCTCTCCCGCACGAACCCACTCCACCACCCTGGTCCCGACCGCGTACGGAATAGAGCAGGTAGCCGATGATCGCGGCCAGAACAGCCACCGTGACCGTCGCCCGCGTGCCGCCGCGCCACGCGAGGTCGTAGGTGAGAAGAACTCCGTTCAATCCCGTGTCGAGAGCCAGGCCAAGAAGCAGGGCCGTCGCCGAACGCAGCGCGGGCAGGAACAGCACGAAGAGCAGGGCTCCGGCCATCGCCAAGCCCAGATCCACGAAGGGGTCCCCGGTCCAGAGTTGCAGCGCCAGGCGCACTAACGCCAGACCCCCGGCCGTGAACACCATCAGGCGCCGGGTGCCCAACGCCCGCTGAAGTGGGCCCACGAGGAACGCTCCGGCGAAGAGCGCCAGGGCCACCACTCCGAGGTGAGTGGCCTGCAGACCCGCGCGATCGCGGAGCACGTACACCAGCAACGGCAGGAGCACACGAAGCATCTGCATGCCGAACATCACGACAAGCGCGGGCAGTAGGACATCGGCTCCGAAGCCCTCCACATCGACCCGACTTCGCCGTGTCGTCTGGTCCACGTCGCCCTCCCCCGCTCGGTGTCGTCAGGCCGCGGCTCGGCCGAACGGCTCAAGGATATCCCGGCAGCGCACCTCGGTGGGGACCGTTGAAGAGTCGGCGATCGGCCGACGCGCCGCCACCCGGGGAAACCGCCGGCCCTCGAACGCCTACCGATCGCAAGGCGCACGCATAGCTCAGGCCGAATCCTGGTATCTGAAGGTATCGGACATCATGAGCATGCGCGCGGCTGGGATGCCCGCGATCACGACGCACGCAAGCCACCAGCAGTTGGAGGACATCATGAACGACGCACCCGCACACGACCTCACCGACAAGGTGGTGCTCGTCACCGGCGCCACGGGCGGCATCGGCCGTGTGCTCACCCCCATGCTCGTCGCGGCCCGCGCCAAGGTGGTGCTCGTGTCGCGGCAGCACGACCGGCTCGAGGATCTCGCCGCCTCCGTGGGCGTCCCCGATACACACTGCCTGCTGAAGGACACCGATCTGCGCGACCCGGCTCAGGCCCGAGAGATGGTCGCCGACGTGATCACCTGCTTCGGCGGGATCGACGTGGTGGTGAACCTCATCGGCAACTGGGCCCCGGGCAAGGTGGCCGACACCAGCGACGAAGTGTGGGCCGAACAGCTCGGCTCCAACCTGTACACCGTGTTCCACGTGTTGCGGGAGGCGGTTCCGCACATGACCGAGGGTGGCGTCATCGTGAACGCCGGCAACGCGGAGCCCGTCGAGGGCAAGGGCGGCCAACTAGCCTACGCCGTCGCCAAGGGCGGGGTGCACACACTCACGCGCAGCCTCGCCCTGGAGCTGAAGCCGCGGGGCATCCGCGTGAACGCGATCCTGCCCCGGAACGTGGACACGCCCGGGAACCGCGCCCTCCAGCCCGACGCCGATCCGAGTGGCTGGCCCAGCGCGGAAGAAGTTGCCCAGGTGATCATGCTCCTGATCTCCCCCGGTGCCGGCGTGGTCTCCGGCGCGCTGGTGCCTGTGCGCGGGAAGTCGTAAGGCGCCAAGCCGGGTGACGCGGCGGCGAGGGCGATGCGCCCGCCCGGCGACTTGGCCGGCGGTTGACGCCGTGCGCTCCGGCCGGCTCTCCCCGGAGCCCTCGCGGGGCGCCGTCCATTCGTGACGCTCCCGCGCCCCTCTGCTAGAATACGCGGACGCGTGGGGCATTCGCCCGCCGAAGAGCTTCACGCGGGGCGACACACCCTTCCAGAGGGACGCCGCCCAGAGCAAGGAGAAGTGGCCGAGCCGGCTGAAGGCGCTCGCCTGCTAAGCGAGTGTAGGAGTTTAAGCTCCTACCGAGGGTTCGAATCCCTCCTTCTCCGCCATGTTGCGCCTGTAGCTCAGCTGGATAGAGCGTTGGTCTACGAAACCAAAGGTCATGGGTTCGAATCCCGTCAGGCGCGCTACAGGAGAAAGCCCCGCATCTGCGGGGCTTTTTCTGTTGCCCCTCTTTCCCGCCCGGGTCGGAGGATGCCTAGTCGGCCACGGTGACAGCCACAGCAGCGATGTCCAGCGACCGGTATTCTGGTCGTGGAAGGTCGTGGGACCCAATACCTTCGAGGGAGGCTCAGCGTCGTCGCCTTTCGGAACTGCAGAAGCATCTCCACGAGCTTGCGACGGATCTTCTTTGAGTCGACCGGTCATGTGGTGACCAGGGAGCGGCTCCAGGCCCGCGGACACACGGGCAGGATCACCATCATCAAGGACTACCTGGCCCAGGTGTGACCGCAGTTCCTGGCTGCGAAGACGTATCAGCGGACCACGTACCTCCCCGGCGAGATCGGACAGATCGACTGGTGGCATCTGCCGATCGGCGTGCCCGTGGGCCAGCAGGTGACGCGGAAGATGTTCGGGCTCGTCCTCACCCTGCCACACTCCGCCGCGCACACCTGCTTCTTCACTCACCACAAGACCCGGAGACGAGGCTCGTGGCCTGCGACCACACCCCCGGGCCCACGTTCCCTGTACCTGTTGGCTTGCCCCTCGTCCTGCCTGTGATCCACCCGTAAACCCGGTGAGATTGTGCCATTGACACACAACCCTTCTTGCCTCACAATGCATCATCCGTGCATCCGTTGTCGTGGGGGGGGAAGTCACGCTGAAATACGCAAAGGCGATGACGGCTGCTTTCATACTCGCAGTCGCGCTCGCGCTCTCGGTGGCAGGAGTGGCCTTGGCCGCAGAGACTTCGGGTACGGCCTCGAGGTCGTGAACCAACTCCTCGAACTCAAGGAACATGGCCAACTCAAGTAGCTCGGCACGCACGGCACTCCCTCGGCGTACGGGGTCGAACACCTAGCCGAGGACGCGGTTCATCGGGGAGTTCGACTTTGTTCCGCTGCGCACCGGCAGCTCGTGTTGCGTTCTTGTCCGACCGGTCCCCGCAGGCTTCCTATCGCGGTTCGAACTTCCGAGCTGCGAGTTCGGTTTGTGTTGGAGAACAGACAAAGCTCTTCGAGAGGAAGTGAGATGGGCGCGAGTCAGGGTCGTTCTGGTCGGGGCGGTAGATTCCTCTGGTTCCTCGTGAGCATTGCGCTCTTGACTGCTTTGACGCCTGTGACTCATGTTGCGGCCGAGGCTGAACTGGTCACTGCGAACGCCGGCCAAGACGCGGAAGTCGACGCGTATGAGATCGCCTCTCTCATCGGTGCCGGCACCACCACCACCGGTGAGGTAGTGAGCTTCCACTGGCGGCAAGTCAGTGGAAGCTCGGTCACCATCGCGTCGCCGGATGCGGCAACAACGACATTTGTGGCGCCAGCTGTCGACGACCTGACGGACCTCACCTTCGAGCTGGAGGTCCGGGCCGGCAACCTCATCGCCAGCGACGACGTGAAGATCACCGTTCTCCCCAACCCCGATCCTCCCGTAGAGCGCCTGAACCAGTCGCCGTATTCGAGGGCCGGCAATCCGTCCATGGACAAGAGCGACGGACGTGTGTACGCGGTGTGGAGTGACGCTGGGGCCACCTACTTCGCGCGCCGCGATGTCGGCGAGGGCACGTTCGGGCAACCGATGCAGATCCTCGATCCCAACACGCAGGCGTACTGGGTGCAGTCGGCACCGCAAGTAGCGGCGCGGGGAGCCACGGTGTATGTCGCCTTCGAGGCCTTCTTCAACCACAGTTCACCCTCGGGCAACGTCTGGGCCACCGAGGTCGTGCTGGCGACGAGCACGGACCACGGTGCGAGCTTCACGACGCGGCGCCTGACTCCCACTGATGACGACTACGCGGCTCACTCACCCAAGCTGGCGATAGCTGATGACGGCCGGATCTACCTCGTGTACAGGCTGCAGACACTCACGGGCATGAGCGGTGAGATGAGGGCGCAGTCGTTGGTGTGGGATGGCTCGGCGGCGACTGCGCAGGACCTGGACGGATACGTGCCCTCGTCGGGAGACGTCTACGACGTCGAGACCTCGGGCGACCGGGCCGGTGTCGTGTACCAGGCGGGCAGGCAGGTCCGGCTGCGCACCTTCAAGCGCGGCGCGATCATCGGTGACAACCCGGTCAACGATGAGGGAACGGCCCGGAACCCGAAGATCGCCGGGCTCCCTGGTCTCATGGCCGTCGCCTGGGAACAGGAGCTCAGCAGACCTGGTCCCGCCGGAAGTGGTGTCACGCACGAGGTTCTGGTCCGCTTCGTTGGGAATGACGGCTCACTCTACTCCACCACGAACATCAGTCTCTCGCCCGACGTCGACTCGACCGAGCTCGAGCTGGCCGCCTTCGGCCAGACCTTCGCGATCGGCTGGTTGGAGGGCAATCTGGAGTCCTCGCCGTACCGGACTCTTCGAGTGGCCTCAACCGGCCAAGTTGGCACGGCCAACTTCTACGAGTTCTACGAGCCGTCCGATCTTGCGCGGATCCAAGGAGCGCCCGGCCAGGAGAAGCGCCGGCTCGCGATCTCCGGCGATGCGACGAGTATGCACGTGGCGTGGAGCAACACCGAGCCCGGCGTCGCACGACGCCAGATCTACCTCGCGCAGAGTTCGGATGCGGGCCTGACCTTCACCAAGCGCAAGCAGATAAGCGACGCCGCTGTCGGCTGCTTCGACGCGGTCATCGAGACAGTGGACGGGATCTGGTCCTCCCTCTGGACCAGCGGCGAGTCGTGGTATCTGACCCAGCGCGTCGGCACGATCCAAGCTCGGAGTGGTGGATTCGCTCACGACATCGCGGTCACCGGCGTGCAGATCGTTCAGGCGCCCTATGGCTCCACACAACTCGTCCAGTCGCACAGCACCGCGGTGCGGGCCTTGGTCTTCAACGGCAACGCCACCACCCAGACCGTGAACGTCAGACTCGAATTGACCTACGGATACAAGGGCCGGGACGACCAGGTCGTTGTCCGTGAGTCGGCCGAACAGATTCCTGCGGCTTCGACCTCCGAGCTGTTCCTGCCCGAGCCCTTGTTGCTCCAAGACTCTGAGTACGTGAGCGCGAAGGTCACCGTCGCGCCGGTCGATGCGACGGCCAACGACAGCGAAAGCAACGACTCGATCCAGACGCCTCGACTTCGCGTCTGGAAGACTCAGGAGATCAAGGTGGGCTACTCGCCGCTCAATCTCCCAGGCGACACCACCATGACGGCAGAGCAGGTGGCCGCATGGTCCGCAGCCTCTCACGGCCTCGTCGAGGCGATGTTCCCCGTGGTCAAAACGTTTGGACGGTCGTCTGAAGTGTTGCCGTCGATCATCTCCTCGGCAACGCTCGCTACGGGAGGTGCGCTGACGAGGGTGCCCGAAGACTCGACTGACCCTACACTCACCGAAGATCAGTTGGTCGCCATTTGGCAAGACCTCGCGAAAGCGGCGAGGCTCTCACATTTGGATATGGTCGTCGGCATCACCGATCAGGACTTCTTTGCCAAGCGGATGGAGAAGAGCTACCTCGGCCTGGCGCCGTGGACGGTACCTCCGGCCGACCACTACCCAGCGGGCTTGCTGCGGCGGTCCGAGGCGGGCAAGGCCACCGTCCCGCACGAGATAGCGCACACCTACGGTCTGGTGAACGGCCCCTACATGGGGCAGGGGCTCCTGGAGCAACCCGGCATCACGCAGGAGAACCTCAGAGCGCACACCGGTATCCGCGCACCGGGCTACTCGCCGTTTAGGCAGAAGAGCTTCCCTGCCGTCACGTGGGACTTCATGCATCCGTTCGGTGCGTCGGACAATCCGCGATGGATCAGTGCTCCGATGTGGGACACACTGGTCGACATCTTCAAGCGGGCGGTCCAAGATCCGCCGGTCATCGTCCTGTCCGGCCAGATCACAGCGGACGATACCGTCACGCTGGACACGTGGTACCGGATGGACTCGGTGCTCGACCGGGAACTGGGTGATCCTGGCGCCCTGACGATCGAGTACCGCGACGCGGGCGGCGACGCCATCGCCCAGACGGGATTCGATCCGGCGTTCGGCACGACTGGATGGAACGAGTCGCCCTCGTCGGTGGCGCCGTTCATGTTGCGGGTTCCCGACGTGCCCGGTACTGCCTCGATAGCACTCATGCGCGGCACGACGGTTCTCGCCGAGCGAGTGGTCTCGGCGAACTCACCGACCGCCAACGTGGTCTTCCCGAACGGCGGGGAGACCCTCACCGCTGGCGAACCGGTGACGATCAGCTGGAACACCAACGACGCCGACTCAGACCCGGTTGAGTCCTCGGTCTTGCTGAGCACGGATGGGGGCGCGAGCTGGCATGCGCTCGCGATCGATACCACCGAGCAATCGGTCAGCTTCACGCCTTCCAAGTCCGACGTGAGCGAGACCGCACTGATAAAGGTCATGTCGAGCGATGGGATAAACACCAGCGAGGACCGCTCTGACGCGGTCTTCAGCATCCGGCCCAAGACGGTGCCTCTCGCGAGTTATGGCGAGCCGGTGCTCCAAGCGGCGATCAGCGAGTTCGGCTTGCCGGTGGGAGATGACGGCGTCCCGAGCATGGCCGTGAGCGGGTCGCGGGTCTACAAGATCCGCTACGTCCCCCAGCACACCGAGAACAGCGTCACGATCCCGGCCCGCGTCTACCTCGACGAGAGCACTGATGGCGGCGCGACCTTCACCACTCATCATCTCTCACAGTTCGATGGGACGAGCGTGGCCGACTCGGGCGTCAGAATGCTTGCGTTCGCCGCGTCGGGTCAGGATGTCTACCTCGTATACATAGACGCGTACCTGGCGATCACCGTCAGCCACGACGGCGGCTCCACCTGGGACTCGCCGCAGCAGGCCCACCCCGGCGCGGCGATCACCAACTTCAAGCAGTTGCTCGTGTCGGGTCAGGACGCCTCGATGGTGTTCTTGACCTCCCGCACCGGTGCCGACGAGAACGTCGAAGTCGTGAGCTCTCATGACCGCGGGCGGACCCTTGAGGCGCCGGTCACGCTCATGAGCAGGGTTTTCAACCCCTACGGACACTTGTGGGCAGACGCCTGTGTCGAAGGTGACCGGCTCAACGTGGTCGCCTACGACGAAGTCACGAACAACAGCACGAGCCCGCCCTCGCTCAAGTCGACAGGATTCACGGTCTTCACGAGCATCGACGCCGGTCGCAACTGGCTCGACCCCACGACCGTGGACACCGAGGACAATATCGACTCCCTCGAGGCGGTGCCCGACGGTGACGACCTCCACATCAAGTACGAGGCTCCACGGGAGCCGGCGACCATGCCGGTCCACATGGTATCGAGCCATGACGGAGGCCTGAGCTTTGGTGAGCCGCATACTCTCAGCAACACGCCTCGGCCATTCCGACGCGCATTCGCTGCTGCCGACGGTGGCACCGTCGCCGTCCAATGGGATACCGGCACCGAACTGAGCGCCACGGATCCGGTTCGCATCATGATGGCGGTGAGTCGTGACGGCGGCGATACCTACGGGTCGCCCCAGGACATCACGCACCAGTTCGGCATCGACAATCCCACCGCGTTTCCCACGACCTCCAGCAGAGGGGTCCAGGTGAGCGGCAACAACATCTACGGGCTGTGGGTCGGCGCGCTCGGCGACCCCAAGAACGGCGTCGAGTACGTCACCCACAGCATCCTTCGCGTAAGCACGGACTTCGGCGAGACCTGGAACACGCCCCGAGACCTGTGCAACACGACGTCGGGCACGTACAGGCGTCACGGAGCCCCTCTGTGGGCCGCGGGCGACGATTTCCAGGCTGTGGGCCCTGACCTGTACTACGTCTGGCTGGGGCGGGATGAAGCGGCATCTCCTACTTGGCAGAGGTACTCCTTGGAGTTCCGTCGTGGCACGGGCGCGTCCGGCGGCGGGATAGGCGTCGATGCGGGTGCGGATCAGGATGCCGTCGAAGGCGGCGTCGTCGGGATCTTCGCCACGTACTCCGGGGCGTCGCAGACATCCACTCCGACCGCCCTCATCGATTGGGGTGACGGTGCGGCCGTCCCGGCCGACATCATCGTCTCGGCCGACAGCGGAGTCGTTTCCGGGACGCACACCTACACCTCGGCGGGCAACTACGCGGTCCGAGTCACCGTGACCGACGATGACGGCGTGGTGGGTGTGGACGATGCACGCGTAGCGGTGGCGAACGCTCCGCCGACGGTCTCACCGCCCGCGCCGCTTCCCCGTCCGACGGCGGGGCAAGCGTTCGCGCTCAACGACGTTCCCTTCAGCGATCCTGGTTCCGGCGAGACGTTCTCGGCGACCGTGGATTGGGGCGACGGAGAGGCCTCGACAGCGACGGTTTCCGTTTCGCCGTTCGAAGGGCTTGAGGACGGTACGTACGGCACGGTCCATGCGGAGCACACCTACGCTCGACCCGGCACGTACGAAGTCAGGGTGACGGTCTCCGACGGCGAGGACTCGTCGGACACGACGATGTCTATCACGGCGGTCGCCAACGAGGCGCCCGTTGCCGCCGCAGGCGGGCCGTACGAGGTGGCAGAAGGGTCGCCTGTCGATCTTGACGGTTCCGAGTCCTCGGACCCCGACGACGACAGCTTGTCGTATCGGTGGAAGGCGGCCGGTCGAACGATCGGCGGCATCGGCTACTTCTCGCCGTGGTCGGAGGTCGTGTTCGCTGACGACTACGACGGCTCGATCGAGCTGTCGGTGGCCGATGGCAATGGCGGTGTGGATGACGACGCGGCGACGCTCCGCGTGACCAACGTGCCGCCGGCCTTCTTCGAGATCGCTTCGCGCCATGTGGTCGTGGCTCTAGGAGAATCGGTAGAGGTCACAGCGGCATTCATGGACGCCGGACGCCTCGATACTCATGAAGTCGTCTTCGACTGGGGCGACGGTTCGACGAGCACCGCATCGGTCGACGAGACGCAAGGTACCGGCACCGCGCGGGGGACACACGTCTACACCGCCAGTGATACCTACACGGTCACCGCACGGGTGACAGACGACGACGGCGCATCGGGTGAGACGACGTTCGCGCTCGAAGTCGAGATCCTCAACCGTCCGCCTGTCGCTGCTGACCGGGTGGTGTCCACCACGGCGGGCAGCGCCATCGCGGTCACTCTGACAGCGACCGACCCTGACGGCGATACCCTGACCTGGCTGGGCGTACCGGTTGTCGCGCCCACATCGGGAACGCTCGCTGGCACCGCGCCCGACCTGGTCTATACGCCGAAGCCGGGCTTCGTCGGTACTGACGTGTTCGCCTTCCAAGTCTCCGATGGACGAAGCGGTACGGATGTGGCGCGCGTGACGGTCAACGTCACGCCTTCAATCCACTACACCACTCTGCGCGGCCAGGACCGCTACGAGACCGCCATCTTGGTCTCCAGGCGCTCCTATCCCGGGACGGCTGTGGCGGCGATCCTCGTCAAAGGGGATGACTTCCCCGACGCCCTATCATCGGCGCCGCTGGCTCGCGCGCTGAATGCCCCCCTCCTCCTCACCCCCTCGACCGGGCTCTCGGCAGCGGTCGGGGCTGAATTGCGGCGGCTGAAACCGCAGAAGGTGTACGTCATCGGCCTTCCCGCGGCCCTGGACGCCCAAGTGAAGGCCGCCGTGCCCGGATTGGTCCCCACCGTCATCCGCGGGCTCGACCGCTACGACACCGCCCGGCTGGTGGCCGAGGAACTGAAGACCAAGCTCGGGGCTCGTACGAAAGTGGTCGTAGCTCCCGGGGACAGCTTCCCCGACGCCCTGGCCGTGGCACCGCTCGCCGCCGCAAAGGGCTGGCCGATCCTGCTGACTCCTCAGAGCGGCACGACCACCCCCACCCCCACCCTGACCGCCCTCGCGAGTCTCGGCGCCACTCAGGCCCTGATGGTGGGCACCTGGAACGCCCCGCCTGGGGTCACCCCCACCTTCCTGGTGGGGGTGAACCGCTACAACACGTGCGGCCTCATCGCGGACTACGCCGTCGGCCAGGGTCTCTCCTACGGTCATCTAGCCTTCACCGTCGGGGAGAAGTTCCCCGACGCCTTGGCCGCGGCCCCCTACTTGGCTCAAGACCAAGGGCTCATCTTCCTGACCACCTCGGCCAGTGTGCCCTTCCCCACCTCGGCGCGCATCCGGTCCCACAAGGCATCCCTCGACATAGTGGACTTCATCGGGCTGCCGAGTGGAGTAGTGACCCAGGTGAAGGGGCTCATGGAGTAGCACGCAGCCGAGCCGATCACAGACAGCTCCGCCTCCACTTCTGAGTTTCCGGGCCCAGGAGCGGGGGCGGGTTCGTCTTGTGACACTCGCGCGTGGGGGCGTCACCTCGTCTCCACTACGAACGGGACCACGTGCGGTCATGGTCCTCCATCCAGCGATCGAGGGCCTCTTGGGCCTCGAGTGCGAGGTTCGACGAGTGACCCAAGCGACCCGAACCGCATCCATTGCACCAGTGCGTGTCACCGGGAACTCTGTTGACTCGCTCGCTCCCTTAGATATATTGTCAGGCTACCGACACACGCGGCCAGACCGGAGGAAACGCGCCATGAGGATGAGACTGTTCGCCGCCTGCCTGCTCTTTGCCGTTCCCGCGTTCGCGGGCTGCTCCTCGGAGGCCACCACCACGACCGCCCAGGGCGTCCAAACAGCCACGACCGCCGAACAGACCGCCACCACCGCCGAACAGACCGCCACGACCACCCCCGCCGATGAGCCGACCACCACGACCGCGGCGGCGCCCGCCACGATCTCATTGCCCGACGGATGGACCATGACGGACGCCCTCTCGGCAGACGACGTTGGTGCTATCACCGGCGAGACCATGACGTACTTCCCTGAGGCGGCGAGCGCCGCACAGAACGGGAAGCCGCAGGGCAGCTACCTTGCGACCGGGAAGGACGGGTCCAAGATCCGCTTCTCGGCCGATGTCCAGGGCGGCGAGGGGGAGTTCGAGAAGATCAAGCAGTTCGCCGAGGCAGGCAGCGTCGAGGAGGTGAGCGGTGTGGGCGACAAAGCGTATGTCTGCGCCTTCTCGGCGACAGACCACGGTATCGTCGCCCTGCAAGGCGAAGTGGTGATCAGGATCGACTGGAACCCTTCCGTGTACACCGCCGACAAGGCAGAGTTCGGACCGCAGTTGGCCGGAGCCTTGCTCGACAACATATTCCAGTAGCGCCACCGGGCGCGTAGTCAGTACCCCATCGGCGGGATGAGCGGCATCTCGCGCACGGTCAGGGTCTTCTCCAGGTTCAGAGAGATGCTATGTCAAATGCGGGCAGCCGGGGGCTAGAACCAGTACAGCGGGATCACCGGCATCTCGTCCACCGTGAGCTTCTTCTCAAGACCCGTGTAGAGCACCCATCGTTCCGCATCGGTCATAGGACCGAGCGCATCCTTCAGACCCTGGTCGTATGCGGCGTCGGACCAACCCGTCCAATTGAACTCCGACCCGCTTCCGAAGAGGTCGAAGAAGTTGACTGCATCGTAGTAGTCGGCCACCCATCCCATCCGGTACACCATGAACTGGCCTGGATCAGAGTTGAGGAGATCCATGTACTCTTGCCAATCGATGGACCTCAGTCTGGTCTTCACCCCGATAGCATTCCACTGCTGCGCGACCTTCTGCGCGATCGCCTGATGGCTCGGACTAGTGTTGAACGCTATCTCGATTTCTGGAAGGCCGATCCCACCGGGGTATCCAGCTGCGACGAGAAGGCTCTTGGCTAGAGCCACCTGGGCCGTGGGCTTCAAGTAGTCTTGACGATAGAAGTCGAATCCGGGCATGGCGGGTGGCGCGAAGCTCGTCGCCGGCAGCAACCTCGCGGGGTCAGTCACCACGGAGATGATTTTCGTGCGATCGACGGCAAGCGCCAGAGCCTGACGCACCTTCACGTTGTCGAAAGGGGGCTTGTTGACGTTGAAACAGTAGTAGTAGGTCATGACGTGCTGGCACACGCGCGTCAAGTTCCAGATGACTTCGTCGGACACGCCCACGGCCTCGATGTTCTTGATCGAGCCGGCGGCGGCGTCGAGTCGATCGACGATGTCCTGCGGAAGCTCCGCCGAGCGGGAGAGCAGCAGGATCCCCATGCTCTTGGCCAGATACGGACCTACGACAAGGGCGTCGGGGTAGTTCTCACCTGTAGCCACCGCCGTGAGTTCGAGGGAGAGGCCTTGGCTGACAGCGTAGTCACAGATCCGGGCGCAGGTGTTGTAGCGGTCTGTGCCGACGATGGAGACGACCTGCGACGGAGGCAAAGGCTTGACGTAGGTGCCCACCACGAGGGCCTTGGTGACACCGAGCGCTTGGATCTTCTGGCTCGTCACCACGGGCAGGGGACCCGCCTGCGGAGTCAGGAGAATGGCCCAGCCCTTCGCGGCCGCCAACGGGGCCACAGAAAGGGCGTCGGGGAACTTGTCCCCAGAGGCCAGGACGACCTGGGGGACGCCCCCGTTCTTCGTATTCAGTTCGTCGGCCAGCATAGCGGCGGTGTGATAGCGGTCGGTACCGACCACAGACACGATGGGGATTCCGGGTAGGAGTGCACTGACCTGGTTCCTCACCGCCACCGGCAGACCGATGAAGAAGACCTTCGTGGGGCCAAGCCGCGTGAGCTCATACCTGACCGCGTCGGTCAACCCTGAAGTGGGGGTCAGGATGACGGGGCCATCGTAGGCTGCGGCGAGGGGCGCGGCGGCGAGCGCGTCGGGGAAGTTGTCGCCCTTCACGAGAAAGACCGTGGCCGCCCCTCCCGGGTAGGCCTTCTGCGAGACCAAGATGGCGGTGTCGTAGCGGTCGCTTCCGACGATCTCCGTGATGGTGGGCTCACTCGCGAGAGCCGCGCCCGGTGTCAGCAAGAGGAGCACGACCGGCAGCGTCAGAAGCATCCGAAGCCGCGCGTAGCGTCGTACGGAGTGGCGCTCGACAGCGCCCCCCTTCAGGCCGCGTGAACCCACCGCACGTAGTCCCACAACGAGACCTCCCTGAGTCGATGGCGCCAGAGCGTTCGTTCGGAAACGTACGCTACAACGCCGCCATCATGTTCTTCTCGCGGAAGCGTGTCAAGCGGACGGTCGAGGTGCCCCAGGAGCGCTCAGGCGGAAGTTTCGATTGACCTCATGTCGAGAGCATCTCGTGCGCGAGGAAGCGCACGAGTTCAGGTGGATCGCAACCCCATCAGGGCCGGAAGCGCTGCCACATCGTGGCCTCGATCACCCCGAGGCCACCGACGATGTCCACGGTGTCGAGCGAGGCGGCCCGGGCGTCGAGAAGGTCGAGGATGGGCCGCGGGAGGCCATCAGGCAGCGTGAGCAGAAGGACGCCCTGGCGCGCGGCCAGGTGCGGGCCCACCACCAAGGCGTCGGGGTAGTTCTGCCCCGTGGCCAGTGCGACGTGGGCGAACGACGACCCGCGACCCTCGGCGTACGCCGCGATCAGAGCACTGGTGTGATAGCGATCGGTGCCTACCTTGGAGATGACGTCGGTCACGGAGGGCGGCGGCTTCACGTAGGTGCCCACCACGAGCGCCGACGTCGCGCCCAGGGCGTCGAAGGCGGTCGCCGTGACGGGAGGCAGCGGCCCCGCCTGAGGCGTGAGGAGCACAGGCCAGCCTTGCGCCGCCGCCAGGGGAGCCACCGAGAGGGCGTCGGGGAACGAGTCGCCCGAGGCGAGCACCACGGTGTCGACAGGTCCGATCTTCGCCACCAGCTCGGCGGCGAGCAACCCGGCGGTGTCGTAGCGGTTGGCGCCACGCACGGTGCGGATCTCGGCGCCGGGCACGACCGCCTCGATGCCGGCCCTCACTCCCTCAGCGAGGCCCACGAAGTAGAGGACATCGGGGTCGAGGCGCGCGAGTTCCTCCCCCACCTCGCGCGTGATCCCCGCGGACGGCGTGAGAATCACGGGCCCTCCGTAGGCCGCGGCGAGCGGCGCGGCGGCGAGGGCATCAGGGTAGTCGTCGCCCTTCACCAGCACCACGGTGGACGCGCCGGTCGGATGGCCCGCCCGGGATACGAGTATCGCGGTCTCGTAGCGGTCGCGTCCGAAGAACGTACGGTACGCGGGAAGGGCTGCGGGGTCGTGGGTGAAGGTGGCGGCCACCGAATACGACATGCCCACGCGGCCGCCAGTATCCGTGGCCCGCGCCTTCAGCTTCACCGGGGTGGACCCCGGCGCGAAGGGCACCAGGTAGCTCCAGGTCGTGAGGTACGTGCCCTTGCCCGTGAGGATCGCGGCGGGCTTCCAGGTGGCCCCGTCGTCCAGCAAGACCTCGACCTTGGCGATGGCGGCTCCCGGCGCGCCGCCCTGCGCCGACCCCTGCACGAGATGCGAGCTACTGACAATCGTGGTCCCCGCCAAGGGTGAGCCGATCGAAACCCTGGGGATCGGGGGCGGGATGTTCATCAACTCCGAGACCGTGACCAGTTCGTAGCCGCGCGCCCGAAGGCCGGTGATGATGCCCGGCAGGGCAGCGGCGGTGTTGGCCGCGGTGAGGTGCATGAGCACGATGGAGCCTCTGTGAGCATGGCTGAGCACGTGGTTGGTGAGGTAGCTCGAGGAGTACCCGCGCCAGTCGTTGGTGTCGACATCCCAGAGCACCACATAGCGGAAACCCTCGGCCCCAGCCGCCTCGATGACTCGGGAGTTCACGGCTCCGTATGGCGGACGGTGAAGGGGGGCTGTTGTGCCGCCGGTCTGCGCGCGATACCGATCGGTACCTCCGCCGATCTCGTAGAGCAGGCTCCCCCAGGAGAGCCTCGTGAGGATGGCGTGCGACATAGAGTGGTCGCCCACCTCGAACCCGCCCGCGAGGATCGCGCGGCTGATGTCGGGGTATGCCGACACACCGTCCCCGGTGAGGAACATGGTGGCTTTCGCATCGTACTGCCGCAAGACACTGATGATGCGGAGCGCGCGCGAAGTGTTGTAGTTGTCGTCGAAGGTGAGAGCGATGCGGGGGAGGTCGCTGGGGCCGCTTCGTATCGAAGTGGCGGCGGAAGCCGAGGCGGCCGCGCTCAGTGTCCAAGCGGCGCCAATGAAGATCGCCACGAGCGTCAGACACATGCGCCGCACCATCGGAAGCCGGCCACCGGGTCTCGGGAGGAATGACATGGCGCCCATGGTACCGACGCCGAAGACAATACGGAAGACCTTCCGCCCAGACCCGGCTCGGAGGCCCGCCTTCCCTCTGTTAGACTCGGGTTCATGGTCGACCCTACCGAGACCCACGAACGGCACATGCGTTTGGCGCTGGACGAGGCGCGGGCAGCCGGTGAGCGCGGTGAGGTGCCGGTGGGAGCGGTGCTGGTACAGGCCGGCACGGTGATCGCCACCAGGGGTAATGAGCGCGAGGCACGCAACGACCCCACGGCCCACGCGGAGCTCCTCGTGCTGCGCGACGCGGCCGCCATCCTCGGGGGCTGGCGCGTTCTCGACGCGACAATGTACGTTACCCTGGAGCCTTGCCCCATGTGCGCCGGTGCCTTGGTGCAGGCTCGGGTGGCCCGGCTGGTGTACGGCGCCGCCGACCCGAAGGCCGGCGCGGCCGGGTCGTTGTTCGATCTCACCGCGGACCCAAGACTGAACCACACGGTCGAAGTGACGCGCGGCGTGCTGGCAGACGAAGCTGGGGAGTTGTTGAGAAGGTTTTTCGCTTCCCGGCGGTGAACTAGTGGGAGACAACCCGTCTAGCGGGTCCTCGCCCTACCGCTGCGGGGCCCAAGGTATCGCGAGCCGCACTCGCTAACGCACACGGGAGAGCACGTGGAGATCGCACCGCGCACCCTCGACCACACCACCCTCCTCGAAATGGTCCTCGAGAACTCGCCCCTCGGGATCACCGTGCTGTCGGTCGACCTGCGTTACGTTCTCGTGAGCCGCTACTCCCGGGAGGAACTCATCAAGCTGCCTGAGTCTGAGATCATCGGGCACCACTGCTACGACCTCATCGGGATGTACGCCGACGACCCGGAGCGCAGCGGATTGGAGCGGGCCTGTGACGCGTGCCCGGCGCTCAGGGCGATGGCGACCGGGCAAACGATCCACAACGTGAGGAAGATCCACGAGGGGATCGTGGCGCAATCACACGTGGTGCCACTCAAGGATGCGCAGGGGGACATCATCGGGGTGATGGAACTCATCGAGAACATCGCGGAGAAGGTCATCGACCCGCTGACCCAAGTGCACAACTACCGGTTTTACGATGAGATGGCGGCACAAGAGGGCTATCGCGCTATGCGGTACGAGACCACCCTAGCGCTCCTCGCGCTCGACCTCAACGACTTCAAGTCGGTCAACGATCGGTTCGGCCACCTCCGTGGCGATGAGGCGCTGCGGGAGACCGCCGCGGTGATCCAGCAAACAGTGCGGAACTCCGACATCTTGTGCAGGATCGGAGGGGACGAGTTCGCCGTGCTGGCTCCGCACACCACCCATCACGAGGCGGAGGCTCTCGGCCGCCGCATCGAGAGGGCCGTCGCCGAGTCGGGGGTCGATCTGGGCATCACGGTGTCCATCGGGATCGCCGGATACCCGCGCGACACCACCGATCCCTCCCGGCTGCGCGAGATAGCCGATCGCCGGCTCTACGAGATCAAGGACCGGCGTTGAACGGGCAAGATGGTCGCGGCGGCCTGACGCGAACCTGTTGACAGCCCGCCGAGGGTCTAGCGGTTCATGACCGTGATGCTGATCTGCAGCACCGTGGCGATGGTGACCCACACGAAGTAGGGCACCAGCGCGAGCACCGCCCAACGGGAGTACGGGGCGATCACGGCGATGGACCACACGATGGTCACGAGCACCACGACGATGTCCACGGCGGCAAGATCGAGATTGCGCAACCCGAACTGGATGGGCGTGAAGGCGAGATTCGCCACCAGGTTGGCCAACACGGGCACCGCGACGAACCGGGGGATGCTCCCGCCAACCACCCGCACGAGGATGTATCCGTACGCGACGAAGATGATCGGGTAGAGGATCGTCCACACGATGCCGAAAGTGGGCGCCGGCGGTGCCCAACCGGGCTTTGCCAACACCTGGTACCACTCGGTCGTGGATCGCGCAGCCATGCCACTTCACTACCCCGCAACGGACTTCGGCACACGGAATGGGTCCGAGCCCCGGGGTGCGGCTCGCGCCGAACGGCTCAGGAAGCCTGCCCGGCAAGACGGTCTTCAGGTCCCGTCGAAGCGGGCCGCTTCCCAGCGAATCCGAAGGCCATTTTGCCAAAGAGCAGCGCAGCTGGCTATACTACCTCCTGCGCTCCGAGCGGCCCGCCGCTCGCCTCGCCGCGGAGAGGTGGCAGAGCGGTTGAATGCGGCGGTCTCGAAAACCGTTGTGCCTCGCAAGAGGTACCGGGGGTTCGAATCCCCCCCTCTCCGCCTTCTATTCGCCTTTCGGGCGCCACCGATCACCGAACCCCCTCGCTGGGGGCTCGGACCTATCCGGGAGAACAAGAAGTGTTCAAGATGACAAGGCAGGAGATCATCGAGTTCATCGAGGCGAACCCGGTGGCGTGGATCGCCACGATCGAGGATGGTCGCCCGCATGTGCGGGCACTGCGTGCCTTCCGGGTGCAAGAAGACGGGCCGCTGTTCCAGATCTCGACACCGAAGGATGTGTACCGCCAGCTGGCCGCCAATCCCCAGGTCGAGGTGTGCTTCAACGACCAGGCTCAGGGCATCCAGGTACGCGTGGCCGGCACGGTGAGGTTCGTGGAGGACGAGGCCGTCCTCGACGAGGCGCTCGAAGAGCGGCCGTTCCTCCAGTCGCTCGTGGAGAAGGAGGGCCGCGACGCGGTCAAGCTGTTCGTGATCGCCGACGCGAGGGCCTATTCGTGGACGCGCGATAACAACTTCGTGCCCAAGGAGTGGGTGGCGCTGTAGGCCACTTTGCCTCCGGAGCAACCGTCTGAAAGGATATGCGCACCGAGGGCAACGACCCGACAGGGGGCACGATGGCGTCGCGTAGCTTTCTCCGCAAGGTACTTACCGATCCGAAGTTGAGGGCCGCGCTGGCCGAAGACCCGGCTAAGGTGTTGGGGTCCGACCTCAGCAAGTCAGAGATCTTGGAGGTGAAACGCATCCTCACTCAAGTGCGAGACCTCGAAGGCCAGATCGCCGCGATGGGCACCACGATACTGTGCCAAGGTGATTCATCTCCCCGTGGGATCGCCTGAAGTCCAGCATCGGCGCGCCGAGGTCCTCATCGCCACCACGTGGGCGTGCAACCTCCGCTGCACGTATTGTTTCGTGCAGGAGAACGGAATAGTCGCTGAATCCCGACCCATGTCGCCCGTTCTGGCCCGCCAGGTGCTGGATCGGCTGGATCAGGCGCTCGCCCACTTCGAGCACATCGACATACACCTCTACGGCGGCGAGCCGCTGACCAATCTGCCCGCTCTGGAGGCGCTCGTGGACCGTGCCTTGCAGTATCCCCCGGGCAGGTTCACCTTCTCGATCACCACCAACGGCACTGTGCTGGACCAGCGCGTCTTCGATCTGCTGGAAGCCGGGCGCTTCGAGGTGATCCTCAGCATCGACGGGCCGGCTCCCGTTCACGACGCGTACCGACGGACCCGCGATGGTTCGCCCACCCACGCCCGCGTGCTGGAGTTCCTCGGTGCTGTGCGCAAGCACACCCGTTGCCGTGTGCAGGGCTCGTCGGTGGTACGTTCCGGTTGGGGACTGGTCGAGGCCATCCCATACCTGCGCTCCCTCGGCGTCGATTCGTTCAAGGCCCAAGCCGTCCGTGCTCCCGAAGGCGCAGACTACGGGCTGTCTCAAGCCGACATGCAGACCTACCTCGACGACCTCGAGATCGTTGGGCGCCACGTCATCGAGGACATCGCCGCCCGCCGCCCGCTCAAGGACAACCGGTTCACGACGCCCGTCTTGCACCAACTTCTGGGAACCCGCCGGGAGTCTTTCTGCGGTGCCGGGAAGTACAGCTTCGGGATCACGCCAAGCGGCGAGGTGCTCCCATGCATACTGGTCGATGCCGCCACGAACCGACTGGGCGACATCCGGGACCCTGCACACGCGTGGGTGGAGGCCGGCCGGGACTGGTGGGAGACTCGCACCACCCTCCGAGATGAATGCTCGGACTGCCGATCGCATGATCTGTGCGGTGGCGGCTGTCCGGCGATCCTCGCGGTGTGTGCTGAAGACCAATGCGTCTTCACGCGCAAGGAGGTCGACGTCGCCCGCGACATCTACGCCCACTTCGCGAACGACATCGATCCGTTGATCGACCTCACCGGCATCTCCTTGGAGTGAACCACGGTGCGTAGGAGTCCCCCACCCGGCTTCGAACCGGAGGGCCTTGCCCCACCGCCGCTCGCCGATGGGCCGTGGCCGGTGGCGTCGATCGCCCTGGACGTGTCCGGCGAGTGCAACCTGGCCTGTCGCTACTGCGCCGAGCGTGCCACGCAGCCGGCTCGTCCGCCCATGTCTGAGTCCGTCTTGCAGGACGCCTGGGGATTCTTCGCCTCGCGCCCAACTCCCAAGGGCCGCTCTATCCACTTGGGCAGTGGCGAACCGCTCCTAGCCATGCCGATCCTCCGCTCACTCGACCGCTTGGTGCGGGAAGCCAACGATCCGAGCCTGAGCGTGCACCTCACCACCAACGGCACGCTCACCACGCCGGATGTCCGCGATTGGCTGGTGGAGTCGGGCTGGCACATCAAGGTGAGTCTAGACGGGCCTGCGACCGTGCAGGATAGGTGGCGCCCCCACCGCAGCGGCGAGGGCACCTACAGTCAAGTCGCGGAGACGGTCGTCGATCTGGCTCGTCGCCTGTCGCCGTCCCGGTTCAGCGTCACAGCTGTGCTGTGTCGCGGCTCAGACCCGCAGGAAGTCCTCGACGATCTGGTGTCCCTCGGAGTGCGCCGCATCCAGTTGATACCCGTGGCCCATGACCGGGAGGACTTCCTGCCCTCGTCTGCCGACATCCAACGCTACGAACGGTTCATCATGAGGCACGCGCGGCGTCACCTGGAGTCGGAGTCGTGGGACGATATCCCCCGCCTGCCCAACTTCCGCACGCCTGTCTTCCGCCTGATGGGCCTCGCGAACAGGCGCACGAGTTGTGGGGCGGGTCGCTCGTTCGTAAGCATCGGACCGGATGGGAGCATATTCCCCTGCTTCCGTCTTGCCGGGATCGACCGCTACCGTATCGGTCGCCTGCAGGATGGCATCGATGCAGCGGAGATCTGCCGATTCCAGCGGGATGGTGGCCGGCCGTACGAGGAGCGTGCGGCCTGCGGTCGGTGTTGGCTTGCGCCCCTCTGCGGCGGACCGTGCTTCGCCGTCGCCGAGATGTTCGGGCCGGGAGGCGGACGTCCTCTCGATCTCCATTACGCCTATCGGGCCGCAGATGCAACAGCCGCTGTGTGGCTCGTTCAGCAGCTCCGGCTGCGGGACCCAGACCGCCTGCTCGAGTTCTTCCCCGAGGACGTCCTCGACGCTCTTGCGGATTCGCACTAGACCGAATCGCCCGCGGCAACAGCGAACCGCTAGGCACTCTCCAGATACCCGTCGATCGCGGCCTTCAGCTCGTCCGGCTTGAACCCGTATGGTCCGAGCCCTCCGGCGTAGACCACGCGACCATCGACTCCGATCAGGTACAGACGTGTCGGCCATCCCGCATACGCGGCGTTGACCCGGTCGTCCATCTCATCGACGTAGGTACGGATACCGTATTGGAGCGCCGTCTCGCATTCGCCTGCCACGGCCCTCCGCTCTTCGATGGTCCTGGGATCAAGATGGTCCATCGAGACCTTCGGGGCATACCTCTTGATGATCCTACCTAGGAGGGGTCCGCCCAACCACCAGCCGTCCCTGGGGTGTGCCTCGCGGATGTAGACGCCCAAGAACTGCACCCGCTCGTGGTACTGCTCGTACAGATCGTGGAGACGCACGGTCCCCTTGACGAAGGGCGGTCAGGTGAAGCTGCCGAACACCAGCGCCACCGGCCGCTTCCCCCGGAAGTCGGAGAGCGTGACCGATAGCGCGCCCGTCGTGTCGAACAAGGTGAAGTCCGGTGCCATATCCCCGGCCTTGGGAGCCCGCTCGTCGAGCCCCTTGATCCATGGCATCAGCTTCTTGCGGTACCGGATCGTGGTCCTGATCTCGTTCACAACGTCCGTGAAGGTCGTCATCCCAACTCCCAAGCCTCGAGGTTCCCGTGAGGCGACATCACGCCGGAGAGTCTAGCTCCTCCGGGAGACGACGCCGAAGCGAGTGGCGACGGGCTGCTACTGGTAGGTGCGGCCGTCGTGCTCGATCCATCCCGCGACGTGGCTCCCCGTCGGGTCGTGATGCGTCCAATGCAGGATGCCGCCCTGTGCGTTCCACTCATACTCGCCTTTGAACGAGACAGCGTCGCCGACGCGGAGCGCATCTATTCGTGGAGCGATATCGATGTTGTGCGCCACAAGGAGGGTCTGCCCCGAGTCCAATCGAACGATGAACCGTTGATGACGGTCGCCATCGGTGTCGTCGGCCAGTAGCTTGGACACCACTCCATGCCCCTCGAGTTCTAGATCGCCTGCCCGATCGGCAAACGCACGTGCGAAGTCGGCGTCGCTGTCGACGACCGATGTGGCCCCCTGGTCGGCCCCGGGCTCGCTCGGAGCCGGGGTCGGCGGCCAACCCCACTGAACGACAGCCGCCAGGAGCACCAGAACGATGGCGCCTGCGAGCAACAGCTTCTTCATGCCGGGCGGAACCTCCTCCGAAACCGCGTGAACTCTAGCGCTTCAGAGCGTCCCGAATCTCGCGGAGAAGGACTATTTCTTCCGGGTCGGCTTCCGGCGCTGCTTCTACGACAACGGCGGTCCAGGCCAGGTAGGCCTGGTAGGGCCTGACGACGAAGAAGAATACGGCGAAGGCGATCGAGATGAAGGTGACGAGTGCGGTTAGGAACGCTCCGAACATGATCTCCGAGTTATTGATCGTGGCGATCATGACGCCGTCGAAGTTCGGCTGGCCGAACATGATGCCCACGATCGGCATGATGATCTTCTCGACGAGCGCTCCGATCAGCGCAGCTGTCGCCAAGGCCATCACCAGGCCGACGGCTACCTCGATGAGACCAGGCCTGACTGCGAAGTCCTTGAATTCCTTGAGCATGGGGTTCCCTCCTAGAATTGTTTCGTGCATGAAACTACCCGGAGCAACGAGCCGCCAACCGCTCTCCTCGGCCGACCCCGGTCTCGTCTCTCGCGAGCACCGCGGCGCTTGCCCGCTTTTCCTTCTGGGTAGACGTCGGTTGTCGTCCTGATCGGGATGACCCCGGCGATGGCGGAAGCGGAACCGAAGGGGGCAACGGGATGGACTCCGCACCAAGCGCGAGGCGGCCGTACGGCACCGGCCTTGCCGTGGGCCTCGCACTGACGTCGGCTCTCACCGCGATCCTGTTCCTCGGCTTCAGGGCGGGACTACCCTTCATCCCCTTCGACGTGTTCGACTGGGTCACGCGGGTGCTGCCGGGCCGGCTGGTCATATTCGGTGTCGAGACGATGTCCAGCACGCTGCAGGCGCTCGGGTTCAACATCAAGGACACCGCCAAGACGACCGAGCACATGATGGCGGTCACCGGTCTTCTCGGCACCGGCTCCGTACTCGGCATGGTCTTCTTCGCGATCGTCAGCACGGCCGACCGTGCCCGGACGTGGCTCTATGGGGTCGGAGTGGGGCTCCTCTTCGGAATCCCGATCCTCGTGATCGTCCTCACGATGAACACGTCGTCCACGGCACCCGCGGCTCTCGTGGTGATCTGGATCGTCGCGACCTTCGCAGTGTGGGGCGCCGCGCTCGGCTGGTCGGTGACCCGGGCCGGCATGGGGACACAAGCGGCGGCACCGGAATTGGCGCCCCAGTCGGCGCTAGAGCCGGCGCCCGAAGTGGTACGCGCGGACGAAGACCGTGACGTGGTGCGCCTTGGCAGGCGTCGATTCCTCGTGCAGCTGGGTGGAGCGACGGCCGCGATCACGCTGGTGGGGGCGGGTCTGGGCGCGGTACTGCGCACGAGCGAGGAGCAGCCCGTCCCGACCGACGGGCAGACCACGGTCCCTCTCCCGAACGCGGATTCCTTGATCGAACCCGTTCCGGGGACACGCGCCGAATACACCCCGGTGGAGGATCACTACCGCATCGACATCAACGCGACTCCGCCGAATGTCGACGGAACCGCTTGGCAACTCAAGATATTCGGTCTGGTCGCGAACCCGCTCACCCTCTCCATCGATCAGATCGTGTCCGACTACGAGCCGGTGGATCAGTTCGTCACCCTCGCCTGCGTCTCCAACCCCCTCGGCGGTCCCTTGATCGGCACGACGCTCTGGACCGGGGCGCGCCTGCAAGATGTGCTCGCCGACGTCGGCGTTCAAGAGAGCGCGACGTACGCCCGCATCTACTCGATCGACGGCTTCCACGAGACCCTGGCGCTCGACCTCGTTCGGTCGGAGCCGCGCATCATGCTCGCCTACGACTGGGACGGTGCCCCCCTGCCCCGCGCTCACGGATATCCGCTCCGCATCTACATCCCCGACCACTACGGTATGAAGCAGCCGCGCTGGATCGAAGAGATCGAGTTGGTCGACGAGTACGTCGACGGCTACTGGGTCACGCGCGGCTGGGACCGTGAGGCGACGATGAAGGTCACCTCCGTTATCGACGTGGTGGCGGTGGACGGCGTCATCGAACGTGACGGCGGCCGCTTCGTCCCGGTGGGCGGGATAGCCCACGCCGGCGCACGGAGTATCTCTCGGGTGGAGGTGCAGGTCGACGACGGCGACTGGCAGGAGGCGACCATGCGTCCGCCACTCTCTGACACCACCTGGGTCATCTGGCGCTACGAGTGGCCGTTCCAGGCCGGGGAGCACACCTTCCGCGTTCGCTGCACCGACGGCGGGGGAGCGTCTCAGGTCACGGAGCCGCAGGGCACCTTCCCCTCGGGTGCGACTGGCATCGACTCGTCCTCCGCGCGACTCGAGTAGCGCGTCCAACCAGGTCGGCGCCAGGGCGGTGATCGTGCGAGGCCGAGATCAGACCGAACAATTACCCCTGCCGGACGACCCGTATTTCGTGGTGGGTTTCGCCTACGAACCGGACCTGAGCGTGCCGGTCATGGAGCAGTTCGAGTACCGGTTCCTGGACGAGTCTGGCGATGACGTGACCGAGGATCTCGTGCTGCAGCAGTGATCACCCGCAGAGTGGTCAGGGATGGGCTCACATCGAGTATCATGTCCCCGCCGATGACGACCGCAAGCGATGGAGATGACGTGCGCGAACGAGGGACGTCCTAGTGACGAAGTTCAAGCGGGCTGCCAGGCGACTCCGCCTTGGAGTCCTCCTGGCCACCTGTCTGGCCCTGACGATCGTGGCTGCGGCGTCATGTGGCAGCAACGAGCCGGCCGAAGTCACCACCACCTCCACGACCGCGCCCCCCACCACCACGACGACCGAACCCCCCACCACCACGACGACCACCGAACCCCCGCCTGTCTACTGGCCGCTCACCGGCCTCGAAGCCCCCGATGAGGCCGCCACCCGCGTGCGAGTGGTATCCGTGAAGATCGAGAATTCCTCGGCCGCCCGGCCGCAGAGTAACCTCGACCAGGCCGACGTGGTCTACGAGACGATCACGGAAGGCGGCATCACCCGGTTCAACGCCTTGTACCATTCGGTGGCACCGGACGTCGTCGGCCCGGTTCGCAGCGCCCGCCTCTCCGACGTCGACATCGTGCCCCAGTACTCGGCCGTCTTCGCCCACGTCGGGGGCAACACGCAGGTGGGATCGGGCATGAGGTCGGCCGGGATCGAGGATATCGATCAGTTCTACGAACCGTCGGCGTACTGGCGGTCGAAGGAACGGCGCATACCCCACAACATGTACGCGAGCGTCCCGAAGCTACGTGCGGTCGCCGAGGGGCGGGGGTTCGCGGTGGAAAAGGAGATCCCCGGTCTGGAGTTCGACCTTGACCCGACGCCAACGACCCCGACGGTTCTCAAGGTGACCATCCCGTTCTCCTCGAGCAACGTGGTCACGTGGGACTTCGACCCCGAGAGCCGCACCTACCGACGCATGAACTCCGGCCGGGTCCACCTCGACGATGTGTCGGGCGAGCAGTACCGAGCCCACAACGTCGTGGTGATCTGGGCGAAGATGGTGCCTCAGAGCTACAGGGACTCGGCGGGCTCGATAACGTACGACATCGAACTGGAAGGATCCGGCCCGGCGACCGTGTTCCGCGACGGCCAACGGTACGATGGCGGGTGGGACGCCACCTCGAAGACACCGCCGGTCTTCCGCACGGAGGACGGCTCCCCCATCCTTCTGTCACCGGGTCGGACCTGGTTCCAAGTCGTCGCCACATCGACGAGCATCTCCGCGGAGTAGGGGCGAGCGTGCGCATGACGCGACCCGCGCCCACATGCGGCGTCTCGTGACGATATGATGTCCCCCATCATGGGAACCTTGGAATGACCGTGCATATCAACGGGAAGCTCGCGCTTGTCACCGGCGGATCACGCGGCATCGGTCTCGCGGTCTCGAAGGAACTGGCCGCGCGGGGTGCGTCCGTCTGGATCGCCGCTCGCGAACGGGGGCCGCTGGCCCTCGCCCGAGAGCAGATCGAAGCTGCCCGGCTGAGTGAGCACCAGCGAGTGGGCACCCTCCCGCTCGACGTGAGCGACGCCGCACAGGTGGCCTCGGTGCTGGGCGATCTCACGGCGGAGGTGGGAACCCCCGACCTGCTGATCAACTGTGCCGGCGTAGCGCACCCGGGACGTTTCGAAGAGCTCAAGCTCGACGTCTTCCGGTGGATGATGGATGTGAACTACTTCGGCACCGTGCACGTCACCAAGGCGCTCGTGCCCGGCATGATCGCCCGTGGGTCGGGACACATCGTCAACGTCTCGTCCATAGCCGGGTTCCTCGGTGTCTACGGCTACAGCGCCTACGGAGCCTCGAAGTTCGCGGTCACCGGCCTCTCCGATGTGCTGCGCGCCGAGTTGAAGCACTTGGGTATCAGCGTTTCCGTGGTGTTCCCTCCAGACACGGATACCGAGCAGCTCGCCTACGAGAGCGAGTTCAAGCCTCCCGTCACCAGGGTCTTAAGCGCGTCCACCAAGCCGCTCACGCCGGAACGGGTGGCCCGCGAGCTCGTCGACGGGATGGCACGGGGTCGGTACATCATCACCCCAGGCCTCGAAAGCTCCCTCTACTTCCGCGCACAGAATCTCCTGGGCCGACTCGCGTATCCGGTCATGGATCTCGTGGTCGCCCGCGCTTGGAAGTCCGCACACTAGGAGACGGATGGACATCTTCAAGAAATGCACCGACTTCACCGCCGTCAAGGTAGCCATCGAGCAGGGGTACTACCCCTACTTCATCCCGCTCACGGAGAGCGAGGGCACCGAGGTGGAGGTTCGCGGGCAGCGGCTGATCATGTGTGGATCGAACAACTATCTGGGCCTGACCAGCCATCCACTGGTTCGCGAGGCCGGCGTGGCTGCGATCGAACGCTTCGGCACGAGCTGCACCGGCTCCCGATTCCTGAACGGCAACCTCGAGCTTCACGAACAGCTCGAGGCCGAACTCGCCGACTGGGTGGGCAAGCCGGCGGCGCTAGTGTTCTCCACCGGCATGCAGGCCAATCTGGGCACCGTCAGCGCGCTGGTAGGCCGTGGCGACATCGTGGTTCTCGACAAGGACGACCATGCCAGCATCGTCGACGGCGCGAGGTTGGGCTATGGCACCATGGAGCGCTACCGCCACAACGACATGGCCCACTTGGAAGCCGTTCTCAAGGGGCTGCCCGAGGACCGCGGGATACTCGTGGTGGTAGACGGAGTGTTCAGCATGGAGGGCGACCTGGCCCGTCTGCCCGAGATCAGCGCCTTGTGCCGACGCTACGGAGCGCGACTCATGGTCGACGACGCCCACGGCATCGGGGTGACGGGAGAAGGCCGAGGCACGGCCGCTCACTTCGGTCTCACCGATGAGGTGGACATCATCATGTCCACCTTCAGCAAGGCGTTCGCATCGCTCGGAGGGTTCGTAGCCGGCGATGCCGATGTCATCAGCTACGTGAAGCACCACGCCCGCAGCCTCATCTTCAGCGCCAGCGCCACCCCGGCCAGCACCGCGTGCGCGCTGGCCTCCCTGCGCGTGATGCACGCCGAGCCGGAGAGGATCGAGCGGGTGAACCGCACCGCCGCCCGCATGCGCGACGCATTCCGGGCCATGGGATTCGACACCGGGAATTCCGTCACCCCGATCGTGCCCATCGTCATCGGCGACGACCAACGTACGTTCCTCACTTGGAGGCTGCTGCTCGAGAACGGGGTGTTCGCCAATCCGGTGATCTCGCCCGCCGTACTGCCCGGGCGCCAGATGCTCCGCACCAGCTACATGGCCACCCACACCGATGCCCAGCTCGACAGGGTGCTGGAAGTGTTCGCCGCGGTGGGCCGCCAAGTGGGACTGATCGAAGCCGGGTAGAGCGCTTGTTTCAGGACCGCCCGCCCGGCCCGTCCTCCAACAGCCTCTTGAGACACGCGAGATCCTTGCGATTCGCCCGTCTCATGGATGCCGCCGGCGACTTCCTCGCGGGGCTCCTCGATCACGATCGTGCTGCAGACATCGACAGCCATGAGCGGCCACCTCTTCGTGAGCCGCCACCGCCGGCCATCGGCTCCTCGCGCGCCTCGCCGCGTCGCCCGAGGCGTATCGCGACGGTGACAGCGTGGTCGAAGCTCTCCTACCGCTCCTCCGCCACGGACACGAACTCGGAAACGGTCAGGTCGGCGGCGCGGATCAAGGCTCTCAAGGTGCCCTTCGCCACTACGCGGTGATCTGGGACGGAGAGCGTGGCCGAGTGACCATCCTTCACCAGGATCACGTGGCTGCCCTTCTGCCGGGCAACCTCCCAGCCCAGTGCGACGAAGACTCGAACGACTTCCCTCCCGCTCAAGGTCGGAAGGGGTGGCATCAGAGAGCCACTTCTATTTGTCTGGTCTCGATCGTGAGGGGCAAGCCGCGCTCGGCGCGGACTTCGAGACACAGGCCGATCGCTTCGCCAATACTCTCAACCGCATCTTCCCTGGTCGAACCTTGACTCACGCATCCGGGGATCGCAGGGCATTCAGCTACCCATACCCCGTCTTCGTCCCTGTCGACTGTCACAAAGAACTTCATAGCGCTCCCTCCTTCTGCTGCACAATCCCACATAGCCCCCACGCTGTCCTTTCGGGGCGCACATGACGTTCACACCGTGGCGAGTACCGTGGCACGCCACATCATAATACCCGGACGGAGAGAATCTGAGCGGTCGTACCGGGGTGCTGCCCAAGGGGCTCTGGCCGCCAAGTGGGACTGATCAAGGCGACGTGACCCGGGGGGGCGCGGTCCGCCCCTCACGATGCGCCTCCTACCGACCACCCTCCACGCCCGCTACGGTCGCCACTTCACCCACGAAGACGTACGACATGCCACCTTGCGATTCAGTGGAACCGCGCACGCCGACCGACTCCAGGAGCCTCTCCAAATCGGTGGGAGTCATGAAGCCCGCCGGCTCTCCGAGCATCCTCTCACCGAGGACCAGCAGCCGCGCGAAGCGTGAGCTGGGGTCGATCTCCACAATGACGACTCCTCCGCCGGGCCGCACGACTCGCGACATCTCACGCACTGCGGCCTCGGGCAGATCGAAGTGGTGAAGGGCATCACAGACCAATACCGCATCGAAGCTGGAATCGGCGAAGGGCAGCGCGGTCGCGTCAGCGAGTGCTGTCTCCACACCCGAGAAGCGATCGGCGTAGCCCAACATGCGCGCGCTCGAGTCCGCCACGGTCACCGCACACGGTACGGTCTCCGCGAGAAGACCGGCCAACCTGCCGGTGCCGCCACCCAGATCCAGCAGGCGCCCGTGTGGCCCCAGATACGGACGGAGCATCCCGGCGAGCGCTTCGGCATCTTCATCACTCCAACGCTTGGCCGCATGCGCGAACAACGGTGCGCCCCACTTGAAGATCGCGCCAGGCACAGGCCTCCCTTCCGCATCCCGCCTGAGGAGGCCTAGACCATCGGCGTCTTGGCGACTGTGGCCTTACCCTTGCCGTTGGACCCGGAGACCGCCTCCACCGCCTGGGCGGCATCGTCGGAACCCAGCGCCACCTCCGCCAGCGCCACCTCCGCCGGCGCCACTTCCACTGGCTGTTCCTCCTTCACGCCGAACGTGACGAAGGCGCCGAACTTCTCCAACTCGTCCACCCGACAACTCCAGACCAAGCGGCCCTTGTACGGCAGGATGTCGGGGCAACCGTCGCACATGCTCTGGCGGCCGTCGGGGAGCACGTCGCAGGGCTGGATGATGGTGAGAGCCTGCAGCCGCAGCGGGGCGAACCAATCGCGCGGGGATCTCAGCAGGTTCCAGAAACCCCGGGCCACGCTCTTGTCGATCAGGGACACCGGCAGCAGCGCGCGGGCACGGCGCATGAGCACCGGTCTCGCGTAGGCGATGTAGGTGCCGAACCAGCGATGGTGCACCGTCTGCACGCGCTCCATCATCTTGGCGTCCCAGCTGCCGAACATCCGTCTCGAATTGCCCATGCGCACTCCGATGAGCCACTTGAATGCGGTGGGGTCCTCGGTGCCGTTCAGGTAGCCGGAGGGCTGGAACTCAGGGTACGACCGGCGAATCTGATCCACCGCCTCCTGAGCCAGGATATCCCGGGGAACCTCCTTGGTATCCAGCTGGTACACGAGTTCCTCGACGTCCACCTTCTCGCCACATACGAACCCGTCGAATCTGGACTTCGGTCGAACGGAACGGAAAAGGATGAAGACCATGGTGTTGACGATGTTGATGTGTTCTTGCGCCCAATCGGTGAGCATGGGCACCTGGTCGAGCGTATCGGGATAGATGGTGGCGTTGAACGAGCAGGCTATGCGACCCTTACCGTACTCCGCGACGGTACTGGCCAGCCGAAGGCGCAGTTCGTTCAGTTCTCTCTCGGTCTTGTCGGGCCAGCCGGGGCGATTCTGGTGCGAGTCCACGTGGAAGGTGAACGCCACGAGCCCGGCGTCGAGCAGCTTGGTTACCAACTCGGGGGTGAGTGCCTGCCCGTTGGTGTTGAGGATGGGCTTCCACCCCTGCTCCGAGATGTACCGCACCAGTTCGACGATGTGCGGATAGATGAGCGGTTCGCCGCCGGCGATGGAGATGCCGTCGGACGTGCGCAACCTCTTGACCGTCTCGAGCTCCTCCTTGACCACGTCGAGCGGCTTGTGACCGGCCGGGTCGTTCTCGCGATAGCAGCCTTCGCAGTAGAGGTTGCACTTGGTGGTGGGCTCCAGCCAGGTGATGGCGTTGTCGGCCAGGTTCCACGGCAAACGGTACAGCGCACGGTGATCGACCGTCGCGGACACGGTGCTCCTTCCTTTGGACCGGCGGACGAACGTGAAGAGACCGTCGGGATATGGACGATGCTACTACCGTAGGGTGGGAGAAGGCAAACGCCGAAGCGATTGCCCGGCTCATCCACCTGTGGGATGAGGAGGAGAATCAGGTACCCTCTTTGGGACGTGCAGCGGAGCGAAGCGCGGGAACCGTCAAGCGCGGACCGGAGACGACAGACCGACCTATGAGAACCGATCACGCACGCACACCCGCCCTCGTGGCCGAGGACCTGGTCAAGGTCTACGCCGGTGGCACGCGAGCCCTCGACGGTCTCCGCCTCGTCATCCCCCAAGGCTCCTTCTTCGGGCTCATCGGGCCCAACGGAGCCGGCAAGACCACTCTTATCGGGGCTGCTGCGGGCCTTGTCACGATCCCCAGCGGACATCTTCGGGTCTTCGGACGCGACGTGGTGAGTGACTCCAGCGCCGCGCGCCAGCTGCTCGGATTGGCCCCCCAAGAGGTGCACCTCGACCGGTTCCTGACCACGCGGGAGGGACTCGTCTACCACGGACGCTACTTCGGTATGACGAAGAAGGAAGCCCAGGCCCGCGCCACCGAGTTGCTGGCTGTCTTCGATCTCTCCGACAAGGCCGGGGTGCGTCCCAACCGGCTATCGGGCGGGATGCGCCGGCGTCTGCTGATCGCCCGGGCGCTCATGCACCGTCCACGCCTCGTCGTGCTCGATGAGCCGACCGCCGGCGTCGATCTTGAGCTGAGGAACGAGCTGTGGCGCTACCTTCGCCGACTCCATCAGGAGGAAGACGCCACCATCCTCCTGACCACACACTACATCGAGGAGGCAGAGACTCTGTGCGAGCGTATCGCGTTCATCCGGGGGGGCCGTATCGTCGCGGAGGGGAGCCCGGCGGAGCTGCGAGCCGAGTATCACGGGAGGCGACTCGAAGACGTCTACTACACACTGATGGGTCGGGCGGCGGGCTCCGGCTCCACGTCGGCGACGCCCGAGGCCGGCTTGGAGATCGACGCCTGTCTGACGACTGAAGCCTGCCAGACGGCGGACATCGGGCACGAACCGCCCGTACCACGCAGCCTCAGCCTGGAAGAGAACCCGTCCCAGGACGCGATCGAATCGGGCCGAGGCCCGGAGACCATAGTGGTGCGCGACCCCGTCCTGGTGCAGCGGCGAGGAACCGTCGCCCTGGCCGGGCGAGAAGTACGGCGCGTGCTCAGCCTCTGGACGCAGACGATCCTTCCGCCGGTCCTCATGGCCCTTCTCTATCTGCTCGTCTTCGGAGGTGCCCTGGGAGCGCGGGTTCGCCAACTGGAGGGAGTCGACTACCTGAGCTTCATCTTCCCCGGCCTGGTTGTGATGACGGTCGCGGGGCAGGCGTTCGCCAACAGCGCGACGAGCCTGTTCCAGGCCAAGTACGAGGGCCACATCGAGGACGTGCTCAGCAGCCCGATCGCCGCGTGGCGCATGACACTGGCATACATGGTGGGCGGGCTGGTGCGCTCGGGCATCGCGGCGACAGTGCTCATCGTGATCGCCGCCCCGTTCACCGACCCGATCCACGAGCCGCTCCTGGCGCTGACGAGCCTCGTGCTGACGGGAGTGCTCTTCGCCGCATTGGGCGTCGTCACGGGCATCTGGGCGGAGACCTTCGATCAGTTCTCGTTCGTGGCCAACTTGGTCATCGCCCCGCTCGCCCTCGTGGCCGGGGTGTTCTACTCGGTGAGCGCGCTGTCCGGCATCTGGGGGTTCCTCACCCGTCTCGACCCCATCTTCTACCTGGTTGCCGCGGCACGCGGCGGGTTCGTGGGGCTCGACGAGGCGCCGGTGGCCCTTTCGCTCGTGGTCGGCGCGGCCGTGGGTGTGGGCCTCATCTCCCTGGGCACGTGGATGCTGGCGCGAGGTTGGCGTCTGAAACCATAGAGACGACCGCGCGCGCTACGTGACCCCGGTCGGAACCGGAACGACAAAGTGGGCTAGAATCGTTGGATGCCCCCCTTGGAACACCAGTCCCGCATGGCGTCGCAACAGGCGTCGACTCAAGCTCCGGGCGGCGGCGAAGCTGCGGGCAGGCAAGGCGAAGAACGTCCCCCCCGGGTGGCCCCCCTCTGGACCCGTGGCTTCGTGATGCTCATGCTCTACAACCTGTTCTTCTTCTTGGGATTCCAACTGCTCTCCACCACTCTTCCCGTGTATGCCGTGCGCCTCGGTGGAGACGCGAGTTCCGCCGGGCTGGTGGTAGGGTTCTTCACACTGGCGGCCGTGCTGGTGCGGCCGGTGACCGGCTGGGCACTCGACGCATACGGGCGGTACGCTCTCCTGGCACTCGGCACCGTGCTCACCCTCGCGGTGATCATCGGTCACGAATGGGTCGCAGCGATCCCCCTGCTCCTGGCTCTTCGCTTCGCCCACGGGGCCACATTCGCGGTGGCCACCACCTCAGGCGGCACTATGGCATCCGACCTCATCCCGCGAGCGCGACTCGGCGAGGGCATGGGGTTCTTCTCGCAGGCGATGACCCTGCCCATGGCGGTAGGCCCGGTGGTGGGCCTGGCGCTCATCGCCAGCGGCGACTTCACCTGGCTGTTCCTGCTGGCGGGGGCGCTCACGGCGGTATCCCTGGCGCTTCTGCTCGGACTCCGCGTGCCGATACACGAACGGTCTCGCAGGCCCTTCGGTCTACGAGCCCTCTACGAGCGCTCGGCGATGTTCCCGGCGGCGCTCGGGCTGCTGGTCACCATGACCTACGGGCCGGTGATCTCCTTCATAGCCCTGCTCGGTGAGGAACGGAGCATCACCAACGTAGGGTTGTTCTTCACCGTCTACGCGGTAACGCAGACCCTCATCAGGCCCGTGAGCGGACGACTCGCCGATCGCCGGGGGTACGAGAGGACGGCGGCGGGGGGTCTGGTCGTGATCGCAGCTGCTGTGGTGACGATCGCCCTCTCGCACTCACTCTGGGGCATATTGGCGGCGGCGATGCTGTACGGAGTGGGGTTCGGCACGGCTCAGCCGAGTCTGAACGCGCTGGCGGTGAACCGAGTGCCTCCCGAACGCCGGGGAGCGGCCACCGCCGCCTTCTTCACCGCGTTCGACCTGGGGATCGCCATCGGGTCCATCGGCGGCGGCCTCATCGCGGCGGCCTTCTCCCTGAGCACGGTGTTCCTGGCTTCGGCCGTCCCGGTGACGCTGGGCGCGGCTCTACTGGTCGCGCGCGACCTGCGGCTCAGAAAGATGGTGCCACGGCAGGCGGCTTGACGCGCAGATCGGCGCAGTTGGGAGACCGCACGCTGGACTCGTCCAATACCTGGCGCACCGTACGGGTGAGCGCATCCGCGGTGAACGGCTTCTCCAGAAGGACCACCTCGGAATCCAAGTGGCCGTCGTGGAATATGACGTCCCGCGTGTACCCGGACATATAGAGTGTCCTCGCTGGCCGGTTGTCGCCCGCGCCCAACTTCAGCGCCAACTCCCGACCGCTCATGCCCGGCATGATCACGTCGGTGAGCAGCAGATCGACGCGAGGTGCGCCATCCCGCTCGAGGAGCGCGATGGCCTCCTCCGGAGCCGATGCAGCCAGTACGGAGTAGCCCTGCTTCACCAGGATGCGAACAACCAGTGAGCGTACGCGGGGCTCATCCTCGACAACGAGGATGGTCTCGGGCCCACGGAGGTCGCGCGAGGAGATCTCCTCTACGGGCCGATCCGGCCAGTCGACCGGGTCTCGCCTGAGATCCAGATAGATATCGACGGTAGTGCCCTGCCCAGGCTCGCTGCGCACCCAGATAGTCCCACCCGACTGCTTCACTATGCCGTAGCAGGTGGCCAACCCCAAGCCGGTGCCCTGTTCCTTGGTGGTGAAGAAGGGTTCCAGGATGTGACTTAGGACCTCACGGTCCATTCCGTGCCCGTTGTCGGATACGGTCAACACTGCGTGAGGACCGGAGTGCGCCCCGGGGTGGGAGGCGACGAACGCGTCGTCGAGTTCCACCTCGGCCGTCCTCACGGTTATCGTCCCCCCCTGGGGCATCGCGTCGCGGGCGTTTATCACCAGATTCAGAACGACCTGCCCCAGTTGGTGGGGGTCGGCCATGACCGGTCCAACCGTAGGATCTGGCTGATACGAGAACTCCACCAGATCGCCGATGGTACGCTCAAGCAGCCCGGCCATGCTGGAGATCAGCTGGTCGAGGCGGAACACCCGGGGCGCAAGTGGCTGGCGGCGAGAGAAGGCGAGGAGTTTGCCGGTGAGCTCGGCGGCCCGCTCGGCGGCGGCGCGAATCTCGTCCAGGTCGGCTCGTGCCGAGGACACCATCCCTGTAGCCAAGGACTCCCGGGCCAAGTCGGCAGTGCCCAGAATGGTCTGGAGCAGATTGTTGAAGTCGTGGGCGATGCCGCCCGCAAGTTGGCCGACGGCTTCGAGCTTCTGGGACTGCAGGAGCTGGGTCTGGGCTTCGACCAGGGACTCCTCCAGGGCCTTCTGCGCACTGATATCCTCGATGACGCCCATGACGTAGACGGGCGCACCATCGGGGTCATGGACGAGCGACGCGGTCAGACGGGTCCACACGAACGAACCATCCTTCCGGATGTAGCGTCGCTCCGTGGCATAGGAGTCGATCTCGCCGGAGCGCAGAGCGGCAAGCGAGATCTGCCGATGTTCCCTGTCCTCGTGGTGGGTGAGTTCGGCCATGCTCTTCCCTACGAGTTCTTCTCTCGAGTAGCCGAGGAGTTCGCAGAACTTCTCGTTCACGCGTATGAGGCGGCCGTCGAAATCAGCATGGCCCACGCCCACCGCCGCTTGTTCGAAGGTGGCCCGGAAGCGCTCCTCGCTCGCGAGGACCTCGGCGGCGGCCCGGCCAAGCGCGGCCGACTCGATCCGAGCGTGGTCCGCAAGCCGACGAAGAACACGCAGGTTTTGCACGAGCCCTGCGGTCAACAGAAGGCCGACCATCAGGCCGGCAACCGCCAACAGCCCGCCGTCCCACGAGTGGAGAAGCCCACGGCCGAAGCCTCCCGGCGTCATCGCATCGAGACGCCACATCCTGTCGCCGGCCAACAGGGTGGCGGCGGATGCATCGGAGGTCTCACCCGATAGATGGTCGGCCGGATCTTGGGGAGCGCGCGAGCCGTCGCTTCCTATGTGCACGGACGCCAGGAGCTCGCCACCGGCGGCAGCTTCAGTATCGACCAGATGGTAGTCGAAGCCCGGCTCCTGCTCAGAGAAGACCGTCTCCTCCAGCAGCACGTCGGGGTCGATCAGCGCGACCATCGCAGTCGAAGCTCCGCCAGCGTGGAGCTGCCCCAGCAGAGGGTCCGCCGGGTAGACAGGTTGGGCCGCCAAGACTGCCGTGTCGGCGGTCGACCGGCCGTCTATTTGAAGCGCCGCACTGACCGCGGTCTCACCACTGGCGAATGCAGCCTCCAGCGTGCGGGCGATGTCGCCACTCTCGAGGTCGAGATCGCGCAGGTAACGGGGATCGGATGACTCGGCGTACTTCACCACCAACGAGGGGGCGGTCTGATTCCCGTCCGCCCTCCCCTCCACAAGTGCCACGGCCATGATGGCTGGATGGTTGTCGAACAGAGTGTTGGTCAATGTGCGGAAATCCTCGGCGTCGGCGCTGCCACTCGCCACCATGAACTCGCCGATGTGTTCCACGTCCCGATACGCGTCGTGAAAGGCTTCCTCAAGAACCGCGGCGTGCTCGCCGGCGTGACGCTCGGACTTCGCTCGGAGCTCCGTGGCCACCCACAATTGCACGGCCATCGCAAGAGCCAGGGAGAGGGCAACTCCGATCAGAGCTGCAACGACCGGAACGTAGCGGTTGTCACCCATGTGCAAACGGCTCCTTGAAGCGCATCGGGACGCTGTGCACCGTAGCGGTGGCCAGCGCAGTCGGCTCCTCAAAGGGGGTTGTCGGCATGCATCACGCCCAGCCGAGATGAGATGCTTTCCTCAATGCAGCGTGGGCCTCACGGGCTCGCGGAATCCTGCCGGAGACAGCTGGGCGCAGGTTCGCCGCCGGCCGGCGCGCTGCACGCGCCTTCAGCGCACGATACGATAGCTGCGACTGTCACTAATCCCGCGCTCCCGGGGGTCGGACGAGGGAGGCGGGCGCCGCGAAAGACGGGGGGCCTTGGACGAGACATCCGAAGCGGTGGAGGTCTACGGATACCGATGGGCCGTTCTGGCGGCCTTCATGCTCATCAACGTGACCATCCAAGCACTATGGATATGCTTCGCTCCGGTCTCCGGTCACGCGGCCGAGTTCTATGGGGTCTCGGAGCTCCGCGTGGGCCTGCTGGCCATGGTCTTCATGATCGTCTTCATACCGCTATCCATCCCGGCTTCCTGGGCCATCGACACCTACGGCTTCCGCAAGGCGGTGGGATTCGGTGCGATTCTGCTCGCCGTGTTCGCACTGCTTCGCGGCCTCTACAGCGCGAGCTTCCCCATGGTGCTCCTCATGACGATCGGCATCGCCGCCGCGCAGCCGTTCCTACTCAACGCCTTCACGAAGGTCGCGGCCGTGTGGTTCGCCTATGAAGAGCGCGCCACCGCCGTGGGCTTGGCGACCGTGGCGTCCTTCCTGGGGATCATCATCGGGGAGGTGCTCACCCCGTTCCTCGTCGACCTCTACGGGCTCGAGGGGATGCAGATGATCTACGGGGTCGCGGCCGCCGCCTCGTCCGTGTTGTTCCTGGTCGTCGCACGAGAGAGGCCGCCGACACCCGCCGGCCCGCCCGGCTACGAGGAACGCGCACTCGTGCTCGACGGCCTCAAGCAGATCGTGCGGCAGAAGGGGTTCTACTACGTTGCGGTAGCCTTCCTCGTGGCCGGGGGTATTTTCAACGGGTTGTCCACCTGGGTGGAAGGCATCGCGCGCCCGAAGGGCCTCTCCCCAGTGCAGGCAGGGAACCTGGCCGGATTGATGCTCGTGGGAGCGATGATCGGGGCCGTGATCCTACCGCTCATCTCCGACCGTACCAGGCGACGTAAGCCCGTGCTCCTGTTCGGCCTCGCGATGGCCGTGCCCGCTCTCGCGGTGCTCACCTTCGCTACGAGCTACCCGGTCCTGCTGGCAGCCTTCTTCGGAGTCGGGCTCTTCATGATCGGGGTCGCCCCCGTCATGTACCAGTATGGGGCCGAGATCACCCACCCGGCGCCGGAAGGCACTTCGAACGGCCTGTTCGTCCTTGCGATGCAGGTATCGGTGGTCTTCATCTACGGCATGGGCTGGCTCGACGGTCGGCTGGGCTCGTTCA
Source organism: Actinomycetes bacterium (assembly GCA_024637035.1). Classification (GTDB taxonomy): domain Bacteria; phylum Actinomycetota; class Thermoleophilia; order RBG-16-64-13; family RBG-16-64-13; genus JAHJSA01. Next base: position 147,976 of record JAGXFW010000015.1, read on the forward strand.
CCCCGTCGCTGGTGCTTCTCGTCGGCATGCTGGCCGCCACATGCCTTCTACTCCTCCGGTTGGAGGAAGTGCCGGCCTGACCGGTCGTAGCCACACGAGTCGAGGTGCTTCAGCGCCGACTGGTCGCTAGCACTCCGACGGAGCTTGGTGCCGCGCCTCCGGGAACGCCAGGGAACTCACGAGCATGTACGCCGCCTGCAGCGCCGAGGTGGGGCAGAGCGGGAAGCACTCCTTGCACTGCCAGCACTCCCTGGCCGCGATCTCCGGGATGAAGGCGATGTCTCGGCGGGTGCCCCTATCGAGGAATCCCACCGCGTCGGCCTTCTTGACCTCGGCGCAGTAGCGCACGCACAGGCCGCAATTGATGCAGAAGGAGGCTTGCTTGTCGAAGCGGTCTTTGTCGGCTCCGTACTCTCGACCCAGTTCGAGCAGGGTCTCGGAATCGGGAGCGTGCGCCAACAGCAGCTCCAGGATCATCTTGCGGATCCTGTCCACCTGCTCGGATCTGGTGGTGACCGCCTGGTCGTTCGCCACGGGGTAGATGCAGGAGACCACGAGTTTGGACCGGCCGCGCTCTTCCACTTCGACCATGCAGAGACGGCACCCGCCGTGAGCCTCGAGCTTCTCGTGATGACAGAGCGTGGGAATCGATACCCCCGCTTCGCGAGCGGCCTCGAGGATGGTCATGCCCTCCGTCGCCCTGACTTCGTTCCCGTCTATCTGTAGGAGGACCTCGCTCATTTCACTGTGCTCTTTCTGGAGACTGTGCGTTGCTCATCGGTCGGAGCGGGCGGGGCGGCCTCTCCCGAGATCTTCCGCACCGCGTCGTAGCGGGGAGGACAGACCTCGAAGCAGATGCCACACTTGGTGCAGAGCTCCGGGTCGATCACGTGGATGCGGTCCCGGTCGCCGTCGATCGCGCCGTAGGGGCACTTCTTCTGGCAGGTCATACAGGCCTGGCAGGCCTCGGCGTCGATGTAGTAGGTGACCAGCTCCTTACACGACTTGGCCGGGCACTTCTTCTCGTCGATGTGCGCCTCGTACTCGTCGCGGAAGTAGGCCAGTGTGCTCAAGAACGGGTTGGGCGCGCTCTTGCCCAGAGCGCAGAGCGAGGCTCCGATGGCCACCTGCGAGATCTCCTCGAGGAGCTCGATGTCGCCCGACCTCCCCCTACCCTCGGTGATGTTGGTGAGGATCGTGAGCATCTGCCTCGTGCCCTCGCGGCAGGGCACGCACTTGCCACACGATTCGTCGGTGAGGAACTCGAGGAAGTACCTAGCGACGTCGACCATGCAGGTGTCCTCGTCCATGACGATCATGCCGCCGGACCCCATCATGGAGCCGACCTTGGCGAGCTCGTCGAAGCCCACCTGCAGATCCAACTGCCCCTCGGGCAGACAGCCGCCCGACGGTCCGCCGGTCTGAACCGCCTTGAACGCCTTGCCTCCCGGGATACCGCCGCCGATCTCGTAGATGATCTCCCGCAGGGTGATGCCCATGGGCACTTCTACGAGGCCTGTGTTCGTGATCTTACCCACCAGGGAGAAGATCTTCGTGCCCTTGCTCCCCTCGGTGCCGCACCGGGCGAACCAGTCGGCGCCGTTGTTGATGATGAGCGGCACGTTCGCCCAGGTCTCGACGTTGTTCAACACGCTCGGTCGTTCCCACAGCCCCTTGACGTTCGAGCGGGTGTACTTGGGCCGAGGCTCCCCGACCCTGCCCTCCAGCGCGGTCATCAGGGCGGTGGACTCACCGCACACGAACGCCCCTGCTCCCTGGTGCACCATCACGGTGAAGTCGAACCCTGAACCGAGGATGTCCTTCCCCAGAAGGCCGTGCGCCTCGGCCTGCTCGATTGCGAGCATCACGTTCTCAACCGCCAACGGATACTCCTGCCGCACGTAGACGAAACCCTCGTGAGCCCCGATCGCATAGCCACCGATGATCAGACCCTCGAGTATGGAGTGAGGGTTGCCTTCGAGCAAGGCCCGGTCCATGAATGCGCCGGGGTCGCCCTCGTCGGCGTTGACGATCACATACTTCGTTTCTCCAGGAGCATCGCGAGACCCTTCCCATTTCATCCCGGCCGGGAAGCCGGCGCCCCCACGTCCCCTCAGGTTGGACTTCTTGACCTCATCCACCACCGTTTCGGGGGTCATCTCGAAGAGGGCTTTGACCAAGGCCGCGTATCCACCGATCGCAAGATAATCGTCGATGTTCTTGGGGTCGATCTTGATGTTGTTGCCGAGCACGCTGCGTTCTTGGTGCTTGTAGAAGGGTATGTCCGACTCGCGCGGTGCGGTCGCTCCCGAAGCGGGGTCGGCGTAGACCAAGCGCTCGACGACCTCCTTCTCCTTGATCGAGCGCGCGACGATCTCGGGCACGTCCTCCGGCGTCACCTGCAGGTAGCAGGTCTCTTCCGGGTAGATGACGACGATGGGGCCCCGTTCGCAGAATCCCGGGCACCCGGTGCCCTTGGTGTCGACGTCAGCCGTCAGGCCCTGGGCCTCGATCTCGGCCCGGAACGCCGCGATCACCTCGACGGCTCCCGACGCCACGCAACCTGCGCCGGCGCATACCGATACACGGGCCGAACTCGCCGCTCTCGCGGCCAGGGCCTCTTGCCTCAGCTGTTCGAGTTCTTCGGGGGAACGTAGCGATGCCATAGTCACACCCCTACTCGTAGCTCTGTAGCACGTTGATCGTCTCGCCGGCCGAGAGCTTCCCGTAAGTCTTCTTGTCCACCTGCATCACCGGCCCCAGGGCACAACACCCCACGCAGTTCACGGTCTCAAGACTGAACTTCAGGTCGAGGTCGGTCTCGCCGGGCTTGAGCCCCGTCGCTTCCTCCACCGAATCCAAGACGCGTTCCGCACCCCGCACGTGACAGGCGGTGCCCACGCAGATGTGGACCTCGTGACGTCCTTTCGGGACCAGGCTGAAGGCCTTGTAGAAGGTCGCGATGTGCATGATGCGGGTCATGGAGACCCCGAGCCGCTCGCTGACCCTCTCGAGCGCGTTGCGGGAAAGCCAGTGCGCTTCCTCTTGGATGCGCAGCAGTATCTGGATCAGTGCGCTGGCCTCGCACTGGTACTCCTCTATGATCTGATCGACGCGCTCGCTGTCCATATACCGTCCCGATCGTATCCGTTACCCATGATCGGCCTTGCGGCCGCCTGCTCACGCGAGGGCGAAGCTCTTCTCGCCCTCGTCGTACCGCACCAATCCCTGTCGCGACGACGTGTTCAGCTGTCGCGACACTTCCGCCGGATCCAGACCCAGAGCCTCGGAGATCTCACGAGTGGAACGCGGGCCCTCCCGCAGGAGCAGCATGATCTGGCTGATCGTGAGCTTGCCCGCCACCGATTCGTCGAAGAGCCGGGTCAACTCGTCGCTCGCGAAGAACCTGTTGTACTCCTCCTCGGATTTCAGGGGCACCCGCAGCCGCTCGCGCTCGACGAGCTTCACGTAGGGGATCAGTTGCGTGACCGCCTGCAGCTTGATGCGCAACGCGTCGGCGTCCAGGCCCTCGCCTTCACCCAGAGGACCCATCCGCCGTATCTGCGCGGAGAAGTCGTTCATGGTGTCGGCGAAACGGATGCCCTCGGAGGAAGAGAGCCACTCCAACCGCAACCGGTCGGGGTCGACCCCGATGTAGCCGAGCAGCTTCTTGCAGATGTGCATGAGACTCAGCGCGTCGTAGTTGCCCTCGGTGAGGTAGTGGCACTCGCCGAGCCAACAGCCGCCGATGAACACCCCGTCGGCGCCGTTGGAGAAGGCCCGCAGCACGAACGACAGGTCGACCCTGCCGGTGCACATGAGGCGGATGATCTTGATATCAGGCGCATATTGTAGTCTGGAAACTCCAGCCAGGTCCGCGGCGGAATATCCTCACCAGTTGCAGAGGAACCCGACGATGCGGGGCTTGAACGAGACGTCCGTGCTCACGTGGTGCTCACCCCCTCAAGCGTGATCGTCGCAGTGGTCATCATGACACCTCTACAAGGGCTGGAAGAGCCGCGTCGATCTGGCATAAGACCTCTTCGTCGGTGTAGTGCTTGAGCGGGATAGCGCCCGTCGGGCACTTCGAGTTGCAGAGACCGTCCCCCTTGCAGAGCACGGGGTTGACGTGCGCCTTCCGGCCCTGTGGTGTCTCGCGCCATTCGATGGCGCCGTACGTGCAGGCGGATATGCAGGCGCCGCAGGCCACACAGTCGGCCTCGTTCACCTCGCACACCGAACCCGAGGCGATGACCGTGTCGTGCGACAGAAGGGTGATCGCCCGCCCGGCCGCTCCGTAGGCCTGAGCTATGGTCTCAGACAGGTGCTTGGGATAGTGGGCCGTGCCGCACAGATAGACGCCTTCAGCGGCGAAGTCCACCGGGCGCAGCTTCACGTGCGCCTCTTGGAAGAAGCCGTCGGGGCTCTGCGCCACCTTGAACTGCCGGGCCACCTCCCCTGCGCCCGCGGAGGGCACCACGGCGGCCGACAGGACGACTGTGTCGGTGTCGATGGTGAGTCGCTTGCCGAGGATCGGATCGGCGACGGTGACCGTGAGGGCACCCTGGCCGCTGTCGCCCGCGGCTTCCACCACCGGCTTGTCGGTCGGCTCCCAGCGGATGAACTTCACACCTCTCGTCGAGGCTTCCCGGTAGTAGTCCTCGGCGAAGCCGTACGTCCGCATGTCGCGGAAGAGCACGTAGACGGCCCTGTCCGGGTTGGCGTCCTTCAGCTTCAGGGAGTTCTTGACCGCCTGGCCGCAGCAGACTCGGGCGCAGTAGTTCTTGTCGGGCTGCCTGCAGCCGACGCACTGGATCATCACCAGGCTCTCGACGTCGTCGAGCGACTCGTCGCCGCCGGCGATGCGCTCCTCGAGCTCCAGCTGCGTGATCACCCGCTCGTGCTCGCCGTAGAGGTACTCGGTGGGCTTGTACTCGTCGGCGCCGGTAGCCAGGATGGCCGCGCCGTGCTCGATCTCTCTGGTCCTGCCCTGAGCGCGCACCGTGGTGACGAAGTTGCCCACGTAGCCGGCGACGTGCGTGATGGTGGCGTCGGTCAGCACGTGCACCTGCGGATGCCGGTAGACCTTACGCGTAAGGTCGGCCACATACGTCTGCACGTCGTCGCCTTCCAACGTGTAGTGCAACCGCCGGGCCATGCCGCCCAGGTCGGAGTCCTTCTCGATGAGGTACGTCTCGAAGCCCTGGTTCGCGAGGCTGAGCGCGCTGGTCATGCCGGCGACGCCGCCACCCACGACCAAGGCCGCCTTGTTGACGGGCAAGTCGTACTCTTCGAGGGGCTCGAGCAGCGCCGAACGGGCCACCGACATACGCACGATGTCCTTGGCCTTGCTGGTGGCCGCCTCTTTCTCCTTGGCGTGCACCCAGGAGCAGTGCTCCCTGATGTTCGCGAAGTCGAAGAAGTACTGGTTCAGGCCCCCTTCACGGAGCGTGTCGCGGAACAGAGGTTCGTGGGTGCGCGGGGTGCAGGCGGCCACGACCACTCGGTTCAGGCCCTTCTCGCGGATGGTCTCCGAGATCTGCTGCGCCGCGTCGGTGGAACAGATGAACAACCCCTCTTCCGCGTGCACCACGTTGTCCAAGCCGAGGGAGTAGTCGACCACATCGGGGATATCCACGACGCGCCCGATGTTGGCGCCGCAGTGGCAGAGGAACACGCCGACCTTGGGTTCTTCCTCCTCCACATCGCGCTCCGGGGGATAGACCCTGTCGCGGGCCAACTTGCCTCGGCGGTAGTTGAGGAGTTCGCCGCTCAGCGACCCGGCCCCGCTGGCCGTCACGACGGACTCGGGGATATCCACCGGCCCGTTGAAGGCCCCGCTCATGAAGACGCCGGCACGAGAAGTGAGGATCGGGTTGAACGGATCGGTCTTGCAGAACCCGTAGGAGTCGAGTTCGACGCCGAACTTGGCCGCGATGTCCTGCGCGCCGGTGGGCGGGTTCATGCCCACGGAGAGCACGACCAGGTCGAACTCCTCTTCCTTGACCCCGTCCTCGTTCGTGGCGTACCTGATGGTGACGTTCTTCGTGTCGGGGATCTCTTTCCCGATGGACACGTAGCTCCTGATGAAGCGCACCCCGGGGAGATTCTCGGCCCGCTGATAGAACCGCTCGAAATCCTTGCCGTACGAGCGGATGTCGTTGTGGAAGACGGTCGCCTGGATGTCGGCGTCGTGGTCCTTGGAGAGGATCACCTGCTTCTGCGTATACGAGCAGCACACCGCCGAGCAGTAGGTGTTACCGCCCGGGATCACCTGCCGCGAGCCGACGCAGTGGATCCAGGCGATGTTCTTCGGATGCTTGTGGTCGGACGGCCGCAGCGCCTCACCTTCGAAGGGCCCGGTGGAGCAGAGGAGCCGCTCGTAGTCCAGGCTCGTGACCACGTTCTCGAATTGACCGTAGCCGTAGTCGCCCCTCAGCCGCGGGTCGAACACCTCGTAGCCCGGGGAGAGGACGATGGCGCCCACGTTGATCTTCACCCGCTCGGGCTTCTGGTGCAGGTCGATCGCCTTGTTCTTGCACACACCCACGCAGATGTTGCATTTCCCGTCTTTGAGATACAGGCAGTGATCCTCGTCCACGTAGGTGACCAGGGGCACGGCCTGCGAGAAGTGGATGTGGATGGCCTTGCTCTCCGACAACTCCTGGTTGTACTTATCGGGCACCTTGACCGGACAGTACTCCACGCAGGTGTTGCAGCCGGTGCAGACGTCTTCTCTGACGTACCGGGGCTTCTTGGTGAGGGTGACGTCGAAGTTACCGGCCTCGCCCTCTACAGTGTCGACCTCGGTGTAGGTGAGGATCTCGATGTTGGGGTGCCGGTCGCACTCGATGAACTTCGGGGACTCGATGCACATGGAGCAGTCGTTGGTGGGGAAGGTCTTGTCGAGCTGGGCCATCTTGCCACCGATGGTGGGCGCTCTCTCGACCAGGTAGACCTTGAAGCCCGCGGTGGCGAGATCGAGTGAGGCCTGGATGCCGCTGATGCCCCCGCCCACGACCATGACATCGCCAAGGCCGTCGTCGGCCGCGATGTTGAAACTCTGTGCCTTGACCGTTTCTTTTTCCACGTCTCTACATCCTCGTTGGCGTATGCGGGCCCCTGGACTACTTCCCAGAGCTGGATGGATCCCCTGGACTCGACACTTCCGCCAGGATCTCGGTGATGTCCTTGATCACCGGGGCGGTCGTCGGATCGAAACTGAGTCTGGCTTCTTCGAACATGGTGATGCAGTACGGGCACGACGTGGCGAGCACCTCGGCGCCCACTGCCACAGCTTGCTCCATGCGGAGATAGGAGAACCGCTCTTCCTTGGGAGTCTCCATCCAGATCCTGCCGCCCCCGCCGCCGCAGCACAGGCTGTCGACCCGCGAATCGGACATCTCGACAAGGTCCAAGCCGGGGATGTTCCGCAGGAGCGTGCGTGGCTCCTCGTAGATGCCGTTGTGCCGACCGAGATAGCAGGGATCGTGGTACGTCACCTTCTTCGCGTACTCGCCCGGCAGCTCGAGCCTGCCCTGCTCCACGAGGTCCAGCAGGAGCTCGGAGACGTGCACCACTTCGAAGTGCACCTGGAAGTCGGGATATTCGTTCTTGAAGGTGTGGTAGCAGTGCGGCGACGACACCAGGATCTTCTTGACCCCGGCGTCGATGAACGACTTGATATTGGCCTTGGCCAGGCTCTTGAACACGTCCTCATCGCCCGTCTTGCGAATACTCTCGCCGCAGCAGCTGTCCTTCGAACCCAGGATGCCGTAGCTCACGCCCGCCTGGTTGAGCAGCTTCACGGTGGCCTTGGCCACGCTCATCAGTCTCGGGTCGTAGCTCAGATAGCAGCTGGCGAAGTAGAGGACATCCATGTCCTCGGCGAACGTCTTCACGGAGAGACCGTCGGCCCACTTCGCTCGGTCCTCCCGCTTCTGCCCGAGAGGGTTGCCCTCGCTCATCAGGCTCGCCCGCGCAGTGCGCATGGGCTGAACGGCGGCCGGGAACACCTTGAACTCGGTGGCGATCCTGCGGAGTGCCACCCCTGATTCGATCTGCTGCACGTCCCGGGGGCACCGTTGGGGACACCGGCCGCAGGTGGTGCAGCGCCAGATCTCTTCCTCTTCGACTTCCGTCATGCCGAAGGTGGCCTCTCGCACGATCTTGCGGATGCTGAAAGGCCGCACCAGATTCCACGGGCACACCACGTCGCACAACCCGCACTGATAGCAGCGATCGAAGCCCTCACCGCCGTTCTCGGCGATGAGTTCACTGATCTCCGTATAGTCAGATAGGTTCTCAGTCTCCATAGCGTCCCTGACCCTGTTCCTGTCTCTGTCGAGTGGTCACAGGCCCTAGCCTTTGCTCGACATGCGGGCGACCATATCCAGCACCTTGTCCAACCCGTGCTTCAGAATCAGGGATTCGAGACCGATCTCCATCTCGTCCCGCTTCTCGGGCTGCTCTTCCCTGTCGTCTTCCTCTTCGGCGAAGGTCAGGCAGTCGCACCGACACACTTTCACGCACCAGGGCTCAGTCAGGGTCGGGTCCTCTTCGCACATGTCGCACTTCAGCGGCAGACCCGAGTCGGGCTCTATGAAGTAGTCCCGGGAGGGGCAGGAGACCCCGCAGAAGCTGCACTCGTTGTATTCCTTGCCGTTGATCGTGTACTTGTGCCTTCCGGTGCACTCCGCCGGTGTGTAGTCCCCCGCCCGTATCGGCACGTACATGTCGTTCTTCTCGTCGATCACCACGCGGATGCGCGACCTAGCCGGGTTGGTGCTGCTGAACCTCGGCTTGGAATGGAACGCGGAGCACGCCATCTCGCACGCGCGGCACCCGATGCATTTGTCCAGATCGACCTTGATGTGCTTCAAGACCTTCTTGTCCGCCAGATCCTTCACGGCTGCTGTCCCCTTGGCGTCGGTCATTCCGCACTCGCTCCCACGGTCGCCTCGGACCCCGACTGTTCGTCGCCGGACAAGATGCCGCGCTCGACCAGGTCGTCGCTCACGTAGCCCAGGCTCAGGTCGTCCAACGTCTGCTTGGTGGGGATGCCGTCGTTGGTCCACCCCTTGAACTCGTAATAGGCGTCGAGGAGTTTCTGCTCCATCTCTGGGTCCCGCTTCTTCCAGTGATCCGCGGGGGGCTTCTCGTCGGCCCTGCGCAGGCCTCGTCTCACGTTGATGGCGCGGATAAGGTTCCGGTTCCTCCGGGCGATCTTCCACAATCCGTCCGAATCGAGATCCAGGCCGGTGGCATGCGAGATGAAGTCCGGCAGGTTATGGATGTGGTAGGGAGGTTGACCGGCCCACTGCCCGGTGAACGACGAGAGGAAGGCGCACGTGCCGACGGCGTCGTCCACGTAGTGCATCGTCTCGTTCCAGTCCGCGATGTTGATGGACGCCTCCACCGTGGGGTGCGCGCGCGGCTCCCACTCCATGAAGTACTCCTTGAACCGCTCCGGAGCCGCCGCCCACCTCTCGGTGAACGCCTTCCGCTCTTCGAGGTCGGCGATGGGCACCTGAGGATACGAGCCCTCGATCTGGGTGATGTTCATCTTCTCGCCGGTGGCGTACATCAAGAAGTACGGGTAGTTGATCATGCTCAGCTTCAGGGGCACCTGCTCGAACTTCTTCATGGTGTTGTGGTCGTACTCTTCCGCCCCTTTGCCGATCGCTCGGGCCGCGTGGTACACGCCGTTGGCGAGCACATCGCCGATGCCCTCGCGATGCACGATCTTCTCCACCAGATAGAAGAACCGGCCCGCGCCGTCGGGCGGGAAGTCGGGCAGGTCTTCGTCGGTGAGGATGCCGGCATCGTAGAGCTCGACTGCGAAGGCGAGCACCTGTGGCGTCGAGAACCCGTCCAAACCGTGCTCCTGGGTGACACCCAGGATGTCGTAGTTGAAACCGATCTCTTCATACGCGGCCATCGCGTAGGTGAGCTTGCTGTAGCACTTCTGGAAGTACGGCGGGCGCCCCGGGTAGGAGACCGCCATGTGGCAATCCTTGGGGCAGTTGTAGCAGCCGGTCCAGCGGAGCCGCACGCTCTCGGTGATCGCCGTCCACTGCTCTTCGCGCTCGTGGTTCCAGTAGCCCTTCTGGCGTTCGCGCGCGTTACCCCACGCGAAGTTGTTCACGTGGAACTCTTCATCGTCCTCGTGGGCAAGAAGGTCCCCGCAATCCGGGTTCTCGTAGATCGCCTCGTACATGGGGCTGCTGATGCCGAAGAGCTCTTCCGGGCGGGCGACGTTGATGTCGTTCGTGCCGCGCACGGCGATCGCCTTCAGCCGCTTGTCGCCCATGATGACGCCCACACCGCGGGAGGCACTCGAGTTGGCGTGCTCGATAGTAGCCATGAACACCCTGTTCTCACCGGCCAGGCCGATGGCGGCCACCTGGGCCTCAGGCTGCTTCAACTCGGCTTTGATGGTGGACGCGGTATCGAGGGCGCCCTTCCCTTCGAGGTGGGTGGCATCGCGCAGCTCGACCTTGCCGTTGTGTATCCACAGATAGACGAAGTCGGGAGACTTCCCTCGGATGATGATCTTGTCGTAGCCGGCGTGCTTCAGTTCCGGGCCGAAGAACCCGCCGAAGAGCGAGTGGGAGTAGCGATCGGTCTGGGGAGAGAAGGTGTCCACAGACGTGCGATTGGCTCCGGGGACCGGCGTGCCGTGTAGCAGGCCCGTGCTGAAGATCAGGAGGTTGTCGGGAGAGAAGGGATCGACTTCGGGGCCGACTCTCTCCCACAGGATCTTGGCCGCGGTGCCCTGACCACCGAGGTGGAGCGCGGTGTCTCTGGGGTCCGTCGCCACCCGCTCGATACTTCCTCGAGAGAGATCGATCTCTAGATTGAACCCGGTTTCCGCGTACCTCATGTCGTCCCCTTCTGGCTCGCCCGAATCAGAGCTCTACCTTCCCGAAGGGTGCACCACGCGCAGCGTGCGAGATCAGGCAGATGCACGGATCACCCCCGGATGCCCCGCCGTCCATGGAGGACGGGTCTGCGAATCGTTAACTGACCGACCAACCAACAAATCGCACTATAGCAGAAGGTCGGGCGTCCAGCCACCCTGGGATGGGGCACCTAGGACAAGATGTCCTTCCGCCGGAACGCGGCCACGGCCAGGCCCACCAGAACGACGATGTAGCCCGAGTAGACCAACAGAGCCTCCCAGATGGGCCGCCAGGGGATGGGTTGGCGCAGCAGGTTGGTCCAGTCCTCGAAGCGGGCCGTGAAGAGGTAGGGCTTGAGGAAGTCGAAGTAGCTGAACTGGCCCAACGCCTGAAGGATCAGCACGATGACCAGGGTCCCCACGGCAGCGGTGAGGCTGGAATCTGTGAGGGTGGACAAGGCAACCGCGAGGGAGACGATACAGGCCATTCCCACGAGGGTGATCGCGTACGCCAGTGCGGTCAGCCAGAGGGCCTCGGCGATGCCCAGTTGGCCACCGGAGAACGTCGTGAGAGGTTGGACGCCGAACAGGAGCCAGCCGGCGAGCGCCCCGCCCACGCCCACGAGCGCCAGACCCACGCCCACATAGAGAACAGCCACGAACCACTTGGCCAGAAGCACGCCGCTGCGGCTCACCGGCCGGGTGAGCAAGGTCTTCAGTGTGCCGGTCTCGGCCTCTCCCGCGATGACGAAACCACCCGTCATCGCCGACACCAAGGGCAGCAGGAAGAACGAGAGGAAAGCCAGCGCCGCCAATGGCACGAAGAGCCCGTTGCTCGCGATGCTCGAGAAGAAGGGCGGGCCATGGCCCTCCGAGGGCTGTTCGGTGGAGAGACGCAGCGCGATCGTCATGATGAAGGGGATGGCCAGCAGGCCGGCCCAACCCACGTAGGTGCGTCTCTGGAAGAGCACCTTGATGATCTCGCGGCGTAGGTGGCTCATTGGTCGTCCTCTCCGGATGCGCGCCCCTCACGAGCCCTCTCCTCACGGGCCCCTCCCTCACGAGCCCTCTCCTCAGCGGAGGCGCCGGTCAACTGTAGGAAGAAGTCCTCCAGCCCCTGCTCGACAGCCGGCACCACAGCCAGCACGTCGATGCCTTCGGCGACAAGGTGGCGCACCATCTCGGGCACGAGTCCGTCCCCGGCCGTCACACGCAACGACTCAGGCCCGCTGTCCGCTATCGAAGCAGCGCCCAGAAGTCTGCTCAACACCTCGGCCGCGCGCGGCTGGTCACTGGTGACGAACTTGATAGACATGCTCGCCGGCCGCAGTTCGGAGACCGGGCCCTGAACGACGACACGACCTTTGTCCATGATGACCGCCCGGTTGCACACCTGCTCCACCTCATGCAGCAGGTGTGAGGAGAGGAACACCGTGGTGCCCTGCCGACCCAATTCGCGCACCAACTCGCGCACGTCCTTCATGCCTTGGGGGTCCAACCCGCTGGTTGGCTCGTCGAGGATGATGAGGGCCGGTCGGTGGATCAACGCCTGGGCGATCCCTAACCGCTGGCGCATGCCGTGAGAGTATCCGCCCACCCGGGAGTCACCTCGCGTGGACAGCCCCACCATGTCGAGCACCTCGTGGATACGGGCTTCGGTCACCTGGCCGCTCATACGACCGAGGATGCGCAAGTTGCGCCGCGCACTCATATTGTCGTAAAAGGCAGGCACGTCCACGAAACCGCCCACGTGGCGCAGCGCGTCGAGGCGCTGGTCCGGCACGCGGTGATCCAGGATCTGAACGTGACCGTGGGTGGGGTAGATCAGGCCCAGGATCATGCGGATGGTGGTGGTTTTGCCTGCCCCGTTCGGGCCGAGGAACCCGAAGACGTCACCTTCACACACGCTCAGGTCGAGGTGATCGACGGCCCTCAGGCCCTTGAAGTCCTTGGTGAGCTGGTGGGTAGAGAGGACGACGCGGCGACCGGCGCAGGCTTCCTGCTCCGGCCGCTCTTCTCGGGACGAGGGCGCGGCCTCCACGGGCGCGGCCTCGCTCGCGGGCTCGTTCACGGCCCCGCTCACGGCCTCGTTCACTCGGATTGGACCCGCGTCATCGGACGCCGGCGACAAAGGCCTCGAGGTCGGCGCGAGATACGCTCCCGCCAACGAGGACCACTATCTCACCCTGGCGCCACAGAACGATCGAACCGAGTCGCGTGCTCAGCTGATATACCTGCTGGCCACCGAAGGGGCTCGGCGTGCCGAACAGAGGCACCTCGGCAAGCGCCGTCGTGAACTCGGTCCATTGAGCATCGGCGATCTGCGTCTCGATCATCATGACCGTGCCGAAGCCCTCGCCATACTTGAGCGCCACCAGGGGCGCGGTCGGGACCAGCGCGTCGATGGCGCCGTCGCCCGCGCCCACGTCGCCGGGGGTGTCGCTGTGCATGGCATCCATCATGTCTTCGAGGGCGAAGTCCGCGGGCGGCGTCATGACGTATGCGCCCTCGAACGGCAGTGCGGAATCAGCCGGCGTGACCAAAGCGAAGCCGGCCTTGGCGGCAGCCTCTTCGAGGGTGAGCGGCTCTTCCTTGCTCATGTGGTCGGCGCCTGGGTCCTCACCGTCGCGATGACCGAAATCGCCCGCCATGCCACCGGTCATGCCGTCCATCAGCCCGGCGGGCATCGAGAGGGTCGTGCGCTCCACCGCTGCATCGGCCGGAGGCGTGAATTCGAAGTTGTCGGCCGCTACGGGATCGTACGAGATGGTGGTGAAGCCGGCGTCGATCACGGGCGTTGGACCGTCTGTAGCGAACACCTGCACCCGCAGGGGCAGGAACGTCTCTCCGTCGAAGGCAGCCTGGACCGAGGCGACCACGGTGTTCTTCGCCGTCGGGGTCATGACCAAGACGTAGCTGCTACGGCCCGCGACGACTTCGGTGGCGACGGTGAGATCGGCGTAGGGAGCAAGGCCATCGACCATCTCTTGGATCTTCTGCGGCAGATCGACGGCGTCGGCCGCCGAGGCCGTGCCCGTGGTGGTGGTCTCATCACCTGAGCCGTCGGCGGGCATGGTCGGAAGGGTGTACTCGGTCGCTTTCGCGGCTTGCGAATCGTAGACCCACACGGTATCGCCGTTCGCCACGACTATCGTGTCTCCGCTCTGACCCTGTGACTCGAAACGCATCATGTTGTCCTGGTGCCAGAATCTGCCCGATCCAGCCATGAACATTGAGAGCATGGCGCCTTGATCCCCGGGCAGTTGGAGGGCTCCGACCCCAAGAAGGTCGTTGGTCCAGGCGATGTCGCCGTTCACGGCCGTGGTGTTGGGAGCCTCCTGCGCGACCTTTGCCAACAGTTCGACGGGCGTCAACTCAGGCAGATCGCCGCCGCTCTGACTGCTCGCTACTGCGATGCCGACCGTCAGAACCACGGCGAATGCCACGATCAAAGAACCTATGAAGAACCTCTTACGACGCATGCTCCGACCCCTTCCGCACTATCCTCGACCGAACGAGACCTACCAGTTCGCGCGCGTAGTAGCGACTTGGCAGGCACCGGCGTACATTCTATTGTTCCATGTACCCTCTACTGTTCCACTTCCTGTCATGAAGTAAGCCTACTCCCCAAATGTGACGGATGTGTGAAGAGGCGAGCCGAGCGCCTCCGGATGATCCGGCGCCTCCGGATGATCCGGCGCCTCCGGCCGGCAGACGGATTCAGCGTCTCCGCACCCGCCAGATCTGTTCTGCCGGCCAGCGCCTCGACCATTCCCGATCGGTGGCATCACGATAGCTGCTGACCGCGTCGACGGGCGGGCGCAGCTCCAGCAGGTCTTCGATCTCGAACCCATTGGCGTGGAAGAGGGCGATCCACTCCCCGTAGGGCAGCATGAAGTCCACGTACCCTTCGTACGGCAGAGCGCGCATGCCGAAGTAGTCGCGCAATAAACGGTCACCCGGGTGGTCGCTGTCATCCGGGTGGTCAGTGTCGTCCGGGTAGCACATCTGGATAAGCGGAGTGGCCCCGCTGAAGGCCAGCAGACCGCCGGGACGCAGCAGTCGGGCGGTCTCGGGCACCCACAAGTACGGGTCCGCGAAGGTAGTGGCGCCGTAGTCGCAGAACACGATGTCGAAGCTCTCCCCGGGCAGCGGGACGCTCTCGGCACTGGCGTGCACGAGGGGGAACACGACGCCCGCCTCCGACATCAGCCGCCGCGCGTGAGCAAGTTGCACTTCGGACAGGTCGAGACCCACCGGTCTGGCACCCTCTCTATAGAGAGCGATCGACCACTGGGCGGCACCGCACCCCAGCTCGAGAATATCGAGTCCCCGCACGCGGCCCAGCACCCCGAGTTCGGATTCGGGTATCTGCCACACGCCCCACGCCAAGCCTCTGGACTCAGCCAACTGTGGTCCGTGATCTGTCTGGTACTGGTCGCTGTCGGCATCCCAACTCTCGCGGTTCAGACGCGCGTGATCCGACAGTCCATCCGGGTCCATGGGCCCTTCCGGGTCGAGCGGTCCCTCCGGGTCGAGCGGCGGCTTCACGCCTCCCCCTCCAATGCGGCCACCTTGGCCAGTCGTCTCACGTGGCGTTCGCCGCCTATGAAGGTGGCGCCCAGGAACGCCTGCACCAGTTCCCATGCCAGGTTGAAGGCGAGAACCCGCCCGCCGATGCACATGATGTTCATGTCGTCGTCCTCGACGCCCTGGTGGGCGGAGAATGACTCCGTGACCAAGGCGGCCCTCGCGCCCCTGACTTTGTTGGCGGCCACGCAGGCTCCGACGCCGCTGCCGCACACCGCGAGGCCGCGCTCGACGTCTCCCGCCGCCACCGCCCGGGCGAGCGGGACGACGTAGTCGGGGTAATCGTCGGCCGGATCGAGGCTCGCCGCGCCGAAGTCGACCACCTCGTGACCCTGTTCGCGCAAAGAAGCCGCCAACTCCTCCTTGAGTTCGAAGCCGCCGTGGTCGGCGGCGACGCCAACCCGCATGGGCACGCTCACCCGCATGGGCGAACCAACCGGCCCGGCCGCCCCTGCCGGCGCAGCCGCGGTCACCGCTCCTCCCAGTTCTTGAAGAGGTTGTTCAGCGACTCGGCCAGAGTCGGATGGGCGAATGTAGTCTCGCGCAGTTCGGACGCGGTGACGCCGCCCATCATCGCTACTTGGAGAAGCGCGGCGATCTCGCCCCCCTCCATCCCCAGCACGGCGGCGCCCAGGATCAGATCCGTGGAGGCGTCCACTACCACTTTCATCAGGCCTCGGGACTCCCCCACCTCGAGCGCCCGAGCCACCCAACTCATGGGCATCTTGGCCACCCGGATGTCGAAGCCGCGCTCGCGGGCCTCGGTCTCGCTCAGCCCCACCCGCCCCAACTGCGGGTCTATGAAGACTACGTAGGGAACCACCCGGTCCGCGGTGGAGGCCTTGCCGCCTTCTAACAGGTTGGTGCGCAGGATGCGGAAGTCGTCGTAGGAGATGTGGGTGAACGCCGGACCGCCCTTCGCATCGCCCATGGCGTACACGCCGAAGACCCCGGTCTCGAGACGGTCGTTCACCCGGATGTTGCCGCCGGCATCGGTGCCGATGCCGGCCGCCGACAGGTTGAGGGTGTCGGTGTTCGGTGTCCGGCCGGCGGCAACCAACAGATGCGACCCTCGGTAGGTCTTCGGGCCGCCCGGGGTATCGGCGGTCACCGCCACCTGTCCGTCGGTGCCGGCCTCCACCTGCACGGGCCGCGCCTCGAGAGAGAGTTCCACGCCGTCCTCTCGCAGAATGGCCGCCACGGCCTCCGCTACGTCGGGGTCTTCCCGCGAGAACAACGCGTCCCGCCGCTGGATGAGAGTGACCTCGCTTCCGAACCGGCGGAACATCTGGCCGAACTCCACTCCAACGTACCCGCCTCCCACTATCAACAGGTGCTCCGGCACCACGTCGAGTTCCATCACGGTGGTGGAATCGAGGTAGGGCACGCTCTCGAGGCCCGGGAGGGCGGGCACGGACGGCCGCGCTCCCACGTTGATGAAGATACGCTCGGCGACAAGCGACCGGATGTCGGCCGCGCCATTCGGCGACACCATCCGCACCTTCAGCGAATGCGGTCCCGAGAAGGCCGCCTGCCCACGAAGAAGGTCGAGACCCGCTGCCGCGGCCAGCCGGCCTTCCCCCCCGGCCCGCCAACTCTCGACGATCTCTTGTTTGCGACGGCGCACGGCGACCATGTCCACGGACACCCCGCCCACGTGGACTCCGTACTCCGCAGCCCTACGCGCGGCGTGCGCGGCGTGCGCGCTCGCCGCCATGGTCTTGGTGGGAGTGCAGCCCACATTGATGCAGGTGCCGCCCACATGATCCCGCTCGATCATGGCCGTCTTCATGCCCGCCCCGGCCAGCGCGATCGCCAGCGGGCTACCCCCCTGACCGGCCCCGATCACCATCGCGTCGTACCGTGAGGTCTGGGGCGTGTCGCTGTGCACAGGAGTCTCCTTATCGATGGTATGACGCCTCGGCCCGAACCGCCGCAAGACTGCGCGCTCCGCCGGCACTGCCTTTGATGCCCACCGCCCGCGGGTTCTGAACCGTGGCCGAACGACGCGCCCCCGCCCGGATGCAGTCCAACCAGATGTGCTATTCTTGGCTTCAGCATTCGATAGGTTCTTTCTCTAGGCGCCGCGCTGAGCTCCTCACCGTTCTCCTCGCCCCGTTTGCAGTCTCCCCTAATCGTATGCCGTACGGTAATTCTGCAACGGAGGAATGATGAGTCAGTCGAAGCTGTATGTGGGTAACCTCACGTACGACACCACCGAGACCACCATCGAGGCGGCTTTCGCTGCCCACGGATCGGTGACCTCGGTCGCTCTGATCACAGATCGCGACACCGGCCGCCCCAAGGGCTTCGGTTTCGTCGAGATGGGTTCGGACGAAGAAGCACTGGCAGCCAAGACGGCCCTTGACGGGACCGACATGGGCGGCCGCGCAATCAAGGTCGACATCGCCAAAGAACGTGAGCCTCGCTCCGGCGGTAGC
>JAGXFW010000005.1 GCA_024637035.1 Actinomycetes bacterium
GCTTCGGGGCGCCGTGAGCTTCGGGGCGCCGTGAGCTTCGGGGCGCCGTGAGCTTCGGGGCGCCGTGAGCTTCGGGGCGCCGTGAGCTTCGGGGCGCCGTGAGATAGTGTCGCTACGACCCCATGTGAGCCAAGGAGGCCGAGCCGTCATGTCGCAGACCGTCACCCCCGTGGCACTCGGATCGGGCGTATTCGCCGTCAACAGCTATCGCATCGACACGGGCGACGGCTTCGTGCTGGTGGACACGGGCATGAGGAAGCACCGGGCCGCGCTGGCGGCGAGGTTGCGAGCGGGTGGGGATGAGGCCGGCCCGCTCAGGCTCATCCTCATCACTCACGGCGACATGGATCACATCGGGAACGCCGCCTATCTGCGAGGTGAGTGGGGTGCGCCGATCGCGATGCACCGGGGTGACGTCGGGATGAGCGCGGCGGGCGACATGTTCTCCGGTCGCAAGAAGCCGAACGTGCTCGTACGGACCGTGCTCTCGCTCGTGGGTCGATTTCCTCAGGCCGACCGTTTTGAGCCCGATGTCCTGGTGGACGAAGGTTCCGACTTGTCCGAGTACGGGCTGGCGGGAGCCGGGGTGCTGCTGCTCGGTGGACACTCCGCGGGTTCCATCGCGTTGTTCCTCGCGGACGGCAGCCTGATCTGCGGCGACGTCCTCGAGAACCGCAACGTCGGGACGGTCTACCCAGGTCACGGGAGGCCGTTCTCGTTCTCGGAGCTCGTCCGGGCTCGGAAGCCTGCCAGCAGGTAGCTCGCTCCGGCGCACACCAGTGACCACCGAGAAGGTCTGTCCCGACACGGGGCTGATCGTGATGGTCGTCTTGGAGAAGCGCACAGTCGAATCCCTCTAACTTCGTGGAATGGGACAACACCCATCCGCTCGCGCCGCGGTAGGCTGTTCGTGCGCAGATGATCCCCCTGTCGCGGGCTCCGCACCCCGGGACTCGCGATTCTTCACCCGCCTCGTCTCTCCACCGGGCCACACCGGGGGGCCGGAATGGACACGAGGGCGGCCCACGGATCAGGAAGTCTCTGCATCCACGCTTCTCCGGAGCGGCAGCTGCCGCTGACGTCGCGCAGTCTTTGGAAGGAGTGTTGGAGTGCATCTCTACGAATTCGAAGGCAAGGCTTTGCTTGCCCGGCTTGGTGTGTCGACGCCCCCAGGGGAGTTCTGCCCCGATCTGGAGGCGGCCATCCAGACGGGAGAGAAGATCGGGTATCCCTGCGTGGTGAAGAGCCAGGTACTCACCGGCGGGAGGGGGAAAGCCGGGGGTATCGCCATCGTCGACTCCGCGGATGAACTCGCAGCCGAAGCCGCCCGGATCCTGCTTCTGGAGATCAAGGGACAGTCGCCGGCCGGTCTCCTGGTCGAGGGGCGAGCGCCGGCCGGCCGCGAACTCTACGCCGCCGTGGCGTTCGACACCGGCACCGCCGGCCTCGCGCTCCTTTTCTCACCGCGGGGCGGGGTCGAGGTGGAGGAGGACGCGACATGGTTGCTGCGCATACCCGTGACCGTGGAGGATATCGCGGCGGTCACCCCCGCCTGGGTCTCACAGCGGCTCCATGCCGCCCTGGCTGCGCGCGACGCAAGCACCCCGTCCGCGGACGTCACCGCCGGCGCCCCGCCAGCCGGCGCCGCCAAGACCCCGCCCGCGGATGCCCTCCCCTCGGACACCCTGGAGGCCGTCGCCGGGCTGCTCGCCGACCTGCTCAGCGCCGTCGTGGAGTACGACCTCGAACTCCTCGAGATCAACCCGCTGATCGCCTCGGCGCACTCCCTGATCGCCGCCGACGCCAAGGTCACAGTGGACGACGACGCCCTCTTTCGGCAGTCGGACGGCCTGGTAGTCGCGGCCCGCCCTCTTCCCACGGCCCTCGAACAGCGGGCCCGCGCGGCCTCCCTGACTTTCGTCGACCTGGACGGCGAGATCTGCCTCATGGCCAACGGGGCAGGGCTCAATCTCTCGCTCCTGGACGCGGTGGCCGCGTTCGGCTCCACCCCGGCGAACTTCCTCGATACCGGCGGCGGAGCAAGCTCAGCGAAGGCCTACGAGGGCATGCGTATCCTCCAGGACCGGAGCGCCTCCGACCCCGGCGTGCGGGCACACTTGGTGATGCTGAGCCTGGCCATCACCCGAGCGCGGGAAGCGGCCGAGGGTATCGCCCGTGCGGTCACCGAGCGGCCAGACGACCCGGTGCCCACCTTCGCCGTGGTGCACGGCACCGGCGCGGAGGAAGGACGGCGTCTGCTGGAGGAGGCCGGGCTGCAGGTGGCCCCCGACATCAGGACGGCGGTCCAATGGGCCGCCACCGCCGAAAGAAGGGTGTAGGCGATGGGTTTCCTCTGCACCGATCAGACACGCGTGCTCGTTCAGGGCATCACCGGCAACTTCGGCCGCAGCCAGACTCGGCTCATGCAGGGCTACGGCACCCGCATCGTGGCCGGCGTGACTCCGGGCAAGGGAGGCGGTGAGGCTGAGGGCGTGCCGGTCTTCGACACCGTGGCTCAGGCCGTGGAGGAGGCCGGACCTCTAGACGCCACGGTCATCTACGTGCCCGCGCCCTACGCCGCCGCGGCCGTGGAGGAAGCAGTGGAGTCTCGCATACCTCTCGTGGTGGTGATCACCGAAGGGGTGCCGCTCCATGACGAGATGAGCCTGCGTCATCTCACCCGCTCGCGGGGCGTGTGGATGATCGGCCCGAACTGCCCAGGTATCCTGGTGCCGGGCGAGACCAGTCTTGGCATGATCCCGCCCGGCTCCACGACTCCGGGGCCCGTGGCTGTGATCAGCCGGAGTGGCACGCTGACCTTCGAGATCACGAAGATCCTCACGGACAACGGCATCGGCCAGTCGGTCTGCGTGGGAATCGGCGGCGATCGGGTGATCGGCCGCGACTTCACCGACTACCTGCGGCTGGCCGAAGCCGACGCCACCACCCGGGCCATCGTACTCGTCGGCGAGATCGGCGGAGACGCCGAAGAGCGGGCCGCCGCGGTGATCGCGGCCGAGATCGAGAAGCCCGTCTTCGGACTGTTGGTGGGTCGCCATGCTCCCCGGGGCCGGCGCATGGGACACGCCGGAGCTATGATCTCGGGGAACACCGGTACCATCGAGAGCAAGGAAGCCGCGCTTAAGGCCTCTGGGGTCACGATGGTCGACTATCTCTGGGAACTTCCCGCCGCCCTCGAGCGCTTCACGGCTTGATGGGGCCCCCGGTGTCGTCCGCGCCTGTTGTTACAATGTCCGTACCCGACCGATACGCGGCAGGGGGCTATGAATGGTGTACGAGCAGGCTCCGCGGCGGGAACCCTTGTTCCGCCGGGCACTGAGGTCGAGATGTACTCGGGCTACGAAGAGTCCTGATCCGAACGGTCGCGGTCGCGCGGACTGAGAGGAGAACCATCTTTGGACACACGGATCGCCACCCTCGTGCGCAACCTCCTCGACTATTCCGTCTCCCTGGAGCCGAGAGACAAGCTCCTGATCGAGGGTGAGACCGGCTGCGAGGGGCTGGTGCGCGGGTTGATCACTGGGGCCTACGCTCGGGGAGTCCAGCCCTTCTTCGAACTTGTCGACCCCACCCTTCGCCGGGCGCAGCTCCTCGGGGCCACGAGGGAGCAAATCGACCTCGAGATGAGCTGACGTCTCGCTCGCGTGAAGGAGATGGACGCCCGCATCTACATCCTGGCCGGGGACAACCTCCTCGAGTTCGCCGACGTCCCCCCGAGGCCATGCAGAGGGCGATCTGCAGGCGCTCGTGCGCTTCGCGTTCGGCCCCGCCGTACGGGAGCTGCATCTGGGGGCGCGCGACAAGGGCAAGCTCTTGATCCACGCGGTGAAGCGTCGTAACAGCCAGAGACGTTCCCGCGAGAACGTGCACCGCCACTACGACCACATCTGCCGCAAGTTGCACCTTCGTCCAGGTGATCGCTTGGTCGACATCGGCTGCGGTTGGGGCGGCATGCGTGGCTCACGCCGCGACGGAGTACGGGGTCGAGGGTGTCGGCCACACGCTATCCACCGAGCAGCATGCCTACGCCGAGCAACGGCTCAAAGACATGGGTCTCCATCCGCGCGTGCGCGTGGAACTGGCCGACTACCGCGAGGTCCGCGGCGAGTTCGACAAGTTCGTCTCGATCGGCATGTTCGAACACGTGGGCAAGGAGTACTTCGGCGTCTTCTTCCGGAAGGCTCGCGAACTCCTGGTGGAGGGTGGCATCGGCGTGCTTCATACCATAGGCAATGAGAGGGAAGGCCGTCTCGACCCGTGGATCGCCAAGTACATCTTCCCCGGTGCTCATGTGCCCACGCTGGCGCAACTCGCACCGCACATGGGTGAGCACGATCTTGCCGTCACCGATGTAGAGAACTTGCGCCTTCACTATGCCCAGACCCTGGACGCGTGGGCGGCTTCGTTCGAGACGCACGTCGACGAGGTCCGCGAGCGCTTGGGAGAACCCTTCGTGCGCACGTGGCGTTTCTACCTCCACAGTACCTGCGCGGGCTTCAAGTGGGGCGAAAGCAGGGTCTTCCAGATCGCCTTCACATTCGGTCGTCGCCCCGTGGACCGGGCCGCTCGTAGCAGCGGTAAGACGTGCGCGTGCCTTGCCGAGTGACGAGCGTCTGCGTTAGAGTGCGGCGGGCACGTGTGCATCGAGAAATCACGGAGGATCGCCATGGCGGACCCCCTCGCCGCGTATCACGACACCTCGTCGGCTATCAGTCTGAACGACCGGGCGGCAGCCATCGTCGAACACATGATCGCCGAGCAAGCGAGCTTCGGTATCGCCGCCCACCGGCTTGAGAACGGTGCCGTCGTGCTCGATTGCGGATCTCGTGCCCTGGGTTCTCTCGAAGCCGGCCGGCTCTACGCCGAAGCGTGCCTGGGCGGGCTTGCGGATGTGCGTCTGCGCACGCTGGATCTCGATGGCTGGTCATGCCCCGGGGTCGAGGTCGACGTGAGGCACCCGCTGCTCGCGTGCATGGGGTCCCAGCTCGCCGGTTGGGCGGTCGAGGTTCCACGCGAGGGTGACGACGCCGGGTTCTACGCCCTGGGCTCCGGCCCGGCGCGGGCGCTGTGTCGGAAGGAGCGCATATTCGACCTCATCGAACACCGCGAGTCGTCGACCGCCGCCGTGCTTGCCATGGAGTCGTGGGGGTTGCCCACCGAGAGGGCCGCCGATTGGATCGCTGAAGGGTGTTGCCGGCTGTCGGCCGAGGGGCTCTATCTGCTGATCGCGCCAACGGCCAGCTTGGCGGGATCGGTGCAGGTGGCGGCCCGGGTCGTCGAGGTCGCCCTCTACAAACTCCACCGCTCCGGGTTCGACCTCACCACGGTGTTCGCGGCGTTCGGATCGTGCCCCGTGGCACCCATTGCCGCCGACGACCTCGCCGCCGTAGGCCGCACGAACGACGGCATCCTCTACGGGGGCCGGGTGTGGCTGTCGGTCCACTGTGAAGACGCCGCCATCGAGGCGATCCTCGACGAACTGCCCTCGTCGGCGTCGGCGGACTACGGCGTCCCGTTCGGCGACTTGTACGAGCGGGCCTGCGCCGATTTCTATCAGATCGACGCACTGCTCTTCAGCCCGGCTGAGCTGTACATCACCAATGCCAAGAGCGGCCGCACCCATCACGTCGGCCGTCTTG
The DNA here is from genome assembly GCA_024637035.1 of Actinomycetes bacterium. Lineage (GTDB taxonomy): Bacteria > Actinomycetota > Thermoleophilia > RBG-16-64-13 > RBG-16-64-13 > JAHJSA01. The sequence continues at coordinate 5,661 of JAGXFW010000005.1, forward strand.
CCCCGGAGATCGTGCGGGAGTCGTTCCTCGGCGGTTAGTCAAGGTTGTATACTAACCTTGACTAAGGGGGAGCCATGGCCAAGGTTGTTCGATGCACTTGGGTGAGTGAGGCTAGTTCAGGTCTCGCGCGGGCTGACCGCCTCTCGTGCGAGTACGATGCCTACATCCCCGATGCCCTAACCGGTCGTTCGTATACCTTCAGCGGGCCGGTGGCCGCCGATGTCACCGATGCTGAGAGCGCGATTGCTCGCTTGGATGTGGAGACCGCCGCTCTCGTCGACACTGAGGCTCTCGCCAGACTGCTGTTACGTGCCGAGTCGGTGGCGTCCTCGCGCATCGAAGGCTTGGAGGTTGGAGCGCGCCGGCTTCTGAGGGCGGAGGCGGGGCGTGCTCTGGAGGGAAGACGCACCGATGCCACCGCGAACGAGGTTCTTGGGAATATCGAAGCCATGTTGTACTCCGTCAAGAGCGTCGGGGTGGGAGACGAGATCAGCGTGGCCCATCTTCTGGAGGTTCACCGCCGGCTTCTTGAGGGATCGCGTTTGGAGGAACACGGTGGTCGCATCCGTACCGTGCAGAACTGGATAGGTGGCAGCAGCTTCAACCCCTGCTCGGCCGCGTTCGTTCCCCCCCCTCCTGAGTCCGTGGACGGCCTTCTCGTCGATCTCTGCGATTTCTGCAACGACGACTCCTTGCCGGCGATCGCGCAGGCTGCTATCGCGCATGCCCAGTTCGAGACCATCCACCCCTTCATCGACGGCAACGGCCGGACGGGACGGGTGCTCATCCATCTTGTGCTGCGGCGTCGAGGGTTGACGTCGCGGGTCGTGCCGCCCATCTCACTCGTCCTCGCTACATGGGCTGACGACTACATCCGTGCCCTCGACGGCACTCGCTACCTGGGTTCGCCCGCGTCTCTCGAGGCGTGCGAGGGCAGCGACCGATTAATCGGCCTGGTTGCGGCTGCGTGTGGACATGCCGTCGCTGATGCCATGGACTTCGAGAGGAGGATCGCCGCCCTGGAGACGTCCTGGCGTGGGCGTCTGGGCGGAATCAGATCTGAGTCAGCAGTCGACCTGCTGCTACGGCTGTTGCCGGGGGCTCCAGTCTTGAACGTCGCCACGGCCGCGGACCTGATCGGACGCAGCGGACAGGCGGCAAACGGAGCTATTGAACGACTCGTCAAGGCCGGCGTGCTGAAACAGATCGGAGGAGGTAGTCGCAATCGTGTGTTCGAAGCCACGGAGGTGATCGATGCCTTCACCGACCTCGAGCGGGGACTCGCCAGCCCTGCGGGTGACACTCGCGTGGCGCCACCAGTTCGGAGAGTGCCTCGACGGAGCCACTAAAGAACGGCGCGCGATCCAACCCTGGCTTTCGGTCGGCTTGCAGTGTGACCGCCGACGATGTCGAATCGTTTCGTCGGCGGCCACGCGCCCGCGCAGTCGGCAGCGCGGGTGCTATGTCTCGGAGCGCGCCGCCGTGGCGGTGGCCACCGAGGCGAGCGATATCCTCAGTTCAGCGCGATGCGCGCGGAAGGCGATCACGACGGCCGTCACCCACACCGCTGCCAGCGCCGCTAGTATCCACCCGCCATTCATTACCTGGGCGTGGTTGAGCAGGGTGCGCGCGTTGGTGAGCACGATGAGGCCTCCGGCGGCCGAGCCGAGTATGCGAGGTGCGGCGTGGCGCACGAGCCAGGCGGCCACCGGGGCGGCCACGACGCCTCCCGCCAGTAGGGCTCCCACCACGGGCAGCGGGAACGCCTGGGAGCGCCAGCTGATCAGGAAGCCGAGGCTGGCGAAGACCGCTACGAGGAACTCCGAGGCATCGATCGATCCAATGATCTTCCTGGGTTCCATCTTGCCTGTGGCGAGCAGGGTGGGCGTGCCGATCGGCCCCCACCCGCCACCGCCGGAGGCGTCGATGAAGCCGGCGGTGAGGCCGAGCGCCGCCAGATACCGGCCGCGGACAGGCGTGGAATCCTTGCGCACCGGTTTGACTCCGAACGTGAACCGCACGAGCACATACACGCCGAGGGCAAGCAGGAATCCGGCCATCCAGGGTTTCCCTGCTTCGGTGGACAGGTTCGACAGGACCACGGCGCCCGCGAATGCGCCGACTGCTCCGGGCACGCCGATCCGCCACACGACGCGCCAGTCGATGTTGCCGAACTTCCAGTGGGAGAGCCCGGACATGAGCGTCGTGCCCACCTCAGAGAGGTGCACGGATGCTGAGGCCACCGTGGGGGTGAGACCGGTGGCCAGCAACAGGGTCGTGGACGTGACACCATATGCCATGCCGAGGGAGCCATCGACGAGTTGGGCCACGAAACCGACGAGAGCGAGCACGAGCAGTCCGGCCATGAGAGTCCTCCTTCCGGATCACAAGGATGGGGCGGCGCAATGAATGTTGATAGTATCTATAAAGATTGTTGATTTTGTCAGCGAGAGGAATGTACGCCTGCCAAAGGCGTATGTCAAATACCATTATCGAGGGGGAAGGGGCGGCACGCATGTGGATCTCGAGGAGGACTGACTACGCCACCAGGGCCATGCTGGCACTGACCCTTGCCGGCGGCGCGACACCCATGAGATTGCAGGATTTGGCCGATCGAACCGCCGTTCCGCTCAGCGTGCTCGAACAGATCATGCCCGTGCTGCGAACCGCCGGCGTGGTGCGGTCGGAGCGAGGCCGGAGCGGAGGGTACCGGTTGAACCATCCGCCAGAGAAGATCACCCTCGAGGCGGTGGTCCGTCTGTTCGAAGGCCAGTTGGCGCCGATCGCCTGTGCCACCAGGAAGGAACCAGAGCCGTGCCCCATGATGGGCGGCTGTTCGCTCCGTTCAGTGTGGGAAGAGATCAGGGACGCCACGATCGAGCGCCTTGACCGCACCACCTTTGCCGATCTCGCTGCAGGGGCGGCCGGTCCCTGGCTGGACCCCAGCAAGATGGAACTCGTCGACTGAGGCGGTCGCTGAGGCCTCTCGATAGAATGGCGGCAGGATGAAGATCTCCGTCAAGACCAAGCCGAACGCTAAGGAGACGAAACTCGTCATGATCGACGAGACGCACTTCGAGGCGTGGGTGAACGAGCCGGCCAAGGACGGCAAAGCCAACGACGCTGTGGTGAAGTTGGTCGCCAAGGGACTCGGTATCCCTAAGAGCCGGGTCGAGATCGTCCATGGCCTCCGGTCTCGCGTGAAGACACTCGAGATCGACAGCACCCTCGACCTGGTTCCTCTGTTGCGTTCGCCCCGGCTTGTGTAGAAGGCGGGGGCGGGGCGGCACGCCCGAGCGGCGATCGGCCCACGCGGGATCCGAGTTCCCGGTCCGGCGCACGCGCCCCCGCCGAAGTGCCGAGCGCTACCCCCCGAGCCACTTCCCGGCGAAGAAGCCCACCAGACTCACCAGGGTGCCGAGCACAGCGCCCCAGACCATATCCACGAGGCTCACGATCACGGGCCAGTCCTTCACCGTTGCGAGGTTGGTGAGGTCATAGGTGGCATACGCGATCAACCCGAACAGCGCCGCGTGTATGAGCGTCGTCGCGAGTGAACCGTTCTCTACGCCGGGCACGACCACGAACACCAGTATTCCCACCACGAACAGCAGGTAGAAAGCGATCGCCGCGGTCCAATTGGGGTTCGGAGCCATGAGGAAGCCCAGATACTTGCGGTAGAACGTGCGCGCCACCAGGCCGAGCCAAACCATGTCTATGGCCAGGAAGGCGACGAAGGTGATGAGGTAGAGCTTGACGTAGTAGGCCATCGCGTCGTTGCCTCCTATTCATGCACGAAACGGAATCGAGTACCCCGCCGAGCGGGCGAGGCGCATCGGTGACTGCGTGCGTGCGACATATTTGCCCGGGCCGGCTCGGCGACAAACCGGGTCCGTCCCCCGCCGTCGAGGATCGCGCGATCGCCCGTCCCGCAGGGTGTTCGCGCGGGGCGGAGGCGCATCATCCATCACCAGGGTCGTTCGAGGGCCAGACGATGAGGATCAGGAGGGCGACGCAGATGGTCAGCGATGCGACACGCACCAACACGGCCGGCGTCAGCGTGGACCAGATGAGTAGCGAGGCGAGCACGGGCGCGATGATGACAGCGCGGAGGAGTCGCCCGCGGGAGAGCCAGATGCCCTGTCGTGCTGTTGCGTGTGCGAGGCCGTCGGCGCTCCCGGCTGCACCGAGAGACCCCGTGAGAACAGCGGACCCCGGGGGCTCCGACCGCCCGCACGATCGGCATGCGGCTCCGACCTGCCGCGGGCGACCGCAGTCGCACACCTCGATCTTCACTGTGCTCCCGCTCATGCGCGACCCCTCGCCCGTGGCCACGGATGCGCCGCCGCGGGGGAACAGTCGAACGACCTCACATCACCATCCCGCCACCACCACCGCTGCCCGCCCACAAGTAGATCAGCGAGAAGAGCACGATCCACACGACGTCCACGAAATGCCAGTAGTAGGTGCCGGCTTCAGCCAGTGCCACCTCGGCGTTTGTAGCGGGCGCCTTCCAGTCGCCTCTCAAGGCGCGCACCCCTCCGATGACGAGCAGCACCACACCCGCGGACACGTGGAGGCCGTGGAAGCCTGTGAGCGTGAAGAAGACGCTGCCCAGCAGCCCGTCGGTGAGCCCGAAGCCCGCGTGAGACCACTCGAACGCCTGTAACGCCAGGAAGGTGAGGCCAAGGATCACGGCGAGGGAGAAACCGGTGACGAAGCGGGTGCGCCGTCTTCTGGCCAGGCCCGTGTACCCCCAGTGTGCGAACAGGCCGCTCGTGAGCAGCACCACCGTGTTGATGGCGGGAAGGCCCACCTCGAGTGTGGGCATGCCCTCGGGCGGCCATGACCCTGCGTGTTGGCGCAGGTGGACGTATGCGTAGAAGAGCGAAGCGAAGAAGACAGCCTCAGACCCGATGAACAGGAGCATCCCTGTGACGCCGGGCGGCCTGACGGCTTCAGGCACATGGGGCGATTCCTCCCAACGCTGCCACGCCCAGGCAACGAGGACCCCCAGCAGGAACACGGCGCCAAGGGCGGGGATCATGAGCGACCCCAGGCCTCCAGCCGCCAGGGCCGCCACCCCGAGGGCCGCGAGGAGCGGCAGGCTGCTTCGCAGAGGAGCGGCCGCGTGATGCTTCGCGGCGCCGTCGGTAACCGTCGCCCCTGGAACGCTTACTCCAGAGCCCACAACGGAGCCCGCCCGCTCGGCCGCCTCCGCGGTTGCGGTCGTCGCCACGGGCCTATCCGGACGGTCCGGGTTCTTGAGGTCCCAGAGGGGCCGTGGTCCCAGTATCGGGGGGAGGGTGTCGAAGTTGTGCACCGGTGGCGGCGAAGTGGTGGCCCACTCGAGGGTCCAGGCGTCCCAGGGGTCGGCGCCGGCGACTTCGCCGCGGCGCAGACTCGAGATGAAGTTGTAGAGCAGGATGACGATGCCGGTGGCGATCACCATGCCGCCGATACTGCTCACCAGGTTGTACGGCTCCCAGCCGAGCCCGGCCTCCCACGTATAGACGCGCCGCGGCATGCCCAGGAGCCCGACCACGTAGAGCGGCATGAAGGTGAGGTTGAAGCCCAGGAACACCGTCCAGAAACTCGCCTTGGCGATGCGCTCGTTCAGAAGGCGCCCGGTGATCTTGGGATACCAGTAGTGAAGGCCGCCGAGCACGCCGAGAAGCGTGCCGCCGAACAGCACGTTGTGGAAGTGCGCCACCACGTAGTAGCTGTCGGTGACCTGCCAGTCGAAGGGCACCACGGCGAGCGTGACGCCGGTGAGGCCTCCTATGACGAACATGGCGATGAAGCCGCTCGTGAAGTAGAAGGGCGAGCGGAAGCGCAGCGATCCGCCCCACATCGTGGCTAGCCAGTTGAAGATCTTCACCCCTGTGGGGATGGCGATGATCATGGTCGATCCGGCGAAGATCTTCTCGAGGAGCGGGCCAAGACCCACCGAGAACATGTGGTGCGCCCATACCGTGAACCCTAAGAAGCCGATCAACCCGATCATCACGAGCATCGTCCCTCGTCCGAAGAGAGGCTTCCGGGAGAAGACGGGGATCACCTCGGAGAGGATGCCGAACACGGGCAGGATCAGGATGTATACCTCGGGGTGCCCGAAGAACCAGAAGAGGTGCTGCCAGATGATGGGGTCGCCGCCGCCCGCCACGTCGAAGAAGGTGGTGCCGTAGTGCCGGTCGAGATAGAGCATGGCGAGAGCCGCAGTGAGGCTGGGGATGGCGAACAGTATCAAGAAGGAGTTCACGAAGTTCGCGAAGGCGAACACGGGCATGTCGCGCAGGCGCATGCCAGGCGCCCGCAGGCGGAGCATGGTGACGATGGCATTGGCCGCACCCGCCATCGAGGATATGCCCAAGATGACGAGCGAGAGTGCCCAGAAGTCAACACCGTCGTGCGCGGAGTACGCGCGAGACGTGAGGGGCGCGTAGCTGAACCACCCCGTATCGGGTGCCCCGCCGAAGAGGAAGCTGCTGAAGAGGAGCACTCCGCCCGCCAACATCAGCCAGTAGCTGAAGGCGTTCAAACGGGGGAACGACATGTCGTTCGCGCCGATCATGAGGGGCACCAGGTAGTTCACGAGTCCGGCCAGCGCCGGCATCGCGAACAAGAACACCATCGTGGTGCCGTGCATGGTGAACACCTGGTTGTAGGTGCCCGGCGAGAGGAAGGTGTTCTCGGGGATAGCCAGCTGTATCCGCATGAGTAGTGCGAACGTGATGGCAACGGCGAAGAAGACGAAAGCGGTGACGAGGTAGAGTATCCCGATGCGCTTGTGGTCGGTGGTGGTGAGCCACGAGGTGATGCCGCCGGGCGGTGCGGCGTCGGGGGCGCTGATCGGTGTGGCGGCCGCGGCCGTATCTTGGCTCATTCGAGGCCTTTCAGGTATGCGACCAGCCCGTCGAGCTGGTTGTCGTCGAGGGGTAACGCGGGCATGAGGTTGCCCTGCTTAGCGGCTTGGGGGTCGCGGATCCAAGTGCGAAGGTCGTCTGGGGTGTTGTCGAGGGTACCGGCTCCCAGGCTGAGACGTCCGGCCACGTGGGTCAGGTCGGGTCCGAGAGAGCCCGCCGCCTCTGTGCCCCGGATCGCGTGGCAGCCCGCGCACATCTGTAGGAACGTCTCTTTGCCTCGCTGAGCGGTGGGATCGGTGGGCTCCCGGGCGGGCTCCTGCTGCAGTCTGACCCACGCCGAGAACTCCTCAGCGCTCTCCACCACGAGGTAGAAGCGCATGTGGGCGTGCTGCATACCGCAGAACTCGGCACACGCCCCAAGATAGACACCCGGTGTGGCGGCCAAGAAGCCGGCGCGGTTGGTGTGCCCGGGAACGAGGTCGGTCTTGCCACCCAATTGCGGCACCCAGAAGCTGTGGATCACGTCGGCCGACTCGAGGTCGATGCCCACCTCGCGCCCCACCGGCACGTGGATCTCGTTGGCGGTGACGACATCGCCGTCGGCGTACCGCACCTCCCACCACCACTGGTGACCGATCACGGTGAGTTCGACGTCTCCCCCTGGCATCTCGAGGGAGTCCATCGTGCGCGCGGTCATCACGAAGATGATGATGACGAGTATCGCGGGGATCAACGTCCACACCGCTTCGATGGTGTTGTTGCCGTGAGCCTGGCGCACCTGCTCCTCCGGGCGGTTCCGGAAGCGCACCAGCGCCACGATCAGCCAGGTCTCGACCACCGCGAGGATGATGACGGATATCACCAGCAGGAAGACGGCCAGGCTCATGATCTTCTCGGCCTGCGGAGACTCCGGTCGCAGGATCGAAGGTGTCGCAAGCGCGGAGGGCGCGAGGGCGCACGCTGCGGCCAGCATCGCGATGCAGGCCGCCCACCAGCGCACGGCCGCTGCCGGAGTCGTGTGAGGTCGTGGTCTCAGCGCGCCACCAGGACCGGCACCGAGGCATATTGGACCACGCGGTTCGATTGCGAACCGATGACCAGACCTTTGAACTGCCCCAGCCCTCGACTCCCCACGATGATCAGGTCGGCGTGATGGGCGTCGGCCGCGTTCAGGATCGCTTCGGCCGCCGGTCCTTCGAGCACATCAGACTCCGCTTGCAGCCCCTCCAGCTTCAACTGCTGGGTGAGTCCCTCTGTGAGCGCATGCGCGTCATGGATATCGTACGAGTCATCCCTGCTCGGCACGACGACCCTCGGCACGTGGGGGAAGGCGTGCACGACCACGATCTTGGCATCGTGAGCCCTCGCCAGTGCGCGGGCGATATCCACCGCCTTCTTCGAATGCTCCGACCCGTCGTATCCGAGTACGATCGTGTTGAAGAGTCCATTCCGCATCCAGCGCCTCCCGCTTCCCCATGCTCTTCGGGCCAATCGACTCTCTTCCCACGCGAGCCGGCGCATGAACCCGCCACGAAGCCGCGTGCCTTACCACCCTGTTCTTACCAGAACGCACGACCGCGGGCAAGGAATGTCGTGCTCCGATGGCGTGGTGTCCGGGGTGCCCGCCGCTCGGCCCTGCGGCTCGCCTGGAATGCTGGACTACGTCTCTGGTAAGGTAACCCGCAGTCTGCTGGAAGAGTACTGATCCTGAACGCATGACCCGGGAGGTGGTGCGGATGGCGCGGTCGATCGGCCGAGTCGCGCTTGTGACGGGTGCCGGCTCCGGCATAGGCAGGGCTGTCGCTGTGCGTCTCGCCGCTGACGGCATGCGGGTGGGACTCATGGGCCGCCGCCGCGAACCCCTCGAAGAGGTGGCGGAGCTCATCTCGAGCCGCGGTGGGCAGCCAGCCTTGGTCGTGCCCGGAGACGTCACGGTGCCCGGCGACGTGCAGACGTGCGTCGACGCCGTCGTCGATGGCCTCGGCGGTCTGCACGTAGCGGTCACCAGCGCCGGCGTATCGTTGCGAAAGCCGTTCCTCCAGACCCGCATCGAAGAGTTCGACCACGTGATGAGCGTGAATGTGCGCGGCACATACTTGGTTGGGCAGGCCGTGGCGAGAGCGATGTCGAGAAATGTCGGGGGCGCCGGATCCGCGGGCGACAGAGTGGGTGGATCGATCGTGAACATCGCTTCCACGAACGGCATGGTGGCCGACGAGGTGCTTCCTGAGTCCGCCTACAACTCGTCCAAAGCCGCCGTGATCTTGCTCACCAAGTCGATGGCTCTTGAGCTGGCCTCACTCGGCATTCGGGTGAACGCGGTGTGCCCCGGCTGGATCGTGACCCCACTCACGGCCGAGCAGGGCGCGGACGAGACGTTCCAGTCTGCCTACCTGAAGAAGATACCCATGCGCCGCTTCGGCGAGCCTGAAGAAGTGGCTGCCGTTGTGGCCTTTCTGATCTCTGACGAAGCTTCGTACGTGACGGGGGCGAGCATCGTCGTCGATGGGGGTCAACTCACCTTCTAAAAGCTCGCCCGCCTTGACTACTTGCCCTCCGCGTGGGAGACTCCGTAATCGTAGTTCGGAGTTCTTGAAGTGCCGTGAGACCGCAGGACCAGTTCCGTGGCTCCATCGAACGTCAGGACTTCCGAGTAGAAGGACGGCACGTATCGCCGTCAGCCGGGGGTGTTCCCGGTGAAAGACAAGCAGGAGGTCCCAACAGATGGAGACCGGCAAGGTCAAGTGGTTCAACGATGCCAAGGGTTACGGCTTTCTCGAGCGTGAAGAAGGGGAGGATGTCTTCGTACATTTCTCCGCCGTCACGGGCGAAGGATTCCGCACCTTGACTGAAGGCGAATCCGTTAATTTCGAAGTGGTCGAAGGCCCCAAAGGCCTGCAGGCCGCGAACGTGAGTCGCGCGACCGCCTGACCTGAAGCAGTCCGGCTTGCCGGACGAGTCTTCTTGTCGACCCCGCGGGCCTTTGGCCCGCGGGGTCGTTCGCTTTCTGGGGACGCTCGTGGCGGTGGGCATTCGCGCCATCCTCAACGGCCTCGTGGTACCCTCTGTGCACCCCGCCGCCTAGAGGGCGGCGACCGTAGATGTCCCCGTATCGCATCCAGGAGACCGACCTCTGATGGAGACCGAGAAGAAGTACGGCGCCATCGCCATCGAGACCAACGAACTCGCAGCGTGGCCCAACCCCGTTCCCGAACGGCCCTATCTGGTGTCGATCGACGTTCCGGAGTTCACCTGTGTGTGCCCCCAGTCGGGCTATCCGGATTTCGCCACCATCAGGATCCGGTATCAGCCGCGCGACCGCATTGTGGAACTCAAAGCGCTGAAGCTCTACATCAACGCATATCGCGATGTGGCGATCTCGCATGAAGCCGTCACCAACAAGATCCTCGACGATCTCATCACGCTGCTGGACCCGCGATGGATGAGGGTCACCGGCGACTTCAACGTGCGGGGCAACATCAAGACCATCATCCGGGCCGAACACGGGCAACGCGCGTGACCGTGTCGCCCGCGAACCTGCAGTCCCCCGCAGAGGATCCTGCGACCGCGCACTACCTGCTGCTGAGCGGCGGCGTCGATTCCTCGACACTTGCCGGCTGGGTTCAGCACTCCCATCGAGGCGCGCCTATCGTCGCGATCACGTTCATGTACGGGCAGAAGCACGGCGTCGAGTGCGACGCGGCCTCTGCCGTGGCGGCACACTACGGCCTGGAGCATCGCGTGGTCGGGCTTAGCGCGATCGAGGGCTCCGCTCTCACAGACGATCACCAGGCGGTGCCCGAAGGGCGCGATCTCGCCACCGTGACCGGAGTCGCGCCCACCTACGTGCCCGCGCGCAACCTGCTGTTCTTGGCGACTCTCGCCTCGATCGCAGACGCTCACGGTCCAGCCGACCTATGGCTTGGCGTGCACCGTGACGATCACACAGGCTACCCGGACACTCGGCCGGAGTTCGTGCGGGCTGCCGATGAGGCGGTTCGTCTGGGCACGCAATACGGTCTGCGGGTCAAGGCCCCGTTCGTGGAGTGGTCGAAGGCGGACGTGGTCCGCTGGGGGGTCGGGCACGAGGTGCCGTACGATCTGACCCTCTCCTGCTACCAGGGGAGCCGTCCTGGTTGCGGAGTGTGCGACACCTGCCAGGCGCGCATCGAAGCGTTCCGCGAGGCCGGTGCAGTCGACCCGATACCGTACAAGGTGGAGGGCTGACCTTTGAGGACTACCGTGACCAAGATACTCACCTTCGACGCCGCCCATTCCCTGCCCGAACATGAGGGCAAGTGTCGCAACATCCACGGCCACACATACACGCTCGAGGTGTCCGTGGAGGGTCCGGTGCGGCACGGCGGCCCTGCCGACCGCATGGTCATGGACTTCGCCGACCTTCGCGGGCGGGTGGCTGAACTGGTCATCGATCACGTCGATCATCAGTACTTGAACGATCTGTTCGACTTCGCACCCACTGCAGAGGCACTGGCCGCATGGGCTTTTGAGAGACTACGCGATTCGGGCCTCCCCGTGGCGCGCGTCAGGCTCTGGGAGACTCCCACGAGCTACGTCGACGTTACGACCTAGGGGTCGGCGTGCGTGTTCTAGAGGTGTTCGATTCGTTGCAGGGAGAGGGCGTCTGGGCGGGTGTCGCCATGACGTTCGTACGCCTTGCCGGATGCAATGCGTCAGACCTGCGCTTGGCGTGCCTGGCTTGGTGCGACACGCCGCAGAGTTGGAGGCGCGACGGCGGCACCGACACCGACATCTCTGAGATCGTGGAGCAGGTGCGGCAGAGCGGTCTGGGAAGGGTCTGTCTCACCGGGGGTGAACCTCTGCTTCAGGGTGAGAGCGTCGAGAGCCTCGTCGATGCGCTGCAGCACGTCGGGGTCCTCGTGCACGTCGAGACCAACGGCACCCTGCCACTTCCTGATGGACTCCGACCGGACTGGGTGACGGTGAGCCCGAAGCCGCCTGTTCACTTCATCGATGACCGCTTGCGAGGGATGGTAGATGAACTCAAGGTGGTGGTCGACCAAGACTTCGTGGCGGCCCGGGTAGAGATGTTGGCGGCGGACCACCCCTCGGCCGCTGTGTGCCTCCAGCCGGAGGCGTCTCGTCTGGCCGAGACCGGTGCGGTCGCGACCGCCACGGTCATGGCTCATCCGGGGTGGCGCCTCTCCATCCAACTCCACCGCGTGCTGGGGATTGCCTAATCGAGGCCCATCGCTGACATCACGCCTCGGTCCGTCGGTGTGAACACCCAGCGCTCCCCGTCGGCGGGGCGGCTGTCTGTCGCGGAACCTGCTTGATGGGCGTCGGCACGCAGTGGGTCGGTGACGCGAGCCGCGTAGCCTTGTTCCTCGAGTTCTACGAGGTCTGCAGCGAGATCCTCCTCACTGGCCGACAGTTCGGTGCCGAGCGACACGGGGTCCAGGACGGTGCTGTTCGTAGACCGGTCGAAATGCTGCACGATCATGTGCAGGAGCGCTCTCTGGCGCAACGTGAGTGCCATGGTCTCCTCCCGAGGCCGTTCCTTCGAGGATACACTGCTCCTGCCCAACCGCTCAACACAGATGCGGGTCGGGAGGTTCGAGGTCTGAAGGTGAGCCAGCACGCGGCTTGACGTTTCTCCAAGTAAACACTACGATAGGAGTGTTTACTAATCCATGCCTCGAGGGGATTGAGCTTTCGAAGGCGAGCGAGCCGGACAAACGGGCGCATTGGAAGGAGCCGAGCATGGCTACACGAGAGATGATCAAGATCGACGAGGTACTCTGCAACGGGTGCGGACTGTGCGTGCCGGCGTGTGCGGAGGGAGCTCTGGAGATCGTTGATGGGAAGGCTCGTGTAGCCGCCGAATTCTACTGTGACGGTTTGGGCGCTTGCCTCGGCGAGTGTCCGGAAGGTGCCCTGACGATAGAAGTACGAGAGGCCCCCGAGTACGATGAGGTCGCCGTGGAAGCGCGCCTGCGCGAGCTCGGACGCCCGTCCTTGGCCGCCTCCGGACACGAGCACGGCAACGGCCACGCGGCGCACGCTCCCCATCATCAGCCAGCGGAGGCGCCGGCTGCGCACGTAGGATGCCCGGGCTCGCTCGCGCGTGACATGCGCAAGCCTGAGGCGGCGTCCGCTCAGGCGTCGACCACAGCGGATTCGGAGGAGCAGCCGAGGGAGAGCTTGCTGCAGAACTGGCCGGTTCAGCTCGGCCTTGTCAACCCCAACGCGCCCTTCCTCCACAACGCAGACCTGTTGATCGCCGCCGACTGCGCGCCGTTCGCATATCGCGATTTCCATTCGGAGTTCCTCGAGGGCCGAAGCCTCGTCATCGCCTGCCCGAAGCTCGATAACGCCCAAGCGCATCTCGAGAAGCTGGCCACCCTGTTCCACGCCGCGCAGCCCCGCTCGGTGCAGGTGGTGCGCATGGAAGTCCCCTGTTGTGGCGGGCTGGTGGCTCTGGCTACGCAGGCAGCGGAGTTGGCGGGTCTGAGCGTGCCCGTCGAGGAGATCGTCGTGAGCATCGGGGGCGAGCGACTCACCCCTGCGACCGCCGTGCGCTGAACGCCGAGGGCCCGCGTGCGAGAAGCTAGCGGCCCTCGGGTGGGCCGCTAGCGGCCCTCGTCCGAGAGCTCCTCGAGCACACCCAGGATGAGCGTGATGTCGCGCTGCTCCGCGATCTCGGCGTGGTAGGCCCAGTGGGTCACCCCGCGTCGGTCGAGAACGAATACGGATCGTCGCGGGTGTCCGCTCTCCTCGTCGAGCACGCCGAAAGTGCGGGCGACCTTCCCGTGAGGCCAGAAGTCGCTGAGGAGAGGGTAGTCGAGGCCCCCGCACTCCTTGGCGAAGGCGCGGTGTGACGCGGTCGAATCGCAGCTGATGCCCAAGACCTGGGCTCCGAGCTCAGCCATCCTGGCGCTGTACGCCTGCAGGATGGGAAGCTCCCTCGTTCACACGGGTGTCCAGTCGAGCGGATAGAAGAACAGCACCACGTTCTTACCCGTTGGGCCGTGGTAGGTCGACAGTGTCTCGGTGTCGCCGAGGTGCGAAGGCAACGTGAAGTCGGGGGCCGCTGCTCCGATGGGAAGCGGTTCGCTCATGGAGATGACCTCTCCTTCGTCGTGAGGGGCTCGGCTCTCTAAGCTGAGGTGCGCCGTCTTGTTCGGATAATCTCCTGCAGGTCGCCGGGCCGAAACCTGCTTGGAGATCTTGCTTCAGGTAAGATTGGTGTGGAAGCCGCCCGGAGTTCCAGTTGGCGGCGGTCTCGTGTGTTCGAGTTCGCTAGCAGGAGGAGTCTCCGTGAGGACCGTCCATCGTTTCCACGTACAGCCTGCTATCCCTGAGAGGTTGTCGTGCCTACACGAGTTGGCCTACAACCTGCGATGGACCTGGGACCACGACACCATCGAGCTCTTCCTGCGACTCGATGCCGACATGTGGCAGGAATGCCGGCACAACCCCGTGCTTCTGTTGAACCGGGTATCGCAAGCTCGATTCCAAGAGGTTCTGGAGGACGACGCCTTCCTCGCTCACCAGGATCGCGTATGCGCTTCGCTGAAGGCGTATTTGAGCGACCCCGGCTGGTTTCCCAAGCAGCACCCGGAGGGGACCGATCTCACGATCGGCTATTTCTCTATGGAGTTCGGTCTCACGGAATGCCTGCCGATCTACTCTGGCGGCTTGGGGGCCCTGGCGGGTGATCATCTCAAGTCGGCCAGCGACCTCGATCTACCCTTGGTCGCCGTGGGGCTGCTCTACCAGAAAGGGTACTTCAGTCAGTACCTGAACTCCGATGGCTGGCAGCTCGAGGAGTATCACACCAACGACTTCTCGACCCTGCCCATCCAGCCGGTCACCAGGGAGGACGGGAAGGTGCTCGAGGTGTCGGTGGACCTCGCCGGCAGGCGGGTTTCCGTTCGCGTCTGGCGCGCCCAGGTGGGGCGTATCCCGCTCTACTTGCTCGATACCAACCTGGCTCAGAACCATCCCGCCGACCAGGATGTGACCGACGAATTGTACGGCGGAGGTCCGGAAGAGCGGATCCGGCAGGAGATCGTGCTCGGTATCGGCGGAATACGTGCGCTGGAGGCGATGGGCATCAAGCCGCGGGTGTGCCACATGAACGAGGGGCACTCCGCCTTCCTCTCTCTGGAACGCGTGCGCCGACTGCTGCAGGAGTCGAGCCTCGACTACCAGTCGGCGAGGCAGGTCGCCAGCGCCGGCACCGTATTCACCACGCATACGCCGGTTCCCGCTGGATTCGACCTGTTCTCCAAGGAGCTCGTAGAGAAGTACTTCGCCAACTACGTGGGTGAACTCGGGCTCACCATGGACCAGTTCATGGCCAAGGGCCGGGCCGTCCCCTCCGATCAAGCGGAGCCGTTCAACGTGGCCGTGCTTTCCCTGCGACACGCGTACCGCCGGAATGCCGTCAGCGCCCTACACCGCCGCGTGACTGCACACATGATGCGCGCCGGATGGCCCGACCTGCCCGACGAAGACATGCCCATCGAGTACGTGACCAATGGCGTGCACATGCGGGGGTGGGTGGCTGCAGACTTGGCACAGCTCTTCGACCGCTATTTGGGCCCGCGGTGGCGTGAAGACCCGGCCGATCCTGCCGTGTGGAGCCGGATCGACAGGGTTCCCGATGAGGAGTTGTGGCGCACCCACACTCGACAGCGCGAGCGCCTCGTCGCGTTCGTCCGCTCCAATCTCGAGACGCAGCTCAAGCGCCGGAACGCGTCACCCCGGGAGCTTGAGGCCGCCCGTGAGGCCCTGCGCGCCGACGCGCTCACCATCGGGTTCGCTCGTCGCTTCGCGACGTACAAGCGGGCCACGCTCGTCCTGCGCGAGGTCGACCGGCTGAAAACCCTTCTACTCGACGAGCGCCATCCGGTGCAGTTCGTCTTCGCCGGGAAGGCCCACCCGCGCGATGACGCCGGCAAGGAGTTCATCCGCGAGATCGTGCGGTTCGCAAAGCAGCAAGGGGTACAGCACCGACTGGTGTTCCTCGAGGACTATGCACTCGACATTGCGCGCGCCCTGG
Organism: Actinomycetes bacterium; assembly: GCA_024637035.1. Classification (GTDB taxonomy): domain Bacteria; phylum Actinomycetota; class Thermoleophilia; order RBG-16-64-13; family RBG-16-64-13; genus JAHJSA01. Next base: position 21,579 of record JAGXFW010000005.1, read on the forward strand.
TCCAGGGTGCCGACGTATGGTTGAACACACCGCGCCGGCCACTCGAAGCGAGCGGCACGAGCGGCATGAAGGTCGTCGTGAACGGGGGGCTCAACCTTTCCGTGCTCGATGGCTGGTGGGACGAGGGCTACTCTTCCGAGGTCGGCTGGGCGATCGGCACCGGCGAAGAGTACGAAGACACCGACTATCAGGACCGGGTGGAGTCCCGCAGCCTCTATTCCCTCATGGAAGAGCAGATCGTGCCGCTCTTCTACGATCGAGGCTCGGACGGCATCCCGCGGGGCTGGCTCGCCATGATGAAGGCCTCCATGGCCCGCCTCACTCCACAGTTCTCCGCTGCCCGCATGGTGCGCGAGTACACGGAGCGCTTCTATCTGCCCGCCGGCGCCCATTTCGGACGTCTTGCGGCCGAGGACTACGCCAAAGCGCGGGAGATCGCCCTTTGGAAGGACCATGTTCGTACGGAATGGCCTGGTGTCGAACTGGTGGCGGTGGCCGATTCCGACGGCGAGACGGTCACCGTGGGGGCGAGCCTGTCCTTCCACGCCAAGGTACGGCTCGGGGGTCTCTCGCCGGACGATGTCGCGGTGGAGGCCTACCACGGGCTGCTCGACGGCGAAGGCTCGCTGGTGAGCGGACGTACCGTGCGCCTCGAATGGGCCTCAGAGGAGGGGGGCGTTCACTCCTATGAGGGCCACGTGGTGTGCGAGCGGAGCGGTATGCACGGGTATTCTGTGCGTGTCCTGCCCTCCCACGACGACGTGCTCATCCCCAACGAACTCCAGTTGGTGCGCTGGGAGTGAGGTTGCCCTCGCCGAAGCGGGGGTCAGCGATTGACGCGGAACGTGTCCAGCACCACACGTAGTGTCGGATACACGACGTCCCATTCAGCGTCGGTGGCTTGACTGGTTATCTGGTACTGACGGTTCCCCTCCACCAGGAACACCATGTGCGAGCGCAGCCTCTTCCCGCTGCGTGTGAACCGGAAGGTCACCTCGAACCCTTGGCTCTCACCCACCGCGCGCGGCGCCAAGGGCTCCACGGTCTCGAAAGACTGGAGTCGACCTTCCAGGCCGGCCAGGAGGTCCGCCAGTTCCTCGCCGAACGCGGGCAGAAGGTCGTCGCCCACCGCAACACCGAGCTGGTACGTCGAGACAGCGACGCCATCCAGCAGCTCCGTTCCCAGCCGCCCGCCGGTGGGATCGAACGCGCCAACACTCCTGACAGGCGTGCCGCCCTCGCTCGCCTGCGTCGCCGGCGCCTGTGTCAGCTTCCACCCCTTCGGATACGCGAACGTGAACCACCCGTCGGGATCGTCGTAGATGTAGGTGGCGAGAGGAGGGAGGTCAGGCAGCGGCGGCGTGGTGGTGGTCGTGATGTCACCGGCGAGTGTCGTGGGCGAGACGCCGGTTCCATCCGAGGTCGACGGCGAGCCCTGTTCGCTCGTGACGCCCGGCCCTGCAAGCGGGTCGATGATCGACGGACCGGTGGCGCTCACGGTCGTCGTCGGGTTCGGGTCCGGGGTATTCGCACAGCCGGGTGAGCCGAACAGAGCGAGCGACACCGCCAGTGCAGCGGTGGCGGACGCCGGAAACCGGCGGGCTGGGTTACGCTTCGAGACCATCGTCCGGCCGGAACTGTCGAAGGGGCGGTGGCTCGCTTCCCGCGAGTCGCACCCACACGTTCACGAGCGTTAGGTCGGCTTCCACGGCCCCTTCCGCCACCAACTCCTGGAGGCAGGATCGCACCGCATCGGCGTCGAGTCCGAGTTCCCGTTCGAACTCCAAGGCGTGGACCTCGGCTTGAGGGTTACGCTCGTGGGCGGCGAGCAGATGCTGGAGGATGTCCGAACAGGCGGATCGCGGGGTGTTCACGATGCCGTCTCGCGTGGGGCGGGCGAGAATGGCTCTGCCATGGCGTCGGGCGTCGATTCTTCCGTCGCGTCGGTCGCAGCCTTCTTCCGCGCGGCGATTCGCCGCCGCCACTCCCTGAATAGGGCGATGTCGAAGCCGATCAACATGATGTCGAGCAGCAGGATGACTTTCCAGGAAAGTACGAAGTACCCAACCGAAGTCTCCACCGAGTGGTCGAACACTCCGATCCGCGGCCCGAACTGCAGCTCGGTCTTGGCCTTCATGCGACCGAGCCAGGGGACGTTCTCCAGCTTCACCTGGAAGTCGCGAGAAGCTCCAGGCAGGAGAGTGAACTGCCCGAACTCCTCGTCGAAGGAGCCCGAAGGCAGGCCGCCCCAGGTCTGCACGTACCCGTTCGGCGTGAGGTGCACGTTGCCGGCATTGGTGATGCGAACGCTCACCGTGTCCGCACCCGCCCCGAACACAACGGTGGGCACGGAGAGCGACTCGATGACCAGGTTCCGTGAAATCGGCCCGGGGATGGTGATGAGTACTTGCCCGACCACCTGCCCGATGATCTGCACGCTGGTGGTGTCTTCTTGGCCCTCTGTCTCAACGGGGACGCCCTCGAACACGATGGCCGCGTAATGGCCCCCGGACTCGGCGTCCTCGGGCACAACGATGTTGTAGTCGATGATTCGGGTCTCGTCGGGCGCCAACCGCATGGTCGCGACGGGGAAATCGAGCCATGTCCCGGCAGAATAGGTGGTGTGGCCCAACTCTTGCATCTCGAAGCTACCGTCGGCCAGAAGGTCGAAGTCGCGCACGAACACCGTGAGATCGATCGGGTTCTCGGCGTGATTGCGCACTCCCACCCACTGCGAGGAGGAGGTGCCCGGGTCGAGGGTGAGTTCGATCTGAGCGGGCGCCAGTTCGACGCTGAAGCGTGCCGCGTGCGCGGGAACGGGGGCCCTCAGCGTGAGCGCAAGTGCCGTCAGCACGACGAAGCCGACGACAGACTCCCGCATGATCATTGTTCTCCGCATGCCGCTCGTCCTCCGGCTGCTGGTGCAGCCCGCCATCCGCCCGCTCCTCGCGTGGTTCCTTCGCTGCCCGACTAGCATAGCAAAAGGGCCCTTGCGGGCCCTTGTTGCCGCATCGATTGTCCTGCCGTCTACTGGAAGGCCAGCGTATAGGTGTGGGTTCCCGAGTAGTTGCCTGCCGAGTCGGCCCACGTGAAGGCCTGGCCGTAAGTGACCGGAACGAATTGGGACGAGGTCTTCGCGCCGGTGGCAACGGTCCGGTTGACTTCTGCGGAGCTTCCACCCACCGTGATTCGACTCGCGGGCAGGACGGCAGCAGTACCGCCAGCGTCGGTGCCATTCAGGTTCGTAAGTGCGTTCGCCGTGAGGGTCCAGGCCCAGTTGGCTCGCACCTCGAACTCTGCGGTCGTGTCGATGTGGGCGTTGATCCCCGGGCTACCACGGAGCGCCACGGCTGCATCGGTCACATCGAGCCATACTGCCTTCGAGACCGACGCGGTCACGTTGACGCTTTGAGTCGGGTCGCCCGGGGACGTGAACGCCGCCGCGGACAACAGCCCCAACATCGCGATCACCAGAACCCCTGCTACCAGTACCTTCTTCATGATCCCTCCCCGTCGCCAACGGCGCTCTTTGACTGCGGATCTCCGGTGGTGCGGCATCTTCAGCGCCCACGTACGGTCCGCCATTTTCCTTACTGGTGCAGGTGTCGACACTCAGAGGAGATTCCTTTAGAGGAATTTGAGTACTTTTGCCCAGTCAAGCTGGGTAACGTACAGGAAGACGCGCGCGTGTTGGCTCGGACTACTGCGCGGGACGGCCGACACAGGGGGCTGGCGGCGCCTGGATTCTACTCTGCGTGTGGGGTCAGTGGGCCTGGTAGGCGAGGCCGACGACGCTCCAGTCGATCGTCTGGAGCAGGGCCTCGTATTCGGCGAGAGCCGTCGCGGGGATCGTGGCCACCCGCGGTCCGTCTTCCGACCCACGAGCCGCGTACAGCTGGTAGGAGGTGGGGGCTGCGGTGGTGTTGCTCCAGATCTCGACGACGCGGTCGGCGCGGTCGAGGACTATGAGCCGCGCCGCCTGCACAGTCACCGACACTTGTACTGAGGCAGTGGCGCCCGCATCGGGGCCGACTGCTGCGGGGCCGACTGCTGCGGGGGATGTGGGCCGAAGCGTGTCGGCCGCGGGCACGATCTCTGGGGAGGCGGTCGTCACGGGGACGGTGAAGACGGTGTTGGCCGGCGGAGGGGCGAGTTCGGCAGCCGGCGCGACCGATACCGCGAGGATCACCACGAAGACCGGCGCCAAGGCCATGATCATCGTCGTTGTCCGAGGCTGTCTCACCAGGCACCCTTTTCCCTTGCTTGATATCAGTATCGGGAAAGCGGAGGCCCGGGTCCGATGAGCGACTCACCCCGAACCTCACAGCGGTTTCTACCCTAGAAGAAACGGCGGGAACCACACCTGAATACCATGACTTACCTAGGCGCGATAGGTACACGGCTTCCTAGGTGGCTTCCGCGGAGGCCAGGTGGGGGGGCGGGGTCCGTTCGGGCGGCGCGCACTGCACCATCGGGAGACCATCTCTACATAGAGCGCAATCGGGTTCTTGACAAGAGTAGCTGTCGCGTATTAGGGTTCGAACCGTTCGACCGCCAGTGGAGGCAGTTGATGGTCTCCACAGCCTAGGATGGGACCCGGGTGTGGTGGTCGAGCGGGTCGCTCTGATTCGGTGGATGGGACCACTTTCAGATCGACTCGAAGGAGAAAGGGAAGGGTCGGTATCCGTTTGTCCACGGCAGCCTGTGGGTCGCCTTTTGGCGAGCCCTGGGTTCATGGAACCCGTGCCGTGGGTGGGAGAGAGAGGACTTTCATGAAATCCCAGATCTGGTAGGAACCTCGAAGTCTCTCGGCTCTCTTGTGTCCAGGCAACTCAAGCCACAAGCGGCTGGTGCCGATGGTGACATCACGCGGATGCCCGAGAAGCAGGAGAAAGTGGTCTTTGGACCGGAGTGAGTCGACTAACGTTTCGGCACGGCTAGCTAGGCTAGCCGTGCCGCGTCTTGTGAAGAGGTCCGGCTGGAAGCTCTATGCCGGCTTCCTCATTTCCGCTGGGGTCGTATTCGTGGCCGCTCTCGTGCTCCTGCACGAAGCGTGGTCGGGGTTGCCGCGGTTCACTTTGCTTGCGCCGAACTACACAGCTGTCGGCCTGCTCTTCTTCGCGGGGGTCGGCGTGTTCGCGTCTCGGAACCGCATCCAGATCGGCCAGGGCATGGATGTCTCGGCCGCGTTCCTTCCCGAGTTCCTCAGCGCGGCGTTGTTCGGACCGCTCGTGGGTGCTCTCGTCGCCGTAGCGGGAGTCCTGAGCGAACACGAGAAGGGCCGTGCTCTCTCGCGGACGGTGTTCGCTTCGGCGGCCTTCGCACTCATCGGTGGCGGCACCGGTCTTCTGTATTGGTGGCTCAAGCTGGCCTGGGGTGGCGGCGGGCTCGGGCTCGCCGGCGCCGGCGTGGTCGCCGGCCTGGCCTATCAGGTGCTCAACTATGTGGTCTGGATCCCCATCGCCTGGCTTCGTCGCGGAGTCGGGCCACGAGAGTGGTTCGACGAAGGTTTCAGGCCGTTCCTTCCTTTCCACGCGTTCTTCCTCGCGCTCAGTCTAGGGCTGCTGTTCAGCTTTCAGGACAAAGGGGTGCTCGGCTTCGCCTTCGCCTTCCTGCCGGTGCTTGGGCTCATCTACGCTTTTCGCACATTCGCGAACCAGCGCGAGCAGGCTCGAAGCCTCGAGCGCTTCTCGTTCCAGATCGCAGTCAGCATGATCACCGCCCTCGACCTCAAGGACAACTACACAGCCCGGCACTCTGCAGCTGTGGCTCAGTACTCGTTCGACACGGCTGAGGAACTCGGCCTTCCGCCCAATCGATGCAACCTGGCTCATTTGGCCGGACTCTTGCACGACCTGGGCAAGATCAGCGTGCCGGACGGTCTTCTGAACAGCAGAGAGCGGCTCGATCAAGACGAGTGGGAAGTGGTGCGTGGGCACGCTGTGGCGGGTCACAAGATCGTGAGCAACATGACAGAGTTCGAGGAGCTCGGTCGTGTGATCCTGCATCACCACGAGCGGTACGACGGTACCGGCTACCCACAGGGCCTTGCCGGCGAGCAGGTCCCCTTGCTCAGTCGCATCGTGGCGGTGGCCGACAGCTATTCGGCCATGGTCTCCGTTCGACCCTATCGGTCGATGAGGGATTCTGCCGACGCCATGGAGGAATTGCGTCAAGGTCGAGGAGGCCAATTCGATCCGGTCGTAGCAGGCGCCTTCTTGGATATCCTGGAACGCTCGTCTGTCGAGTATCGTACGGCCGAGCAGGCGGACTTCCAGTTGCAGTTCCAGAAGGCCCATTTCCTGGCGGATATCGCCTGAAGCAGCGAGCGGCGTTCCTTCCGAGGGGCACTGACCCGGCTTGTTGGAGTCGAACGCCGGGCGCCCGGCGACCCCTTCCCTATGGTAGCCTGACGCGTGATACTCGGCCTCGTAGGGGGAGCACTCGAAGGTCCGAGCACGCGCGTTGCTTCGGGGGTGTATTGACTTGATCAGAGGTACACTGGCGCGAATCCTCAGTGCCCAGGCTTTGTCCAGCCTGGGCAACTCGGTGACCACGGTGGCATTGGCCGTCATGGTATTCGATCGCACCGGATCGGTGCTCCACATGGGCGGTATCCTGGCCGCTCACGTGGTTCCGCTGATAGTGATGAGCTTCGTAGGCGGAGCGCTGCTCGATCGATACGACGCCCGGCGCCTGATGGTGGCAGCCGATGTGGCCAGAGCTCTGCTGATCATGCTCATGCCGTGGGCGATTCAGGTGGACATCGGGCTCATCTACGTGGTAGCGGGGTTGATGGGGGTCTTCGGGTCGGTCTTCAACCCGAGCCAAGTGAAGCTTGTGGGGGAGATCGTTCCGTCTCGGGACCTGGTCAAATCGAATTCGTATCTGAGCATAGCCCGCGACGGTGCCGAACTCGGCGGGTACGTCGTGGGCGGGGCTTTGGTCGTTACCCTCGGCTACACGGCGACCTTCCTTGTGGACGGAGCCAGCTACATCGTGTCGGCGCTGTTGCTCCTCGGCCTTCCGCGCGCACAAACGACCGAACATGCCCACAAGCCTCTGGCGGCGATCATCCGCGATTCTCCACGAGCGGTGGGTGCGATCCTCGGGCGCCCGCATCTTCGCACGAACCTGCTGTTCGCCCTCATCCCGGCGGTGTTCATCATGATGATGACTCCGAATGCGTATGCCCTGGCGCTGGAGGTGTTCGACGTAGGAGCGACGGGGTTCGCCGCCATGGAGGTGGCGATGGCCCTCGGGTTCATCGTGGGAGGGGTCATCGCGAGTCGCGTCGACTATCAGGGCGACCGCAATCGCTACGTATTCTGGTCGATCATCTGCATGTCGGTGGGCATGCTCGGGGTGGGCCTGAGTGACTACTTCTGGCTGTCGGTGGCACTGTTGGCCGGGGGAGCGGTGGCCAACGTGGGCGTGCTCGTGGGATCGATGACGTTGTTCCAAGAGATCGAACCGCGGCCCGACAAAGGTCGCATCATCGCGGTGCGCGCCGGGTTCGGTCAGATCGCCACCGCCGTGGGCCTTCTGGCCGGGGGCGCGCTCGGCGCTATCGTGGGTGTTCGCCCGCTCTTCGTGCTGATCGGTTTCGCCTGTGCCGTGTCGGCCATTGTCATCTACCTGCCGTACGTGGGGTCGTTGGCCGGCCGCGCGGAAGTCGGTGAACCCGCTTCGCCGTTGGATTCGCCTAGCAAGGTAGATATGAGAGCCCTTGAGGGCGAACCGTTCGGGGAGGGGCAGGCATGACTGAGTCGAATCAGGACCCGGAGCGCACAGACCGGAGCGCGGCGAGCGGCGCGGTCGATGAGGTGCCCTTGCGGGTCGGAGGGATGGCCCTCCAGAACGGCCTGCTATTGCAGACAGCGAGGCACTGGGCAGCCGCTGTCCGCGAAGCTGATGGTTCGATCGGCGTGACCTCAGGCGTCAAACGCTTCGGGAAGACGAGGAACGCCGAGGGCGGGGTGCCGATACTTCGGGGCCTGGCGCGGTTGGCCGATTCGTTCAGCGTCATCCCCGCACTCAAGGGGCGCAAAGGCTCGGCCATCCTGCCGTTCCAGGCGCCGCGCATCCTTGGGGCGCTCGGCCTGTCCACCCTGGTCACCGCGGCCTCGCGTCGGCTCGGGGGTTCGCAAGCCACGCAGGAGACGAGGGCCCTTGTTCTTGGGCTCGTGCCGGTGTTGCTCGCACTCAGGGATTCGGAGCTTGCCGCGTATCATGGTGCGGAACACAAGGCTATCGATGAGTACGAGCTGACCATGCGGGGTGAGGACGCTGCCGGGGCCGTCCGCGAGCACGCACGTTGCGGCTCGAGTCTGGTGGTGCCTCTGGTGGCGACCAGCCTCGCGGGGAACATCGCGATGCGTTCGGTCATCCGAAGACCCTCGCCGGCGACTGTGGCACTCGGAAGCTTGCTGAGCCTGGGTTCCGCGCTCGAGATCTATCGCTGGGCTGGAAAGCGTCCCGATTCGCCGGTGGCGCGCGGGCTGGCGCGGTCGAGCTACCTGCTTCAGCACTTCTTCACGACCCGGGAACCGAGTGAGGAGCAGATGGCCGTGGCGCGCGAGGCGTTGGCCGAACTCCTGCGCCTCGAAGGAAGGCCGTCCTCGACGTAGAGCGGGCCCCGCGGTGCCCCGGAGTTGTGGAGGCTACCGGCGGCCGTCGAGTCGGGACAGGCCGGCTCGAAGCGCGGCCGCTACCGCCTTTCCGTACTCCTCCGGCAATATGACGCGGTCGAGTTGCGGAGTCCCCCAGGCCTGGTGGTGCGGCCGGTACTGGTCCATGATGTTCACGTAGGTGTCGGGGGACACCTCGTCGGCGAGGAACGCCACCGCCGCCGCCGTGCCGGCCAAGTCGGCCGGCAGGACCAGGTGCCGCACCAGGAGGCCCCGGGTCGCTACCCCGCGGTCGTCAAGGCGAAGGTCTCCCACTTGCCGGTGCATCTCCTTGATCGCCTTCCGGTTGTGCTCGGGGTAGTCGGGAGCATCGGAGAGGATCCTCGAGATCTGCCCGGACGCATACTTGATGTCGGGCATGTAGATATCTACCACCCCGTCGAGAAGGGCGAGTGCGTCTTCTCGGTCGTACCCACCGGTGTTGTACACGAGGGGGAGGCGGAGGCCGGAGGCGGCCGCAAGGGATACCGCTTCCAGGATCTGCGCGATCACATGCGTGGGTGAGACTAGGTTGATGTTCTCGCACCCTCTGGCTTGAAGGTCGAGCATGAGCGCGGCCAGTTCGGCCGGCTCCGCCTCCATCCCCCTGCCGGTCTGGCTGATCTCGGAGTTCTGACAGTACCTGCAGTGTAGGTTGCAGCCGGAGAAGAAGATGGTGCCGGAGCCCCCCGTCCCCACGAGTGGGCGCTCCTCGCCGTGGTGGGGTCCGGCACTCGCCACTCTGGCCTTCCGACCGATGCGGCAGTACCCGATCTCGCCGCCCATGCGATCGACCCCGCATGCGCGTGGGCAGAGGTCGCATGCGCCGAGACGCCGGAGCGCGCTCTCGGCGTTCTCGCGCAGCCGGCCGGTGATCGCCGCCTCGCGGTACGAGGGTCCTTCAGGGTGTGCGGAAGCCGTCATGTCCCTCGCATCACCGGCGTCCGGCTCAATGCCGGCCCAGTTCCTCGAAACCCTTGCGCAGGATCTCGAATGCGTGGTCGAGAGCCTGGGGGATCACTCGTACGTCGGATACCACCGGCATGAAGTTCGTGTCACCGTGCCAGCGAGGCACTACGTGCAGATGCAGGTGGTCTTTCACCCCGGCACCCGCGGCGGCACCCAGATTCAGGCCTACATTGACGCCCTCTGGATTGAAGTGCCGTTTCAGGACCCGGATAGCGTCCTGGCAGACTGTCATTAGTTCGAGGAGGGTCGGTGGCTCCAGGTCTTCGAGTCCGGCCACGTGGGCGAACGGTGAGATCATCAGGTGGCCGTTGTTGTAGGGATAGGCGTTCAGCATCACGAAGACCGAATCCCCGCGCGAGACGATGTGCGTCGCGGAGTCGTCCCCGACCAGCGGTTTGGTGCAGAAGATGCAGTCTTCGGCCTTGGGAGCCATGATGTACTGCATGCGCCACGGAGCCCAGAGTTGATCCACGGTGTCTCCTCTCTTCGCGCCCACACCTACCGGAAGACATTGTATCGAAGTGAGGGTGACCGCATTGTCCGGGCCCGCCGAGGACCCGATCAGCGCCGCCGCGGGAGGCGGGACGGCACCGCACTTCGCCTTGTCGGGCAGGCGAGGAGAGGTTAGCCTGTGGGGTATGGATCACGCCTCCCCAGAACCCACACCCGATTCGGTGGCCCCGCGCACAGGTCGGTCGTTCGCGAAGAACCTCCCTCTGGCTCTGATCGCAGTCGGGGCGGTGGCCGTGGCGATCGGGGTGGCCGTCGTGCCGCCCGATAGGACTCTCGGCTCGAACGTGCGGCTGGTGTTCTTCCACGGCGCCGTCACCTGGACCGGCATCGTCATGGCGTGGACGGCCGGCGTGCTCGGACTTGCATTCCTACTGCTCCGGCGTCCGGATGCTCGGCGAGTCTGGTTGGCTCTGTCGATGGCCGCCCTGTTTTGGGTCGGCTCCCTCGCCATCAGCTTCCCGGTGATGATCAAGACCTGGGGTGGCGTCTTATGGAACGAGCCGAAGCTGCTCATGTCGGCCGAGGTGGTCACCGTGCTGCTCGTGGCGTGGGCCATAGGGCTCGTGGCCGACAGACCGCGACTCACCGCCGCTCTGGCGCTGGCATCCCTTCTGGTCATGGCGGTGCTGTTGGCGATCACCCCGGGCGCTTTCCATCCCGACAACCCGATCATGGCATCGGGCGACGTTCGCTATATCGGCACGTTCGGCCTGATCGTGGCCGGGTTGCTCGGCATCAGCGGAGGACTCGTGCTCACCGAGAAGTGACGTGAGTGTGGGACCCTTCTCCGATCCAACGGCCGCTGACGGGGTTGGCGACCCCGGCGCCGATCGGCTCTCCGCCGCCGAAGCCCGACACGGGACTCCTCGGGTGGTGTTCCTGGAGCAACACGTGCTCCCCTGGGAACTCGACCTGATCGAGAAGGTGTGTGGCGATCGAAGGCACCATGACGTCACCGTGTTCGCGTTCCACGATCTCGATCTTGCCTTGGTACACAAACCCTCCGACCCGCAAGGCGTCTGGTGGGCTCCGGCCGGTGGCGTGGATCCGGGTGAGGAGTTGTGGGCGGCCGCCGAACGTGAGACGTACGAAGAAGCAGGCGTGACGGTGCGAGCCAACCGCTACCTGCTCCGCGTTGACGCTCTGTTCCGGTGTGGCGACCGACGGCGCGCATGGACTTCACACGTGATGACGGCGGAGTGGTCTTCCGGGGAGCCGGCTCCCGTCGATACCCGTGAGGTCGAGGCCGCCTCCTGGGTGACTGTGGGTCGGTTCCTAACCGACGTCGCCCCCCGCATGCGTGAGGCTGGGTGGGGGCGCTTCGAGTACCGTTTGCGGATGGCAGATCTGGTGTTCGAGGAACTCGGTCTGGCTGGTGGCACGTGCGGCCCTCCTCGCATACAATGCAGCGACCGTCGGGAGTGACCCGCCGGTCGCTCACCGTCACGCGCCCGAGGAGGACACAAGTGGAGAGCGCCCCGCAGGAGTCCGGTGAGGGTCGGGAGTTGCTCGTCGCCCTGAGCGATCGATTCGCCGGACCAGACGCCGAAACGGTGGTCGCGCGGCTCCAGAAACCCGACATGGCCGACATCAAGGCTGTCGTCTCGTGGCGTGGTGCCATCCTCGACCCGGCTGTCTGCCCCGTGAGTCTTGCCCGCGCCTACGTCGCTCTTGTGCAGCAGGAGTCGTGCGGTCGTTGCAGCCCGTGCAGGGTGGGGACCCAGGTCATACAGAGGATCCTGGTCCGTTTGGAGCAGGGCAAGGGGCGCAAGCGAGACCTCGACCACCTGCGCCTACTAGCCGAGGGGGTGGATGAAGCCGCTTGGTGCGGCATCGCAGACACCATCCGCGATCCGCTCGTGGCTCTACTCGATCTTGGCGCGGAGCACTTTGCGGCCCACCTCGAGGGTTTGGTGTGTCCGGAGCCGTCGACGCTCGGCTGGGTGACGGCCCCGTGCCGGTCGACCTGCCCCTCCACGGTCGACTGCCCGAGCTACATCTTCCAAGCGATGGAAGAGCACGCTCATCTGGCCACTGAGATCGTGAAACGAGACAATCCCCTGCCGGCGGTGATCGGGCGCACGTGTCATCACCCGTGCGAGTCGAATTGCACTCTCGTGGACACCGGACAGCCGCTCGCCATCAACCATGTGAAGCGCTGGTGCGCCGACCGTGCCGAAGGGATCGCCCGCATCGAACACGGCCCCGGAAGAGACGCGGGTTCCAGCGTATCCATTCCCGAAGACGCCCCCATTGGGGTGGATGTGCCGGTCTTGCCCGATGAGCTGGTCGAGGAGTCCACGGCGCAGCTGAGTCAGCGAGCGGTCGTCGCCCACCCAGACACAGGCGGCCAGAAGGTGGCAGTGATCGGGGCAGGGCCCGCGGGGCTCTCAGCCGGCTACTATCTCGCACGCCTCGGGTACCGCCCCGTGATCTTCGAGGCTCTCCCGGTGCCGGGAGGCATGCTCTACGTGGGTATCCCGGAGTACCGGCTGCCCAAGGCCCACCTGCTTCGTGAAGTGGAGCTGATCGAGAGAGAAGGCGTGGAGATACGCTACAACACGGCCATCGGCCGCGACCTCTCCTTTGCCGACCTGGACGAGATGGGATTCGAGGCCACCTTCGTGGGCATCGGAGCGCACTCCGGCAAGAAGCTACGAATCCCGGGCGAAGAGCTGCCCGGTTCCATGGACGCGATCGACTTCCTTCGCGAGGTATCCCTCGGTACGCGCACCGAAGTGGGGGAGAAGGTGTTGGTCATCGGTGGAGGCAACTCTGCCATGGACGCCGCGCGCACGGCGCTGCGGATGGGCGCCAAAGAGGTAAGGGTGGTGTACCGTCGGGCCCGCGAGCAGATGCCGGCGAATCCGTGGGAGGTCGATGAAGCTGAGGAGGAAGGCGTCGACTTCCGCTTCCTCTCGGCGCCCGTGAGTTGCGATGGCGACACGTGTGTCGAGGGGCTTGTGTGCCAGAAGATGGAACTCGGCCCCCCCGATGACAGCGGGCGCCGGTCGCCGGTGCCCTCGACGGGCGCGCCGTTCGAACTCGAAGCCGACATGATCATCGCCGCCGTCGGCCAACAGCCTGATTTCTCGCCGTTCGCGGCCGATCCTGCCATCGCGCTCAACACGTGGGGCTACCTCGAGATGGACCCGTATACCTTCGTGACGAGCAAGCCCGGCGTGTTCGTGGGCGGAGACGCTGTGAGCGGGGGCGGGTCGGTGATCGAGGCGATCCAAGCGGGCAAGCTTGCGGCCAAGTACATCGACCGGCATCTGCGCGGGCTGCCGGTGGTCGAGGACCTCGAGGACCGGGTGAAGCGTATCGCCGTGCAGTTGGGAGCTCAGACGAGCCGCTACCCGATCATGCGCGACCGCGACTACGGTGCCCGCGAGTCCATGCCCATGCTCGAGCCCGAGATCCGCAAGGCGAACTTCGACCACTGCGAATTGGGCTACGACGACGCTCGTGCTCGGCGGGAGGCTTCACGCTGCCTTCGGTGCCACCGGCCCATCATCGTGGCGACCTGAGCCGCCGCGGTAGGGTCAATCGACTCGCGGGGTGATCTGCGCTACGCAATGCCGGTCGCCGGCGCAGATGCAGGCACTGTGCTCCCAATCGATCGGCTCGGCGCAGATCTGAGACACCATGCCCCGAAGGACTGCTTGGTGCAGAGTGCAGATCGTCGGGTCGAAGTCGGGGGCAAGCTCGGCGAAGACACAGTTGTGAATCGAGAGTTCGAAGGACTTGTCTTGACGTTCGACGGCGGTGGACACTCCGCTTCCGGACATCTCACGCCTCACCACATCGATCGCCTGGGCGAGCGGGAAGGGGCCGTCCGCGGCGCGTCCCCTGTCGCGGATGTAGTCTCGGCCCCACATGAAACCGAACTCGTCTAAGTCCGTAGCATCGTCGGTACGTGTGGCCAAGTCCATGGCCAGCCGGGCGAGGAAGCGATAGTCACGGGGCGGAAGCGTGATCGAGACCGCGTGCGGGCTCGGAAGGAACGCCAGCTGGGGTCTGCCCACGACACCCGGTCGATGGCGCTTCTGGGAGATGATGAGGCCCGCGTCTACCAGCTTGTTCAAGTGGATGCGGATGGCACTGTGATGCATGCCGATCCGTTCGACGAGGTCTTGGACGGTGAGCGGATCAGCGGCGCCTGCGATTGTGCGGAAGATGGTGAAGCGCGTTTCTTCACCCAGGGCCCTGGCTACATCCAAGATCTCGCGACGCACTTCGTACATCGGATGTGTTGCACCACCGTTCGTCGGGCCGGATTCTGACACGATCACGTCGAACTGTATCAATTCCCCACCGCAACGCAAACGCGGCTGTGTCGGCTAGCAGGGACCCGTTGCCGTGTTAGCCGTCCAAATAGCGCGGGGACCGCCGCCCTATCAGTCGTCCCAGCGGAACTGGGGTTTGTGGGTCTTGTTCCAGACTTCCTGAGTGGCGTCCTCGGCTTCCTGGTCTTCCGCGGCGGTCGGCACGACGTTGGCCGGGTGATCCTGCTCGAGCGAGAGCTCGAGTTCCGAGGCGTCGAGGCGGCCGGAGTCTTCGATGATCGCGTTGGTCTCTTTGAACACAGCCGACAGGTCGGTGAGCTCCATGCCCTCTCCGAACTCTGTGACCCGATCGTCTTGGGCGTCTTCGGATAGATCGAGCAGGTACTGGTACCAGACGATATCCCAGCCCACGGTCAGCAGTACTTTGCGCTCCGCACCCGCGATCTTCACCAGGTTGACCAGCGGCCGACCGAGACCGCGACGTACGCTACGCATCTTGCTGACGAACACCGATTCGTTGAACAAGCGCTGTATGAGCCTCACATCGTCGCGTGTGAGGTCGGATGCGGACACCACCATGGTGTTCCCGTGGTCAGGGGTTCCAGGGGTTTCTGCGGAACGCTGCGCCGGATCGAGCTCTACGACGGGGTACTCTCCGGTCGAACCGAGCAGCCCCTCCGCGCGGCGCAGCCGGCCTCTCGTGCGTTCCAGGTCCGCTTCCAGAGCGCGGATGCGGTTCTCCATCTCCATCATCGTCAGTTGCGCGGTGTCGTAGCCGACGAAGAGCCTGTCCAGTTGGACGGCGAGCTCATCGAGCTGAGTTTGCTCCCGGCTGCGGGCCGCGGCGAGATCGAGGAGTATCGCGCGGGCCGCTTCGGCGGGGTCTGCGTCCTCCGGCCACGCCGGCTGGTCGAACGCCGAACCGATGTCGTCCGATTCGTCGTCGGCCGCGCCGGGCTCGGGCGCGCCGGCGGGAGTGTCGGCCTCCGAAGCATCGGTCTGGGGCGCATCGGCGGGAGTGTCCGCGGGAGTGTCGGCCTCGGGAGCGAGTGGATCAGACGTTCCCTGAGCCGACTCCCCGGCGCGCGTGGCCCCGTAGGCAGGGGTCGCCGTCGATGCCGGCATCTGGGGTTGAGGGTCAGGTTCCACGCTCTCGGCCTCGGCACCCTCTTCGATCTCGAGTTCCGCGAGGCAGTTGCCGCACACCAACACAAGCGCTTCGTCGTCGGTCTCGACGAGGGTTCCATTGCCGGCCAGGACGGCCTGGCACATACCGCACCGATCAGTGGGGGCGAGGGGTTCGTCCCAAGGGTTCATCGCAGTCACTCCTCCTGCCCGGCTGGGGCGGGTGGAAAGGGATTCTCTCGAGTCTTCCATGTGATTATACCAGGGCGATTTTCGGGAATTGTGGCGTGCGAGGGGGCTTCTGCGTGGTGGGAGCGGTGCGATTGACAGCCGTCGCGCCCCTGATAGAGTTATGGAGCATCGGATCTGTGTGATGGGCGCCCGAGGAGGGGAACGAATGAGAAGGATACTGCGTGTAGATGTGGCCGCTGGGACCACCGCCTTCGAGGATCTGCCTGCCGAATGGACGCTGCGCGGGGGCCGGTCCCTCACGTCGACCATCGTGTCCAACGAGGTGGATGCCGCCGTCGACCCGTTGGGCCCCGACAACAAGATCGTGTTCGCCCCTGGGCTCCTCTCCGGCACGACGGCCCCCAACTCCGGCAGGCTCTCAGTCGGGACGAAGAGCCCACTCACCGGTGGCATCAAGGAAGCCAACTCCGGCGGCCAGGCCGCCATGCGTCTCGCCCGATTGGGCGTAGCCGCCATCATCGTGGAAGGGGACCCCGGCGACAAGAAGTGGGTGTTGCACCTCTCCAAGGACGGCGCGCGTCTCGACGACGGAGCCCCCTACTGGGGCACGGGCAACTACGAGTGCGCGGCAGCGCTACGGGCTGCCTACGGGGAGAAGGTCGCCACCATACAAGTGGGACCGGCCGGAGAGATGGGCTACAAGAACTCTTCTGTCGCCGTGACCGACCCCGAGGGCAACCCGGCACGTCACGCCGGCCGGGGAGGCACCGGCGCCGTGATGGGCGCCCGGGGCCTGAAGGCCATCGTGGCCGATGACGCCGGCACCGAGCGGCCGGAGGCGGTCGACAAGGAGCGCTTCGCTGTGGCGCGCAAGACGCTGGTGGACGGTCTGAAGAGCCATCCGGTGACCAGTCAGGGCCTCACGAATTATGGCACGGCCATCTTGGTGAACATCATCAACGAGGCCGGTGGGCTGCCCACGCACAACTTCACCTCCGGCCGGTTCGACGGCGCCGAGGCGATCTCGGGCGAGACTGTCCACCAGAATTGCGAGGACAGAGGCGGCAAGCGCGAGCATGCCTGCATGACCGGTTGCGTGATCCACTGCTCGAACGTCTACAACGACAAGGATGGCAATTACGTCTCGAGTGGCGTGGAGTACGAGACGATCTGGGCTCTGGGCGCCAACTGCGACAATGCCGACATCGAGTCGATCGCTCAGATGGATCGGTTGTGCGACGATCTGGGCCTCGACACCATCGAGATGGGCGACACCTTCGGCGTGGCCATGGAGGGTGGTGTCCTTCCGTGGGGCGATGCCGCGCGCATGATCGAGCTCTTCGAGGACATCAGGCAGGGCACGGAGTTGGGCCGCAAGCTCGCCAACGGCTGCGTGCATGCTGGAGCCGAGTTCGGGGTAACACGGGTCCCCGCAGTCAAAGGCCAAGGCATCCCGGCGTACGACCCGCGGGCCGTCAAGGGCATCGGAGTCACGTACGCAACCAGCACGATGGGCGCCGACCATACGTCGGGCTATGCTGTGGCTACCAACATCCTCAAGGTCGGTGGTGACGTCGATCCTCTGGCTTCCGAGGGGCAGTGCCCGCTCTCCAACGGGCTGCAGCAGGCCACGGTACTGTTCGATTCCGCCGGCCTCTGCGTGTTCCTGGCCTTCGCCGCGCTCGACCAGCCCGATTCTCTGGCCGCCATCCCCGAGTTGATCAGCGCGCAGTATGGCGTGCCCTTCGGTCTCGACCAGATCGGACCGTATGGCGAGACCCTGCTGTCCATCGAGCGCGATTTCAACCGCCGGGCCGGTTTCACGGAGAAGGACGATCGACTGCCGGCCTTCTTCAGCACCGAGAGGCTGCCTCCGCATGACGTGATCTGGGATATCCCGGACAGCGAACTCGACCAGGTCTGTGGTTGGAGTCCGGTTCTGGAGATGTAGGGGAGCATCGCTTGGATGCGTGGGTCATCGATGGGGGCGGGGCGCCGCGGCACCCCGCCCCCGCAGTCTGTCGCCGCCGGCGCGCCGTCGCGCCGGCGGGTCGGTGTCGCCTGACATGAAGGTGACCGTGAAGCTCGGCTCGACCCTTAGAGCCAAGGCGCCCGCCTTCCAGGGGGGTGAGGGAGTCATCGAACTGGAGGGCCCGGGGCCGGCGCGTGTGCGTGATGTCCTGCAGTCGCTCGGCATCGCGGACGACGAGGTCAACCTGATCTACCGGAACCACCGCTTGGTCACGGCGGCGGCCCACATCGAACACGGCGACCGGCTGGGGCTGTTCCCCCCGAACTTCATCCACTTCTCTCAGTTCTACCTGAAACGCGACGAGGAATAGTGAGCTGGAGCCGGTCCGGCCGGGAGTGATCACGGGTGTGCGACACGGGGAGCAGAGCGCGCGGGTCGACGCTAGGCCCATGGTAGACTTGACTGGACGACGGTACGGCTGCACAACGGGCGGAACGCCCTCCAACTGCGGAGCCCCCACGATGATCGATGTACGCCTCTTCGCGACGCTTCCGATGCGCTCGACCAGCGGGCGGAAGGAGTTCGCCCTGGAACCTCGCCCCGGGCTCACAGTGGGTGAGATCGTTGACGCGGAAGGTCTGCGCCGAACCGATGTACACATCGTGATGATCAACGGCAAACACGGGTCGCTCGACTCGGAACTCGACGACGGCGACAGACTCGGGCTCTTCCCGCCCGTTGGCGGCGGATAGGGACCCTCCGATGGCGCCTGCTCCCCCCGAGAGCGGTCGTTTTCCTGCGGCTCCCGCGGATCTGGCCACCAAGCTGCTCACCGGCCTCGCTCTCTCGATCTTGGGAATCCTCGCGGTCGGCGGGTGCGTGCAGGTGGGTGTGTCAGTGGCAGAGACCGACGTACTCGGTGTAGTGCGCGGGCTCTCGTACGCTGGTCTCGCCTTTGCCGCGGGGGTGTTCGCTCTCGCTCGCACTCCCTGTACATACCGGCTCGAACAAGACGGAGTGCACGGTACCGTTCTCGTAGTGGAGCGACGCTGGAGTGCCGCGGTGAGGTTGGCGCTCGGGCGCTATCAGGACGTCTTCGCCGCGCGACGCGTCATCTTCCCGTGGGTGCCGTTGCTTTCGGGCACCCGTGTGTTCGGGTTGCGGGGCGCTCGCATCGAGGAGTCGCTCGCCGGCTTCTGGTCGTTCGGTCGCGATGGTCGTCGTGCTCTCGTCTTCACTGGGCCCGGCCGCCCGCGCACCCTCGTGTCTCCCGACGATCCGCAGGCGATGCTGGCCGCCCTCGCGTGTCTGGATGACGCGCCGCGGCAGACGTCGGAGACCTCCGCCGAGGCGCCGCCGGCTGGTGAGGTGCCGTCGCGCGCGAACCAGGGGGCGGCGAAGGCGAGCGAGGTGCCGTCGCGTGAGAACGAGTCGGCGGCACAAGGGCCTGCGGCTGGCTCGGGAAGGAGCTCCGGTGGAACAGATCCGCGTTGATGGGAGACCGATCGTCATCAAGATGGGCGACATCACGGAGGAGGTCGCCGACGCGATCGTCAACGCGGCCAATTCGAGCCTCATGGTTGGCGGCGGGGTCGACGGAGCGATCCATCGGGCGGGGGGTCCCGACATATTGGCTGAATGTCGGGCCGTGCGCGAGGCCCGCGGTCTGCTGCCCGCGGGCGAGGCGGTGTCCACGACGGCCGGTGGGTTGCGCGCTCGCCGGGTGATCCACACCGTGGGCCCGATCTGGCGGGGCGGAGTGCAGGGGGAGGAGGCCACGCTTCAGCGCGCGTACCGCTCCAGCCTGGCGGTGGCCGCGGAGGAAGGGCTCCGAACCGTGGCCTTCCCGTCCATCTCTACAGGCGCGTACGGGTATCCAGTGAGGCAAGCCTCTGTCGCCGCGCTGTGCAGCGTTGCGTCTTTCGTCGATGAGGGCCCTGAGATTCTCGAAGAAGTGCGGTTCGTGCTCTTCGACGAGACCACGTTCGACGCGTATCGTCACGCGGCTCGATTCGTCTCGAGGTTTACAACACAAACGTAGTGTTATACTGCTCGAATGGCGGCTCGACCGGGGTCGCTGGGCGTGAAGTATCGGCGGAACTCTGGAGGGCGGCATGGCCTCACGAGAAGGTGTCGAAGTGCGCGCGTTCCTGCATCTTGCCGGGTTGGTGGGCGAGAAGGGACATGTGACCGTGCCGCCGCGGCGAGGTGCGACGGTCGCGTCTGTGGCGCGCGAAGCAGGGCTGGATCCGGCATGTGTGGGGTTGGTCATGGTCAACGGCGTCAAGGCGGAGTTGGACGCCTTCGTCGGTGGGGGTGACCGGGTGGCTTTCTTCCCGGACTACGTCCCGTACCACCGCGTATACGGGATGTGCGTGCTGTAGCCGCTGTCCGGCCGCGGTTTCGCGGCCGCGGGAGACCTGGTGCGACTGGCGTGTCGCGACTGACGCAGCCGCGAACCTGGTCGCTGTCCGGCGTCCGCAGTCCCGGATCGCCTCGGAGCCTCTCTCTCGTCTGATAGATTATTCGCTCGTGACGCCGCCAGAGGTGTCTCGAGCGCTGGGTGGTATTCGAATGAACAGGGAGGGCGACATATGCCCGTCAGCAAGAAGATCGAGAGCTTCATGGAACGATCCTCGTGGATCCGCAGGATGTTCGAGGAGGGTGGGCGGCTGAAGGCCGAGCATGGAGCCGACAAGGTGTTCGACTTCAGTCTGGGCAACCCGAATCTGGAGCCACCAGAGGAATTCCACCGCGTTCTTCGCGAACTCATCGAAGATCCGCATTCAGGCAGACACGGTTACATGTCCAATGCGGGCTACCTTGAGACGCGCACTGCGGTGGCGGACTACCTCACCGTGGAGCAGGACGTGGCCGTCAACCCCGAGCACATCGTCATGACTTCGGGGGCCGGAGGAGCGCTCAACGTCATCTTCAAGGCCATCCTCGACCAAGGCGATGAAGTGCTCGTGCCCAAGCCGTTCTTCGTGGAGTACAACTTCTACGTCGACAACCACGGCGGCGTGCTGAAACCGGTCGAGACTCACCCTGACTTCAGCCTGGACCTGGACCGCATCGCCGCGGCGATCACCCCCAAGACCCGCGCGATAATCCTGAACTCGCCCAACAACCCGACGGCGCGCATCTACCCCGAAGAGACCGTGCGAGAGCTGGGGCGACTCCTCGAGCACGCCTGGCTCGAGAACGGCCGCGTGATCTACCTGGTCGCCGACGAGCCATATCGGAAGATCGTGTACGGCGACACGAAGGTACCCTCCTTGATGGCCGCCTATCCGAACACGATCCTCTCGACGAGTTACTCCAAGGACCTCTCCCTGTCGGGCGAACGCATCGGCTTCATCGCGGCGCACCCCGAGATCCCCGATGTGCAGCAACTCATGGGTGGTCTGATCCTTGCGAATCGTATCTTGGGCTTCGTGAACGCTCCCGCGCTCATGCAGCGCGCGATCGCCCGACTGCAAGGGGTCAAGGTGGACCTGACCCACTATCGGGAGAACCGCGACCTGCTTCTCGGCGCGCTGCGAGGCTCAGGATTCACCGTGCCCGAGCCCGACGGGGCCTTCTACTTGTTCCCGAAGTCGCCGGTGGAAGACGACGTGGTATTCGCGCAGGAACTCCAGGAAGATCTGGTGCTGGTGGTGCCGGGTAGCGGGTTCAGCGGCCCGGGTCACTTCCGGATCGCCTACTGCTGTTCGCGGGCCACAGTGGAAGGCGCCATCCCGATCTTCGAAAAGGTGGGGCGCAAGTACTACGGCTGATCGCTCCACGCGCCTCCGGAAGTGCTGAAGGCGCGTGGCGAGGCGGCCGGGCGTTCAGTCGCCGGGCGTTCAGTCGCCGGGCAACTCGCGGTACGTGATCGCCCTGATCTCCATGCGGTACACGGTCGTGCCGGCGACCTTGCTCGGCGTGAGGGGCTCGCCCGCCGCCTCCGGATGGTACTTGGCCACCACGGTGCGCAGGGCGGCGTCCTTCTCGGCCTCCGACTCGAGCCTGAAGGCGCGGCCGAACACCAAGGCTGAGTGGCATCGGAAGTTGTCGGAGCACGGGTCGTCGCCCTTGACGAGCTTGGGATCGCTGGTCACTGCCAGACACACCCTCGGCTCGCCCTCGAGCGCACGGGACCTCTTGCCCTCGCCCCCATGGAAGTAGATGTCCTCACCATCGTACGCAAAAGAGATCGGCACTACGTAGGGTCCCGCGTCGTCGGCCACGGCCAAGAAGCCCATGTGTGTCTCGGCGAGGAGTTCCCCAGCCTTCCTGCGCGCCTCGCCGGTGGCGACTGCGTCGCCCAGGGTCTCCTCGAGTGCTTCGTCTCTCACGTGTCCTCCTCGTGCTGTCGTAGCCCGGTTCGGACCGGGTGCGGTCGGGGTCAGGCGCCGTTGATAGCGCGCACGTGGCGCTCGATGGCTGCACCGTAGCCGTCGCCGGGCACTGCCCAGCGGCCGTTCAAGTCGGAGAGGACCTTTGCCACTCCTCGGGGCGCCACCAGATGGTACCTCGGGTCCGTGGTGGAGTTGACCCAGCCGGCGCGATCCTGCGTGAAGACATAGGCCACCATGTGCGCCACATGAGCTTTCACTCCGGCCTCCGCGGTGGGGAACAAGATGCCAGGCACGCCGCCGCCGGTGGCTCCGATGCCGGCGTAATTGTTCTGAGAGGGACTCACGCTGCCCCCATAGGCGCCGAACCCCGTCTCGTGCAGCATCTGCGCCCACAGCACGTCGGCCCGCAACCCCACCTCGGCCGCGTACCTCACGTAGTACCCCGCGAGTGTCTCCGTGGATACCGTGAACTTCGGGGCCGATTCATTCTGCAGCAGATACCGCGAGAGTTCTCCTGCCGTGCCGGCCCAGACTCCCGCGAGTGGTGTGGTGCCGTTCTGACCGACCACTCGGGTGGTCGGGCCCGCGACGACCGTGGGGGTCACCGTGGCGGGTTGGCTGCCCGCGGGCGCGGGGTTCGTGGTCGCGCTCGTCGCCGAGACGGACGCCTCCCACGCGGGATCGAAGGATATGGCTGCGACGATGCCCATCGCCCCGGAGTCGGCACCCTCGCGGAGGAGCTGCGCCTGCGCCTCTCGCTGCTTGGTCTTCCAGGAGGGCTCGGGCGCTTGCTCGGCTGAGTGGGGCACCGGAGCGAACTCGGAGGGGGTGGCCGCAGAGGCGGCGCCGTCAGCGCCGGTAGCGGCCGAGCCGGTGTCATCGGTGGTGGCGGCCGCTTCAGCGGGAAGGACGACTTGGTCGGCTGTGCTCCGTGCGGTCGCCGACGGCGCTCGGTCAGGAGCCCCTACGACGGCCGCCGCGAGTGCGCCGCCCGCGAGCACGAGGGCCACGCCTGCGAGGCCGGCTATCCATCTGGGGGAAGGCTGTCTCATCGCTCTAGTGCGATCTCCGCTCGGGCGTTCGCCCTCGATGCGTCTCGGGGCCCTGATCGAGCATGATACCCGGTTATAATGGTTGCCGTCGTCGGGCCGCCCGCGGGCCCCGGGACGTCGGGGCGCCGAGATCGAAGGAGCCTGGTTTGAAGTTCGTCGTGTTGATCACTGATGGTGCATCCGGCTGGGCGGTCGATGCCTTCGGAGGGCGTACGTCGCTCGAGGCGGCTGCGTTGCCGAATCTAGACCGGCTGGCGCGTGAAGGCACGGTAGGACTCGCTCACACGGTCCCTGGGGGGATGGAGCCGTCGAGCGCCGTGGCTTGCATGAGCGTGCTGGGTTACGATCCGTGTCGTTACTACGCCGGACGCGGACCGATCGAGGCGGTGGCTTTGGGCATCGACCTGGAACCCGAACAGGCGGCCCTGCGGTGCAACCTGGTCACGGTCGTCGATGGCGTCATGCGGAGCTACGCGGCGGGAGGGATCCCATCTTCGGAATCGCACGTCCTGCTTGAGGCGATCCAGAGCGAGTTGGGTGACGGACAGGTGCGTTTCCATCCGGGTGTGGGGTTCCGCCACATCCTCACCGTGCGGGACGGCCGGTCTTTGCTGGATACGCATTGCACGCCGCCGCACGACCTCACCGACCAGACCGTCGATGGACATGTTCCTTCCGGACCGGCCGCTGATCTTCTGCTCGATCTGATGGAACGGTCCAAGGCTGTCCTCGCGGATCATCCGATCAATCGGCGGCGGATCGAGAGGGGAGACCTGCCCGCGACGCAGATCTGGCCGTTCTGGCCCGGCCTGCACCCGGACGCCCTGCCCTCGTTCCTCGATACCTACGGAGTGCGGGCGGCGGTGACCTCGTCGGTGGACCTTCTGCGGGGCATCGCCCGGCAGATCTCGATGTCGGTGTTGGAGATACGGGGCGTCACTGACGGGACCGACAACGACTACGCGGCTCAGATGGAGGGTGCCCTCGTCTCGCTCGACGAGAACGATCTCGTCGTGGTGCACGTGGAGGCTCCGGACGCCACCGGCCACGCCGGAGACGCTGAGGGCAAGCGTGAGTCCCTCGAGTGTATCGACCGTCTGATGGTGGGGCCGTTGGCCGGGGTGAGGCGGGGCTTTCGCGTGCTCGTGATGCCCGATCACCCCACGCCGCTCGCAATCAAGACGCACACGGCTGAGCCTGTGCCCTTCATCTTGTGGGGCGAGGGCTTCGAGCCCAACGGAGCAGTGGCGTTCAACGAGGCGGCTGCCTCGGCCACGGGCCTGGAGGTCGCGCACGGGCACGAACTCATGGGCCGCTTGCTGGGCCGGTAGCGGCCCCACGGGCGACCGGACGACGGTCGGCCTTCGCGCGGCCGGCCTGCATGTGGCTCGCGGAGAGAGTCGACGGCACCCGAACGGTGCCCGCGCGGCGGCGGCGCGCGGGCGAGAGCCGGCCGGGATCCTCGCCCGGCCGCCGCAGTCTGGTGGAGTCAGTCCTCGATCTTCTCGAAGTCCTCTTTCGTGGCGCCGCAGTCTGGGCATTCCCAGTCGTCGGGGAGGTCTTCGAACGAGGTGCCCGGGGCGATGCCCTGGCTCGGGTCACCGGCCTCGGGATCATACACGTAGCCGCACAGCATGCATTCCCACTTGTCCATGTGCTCTCCTTCGGGTCGCCCTTCACGGGAGTCGACGTCTCTTGCGGCACGGTCACCATCGAGCCGCATCGTTAAACGTACCGCTTTGCGCACCACTTGCCAACCGGCCAGGGTCAGGGTTGACAAGACCGCCCTTGAGATTGTAGCCTGCTGAACATCCGGATTAAGGGCCCTTAACGATTGCGCTGCGCCGATTCCTACGGACAGCTCTCGAGTTCACGGGCGTTCACGAAGAGGAGACGGGAGTTGGGGTCGGTTCTGCGCGCGCTTGGGGCGATTGATGACTGAAGACCTCGGGCACTCTCTCAGCCCTCTTCTCGTTCTCCCGTTCGCCGGGCTTCTTCTCTCCATCGCTATTCTCCCCCTCGCGGCCGAGCACTGGTTCGAGAAGAACCGGAACCGGGCGATCGTGGCGGCGGCGTTCGGCCTGCCCGTCGTGATCTACCTCGTCGCTCGCTTTGGCGCCGAAGGCGTCACCGAGGTTCTTCACACAAGCGAAGAGTACTTCTCTTTCATCATGCTGCTCGCGGCGCTTTTCACGATCTCCGGCGGCATCTACCTTACCGGCAACCTGCTCGGCACGCCCCTTACCAATGTGGCCTTCCTTCTCGTCGGCGCCGTCCTCGCGAACTTCATCGGGACGACGGGGGCCGCGATGGTCCTGATCCGCCCCTTGCTGCGCGCCAACAGCGAACGCCACCACCAGAAGCATGTGGTGATCTTCTTCATATTCGTGGTGGCCAACATAGGCGGACTTCTCTCGCCTCTCGGGGATCCGCCCCTCTTCCTCGGGTTCTTGCGAGGTGTGGACTTCTTCTGGACGCTGCAGCTGCTCCCGCAATGGGCGATGGCGGTGGGTCTGACCACCGCTGTGTTCTTCGTGCTTGACTACCGCATGTATCGCAAGGAGACGGTCAAGACGATCCGTGAAGATATCGCCGATTACGTGCCGATGCGCATCGCCGGCAAGATCAACATCCTCTTCCTGCTAGGCGTCATCGGGTCGGTCCTCTTGTCGAAACCCCTCGCCCACTGGGGTGAGGCGATCCACTTCCCCTTCCTACGTGAGTTGATCATGTTCGCCATGATCCTGTGCTCGCTCAAGTTCGGGCCGAGCGGACCGCGCAAGGCGAACCACTTCAGTTGGGCTCCCATCCAGGAGGTCGCGATCATCTTCGCCGGCATCTTCGCCGCCATGATCCCAGCCCTAGCCATCCTGAAAGCCCGTGGGGCCGAACTCGGTCTGGTCGAGCCTTGGCATTTCTTCTGGGCCACCGGGGTACTCTCGTCGTTCCTGGACAACGCACCTACGTACCTCACGTTCACGTCTACGGCTCAAGGCTTCCTCGGTATCGATTCGGTCGCCGGACTCATGAGCACAGACGTCGTGGCCGCCCTCGGACGGGCGCCCGAGATCTTTCTGGCCGCGATCTCTTGCGGCGCCGTGTTCATGGGCGCCAATTCGTATATCGGTAACGCGCCCAACTTCATGGTGAAGTCGATCGCCGAGAGCAGCGGTTTGAAGATGCCGTCGTTCTTCGGCTACATGGCCTACTCGGCCGTGGTCTTGGTTCCCATCTTCATGGTGGTCTCGCTGGTGTTCTTCCGATGACGGCCGGGCGGAAACGGTGTGAGGGGCTATGAGGTCAGGCTCCCCCAGGGGGCGTTCAGTGTTGAGGTCTCGGATGGGAGGTGCGCCACGCTGAACAGGGGTCGTGTCTTGGTTGGACGGTGCACCCGCTAGAGCGGGCTCACCAGGCAGTTGAAGCGCCCGGCGCGGCGAGAAGTCGGTCGAGGCGCGGTAACGGAGAAGAAGGAGGAATTCGATGTCGTTGGAAACTTGGGCGGTGCTCGCAGCTGTAGCTGCCGTCCTGGCCCTCATCTACGCCGCGTATACCGCGAGCGTCGTGGTGAAGGCGGAAGTTGGCACCGAGAAGATGGCGACCATCATGGGTCTCATCCAGAGCGGCGCCATGGCGTTCTTGAAACGCGAGTATTCGGTACTGATCTGGTTCGTAGGCTTCGTGGCCATCGCGATCGCAGTGGTGGGCAGCATCTGGGACGTGGGCCTCGGCTGGCAGACCGCTGTCGCTTATCTGGCAGGTAGCTTCCTGTCCGCGACGGCCGGCTATCTGGGCATGATGATCGCCACGCGGGCGAACGCCCGCACGGCGAACGCCGCGCGTACGTCGCTCGCGGCCGCGCTCGACGTCGCCTTCAAGGGCGGCTCGGTGATGGGCATGATCGTGGGCGGACTCGGCCTTCTCGGCGTCTCCGTCATCTGGCTGATCTTCAGGGAGCCCCAGTACGTCAACGGCTTCGCGCTGGGCGCGAGCTCCATCGCGCTCTTCGCGCGGGTGGGCGGCGGTATATACACCAAAGCCGCCGACGTGGGCTCCGACCTGGTGGGCAAGGTGGAGGCCGGTATCCCCGAGGACGACCCGCGCAACCCCGGCACGATCGCCGACAACGTGGGCGACAACGTGGGCGACGTGGCCGGCATGGGCGCCGACCTCTACGAGTCGTTCGTGGGCTCGATCATCGCCACCATGGCGCTGGGCGTGGTAATGGCGAACAACGCCACCACCAGCAAGTTCGTGATCCTGCCGCTGATCATCGCCGGCGCGGGTATCCTGGCTTCGATCATCGGCACCTTGTTCGTGAAGGCCAAGGAAGGCGCCCGGCTGCACACCGCCCTCAACCTGGGCACCTACGTAGCCACGGGCCTGACCATCGCCGCCATGTTCGTGACCATCGGCTGGTTCTTGCCTGGTGATGGTGAGGGTTGGACCACCTACATGGGCTTCTTCTGGGGCAGCGCTGCCGGCCTCGTGGCGGGCGTGCTCATCGGCAAGGTGACCGAGTACTACACCTCCGACCATTACGGTCCCGTGAAGGGCATCGCTGAGGCGTCGAACACCGGCGCCGCCACGAACATCATCCGTGGGCTTGGCGTTGGCATGGAGTCGGTCGTGGTCCCCGTGCTGCTCGTGGTGGGCGCCATCATCGTGGCGTACTACTTGGGCGACACTGTCCCGCTCGCGAACTCGGGTGTCTACGGTGTGGCTTTGGCAGCGCTCGGCATGCTTTCCACCACCGCGATGACTATCAGCGTGGACGCGTACGGTCCGATCGCCGACAACGCCGGCGGTATCGCAGAGATGGCGGAGCTCCCGAAGGAAGTGCGTCAGCGTACCGACCAACTCGACTCGCTCGGTAACACCACCGCCGCCATCGCCAAGGGCTTCGCCATCGGTTCCGCGGCTCTGACGGCCCTGGCCTTGTTCACGGCATTCGCCGAGACGTACAAGTCCGCCGGCGGTGGAGAACTGACTCTCGACCTGTTGAAAGGCCCGGCCGTGATCATCGGCCTGTTCCTGGGCGGCGCCCTGCCGTTCCTGTTCTCGGCTCTCACGATGAACGCCGTCGGCCGCGCGGCCGGCGCCATCATCGACGAAGTGCGCCGTCAGTTCCGTGAGATCCCCGGCCTGATGGAAGGTACCGCTGTACCGGATTCGGCCACGTGTGTGTCGATCGTCACCGGCGCGGCACTCAAAGAGATGATCATTCCCGGCATGCTTGCGGTGCTCGTGCCGCTGATCGTGGGTCTGATCAGCCCGGTCGCCTTGGGCGGCCTGCTGGCCGGCGCTCTGGTCTCCGGCTTCCTGCTCGCCATCATGATGGCGAACGCGGGCGGCGCGTGGGACAACGCGAAGAAGTTCATCGAGGGTGGCGAGTACGGCGGCAAAGGTTCCGCGCCGCACGCCGCGGCCGTCGTGGGCGACACGGTAGGCGATCCCTTCAAGGACACCTCCGGTCCGTCCATGAACATCCTCATCAAGCTCATGAGCGTAGTGGCCCTGGTGTTCGCACCGGTGTTCGCGGCCATCCACGGATAGTAGGAGTAGAAGGCGCGTGACACGTATCGAATCGAGAACTCGGCGCGTGTCACGTGTCTGACGTAGAGAGCAAACGGATCCCCGACCGGGCGGCCCGAGAGTACCTCAAGCAGATATTCAAGCTCGAGGAACGCGAGGGCCCCCGGGAGGGACCGGTCCAGACCAACGAGCTCGCTCACGCCATGGGCCTCACCGCCCCCGCCGTGACCGACATGGCCAAGAAGCTTGCGGAGCGAGGGTTGGTGGACTACACGCCCTACCGTGGCTTGCGGTTGACCGGGTCGGGCAGGCGCGAGGCCACTCGGGCGCTGCGGCGTCACCGCATCGTCGAGCGCTTCCTCACCGACATGCTCGGCTTCCCCTGGTCCGACGCCCACGACCTTGCCTCACGATTCGAGCACGAAGTGCCCGATGAGGTCGAAGCTCGTCTCTATTCCGCCCTTCACAAGCCGACGTCGTGTCCGCACGGGTTTCCCATCCCCGACGTACCTGAGGACTCCTTCCCCGACGTGGTGACCCTCTACGAGTTGGAGCCGGGCGAGGTGAGCGAGGTGGCAACGGTGCTGGAAGAAGGACCCGATATCGTGGGGTTCATCGACTCCCTCGGCCTCTGTCCGGGAGCCCGCGTGGAGATCCTGCAGAAGATGCCGTTCGACGGACCGATGGTGCTCAAGGTCGAGGGGATCGAACGGACGGTCGGACAGCGGCTCGCTCGTATCGTCACGGTGTTTCCCGTGGTACGCTCGCGTGGAATCGAAGCGCAACGGTGATGCAGTAGGTCTGCCCCTTTCATGAGGAGTTGATGCGGTTTGGAGACAACACGGGACAAGCTCCGCCACCTGCGTGAGATCAAAGAAGCGGCTATCCACGCCGCCTCGCAGAAGGCTATTGACAAGCAGCATCAGAAGGGGAAGCTCACCGCTCGAGAACGCATCGACCTGTTGCTCGACGAAGGCTCCTTCGTGGAGTTGGATATGTTCGCGCGGCATCGCTCGCACAATTTCGGCATGGAGGCGGACCGTCCCTATGGCGATGGGGTGGTCACCGGACACGGCACGGTGGATGGTCGGCTGGTGTTCGTGTTCTCGCAGGACTTCACGATCTTCGGTGGATCGTTGGGCGAGGTGTTCGCGGAGAAGATCTGCAAGGTCATGGATCTCGCCGTGAAGATGGGGGCTCCCCTGATCGGGATCAACGACTCAGGAGGCGCCCGCATCCAAGAGGGCGTGGAGTCGCTGGCCGGATACGCCCATATCTTCTACCGCAACGTGGATGCCTCGGGTGTCATCCCGCAGCTTTCGCTGGTGATGGGCCCGTGTGCAGGCGGCGCGGTGTACTCGCCCGCCATCACGGACTTCGTGTTCATGGTCGAGGGTACCAGCCACATGTTCATAACCGGTCCGAACGTCATCAAGACGGTGACCGGAGAGGACGTCTCGTTCGAGGATCTGGGCGGCGCGATGACTCACAACTCGCGGAGCGGCGTCGCGCAGTTCGCGGCCGCCAACGAACAAGAGTGCATCGCCCAAGCGCGTAGGCTCATCTCGTTCCTGCCCGCCAACAACCTCGAAGAAGCTCCCTATCGGGAGCCCAAGGACGATCCCTCTCGCACGTCTCCCGCTCTGCAGACCGTCATCCCCGATGACGCGAACGCACCCTACGACATGCACGACGTAGTCCGCGAGATCTTCGATGACGGCGATTTCATGGAAGTGCACGCGCACTTCGCTCAGAACATCATCGTGGGTTTCGCCCGGTTGAACGGACACCCGGTGGGTGTGGTGGCCAATCAGCCGGCCCACATGGCCGGGACGCTCGATATCGATAGTTCGCGCAAGGGCGCCAGGTTCGTGCGTTTCTGCGACGCGTTCAGCATCCCGTTGATCACGTTCGTGGACGTGCCTGGTTTCCTTCCGGGCATCGACCAGGAGTGGGGGGGGATCATCACTCACGGCGCGAAGCTCCTGTATGCCTTCTGTGAGGCGACGGTGCCGAAGCTCACCGTGATCACGCGCAAAGCCTACGGCGGCGCCTACGACGTCATGAACTCCAAGCACATCCGGGCGGACTTCAACGTCGCCTGGCCGACGGCCGAGATCGCCGTCATGGGCCCGCAAGGCGCGGCCAACATCCTCTACGGCAAGGAACTCGGTGCCATCGAGGACCCGAAGGAGAAGGCCGACCGCCGGCAGGAGCTCGTAGAGGAGTATGAGGAGAGGTTCGCGAACCCGTTCATCGCGGCGGAGCGAGGGTATGTAGATGACGTCATCCAGCCGGCGGATACGAGGCCGCTCTTGGTGAAGGCGCTCGAGCGGTTCCTCACCAAGCGCGAAGACCACCCGCCGCGCAAGCACGGCAACATCCCGATGTAGGCGGGAGACGCATGGATATCTACACAGAAGGCGTGGCCGTCATGGTCATCGGGATGAGCGTGGTGTTCGTCACGCTGGTCGTCCTGGCGACCTTCACCGCTCTCTTGGAGCGCCTGTTCCGTCCCGCGGAAGAGCGGGTGCTGGAGGTGTCACACGACTCCCTCCACGACGAGAGCGGGCACGAACTGCAGGAAGTAGCGCTCGCGGCGGTGGCGATCTACGTGTCCGAGAAGACGCGGCGCAGAACCTACGCCCCCCTCTCTCGGGTGAGCGAGCAGTGGAAGATGATGGGTCGCTTCAGATCCCTGAGGAGGTAGGAGCGCGTGAAGTTCCGCATGAAGATGGGGGGTATCGAGCACGAGGTGCGTGTGGTCGAGGTGGACCTCGATCTGTATCGCGTGTTCGTGGACGACAAGGAGTTCGACGTCGAGGTGGAGCCGGAGACCGCGAGACTCGCCCCGGCCGCAACCGCAGCTGCTCACCTTCCCGCGGCGTCCGCCCCGAAGGCGTCGGCGTCGGCGACACCCGCACAGCGGGCGACCGGAGGTGTCCAGGGCGTGGTTGCCCCGATGCCCGGCAAGGTGCTTCGTATCCTCGTCGCAGAGGGCGACGTGGTCCAGCGAGGTTCTGCTGTGGCTATCCTCGAAGCCATGAAGATGGAGAACGAACTTCGAGCGACGGCTGACGGCACCATCCTCCGGATCGCGGTGAAGGAAGGGCAGAACGTCTCGAAGGGCGACCTGATCGCCGAGGTCGGGTAGGGCATGACCGAGATCCTCGCCGAGTCCTTCCGCGATCTCATAGCGTCTACCGGGTTCGCCAACCTCACGATCGGCAACGTGATCATGATCGCGATCGGTCTGGTGCTCGTCTATCTGGCCATAGCCAAGAAGTTCGAGCCCTTGCTCCTGCTCCCCATCGGTATGGGGGCGGTGCTCACGAACATTCCGATGGGCGGCGTGTTCCACAGCGAGATCTGGCTGGGGCCCGAGGGCGTGGCGCACGGCGAGTGGGGTCGTGCCGAGGTGTTCGCGGCCCTCGTCAAAGATGGTGGTCTCGTCGACTGGCTCTACATGGGCGTCAAGTTCGGTATCTTCCCGCCCCTCATCTTCCTGGGTGTAGGCGCACTCACCGATTTCGGCCCGCTCCTTGCCAATCCCAAGACGATCTTGTTGGGAGCGGCGGCTCAGTTCGGCATCTTCACCACGGTGCTCGGCGCCTTGGCGCTCGGGTTCACCATGAAGGAGGCGGGAGCGATCGGCATAATCGGGGGAGCCGACGGGCCCACGGCCATCTTCCTCACCTCCAAGCTTGCCGACCACCTGATGGGACCCATCGCGGTGGCCGCATACTCCTATATGGCCCTCGTGCCCATCATCCAGCCGCCCATCATGCGCTTCATCGTGCCCGCCCGTGAGCGGGCCATCCGCATGGAGCAGCTCCGCGACGTGAGCAAACGCGTGAAGATCATCTTCCCCATCTCGGTGGCCGTGCTCGTGGGCCTCATCCTGCCGAGTGCCGCCCCGTTGATCGGGGCCCTCATGCTCGGGAACCTGTTCCGCGAGAGCGGTGTGGTGGACCGCCTGTTCGGGGCCGCCCAGAACGAACTCCTGAACATCGTGACCATCTTCCTAGGCGTTGGCGTGGGGGCCACGATGACCGCCTCCAACTTCCTGAACTGGCAGACCATGTCCATCCTACTTCTGGGGCTGGCGGCCTTCTCCGTCGGCACCGCCGCGGGACTGCTGCTGGGACGGCTCATGAACTTCGTGTCGAAGACGCCCATCAACCCGCTCATCGGCTCGGCGGGCGTGTCGGCGGTCCCGATGGCCGCACGCGTGAGTCAGGTCGTGGGGCAGGAGTCCGACCCCGACAACTACTTGCTCATGCACGCCATGGGCCCCAACGTGGCGGGCGTGATCGGGTCAGCCGTCGCGGCAGGGGTGCTTCTGGCGATAGCCGGGTAGTAGGTCTTCCGAGGAGTTCCACCACGCAGCGGGCCCGGGATCCTCGGGCCGAGGAGGGTCGTCATGGGGGGTTCCGCCGAGGGTCCTACGGGGGAAGTCGTCCGGCCGGATCCGATCGAGGAGCTGGAGCGTCGCACGGAGGCCGCGCTCCTGGGCGAGGGACAGGATCGGATAGACCGGCACCACGCAGCCGGCAAGCTCACCGCCCGCGAGCGGCTCGCGCTGCTGATGGACGAGGGCACCTTCACCGAACTCGACCGGTTCGTCACGCATCGTTGTTCCGACTTCGGCATGGCCGAGCGTCGCATCCCTGGTGACGGCGTGGTCACCGGCTATGGCCGCATCGCCGGACGGCTCACCTGTGCTTTCTCCCAGGATGCGACCGTCTTCGGTGGTGCGCTTGGCGCCGCTCACGCCGAGAAGATCTGCAAGGTGATGGACCTCGCACAGCGCAGCGGGGCTCCTATCATCGGTTTGAACGATTCGGGCGGTGCACGTATCCAGGAGGGCGTAGACGGCCTGGCGGGGTACGCCGAGATCTTTTTGCGCAACGTGCGCCTCTCGGGGGTCGTGCCCCAGATCTCGGTGATCATGGGACCGTGTGCCGGCGGCGCCGTCTACTCGCCTGCCATAACCGACTTCGTCCTGATGGTGAAGGACACCAGCTCGCTCTTCGTGACAGGGCCGGATGTGATCCGCGCGGTGACGCACGAGGAAGTGGACAAGGAGGCCCTGGGCGGGGCAGTGACCCACGCCACCCGCAGCGGGGTTGCCCATTTCGCCGCCGATACCGAGGAGGAAGCTCTGCTCCTGGTCCGCGAGCTCCTGTCCTTCATCCCGCAGAACAACCTTGAGGACGCGCCCGCCCTACCTGGAGACGACGACCCGATGCGCGAAGTGAGGGAGCTGGATGCCCTTGTACCGCGCTCCCCCAACCAGCCCTACGACATGCGTGAGCTGATCAAGGCCGTGGTCGACAACAACGTGCTCCTCGAGGTCATGGCCGGGTTCGCCCAGAACATCGTCGTGGGTTTCGGTCGTGTGGGCGGACGCAGCGTGGGCATCGTGGCCAACCAGCCGCTCGTGCTGGCGGGTGCCCTCGACATCGACGCTTCGGTGAAGGCTGCGCGCTTCGTGCGTTTCTGCGACGCCTTCAACATCCCCCTTCTCACCTTCGTCGACGTGCCCGGCTTCCTGCCAGGCGTGAACCAAGAGTTGGGCGGCATAATCCGTCACGGCGCCAAGCTCCTCTATGCGTTCGCCGAGGCAACAGTTCCCAAGATCACGGTGATCACGCGCAAGGCCTACGGGGGCGCGTACGACGTCATGTCGTCGAAGCATCTGCGCGGCGACATGAACTTCGCTTTCCCGGGGGCTGAGATCGCGGTGATGGGGCCTGAGGGGGCTGTGAACATCATCTTCCGCAAGGAGATAGCGGCCGCCGCGGACCCGGAGGCGGAGCGGGTTCGCCTCGCTCAAGAGTACCGTGAGCGCTTCGCCGATCCGTATTCGGCGGCTGCCCGCGGGTATATCGATGAGGTGATCCCGCCCCGGCGTACGCGCCAGAAGATCCATACGGCCCTAGAGGCCATCAGAGATAAGCGGGACCCAGGTCCGGCCAAGAAACACGGGAACATCCCCCTGTAGGCGTGCCACTGTGCCGAGGGCCTCGGTCGCCGCGATGCGGCGCCGGCCCGCGGCGCTCACGGCCCGGGCCCCTTGTGGGCGGCACAATCGGCGAGACGACTCTCCGATGAGGGAGGCGGTCATGTTCAAGAAGATCCTGGTGGCGAACAGAGGCGAGATAACGGTCCGCATCATCCGGGCGTGCCGGGAGATGGATATCCCGGTGGTCGTGGTCTACTCCGACGCCGATCGCACGGCCCTACACGTGCGCTATGCCGACGAGGCCTATTCCATCGGACCGGCGCCCTCGGTGGAGAGCTACCTGGTCGCGGAACGCATCATCGAGGTGGCGGTACGGTCGGGCGCGGAAGCGGTCCACCCGGGATACGGCTTCCTCTCGGAGAACCACCGTTTCGCCACGATGTGCGCGGAGGCGGGCTTGGTGTTCATCGGCCCATCGCCCCGCGCGATGGAGTCGATGGGCGACAAGCTGCAGGCACGCCACGCCATGGCTGCTGCGGGGGTTCCGTTGGTGCCGGGTACGCCCGAACTGACCTCGGCCGAGCAGGCTCACGAGCTGATCGGTCCCATCGGCTACCCGATCGTGCTCAAGCCGTCTGCCGGCGGTGGGGGCAAGGGCATGCGGGTGGTGGAGCGCGAGGAGGATCTGGCCGCCGCTCTTGAGTCGGCGCGTTCGGAGGCTCTGTCCAGCTTCGGCGATGACTCGATCTATGCCGAGCGGTATGTCCTACGGCCACGGCACGTCGAGATCCAGGTGCTGGCCGATAATCACGGCAACGTGGTGCACCTGTTCGAACGGGAGTGCTCGATCCAGCGACGCCATCAGAAGGTGGTGGAAGAAGCCCCTTCGCCGTTCATCACCCCCGATACCAGGATGGCCATGGGAGAGGCCGCGGTGCGGGCGGCCCGCAGCGTCGATTACGCCGGGGCCGGTACGGTGGAGTTCCTGGTGGACGCGGAGCAGCGCTTCTACTTCCTCGAGATGAACACGCGCCTCCAGGTGGAGCACGCCGTCACCGAACTCGTCACGGGCATCGACCTGGTCAAGATGCAGCTATCGGTGGCGGCCGGGGAGAGGCTTCCCTTCACCCAGGACGACATCACCCTCACGGGTGCCGCCGTGGAGTGCCGCATCTACGCCGAAGACCCAGACCGCGACTTCATGCCTTCTCCGGGACGCATCACGGCTCTGAGAGCGCCCGGCGGACCTGGCGTGCGCGACGATATAGGCGTGTACGAAGGCTACGAGGTGCCTCTCTACTACGACCCGCTTCTGTCGAAGTTGTCGGCGTGGGGACGCGATCGCGACGAGGCAATAGGAAGGCTCCGCCGAGCTCTGTCCGAGTACGTGATCGAGGGGATCAAGACCAACATCCCCTTCCACCAGCGCCTCTTGCGGCATCCGGACTTCTTGTCGGGGGATTTCGATACCACGTTCGTGGACCGTCGCCTGCTGGCGCATGCCGCTGCGTGTGCGGACGAGGAGTTGGCCCTGGTAGCCGCGGCTGTGCTCGCCGCCATGCACGAGACCGCCCGATCCGATGCCGGCGACATTGCGGGGGCCGCTGAAGCCGGCGGAGGATCGCCGGCCTGGCGGCGGGCGGGGAGACGGGCGGCCGCCGAGGGCGGCTGCGGAACCTGGTAGGAGGGGAGACCGTGGCGCGATACGTGCTCGAGTACGGCGGCGGCGTTCATGAAGCGGAGGTCGAGGCACGCGGTGACGGTGTCTACACCGTGAACGTCGGAGGACGCACGGTCGACGTGGACGCGCGACTCGTGGAGCAGACGGTGCTCTCTCTGATCGTGGGAGGATCGTGCAGCGAGGTGCACTTCTCGCGGGAGCGCGGCTGCTACACCCTGCTGATCGGCGGGGAGCACTACACGGTCGCAGCGCGCAACAGACGCGTACGCGATGCCTTCGCGTTGGGAGAGGTGGCCACCGTAGGACGCCAGGTGCTTCTTGCGCCCATGCCCGCCAGGGTTGTTCGCGTTGTCGCGCACGCCGGCGATGCGGTCGCCGCCG
The DNA here is from genome assembly GCA_024637035.1 of Actinomycetes bacterium. Taxonomy (GTDB): domain Bacteria; phylum Actinomycetota; class Thermoleophilia; order RBG-16-64-13; family RBG-16-64-13; genus JAHJSA01. Next base: position 58,265 of record JAGXFW010000005.1, read on the forward strand.
GAGACGTACTGCTGGTGCTCGAGGCTATGAAGATGGAGAACCCGCTGCGCTCGCCTATCGACGGGACGGTCGCCGAGGTCGCCGTGCTCGAGGGGCAGGTGGTCGCCTCGGGGCAGAAACTGGCGGTGGTGGAGTAAGACCCCGCTCAGTCCTTCCCATGCCGACGGCGCGTTCGCAGGTCGATATGAGTGCCGAAGCAGCACAACTATCTCCTGATTAGAGCGTAATCGGCATCTATTGCTTGACTGTGGTGCGGAAAGAGCATATGATGGGCGCGGTTGATGGAACCCCGGCAACGGGGCGATCGTCGGAGGCGCTCTGTTGGATGAGGTGGCAGTGGGAAGGTCACTGGACGACGCCGACCAGGAGATCCTGGCGGCCCTCAGTGAAGACCCCCGGATGTCGTTCGCGGAGATCGCGCGGCGGATGGACGTCTCCCCAGGCATGGTGCGGCAGCGGTTCCAGCGTCTGCAGGACGCGGGAGTCGTCCGGATCGTTGCCATAACCAATCCCACGCTCACCGGCGGGTCTCTCATGGCCGTCATCGCGATCCGGGTGGATGTTGCCGAGATCGATCGAATCGCCGAGGCGGTGGCATCATTCGATGAGGTGGTCTATCTGGTCGTCTTGTCGGGCGGCTACGATCTGCTTGCCGAGGCACGATTCCGTGACCACGCGCACCTCCTCGAGTTCTTGTCCAAGCACCTGCGTGCCATCGAGGGAGTGAGAGACTCAGAGACCTTCGTCAACTTGAAGATCGTCAAGGAGACGTACTACTAGGGCAGAGCACAGCGCACAGTCGAACCATGGGTGGCGCAGGGAACGGACGCGCCGTCCGATGCAATGGTATCCGAGCGGGAAGACAAGGAGGGAACATGCACGCGTTTCTACTAGGGTTGGGAGCCATCGGTTTCGTCACTTCGCAGGACCTCGTGGCGAGCGGCGATTTCGAGAAGGTGACCCTGGCCGATTTCAGTCAGAAGGCCATCGACAGGGTGAAGAATCGGATCGGCGAGCCTGATCACGTCGTCTATGCGCAGATCGACGCCGGCGATCCAGCCGCTCTCGAGGCCGCCTTCGCCGATGTGGACCTGGTCATCAACGCCCTGGAACCCAAATTCAACGTGAACATCATGCAGGCCTGTCTGCGCTCGCGGGCCAACTACATGGACCTGGCGCAGGGCGGACCCCGCTACGCGACGGGCACGCCCGACAGCTTCGAGTTCCTCGGATGGAGCCAGCAGTTCAAGGACCGCGGTTTGCTCGGTATCCTGGGTATGGGCATGGATCCTGGAGTGACCAACGTCTTCGCTCGCTACGGGGCCGACCGTATGGACGAGGTATGGCACATCGGCGTACGCGACGGCGACAGCGGCGTCGTGCCCGGTATGGAGGACAGCTTCTACACGCTCTGGAGCCCGTCCATCGCGATCGAAGAGTGCCTGATGCCGGCTATGGTCTGGGAAGACGGCGAGCACAAGCGGCTGGGCGTCTTCGGTGAAGCCGAGGTGTTCCCGTTCCCCGAACCCCTGGGGCCCCAGACGGTCTACACCGTCGATCACGAGGAAGCCAAGACCATCCCCTTGTACCTGCCCGGCATCCAGGAGAAGGGTCTGAAGCGCTGCGAGTTCAAGTACCAACTCGACCAGGAGTTCATCGACATCCTCCTCGTGCTCGGCAAGCTGGGCCTGAACAACCCGTTCCCCATCGAGGTCAAGGGACAGATGGTCGTCCCGCGCGACGTGGTGGTGGCGCTCATGCCCGACCCGGCTGAGGTCGAGGGCGAGGCAGTAGGGTGGGGGGTCATCGGCACGCTCGTCGAGGGTCGTCACCAGGGCAAGGAGCAGAGCCTCTTCTACTACGTCGCGAACTCCTATGAAGCGTGTCGCGAGGAGCTCGGCGCCAGCGCCGTGGCCTACCAGACGGGGCGCCCGCCGGCCGCCATGGCCGGCCTGTTCGCCCGCGGCGAACTCACCGTGGGAGGTGCTGCTGCTATCGGGTGCTATCCCTGCGAGAGCTTCGATCCCGAGCCGATCGTGGAAGCTTTCAAGGCGCACGGCATCGTCATGCAGATAGCGGATCTCACCGATCGATTCTGATCGCTTGGGCTTGGCGAGCGGACTGTCGAGCGGTACTCGAAGCTTGACAAGGTTCCGCGCGGTCGAGTAGTGTGCCGGGGGTCCGGGCTGTCGTGGTACGTCACCGGACCCCCCGGCCGCGAAGGCCGAAGTCACAGAGAAAGGGCTGTGTGCGGCACTCTCTCCATCGCCTTCTGATCTTCGTCGCGCTTGTGCTCTCCGTCGGGCCACTCGTGCTCGGCTGCGCGTCCGAGAAAGCTACCCCGACCACCGCGCTCGAGATAGACGGTGGGAATACCGTAACCACTGCTTCGGGCGCCGCGCCTACGCCTGGGGCGGTTCTGGCGGTGGCGATCGAGCCTTTCGAGGACCTGGACCCCACCCGCCTTACATCCACCGGCGATGTGTTCCTAGCACGACAGGTGTACGAGTGGCTCGTGGAGCAGGACGACACGGGTGCGCTCGTGCCGGGCTTGGCCCTGGGCTGGGACCACTCTGACGCGACCACGTGGACGTTCGGGCTCCGGAGTGGGGTGCTCTTCCACGACGGTGAAGAATTCGACGCGAAGGACGTCGTGCACACCTTCGAAAGGCTGCGAGTCCTTGCCGAGTCGACGCCGGGGCTCGTTGGCTTCGACAACATCAAGACGGTCACGGCCATCGAGCCTCAACTGGTCAAGTTCGTGCTCGAGCAGCCCGATCTCGAGTTCCCCGCGCTCCTGGCGACAGACCCCGCCGCCGTGCTCTCGGAGGGAGTCTCCGATCCCGCGGCCCAGTGGGTGGGCACGGGACCGTTCGCGCTGTGGTCGTACGTCCCGGCGCAAGGCGCCGTTCTCAAACGCCACGTCGACTACTGGCGACGCGACGCCTCGGGCCGTCGCCTTCCATATCTTGACGGTCTGGATCTCGTCTTCTCGCGGGACCCGAGTACCCGCGTGGGCGAACTGTTGAGCGGTCGCGTGGGCTTCGCGGGAGGCTTGACGGCGGAGGAGGTGGCTACGGTGCGGGCATCGCCTTCGCATCTCGTGGTGCTGCGTCAGTCGAACGATCACTTCGCGATCGACGTTCAGACGGGCGCCGGTCACCTTGGAGCCGACGTGCGGGTGCGCCAAGCACTGAAGCTCGGCACGGATCGCGGATCCCTCATACGGGCGGTGCGACCCGGACTCGCGGTGCCGGGCGCCGATACGCCGTTCGGCCCGATGTACGACGATACACAGAGCGACGTCGAACCGCTGTACGATGCCGCCGCGGCGACTGCTCTACTGGCGGAAGCGGGCCTCCCGACCGGTATACGCGGAGAGGTGCTCGTGCAGAATGAGCCCGAGGCACTGCTCGTCGCCGAGGAATGGACGAGGCAGATGGCCGAGATCGGAGTCCTGCTCGAAGTGAGGAGTGTGGCTGCCGGTCCGTATGAGAGCGATGGCGACGCATCTTGGCTTGCGGCTGAGTTCTGGGTGACCCGCTGGTCCACGGAGGTATCGCCCCTCGCGTATCTGCGCTCTGTGTATTGCCCTTCGGTCCCCCTGGGCGGCACCTGGTGGGAAGACGAGGAGTTCCGCACGCTGGTGGCCGACCTGGTGGTCGAAGGGGACGAGGCCCGCCGCCGTGAGTTGTATCTCTCGGCCGAGCGGATCCTTCAAGAGCGCGGACCGGTGGTGGTGCCGTTCTTCATGACCACCGCGGTCGGGCTCGACAGGCGCATACGGGGCCTTGAACTGGCGCCCTACTGGCCCCGGACCACTCTTCGGGCGGTCTCCTTCGCGTCTTGATCCGTCGCGAGGGCGTGCCCTGCCGCTTGAGCTGCTGCTTCCACCGCTGCGCACGCGCGGGCCAGGTCTGGTCCCTCCAACCGGAAGTTCGGACCGGTGACGCTCAGCACGGCGGAGGGGTGTTCCCTCCGGGGGATACGGCACGCGACTGCGGTCACTCCCGGCTCGACCGAATCCCGGACCACCTGCACACTGGGGTCACCTCCGAACGCCGCGCCGCTCGCGGTGTTGTCCAGAGGGATCTGCCTGCCTACCCAGCCGGCATGGCGCAGGGCGTGGCGGCTCTCGACTTGGTCGATGTAGACGGCGTGATCGCTCTCGAGCACCACGAGGTTCGCTGTCTCGCGCGTGGCGTCTCGAAGCCGCGTGAGGATAGGCCTGGTGACGATACGGAGTTGATCCAGATCACTCACTCGTGACGCCAGCGCGACCAATTGCGCCCCGAGCCGGTAACGCCCTCCTGGTGTCTTGGCCAGCAAGTCGTTCTGCTCCAACACCGGAAGCAGCCTGGTGACCACCATGGGCGGCAGTTCGCTGAGGCGCGTTACCTCGCCGACATCCAGCAGCTGCGTTCCTTGGCCGAAGGCCCGGAAGACAGCAAGCGCATGTGTGAGCAGCGGCGCGTCTCCCGCTATCTCGAACAGGCGTGAGCCGAGGCTCCAACCCCGTGAATCGCTGTGGTACGTGACGAACCGGCGCGTACGCATGGTGTTGAGCAGGTTGTGCAGGCTCGACTTGGGGATATCGCATTCCTGGGCTATCACCATGGTGGGGGTGGGATACGTGCGTCGCGCGAGGAATTCGAGCACCTTCATGGTGCGTTCCGCCGATCGTGCCGGGGGATCGTTCTCGGTGCGCATGAGGGCTCCGATCGTGGTGTCCATGCCGCTTCGATCGGCTATGGTGAGCCGTTCGCGACCGTTTGGAGGGGACACTGTACTCCAGCAGCGAGCGGAGTGCGAGTCCAACATGTGGGATGAAGACTTGGCCGCGTCCAACAAACCCGACCATAAGCAGGCAGGTCTCCATGGGTGGCGGGTCGAATCTGTCTTGTATGCTGGAATGACAAGTGAGTGCCATTGAATCGTTGCCCGAGGAGGAGCAGACTGCCCATCTGGGAAGGCAATGCCCATGGGAATGCACTGCTCTCTGGTCTCCGTGTGATCGAGGGCGCGCCCATCGAATCGAAAGTGGAGAGTGGAGATACCGTGAAATCGACCCCGTTGAAGCAGCGAGTGCGATCGACTCCTCGCTTCGACTCCGTGCGGTGCAAGAACTGCGGATTGTGTGCATGCGTGTGTCCCGTCGCTTCCATCGAGGTGCCCGCCTCGGCGGTCCCGGTTCTCCTCGAACCCGAGAAATGTACATCGTGCCGTTCCTGCGAGTTCATCTGCCCGGATTTCGCGGTGACCATGGCCGAGGCCTGATCGATGGAACTCTGGTACACGCATCTCATGCGGGAGTCCATCGACCAGGACAGCCTCCTGGTGCAGGGCAATCGAGCTTGCGCGCTCGGTGCGCTCGACGCCGGAGTGCGCTTCTTCGCCGGCTATCCCATCACTCCGAGTTCGGAGATCATGGAAGTGATGGCGCGCGAGTTGCCGGCCGTGGGCGGGGTCTTCATGCAGATGGAGGACGAGATCGCCTCGATCTGCGCATGTATCGGGGCGTCGCTCACCGGCGAAGTCTCGATGACGGCCACGTCGGGCCCGGGCTTCTCTCTGATGCAGGAGGCTATCGGCTACGCGATCATGGCTGAGGCTCCCAGCGTCATCGTGAACGTCATGCGCCAAGGGCCTTCCACGGGCAGACCCACCACGCCTTCGCAGGGGGATGTCATGCAGGCCCGCTGGGGGACGCACGGCGACCACCCTGCCATCGTGCTGGCGGCCTCCAATGTGGCCGATATGTACCGTCTGACCATCGCCGCGGTACGGTTCGCCCAACGCTTCCGGATGCCGGTCATCCTGCTTGCGGATGAGATCGTCGGCCACATGCGCGAGAGTTTCTCGCCGGAGATCGCGGGGCGCTACCGCCTCACTTCGGGCGATTTCGATTTCACCGAGACGTATACGCATCCCGAGATGGTGCGTGAGGTACACGCGCCCCACGAGCTGGGTACGCTGATCCACCCGCATGTCACCGGGCTGATACACGATGAGACCGGCTTTCCCACCAACGACCCCAAGAAGAGCGAGCAGTTCCTTCGCGAACTCCACGACAAGGTGGTGCATCACCGCGACGAACTCTGCCTCTACGACGTGAAGAACGTGGGGAAGGGCAGGGTCGCGGTTGTGGCCTACGGGTCGTGCGCCCGAAGCGCCAGGGCGGCGCTGAAGCTGGCCGAGCAGGAGGGCATCCCGGTCGAGGTGCTGCACCTCTACACGCTGTTCCCTCTGCCCGTCGAGATAATCCAGGAATTGGCGCGCCGGGTTGAGTTCATCCTGATCCCTGAGCTGAATCTCGGGCAATACGCCCGCGAGGTGCGCCGGCTCGCCGAGAACTGGACCACCGTCGTCAGCATGGGACGCGTCGACGGCAATCTGATCACGCCTCGCGACATCGTCGATCGGCTCGCGGAGCTGGTCGGCAAGTACGAGAGCTCCTGATCATGGCCGAGCGTGAGCCCAACGTGGCCGAGGAGGAGTCCACCGTGGCCGAGCCGAGGACGATAGACCACTATCTTCACACCGATCGTTTCCCCCATATCTGGTGTCCGGGCTGCGGCCTCGGCACGGTGACCGCCGCCTTTTTGCGCGCCGCCCTCGAATTGGGTCTTGAGAAGGAACGGACCGTCGTAGTGGGGGGCATCGGCTGCTCGAGCCGCGCCGTGGGGTATCTGGACTTCGGCACCGTGCACTCGATCCACGGTCGGGCGCTGGCGTTCGCCACGGGCATCAAGATGGCGCATCCGGAATTCACCGTGATCGTTCTCACGGGCGACGGCGACGGCGCCGCGATCGGCGGCAACCACCTCATCCACGCGTGCCGCCGGAACTTGGACATCACTACGATCTTGTTCAACAACAACGTCTACGGCATGACCGGCGGCCAGGCCTCGCCTCAGACGGGCATGGGCGGCATTGCCACCACCGCTCCGTTCGGGTTCGATGAGCCGTCGTTCGACCTGTGCCGCCTCGCCGAGGCCGCCGGGGCTACCTACGTGGCCCGGGGCACCTCCTACGGTGTACGTCAGTTGCAGAGGCTGATACGCGATGGGATCACGCACCCTGGCTTCTCGTTCATCGAAGCCGTGACCCAGTGCCCCACCGAATACGGCAAGCGCAACCCGCCCAAAGGGCCGGTGCAGATGCTCGAGAATCTCAAGGAGAAGGCGATCCCCCGCAAGAAGGCTGAGGGAATGACCCCCGAGGAACTCGAAGGGCGCATCGTGACAGGCTTGCTGCATCGAGACGAGAGCGTGCCGGAATTGACCGCGAGCTATGCACGGATGCTGGAGCGAGTCAGGGGTTCGGCTGATGAGTGAAGCCTTGACCCTGACCGCCGGGCTGCTCTCGTCCCGTGAGTACGTGGAAGTACGTTTCGGAGGTTCCGGCGGCCAGGGCGTGATCCTCATGGGCGTGATCCTGGCCGTGGCCGGCACCCGGGACCGTCGTCATGTCGTTCAGACGCAGTCCTATGGCCCGGAAGCCCGAGGTGGATACAGTCGGTCGGATGTGGTGCTGGCCAACGCGCCCATCGACTACCCGCAGGTCCAGGGCCTCGACTTGCTCGTCGCGCTATCGGCGGAGGCGGCTGCCAAGTACTCGGACATGCTCCGGCGCACCGGCTTCTTGATCTTCGACAGCGACGAGATCTCCTCGCCGCCGTTGGTGGAGGCGACCAGCTACGGGATCCCGTTCTCTCGGCTGGCGATCGAGACGACAGGACGCACTCAGACCACCAATATCCTGGCGCTCGGTGCCGTGGCCGGACTCACCGGAGTGGTGAGCGTCGCTTCGCTGGAGAAGGCGGTATTGAGCATGGTCCCGAAGGGCACCGAGGAGATGAACCTCAATGCGCTCAGGCGGGGTCTTTCGCTGACGCCGGAGGAGTGGCGGCGACCGAGCGCGTGATCGGAGGCGCGCCAAAGCCTAGCCGTCTCGAATACTGGAAACCACCGATATCGACTTGACACCATTGCGAACGGCCCCCACACTGGGATATGGCCATGCGCCAAACCCGGTTTTCGTACCGCTGAGAGGCGGTACACTGTTGGGAAGTCCCGTCCGATTGGGGGCTGGTCGTAGGCAGGTCGTAGCGCAGAGAGGAATCGGGATACCTCCCGGCACCATCGACGCGTCCAATGCAGGGGAATCTTAGGGCAAGGAGAGGCGAATGGATTCGAAGCTACCTGAACTGATGTCCGAGTACAGCAAAGGGGGGATGTCGCGCCGTGAGTTCATGAAGGCGGCCGGTGTTCTCGGCCTGTCTATCTCGGGCATGGCTGCTTTCCTGGCCAGCTGCGGTGGCGACACCGCCACGACGACCGCGAGCACGGTCGCGGGCGAGACTACGACCACCATGGCCGCCGGCGCGGCGAAGCGCGGCGGGATCCTGGTTCACGCCCAACCGCCGGCTCAGCGCATGGACCCGGCATTCTTCGCCACCATCGGCGACGACTCGCTCGGCCGTCAGTGGCTCGAGCAGTTGGTGTTCCTCGACGAAGACAGCATGCCCGACCCCGAGCGGAGCCTGGCGGAGAGCTGGGAAGCCACGCCCGACGGCAAGACTTACACCTTCAAGGTCCGTCAGAACGTCACGTTCCACGATGGCAAAGCCCTCACGAGTGCGGATGTGAAGTTCAGCTTCGACCGCTATCGCGACCCGGAAGTAGGTAGCGCCGTCGTCGGTCTCTACGCCAACATCGCGAGCATCGAGACTCCCGACGACTACACCGTGGTGTTCAACCTCACCGAGCCGAATCCCGACTTCCCGCTCGATCTGACCGACTATCACGCCAAGATCGTCGACAGCGCCACCACCGACTTCGACACCCAGTTCAACGGGACCGGCGCGTTCATGCTCGAGACCTTCGCCCAGGGCGACCGCGGCATCCTGAAGCCGGCCCCGGCGTACTGGAAGAACGGCGATGACGGGCAGCCCCTTCCCTACCTGGACGGCCTCGAGCACATCTTCCTCGAAGAGCCTACCGCTCAAGTCGATGCACTTCGGGGCGGCCAGGCGCACTACCTCACGTATGTGTCGGCTGAGTTCGCCAAGACGCTGGCAGACGATGCCAACATCACGGTGCCGACCAAGGCGAGCAACGTGCACTTCGCCTTCTACATGCGCAGTGACCGCGGCCCCGCGGCAGACGTCAAGGTGCGTCAGGCCCTGCGGGCGGCGACAGATCGCAACGCACTCCTCCAGATCGCCGCTCAAGGGTTCGGCACCACGGGGCGCGACACGCCCATCGGTCCGGCATACGGCGACTTCTATCTGGACGTGCCCGAGCCTGTGCGCGATGTCGCCAAGGCCAAGTCGCTCCTGACTGAAGCCGGGTACGCGGACGGCCTCGAGATCACGCTGACCACGCAGAACACCCTCAAGGTGCCTGACATGGCCACGATCTGGAAAGAGCAGCTCGCCGAGGCCGGTGTCACGGTGAACATCGAACTCGTGCCGGTGGAAGTGTGGTACGGCGCGGACAACCTGTGGCTGGAAGCCGACTTCGGTATCGTCGACTGGGCCCCCAGGGCCTACCCGCAGCCGTACCTGACCCTGGCCTACGTCACGGGTGCCCCGTGGAACAGCCCTCACTACTCGGATCCCGAGCTCGACGAGCTCGCTGCCAAGGCGGGCATGGAGCTCGACCGCACCAAGCGGATCGACCTCTACCACCAGATCCAAGAGATCTTCATGGATCGCGGCCCGTTGATGGTGCCTTACTTCGCGGATGCGATCGTTGCCTTCCGCAATGAGATGAAGCCGGGTCTCATCCCCAACTCGGCGCCCGACAACATCGACGCCCACGATCAGTGGCTCGACGTCTGATCGCCTAAGTCGACTGAAGCCGGCGGTCGCGATCCGCGACCGCCGGCTCACCACCGAAGGGCATCCCTCCTATATGGATCAGGAACAACCTCCTCCAATCACCAAGCCGTCCCGGTTCAAGAGGGCCGCTGATGTCTGGGGACGTGTCAGGCGCCATCCGCCCACGGTCATCGGCCTGGCTATCGTCGTCTTCTTTCTTCTGATGGCGGTCTTCGGACCCGTCATCGCCCCGTACAAGTTCAGTGACCAGATCGCGACAGCCCGGCTGCAGGGTCCGTCGTGGGAGCACTGGTTCGGCACCGATCAGTTCGGTCGCGACGTCATGAGCCGCCTACTCTGGGGGGCTCGAGACATCTTCCTTGTCGCCGGGTTCGGCACGGCGCTGGCCGTGCTCGCGGGAGCCACACTCGGCCTGATCTCTGGCTACGCCGGGCGCTGGGTCGATGAGGGGGTCATGCGTTTCCTGGACGTGTTGCTGTCCCTGCCGCCGCTGCTGCTGGCGATGGTGCTTCTGGGCAGCGTGGGTCCGTCGCGCTTCAACATCATCATCGTGGTGGGGGTCCTCTACGTGCCCATGGTGGCGCGTGTCGTTCGCAGCGTGGTGCTCGACATCAAGACGCGCGAGTTCGTTGAGGCGGCCAAGCTCCGCGGGGAGCGCGGTTCCTACATCATGTCGCGAGAGATCTTGCCGAACGCGCTGCCGGCACTGGCGGTGGAGAGCTCGATGCGTTTCTCCTACGCCATCTTCCTGGTGGCGTCGCTCGGCTTCCTTGGCCTCGGCGTGCAGCCTCCGGCGCCCGACTGGGGACTCATGGTGAACGAAGCTCGGTCGTGGTTCGACCAAGCCCCGTGGATGTTGTTCTTCCCAGCGGGGGCCATCGCCTTCCTGATCGTGGGCGTGGGCTTCCTTAGTGACGGCATGCGCCGCATCCTCTGGCCCACCGGGGTGAGCGAATGAGCACACGCATCGACCCCGAGATCTCTCCCGACGCAGGCCTCGCCGCCGCCGATCAGGCGGTCCTCGAGATCGAAGACGTGGACATCGTCTACAGGACTTCCGGTGGCCCGCTGCACACTGTGCGCGACGTCTCCTTGCGGATCGCCCGGGGCGAGAGCTACGGGCTCGTGGGGGAGTCAGGCTCGGGCAAGACCACCTTGGCCCGTGGCGCGGTCCGCTTCCTCCCGAGCAACGGGAGCGTGACCAAGGGACGGGTCCGTCTCAGCGGCACCGACCTCCTCGGGGCCTCACAAAACGAGATGCGCAAACTGTGGGGCGCTCGGATCGGCATGGTGCACCAAGACCCGAGCGCCGCGGTCAACCCGGCGATGCGGGTGGGCAACCAGCTCGATGAGATGGGTCGCACCCACCTCGGTATGTCGAAGGCGCAGGCTCGGGTCAAGAGCCTGGAGATGCTGAACCGGGTGGGCATGCCCGACCCGGAAGCCGTCGTCGAGCGCTACGCCCACCAATTGAGCGGCGGCATGCTGCAACGCGTGCTGATCGCGAGCGCGCTCACCACCGATCCCGAGCTCCTGATCATGGACGAGCCCACCACGGCGCTCGACGTGACCACCGAGGCCGTCATCTTGGACCTCGTGCAAGAGCTGCTTGGGAGTGTTCGGCACGCCGTTCTCTTCATCACCCACAACCTGGGTGTCGTGGCCCGGGTGTGCGATACCGTCGGCGTCATGTACGCCGGGGAAGTGGTCGAAGAGGGCCCGGTGAAGACCGTCTTCAAACAACCGCTGCATCCCTATACAGTGGGGCTCTTGGGCGCGGTGCCGCGCCTCACCGCCGGCAAAGCCGACTTGGAGCTGGTGGCCATACCGGGTTTCATACCTCGGCCGGACGCCCTACCCCCCGGCTGCATCTTCGCCCCCCGCTGCCCGATGGTGATTGACGAGTGCCGAGCTGCGAGGCCCCAACTCGTGGACGTGGGCCCGGGCCAGCGCAGCTCCTGTATCCGCTGGGTCGACGTGCCCGAGGAAGCGGAGCGTCCCAGGCCGGTGAGAGACACCTCAGGGGAGAGCTTCTCCGGCTACGGCCGAGAACTCCTCGAAGTGCGAGACCTCAAGAAATACTTCAAGGGGCGCGGCGCCGGGAAGGGACGGAGTGCAGCCGTCAAGGCAGTGGACGGCATCTCCGCGCGGGTCACCGAGGGCTTCACCTTGGGCATCGTCGGGGAGAGCGGGTGCGGCAAGACCACCTTCATCCGCTGCGTGTCGGGGCTCGAGGAGCCCACCGCCGGCGAGGTGCTGCTGCAGGGCAACAAGCTGGCCCCTTCCGTGACCGACCGGCCCTACGATGCCCTCAAGAAGATCCAGATGGTGTTCCAGAACCCGGACGTGTCTCTGAACCCGCAGCGGACCGTGGGCGACATCATCGCCCGTCCCGTGCAGCAATTGGGGGCTGTTCCCAAAGCTGAGGTGCCGCAGCGGGTAGCCGAACTACTCCAAGCCGTGCACCTGCCGCAGGCCTATGCCGCCCGTCTTCCGCAGGAGCTCTCCGGGGGCGAGAAGCAGCGGGTGGCCATCGCCCGGGCCTTCGCGGCCGAACCGGCCCTCGTTATCTGCGACGAGCCCATCTCCTCGCTCGACGTGTCCGTGCAGGCTTCGCTGCTGAACCTGCTGGCCGAGCTTCAGCGCTCGGCGGGCACGTCATACGTGTTCGTGTCGCACGATCTGGCGGCGGTACGGCACATCTCCGACTGGATCGCCGTGGTCTATCTCGGCCGTCTGTGGGAAGTCGGCCCGACCGCGCGGATCTTCGAGCCACCCCTCCACCCGTATACGGAGGCGCTGTTGTCTGCCATTCCGATCGCCGACCCCGAGATAGAGAGAGAGCGGGTGAGGCTCACGGGCAGCGTGCCGAGCGCGGTGAACATCCCGTCCGGTTGCCGCTTCCATACGCGGTGCCCCCGCAAGATCGGTGATATCTGCGAACGCGAAGAGCCGCCATGGCGCGACGGGAAGAAGGACCACAGCATCTGCTGCCACATACCCTTGGCGGAATTGGCTGCGTCACAGCGGCACGCCTTGGATGGTATGTACGGTTCGGCTGACGCCGTCGGGTCGGCCGCTCCGGCGCCCGCCGACACGGGAGTCGGCGACGCCGAAGGGTCCAGCACCGGGTCTGATACGGGCGCTGAAGTCGGCCCTGATACGGGCGCTGAAGCCGGCTCTGGTCGAGGGGGTTCGTGATGCTACGGTACCTTCTGCGCCGCCTCGGTCTCATCATCCTTACGGTCCTCGCCGCTTCGCTGATCATCTTCGCGATCACCCAGTTCCTCCCGGGTGACGTGGCCCGTCTGATCGTCGGTCAGTTCGCCACCGAACAGGCCGTGGAGAACGTGAGAGTGGAACTCGGCCTCGACAAGCCGATACACATCCAGTACTTGAACTGGCTCGGCGGGTTCGTCACCGGTGATTGGGGCCAATCGTTGACCAGCCGCGTGCCCGTTCGCCCATTGGTGTTCGATCGACTGTGGAACTCGTCGTGGCTGGCCTTCTTGGCTCTGCTCTTCTACGTGCCGCTCGGGATCTTCCTGGGAGTACTGGCCGCCTTGCGCCGCGACAAGCCTTCCGACAGCGTGATCACCGCGTTCGGTATGACCTTCGCCGGCATCCCGGAGTTCGTCACCGGGCTGGTGCTCATCTCGGTCTTTGCGTTCGGGTTCAAGTGGTTACCCGCCAACTCGTCCATCGCGCCCGGCGCGACGTTCTGGGAGGCTCTGCCCCAGCTCATACTGCCCGCGATCACCGTGAGCCTCGTGAGTCTGGGCTACATCACCAGGATGACGCGGGCGAGCACGGTGAAGGTCATGGATGCGGACTACACCAGGGCCGCGTACTTGAAAGGGCTGCCCCGCTATCAGGTGCTGCTGAAGCATGTGCTGCGGAACTCGCTGCTGCCCACTGTCACCGTCATCTTCATGGGCATCGGATGGCTCATCGGCGGGCTGATCGTCACAGAGCAGGTGTTCGGGTATCCGGGCCTCGGACGGCTCATAGTCGGGGCGGTCCAGAAGCAAGACCTGCCCCTCATCCAGGCCTCCAGCATGGTGGTGGTGACGGTGTTCGCGATTTCCAACCTGATCGCCGACCTCTTGTACGTGGTTCTCAACCCCCGCATAAGGCTGCAGTAGGTCTCATGGGGCACCGTGCATCCGTCTACCAGCGGGACTACGTGGATTGCTGGACCCACGAGCCCTTGAGCGCCATCTAGGCATCTCGCACTGATGGGCAGTCAGGCCGGAGGGGCCGGGCGGTCTGCCCTCGTCCGGTGACGATGTCCCGGTGGTGGGTTGTGGGTGGACGAATCAACACGGAACCATAGAGGAGCACTACTTCCATGAAAGACCTTCTGATCGGACAACGTGGCGTGCGCTTTCAGAAGCTCACTCCCGAGCAGTGCGGGACCATCCACGACGCGAGCTGCCGACTTCTCGAGACGGTGGGCGTCGAAGCCCACCACGAGCGTGCTCGGGAGATCCTAGCGGCTGGCGGCGCGACGGTGGACGGCACGCGGGTGCGCGTGCCGCGCCGGCTGGTCGACTGGGCCCTGAGTGTCGCGCCCAAGAGCTTCACGCTGCACACCAGGGCCGGTGAGCCGGTCATGCCGGTGGGCGGCACCAACGTGTTCTTCGGCGTGGGCTCGGGCACGCTCAACATCATCGACCATCGCACCGGCGAGCGCCGTCCTACGGTGCTGGCCGACACGGCCGAGGGCTCGCGCGTCGTAGACGCGTTGCCCAACATCGACTTCCTCATGTCGATGTTCACGCCGCTCGACATCGATCAGCGCATGGCCTACGTGCACGAATTCAAGGCCATGCTGCGCAACTCCACGAAACCGAGCCTCTTCCTGAGCCATTCGGCCGCCGACATCCGCGCCATGGTGGCCATGTTGGAGGCAGTCGTGGGCGGGGCGGACGAACTGCGGGCGAGGCCGCGCGGTCTCTGCTACATCAACGTCACACACCCCTTCCGCCACGAGTTCGAAGACTTGGAGAAGCTGCTCTTCGTCGCCGAGAAGGGTGTGCCCTACGTGCATAATCCCATGGCGATCCGCGGAGCGAGCGGGCCCATCACGAAGGCGGGCTCGATCGCCGTGGGCAACGCGGGTGAACTCTTCGGTCTGGTGCTGGCGCAACTCGTGAACGAAGGGTGCCCTGCCTCCATGTCGGGCGGTACGGCGGACAAGCTCGACATGCGCAGCATGATCAACGTCTACTCAGCGCCCGAGGACAGGGTCAACTACGCTGAGATGGCCCGCTTCTACGACATCCCGCACTTCGGCCTGGGCGGCGCCTCGGACAGCAAGGTGGTCGACGAGCAGTCGGCGGCGGAAGCCGCCCTGAGCATGATGGCGGAGGCTCTCGCGGGCTCGAACCTCATACATGACGTGGGCTACATGGAGTCGGGCATGAGCAACTCCCTGGCCCAGATAGTCATCTGCGACGAGATCATCGGATGGATCCGCCGCTTCATGGACCCCATCGTGGTCGACGAGGAGACGCTCGCACTAGAGATGATCGAGCGTGTCGCCCCGATGGGCGACTACCTGGGCGAAGACCACACCATGGCGCACTACCACGAAGACTGGTATCCAGGGCTCTTCGACCAGTCGAGCTACGACAAGTGGGTGAAGGCCGGCTCACTCACTCTGGGAGAGAAGGCCGCCCGCCGGGTGGACGAGCACCTCGCCAAGCATCAGGTGGAGGATCTCTCGCCGGACGTTCTCGAGCAGATCGACGCCATCATCGCCGTCCGCGCGACCCAAGGGGACTGACCCGGCGCGGCCGGTAGTCCTTCGGGGAGGGAGTTCTCATGGACGGTAACAAGAAGGTAGCCGCGTTCGTGCGCGAGATGAGTTGGGAGGCCGTGCCGGACGAAGTGCGGTATCGTGCGCGCGCCTGCCTGCTCGACAACCTGGGGTGCGTGCTCGGCGGCACTCTGGCCCCCATCAGCCGCATCAGCGCGGAGTACTCGGCCGCATCGTGGGCGGGGGACGAGGCCACTATCCTGGGGCACGGCCTCCGCTCGACGGCCGCCGGCGCCGCGTTTGCGAACGCGAACGCCGGCAATGCCCTCGACATCGACGATGACCAGATCTACACACGAGGGCACCCCGGCGTGATGATCTTCCCGGCAGCCCTGGCGGCGGCCGAGAAGGTGGGCGCCACGGGCAAAGCACTGCTCGAAGCTCTGATCGTGGGCTACGAGGTGGCGCCTCGGTTCGGCTACGTGCAGCACGCTCAGGGCGGCACCTATCGGGCGGACGGCTCCTGGGGTGCGGTCGCCTGCGCCGCGGTGGCGGCGCGTCTTCTGGGCCTTGATCCCGAGCAGATCGAGCATGCCCTCGGCATCGCCGAGTACCACTCGCCATACGCGCCGATGATGCGCGACATCGCCTCGCCGACGATGGCGAAGCATGGCATCGGTTGGGGGGCCATGACCGGCGTCGCATCGGCCGAACTCGCCGCGCGAGGCTACACCGGCATCCCCAGCCTCCTGGCTGCCCCTGGGTTCGAGGAGCGGGTCATGGACATCGGCGAGCACTACCTGCTGCCCGAATCGGTGTCGTACAAGGACTGGGCGTCGTGTGCCTGGGGACACGCCCCGGCCGTGGGCGCCATGCAGGTGTTGCGCGACAACCAGGTGGACCTCGCCGACATCGCGGCCATCAAGATCCACGCGTTCCAAGAGGCCATCGACCTGTACCAAGGCTACCCCACGACCACGGAGCAGGCGCAGTTCAGCGTCATGTGGCCGGTTGCCGCGCTCTTGGTCGACGGCGAACTCGGCCCGCGGCAGATACTGGAGGAGCGTTTCGCCGACCCGCAGATCCGCTCCGTGGTGGATCGCATGGAGATGGTCCTCGACCCCGAGATCGACGCTCTCTACAAGGCCGGCAGAGAGGAGGACGTGCTCATGCACGCCCGTGTGGAGATCGTCTGCACCGACGGACGTGTCTTCGATTCCGGTGTGGTCGAGCGAGGTGCCTACGACGTGCAGTGGCCCATCGAGACCCTGGAGACCAAGTTCCGGTGGCTCGTCGGCCACCGCTACGACGAGGCACTCGTAGAGCGACTGATCTCGACGGTGCGCGACTTCGAGAACCTAGACAGCGTCTGCGACTTCGCGGAACTGGTGAAGTAACCCGGTGGCGGCCGTACAACCGATATCTGGAGTGCAACCGATATCTGGTGTGGAGCGGGGCCGCGAGCCGGCCGAGCGACTCGGCCGCCGGCTCGAGAAGCTGACGCGCGACCAGGCTCGCTCCATCCACGAGGCGAGCGTGCGCTTGCTGGAGAACGTGGGCATAGTGGCCAACCATCCGTGGGTGCGTGAGATCCTGGCCGCCGCTGGAGCAGCTGTGGACGGCACGCGCGTGCGTGTTCCGCGGGCGCTGGTCGAGTGGGCCCTCGACGTCGCGCCGAGGACATTCGTACTTCACGACCGCGCCGGTCGTCCGGTGATGGAGGTGGGCGGAGACAACGTCTACTTCGGTGTCGGTCCCGGTACGCTCGACATCCTGGATCACCGCACCGGCGAGCGCCGGCCTTCCACCCTGGCCGACACGGCGGAGGGTGCCCGCGTGGTCGACGCGCTCCCCCGCATCGACTATCTCATGTCGCTCTTCACCCCGCTCGACATCGACCAGCGAGTGGCCTACGTGCACGAATTCAAGGCAATGTTGAGGAATTGCACGAAACCGTGCATTTTCATGAGCCATGCCAGCGACGACCTGCGGTCCATGGTGGCCATGCTCGAAGCGGTTGCCGGAGGCGTGGACGCCCTGCGAGAGAAGCCGCGGGGCATCGGCTACGCCAACATCACCCACCCCTTCCGCCACGAGTTCGAAGACCTGGAGCGACTGCTGTTCCTCGCCGGGAAAGGGGTGCCTCTCACGTACGTGCCCTTGACCATGGCCGGGGTGAGCGGCCCCATCACTCGGGCCGGCGCCACCGCGGTGGCGAATGCGGGCGAGTTGTTCGGCCTGGTCGTGGCACAGTTGGTGAACGAAGGGTGCCCCGTCGCCGTGGCCGGTGGCGCCTCCGCCAAGCTCGACATGCGCAGCATGGTCACGATCTTCTCGGCTCCCGAGAGCCGGGTGGCCTTCACGCAGATGGCCCGTTTCTACGACCTACCGCACTTCGGCCTAGCCGGAGCCTCGGACAGCAAGGTTGTCGACGAACAGGCGGCGGCTGAGGCAGCCCTCACCATGATGGCGGAGGCCTTGGCCGGCTCCAACCTGATCCACGACGTGGGCTACATGGATAGCGGGAACAGCAATTCGTTAGCCCAGATCGTGATCTGCGATGAGATCGTCGGGTGGATCCGCCGTTTCATGGAACCCGTCGTGGTAGACGAGGAGACGTTGGCTCTCGAGCTCATCGAACGCCTGGCCCCCATGGGCGACTACCTGGGCGAGGACCACACCATGGCCCACGTCGATGACGATTGGTACCCGGGCTTGTTCGACCACTCCAGTCACGACAAGTGGTTGAAGGGCGGAGCGCTCCGGCTCGGAGAGAAGGCCGCCCGCCGGGTCGACGAGCTCCTTGCGGCGCACCGGGTGGAAGACCTCTCCCCGGCTGTGCTGGAGCAGATCGATGCGATCATCGTCGCCCGCGTGGTGGAAGCGGCGTGACCGGCCGAGCCTTGGCCGGTCGATCCCGAACCCGGGAGTACTGATGGACGGAAACGAGAAGACGGCAGTCTTCATCCGCGAGATGTCGTGGGAGGGCCTGCCCGCAGACGTACGCCACCGGGCGCGCTTGTGTCTGCTCGACAACCTTGGCTCCGTCTTGAGCGGCACCTTGGCGCCTATCAGCCGCATCAGCGCGGAATACGCGGCGGCGGCCTGGTCCGGTGAGGAAGCGACCATCCTCGGTCACGGTCTCCGGGCGACGGCGGCGGGCGCCGCCTTCGCCAACGCGAACGCCGGCAACGCCCTCGACATCGACGACGGCCAGAACTTCACTCAGGGCCACCCGGGCGCCTCGATCTTCCCCGCCGTCCTTGCAGTGGCGGAAAAGGTGGGGGCCACCGGTAAGGCCCTGCTCGAGGCTCTGGTTGTGGCCTACGAGGTGGCACCCCGTTTCGCCTCGGTGCAGCATGGGCAGGGCGGCACCTACCGGGCCTGCGGCTCGTGGGGCGCGGTAGCCTGCGCCGCGGGCGCGGCCCGCCTCTTGGGCCTCGACGCGGTGCAGATCGGGCACGCCCTCGGTATCGCCGACTACCACTCACCCTACGCGCCCATGATGCGCGACATCGCTTCGCCGGCGATGGCCAAGCACGGCATCGGCTGGGGCTCCATGACCGGCGTCGCTTCGGCCGAACTCGCGCAGCGCGGGTACACCGGCGTCCTCAGCCTGCTCGCGACCGCGGGCTTCGAGGAGCGGGTCATGGACATCGGCGAGCGCTACCTCCTGCCGGAGACAGTGGAATACAAACAGTGGGCTTCCTGCGCTTGGGGCCACGCGCCCGCAGTGGGCGCTCTCCAGGTGGTGCGCGACAACCAGATCGACCTCGCCGACATCGCGGCCATCAAGATCTACGGTTTCCAGGAGACCATCGATCTCTACCAGGGCTATCCCACCACGACCGAGCAGGCGCAGTTCAGCACCATGTGGCCGGTGGCCGCGTTGCTGGTCGACGGAGAGATCGGGCCGCGCCAGGTGCTCGAAGATCGGTTTGGCGACCTGCAGATCCGCTCGTTGGTCGACAAGATGGAGCTGATCCTTGACGCGGAGATCGACGCCCGCTACCAGACCGGGAGGAAGAGCGGCGGGGTCATGCACGCGCGCGTGGAGGTTGTCTGTTCCGACGGCCGCATCTTCGACTCGGGCCTCGTCGAGCGCGGAGCCACCTTCGCCTCCTGGACGGCCGAGGCTCTCGAGACCAAGTTCAGGTGGCTCGTCGGGCATCGGTACGACGAACCCTTGGTCGAAGAACTGATCGTCCGCGCGCGCGAGTTCGAGAACGTCGAGAGCGTGCGTGAGTTCGCCTCGCGGGTGGCGTGATGAAACGTGCCCATGGTGCGCCTCGCTATCAAGATAGGCGTGGAACCGCCGCCGTCCCGGGGCCCGGTAGACATCCTGGGCGCCATGCTTGAGCAGGACCCCGTACTTTGACCATCGGGGCTCCGCGCCCCTTCCAACCTCAGAGGAGCAGACCGCATCGTGAAAGAACTCCGTAACGCCTCCCAAGTCGGCCGCCTCTCCTTCCTCACGGAAGAGAACAAGCGCGACATCTACCTCTCGGCTCTGGACGTGCTCACCAAGGTAGGCATGAAGGTCTACCACGAGGGTGCCAA
>JAGXFW010000016.1 GCA_024637035.1 Actinomycetes bacterium
CCGGTGCCGGAAGGTTAAGTGGAGGTGTTAGCTTTCGGGCGAAGCACTGAAATTAAGCCCCGGTAAACGGCGGCCGTAACTATAACGGTCCTAAGGTAGCGAAATTCCTTGTCGGGTAAGTTCCGACCTGCACGAATGGCGTAACGACTTGAGCACTGTCTCAGCCAGAGACCCGGTGAAATTGTAGTATCGGTGAAGATGCCGATTACCCGCGACAAGACGGAAAGACCCCGTGAACCTTTACTGCAGCTTGATATTGGAGCTCGGTGCACTTCGTCCAGGATAGGTGGGAGGCTTGGAAGCTCGGACGCTAGTCCGGGTGGAGCCGCCCTTGGGATACCACCCCTGGTGTAGTGAGCTTCTAACGGCAGGCCGTGATCCGGCTGTCGGACAGTGTCTGGTAGGCAGTTTGACTGGGGCGGTCGCCTCCTAAAATGTAACGGAGGCGCACAAAGGTTCCCTCAGCACGGTCGGCAATCGTGCGTAGAGTGTAAAGGCATAAGGGAGCTTAACTGCGAGACCAACAAGTCGAGCAGGTGCGAAAGCAGGTCTTAGTGATCCGGCGGTAGCAAGTGGAAGCGCCGTCGCTCAACGGATAAAAGGTACTCCGGGGATAACAGGCTTATCCTCCCCAAGAGTCCATATCGACGGGAGGGTTTGGCACCTCGATGTCGGCTCATCGCATCCTGGGGCTGGAGTAGGTCCCAAGGGTTGGGCTGTTCGCCCATTAAAGCGGTACGCGAGCTGGGTTCAGAACGTCGTGAGACAGTTCGGTCCCTATCTGTCGTGGGCGCAGGAGATTTGAGGGGACTCGTCCCTAGTACGAGAGGACCGGGATGAACAGACCTCTGGTGTATCAGTTGTCGTGCCAACGGCACCGCTGGATAGCTACGTCTGGAACTGATAACCGCTGAAAGCATCTAAGCGGGAAGCAGACCCCAAGATAAGATCTCCCACCAGGCAACTGGGTAAGACCCCTGGAAGACCACCAGGTTGATAGGCTGGATGTGTAAGGACAGCAATGTCTTCAGCAGACCAGTACTAATCGGTCGAGGTCTTGACTTGAACATCATTATTGCCACTATGTAGATTTGAAGGTGCATACGGAGCGTAAACCGACACTGCATCCGAGGTTTCCGGTGGCTATGGCGAGAGGGAAACACCTCTTCCCATTCCGAACAGAGAAGTTAAGCCTCTCAGCGCCGATGGTACTGCACGGGAGACCGTGTGGGAGAGTAGGACGCCGCCGGGATTATTTTGAGCCCGCCAGAAATGGCGGGCTCTTCCTTTTGCCTGACTGGGAAGGGGTCTACGCGCCGGCATTTGGCCCCATTCTGGCTCGGTCGCCCCCCCGTGCTGCGATCGCGCCGCTGGGGTGTGCCGTTGTTTTCCGCTCGCTGGTTTCCGGTGGGGATCGGCACTCCTTCTGTTCGAATCCATACTGGGGGTTGGTCATGGGTCTGACGGTCGATGTGCCTCAGGGAGCCGTGCAGCTCGAGGAGCGGTGGAGTAGGTTGGGCGAAGTGGTCCTCCTCCTCGGACTACCGATCGGGATGTTGTTCGTATCGCTGGTACTGCTACTCGACTTGTCGGGCGGCCTGGAACCTCAGGGTCTGATCGTAGATAGCCCGGCGGCGGTCCTGCTCTTCTACTTTCTTCTCATGTTGCCGTACAGTGTCGCGGGGGGAGCGCTGGAGGCCGTGTATGGCGCTCGGACTCGAGTCGTGCCGTGTTGCTTCTTTGTGATGCTGGGAGTTGCCGCCGGAATCGTATTCCCGGTGGTGGTGGTGTCGGGGCTAGGTGTTCTTTCGGACCTCGCCTCGATGTGGGCCCTCTTGGGGGCGGGGACCTTGATACAGATGGTCGCTGCCGGGGCTTCGTTGATCTTGGTGAGACGAACCAGGACGGTGCAGGGCTTGCGTGCCCGGGCCGCTTCTGGGTAGAGTGAGCGTTCTGCCGGTGCCGCCTGTTCGGGCGCCACCGGTCTCAATCAAACGGAGGAGCATCGGTGGTCGGCAAGACAGAGTGGAGACTGAAGGGTGTGATCGTGCCGTTGATCACTCCGTTCAACGTGGACCTGAGTGTCGATTGGGCCGGCCTGCGCCGACTCGTCGACTACTACGTCGAAGAAATAGGGTGCGACGGATTGGTGCCGTGCGGGACCACCGGCGAGTCGCCCACCTTGAGCCACGACGAGCATGCCGAAGTGATACGCGTGGTCATCGAGCAGACGAACAAGCGTGTCCCCGTCATCGCCGGCGCGGGTTCGAATTCCACGCGAGAGGCGATCGAACTCACGAAGGCGGCTCAGGAGGCTGGGGCCGACGCGACGCTTCAGGTGTGCCCCTACTACAACAAGCCGACGCAGGAAGGGATCTTTCGGCATTTCCAGGCTGTCAGTGAGGCGGCGGACCTTCCGGTGATCGTGTACAACATCCCCGGCCGAACGGGCCGGAATATCGAGCCCTCGACGATCATCCGGATGTGGGCGGAGATCCCGCAGGTGGTGGGGCTCAAGGACGCATCCGGCGACCTCCAGCAGGCAATGGCCGTCTTGGCGGACACTGATCGGGACACTTTCCAGGTGTACTCTGGCGAGGACATCATGACCTTCGCGCTCCTATGTCACGGCGGTGCGGGTGCCATCGCGGCGGTTGCCCACGTCGTGGGTCGCGAGGTCGGGGAGATGTGCTCCTCGGTATGGTCGGGCGATGTGGCACGTGCTCGCGAGTTGCATTTCCACACCATGCCGATCGTGGAGGCTCTCTTCGTGGAGCCGAATCCCGCTCCGGTCAAGCAGGCTCTGGAGTGGATGGGCCTCCCGGCTGGTCCGCTTCGCCCGCCACTCGAGCGGATGACCGAACGAGGCCAAGCCGTGCTGCGCGCTGCCATGGAAGCGGGCGGCTGGATCTAGGGCGATCGCTGCTAGTCTCGGCGTCGGGATCCGCCCTACGCCGAGACCCCTCGGGTGTTCCCTCATTCAGTCAGGCGACTGCCCGGAGTTCTTGTCGACCCCCCCGGCCCACCCGCGGTCGTATGCGAGCGGTATCAGGTAGCCGAGGAAGAGCGTCGCCAGCACGTTGATCGCCACGATCAGGTAGGCGTTCGGCACCTCGAACACGATCGCCAGCATGCTGAACACGATGCCGACCCAGAAGGTGAGAGTGCCGGCGAACGTCGGGAAGGAGCGGTCGGGGTAGTGTCGCACGTACACCCTGGCGTACAGTTCGCTGAAGCCTGGACCGACCCATAGGGTTCCCCCGATGAAGATGGCCGCTATGACCCACGGCAACTCCCCGGCCGAGAGACTACTCACGGAGAGATATACCCCGAGCGACAGGACGATGCTGAAGAGGAATCCGGGCACGATCCCGGTTCGATAGGCGCGTCCCATGTGTCTGCACTCCCTTTCGCGTTGACCCTCAGGATGGGGTCTCAATTCGCTCGCATCCCCATTGTCCCCGGACGAGCGCGCCGAAGCAACAGATTTTGTGAATTGGTACTCAAGTACTGGACGATAATCGCCGAGTGCTGTACTATTGCGACGCAATACCCATAGGGGTATGGGTATCAATCCGCACATTCCGTCTCTTGCGTTGGTGCGGTGACAAGTGTGAACGAATGCACAAGGTGAGGTCAACATGAACGAGGCAGTCCAGGAGAGGCTCGTGTCAATCTTCGGTGAGAAGGACGTGTCCTTCGATCGGGTCGAGCGGAAGTTGTACTCGCACGATGTCGGCAGTATCCCGAAGCTCGTGAAACCGTTCATGCCCGGAGGCATCGCGGGGGGCGTGGTGCGGCCGCGCACCGAAGGATCCATCGTGGAATTGGTGAAGCTCGCGAAGGCCCAGGATCTACAATTGGTTCCCCGCGGAGCAGCGACCGCCGGCTACGGCGGCGCGATTCCCAACGAGGACGCAGTAGTGGTGGATATGCGTCGCTTCAAGCGTATCGTCTCCATCGACGCCGAGAAGATGACCGCGACCGTTGAAGCCGGTGTCGTGTGGAAGGACCTGCAGGCGGTTCTCGAAGAGCACGACCTCGAGCTCCTCATGTACCCGACGAGCGCTCCCAGTTCGACCGTTGGCGGATGGCTCGCCCAGGGTGGCTCGGGTTACGGGAGCTATCAGAACGGCTGGTTCAAAGACGTCGTGCTCTCGGCGCGCGTGGTGCTGCCAACGGGCGAGACCAAGACGTTCGAGGGTGGAGAACTGGCCGAGGTGTCCGAAGCAGAGGGCATGACGGGGTTCATCACTCAGGTCACCTTCCGGGTGGCCCCGAAGGATGACGTCTACCTGTTGGCGGCCTCATTCGCGTCGGCCTCAAGCCTCCAGCGTGCCGTCGCGGCGATGTCCACAGGGAAGCTACCGCTCTGGTCTGTGAGTTTCATCAATCCTAGCGCTGTCCGCCTTGGGAAGCATCTACCGGCGAAGACACACCACGGCCACCCCGTCCACGCCGTCCACACCCCTCCGGAAGTCGAGGAGAGCTTCGTGGTGCTCATGGCATGGCATGGAGCGGTTGGTGACCTAGTCGGTCAGCTCACGGAGATCGTGGGGACAGCGGGCGGGTCGGTGCTTCCCGAAGATGTCGCGCAACACGAATGGGAACTCCGTTTCAGCCCGATGAGGGTCAAGCGTATCGGGCCTTCGTTGATTCCCACCGAGGTAGTGGTGCCGGTTGAGGCTCTGGGCGCGGTCCTCGACGAGATCGACGAGAAGGTCGACCTTCCGATCGTGATCGAAGGTGTGGGAGTCCGAGGCGACGAGTTCGTCTTGCTGGGATTCATACCTCATGACGAACGCACCTTCGGCTACAACGTCGCCTTCGGTCTTGCTCTATCCGTGATCAAGATCGCGCGCCAGCACGGCGGTCGAGCCTATTCCACCGGTATCTACTTCAAACGACACGCTGATGAGGTCTTGGGTACCGAGAGAGTCCGTGCACTCGAGGCCTACAAGAACGAGGTTGATCCTCAGGGCCTCATGAACCCTGGGAAGGTGTACGGCGACAGCGCGCTCACTTCTATCCTTGGCATGGCCGAGAGCTTCGAGCCTCTGGTGCGTTCGGTCGCGAACAGCTTCGAGTCCGAACTCGGAGAGGAGTTCGACAGGAACAACAAGGGTATCCCGGAAGAGGTGGCGCGCTACGCCTTCGCCTGTGCTCAGTGCGGTTACTGCGTCGAAGGTTGCACCCAGTTCTCCGGCCGTGGGTGGGAATCGCAATCCCCGCGTGGCAAGTGGTACTTCCTGCGCGAGGTGTTGCAGGGGCGAGAGGAGATAACCCAAGAGTGGGTGGATAATTTCCTCCTCTGCACGACGTGTGAACGCTGCGAGAACGAATGCCCGCTGAACCTGCCCATCGAACCTGCGTGGGGTCTGCTGCGCGGCGCCCTCATCAACGACCAGGGCAAGATGACGTTCCCGCCGTTCGAGATGATGGCCGCGTCGATGAAGAAGGAAGGCAACATCTGGGCCGGCTATCGTAAGGACCGTGACGGGTGGCTCCCAGAGCACCTGCGCGAGACGCTGCCGACGAACTCGAAGACCGCCTTCTTCGCCGGTTGCACGGCGAGCTACGTGGAGCAGGACATCGCCATCGGCACCGCGGAACTGCTGAACAAAGCCGGTGTCGAGTTCGCGTACGTGGGTAACGAAGAGAACTGCTGCGGTATCCCCATGCTCGTCTCCGGACGGTGGGACGTGTGGGAGTCCAACATGAGACAGAATATCGACACGATGAAGGCTCACGGGGTAGAAGAGGTCATCACTTCGTGCCCCGCGTGCTACCTCGTGTGGAAGACATACTATCCGCAGTGGGCGGAGAAGCTCGGCATCGAGTACAACTTGGATGCGAAGCACTACTCAGAAGTACTGACGGAGAAGATCCAGGCGGGCGAATTGGAGCTGCCCGGCACGATCGAGAAGACGGTGACGTTCCACGACTCGTGTCACGCCGGACGAGCGTGCGGTTTGTACGAACCGCCCCGTGAACTCCTGGAAGCGATCCCTGGTATCGAGCTGAAGGAAATGGCTCACAATCGCGAGGATGCCCTCTGTTGCGGGTCTGTCCTCACCTTGATCGGTGAGACCCCCGTTGCCCACGACGTCGGGGCCATGAGGCTGCAAGAGGCCTTGGACATCGGTGTGAAGGACGTGGTCGCACTCTGCCCGTGCTGCCAGTTCCAGCTGCGGGTGAGCGCCAACGCCACCGGCATGGACGTGGAGGTGCACGACCTCGCGCATCTGGCGGCCGAATCCCTGGGTGTGGTACTGCCCGACCCGAACGAAGAGACCATGGCCAACTGGCGGGTGTTCGATCAGATGATCCGCCTCATGCAGCCCGAGAACATGGCCGCGATCATGGAGGGGCTCTTCCCACAGATGATGGATGCGATGCCCATGGGCATGGGCAAGATGATGTACGCGATGGCCAAAGTGCCGGGAGCCCTCGACCTGATGAAGCCCATCATGCCGAAGATGTTCCCGATGCTCATGCCGGCCATCATGCCGAAGGTGATGCCGGACATGCTCGAGGCGGTGGGCAAGTACATAGACATGCCCGACCACATGCGGGAGCAGATGCCCGATCTGTTGCCCGAGACCATGGACGCTTTGATGCCGAACATGCTCCCCTTGATCATGCCGTATATTGTGCCGGCGATGATCGCGTATCTGAAGAAGGGTAAGGAAGAACCCGGGGTTCGAGCGGCCGCGTAAGCCGCTTCGGTCTCCACATGTGGGTTCTCGAGGATCGGATCGAGCCCGATCGCCTATCGGAGCACCACGCTTCGATGGGCGATTCGGACTTTGGTCCGATTCTCCCCTCCCACCGGGTGCTGTAGAGTACACGCACGACGACCGGAGCAACGCATGGAGGCACATCCTCCACAGACCGAATGGTCAGGCGCCGTTGCCGCTTCAGGTATACGGCCGGTCGGTCGATATAGAGTCTACGGTCGCCGACAGGCCACGGGAGGGCATCAGGAACCGACATGAGCGGGCTCGATCTATACCTTGCTGCTTGTTCCATGCTCCTCGGAGGAGTGGTTGGGAGCTTCCTGAACGTCGTCATCCATCGCCTTCCGATCGATGAATCCATAGTGAGCCCCGGATCCCGGTGCCCGGAGTGCGGACACACCATCCGCTGGCGTCACAACATCCCGGTGCTGGGTTGGCTCGCGCTCAGGGGGCGTTGTCATGACTGTGGGGCGGCCATCTCGTTGCGCTACCCCGCGGTCGAAGGGCTCACGGCTCTCTTGTTCTTGGCCGCGTTCCTTGCGTATGGGATCCAGCCCAGGACTGCCTTCATGTGGGCCTTCCTTGCCACGTTGGTCGTCGTGACCTTCATCGACATCGATCATCGCATCATCCCGAACAAGATCGTGGTGCCGGGGAGCGTCATCGGGTTCGGCGCATCTACAGCCTTGGATCCGAGCCGCTGGTGGCACTATATTGCTGCCGGGCTGGGCGCGTCGGGGTTCCTATTGATCCTGGGTATTATCTGGCGCGGAGGGATGGGCATGGGCGACGTGAAGATGGCGCTCATGATGGGTGTGGTCCTGGGCTCGTCTGTTATGGTGGCTCTCTTCGCTTCTTTCCTCGTCGGCGGCATCGGAGGGGCTCTGCTCATTGCCACTGGGATCCGAGGTAGGAAAGACCGCGTTCCCTTCGGCCCGTATCTGGCTATCGGCAGCGTCTTCGCCGTCTTCGCCGGGTCGCCGCTTCTTGAGTGGTATGTGAGGTCCTTTCTATGAGGTTCCCTTGGCGCAATGGACTATCGACCGTATCGGCGCAGTGGTCCGGCGCGTTGATATGCTCGATGCGGTACCTTCTGGGAGCGTATGATTGACACTCGCAAGGCGGCAGGATACATTGGGGCGCGGCCCGAACGTGGGCGATGCCGTGGCATGAACAGCAAAGCTGGGCAGGAGAAACTGGAGAGACGGTCGAACATCTCTTCGGTTGAAGTGGAGGGTTCTTTCGGGAACCCGCGACCGCAAGTCTAGGTTCGGTGGAGATGGCTCTAACGGGTACGAGACAAGACAGCATCGGGCTCGACATCGGCAAGTCGAGCATCATCGGTGTGCAGCTGTCAGGCAAAGCTCCCGCCGCCGTGCTGCGGGCCTTCCACGAGCGGACGATCCCTGAGGGAGTGGTCTTCGAGGGTGAGGTTGTCGATGTCGACCTCCTCACCCAGGAGCTGAAGGCCTTCATGCGCGAAGCGCGCATGAAGGGGAAAGTCGTCCAGTTGGGCGTGGGCAACCAGAAGGTGATCGTAAGGAACATCGAGACTCCCGAGATGAGTGACGACGAGCTTCGGGGAGCCATCGAGTTCCAGGCGCAGGATTACATCCCCATCCCAGTGGCTGAGGCCGTGCTCGACTTCCAGGTGGTCTCGCGCTATACCGATCAGGATGGAGTGGCAAAGCAGCGTGTTCTGCTGGTTGCCGCCCAGAGAGACATGGTCGAGCGGTTCCTCTTGGCTGTCAAGAAGGCCGGCCTTACCGTCGCCGGCATCGATGCGTCGGCGTTCGCACTAGTCCGCGGGTTGAGTCCATCAGTGTCTTTCGTGGACCAAGGTGCCGAAGAGGGCGTTGCTCTCGGCGTGGTGAACATCTCGTCATCTGTGTCGAGTCTTGTCGTCGCTGTTGACGGGGTGCCCAGGTTCACTCGTACCATCGACTTCGCGCACGATCATTTCACGAGGATCCTCATCGAGAACCAGGGAGTCGAACCGGACGATGCGGAGAACCTGATCGAAGGCATCGGCCTGCCGGGTGCTCTTGCCCCTGATCTCGAGACCTACAATCAAGTCACCGTGGACGAAGTGCACGGCATCCTCGGTTCGGCCGCAGACGAGCTCGCCGATGAGGTGCGCCGGTCCATCGACTACTTCCAAAGTCAGGACTATACGACCCGTCTGGAATCGTTGGTGCTTACCGGAAGGGGCGCCCTGTTGCGGAACCTCGACTCGTATCTTGCTGAGTCCCTTGGGCTGAATGTCATGGTCGGTAACCCCTTGCTCAAGGTTGGAGAGGTCGCCAAGGGTATCGATGCGGATTCGCTCATGCTTATCGCTCCGAGACTAGCCGTGGCGGTTGGTCTGGCCCTGGACGAGGTGGAGTGATGGTTCGGCGCATCAACCTGGTTCCAGTCGACCAGCGGCAGCGCACGAGGACCGACCTTGGGTTTGTGGCTCTTGGCGTCGCGGCGGTGGTCGTGCTGGTGGGTCTGGCGTTCGGCTACTTCTACTACAGCGGAGCACTATCCGACAAAGAGGCTGAACTGGCCGACCTTCAGTCTCAGAACGCGCAATTGACGGCGCAGTTGGCCGCGTTGGGCAAGTTCCAGGAGATCGAGACTCAGAGGCAAGCGGCGGAAGACCTCGCCCGCGTCATCTACGCGGGGAGGACTCTGGTGTCCGAGGTCCTTGGCGACTTGAGTCTCGTCGTGCCCGACAACGTGTGGTTCAGCACCATCAGCGTCACGGCAGGCGATCCGCCACCTGTGCCCATCCCGGGTCAGGCAGACGGCGCCACTCCGGCCGTAGTCACCCAGGGGAGTCTATCGATAACGGGCAACACCTATAGCTTCGAAGATGTCGCACGGTTCCTCGTGCGGCTCGATCAGATGCCCTCCCTAGGTTCGGTGGTGTTGGGCTCGGCGGGCGAGCCGGTTGGAGCGGTCGATCCGGCCAAGGACGTGCGTGGCTTCTCGGTGACCGCCACGGTGTACAACACGCAGACCGAGGATACCCAGTTGCCCGTGAGTCGAGTCGAGGTGGAGGCACCGTGAGCCGGCGCAACATCTACATCATCGCCGCCGTCGTGCTTGTGTTGATCGTCGTCGCCTATTGGTTCCTGCTCTTGGACCCGCTGCGTGGGAAGATCACCGCGGTCGACACGCAGATCGAGACCGAGATGAATACTTTGGCCCAGAACCAGGCCCAGCTGGCCCAATTGGAGCAGACGAAGCTCGATGCTCGCCGCAACCAGGGACGCATCGTGGAGCTGGCCAAGATGGTGCCCGCCCGCACCGAGTTGCCGAGTCTTCTGCTCCAGATCCAGGACTTGGCCACGGAGTCGGGCATAGAGTTCATGACCATCGCACCGAGTGTCGCCACATCGGCGGGGTTGTACGAGTATGTGACTCTCGGGGCGAAGTTCGAAGGCACCTTCTTCGACCTGAATGATTTCATCTACAGGGCGGAGCAGATGGCTGCCGGGCCGGGCAGGATCCTCGCGGTGAAGAGCTTGAACCTGGCGCCCAAGAGTGAAGACCTCGCCAAGGCGTCTCCGCGCCTCGAGGTCACCATGACGATGAACGCGTTCCAGCGTACCGCGCCGGAGAATCTGGTGCCGATCCAATGAAAGGGCGCCGATCGATGCATGGTAGGGCGGCTACAACCGGTCTGATAGTGGTGATCCTCATAGCGGCGCTGGCACTCCTCGTTGGGGGCTGTGGGTTGTTCGGGGGGGATGATCCCGCGCAGACTGACGAACCGGTGGTCACGGGAGAGACCCTCTCCCCGGTGACCGAAGACCTGACCGGCGACACGGCAGCCGTAGCTCTCGACGAACTCTCGACTTTCCAGAGCAAGGACCCGTTCCGCCAGCAGGCGCTGCCGCCGACCACCGCCACAACAGGCACCGGGTCGACCGGCACGACTGGTTCCACCACGAGCACCACGGGGAATGGCTCTACGACCACCACCAAGCCGAGCGGAATCAAGACCGCTCTGCATAGCCTCAAGGTGCTTTCGATCGATGTGGTCAACGGAGTGCCCACGGTGACGTTCGAGGTGGACGACACTGTATATGAGGACAAGAAGGTTGGGGCCGTGGTCTCCACAACATGGGGACAGATCGAGGTTGTCTCGATCGATGCTGAGGAACAGGTGGTAGTGTTCCTGCATGGCAGCGAGTTGAGGACTCTGGGAGTCGGGCAGGAGTTCCTTAAGTAGGGTGAGATCAAGAAACCCCTGGCCAGTAGGTCCGACGGCGCCCCGGGGGCGCCGTCGTCAGTTTGGCAGGGTGATGCGGAGGAGGGCGGGGTGAGCGGCCTTCGGTTGGTGACTGCGGGGGAGTCCCATGGACCCGCCGAGCTCTGTGTGCTTGAGGGTGTCCCCGCGGGCCTGCGGGTGGAAGCGACCAGCATCGACCGCGATCTTGCGCGGCGTCAGCGCGGATACGGTCGCGGCGGGCGGATGGACATCGAGAGGGACTGCGTGCGGATACTCGCCGGCGTCCGCCTCGGCCGCACCCTCGGCACGCCCGTGTGCCTGCTGGTGGAGAACCGTGACCATGACTCGTGGCGACCTTCCATGCAGCCGGAGCCCGAGGAGGGCTGGATCGTTGACGCGGTGACCGTCCCCCGTCCGGGTCACGCCGATTTCGCCGGAATGGCCAAGTACGATACCGGGGATGCCCGCGACATACTCGAGCGTTCGAGTGCGAGAGAGACGGTGGGCCGCGTGGCCGCCGGTTCCATCGCGCGGCTCCTTCTTGCTGAAGTGGGGGTGGAAGTGCGGGGGTTCGTGAGGAGCCTGGGCGGCGTCGGCCTCTCGATCGATTTTCCGGGGCTCGACGCGGCGGAGGTCGATTGGGCTTCCGTGGACACCTCGGAGTGCGGTTGCCCGGATCCTGCCGTCGAGAGAGAGATGAAGGACCTCGTCGACAGCGCGCGGTTGAGCGGTGAGTCTCTGGGAGGAGTGTTCGAGATCTGGGCGTGGGGCATGTGCCCCGGCGTGGGAGGGTTCGCCTCGGTGGGCGATCGTCTGGACGGTCGCCTGATGGGTGCTGTCGGCTCCATCCCGGCCATCAAGGGGGTGGAGATCGGCATGGGGTTCGCCGCAGCCGACCTCCCGGGCTCCGGGGTGCACGACCCGTTTCACGCGGGCCTAGGGGCCGTGGTGCGCCCCACGAACCGTGCCGGCGGTCTGGAAGGAGGGATGACGAACGGCATGCCTCTCATCCTGCGTGCGGCGATGAAGCCCATTCCGACCCTGATGAAGCCACTTGCTTCGGTCGACCTGCGAGATGGCTCCGAGGTAAGCGCGCACAAGGAACGGAGCGACGTAGAGGCCGTCGCGGCTGCGCGTGTCGTGGGGGAAGCTATGGTGGCTCTCGAGTTGGCGTCTGCGTACCTTGAGAAGTTCGGCGGCGACACCGTCGGGCAGTTCCGCTCGAGCGTACATGTGTACGAGGCAGGATTGGAGGAGCGCGGTCTGTGGCGAAGGTCATAGCCGTTTCCGGGTACATGGGCGCGGGGAAGAGCGTAGTCGGAGCACGCGCCGCATCGACTCTCGGATGGGAGTTCGTCGACCTCGATCAGTTCGTCGATTCGACGACCGGTCGCACGCCGGAGGAGATATTCGCGAGCCAGGGCGAACAGGGGTTCCGAGCCGTCGAACTCGAATGTCTCAGGGAAGTCGTGGGGCGGGCGAGGATGGGCCCCGGTCTCGTGCTGGCGTTGGGGGGCGGCGCGCTGACGTCGCCGGAGGCGGCGGCTATCGTGGCGGACAGTGCTGTGGTGGTCTTTCTGCGGATGTGTCCTGAGGTAGGCTGGGCTAGGGTGGAGGGTTCTGGGAGGCCGCTCGCCCGTTCGTGGGAGGGATTCGCGGCGCTCGCCGCGGAGAGGGAGTCGATGTACCTGAAGACCGCAGACGAGATCGTCGAGACATCGGGTCTCTCCGTCGAGGAGGTAACCGAGCGAGTCGTGGACATCGCTCGACGACGATTCGGAGCGGATAGGCCCGTGGTCGATCAGGAGCTTGGAAGATGACGTGGGGCATCGACCTGATAGGGACCCGCCAGCCGTCGTCGATCGTGGGAGGGGAGAACGCGCTCGGCGTCCTGGCGGAGAGGGCCGCTCTGGTCCGGGGGGCCGGCATTCGTATCTTCCTGGTGACTGACAAGAACGTCGAAGCGGCGTGGGGTGGATCCGTCATGCCGTTGTTGTCGGAGTCGTTCGGAGCCGAGGGCATGCGCGTTCTGACTCCGGGAGAAGCCAGCAAGTCGGCCGCGTCGGCGGTCATGTGCTGGGACTGGTTGTCGGAGGTCGGAGCCCGTCGGGACGACATCGTGGTGGCATTCGGCGGAGGCATGGTGGGAGATCTGGCCGGTTTCGTGGCGGCGACCTACCTGCGAGGAGTGAGGCTGTGGCAGGTACCGACGACCCTACTCTCGCAGGTCGATTCGAGCGTCGGGGGGAAGGTGGCCGTGAACCTGCCCAACGGCAAGAACCTCGTCGGTGCGTTCCACCAACCGGAACTGGTCGTGGTCTACCCGGGCTTTCTGTCGACCCTCTCCGTGGCTGAGTATGCCTCGGGCCTCGGCGAAGTCGTGAAGTACGCCCTTTTGTCCGACGGAGGACTCCTCGACATGCTGGATACCAAGACCACCGCGATCCTCGCGCGCGAACCGACTACTCTCAGTCACATCGTCGAGCAGTGCGTGACTTTCAAGGCGGTGGTGGTAGGGGAGGATGAGACTGATCGTGGACGCCGCGCGATTCTCAACCTGGGTCATACGTTCGGTCATGCCCTCGAGTCCACTCTCGGCTACAACGTGCTACCTCACGGAGCGGCCGTATCACTGGGACTCGTGGCGGCTCTCGCGGTGAGCGAGACAGCTGTGGGCCTGTCTGAGAGCGTCCGCCCACGCGTAGTCCGATTGCTCGCGCACCTGGGGCTGCCCACGCGGATGCCGGATCTGGCCTTCGGACCTATCCTGGAAGCCATGGGGCGCGACAAGAAGGCCACCGCCGACGGCATCGGCTTCGTGTGCCTGTGCTCTGTTGGTACGCCACAGTGGGGGGTGCGCGTGGATGAAGAGACGCTGCGTGGCGGATTAGAAGCGATCACGGCATGAGTGAGAGAGGTACGGATCCGACGAGTGAGCCATCCGAGTCGACGGGCGAGACGCCTGACTCCCGCCTTCTCGTGGTTCTTCACGGCGTCAATCTCGGGCTACTCGGCGAGCGCCCTGTCATCCACTACGGGCGGGTCACGCTGCCCGAGTTGGAGGCGATCGTGTGCGAAGAGGCGCGCGCGCATGGGTGGCGCTGCGAGTGCCATCAGACCGACCATGAGGGCGAGTTCGTCCAGCTCGTACACGCCGGCCGGCACGCGGACGCCCTACTCGTGAACCCTGGCGCCTGGACGCACTACAGCTATGCCATCCGAGACGCCCTGGAGTTGGTCACCGGGCCGGTGGCTGAGGTGCACCTATCGGATATCGAGGGGCGCGAGGATTGGCGGAGGGTGTCGGTCGTGGCCGACGTTGCATCGGTGAGGATGGCGGGACGTGGACCCGACGGGTACCGTGAGGCGGTGCGCGCTCTGGTCGAGCTCGTGGAGAGTGGTGATGCTGGGACGCCGAAGGAGGGATCGTGACGCAGGTGGTGACTCGCAGCGGGGAGTTCGAGGCTCGGATCGGGGCATTGCGGGAACGACTCGTGGCCGAGGAGCTCGCCGCGCTGGTCGTGCTGGACCACCTGAACATCAGGTATCTCACTGGGTTCACGGGCAGCGCGGGAGTGGTGGTGGTGCTCCCGGAGGAGATCGTGCTGCTCTCGGACTTCCGGTACCGCACCCAGGCACGGGAACAGGCGGCCTATGCTCGATTCGTCGAGGTCGAGGGCCATGTCTCCGATCTGCTTGCTGAAGTCCTCGCGGAAGCCGATGGGCGGGTGGGGGTAGAGAACGACCAGCTGACGGTGCCGCAGTGGGAGCGTTTCGAGCCGAGACTCCGAGCGGTGGAGCCGGTCCTGGTGAACGGACTTGTGTCCGATCTGCGCCGCTTCAAGTCTGTCGATGAGATACGCGCGATAAGCGAGGCGTGCCGCTTGACTGTGGCGCTGATGGACCGAGTGCGCGAGATCGGGGTCGTCGGCAGGAGCGAGCGCGATGTGGCTCTCGACCTTGAGATGTGGGCGCGGCGCAATGGATCGGACGAGGTGCCTTTCACGTACATAGTGGCCTACGGCTCGAACGGCGCGAAACCCCACTCAGTCGCCGGAGACGCTGTGATCGGCGAGGGTGGCCTACTCGTCGTCGACATCGGCACTACGATCGACGGGTACTCCAGCGACATGACCCGCACTTTCGCTACCGGCGACGTGGAGAGCGAGTGTCGTCGGGCGTATGACGTCACGCTCGAGGCGCAGGAAGCGGCGCGCGCCTGTGCCGGGCCTGGGGTACCGTGTTCGGAGGTCGATCGCGTTGCCCGCGAGATCATAGAAGGGCATGGTCTTGGCGAGCTGTTCAAACACGGACTGGGTCATGGTGTCGGCCTCGACGTGCACGAGGCGCCTACCTTGAGTCAACGTTCGGAGGATGTCCTGGCCCAGGGGATGGTCGTTACGATCGAACCGGGGGTGTACCTGGAAGGTTCGTGCGGCGTCAGGATCGAGGACACCGTCGTTGTGACCGCCGTGGGGATCGAGGTGCTGACACCGTACGAGCGCGGGTTCACGGTCGTACGCTAGCAGTCAACCCAGCCCGGCGGCCAGCCCAGGGTAGACGGTCACCTTGCTGAAATGCTGCCGTGGTTCGTGTAGAATGCAGCATCACGAGTCGGGCGTCCGGCGATGGACCGGTGCCGACGACTTTTTTTTCTTAGGAGGCCGATTGGTGATATCCACCAACCAATTCCGTACGGGCATGACTGTCCGATATGAAGACGAGAACTACCGCATCGTAGATTTCCAGCACGTCAAGCCGGGCAAGGGCGGTGCGTTCGTCCGCACGAAGCTGAAAAGCCTGGCCACAGGCCGCGTGGTCGACAAGACGTTTCGTCCGGAGCAGAAGTTCGAGCAGGTGCGCGTGGAGAGCAGGACCATGCAATACCTCTACGATGAACCTGACTCTGTTGTCTTCATGGATTCCGAGTCGTTCGAGCAGGTAAGTCTGCCCAAGAGTCTGCTCGAGGGACGATACGACCTCATGAAGGTGAACATGGAAGTCGATCTGCTTCTGGTGGATGGGCAGCCGTCGGACATGGAGTTGCCCACCTTCGTCGATCTGGAAGTCACAGATACGGCTCCCGGCGTGCGCGGCGATACGGTGAGCGGCGGCACCAAGGAAGCCGTTCTAGAGACCGGGGCAACCCTTCAGGTGCCGTTGTTCGTCGAGACGGGCACCGTGATCCGCATCGATACTCGGACTCGCGAGTACAATACGCGCGTCTGATCCGACCCGCGGCGCGCCCTCACGAGTGCCGCGAGCCATCAGGAGACCCCATGAGATCTCGACAGATCAAGATCACAGATACCAGCTTGCGAGATGCCCACCAGTCACTCTGGGCTACTCGGATGCGTATCGGCCACATGGTGCCGGTCCTACGAAAGATGGATCAGATCGGCTTCCATTCGATGGAGGTCTGGGGCGGGGCTACCTTCGACACATGCCTTCGTTTCCTCGACGAGAATCCGTGGGAGCGCTTGCGCACGATCAAGCATCACTGCCGCCGGACTCCGCTTCAGATGCTCCTGCGCGGGCAGAATCTCGTGGGCTATCGTCACTACAGTGATGAGATCGTGCGTGACTTCGTCTTGCACGCGGCCGATTCGGGCGTCGACATCTTCCGGGTGTTCGATGCATTGAACGACACGCGCAATCACCGTGCGGCGGTCGAGGCGATCAAGGAAGCGGGTAAGCACTATCAGGGTGCGGTCGTGTTCACGATCAGCCCGGTGCACACTCTCGATCACTACGTCGAGACCGCGCTCGAACTGGTGGCACTCGGCGCCGACAGCATCTGCATCAAAGACATGGCGGCGCTGTTGTCGCCATACTTCGCCGAGCGTCTGATCACTCGGCTGAAACGGGAGATCGACCTACCGCTGCAGTTGCACTGCCACTACATCGGCGGCCTCGCACCCATGACCTACCTGAAGGCCATCGAGGCCGGCGTGGATGTGGTCGACACCGCCACCGTGCCACTGGCGTTCGGAGCCAGTCAGCCGGCGACCGAGATGCTGGTGACGGCGCTCAAGGGCACTCCTTACGACACGGAACTCGATCTTGACGCGCTCTTCGAGGTGGCGGAGTACTTCGAGGGTGTGCGCGACGCCGGTGGATTCGAGCGCGGTGTCACCTCCCTCACACACATGAAGGTATATTCGCATCAGGTCCCCGGAGGCATGATCTCGAACCTCATCTCGCAGTTGAAGGAACAGAAGGCCGAGGATCGACTACAAGAGGTTCTGGAGGAGATCCCTAAAGTGCGGGCTGAGGTCGGCTATCCTCCTCTGGTCACTCCCATGAGCCAGATCGTGGGAACTCAAGCCGTTCTCAACATCCTGATCGGCAAGCGCTGGCAAGTCGTGCCGGATGAGATGAAGGCCTACCTGCGTGGTCGATACGGGAGAGCCCCGGGTCCCATCGACCCGGATATAAGGCGTAGGGTCCTGGGCGATGAGGAGTCCATCAGTGTGAGGCCCGCGGACCTCATCAGTGAGACCCTCGAGCAGTATCGCGAAGAGATCGGCTCACTTGCCCGCAGCGAGGAAGACGTGATCAGCTACGCCCTCTTCCCGAACGCGGCACGTAGCTACTTCGAGCGTCGTCACAGCGGGGCCGAGCAGGATGTGTTCCTCACGGGCGAGGCCGAAGTCGAGCCCGCCCCGGCGCCGCCGAGTGTGGGCGGCGACCGCGTGCGCGACCTGATAAAGGCGGTCGAGAGCTCCGACATCGACGAAGTGACAGTCGAAGACGCGGGGATGCGCATCACGATCAGAAAGGGTGGGCAGCCGCGCACAGACCCGGCCTTCGCCCAACCCGCGTTCGCTCCACAACAAGCAGTCGCCGAGCCGGCGCTCGTGCCGGTGGGCGCACCCCAGCTGGAGTCCGCCGTCGGGGGCCCCCAGGCTGTCGCGCCCGTGCCTGGTGCCGACACCGGCTTCTATGAGGTCGTTGCGCCGATGGTGGGTACGTTCTATTCGGCACCATCACCCACGAATCCGCCGTTCGTCGAGGTCGGCACACACGTGGATGAAGGCGACGCCCTGTGCATCCTCGAAGCCATGAAACTCATGAACGAGGTGGCCTCGGAGGTCTCGGGCACGATACGGACCGTGTTCGTCAGCGACGCGCAGCCCGTCGAGTACGGCCAGCCGCTTTTCGCGGTGGAACTCGACCAGCCCTAGATGACGCCCGTATTCGAGCGCATCCTGGTCGCCAACCGGGGCGAGATAGCGCTACGGGTCATCAGGGCGTGCCATGAGATGGGTATCGAGGCGGTGGCGGTGTATTCCACCGCGGACGCCGAGGCCGCGCACGTGCTGGCCGCCGATCGGGCCCTGCGCATCGGCCCCCCCGATCCACGGCGCAGCTACCTGAGTATCCCGAGCATCGTGGCGGCCGCCCGCATGGCAGGGTGTGACGCTGTGCACCCGGGCTACGGCTTCCTGTCGGAGAACTCGACCTTCGCGCGCGCCTGTGTCGATAACGACATCGTGTTCATAGGCCCCACGCCTGACAGCATGGACAATCTGGGCGACAAGTCCCTGGCGAAGCAGATCATGGCCGAGGCCGGGCTCCCGACCATCCCCGGCACGGCGGGTGTCCTAGAGAGCATCGACGAAGCCAGGCGGGTCGCCGCTGAGTTGGGCTACCCGGTGATGTTGAAGGCCTCCGCCGGGGGCGGCGGCCGAGGCATGCGTCTCGTGGAAGAGCCCGAGGACATCGAGCGGTCGTACCTGGCTGCCTCGGCTGAGGCGGAGGGCGCATTCGGCAACGGCGAGCTCTACCTCGAGAAGGTGATCATGCGCCCACATCACGTCGAGGTGCAGGTGATCGGTGACGGGAAGGGTGGAGTACTCACACTGGGGGAGCGGGATTGCTCCATCCAGCGACGGCATCAGAAGGTGTTGGAGGAGTCCCCATCACCGCTCCTCGACGACACCACCCGCGCACACCTCGCTGAGTTGGTCACCAAGGCCTGCGGTGCGATCGACTACCTGAGTGCCGGCACCCTAGAGTTCCTCGCCGACGAGCACCGCGACTTCTACTTCATGGAGATGAACACCCGCGTCCAGGTCGAGCATCCAGTGACCGAGATGGTGACGGGGATCGACGTGATCCGGGAGCAGATACGAGTTGCGGCGGGTCTCCCGCTCTCGCGGGTCGGCAGCGTCGAGCCGACGGGGCACGCGATCGAATTCCGCATCAATGCAGAAGACCCGGGCAAGAACTTCCTCCCTCGTGGCGGCACCATCGAACGCCTTCGGCTTCCCGGCGGCCCGGGCGTGCGCGTCGACACCCACCTCTACGAGGGCTACACGGTGCCCACGAACTACGACTCCCTCTTGGCGAAGCTGATCGTATGGGACGAAGACCGGAAGTCCTGTATCGCCCGAGGGGTCCGCTGTCTGAAAGAACTCGAAGTGGTCGGAGTGCCGACCACGCGAGACTTGCACCTGGACATACTGGGTCACCCTGACTTCATCGCCGGGAACATCTCGACTGCCTTCCTCGAAGAAGCCAGAGGGGACTTGGCCTCGATGAACGCCGACAAGGGAGGTGTGCGGGCATGAGCAAGGATGGACGAACGGTGTTCACCGATGGTGGGCTCGGTGACGTTGCTGACTATCAGATCTCTTCCTCTGTGCTCCAGTCGATCGTGCGTTGGTCTGTGGCGTCCGAACCGAGAGTGCGGCTTCATCGTGAGGGGCCGCGGCCGGGTCGAAGAGACGCGGAGATCGTGGTGGTGGAAGGAGTCGGCTCCGTGGTGGTGCACCTGCTCGCCCTGTTCGGTGAAGATCTGCCCGAGCTGGGAGAAGCTGTCAAGGAACTGGTCGCCTCTCGCCTCGCCCGGATGACCGGTCTGCGCGTCGCGCGCGTAGATGTTCACTTCGACGGAGTCTTCCCTCCGCCGGAAGGCAACGCCTGACGTGGCTACCGGCAGACGACGGGCACGCAAAGAGGCGCTCTTCTTCCTATATCAGCAAGACCTTCTGGGTCTCACGCCCGAAGCCGCGGTGATACGGCGTGCCGCCGCGCGGCCCGAAGAGATGGATCCATACCAGAGACGCCTGGTCGAGGGAGTGGCCGAGCATCTAGTCGAGATCGATGCGGAGCTCGGACGACGACTGGAAGGCTGGACTCTCGACCGCCTGGCCCCGCTCGAGCGGAATCTGCTCCGACTGGGGCTCTTCGAGCTGCGCTGGGCGTCGGAGAACCCGCCCGCCGTGACCATCTCGGAAGCCGTCGAACTTGCAAAGCGGTACTGCTCCGACGAGGCCGCCCGGCTCGTCAACGGTGTCCTCGGTGCCCTGGCGGGCGAGGAGCGATCCTGAGACGGCCTGGGCTGGTCCGGACACACCCGGCGGTGGGCCCGAGGACGGGCGGCGGGTGGCGTGAGCGCGCATCCGGCGCTCACGCGTATCTCGGCAACACGGACGACGGAGTATAATCAGCGCCTAGGATGGATTCCGTGCCACCAAGACTGCTGGACCAGCTGCGTCTGCCCGAGGACCTGCACACCCTGTCGGCAGCGGATTTGCGCAGGCTCGCGAGTGAGGTGCGCCTCGAGATCATCGAGTCGATCGCGTGCGTCGGCGGACACCTGGGGCCCTCCCTGGGAGTCGTGGAACTCGCAATCGCCCTGCATGCCGAACTGCAGAGCCCTCGGGACAAGATCGTGTGGGATGTGGGCCATCAAGCCTATCCGCACAAGTTGCTCACCGGTCGGGCTGATCGATTCGCCACGATCCGCTCATACGGCGGCCTCTCCGGCTTTCCGAAGCCGAGTGAGAGCGAGCATGACGCCTTCGGCACTGGTCATAGCAGCACGTCGGTGAGCGTCGGCGTGGGCCTCGCGGAGGCTGCCCGTCTGAGCGGTGAGAACGACGTGGGCCGTGTGGTCTCGGTGATCGGCGATGGCGCCCTCACCGGAGGTATGGCCTACGAGGGCCTGAACCAAGCAGGCCATCTGCGTACGCCTCTCGTGGTGGTCTTGAACGACAATGAGATGTCCATCCGGCCGAACGTCGGAGCGATCAGCTCCTACCTCACGCGCTTGCGTGCCGAGCCTTCGTTCTACCGCTTCCGTCGCGACCTGGAGCGCCGCGTACAGCAGTTCCCGCGAATCGGAGAGCGCGTGTACGCGATGGGAGAGCATGTCAAAGAGGGGGTCAAGGCGGCGCTCGTGCCCGGCATGCTGTTCGAGGAGTTGGGCTTCACGTACATCGGGGTCACCGATGGTCACGACATCGAGGCGCTGCGCGCAGACATCCGCCGCGCCCTCGCGGTGAACGGCCCCGTGCTCTTGCACGTGCGCACCATCAAGGGGAAGGGCTATTCACCAGCCGAACAGGCGCCCGACCGCTTTCACGGCACTTCGCCGTTCTCGGTTCCCACGGGCGAGTGCGAGCCCGCGGGTGACGCTCCACCAACCTACACCGAGGTGTTCGGTCGTACCCTGGTCGAACTTGCCCGTCGTGACAGTCGGGTCGTAGGCATCACGGCCGCGATGGCGGCGGGAACGGGCCTGGACCATCTGGAGCGCGAGTTCCCAAAGCGTTTCTTCGACGTGGGTATCGCGGAAGGCCACGCGGTAGGCTTTGCGGCGGGCCTCGCCGCCGCGGGCATGCGGCCGGTGGTGGCCCTGTACTCGACGTTCCTTCAGCGCGCCTACGACCAGGTGATCCACGACGTGTGCCTTCCTGGGCTGCCGGTGGTGTTCGCCATCGATCGGGCGGGGTTGGTCGGGGAAGACGGGCCCACCCATCATGGCGCATTCGATATCTCATTCCTTCGCTCGGTGCCGGGTCTGACTATCCTGGCTCCGAAGGATGAGGTGGAACTGCAGACTCTGTTGGCGACCGCCCTCGCTTTGGAGCGTCCAGTCGCGCTGCGCTATCCTCGGGGCCGGGGGCTGGGCTTGCCGTTGGTCGACCTGCCGGAGGCCATCACGGGGCCCTGGGTCGAGGTGATCCGGGGCGGGAGTGGGGTGTTGCTCCTGGCTACCGGCGCGGGGGTGCGGCTGGCGGATGAGGCGTCCGCGATCTTGACCGAGCGCGGTGTGGATGCGACCGTAGCCAACGTACGAATGATCTCTCCCTTGGACGAAGACGCGCTCGTCCCGCTCTTGGAGACCCACTCCGTAGTGGTGACGGTGGAGGAGAACACAGTCGTGGGAGGCTTCGGCTCCGGCGTGGCCGACCTACTTCAGCGAGCGGGTCTTCAGCGGCCGCTCAGCATGGTCGGGCTTCCGGACCAATTCGTCACGCATGGTGACATCAAGTCGCTGCACGCGCAGGTAGGCTTCACCGCCGAGAGGGTCGCCGAGACGGCCGTGTCGCTGTTGGCGTCCGCGGAGACCCGCGGAGCGTGACTCCCGCTCGAGTCCGGCTCGATCAGATGTTGGTCGACAGAGGGCTCGTCGATAGCCGGAACATCGGTCGGTCCTTGATCATGGCCGGCGACGTATCGGTGGATGGTCGCGTCATCGACAAGGCCGGTACCGCGGTGCCGGTGTCGGCGAGCGTCGTGCTCAAGTCGCGCCCTCGTTTCGTGTCCCGCGCCGGCGAGAAACTGGCGCACGCGCTCGAGGCATTGCAGGTCGACCCTCAAGGGACCCGTGCGCTGGATGTCGGCGCGTCCACGGGTGGGTTCGTTGATTGCTTGTTGCAGAACGGCGCGGTGGAAGTGATCGCCTTGGACGTTGGGTATGGGCAGCTCGATGTGCGACTGCGCAACGATCCACGTGTGACTGTGCTGGAGCGTGTGAACGCAAGAGCACTCAAGCCTGATTCCCTGCCGTTCGTGCCGGATCTTCTGACCATCGATGTGTCGTTCATCTCGCTGGCGAAGGTGCTGCCTGCCGTGATCGGCTGTATGGCCCCGACGTTCACCGGCCTTCTGCTTGTGAAACCGCAGTTCGAGGCCGGCGCGGCCCGCGTCGGCAAGGGTGGCATCGTGAGAGACCCCAAGGTGCACGAAGACGTGCTCACGAGCGTCGGTGCCACTCTAGTGCAGCTCGGATTGGCGGTCGATGGACTGTGCGACTCGGGGTTGCCCGGCGTAGGGGGGAACGTGGAGTTCGTGTTCCGCGTGGATAGAGGTAGAGGGGAGGGGGCACTGCCTGCTACCCTGGAGCACATGATCGCCAAGGTCGTGCGTGCCGTCAATCTGGAAGGGACTTCGGGTGAGTGATCCGATCAGAAGCGTGGCCCTGTTCACGCACCAGGTGAGGGAGGTGGCTGCCCCAGTCGTGGCCGAGGTGCTCCCATTCCTGGAGGCGCGGGGCATACGACTTCTACTCCCCCCTGGGGAGACGCTGAAGCACCCCGGACTGATCGATGTGGGCGGCGAAGGCTGCTGTGAAGTCGCGCGCGAAGAACTGACCGAGGCGGATCTTTGCTTGGTATTGGGCGGCGACGGCACGATGCTACGCGCGCTCCGGCTCACGCGTGACCTGGGTGTTCCCGTGGCGGGTATCAATCTAGGGCGTGTGGGTTTTCTTGCCACGATCCAGAAGGACAAGCTCGAGCGCGATCTCGCTCGGCTCTTGGACGGCGAATACGTTGCCCAGCCCCTACTCGGTCTCACGACTTCGAACAACGGATCCGAGCTGCGTGCGGTGAACGACCTTGTCATCGGGAGAGGGAGGGAGGGCGGCATCTGTCATATCTCGTACGGTGTCAACGGCGTGCCCCTGTTCGATGTTCGCGCAGACGCTCTCATCATCTCGACTCCCGCCGGGTCGACGGCGTACAATCTGGCGGTGGGTGGTCCCGTACTCGGGGTCGATGTGCAGGGCTATGTGGTGTCGTATGTGGCGCCGCACGCGTTGGCGGTGAGGTCGGTGGTGCTGGCGGCCGCCGACGTGGTCACGATGCGTAATGAATCGAAGCACACGGCTGTGGACATACTCTCTGACGGAGAGCATGTGGGCTCCCTGCCGGCTCTCGCCGAACTCGAGGTGCGTACCGCCCCGGCGCTCGCGACGCTCGCCCTGCTTCCGGAGAGCGACTTCTATCGCAACTTCGCCCAGCGGTTCGTGGGAGAGGCCTGAGGTACGGATGCTCGTCTCGCTGAGCATCAAGGACTTCGTTCTGATCGAGGACGCGACCCTCGATCTCGCGGGCGGACTGACGGTACTCACCGGCGAGACCGGCGCCGGGAAGACGCTACTCACGCAGGCTCTTAGTCTCCTTCTCGGGGACAGAGCGTCCGAAGGGCTGGTCGCCGAAGGCGCGGATGAGGCCCTCATCCAAGGGGTTTTCGAACTCTCAGAAGAGTACGTCGCGGCCCTTCAGCCTGAGGTGGTGGATCTCGCCGGGCTGAGAGGGGGCGAACTGGTGGTGACCCGCCGACTGAACCGCTCGGGCCGCAACAAGTGCTTTCTGAACGCGGTCGCGGTGCCATTGGGGGCCCTGAGTGAGGTCGTTGGCGATCTGGTGTCGTTCTCGGGTCAGCATGAGCACCGCCGTCTGCTCCGCTCTCCGTATCAGCGCGACACCTTGGACGCCTTCGCCGGAGCCGACCAGCTCGCCGATCGCAGCGCATACGGGGCAACGTGGACGGAGTTGCGGAAGGTGGCGG
The DNA here is from genome assembly GCA_024637035.1 of Actinomycetes bacterium. GTDB lineage: Bacteria > Actinomycetota > Thermoleophilia > RBG-16-64-13 > RBG-16-64-13 > JAHJSA01. Next base: position 24,556 of record JAGXFW010000016.1, read on the forward strand.
AGCGTCTTGCGGGGCGGCGTCGGGATCGCGGCATGAGGGATCAGGAGGCGGATTTCCTCAGGTTCCAATCTGCCGAACTAGAGGCGGCCGCCCTCGACCTCGAGGAGGAAGAGACTCTCGAGAGCGAGCAGCGGCTCCTAGCCAGGGCCGAAGAGGTGGTGAGGGCGTGCCATGATGTGGCCGAACTGCTGAGCGGGGAAGGCGACGCTCCCGACGTGGATGGTGTGCTGGGCGTGGCACGAGCTCGACTGGCGAGCGTGGCCGACGTCGAACCGCGCCTGGCCGCAGTGGCGGTCTCGCTCGAGCACGCGGCGGCTTCGATCTACGACGGTGCCAGCGGCCTTCGTTCCTTCGCGCACGGGCTTGAGGTGGATCCGGCGCGGCTCGAGGCTCTGGACGAACGCCTGCGAGTCTACTCGGGGATGGCGCGCAAGTACGGAGGAACGACAGCCTCGGCCTTGGCCCGTCTGGACGAAGTGCGAGCCAGGCTGCAGGCCTACGGCGAGAACGAAGAGGACGACACGGCACTGACGGCGCTCCACGATTCGCTGCAGCAGCGGTGCGTCGCCTTGGCCGAGACCATGTCGGCGCGAAGACGTGAGGCGGCCTCCAGATTGGAGTCGCTCGTTTCGGCCGAGTTGGCTCAACTCGGTATGCCGCAAGGCAAGGTGACCGTACTGGTGAAGCCGCGGGAGACACCGGAAGGCCTCGATGCCGCCGGCTCCGACGACGTGGAGTTCCTACTGGCCGCGAACCCGGGAGCACCGGGGCGGAGTCTCGCTCGCACTGCTTCGGGCGGGGAACTCTCGCGCGTCCTGCTGGCCATACAGACAGCTCTGGTGGGGGTAGAGCCGGCCGAGACGTTGGTCTTCGATGAGATCGATGCCGGGGTGGGTGGGTTGACCGCCACGGCAGTGGGCGCCAGATTGCGGGCCATGAGTCAGGTCAACAGACTGGTCGTGGTGACGCACCTTCCGCAGGTGGCGGCCTACGCCGACAGGCACGTGCTGGTGAGCAAGTCTCAGAAGGGTCACCGCGTCTACACCTGCCTCAAGACGCTCAGCGATGAGGAGGCCGTGGGAGAGCTATCGCGCATGATGGGGGGGCGGCCGGGTGATCCCGGCGCGATGGAGCATGCCCGGGCTCTTCGAGGCAGAGCGGCTGCGGGCCTGCTAGACTGAATGGGGCATAGCGCGCGAATCGTGCTCGCCCGTTCCTGTACACGACGATAGAGGACGGTCCATGGCCAAGCATGTGTTCGTGACGGGCGGGGTGGTCTCGTCCCTGGGCAAAGGGATAACGGCTGCATCCCTGGGAAGACTCCTCAAGAGCCGTGGGCTCCGGGTGGTCATTCAGAAGTTCGACCCGTACCTGAACGTGGATCCCGGCACCATGAGCCCCTACCAGCATGGTGAGGTGTTCGTCACCGACGACGGTGCCGAGACCGACCTCGACTTGGGACACTACGAGCGTTTCGTAGACGAGAGTCTGACGAGGGAATCGAACGTCACGTCGGGTTCGGTCTACTACAACGTCATCCGCAAGGAGCGCAGGGGCGACTATCTCGGCGGCACTGTGCAGGTGATCCCGCACATCACGAACGAGATCAAAGACCGCATCCTCCGAGTGTCGCGCAATCCTGAGGTCGACGTGGTGATCACCGAGATCGGCGGCACTGTCGGCGACATCGAGAGCCTGCCCTTCTTGGAAGCGATTCGGCAGTTCCGCAACGATATCGGCCGTCAGAACGTGTTGTTCATACACGTGACTCTCATCCCGTACATCGGGGTGGCCGGAGAACTGAAGACGAAGCCCACCCAACACAGCGTGAACGAGTTGCGGGAGATCGGTATCCAACCGGACATCATCGTCTGTCGCGCCGATCGTCCCGTGAGCCGCGAGATCAAGGACAAGATCGCCCTGTTCACAGACGTGGAGCCCAACGCGGTCATCGCCGCCATCGATGCGTCCGACATCTACTTCGTGCCTCTCAACCTGCTCGAAGAAGGACTTGACGAACTCGTCGTGTCGAAGCTGGGCCTTGAGACCGGACCCCCCGACCTGACTGAGTGGGAAGCGCTGGTGGAACGCATCAAAGCGCAGTCGGGTGTTGTGAGGATCGCCCTCGTGGGCAAGTACGTGCAGCTGCAGGACGCGTACCTGAGCGTGGTGGAGTCCCTGAGGCACGCCGCCCTTCACCACGGACGAGAGTTAGAGGTGGTCTGGGTCGACGCCGAGGGTCTGCGCCCGGAGGAGCTACGCTCGGAGTTGGAGACTGCAGACGGCATCCTCGTGCCGGGAGGCTTCGGTATTCGGGGCATCGAAGGCAAGATCATGGCGGTGCAGTACGCTCGGGAGAACAACGTTCCGTTCTTCGGTATCTGCCTGGGCATGCAGGTGGCTGTTGTGGAATTCGCCCGCACGATCTCCGGGATGGCTGGGGCCAACTCCTCGGAGTTCGAACCCGAGACTCCGTATCCGGTGATCGACCTTCTCCCCGAGCAGAAGGACGTCGAGGACATGGGTGGCACCATGCGACTCGGCGCTTCCCCCACGAAGGTCATACCTGGCACCAAAGCCTACGAGGCGTATGGCGAAGAGGTGGTCTACGAGCGGCATCGCCACCGATACGAAGTGAACAACACCTTGCGCCCGCGCATGATCGAAGCCGGCCTCATCGTGAGTGCCGTCACTCCGGACGATCGTCTTGTCGAGATAATCGAGCTCGCCGATCATCCTTGGTTCCTCGCGTGCCAGTTCCACCCCGAGTTCAAGAGTCGTCCCACCAGGCCCCAGCCGTTGTTCCGGGAGTTCGTGGGGGCGGCTATCCGCTGCGCCTGCGGGTTGGACCTTGGAGCGGTCAGTTCGAAGGATGAGGGCGAAACCGGTGATGCGGGAAGACTCCTGGTGGCGGGGGGCCACGCTGAGCGGGAGGCGACTGAGGCAGACGAGTGAGCGACCGGCCGACCAGCGCTATGGGGATGCCGGCCGGTCTGTTCATGGAGCTGGCGGCGCTACCGAGTCCGTCCCGCTGTGAGCGTGGAGTGGCCGATTTCGTCACGAATCGACTTCTGGCTTTGGGGCTGGAGGTCATCGAGGACGAAGCCGGTGCCGCGGTGGGCGGCGACACCGGGAATCTCGTGTGTCTCGTGCCTGGGGTGGGAGAGACCCCACGCATCACGTTCGCGGCGCATCTGGATACGGTCGAGCCGACAGGTCCGCTGGAGCCGGTTCTCGAGGACGGTGTGATCCGCAATGCTGGAGGGACGGTGCTCGGCGCCGACAACAAGGCTGCAGTCGCCGCCCTGCTGGGCGTCACGGAGGCGTTCGTGGGCTCAGGCGCATCGTTTCCCACCTACGAGCTGGTCTTCACGGTTGCCGAAGAGCTTGGGGTGCAGGGGGCGCGACACCTTCCGCCCGACATCCCGTCGGCGCCGTTCGGCGTCGTGCTCGACTCGTCAGGACCGGTAGGTGGGATCGTGCTGCGCTCTCCGAGCCAGCAGTCCATCTCGGCGGAGTTCCGGGGCCGGGCGGCTCACTCGGGCCTGGAGCCTGAGAAGGGTGCGAGTGCCATCCAGGCGGCGGCACACGCGATCTCATTGATGGAATTGGGCAGGCTCGATGACGAGACCACCGCGAACGTGGGAACGATCGAAGGCGGGGTCGCCAGGAACATCGTTCCGGCATCGTGCCTCGTGGAGGCCGAGTGCCGCGGGCACAACGACGTCAAGCTGGCTCAGACCACCGGCGCAATGGTGCATGCCCTTCAGGCGGGAGCTGCGCGCTTAGGCGTAGACGTGGATGTGGACTTGGTCATGGAGTACCGGGCGTACCGCCTGCGCGAGACCGACCCGGTAGTGAGGGCCGCGGCCGACGCGTTGACCGCCCTCGGGCTCGAACCAAGCTACCTGACCAGTGGCGGCGGCTCCGACGCCAACGTCTTCAACGCTCGCGGTACGCCTACGGTCAACTTGGATTGCGGAATGATGTCCGTTCACACGCCCGAGGAGTACATCCAGGTGGCCGAACTGGAACGTCTTATGTATCTCGTGAAGCAGCTGATCCAGAACCCGCCTGCTCTTCCCGAGGACCGTCTGTGATGGGCGGCGCCGACCGCATGGGGCACGTCGACCGCATGGGGCACGTCGAGGATACGGGAGACGCCGTGCGCTCAGGTGGCACCGACCCGGCAACGTCACCCGCATGGAGCGATCCTCCGAGCGCTGAGGAGCTACCCCGAGTGGTCTCGTCCCGCCGGGTCTTCACCGGTCGCGTCGTGAATCTGAGGGTCGACGAGATCGATACCGGTGACGGGGTCTATACGCGCGAGGTCATCGAGCATCCCGGGGCCGTGGTGGTCGCGGCTGTCGACGCGACCGGCAGGATAGCGCTCGTGCGGCAGTATCGGCATGCGGTGGGAGGGTATCTGCTGGAACTTCCCGCAGGAGGCCTCGAGCCTGAAGAGGCACCGCTGGAGGCTGCCCGCCGGGAGTTGCGTGAGGAGACCGGTCTCGTCGCCACCGAGTGGGTGCATCTTGGCTCGTTCTTCGCCTCGCCCGGGTTCTTGCGTGAAGAACTGCACGCGTTCCTGGCCAGCGGACTGGATTCGGTGCCGATGGACCCCGATGAAGACGAGGTCATCGAGCTGATCTGGAAACCCCTGGCCGATGTGGTGAGCGAAGTGGAGCACCTGAGGGACGCAAAGACCTTGGCGACTCTTCTTCTCGTGGAGCGGCATATGACCGCGCTCCACAGCACGTGAGTGAGGTAGGAAGGATCGGGCCGTTCGGGGCGACTGGGACGGTGGAGATAAGAGAGGTGGACTGGTGCGAATAGGGGTCCTCAAGGAAGTCAAAGCCGACGAGCACAGGGTGTCTCTGACTCCCGCCGGAGCGCTGGAGTTGACTCGACGCGGCCACGACGTCTTCGTCGAGCAGGGAGCCGGAGAGTCGTCGGCGCTCACGGATGAGGCGTACTCAGCGGCCGGCGCGCAGGTGCTGGAGGGTCCGCAGGCGGTGTTCGAGAGAGCCGAACTCCTACTCAAGGTGAAGGAGCCCTTGAGAGACGAGTGCATGCGCATGCGGGCGGGTCAGATCATGTTCACCTACCTTCACCTCGCGCCGAATCCGAGCCTAACACGGGAGCTCCTCGAGAGCGGAGCCACCTACGTGGCATACGAGACCGTGGAGACCGCCAACGGTCATCTGCCTCTACTCGCTCCGATGAGTGAGGTGGCCGGGCGGCTGGCGCCGCACGCGGGCGCCCACCTTCTCGAACGAATGAACGGCGGCAAGGGCAAACTGCTGGGAGGCGTGACGGGGGTGGCAGCAGCGAGCGTCGTGGTGCTCGGCGCGGGCATCGCCGGGAAGAACGCGGCCCTCGTGGCTTCGGGCATGCGCGCTCGGGTCACCGTGATCGATATCAGCACCGAGCGCCTCACCGAGGTCGAGCACATGCTCCCAGGCGTGGAGACGCTCATGAGCAACCAGCTCACCATCCAAGAGGAGGTCGCCGCGGCCGATCTAGTGATCGGCGCGGTGCACGTGCCGGGCGCCCGCGCGCCCCTGCTCGTGTCGGAAGACGTGGTGGCGACCATGCAACCCGGCTCGGTCGTGGTGGACATGAGTATCGACCAGGGAGGGTGCTTTGCGACCTCTCGCATGACCACGCATCGAGATCCTACGTTCATCGAGCACGGCGTGGTGCACTACTGCGTCGGCAACATGGCTGGTGTGGTGCCCATCACCGCCACCCTGGCCCTCACGAACGCGACGCTGCCGTACGTCATCTATATGGCCGATCTAGGGCTTTCGTCCGCTGCGCGATCCGACCAGACGTTGGCCCGCGGCATCAACGTGATGGAGGGGAAGGTCACCAACTCACGGGTGGCCGAAGCCACCGGTCACAACTACTTCCCCCTGGATAGCCTGCTTCCTATCGAGTACATGTAGGCGTCGCAGCGAGCGCCCACGTGCACGCCGCCCCGCCACTGAAGAGAACGCCGGAAGCATTGACGCAGTACCTCGCGTCGCTGCGGTCCGAACGCGGCCTCGCGGAGCTCACGGTCGCATCGTACCGCCGTGATCTGCTCCAATTGAGCGCGCACCTCGAGCCCCGAGCCTCTTCTCTCGAAGAGGCCTCCATCGATGAACTGCGCTCCTTTCTATCCGAGGGCATGTGGAAGCCCTCTACAAGGGCGCGCAAGACGGCCGCGATCCGCTCGTTCTATGGGTACCTCGTGTCGGTCACCCGCATCGAGAGCGATCCCAGCGAGGCGCTGCTTGCGCCCAGGTCGCCGGCGGGCCTTCCCAAGCCGCTCACCGTCGCTCAGGTCGATCGACTGCTTTCGCGGCCGCCGGCCACGCCCGCAGGCCATCGCGACAGGGCGTTGCTCGAAGTACTGTACGGAGCCGGCCTGAGGGCTTCGGAGGCGGTCTCCCTGCGTCTGCAGGATATCGACCTCGACGTCGGGTTCGTACGGACTGTGGGCAAGGGATCGAAAGAACGTGTCGTCCCGTTGGGCAGGAAGGCCGTGGAGGCGGTGAGCGCGTATCTTTCTCGCGGGCGCCCTGGACTTGGACGCGCGGGGGTGCTCAAGCCGGCGGAGGTGTTCCTCAATGTACGGGGGCGCGCCCTGTCCCGACAAGGTCTCCACCTGATAGTCAAGAAGTACGCTAAGCTGGCGGGCCTCAGCGACGAGGTGTCCGCTCACACCCTGCGCCACTCGTTCGCCACACATCTCGTGGAAGGGGGCGCGGACTTGCGCGCCGTGCAGGAGATGCTGGGCCATGCGGACCTTTCCACCACCCAGGTGTACACGCACGTGAGCGCGGCGCACCTTCGCCGGGTCTACGACGAGGCGCATCCGCGCGCTCGCCATATTGAGGAGGGTGCCTGATGGCTCGGTTCGTGATGATGATCCTCGATGGAGTGGGCGCCGGAGCGCTCCCGGATGCCGCCGACTACGGCGACACCGACTCGAACACATTGGGCAACCTCGCCGCCCTCGTGCCGCTCGACCTGCCGAATCTCCGCGCTCTCGGTCTCGGCAACATCCTACCGCTCAAGGGGATACCCCCGGTCGCCGCGCCTCTCGCTCTCCCCGGGGTATTGGCGGAACTCTCAGCGGGCAAGGACACGACCGCCGGCCACTGGGAGCACATGGGGGTGGTCACCAGGGAGGCGCAACCCACGTTCCCCGACGGGTTCCCGCCTGACGTGATCGCGGGCTTCGAAACAGCCGTGGGTCGAAAGGTGCTCGGGAACAAGGCGGCATCGGGAACGGAGATCATCGCGGAGTTGGGCGAAAGGCACCTGGAGACAGGCAGACCGATCGTGTACACGTCGGCCGACAGCGTCTTCCAGATCGCCTGTCATGTCGACGTCATCCCCTTGGAGGAGCTCTACCGGTATTGTGAGATCGCGCGCGCGATCCTGACCGGGCCCAACGGAGTGGGCAGGGTCATCGCTCGCCCGTTCACCGGGACTCCGGGGGCTTTCGTGCGCACGAAAGACCGCAAGGACTTCTCACTGGAGCCCCCCAGCCCCACCTACCTCGATCTGTTGACGGGATCGGGGGTGCCCGTGGTGGGCATCGGCAAGATCTACCAGATCTTTGCCGGTCGCGGTGTGACCGAACAGGTGAAGGTCGGCTCCAACGAGGACAACCTCGCAACCCTCGTCGCCCGGTTGGGATCCGACGCCGAAGGCCTCATATTCACCAACCTGGTCGATTTCGACATGGTCTGGGGTCATAGGAACGATGTCGATGGGTTTGCCGCCGGTCTGGAGGCGGCGGACCGTGCACTTCCCTCGGTCCTCTCACTTCTGGGCCCCGATGACCGATTGCTGATCACGGCGGACCACGGCGTGGACCCGACCACGGTGAGTACGGATCACAGCCGAGAATACGTACCCCTCTTGTACTATCCGCGCCCAGTCGGCCTACCCGCTCGCACCTACGTGGGGACGATGGCCGACACGGGGGCGACCGCGTATCACCATCTCACGGGGCGACAGCCCGGTCTGGGCGGAACGCCTCTTGAAGAGGGGCGCCCTGCGCACGGATGGCGAGACTACCCGACGGTGTATGGACGAGCGGTCTCGTTCGATGGGGATGACGCGGCACGAGAAGGCCACCGTGGCGCCGCGGAGGGGGGAAGGGAGGGTGAGCCTTCCGCGGTCTGTGCGGACGACCTGGCGGCGGCCGCGGAAGTGCTTCAAGGCGCGCTGGGCGATGCCCCAGAGTGGGCCGTGATCCTCGGCTCCGGACTGGATGAGGTCGCTTCCGCCCTCGACTCTCCGGTCGAGGTGGGCTACGAGGAGGTGCCCGGTTGGATCCGCGGTACCGTACCGGGCCACGCGGGGCGCATCGCGGCGGGTGAGCTGAACGGCGTGCGCATCGCGATACTCCGCGGAAGGGCACACGGCTATGAGGGTCACGATCTGGGCCAGACGCAGGCGCCGGTACGTACTCTTGCGTGCTGGGGAGTGCGGCGACTGATAGTCACCAATGCCTGTGGAGGCTTGGACCCGACCTTGCGCCCCGGCGAGGTGACCGCGGTCGAGAGCGTGCTTGACCTGCAACTCACGATGCCCGATGGAGAGCCCGAACGTGTTCCGGGCACCGATCCCGAAGCTCTGCGGATCCTGGAGACCGAGGGAGCGAGAGGCGTATGCTACGCTGCCCTTTCGGGCCCCCAGTACGAGACCGAAGCTGAGGTGCGGGTACTACGCGAACTCGGTGCTCAGACGGTGGGCATGTCTACCGCGGCGGAGGTACGGGCTGCGCGGGAAACGGGCCTCGGAGTAGTCGTGCTGAGCGTCGTGACCAACGTGGCTGCTGAAAAGGGCCTGACCGGTCTCGAGGCCCATCAGGAGGTGGTGGAGATGTCAGCGAGGGCTTCCGCGCGCGTGGCTGAGCTCGTGGGAAGACTGGTCATCAGCGAGACGCCGGAGGGTTGGAGTTGAGAGCTGTAGATCTGATAGCGGCCAAGCGTCGCGGGGAGGCGCACACCACCGACGAACTCCAATGGCTGATATCGGAGTACGTGGCCGGTCGCGTGCCCGACTACCAGATCTCGGCCTGGTTGATGGCGGTCTGCTTCCAGGGCCTGGATCGCGCGGAGACCTTCGCACTTACACAGGCCATGGTCGAGAGCGGGGAGACGATCGACCTCAGCGACATCGCCCCCGTGATCGCCGACAAGCACTCGACGGGCGGCGTGGGAGACAAGGTATCGATCGCGTTGGGCCCGCTGGTAGCCGCCTGCGGACTCCCGTTCGCCAAGATGAGCGGGCGCGGTCTGGGGCACTCGGGGGGCACGATAGACAAGCTCGAGTCGATCCCGGGGTTCCGCACCGACTTGACTCCCGCCGAGTTCCGGGGGCACTTGTCCCGCGCCGGCGTCGTGATCTCCGGACAGAGTCCGACTCTCGTCCCGGCCGACCGCCTACTCTACTCCTTACGCGATGTCACGAGCACGGTGGAGCAGGGGGCCTTGATCGCGTCGAGCGTCATGAGCAAGAAGATCGCGGTGGGAGCGACGGCGATAGTGCTCGATGTGAAGGTGGGTGCGGGAGCGTTCTTGCAGGAGCAGGAGGAAGCACGCCGCGTCGCCCGCACCATGATCGAGCTCGGAGAGGATGCGGGGCGCTCGGTGCGGGCCGTGCTGACCGCCATGGACGAGCCCCTGGGGCTTGCGGTGGGGAACGCTCTCGAGGTGCGTGAGGCCTTCGACGTCCTCCATGGAAGAGGACCGGACGACCTGCGGCAGGTGGTGATCACGCTTGCGGCGCATCTTCTAGTCATGGCTGGCCTGGCCGTTGATCTCCCGGCTGGTCGAGCTCTCGCTCTCGGTCACCTGCAAGACGGTAGCGCTCTCCAGAAGGCCAGGGAGTGGGTGAAAGAGCAGGGTGGCGACGCGGAGGCCGTGGACGGGATAGGACTTCCGGAATCGGAGTTCGTGATGCCGGCGAAAGCCGCCAAATCCGGGTGGGTGCACTACGTGGCTGCGACGACAGTGGCCGAGGCGGGTTTATTGCTGGGCGCAGGGCGGGAAACCAAGGAAGCAGCGATCGACCACGCGGTGGGAGTGGTGATCGCGACGCCGACAGGATCCCGAGTGCGCCGTGGGGACGTTGTTGCGTTGATCCATGCCAACGACGAACGACTGGGCCGGGAGGCGGTGGAGTTGGTGAGCGCCGCGTTCCGGATAGGCCGGGACCCCATGCAACTACCAGAGGTCTTGATCGACGCGATATGATAGCTGCAAGCTGACGGCGGATGGAGGACTGAGTGCGTCGGGACTGGGATATCCCCATTCTGGATGAGCCTGCCGATGGGCGGGAGAAGAAGCGCTTCTCGTGGCGGCTCGCGAAGAGGATCGTTCTGAACCTGTTCGTGCTGACCGCCTTCGTGGGCGCTGTCTACGCCCTCTATACCCTGGTCGAGAGCTCCGGCATCCTCGATCCGGCTGAGGTGCAAGCGCAGATGGCCTTCGAGGACATCCCGGAGAACTACGTGCAGGTGGAGAGGATCAAGACTGCAGTCGAGACCGGTCTCGTGCCGGCTGCCGCCGGCACCCGCTTCGGGCCGACCGATCCGATGGACCGCACCCAGTTGGCGACGGCAGTGGTCTTGGCCATGGGCTGGGAGTTGGACGGCCAAGCCAACCAGATCTTCGATGACGTGGAAGCCGACGCGACTACCATCGACGACTCCGACTACATCGCGGCGATCTTCTGGCACCACGCGATGTCCGGCACCGGGGACGACCCGCTGGTGTTCTCCCCCGACGCCTCCGCCTCTGTGCGTCTGATGCTCCTCGTGATGGGGCGCGCGGCGACCGAGGAACTTCCGGAAGTGGACGAGATGGGGGACGTCATCGCAGACCTCGAGCTCACGTCCGACGAGAAGGAAGCATTCCAGCGTCTGCTTGACGCACAGATCCTGGACGGGACTGCGATCCAGCCGGGCATCACCGACCTTGACGGTCCCGTGCTGCGGGAACAGCTGGCAATCGCAGCGGTGAACCTGAAAGCCTTCATCGACCGGCAGTAGTACGCCCCAGCCATGCCGACCCCTTCGGCGGATATCAGGGCAGTCTCTGTCATCACTACCCATCAGAACGCCGACTTCGACGCGTTCGCCGCGGCCGTTGGCGCCTCCCGACTGTATCCCGACGCCCGCATCGTGTTCGCCGGGTCTCTGAACCGCAACGTGCGAGAGTTCGTCAGCCTGCACGGCGAGGAGTTGCCTCTTCTGCCGTTCCGGTCGCTCGATCTGGATTCGGTCCGCCGCCTGGTCGTGGTCGACACCTCCGACTGCGTTCGCCTGGCTGAACTCGGTGCCTTGTGCGAGAGGGAAGAGGTGGAGGTGGTCGTGTTCGACCACCACGGGGGCGAGCCGGACGAACGGCCCTCGTTCGTGCGTGGCGAGAACTGGGTCGTGTCGGATGACGGTGCCCTGGCCACCGCGATGGTATACATTCTTCGGGAACGCGAGCTCGCCATCTCACCCCTTGAGGCCACCATCTTCGCGCTTGGCATCCATGAAGACACGGGATCGCTCACCTACCCTCGAACCACCGTGCGTGATGCCGAGATGTTGGCTATCTGCATGAGGTTGGGCGCTTCACAGGCTCTGATCGAGCGCTACCTGCACAACCCGCTCACGGCTGAGCAGCGGGAGTTGCTGCTCAGGGTAGTGGACCACGTCAAGGTCGAGTATGTGAAGGGCCAGGAGGTGCACGTGGCGGTACTCGACAACCCGGGGTACGTGGATGGGCTTAGCGTGATCGCGCACAAGGCGATGGATCTACTGAACTCGGACGTCCTGTTCCAGGTAGTCGAGATGGAGGAGCGTCAGTTCGTCACCGCCCGCTCCCGCTCGAGGATGGTGGACGTGGGCGCACTTCTGCAAGGATTGGGAGGAGGGGGCCATCCCCAAGCGGGATCGGCTGTGCTTCGCGATGTGACCTCCGCCGAGATAGTCCGACGTCTGCTCGAGGAGATGGAGGCTGCGGCGCCGGCCATGCCGACCGCCGCTGATGTGATGAGTCGCCCCGTTCGTTTCATCGACTCGAACACCTCTGTCGAGGATGCGCTCTTCACCGCCCAGCGCTACGGCCACTCGGGCATATCGGTGAAGGAGGATGGACGTGTCGTGGGGATCGTCGCGAGGCGCGACCTTGACAAGGCGGTACGCCATGGGCTGGGCCACGCGCCGGTGAAGGGGGTCATGACGCGCAACGTGGTGTTCGCATCCGCCTCGGCGACCCTGGACGAACTTCAGCGGCTCATGGCTGATACGAACGTAGGCCGACTTCCCGTCCTGGCCGATGAAGCGTATTCCCGCGCCGATAGAAGCGGGGTCGTGAAGGTCTCGGATGTCATCGGGATGGCCACGCGCACCGACGTGTTGGCGGCGCAGCACGGCATGTCCCCGTCTGGTCCGCGAGTAGGTGTGACTGCGTGCACCTTGGAGTATCTTGGCGATCTACCCACGTTCGGACGTCTCTTCAAGGCTGTGGCGGCGATCTCCGAGGAGTTCACCGGTGTGTATCTGGTGGGGGGCTTCGTTCGTGATCTGCTCCTCGGACGCCAGAACTTCGATATCGACATCGCTGTCGAGGGCGACGGTATCGATTTCGCCCGTCGCTTGGCGCGCGCGCTCGGCGGGCGCGTGCGAGCGCACCAGAAGTTCCAAACCGCCGTCGTCTTGCTTCCGCCCGGCTCGGTGGGTGATGAACCCCTCACGGTCAACAGGGGAGTGGAGCCGTTCCACGTCGACGTTGCTACCACGCGCACTGAGTTCTACGACTATCCCGCAGCACTGCCCAGCGTGGAGCATGCTTCTATCCGACAAGACCTCTTCCGCCGCGATTTCACGGTGAACGCGATGGCGGTGTCTCTCAAGGGCGATGACCTGGGCACCGTGATCGACTTCTTCGGGGGGTTGGAGGATCTGGAAGTCGGCGTGATCAAGGTGTTGCACAACCTGAGCTTCATCGAGGACCCCACGCGTATCTTCCGAGCCGTACGCTACGAGAACCGCTACGGCTTTCGTATGGACGAACATACCAAGGCGATGGCGCGCGCTTGTGTCGACATGCACCTGGTCGGCGACCTCTCGAGCGCGCGGCTGCGCGACGAACTGGTGGCCCTTCTCGGCGAGGCGGACGTGTCATATACGCTCGCGCGCCTGTTCGACCTGGGCGTGGCACGACAGGTGCACCCGAAGTTGGCCACCGGCGCGCGCACGGTGGCATTGATCCGGGCTTTGGACGAACTGGCCATGCGGCTCGACCTGAACGCGGAAGTGGTACCCTGGCGGCTGCGGCTCGCAGCAGTCACGCGCAACATGACCCACGAGGAGCTCTTCATGTGGCTGGAGAAGTTGAGATTGAAGCACGCCGACAGGCAGGTGCTCCGCGCGAGCGTGATCTTGGGCTCCCACCTCACGCAGCAGCTGACGGATGAGGACCTCGACGACTGGGGACTCTACCGGCTGCTGAAGAAGGTACCCGTCGAGGCCCTGATATTCTGCATGGGCCGCGCGGGGGCGGGACGCGCCTACTCTCAGTTCGAGCGGTTCCTCGCTGTGTTGAGAGGGCGTACTATTGAGGTGTCTGGAGCTGATCTGATCGCCCTCGGCGTTCGGGAAGGGCCTGGAGTGGGGCGCATCCTACGGGCGCTCACACGCCTGCGTGTCGAAGGCGGCTTGAAGACTCGAGCCGAACAGATCGCGGCGGCGCGAGCTCACCTCGGGGGGGCGGCATGAGCCTCAGCCTCAGCCCGCGACCACGGCCTCGGGAAGACGTCTGATGTCCGAGATCCTCGGTCTGGTCTTCCTGCTCCCGATCCTCCTCATCTCCATGGCCGCCCATGAAGTCGCTCACGGCGCCATGGCGAATCGCCTTGGTGACCCCACCGCCAAGGAGCATGGACGACTCACCGCCAATCCCCTCAAGCACCTCGACCCCCTCGGCACGCTCATGTTCGTGATCACCTACATAGGGGGCGGATTCATCTTCGGCTGGGCGAAGCCGGTGCCCGTGAATCCGTGGTACTTCAAAGACCACCAACGCGGGATGATGATCGTGGGGCTGGCCGGGCCGATGACGAACTTCCTCATCGCAATCATGCTTGCTGCCCTGCTGAACGCCCTCGCGCCGGCCTCAGCGACCATCGCGGCCATGAGCGGCGGCTCGACCCTGTTCGAGGTGCTGTTCCTAGCGTTCCAGGTGAACGTGGTGCTCGGCATCTTCAATCTGGTGCCCATCCCACCGCTTGATGGCTCGCGCGTGATCGCCGGCTTCATGTCGCGAGAGATGTACGCGCGCTGGTCGGGTCTCGATCGCTACGGCATCTTGATCATCCTGGCCGTCTTCTTCGTGCTTCCCGGACCCTTCCGCTCTATCCTGGGGGGAGCATTCGACGTGATCAGTCGGGTGCTGCTGCCCGCGTACTTCTGAGCATCAGACGCGCGGTCGGGCCCGTCGACTCGACGACGAACCCGACAGCATCGTCCTCTAGGGGTCTCCCTCTCCGACGTTGGCACGCAGCGCCTTTGCCTTCGAGGCATCCGTCACGTATCATGATATTCCGACTATGGTAGCTCTCACCCGCTCAGAGTCGGTCCTTGGTCGCCCACCGGGCGCCGGTCCCCGCCACCGCTCATGAGGCTCCTCGACCTGGATCTTGAGGTCTATCAGGGCCCCTTCGACCTGCTCTTCACCCTGATCCTTCGCGAGGAAGTGGACATCTTCGAAGTGCCCATCGTGGAAGTCATCCTCGCCTACGTAGAGGGCTTGGCTGACGAAGGATCGGCTGACTGGGAGGGTCTCACCGAGTTCCTGGTGTTGATCAGCTCGTTGCTGGAGCTGAAGTCTCGCGTGTTGCTACCCGAGGAGCGCATCGGGGAGGAAGACCAAGACCTCGAGATGACCCGCGAGATGCTGCTCGCGCGGCTTGTGGCCTATCGCCGCTTCAAGATGGCGGCCTTGGCATTCGCCGAGATACGGGAAGCTCAGCGGGGAAGGATCGTCCGTCGGCCCTGCCGCGAGTCTCGCCGGGTGTTGACAGCCGGTGCGGACATCGCCGGAACTCAACAACCCGCCGCGCTGAAGGTCGCCCTCGAGAGACTCGTGGAAGTCCATAGGCCCCCCGACACCAGCCACGTGGCCGTACTTCGAGTGGGCCTGAACCGCCAGATCGCCGCCATCCGGCGCATGCTGCGCAGTCGCGGCACGTTCTCCTTCGAGGAGGAGTTCGGGCGCGACGAGCCCATGGTGCAGGCTGTGAGCCTGCTTGCCCTGCTTGGTCTCATGGCTCGAGGAGATGTGACGGTGATCCAACGTGACCATTTCGGAGACATCACGATCGCGGCGGTGCGCGCCCGCCGTATCGCTTAGGACGGTGTCGATGGACGACCGGCATCGCCTTCGCCTCGAGGTCGAGGCCCTGCTCTTCGCCTCCGGTCGCCCGCTTCCGGTGGAGAGGCTCGCAGAGGCTGCGTCCCACGCGCGCCCGGTCTCCACGGAGTCTATTGTCGAGTGCCTCGAGGTTCTTCAGGGGGAGTTCCCTGTCGGCGGTGCCCGGGGGTTCGAGCTCGCCTGCGTGGCCGGTGGGTGGCTCTTTCGAACGAACGCGGTCGCCGAGTCGGCGCTCTCTCGCTTGTTCGACGTGCCTGAAGATCCACGGCTGTCTCCTGCCGCGCTGGAGACTTTGGCAATAGTCGCCTACCTTCAGCCCGTGTCTCGCCCTGAGATCACCGAGATCCGCGGGGTGAACTCCGACTCGGCGCTCCACACGCTGCTCGACCGGGAGATGGTGCGTGAGATGGGGCGTCGCGATGGGCCGGGAGCGGCGGTGTTGTATGGCACGACAGAGCGATTCCAGATCGCCTTCGATCTGCCCGGTCTCGACCAGTTGCCCCCTCTTTCGGAGTTCGAAGTGGGCGAGGAGCAGAGAGAAGAGCTCAGGCGGCGGTTGGGGGTCATGGTCCAGCCCGAATGAGCGAGCGCCTGCAGCGGGTACTGGCGTCTGCCGGGTTCGGCTCGCGAAGGTCATGTGAGGAACTGATCCGCGCCGGACGAGTGGCCGTGGACGGCGCTCCGGCCGTTCTCGGCATGTCCGTCGATCCGCTCGTTGAGAAGGTCACCGTCGACGGGCGTGAGATCGTGATCGCGGCTACTGAGTACTGGCTCTTGAACAAACCCGCTGGTGTGGTGGCGACGGCCGATGACCCCCAAGGCCGGCGAACGGTGGTAGACTGCGTGCCTACGGAAACGCGTGTGTTTCCGGTCGGTCGTCTGGACGCGGCGACCACGGGTCTGCTCCTGATCACCAACGATGGCGCTCTTACTCATCGTCTTCTGCACCCGTCGTACGGAGTCGAGAAGGTGTACGAGGTCATCGCCCGGGGGCGGGTCAGCGAAGCGACGGCGCGTCGGCTGTCCGAAGGAGTCGAGCTGGAGGATGGCGTCACCGCTCCGGCCAACGTCCATCTCGTCTCGGTCGGGAGGAACAGCGTCCTGACCCTGACCCTGCACGAAGGCCGCAATCGGCAGGTGCGCCGCATGTTGGAGGCCGTGGGACACCCTGTGGTCAGCCTCCATCGCCTGCGATTCGGACCGCTCACCGATGTCGGGATGTTCGTTGGAGCGGTGCGGCGCCTGCGAGGGCCGGAGATCGAGGATCTGAAGCGGGCCGTCTACGGGGACGACGATCCGTGCGTGAAAGGGAACGAGGTTTGACCGCGCAGTTCAACAGAGCTTTGGAAATGCTGGTTCCGTACAAGGCCGGTCCGCCGCTATCCGAGATCCGTCGCCGATACGATATCGATCGGGTGGTCGAACTTGGGGCGAACGAGTGCGCTGAAGGACCTTTCCCTGAGGTCGTGGCCGCGCTGACCGCGTCGCTAGTCGGGCTCAACCGATACCCTTCTGGAGACAGTGAAGAACTGAGGGCCTTTCTCGCCGACAGGCTGGGCGTCGAGCCGGGGGCCCTGATGTTCGGGAACGGGTCGTGCGACCTTCTGATGCTCTTGGGCGAAGCGGTGCTTGGCCCGGGGACGCACGTGGTGTACGCGGACCCCTCGTTCGTCGTCTACAAGAGCATCGCGCTGGCTCGGCAGGCCGAGTTCGACGCAGTCCCCCTACGCGAGCACCGGCACGACCTCGAAGCCATGAAACGGGCCGTTCGCGAGGACACACGTCTGCTCATCGTGTGCGAACCGAACAACCCCAGCGGCACGTGCGTGGGTCCGGCTGCCCTGCGCGACCTGATGGAGTCCATCCCTTCCGAGACACTGGTGGTGTTCGATGAGGCCTACACGGAATATGTGACCCGGTCGGACCTCGAGGATACTGTGCCGTGGCTGCAGGACTACGAGAACCTCGTGATCCTCAGGACGTTCTCCAAGATATACGGACTGGCGGGCCTTCGAATAGGCTACGGTCTCGCGCATGCCGACGTCGTCGATGCCATCGACAAGGTGCGGCAACCATACAACGTGTCGACGCTCGCCCAGGTGGCGGCGCTCGAGGCGCTGCGCCACCCGCAGCGAGTCGCCGAACGACGGGATCACGTGGCCGGGGAGCGAGTGCGAATCGGCGAGATGCTCACCGCGTTGGGCCGTCCCTGGGTGCCCTCTAAGGCCAATTTCATGCTCGTAGGGATCGAGGGACTACTTACTGCTGCCGCCGAGGTGCCCACCGCACTACTCGAACGAGGAGTACTCGTGCGATCGGGATGGGGCATCGGGTACCCGGGGTGGGTTCGCGCGACGGTTGGTACGAAAGAGGAGAACGATCTGTTCCTGGGCGCGCTCGGCGACCTGGTAGGCGAGGAGGAGCCCATATGAACCTTTTTGAAGGTGGCAGCATCGAGACCATGATCGTCATGAGGGAAGGTACTACTCCGGTGGAAGTGGAGCACGTGCTCGAGCGGCTCGCGGAAGCCGGTGCTCGTGGTCACGTCTCTACGGGAGACACGGTCACGGTGATCGGGGTCATGGGGGATCGCGAGGTCATCGCCGGGATCCCCTTGGAAGCGTACCCCGGGGTCGAGAAGATCCTGCCGATCCTCCGTCCCTACAAGCTCGTGAGTCGCGAGTTCCGCACGAGCGACACGATCATCGAGGTGGGGGGCACCAAGATCGGCGGGACTCACGTGGCACTTATCGCCGGACCGTGCTCCGTTGAGAGCAGAGAGCAGTTCCTTTCGGCGGCCGATTCTATGAAGGAGGCCGGTGCATCGATGCTGCGGGGCGGGGCATACAAGCCGCGCACGTCGCCGTACGCCTTCCAAGGTCTGGGTGTGGAGGCGCTTGAGATCCTGGCGGAGGCGCGCGAACGCACGGGCCTTCCCGTGGTCACCGAACTCATGGACCCCCGCCATCTCGACGCCGTGGTCGAGTACGCCGACGTCATCCAGATCGGCGCTCGCAACATGCAGAACTTCTATCTGCTTTCGGCAGTGGGTCAGGTAGAGAAGCCGGTGCTGCTCAAGCGCGGCCTCTCGGCCACCTTGGACGAGTTGCTCATGGCGGCCGAGTACATCGTGAAGGAGGGCAACAACCGAGTGATCCTCTGCGAGCGCGGTATCCGCACGTTCGAGACTGCCACACGCAACACCCTCGATCTCTCCGCCATCCCCATCCTCAAGCAGCGTTCCCACTTGCCGGTGATCGTCGACCCGAGCCACGCAACCGGCAAGGTGGACCTGGTCGAACCGCTCTCACTGGCCGCGATCGCCGCCGGTGCCGATGGACTCATGATCGAAGCGCATCCCGTGCCCGAAGCCGCTCTCTGCGACGGCGGGCAGTCGCTCAATCCACGAGAGTTCGCGCGCACCGCGAAGCGCATCGCCGAACTGGCCCACTGGTTCGGGAAGACAGTAGGGTAGCGCGTGGTCCCCACCAGCGAGACCCTGTCCGTGCAGACTCTCGCTCTTCTCGGCGTTGGGATGATGGGCGGCAGCCTCGCCCTGGCAGCACGGAGGAGTGGTGACGTCCCCGAGGTGAGGGGATACGATGCCGACCCGCGGGCTCTCGACGAGGCACTGGCCGCCGGGGTGATCACTCGTCGGTGTTCCTCGGTCGCCGAGGCGTGTGCGGGGGCAGACCTCGTGGTCGTGTGCACGCCGGTCCGGAGCATCCCCGACCTTGTCGAGGAAGCGGCGCGCGTCCAACCGCCGCCACGCCTGATCACCGATATCGGGAGCACCAAGGGTGCGCTGGTCGCGGGGCTCTCGAACGCGGCCCGCACCCGGTTCATCGCAGGGCATCCCATCTGCGGAGCCGAGACCAGCGGTGTGCGGTTCGCGCGGGCAGACCTGTTCGACCGGGCCATCTACTTCTTGTGCCCATCCGATGATTCCCCCGCTGAACTTCACGAGGAATTGCATGCGTTCGTGGCGTCGCTGGGCGCACGCCCCATCGCACTTGGCGCCGATGCCCACGACAGGATCATGGCTCTGGTGAGCCACGTGCCGCACGTGCTTGCTAACATCCTCATGACCGAGGTCGGGGGGTTCGAGGCTTCCGGGCGCCGCGCGATGTTCTCCGTGGGCCCGAGCTTCAAAGACCTCACGCGCGTGGCGGGATCGAACCCACCCATGTGGCGCGACATCTTCTTCGATAACCGCGAGGCTCTCATCCTATCGCTCAAGAGCGTCGCGGCCGACATCATGATGCTGTGCGAGAACCTGCGCGACGGCGACGAGGAGACGGTCCTCCGCGGAATAAACACAGCGGCCTCCTATCGCCGGGAGCTTCTCCAACACGAGGACATCGTCCTCGACACTCTGTACCGCGTGACCGTGCGTATCCCCGACGAGCCCGGGGTGCTGTCGAGGGTGATGACGTCACTCGGCAACGCGAACATCAATATAGAAGACCTGACCTTGCATCACTTCAGCCGAGTCGTGGGTGGGGATCTCGTGCTGTTCGTCAACGGAGAAGAAGAGGCGGGCTCCGCCCGGGCGCTCGCCGAGTCCCTCGGCTATCCGACCGTGGTCTCGTTCGTCGGAGTAGTCTCGGAATGAACCAGGGCCACCTCTTCCTGCCTGCCTCAGAGGGCCTGCGGGGCACCGTCGAGGTGCCCGGCGACAAGTCGATCTCGCACCGTTCCATCCTCTTCGGAGCCGTCTCTGACGGACCGGTGGTAGTGAACGGCTTCCTTGAGTCGGCGGACACGCTCGCTACGGTGGACGCGGTGCGTGCGCTCGGAGTCTCGGTCGAGTTCGTAGGTTCCGGGCACGTGGTCGTGCATGGGGTCAGGTGGGAGGGCCTGCGCGAGCCCGAAGATGTGATCGATGTTCGGAACGCGGGCACGCTGATGCGGTTGCTGCCCGGGTTGGTCGCCGCGTCGCCCTTCCTCACTGTACTCAGGGGCGACGAGAGTATCCGCCGCCGGCCCATGTCGCGCGTCCTGCGGCCGCTCGAAGCGATGGGCGCCCGGGTATGGGGACGCAAGGGCAACACCTTACCTCCGGTGGGCATCATGGGCGGGCCCCTGCGGGGCTGTGAGCATCACCTTGCCGTCGCCTCGGCACAGGTGAAGTCCTGTCTCTTGCTGGCGGGCCTCAGGGCGTCGGGCACCACGCTGGTGGTGGAGCCGGGCGTGTCTCGAGATCACACGGAACGGCTTCTCCTGTCGGGCGGCGCGCGATTACAGCGTACTGCCGAGCCCGACGGCTCTGTGCACATCACGGTCGAGCCCATGGAAGCCCTTGGTCTTCGCGAGATCATGGTGCCCGGGGATCTCAGTTCGGCCGCGTTCCTGATCGTGGCGGCCCTCATCGTCCCTGGGTCGGCGATCACCGTGCAGAAGGTGGGCCTGAATCCCACGAGAACCGGGCTGCTGGCCGTGCTCGATCGGATGGGGGCGCGATTGGCGGTGAGTGTCTACGACGACGCCGCTCCCGAACCGACCGGTTCCATCCAGGCGGAGTATCGCTCGTTGTCGGCCACGGATGTCACCCCAGAAGAGGTACCCCTTCTGATCGACGAACTGCCTTTGTGGGCGCTGGCCGCAGCACAGGCGAGCGGCACCTCACGGCTTCGAGGGGCGGCCGAGCTACGAGTGAAGGAGAGCGACCGCTTGGCGGCGGTCACGGAGGCCTTGAGGGCTCTCGGCGTGACGGTGACCGAGTACGACGACGGACTGGATATCGTCGGGCGCCCTGGAGTATGGACCGGGGCCGCGATACGTGCGCGCGGCGACCATCGGGTTGCTATGCTTGGAGCCACAGCCGGGCTTGCCTCGAGCGAGGGTGTGCACGTGGACGACGTAGAGTGCATCGACGTTTCGTTCCCGGGGTTCGCTGATACGATGGAAGTGTTGAGTTCGCCGGGGGGCGACAGATGATCATTGCCATCGACGGGCCCGCGGGCTCGGGCAAGAGCACCATCGCACAGGCTGTCGGAGAGCGTCTGGGCCTCACCTACGTGGATACCGGGGCGATGTACCGCGCCGTGACCCTCCTTGCCCTCGAACAAGGCATCTCGCTCGAAGATGACGACGCATTGGGGTCCCTCGCGCTCGAACTGGAACTGGAGTTCTCGGAATCCGCCCAAGGGGCCCCGCGCGTGCAGGTGGGTGGTCGCGACGTGACCAACGCACTACGCGAGCCTCTGGTGAGCCAGAAGGTCTCGTACGTGGCCGCGCATCGCAAGGTGCGCGAAGCCCTGAAGCTGCGGCAGCGTGCCATGGCCGAGATGGGAGACGTGGTGCTTGAGGGCCGGGACATCGGTACCGTCGTGTGTCCTCGTGCCGACCTCAAGGTGTTCTTGACCGCATCGGTGGGAGTCAGGGCCATCCGACGGAAGCGTCAACTGGAGGAACAGGGCATCGTCGTCTCCGCCAAGACGCTCGAGCGAGAGATACTCCTACGTGACAGTCACGATTCCACGCGTTCGATCGCGCCGCTCAAGAAGCCGCGTGATGCCGTCGAGATCGACACCACGGATCTGAGCATCGAAGAGGTGGTCGAGCGGATAGAAGCCGAGGCGGCTGCCGTGGGAAGCGATCGGGGCGGCTCGTGTTGAGGCGGGGTCCGCGCGATGAGCGGCTGTATAGGCTTGTCAGACTACTCATCCGCGTCCCCTTCCGGGTGCTCTTTCGCATGCGGATAGAGGGGATCGAGAATGTCCCCAACGAGGGGGCGGTGCTCCTGGCAGTGAACCACGTGTCCAACATCGATCCGGTGTTCATCGGTGTGGCGGCCCCACGGCAGACCCATTTCATGGCGAAGTCGGAGTTGTGGAAGTCGGCACCGCTGGGTCGTTTTGTCGAAGGCCTGGGTGCCTTTCCTGTGCGCCGAGGCGAAGCTGACAGAGAAGCCATCCGCACTGCTGTGGGCTATCTGGGTGACGGGTGCGTCGTGGGCATCTTCCCCGAGGGCACCAGGCAGCGAGCCGGCCGCTTGGGGCAAGCACTACCGGGGTTCGCGCTACTTGCCCTCCGCGATGATGTGATCACGATCCCGGTGGCTCTTTCCGGCACGGAACGCATCATGCGTGGTGGCGTCCCGAGGCTGCCTCGTGTCTGTGTGACGTTCGGCAGTCCGCTGGATGTCGATGTCGAGGGCCTTCCGCGCGGCGCCCGCCACGAGGAGATCGGCGGTCGCTTGATGACGCGCCTCGCCGCCATGCTGGGCCATGTTCCCGCGACGGTGGAGTCCGGCGGATGAGCGATATCCGCATAGTGGTGCCCGCCTCGGCCGGCTTCTGTTGGGGTGTGGAGCGTGCCCTTGAGATCGCGCGAGACGCGGTCTTGACAAGTCCGGCGCCTGTCGACACCTTGGGACCTCTCATCCACAACCCCGGCGTGATCGCTGAGCTGGAGGCCGAGGGCATCGGTCGTGTTGAGGACCCCGGCGCCAAGACCGAGGGCACGATCATCATACGTTCGCACGGGATCCCGATCGAGGTGAAAGACTTGTTGGAACAGAGCGACATCCAGGTGGTCGACGCCACCTGTACCTTCGTCAAGGCCGCGCAAGACAAGGCGGCGCGCCTTCAGGCCGAAGGCTACACCGTGATGATCCTGGGAGAAGCTGAGCATCCAGAGGTGCTTGGTATTCGGTCCCACGCCGGCCCCGACGCGGTGGTGCTTGAAGAACCGGATCAGATACCTGAGCGGGTCGATGGGCGGAAGGTCGGCGTGGTGGTCCAGACCACCCAGTCGCAGGCGCGCCTTGCCGCGCTGTCGGCGGCTCTCGCTCCTCGAGTTCGAGAACTCCGCGTGTTCAACACTATCTGCAGCGCCACAGAGCGGCGCCAGCGGGAGACCGTAGAGTTGGCCGAAGGGGTGGATCTGGTCATCGTAGTGGGGGGGAGGGACTCCGGCAATACTGCGCGACTCGCACAGTTGAGTTCTGCGGTGCAGCCTCGCTCGTTCCACGTCGAAGGCCCGCTTGAGATCCGTCGGGAGTGGCTGGACGGCGTCGATTCTGTCGGGGTCACAGCCGGCGCCTCGACCCCTCCCGCTCAGATCGAGGCTGTCGTAGCCAGAATAAGGGAGTTTTCGTCATGACGTTAGCGGCTTCACTGCCTCGCGTAGCGATCGTGGGCTATCCGAACGTGGGCAAGTCTACGTTCTTCAATCGGATCACGGAGACCCGAGAAGCGGTGGTGGCCCCCGAGGCGGGGGTGACTCGCGACCGCAAAGAAGGCTTTGCTGAATGGCTCCACCGCTCGTTCGTGCTCGTCGATACCGGGGGCATCGACCTCAAGGCGAAGGAACCGCTGTCCGACCAGGTGCGCATGCAGGCTCGTCAGGCGGTGGATCTTGCGGCGGTGGTCGTCTTCCTTACGGACGGGAAGGCGGGCGTCGGCCCGCAAGAGCACGAGATCGCCGAGATCCTGCGCCGCAGTGACGTACCCGTCGTGCTCGCGGTGAACAAGATAGACCTACGCCCGGCCGATGAGCGGCAGAACGAGTACTGGGAACTCGGGCTGGGGACGCCTCACGGCGTCTCCGCTGAGCACGGCCTGGGCATCGGCGACGTGCTTGACGCGATAATCGCCGCGCTTCCCGAGCCTGCTGCGGAAGAGGAAGGGTCCGCTCCGGTGAACGTGGCGATCGTGGGCCGGCCGAACGTGGGGAAGAGTTCGATACTGAACGCCCTTCTGGGAGAGGAGCGCACCATCGTGTCCCCGATCCCCGGGACCACGCGCGACGCGATCGACACGCTCATAGAGTACGAGGGTACTCCCGTCAATCTCGTCGACACCGCCGGACTTCGTCGACGGGGCAAACGGAGCGAGTACAGCGTCGAATTCTACAGCTCCTTGCGGACCATCAAGGCCCTCGAGCGGAGTGACGTGGCTTTGGTGGTCGTGGATGCACGCGAGGGATTGGTCGATCTCGATCTGCAGGTGGCGTACGAGGCCCAGCGGGCCCGATGCGCGACGGCGGTGCTGTTCAACAAGTGGGACGAGTCGACGATCGATCTCGACATGGTCACAGCGCGCCTCAATGCGAAGGTGCAGATGAGACCGCCCTGGGTGACTATCTCGGCCCTCACCGGTCGCAACCTCGGGAGGATCGTCCCTCTGGCCCTCGACCTGTACGGTCGGTATTCGACTCGCATCCCGACGGCGGCCCTCAACACCTGGCTCGAAGACCTGAGAGCACGCAAGGACCCACCGCAGCGCCGCGGCAAGTCTCTGAAGCTCTTCTACATCGTGCAGTACGAGGAATCGCCACCTCGGTTCAAGGTCATGGTGAACTCCAAGGCCCTGATCACGCGCAGCTATGGCTACTTCTTGGAGAACAGGTTGCGCGACGCTTTCGCGCTGTGGGGGATCCCCTTGGTGATCGACTTTGAAGGGAAGGAAGAGCGCTACTCGTGACGGTCGCCGCTCTCGTCGTGTTGGCCTACGTGATCGGGTCGTTGTCGCCCAGCGTGCTCCTGGGAAAGGCCGCCCGGGGCATCGATATCCGGGAGCACGGCAGCGGCAACGCGGGCGCGACGAACGCGTTCCGAGTGCTCGGCACCCCGCTGGGAGTGGCGGTATTGCTTCTCGACGTTGCCAAAGGTTTCGCACCGGTGATGATCGCGCGAGTCCTCGTGGACCCTGACTGGACCGTCCTCGTGGCGCTGGCGGCGATCGCGGGCCACAACTACTCGATCTTTCTGAGAGGCCGCGGGGGTAAGGGGGTGGCAACCGGGGCCGGCGTTCTGCTCGCGATGATGCCTATCTCGGCTGTGATCCTTGTCGCCTTGTTCGGCGTGGTGCTCCTCTCCACATCCTACGTTTCGGCGGCTTCGGTCATAGCTGCGCTCGGTCTGCCGGTGCTTGCGATGGTGGCCGGGCAGCCTACGCCGTATCTACTGTTCTCCCTTGCGGCTTCTGGTATCGTCGTGTGGGCGCACCGCGGCAACGTGCGCAGATTGCTCAGGGGCACGGAGTCGAAGAGCGGGCTCAGCTGGTCGCGCGTGTCGACCTTCCTCGTTCGCCGCGAGTGGGGTGGGGGGGTGCAGCTGAGCGGCCGGATGGTGATCCTCTCGCCGACCTGCACGAGGATGCCGACGATGGGGGTACGTCGTGAGCCAACAGAGGACATTCGTCCCGCGTGACGGAGAGGCCTTCGTCGTCGCCGTGATCGGGGCCGGCAGTTGGGGCACGGCCATGGCACGACACTTGGCCCTTCTCGGCGCCCGCACTAGGCTCTTGGGCAGACGTCCAGAGCAGGCGGCCGCTATCCTGCAATCAGGACACAACCCGGAATACCTCGTGAAGACGGCTCTTCCTCCCACACTTGGGGCCGGCATCTACACGGAAGGCGATCTCTTCGACGTCGATCTGATCGTGATGGCAGTGCCGAGCAAAGCGTACGGCGTTGTGGCCGAGTCTCTCGCGGAGCGCATTCCGAACAACGTGGGCGTGCTCAGCCTTACTAAGGGTGTCGAACCCGCCACCCTCCGTCGTTTCTCGGAACTCCTGAAAGACGTCTGGCGGGCTGTGACCCCGCGCGTCGCGGTTCTCTCCGGCCCCAATCACGCCGAGGAAGTCACCCTCGACCAACCTACGGCCACAGTCATCGCATCGGACGACGCGGAGTTCGCCGAGGCCTTGCAGGAACTCCTGTCCACAGAGACGTTCAGAGCATACGTGAACCGCGACCTCGTCGGCGTCGAGGTGGCCAGCGCCGTGAAGAACATCATCGCGGTGGCCACAGGCATGGGTGACGGTGTCGGATACGGCGACAACGCGCGCGCCGCCCTCATGACGCGAGGCATCGCCGAGATGGCTCGACTTGGCATCGCGTTGGGGGCGCAGCCGCTGACCTTCGCCGGGCTGGCTGGCTTGGGCGATCTGGTCGCCACATGTACCTCGCGCCACAGTCGCAACCGATTGGCCGGCGAACTCATCGCCCACGGGCATTCTCCCGACGAGATCGAATCCAAGATAGGCATGGTGGCGGAGGGACTCACCGCCGCCCCCGCGATCCTACGTCTCGCGCGATCCAAGGGCGTCGAGATGCCCATCACCGAGAACGTGGTCGCGGTCGTCTACGAGGGGAAGAGCGTGCGCGACAGCGTGCGCGATCTCATGTTGCGAGAACGGCGCCCCGAGCATCACTAGCCGGGTCGAGCGTTTGCTATACTGACCCCTGCGTCGGGACGTGGCGCAGTCTGGTAGCGCATCCGGCTGGGGGCCGGGAGGTCGCCAGTTCGAATCTGGCCGTCCCGACTTTGTCTTTCCTTGTGGGTTCCGGTCCGGGCTGGTGGAGTCCCGACCGGAGTGGTGCGCCTGCCGGCCACCGCACGTGAGCACGGTGAGGGAGGTGCGCGGTGGCGAACGTGTTGACCATGTTCAGACTGCTGATCATCCCCGTGTTCATCTACTTCTTGGCCGTCGATGATGGAGGTGGCTCTGTCATCGCGGGCATTCTGTTCGCGGTGGCATCCATCACCGACTGGCTTGACGGCCAGATAGCCCGGCGAACCGATACCGTAACCGACTTCGGACGTTTCGCTGACCCGTTGGCGGATCGCTTGCTCATCGGCAGCGCCCTCGTGATCCTACTTGTGAGCCATCGCCTTCCCACTGCCCCGTTGATGGCGGTGCTCGTGCGAGACGCGTATGTGATGGCGGGGTACTATGTGCTGAATCGCAAGGGCATGCGAGTGCCGGTCAATCTGCTCGGCAGGATCAGCACGGCTGTATTGATGCTGGCCCTGTTCTTGGCTGTTTTGGGCGCGGATGTGGCGGAGCCTCTGTTCTGGGGGGGAGCTGTGTTGTCGTTCACGTCGGCCGTGGTCTATACGCGCCAGGGGGTGCGGCAGTTCCGACGACCGCGCCCAGGCGTCGTCGAACGAGCGGGCGCGTGAACGAGAGGAGAGCACAGTGAAGGCTGTCGTCATGGCCGGTGGGCAAGGTACGCGACTGCGACCACTCACATCCAACCAACCGAAGCCCATGGTGCCGGTGGTCAACAAGCCTACTGCCCTGCACATCCTCGAGCTCCTTTCGAGACACGGTATCCAAGATGTCGTGATGACCGTGGCTTTCATGCCTCAGCTGCTCCAGAACTACTTCGGAGATGGCTCAGCCTTCGACATGCGCATCGAGTACAGCATCGAGGAGAGCCCTCTCGGCACCGCGGGCTCCGTCAAGAACGCCGAATCTTCGCTCGACGACACCTTTCTCGTGATCAGCGGTGACGCGCTCACCGATATCGATCTTGGGAAGGTCGTGGCCTTCCATCGTGAGCGAGAAGCCATGGTGACCATCGCGCTCAAGAGCGTGGACAACCCGCTCGAGTTCGGCGTGGTCATCGTGGACGAAGACGGGAGGATCGAGAGGTTCTTGGAGAAGCCGGGGTGGGGTCAGGTCTTCTCGGACACTATCAACACGGGCATATACGTGCTCGAGCCGGAAGTCTTCGACCATATACCGGCGGGGCAACCCTTCGACTTCAGTCACGAGCTCTTCCCGCGTCTGCACGAATTGAGGAAGCCCCTGTACGGGATGCTGTGCGATGGCTACTGGCAGGATATCGGCACGCTGACCCAGTTCGTCCAAGCGAACCGTGATGCCCTCGACGGCAAAGTGCACGTGAATGTGCCGGGCGTGAGACTTCGCGGCAATGTGTGGCTGGGTCATGGAGTCGACCTCGAGAGTATCGACAAAGTCGAGGGTCCGGCGCTCATCGGTGACTACGCACGCGTTTCCCCGAATGCGACCATCGGGGCACATACCGTGCTGGGGAACAACGTGGTCGTGCGCGATGGCGCCTCGATCTCTGGGTCGGTGGTGGGTGACCGAGCATACGTCGGCCCCGGCGTCCGTATCACCGGCGCTGTGATCGGGTCCAACGTGGATCTGCGCGCCAACGCCGACGTCTCCGCGGGGGCCGTGTTGGGCGATGGCTGCTCGGTCGGTGAGAAGGCCGTCATCGGCAGCGACATCAAGATCTATCCAGACAAGGTGATCGAAGCCGGCGCTTCCGTCCGTTCCAGTGTGATCTGGGAGTCTCGTGGGCTGAGCTCTCTCTTCGGGAAGAGTGGAGTTCGCGGTCTCATCAATGTGGATATCACTCCCGAACTCGTGATGCGCCTTGCCATGTCGTACGGCACCGTCCTGAACCCGGGAGACGTCATCACCGCGAGCCGCGATTGGCACCCGGCCACGCGCGTGTTCAACCGTGCCCTCGTGGCGGGGCTCAACGCCACCGGCGTCTCGGTGCGCGACCTGCGGGTGGCTCCAGGGTCTCTCAACCGCTTCGACCTCCGCAGCGGCAGCTCCGCTGGAGGAGTGCATCTGCGAGTGTGTCGGGACAGCCCTGAAGAGGTCGAGATCCTCTTCTCGACCCCTCCAGGTATTCCGATCGGCCCGTCGGGGGAGCGGGCTATCGAGAACATCTTCTACCGGGAGGACTACCGTCGAGCATCTCCCGAGCAGATGGGCACGATCACCTTTCCCGCCAGGTTGCTAGAAGGCTATCTCGGCGCCTTACTCGCGTCGTGCGATGTCGATCGCATCCGTGACCGAAAGCTACGCTTGGTATTGGATCACGGGTTCTCCGCATCGTCGATCGTCTTGCCGAACCTCCTGCATTCCCTGAACGTAGAGGTAGTGAGCATCAACGCGGTCGCCGGTTCCGACCAGGCCCACCGCACTGGAGGTGCGGATGATCCTGGAGATGGGCGTCTGCGGAAACTGGTGATCGCGATGGGGGCCGACGTGGGGGTCTGCGTGGACCCCGCGGCCGAAGGTGTCTACATCCTCGACGAGAACGGCGAACGCGTGGATGACGAGACTCTGCAGCTCTTTCTCATGCGTCACGTGTGCGAACGAAACGGGCCGGGCAACCTAGCTCTGCCGGTGCATGTGACCCGTCACGCCGATCAAGTGGCCGCCGAGTGTGGGGCCAACGTAGTGCGCACCCGGGCGGCCGACTCGGCCCTGTTCGCCGAGGCGACGCGCTCCCACACCATCTTCGCGGCGACGACTGAGGGCAGGTTCATACTGCCATCCTTCCTTCCCGCGCCCGATTCCTTGCTGAGCCTCGTTCTCATACTGGAGGCGGTCTCCATGGGCGATGAGCCCGTGTCGGTGCTGATGGCCGACGTCCCCAAGGTGCTCATGGGCCACGTGGTCGTACCGTGCCCGTGGGGGGTGAAGGGCGGGGTCATGCGCCAGTTGGTGGAGGAGTTCAAGAACGAAAGGGTCTCCCTGCTCGACGGCATCAAGCTGGCTACAGGGAAAGATGACTGGGTTCAGTACCTGCCAGACGCCGGAGACCCGGTGTTCCACATCTACGCGGAAGCGGATACTGAGGAAGAGGTGGCTGCGCTACTGGCCACCCACACCGAGATCATCGCGCGGGTCATCTCGGAACTCCAAGCCGACGCTGAAGGCTAGGTCCTGAATCGCATGTCGAGGCTGTTCATCGGAGCGATGATGTGCTTAGTGGCCCTCTTCGGCGTGGGCGTACTCATGGTGGGGGGCATCGATCCCGGTTTGGTCGCCCCTGAGGTGACGGCCGGGGGCGTCGAACTCGGTGGACTTGACGCGGCGGGCGCCGCGGCTCTTCTGGAGGAACGACTGACTCCGCGCTCGTTCATCGAGATCGACCTGGTGGGGGAGGAAGGTGTCATGTCGGCGACCGCGGAAGACGCCGGGATCTTCCTCGACACAGGCGCGACTGCTTCGGCTGCTCTGGCCGCAGGGTCTGCCGATGGGGTCAGGGACCGTGTGGTCAGGCTGGTCCCGTTCCTGCATGCCGAGGCTACCGACGTGCCCATCGCCTATCAGGTGGATGAGGTGCGCTGGACCTCGTTCGCCGACGAGGTCGCCATTCGCTTCGAGGTGCTGCGCAAGAACGCTCGCCTCGTGTTCGATTCCGGAAGGCCCAAGGCCGTGGCCGCTGTCACGGGTTCTGTGTTGGATCGTGATGCTTTGCGTGCAGCCTTCTTGGATGCTCTCTCCAACGAACGGAGCGAGGTGCGGGTGCCCCTGACTGTCCTGCCTCCCGCTGTGACGACCGAGGACGCCCAGGCCGCCCTGGACCAAGTGAAGCTCGCCCTCGCAGCGCCGCTGGCCCTGGCGTATCAGGGGGATGAGATCATGGTCTCGCCCGAGGAACTGGCGGCCATGGCTGAGTTCAACCCTTCGGGCGTCACATCAGGCTTGCCCTTCAGCTTCGACACTGAGGCTGCCCGAGGACTTCTGCAACCACGTCTTGCCGCGGTGGAAGACCCTCCGGTGGAAGCCGTGATCGTCCCCAGCGAGGGAGAGAAGGGGTTCACGGTGCTTCCCAGCCGCGAGGGGACGCTGGTAGAGTGGCCGGCTCTGCTTGCCTCCATGGCGCGCGTCGCCTTCGAGGGGGGGAGAAGGTACGTTCCCATCCCTACGACCCAGGTTTCCCCTCGACTGACAACAGAGGACGCCAATCAGCTGGGAGAGCGGCGCGAGGTGGCTTCGTTCACGACCTACTTCAGCCCCGCCGACTCGGCGCGGGTGAACAACATCATCCTGGTTGCGAACCGACTTGACGGCGTGGTCATCAGACCGGGGGAGACCTTCTCCTTCAACAACACCGTCGGGCCGCGCACAAAGGAGGCAGGCTTCGACGAGGCACCGGTGATCCGCGACGGGGTGCTCACGCCCGGCGTTGGCGGCGGCATCTGTCAGGTCGCTACCACGCTCTTCAACGCGGCGTTCTTCGCCGGGCTACCGATCGTGGAGCGCAAGCCCCACTCGTTCTACATCGACCACTACCCTATCGGGCGGGACGCGACGGTCTCGTATGGGGCCATCGACGTCCGTTTCACCAACGACTCGGACACAGTCCTATTGCTCTCGGTCACCGCCACCGATCGCTCGGTGGAAGCGGCCTTCGCCGCGCCGCAGTGGGATCGCTCGGTAGAGTACGAGACCTCACCGTTCCACGATCTAGTCGGGCCCCGTAGCTCCGAGCAGAACCCCCGCCGCCTGCGCGACCCCGCGTTGGCCCGCGGCACCACATCGCCTGTTGAGGCCGGAGTGGCGGGGCGCGCGGTGGAGGTGCGACGGGTGGTTCGGGATTCCTCAGGCAGAGTGGTGCACGAAGATATGTTCGACAGCACCTACGCTCCGAAGGATTGGGTGGTCCGCGTAGGGGGCTGAGGTTCCCTGAGAAAGCGCGTAGCCGAGGGGAGAGGCCCGGCCGTTGGTGCTGTCGGTGCCCACGTCCGGGCCCCGTTGGCACGGCGCGCTGGAGGCGGTCTCGCCTACGCCTGGCCGGTCTTGGCGATAACCTGCTTGCACACTGTCTTCAGGGTCTCGAAGACCCCCTGGCCCGTGAGCGCGCATGCTTCCGTCACGGGGGAGTTCGTGTGGTTGAGCAGTTCTTTGAGATCCTCCGCGGAGAAGATGTCGGTGAGATCGCGCTTGTTGAGCTGGATCACGAACCCGAGGCGAGACAGGTCGTCACCTTGGTCGAGGAGGTTGTCCCAGAGATTGAGGTAACTTTCGACGTTCTCGTCCAAACGAGTGATCTGACTGTCGGCGACCATCACCAGGCCGTCGACCCCCTGCAATACGAGTCGGCGCGACGCATTGTAGTACGACTGTCCTGGAACGGTGTAAAGGTGGAAGCGTGTCTTCATGCCCTTGACCGTTCCCAAGGATAGGGGGAGGAAGTCGAAATAGAGCGTGCGCTCCTCCTCCGTCGCGATGCTCACCAGCTTGCCCCGGGCGTTCGGGTTCACCTTCTTGTGGATGTACTGGATATTCGTGGTCTTGCCGCACAGACCACACCCGTAGTAGACGATCTTGTAGTTGATCTCGCGCGCTGCGAAATTGATCAGAGGCACGAGGTCACTCCATGTCCGCGAACAGGTCGTCGATGGCCTCGTCCGCGAGGAGCGAGTAGTCATCGTCGATCATGAGGTTGGTCTGGTCGTCTTCGTCGTTCGAATCGAACACGGGCCTCAGCACTTCCACCGCCCGGTTCGTGTAGAGCCTCACCTTGCCCACTTGAGTCTCACGCCCGAAGGTGATCACCAGCAGGACCTGATCCGTGACCTGAGCCACATGCAGGTTGCTCTCGCGGCCTTCGTGGAACAGCAACGTGAACTCACGCTCGTGTAGTACCTCGGCGAGCTGCTGCGTGGCTGCGAACGAGCTGGCTGCAAGGGAAGCGAGAGACAGCGTATCGGGATGAGCTTCCACCGACGATGTGGTTATGGGCTGACCACTCGTCGAGACAAGGGCGATGAAGCGTGACCCCGAAACCTGGCGCAGCTTGTTTAGGATGTCATCCACGAGCTGCATCTGCCGGTCGTTGATAACCAGCCCTTTGCGACGAGCCAAGAGCACCTCCTTGTGCACTGGTGAGCCGCTACGATACGGCCTGAAGCACGGGCAGAAGTATAACAAGGCCCTGTGGCCTTTGCTATGCGGGTCGCCGTTGGTAGAATCGCGAACGTTCATCATCGGTTGGCGAGATACGGGAGTTCGATGGCCTTTGTAGGTGACCTGAGGGACTTCGTGCTTCCTGAGATCCTCCAGGTGTTGGTGCATGGGAAGAAGACGGGGGAGGTGAGACTCCGCTGTTCGGCCGATGCGACCGACGTAGACGGCCTCATAGTCATGGTCCGGGGGAGGATCATTCACACAGAGAGGAGTGGATTCGAGCCGGGCCTTGAGGCGTTCTGGAGTGTCATCGCCTTGGAGGAAGGCCGCTTCGCCTTCGAGTGCGCGGAAGTCACCGAACTCAGCTCTCAGGTGACCATAGACAGAACCCTCGAGAGCCTCCTTCTCGAGAGGCTGAGTGACGAGCAGCACGCGAGTTCAGACACACGGGCTTGACGCCTGGAGGGCCAGGATGCCTGTGCTATCATGTGGCCAGCCACGCTTGGCGAGAAAGGAGCGCTAGTGAATCCCAAGAACCTCAAGTACCACAAGGAGCACGATTGGGCCCGTATCGAGGGTGACGTTGCCGTACTCGGTGTAACCGACTACGCTCAGGAGGCCCTCGGCGACATCGTCTACATCGAGCTTCCCGAGGTAGGCACGGAGGTCTCCGCAGGTAGCACGTATGCCGAGATAGAGTCGGTGAAGGCGGTGTCCGACGTCTACGCTCCGCTGAGCGGCACGATCGTCGAGACCAACGAAGAAGTCGTAGATGCTCCCGAATTGATCAACGAGAGCCCCTACGAAGACGGGTGGCTCATCAAGGTCAAGTTGAGCGACCCGGCCGAACTCGACGAACTCATGTCGGCCGAGGAATACGATCAGGCTCTCGCAGAGCTTGACGAGTGATCGTCGGCTCGTCCGACGCATAGGATCACATGGCACGAAGGGCAGGCGCGCCACGTCTGCCCTTCGTCGAAGGTGGCAGCGCGACTGCCAACCTCTAGTCAAGGTTGATGGTTCGTAGCCACGGGGGTATACTGGAACTCATGAACGACTACGATACCTCATCTTTCGAACTGCTCATCGACATACAGTCGAAGGGCGACGAAGAGATCAAGCTCCTTGCCGAGCACTTGGCGGAAGAGGAGCGAGAGGTCTCGAAGACGCGCCGCATCATCCACGCAAAACTCGACATCTTGCGTGCTGAGATGGTCCGTCGCCTGCGAGACAAGCATTCGAGCGGCGAGAGCCTCTTTGGTGAAGGGGACGTCGAGAAACTCAGCGGCATCCTCAGTTCCCGTGGGCTCGCTGACGAAGAACTCTGACGCGGAGGCTGTCCCATGGGGGATAGGATCGCACGGGTTGTGAAGGGCATGGAGCAACTGTTCCACGAGCTCTCGGTGGGCGTCCGCGAGGAGAGGATCCTCCGCTACATCGTGACGGAGTTGAGCAAAGGTCGGAGCTTCGACCAAGTGATGATCGACCCGTACGTCATCAACAACACCGATTCGGCGGACCGCACCCACATGCTTGAGAATCCGGAGGTGCTGCGTGGTATCGAGGATCAGATGGCAGCGGAGTTCTCGGACTACGAACGCCAACTGGCCCAAGTGAACGAAGGTGATGCATGACCGCGTGCGCGAAGTGTTCTTTCGAGAACAGCGCGGACGCCAATTTCTGTAGCCGTTGTGGTAGCCGACTGATCATCACCGACCTCGCCGAGACTACTGTCACCTATGCGCCGCTCGAAGGGGACGAAGCTGGCACCGGTCCTGAGGCCCCCGGACAGACGAGCCGCTATCCTGTGCTCCTCATCCGGGCGGGGGGAGGGAGCGAGGGTGAGCAGATCGCCCTCGACAGTGATCTGTTGACCATCGGTCGCAACCCCGAAAGCCACTTGTTCCTCGACGATGTTACTGTCTCTCGCCACCACGCCCGCATCGTGCGCGATGCGACCGGCTACGCGGTCGAGGACCTGAACAGCCTGAACGGCACCTACGTCAACCGCGGCAGGGTCGAGCGGCAGCACCTCGCCGACGGTGACGAGTTGCAGATTGGAAAGTTCAAGCTGGCGTTCCTGGAACCGGTCGACTGATGATGGATCGCTCGCAGCGTCACGAGTCATCGGACGGAGAGGCTGCGGGAGAGGTCGAAGGCCGACCGGGGACCCTCTTGGCGATCGGCGGAGTCGTCGCGAGCCTCCGCGATGACTTCCCCGACTTGACCATCAGCAAGATCCGCTACTTGGAAGATCGGGGTCTTCTGTCGCCGGAGCGTACGCCGGGGGGATATCGCAAGTATGGCCCAGTAGCCGTGCGTACGCTGCGTACCATCCTGACTCTTCAGCGGGATGAGTTCCTGCCGCTCGACGTGATCAAGGAACGACTCCAGCGTGGCACTGCTTCGGCGCTCGGTCGCCCTCTTGCACCGTCGGGGCCTTTCGCTACGGCCCGAGGTCTCAAGCGCGAAGACCTAGCCTACTCGTGGGAACAGGCAATGAGCATCACCGGCGTTCCTGAGTCATTCCTCCGCGCTCTCGCCGAATTCCATCTTTTCGAGGTCGCCACCCCGATGACTGAGACCATGCTCTCTGAATCGGACCTGGAGGTAGTGCGCATCTGCGAGCTCCTGAACCAGCACGGGGTCGAGCCCCGCAATCTGCGTGTTCTCAGTTCCTCGGCAGAGCGAGAGGCCGCGTTGCTAGCCCAGGTGGTTGCGCCCTCGATGAGATCGGCGAACAAGGACAGAAGGGACGAAGGGGTTCGAGCCCTGGCCGATCTCGGTTCGTTGATGGCTCGTCTGCTCGACCTGCTTCTGTACCGTGAGCTTTCGCGGCTTGCCGACTGACCACTAGACTGACCGTCCCCAGATGACCCGAGGAGCCCCATGGATCTGAGCGCCTTCATCCGCGACGTACCTGACTTTCCGAAAGAGGGCATCATCTTCAAGGACATAATGCCGCTCTTACAGGACCCCGGGGCGCTTCGCCACACGGTAGACCGGCTTGCCGAGTTCAGTAGAGAGAAGTCTCCCGATCTGATCTTGGGTGCGGAAGCGAGAGGGTTCATCCTGGGTGCAGCACTTGCCTACGCGGTAGGTGCTGGATTCGCGGCGGCGCGCAAGCCGGGAAAGCTGCCATGGAACGTCGCTCGCGCCGAGTACGAGCTGGAGTACGGCGTGGATTGCCTAGAGATGCATCTGGACGCGATAGAACCGGGCCAGAGGGTCATCATCCATGACGATCTTCTCGCCACCGGAGGAACCGCGAGAGCCAAGATCGAACTGGTGGAGAAGGCTGGCGGGATAGTGGCCGGCCTGGCCTTCGTGATCGAATTGGAGTTCCTCAAAGGTCGCGACCGGCTCAAGGGCTACGACGTCTTCAGTTTGATCCGCTACTGATACGCATCGAGGGCCACTCACGGTGCGAGCGGCCCTCGATGGTCTGTATGGACGAACACGGCACCCGGAAGCGCCGTCGGCAGCGTCCGTCGGGTGTTCCGACGGCTATAGGCGGATGCCACCTCCGGTCCTGAAGCCGCTGCGTCCGCAAAGCAAGCTGTCTATCTAGACCACCTCCTTTCTACGCTTGATAAGACAGTACAAGGCGAGAGCCCGTATTCTAAGCCCAAGATCGAGCCCACATCATCCATTCTTGGGCCGGGTCTCCAGGGATGGTGCGGGTGGGGCGTGGGCGCCGGAAAGCAAGACGACGGGCCGCACCATGAGGGGATCATCTCAAACCGACTTTACATAACATACATTATCGTGCGTGGAAGAAGAGTGAGGCGGGAGACCGGCGGCGGGTCGTCACCATGGGCCGCAGAATCGTTTAGAAGACCCGCTTGCTCAGGATCGCCCTGAGTCTGCCCAGGGCCTTGACGTGCTCACGCGACACAGCGCGCTGCGTGAGGCCGATCTCATCTGCCACTTCTTGCTGCGTCAGATCGCGGAAGAACAACAGGTAGATGATCTTCTTCTGGAGTTCGGAGAGCACGGCCAGCGCTTCGTACAAGACGATGCGGTCTTCTATCGGCAGCGAGAACGATTCAGCTCGGATCGATCGAACCAAGGCCTTGTCGGGCACACGTTCGTCGGACTCGTCAAGGGGCTCGTCCAACGAATGGACGTTGAGGTGTGCCTGCACCCTGATGATCTCCAGGAGACCCTTCTCCTGGATGTTGACGAGTTCTGCGAGTTCCGAGATTGTCGGGGAACGGCCGTGCTCCCGGAAGAACTCAGCTTGTGATTCCACGATCTGCGAGTACAGACCTCGCGCCCACCGCGGTTGTCGCACGAGCATTGAATCTCGGAGGTGATGCCGGATCTCACCGTCGACGATAGCGATCGCGTAGGTAGCGAAGGTTGTGCCGCGAGTGTCGTCGAATCTGTGGATCGCCTTCATGAAGCCGAGGCGCGCCACTTGGAAAAGGTCTTCGTAGGGTTCCGATGAATAGGAGAACCGCTTCAGAACATGATGTAGGAGTGGCGCGTTCTTCTCGAGAAGGTGGTCGAGTGCGGTCAAGTCTCCACGCCGGTACGCCGCCAACACGATCTCATTGGTCGAGAACGAACGTTCCGGAGTGCCGGCGGGCCGTGTCTTCCCTTCCGGCCCATCCGGGGCTCCAGAAGAACTCGCTGTATGCGTATCGTTTCCCATGATGAAGGCCCCACACAAGGCACGCCCTCTGGGAGCGTGCCTTGTAGGTTGCTGAACGGCCTAGTTACTCGACCAGCTGGAACAGGTTGAAGATCGGGAGGTACATCGAGACGACCACAAGGCCGACGATACTCCCAATGAAGATCATCATGATCGGCTCGATGATCGACGTGAGCGACTTCACCGCGGAATCCACCTCGTCTTCGTAGAAGTCGGCGATCTTGTGAAGCATGGTGTCGAGGGCGCCCGTTTCTTCCCCGATGGCGATCATCTGGGTGACCATCGGCGGAAACACCTTCACCTTCTCAAGAGGTCGCGAGATCGAATCACCGCTCTTGATGTTCTCCCTCACGGCTTCCATAGCGTACTCGATGACCGTGTTGCCTGAGGTCTTTCCGGTGATGTCGATGGCTTGCAGGATCGGTACACCGGAGCTCACCAGGGTCGCCAGCGTGCGGCTGAAGCGCGAAACGGCGATCTTCTGGACAATGGGCCCCAACTTCATAGGTAGACGAAGCTTGATCTTGTCCCAAGTCTCGGTGCCTTGCTTCGTATTCTTGAGCCTCTTGGCACCGTAGAACAGTAGGAAGAGCGCCGGGAAGACAATGAACCAGAAGGAGCGCAGGAAGTCGCTTGCCCCCACCATGATCCTGGTGAGCAACGGCAATTGCCCGCCCAATCCATCGTACATCCCAGCGAACACCGGTATCACGAACAGGATGAGGCCGAATAGCACAAGGATCGCAAAGACGAAGATCAGGATCGGGTAGGTCATGGCTGACTTGACCGATCTTCGGAGACTGTCGTCTTTCTCGAGCTGGGTCGCCAGGCGTTCGAGGGTCAAATCGAGCACGCCGCCGATCTCGCCGGCCCGGACCATGCTGACGTAGAGCCTGTCGAACGCGATCGGGTGCTTCTCGAAGGAGTCGGAGAGGGGCATACCTGCCTCGACATCCATGCGAACGGCCTGGATGATCTTCTTGAGGCGTGGGTTCTCGGTCTGCTCCTCCAGGATGTAGAGCGCCCGGAGCAACGCCAGCCCCGCGTTGATCATCGTGGCGAACTGACGAGAGAAGATGACCTTGTCGCGGAGCTTGACACTCGTCATCCCCTCGAGCAGTTCGCCGATGTTGGGCAGCCCCTTCTTCTCCTCGAGGGACATCACGGTAAGGCCGCGCCGTCGGAGTTCAGCCGCCACCGAGGCCTTTGACACCCCTTGTATCTCGCCGCCCATAATGTTGCCGCCCGACGGCTTGGCTGTGTATGTGAAGTTGGCCATAGTGGTCCTTCCTTTCGCGCAGCGCTACCCGCGAACGCGCCTCGATCTGTGCGTCACGCAGCCCCGGATACGAGGAGTCGCCTGAGGTCTTCTGGATTCGACGATCGACGATCGGCCAGTTCCTTCGTGATCAGGCCTCGCCTCACGAGGTCGGCCAGCGTTGAGTCCATCGTCTGCATGCCGTGCTTCGTGCCCGTCTGCATGGTGGTGTAGATCTGGTGGGTCTTGCCTTCCCTGATGAGGTTCCGAACCGCGGGCGTCGGGACCAGGACCTCGACCGCGACGATCCGGCCCTTGCCGTCTCGTCGTTCGAGCAACTGCTGCGTCACGATGCCCTGGATGGTCGCGGCGATCTGTACGCGGATCTGTTCCTGCTGATGCGGCGGGAAGACGTCGATGAGACGATCGATTGTCTGCGGCGCGTCTTGTGTATGAAGCGTTGCGAAGACCAGATGGCCGGTCTCCGCAGCCGTCAGAGCGGTTGTGATCGTCTCGAGATCACGGAGCTCCCCGACAAGTATGATGTCGGGGTCCTGCCGGAGGACGGACTTCAGGGCCTTGGCGAACGACTTGGTATCGGTTCCCACCTCACGCTGATTCACTATGCAGCCCTGATGGCGGTGGAGGAACTCGATCGGATCCTCGATCGTCATGATGTGATCGGTACGCTGTTTGTTGATGCTGTCGATCATGGCCGCGAGGGTCGTGGACTTGCCAGAACCGGTGGGACCGGTGACGAGCACGAAGCCCCGAGGTTTTCCCGCCAACTCGTGAAGTACCTGCGGCAGGCCCAACTCGTCAATAGATTTGATGTCCACCGGGATGAGACGGAAGGCGGCTCCGAGGCTGTTGCGCTGGAAATAGGCGTTCACTCGGAATCGAGCCCGACCGGGCACTGAGTAGGAGAAATCAAGCTCCCACTCGTTCTCGAGTTTCTGCCGTTGATCCTGGGTGAGGATGCTGTAGATGAGAGAGCGCGCGTCGTTATTGGTCACCCTCGGCGCATCGAGGTGCACGAGTTTGCCGTCGACTCGCAGAGTCGGAGGCACCCCTACTGAGATGTGCAGGTCGGAAGCTCCCCTTTCGAGTACCTCCTTCAGAACCTCAACTAGTTCCACAACTACCTCCATGACGCTGGGACAAGCGGATCATGCACGGTCCTTACCCGAGTGCCCGCAGGCACGGTTCTTCTTACACGATGACCCGTGCGATCTCCTCGATCGCCGTACGACCCTGCAACACCTTGTCGATTCCGTCCTCGCGGAGGCTCTTCATGCCTTCGGCTTGGGCGACACGGCTGATCTCGTCCGCGCTCTTGCGCTCCACGGTGAGTCTCTCGATGGCCTCGGTCACCAGCATGACCTCATAGATGCCGAGACGTCCCTTGTAGCCGGTTCCGTTGCAGCGAGGACATCCTACCGGTTTGTACAGGGTGACGTTCTCCCAGTCTTCGCAGGCCTCCATCGGGAAGTCGTTCCGGCGGAGCATCTCCTGCGTGGGCTTGTACTGCTCTTTGCATCCCTCGCACAGTTTGCGGGCAAGCCGCTGAGCGAGAACACAATCGACGGCTGAGGCGGTGAGGAAGGGCTCGATGCCCATCTCGGTGAGCCGCGACAAGGCGCCCGGAGCGTCGTTGGTGTGCAGAGTCGAAAGCACCAAGTGACCGGTGAGCGCGGATTCAACCGCGATCTGAGCCGTCTCCTTGTCGCGGATCTCGCCGATCATCACGATGTCCGGGTCGCAGCGGAGGATCGATTTGAGGGCCGCCGGGAAGGTCAGCCCCGCACGCACGTTCGCTTGTACCTGATTGATGCCCGTCAATCTGTACTCCACCGGGTCCTCGACCGTGATGATGTTCTTCTCGGAGGTGTTCAGTATGTTCAACGTGGCATATAGGGTCGTGGATTTGCCCGAGCCCGTCGGGCCCGTGACCAACATAGCCCCGTACGGCTTCGTGAACGATTTACGGTATCGGGCGAGGCTCTTGTCTGAGAAGCCGAGGTCCTCCAGCCGGAGCATGACGTTCGACCTGTCCAAGAGGCGCATCACGATCTTTTCCCCGTACACGGTCGGCAGCGATGCCACCCGCATATCGATGGGCTTCCCTCCCACCATCAAACCGATACGGCCGTCCTGGGGCACCCGGCGTTCGGCGATGTCGAGGTCTGCCATGATCTTGATGCGCGAGAGGACTCCGGATTGCATGCGACGCGGCACCGACATGACCTCGTGCAGTACTCCGTCGTTCCGGAAGCGGATGATCATCTCTTTGGCCTGCGGTTCGAAGTGTATGTCGGACGCGCCGTCCTCCGCCGCCTGAGCCATGATGCTGTTGACCAACTTGACGATCGGAGCCTCGTCGACTTGCTCCCTGATGTCCCGCACTTCGTCGGGACTCATTTCCGTGGAATCGAGCTGCTCCTCGAGGTTCTGGCCGACCTTGTCTTCGAGTCGACGCAGTTTGCTGATCTGCCCGAAGATGTCTTCCTCGGTTGCTATGGCCGGCTCGACGTCGCACCCGGTGAGGATGCGCAGGTCGTCTATCGCGAAGATATTGGCCGGATCGACCATGGCTACCAGCAAGGTGTGATCGTTGAGGTAGGTCACGGGGATGGCCGCATAGCGTCTCGCGTCCTTCTCCGTGATCAAGTTCGCGGCGGCGTGATCCACCTTGGTGACCGAGAGATCGAGATATCGCACGCCCAATCGGCGCGCCAGGGCCTCAGTCAACTCGTTGTGCTTGACCCACCCCTTCGCGACGAGTACCTCGCCGATGCGCATGTGCGAGGTCTTCTGTTCCTCGAGAGCCTCTTCGAGTTGTTGGGGCGTCAGGAGCCCCATCTCGACGAGGATCTCGCCGGTCCGTTTCTTCCCAGGCTTGCGTAGGGGGATCTCTTCGCTCGGCAACTGCATCAGTCGCTGGAAGCCCTGTTTCGGAACAACTCCACGGGGGCGTCCCTCCCGGTCCACAATCCATACGCGATGCAGGCCTGCTGCACAAGCATCTCTGTGCCCTCGATCACCGTCGCACCCCTCCCGTGGGCTGCCTTCAACAGCGGCGTCATCGAATCAGAATACACGACATCCATCACCGCATGACCTTCCCTCACCATATCGACAGGAAGTGGTATTGCCTTGAACGTACCAGCGAGGCCGATGGACGTCGCATTCACGATCAAATCGACTTGAGCGGTGACGCGGCCGAGTTCTCGCGTCTCGATTGCCTGGACGGGGACGGTGGACCACGCCGAAGCGTCGGAGCAGAGTCTTTGGGCTCGCGCACTGGTGCGGTTATGCACCGCGACCTCGGCCGCTCCGGCGTGTACGAGCGCCGCAACGACGGCGCGAGCCGCGCCTCCGGCTCCCAGCACAAGGCAGCGAGCGCCCGCCGGACTCCTCCCCCACCCTCGCTCCAGGGCGCGGAGGAAGCCTTCGGCGTCTGTGTTGTGGCCCCGGAGACGACCGTGGTCGGCCACAATCGTGTTCACCGCCCCGATCTTGGTGGCCAGATCGTCGGTCTCGTCAAGAAGAGCGACCACGGCCTCCTTGTGCGGAGCTGTGACGTTGGCGCCTACGAACCCTAGGCTGCGAAGCCCCTCGACGGCCGAGGGCAAGTGCACCTCTGCGACATCGAACGCCACGTACACCAGGTCTAGACCCTGATCCACGAAGGCGGCGTTGTGCATCGCCGGTGAACGTGAATGGCGCACAGGATGGCCCAGAATGCAGATCACCCCCGTGCCGGCCCCTACTTCCATTCGATCAACTCCAGGATTCGCCCTTGCCGTCGCCCTTCAGAGATTCCGGACACCACAGTACAAGGTTCGCTCCGGGGCCACACTCCTCCTTTGGTCGCACAATGGCGACCTCGAGGCTTCATTCTCCGGGAGCTTGGGCTTTGGCCTTGAGGAAGTCGTCGTATGAGGCAGTGAAGAAGTGGTGTCCCTCGGTATCGATGAGCACGTAGTACAGGAAATCCACATCCGCAGGGGCAAGAGCAGCCCCCAGCGCCTGAATACCAGGGCTCGCGATCGGGCCGGGCGGAAGTCCCGTGACCACCCGGGTGTTGTAGGGGGAATCGCTGGCGAGGTCGCTCTTGGTGAGCGGCTCGGTCCACTTCTTCAAGGCGAAACGAGTCGTGGCGTCGATGCCGAGTGGCATGTTGCGCTCAAGTCGGTTGTAGATGACGGCGGCCACCCGTGCGCGCTCTTCAGGCACCCGGGCTTCCTTCTCGATCATAGACGCGACGATGATTACCTCATATGGTTCGACACCGAGTGCGTTCGCGTTTGCCCAGTCCAGCTCTCTCGTCTTGCTCTCGAACGTGTTCAGCTGCAGTTGGATCAGTTCCTGGGAGTCGACACCGAGTTCGACGAAATACGTGCTGGGGAAGAGCAGTCCTTCGAGGTCGGCCGGAGCCACCTCGGCGTCCCCGACCTTCGGAAGAATGAACCGGTCGGGATCCCCCGCGTATTTCTGGTAGTCGTCCGCAGAGATGGCTTCAAACCCATCCATGCGCGCCGCTGCTTGGTCAATCGACAATCCCTCGGGCAGGGTGAGCCGTACGTCGGGGGGAGACGATCCGGTTTCGAGGAGTGCTATCACCGAACCGATGTCCTGACCGGTCACGAAACTATACGTGCCCGGCTGGATCCGCTCAGCCGCTCCTTTGAGACGAAGCTCCACAAGGAAGGTGGTGGCCGAGGCGATGACACCTTCGCGCTCGAGGATCGTGGCGACGTCCGAGGCCGTCAAGCCGGTTGGTATGATGATGGTTCGTGCCTCTGACGGTGCGACGGTGGGGGTAGGTCCGCCGAACCGCTCCAGGAAGTCAGAGGCGACGACGACAGCTCCGCCGCCCAGCACCAGCAGGAGAAAGGCAAAAGCTACCAGGAGTCGACGGCGACGACGGGTGGTACGGTCGTTCGCTCTCACTCCGAAGGCCTTGATCGAACCAGGGCCGCGTGGTCCAGGTAGCCCTGAAGAAGGTGGCAAGCAGCCACATCG
This sequence comes from Actinomycetes bacterium, assembly GCA_024637035.1. Lineage (GTDB taxonomy): Bacteria > Actinomycetota > Thermoleophilia > RBG-16-64-13 > RBG-16-64-13 > JAHJSA01. The sequence continues at coordinate 68,368 of JAGXFW010000016.1, forward strand.
TCAACCAACTCCCCGGGCCTGCGATTCTGCTTAGCCAGCTTCGATGTGAAACGCTCATCCCAGGTGAACACCGGCCTCGCAGTGGCGGACCTCAATCGGTCGATGAAGGCGACGACTGTACGCATCTGTTGGTTCTCTCTGCCGGAAAGAGGTCGGGGCAGGCCGACGACTATGGCGGACGCATCCTCCCGCTCGGCCACATCAGCGACGGCAGCGGCGAGTTCCTGTCGGTCCTTGAGCTTCAGGATCCCGAGGGGTCTGCACGTGATCCCGAGGGGATCGGAGAGGGCGAGTCCTGTTCGGGCCCCGCCCACATCCACGCCCAGCGTGCGCAATTCGGTCAGGCTCCCAGACGGGCCAGTAGGGAGTCCTGGATAGTCTCCAGACCCGCATCGAGGCGACTCGGATCACCGCCTCCGCCACGACCCAGACTTGGGCTACCCCCGCCCCCGCCCCCGATCAGGGCACCGAGTTCCTTGATCAGATCACCGGCGTGGAACCCAGTCAACTCGGGAGAGACCCCGGCCACCGCAACGACCTTGTCATCGGAGATGGCCGCGAGAACGACGACAGCCGGTCCGAGCCGGCCGCGGACTTGATCGAGTAGGGACAGCAGGTGCTCTGTGTCCCGGGCCGCCACGTGCGCCACGGCCACGCGAGTCTCCCCCGCCGTCACTGAACCATCGAGGATACCGGAGGTCAGATCCGCGGTGGTGCCGGCCATCAGTTCTTTGTTGTCACGTTCGAGGCTACCCAGTCTGGTCTCGAGCTTGCGTATGGCCGGTACGAGAGCGTCTTCCTGCACCGAGAGCAGCCGGGCCGCTTCGGAGACCGAAGTATCGCGGTCACGATAGAACTCAACGGCTTTTCGGCCGGTTAGCGCCTCGATCCGTCGTACGTTCGCTCCAACACTGCCTTCGGAGACGATCTTGAAGATCCCGATCTCACTGGTCGCGTGCACATGCGTGCCGCCGCACAGTTCCCGACTGAAATCATCGACCTCGACTACCCGGACGAAGTCGCCGTACTTCTCGCCAAAGAGCGCGACAGCGCCGAGGTCTTTGGCGTGGTCAAGACTCGTCGTGAACGCGCGCACCGGGTGGTTCTCTACGATCTTGCGGTTGACGATCGCCTCCAGTTCGCGTAGGCGTTCCGCCCCGAGGGGCTCGTGATACGCGAAGTCGAAACGGAACTTGTCGGCCCGGACGGCGGACCCCGCTTGGGTCACGTCCTTCCCGAGCATGGTGCGCAAACCGTAGTGCAGAAGATGGGTGCCAGTGTGGTTGGCCGCAACGGAGTGCCGGTGCACGGAAGAGATGACCGCTTTGGCTCGCACCCCCGGCTGGAGTTCTCCCTCGACGACGTTCGCGAGCACGATCTGCACCGAGCCGTGTTGTTGCACGTCGCGGACTTCCGCACGGCCCGAGTCTGTCTCGATCCAACCGATGTCCGCCGTCTGCCCCCCGCTTTCGGCATAGAACGGGCTTTCTCGGAGGCTGAGGATCACGTGCCCGTCTTCGAGTCTCTGCAGGCGCTCGATGACGGTGAAGACCTCGTCCTGGGCATAGCCGACGAATTCCGTCGGGTGTCCATCCGCCCTGGCCAAGGTGAGAACGGCTTCCTGCACTGTGTCCGAGCCCCGACTTGAGGCCCGAGCGCGCTCACGCTGTGCGCCCATGGCACTATCGAAGCCCACTCGATCGAGATGCATGCCGCGCTCTTCCACGATCTCTCTGGTCACCTCGATCGGAAAGCCGTACGTGTCGTGCAGCACGAACGCCGCCCTGCCGGGGAAGACTTCCGTTCCCTCGTCCTCGGCCCTGCGGATCTCTTCGTCGAGGAGTATCAAGCCCTGGTCCAGGGTGCGATTGAAGCGCTCCTCCTCCGCACCGACGATGCGGAGGATGGTGTCCTGCCGAGCGCGCAGCTCCGGGTACGCCTCCGACATGAGATCGATGGTGCGCTCCGCGAAACGTGCGAGGAACGGCGGAGTCATGTCGAGGCTCCGGCTGAATCGGGCTGCACGCCTGATCACGCGCCTCAAGACGTAGCCCCTGCCCTCGTTCCCGGGAAGAACGCCATCGCCGATAAGGAAGGCCATGGCCCTGGAGTGGTCCGCGAGAACCCGCAAGACCACGTCCGCGCTCTCCGAGCTGCCGAAACTCACGCCCGATATCTCTTCACCCAGTTCGATGAGAGGGCGGAACGAGTCGGTGAGGAAGACCGAATCGACATCTTGCATGAGGGCGGCGATGCGCTCCAACCCCATTCCGGTGTCGATATTCTTGGCGGGTAGCGGCGTGAGCCGTCCTTGTTCATCTTGGTTGTACTGCATGAACACCAGGTTCCAGTACTCGAGGAAGCGTTCGCAGTCACATCCGGGCTTGCAGTCATCGCTCCCACAGCCGACCTCGACACCACGGTCGTAGTAGAGCTCCGAGCAGGGGCCGCACGGGCCGGTGGGGCCAGGTGGCCCCCAGAAGTTCTCGCTGCGAGGCAGAGCGACCATCCGTGCTCGTGGGATGCCGACCGCCTCCCAGTACCCCATGGCTTCCTCGTCGGCTCCGACACGTTCGTCGCCTTCGAAGACCGAGACCCAGATACGGTCGGGCGAGAGGCCCAACTCGGCGGTGGAGAGCTCGTAGCCGAAGCGGATGGCGTCTTCCTTGAAGTAGTCGCCCACCGAGAAGTTCCCCAGCATCTCGAAGAACGTGCAGTGCCTGGCCGTAAGACCGACGCGATCGATGTCCGTAGTGCGAAAGCACTTCTGCACGCTGGTGAGACGAGGCGCGGGCGGATCGGCCATGCCCAGGAAGTACGGCTTGAACGGTTGCATGCCCGCAGTAGTAAGCAACACGGACGGATCTCGGTACGGTACCAGTGACGCACTGGGAACCAGCAGGTGACCGTTCCTGGTGAAGTAGTCCAGGAAAAGTCTGCGAAGTTCACTCGTCTTCACGCGTGTCTCCCACGTTCTTGTTTTCCCGAGGACGATGCACGATCGGTCTCTCTCAGCGAGAGGGATCTGGCGGGATGCCGTCCTGATCGACCATGTTCTGTCTCAGGACTTCGATCGACTTACGGATCAGTCTGGACACGTGCATCTGCGAGATCCCCACGCGGGCGGCGATCTGGGTCTGGGTCATCCCTTCGAAGAACCGCAGATGGAGGATGAGACGTTCACGTTCGTCGAGACGAGCCATCGCGGGCGCCAGATATCTCCGTTGCTCGACCAACTTGTACTCGTCGTCCTCACGCCCGAGGTAGTCGAGCAGCTCGAGTGAATCCTCATCGTCTGGCGATCCGCTCGAGAAAAGGGACAGAGAGTTGTAGGCTCTGCCGCTTTCGAGAGCCTCAAGTACCTCTTCTTCCGAAACGGCGCACGCTTCAGCGAGTTCGGCGATGGTTGGAGACCGGTTGAGTTCCACCGTGAGCTGCTCGATGATCCGGTTGAGGCGGATGTTCAGGTCCTGGAGGGCACGTGGCACCTTGACCGCCCAGCCCTTGTCTCGGAAGTAGCGCTTGATCTCACCCAGGATGGTGGGAGTCGCGTAGGTGGAAAGTTCGACGCCTCGTTCGATATCGAAGCGATCGATCGCCTTGATCAAGCCTATGGACCCCACTTGTATGAGGTCTTCCACCGGCTGCCCACGCGAAGAGAAGCGGCGCGCGAGACTGCGAACGAGTGGCAGGTAGCGCGTGATCAACTCCGCTCGCGCGGCACCGTCTGCCTCACGATGGATGCGGCGAAGCAGTTCCTTCTCCGGGGCGTTCGCGGTGCGCGCCTGGAGGGGCAGCTGTGTGGTGTTCGAGTGTGCTGAGCCGATGTCCACGGGCGCCCCTACCGGAGGAGCTTCCGCAACTCGAGAGCGAAGCCGCCCGAGTCGAGATCCCGCACCACATACCGATCGACGAGTGGGCTCAGAAACAAGCAGATATCCAGGCATCGATCAGCAGCGTCGGCCGAAACCGAGCCCTCGACCAAGGTATGGTAGAGATCGGGATCGGAGAGCGGCGATATGACTATCTCCAGCGCATCCTCCTGGAGAGTCACCGTCAGCGAAAGATCGCCAGTGGAGTGGCGGTCTTCCAGGATCACGTTATCGACTGCGAGCTGCAGATCGTCAAGTGCTTCCAGCGAGAGGTCGCGCCGAGTCGCTATGCCGCCGAGCAGCATGTTGAACAGGGGATAGTACTCCGGGGCACGCGGCGTGGTGAGAGAAACCGTGTCTGAGAGAGTTGGCATGGCGGCAGACCGGGATCCCGGTCTTCAGGCCCGCTCGTTGAGACGCTTCTCGATCTCCGTCTGCTTCTCGGCAGCCGCGCTACGCCCCGCGTCGAGTGCCTCACGGCCGCGGGTGACGATCTCTTCGAGGTAACGCTCTGCTTCAGCGGGGACCTCGGCAAGCGCCTCCGTGAGACTCTTGCCGGTTTCGCGAGAGATGCGATAGGCGAGGGCAGCCGCAGCTCCTGCAGCTGCGGTCAACGCGATAGTGAACCCGAAGGAGATCCTGCCCATCACGACTCCTTTCGTCGTCCGGCGACGAAGGACGACATTGCTTCACCGAGACCGGCAGTGAAGCCGGCCATCTTCTTCACCGGGGTCGCGATCGCGCTCTGGAGCGCGGAGGTCGTGCTCTCGATCGTGCCCGTCAAGTGGGCGACCGAACCCGTGATCTCGTCTATCTTCCCGATCTCGGAGTTGATGCCGTCCACGGTCGTCTGAAAGCGGGTGATGATCGGCACGAACTCTCTCGCGGAATCTGTAAGGATGACAGTCAACTCCTTGAGGACCCCGGCCAAGCGAACGAGTGCGAACGTGAGTCCCCCCGCGAAGGCGAGGAAGAAGATGCCGATGGCGATCTTCATGAACGCGGACGCATCCCACTCCATATCAGTCTCCTCGATCGGTGCGTCAATGCCGGGCGGAAGTGCCCGGGAAAGCTCCTCAGTGCAGCTTCAACTATACCATAGGGCCCCGTACCACCCGCGTCACCCTGGTTCCATGACTCGCTAGGCCGCTGGTTCCCCGGGCTCCGTCTCGCGGGCTAGTGCGTCTCCTCTATCGACCCCGCCCGCAGCACCGCGTCCCCCTCGTATACGACGCCGGTCTGCCCCAATGCTACGCCTGATCCGTGAGTCTTGAGCTTCAAGACCGTGTCAGCGCCCGCGCCACTGACCTCGACGGCGACCACCCCCCCGCTGGAGCGGAATTGCGCGGTTAGCGGGCCCTTCTCAAGCTTCCCGTGCTCCACCACCTGCCCGAGGCGCACCTCGGTCACCTTGAGGTCATCGCGCGTGCCGACCACTACGGTGCCGTTCGCGGCACCGATCGCCGTGACGTACAACGGCTCCGAAGAGGAGATACCAAGACCCTTACGCTGGCCCACAGTGAATCGGAACGTACCCTCATGCGAGCCAAGGACGCGACCCTCTCCATCGACGATCGTACCTGCCCGGCGACCGAGACGGTCCGTCAGGAATCGTCGGTAATCGTCGTCTGGGATGAAGCAGATCTCCTGGCTCTCTTCCGCATCGTGGGCTTCCAAACCAGCCTCACGTGCGAGTCGCCTCACCTCGGACTTGACCAGCCCACCCAACGGGAAGACCACTCTTTGCAGTACGACAGGATCGACTCGGGAGAGAACGTAGGACTGGTCCTTGGCAGGGTCCACCCCGCGGTGCAGGCGCGGAGGTCGACCCATCATGCGGGCGTAGTGTCCTGTGGCCACTTGGGTCGCCCCGAGGCGGTCGGCCAACCCGATCAGCGCTTCGAACCGCAGAGCTGAGTTGCAGCTGACGCATGGGTTGGGCGTTCGACCGACCGCGTACTCAGCTACGAAGTGCTCGACCACTTCCTCGAAGAACCGGTGTGTGAGATCCACTGTCAGATGAGGCAAGCCGAGGTGATGAGCCATTCGCCGAGCGGCGCGGACCGTCTCGGGGCTGCAGCACCCGCTCCCCATGCTACATGACGGGTCTGCCCAGAGACGGAACGTCACGCCGGCCACCGGTTCACCGGTCTGTCTCAATAGAAGAGCGGCAGCGGAGCTATCGACCCCTCCGCTCATGGCTACGAGGAACCCACCGGCGGCTTCCTGATCGGGAGGCAGCATCGGGAGTCCCGATGTCACCCAGTGTTCGAGAAGGTCGTGAAGGGCATCGGCAGCCACCTCCGAACAGCCTCTCTTGTGAGGCGGCAGGTCGAGGTGCTGGGCGATCGTTTCGTGTCCGATAGCGGCTGCCTCGAGTATCGTCATGGAGGGGAGACGCGCGACGATCTCGGCCGCGGAGGCGATGGTGGCAGGGCAGCCGAAGGCTTGGAAGCGGGCCTCGACGATCCGTCCCTGTTGCAGGCGCGCGTGCATCGCAACAAGGTCTCCGCACGTATGACTGCCGGCCGAGCCCGTCGCGTCGGGATACTCGAGGATCCCGACGCGACGTGGTTCGCGAAGGTGCTCGAGCACGAGTGGACCGTACGCTCGCGGGAAGGGGTCGTGGTCTTGTGCGTGTTCCATGCTCTACCCACCGAACATGCGGGCCGGCAGGCGCCGGCCCGTCACATCACGTGCGAGGATCCGCGAGAGGGGTCTAGCGGATATTTGTCAGGTTCTGATTGAGCGTGCCCTCATCGGCGTACCCGGAGGTCACGGCCTGGATGACCCCGCGGTCGTCCACGAACGTCACTTGCGGCGGATAGTCGATCTCCAAGAGCGCGCTCAGATCCCCGTAGTCGTCGGGGAGCTTGTAGTCGAATTCGTAGAAGTCGATGTCGGCGAAACGCACCGACAAGTCGTTGAGATGCTGAAGGACGACTGAGTCGTCGGTTCCGCCGGTGACGTAGAAGGCGATCACCATGGGTGTGTGTCGTTCGACGCTCGCGCGCACCTTCTCAGGGGTGTCATCAGTAACGGCAAGCGTTGTTCCGATGAGATGCTTGAATGCCTTGGACGGGCCTGGGGCGACGGTCGTGGTCACTTCGACGACGACGCCCGCATCCGGCGGCTGGGTCTCCTCCGTCGTGGTATCGCCGCCCCCGCAACCGACAGCGAGTGAGAGGCTGACCAGCAGGAGCATCGCTATGAGCACTACCGGAACGGCCTTACGCATTCGCTGCATCATGTTCCTCCGGAAAAAAGAAGTGCTCCACCTTGCCGTGTCCGCATCTCCCTTGAACCTGCGTATGCAGGTGGGCGACTGTCCCCGGCGAGCTGCGCCGGCCGGGAGAACGTGCCTCCCAAGGAAAATGTGTTGGCTCAAGTTTGAGCGGATCACGCACAAGGTCGAGCGCATTAACAGTACCATAGGTGTCTGATTTCGACAAAGTCGACGACCCCCCTTCACTCCGCTAGCCCACCCGTATCCCGAGTTCCTGCAGCTGTGCCCTTGCGACCTCCGATGGAGCGTCCGTGAGTGGACAAGACCCACTTTGAGTCTTCGGGAAGGCGATCACCTCCCTGATCGAAGATTCACCGGCCATGAGCATCACAGTCCTGTCGAGACCGATCCCCATCCCGCCGTGTGGGGGGACGCCGAAGTCCATCGCCTCCACCAGGAAACCGAACTTCGCACGTATCTCTTCCTCCTCGAGGCCGAGAACGCGGAACACCTCGTGCTGAAGCAGAGGGTTGGATATGCGGATCGATCCGCTGCCCAGTTCCACGCCGTTCAGCACCAGGTCGTATGCCTCGGTCCCGATCTCGAGAGGGCGGTCTCGAAGGTCACTGATTGAATCCACACGCGGCTTCGTGAAAGGGTGATGCTGGGCCTTCAGACGGCCTTCCCGCTCATCGAACTCGAACATGGGTGGATCTACCACCCACACGAACCGCCACCCGTCACGGGGGATCTGGAGAAGGTCGGCAAGACGGGAGCGCAGGGCGCCGAGACTCGGCTCGACCACTTGAGCGCGATCAGCCACGAACAACAAGAGATCGCCCGGCACGGCTTCGAGACGGGCCACGAGACCGGCCATCACCTCGTCGCCGAGGAACTTCGCGATGGGAGAGCGGAGCCCTGAGTCCTCGACCCACACGGGAGCAAGACCCCGGGCTCCGAAGACGGCGACCTCGCCCGAGAGGTCATCGACGTCCTTGCGGGAGAAGCGCGCGCCGCCGGGCGCACGGATGCCGCGCACAACGCCGCCCAGAGCTAGGGTCTCGGCGAACACCTTGAACTCGACCCCGGCCACCAAGTCGGAGACATCGACGATCTCCATGCCGAATCGCATGTCGGGCTTGTCCGAGCCGAAGCGGCGCATACTCTCGCGGTAGGTCAAGCGAGGGAAGGGACGCGGCAGTTCCATGCCCAGTACTTCGCTGAAGGCACGGCACATAAGGCCTTCGACTACTCGCTGAACGTCAGCCTCGTGCACGAAACTCAACTCCAGATCGATCTGAGTGTGCTCGAGCTGTCTATCGGCTCTGAGGTCTTCATCCCTGAATGCCCGCGCTATCTGGTAGTAGCGCTCGAACCCCGCGATCATCAACAGTTGCTTGAAGAGCTGCGGAGACTGCGGCAGGGCATAGAACTCGCCGCGGCGAAGCCGGCTCGGCACGAGGAAGTCGCGGGCGCCCTCGGGAGTCGATTTCGTGAGGATCGGGGTCTCGAACTCTATGAACCCCTCGTCGTCGAAGTAGCGACGCACCGATTGGACGACCTGACCCCTCAACCTCAGGTTGTCCTGCAGGCGCTTCCGGCGAAGATCGATGTACCTGTACTTCAGCCTGAGCGTCTCATCTAGGGCCGTAGTGTCGTCGGGGGAAAAGGGCGGAGTCTTGGCCGGCGTCACTAGGTCGAGAGACTCCACCATGACTTCCACTCGACCCGTGGGCAGCTTCGGGTTCACCTGGTCCTCACCGCGCGCGACTACAGTTCCCGAGGCGGAGATCACGAACTCGCCGCGAAGATCGTGGGCGCCGACGTGGGCGTCTGCGTGTTTCTCGGGGTCGAACACGAGTTGCAGCAGACCGCTGCGGTCCCGTAGGTCGATGAAGACCAAGCCGCCGTGATCCCGGCGGCGGTTCACCCAACCCGCTACCGTGACCTGCTCGCCGACCGTCACCTCGGTGACATCGGCACACCAGTGCGTTCTATAGCTCATTCTGCGCTCACTTCTGCTTTAACGACGACCTCGGTCGCCTCGGTACGTGGCAGGCGACGCTCCTCACCGGTCGCCATGTCTTTGAGAGTCACCTCTCCGGCGGCTGTCTCCTCGTCCCCCAGGATCAGAGCGAAGCGGGCTCCTCCCTTTCCGGCCTGCTTCATCTGTCCCTTGAGGCTTCGAGAAGCGTAGTCGAGTTCGGCCGCCACCCCTCTTGAACGCAGCTCATGTACCAGAGCGAAGGCCTCTCGCCGGGCAGAGTCGTTGACGGCGACCACGTATGCCAGGGGTCCACGGGTGCCGGGTAGATCGTCCCGCGAGCGCGAGAGGGCAAGAAGGATGCGCTCAACGCCCGTGCCGAAGCCGACTCCAGGCGTGGGCGGCCCGCCGATGGATTCCACCAGGTCGTCGTAGCGTCCACCACCCCCCACTCCCGATTGGGCGCCGAGGACGGCAGACTGGAACTCGAAGGTGGTGCGGGTGTAGTAGTCCATGCCTCGCACCAGCCGGTGGTCTTCGACGTACTCGATGCCTTGGACCACCAGATGGTCCCGCACCACCGTGTGATGCCCCTCGCAGTTCTCGCACAGATACTCCGTGAAGCGCGGGGCCGACTCCATCACGCGCACGCATCCCGGCACCTTGCAGTCGAAGGTGCGAAGCGGGTTCAGGCGCGTACGCTCGTGGCACTCCGTACAGAGGTCGGCGCGGTGATCGATGAGGAAGGCGCGCAATTCGTCCGAGTAGGTGGGGCGGCATTGTCGGCAGCCCATCGAATTGATGCGAAGTTCCACTTGGGCCAGACCGATCTCCCGATACAGGGCCGCCAGGACGCCGATGGCCTCCGCATCCAGCGCGGGAGACGTGGAGCCGAAGGCCTCGACGCCGAACTGGTAGTGTTGACGATAGCGGCCCGATTGCGGGCTCTCATAGCGGAACATCGGCCAGTGATACCAGAGCTTCACCGGTTGCGGAAGGGTGCGCATGCCGTGCTCGACGTAGGCGCGAGCCGCAGGCGCGGTCCCTTCCGGGCGCAGGGTCATGCTCCGTCCGCCGAGGTCCGTGAACGTGTACATCTCCTTGCGCACGATGTCGGTGGATTCGCCCACACCCCTGGCGAACAAGGCCGTCTCCTCGAAGATCGGCGTGTCCAGGCGCCCATAGCCGTAACGCTGGAAGACGTCCTCGGCACACGCGACCACCCAGCGGCGCACCGCCTGCTGGTCGGGCAGGATGTCGTAGGTTCCCTTGGGCGCTGTGATCTTCTCAGCCACGTGGAGTGAGGCTCGACAAGAAGGGGTTATGCAGCAGTTCGTCACCTAGCGTGGTGGCCTGCATGTGGCCGGGGAAGACCTCGGTCTCGGGGGGGAATCGGTCGACGAGCCGCCGCACCGAGGCGAGCAACGTGTCGAAGTCTCCCCCCGGGAAGTCCGTTCGACCCACAGACCTATAGAAAAGAAGGTCGCCGCAGAACAGCGCCGTGCCGGCCGCGAACGTCACGTCTCCCGGGGAGTGGCCGGGGGTGGAGACCACTTCGATCCTCATGGAGCCCACCTGGACCACGTCTCCGTCGGAAAGCACAAGATCGGGATCGCGACCCGGGATCCCGCCGAAACCGGGGAATGGGATATAGGCATCGGGGTCGCGCAGCATCGGGATGGTGTCTTGGGCGCATCCCACGAGAGCGCCGGTGGCTTCAGCCAGCTGCGCTGCTCCGGCGAGGTGGTCGAAGTGCCCGTGTGTGAGGAGGATGTGTGAGAGACGCAGCCCGCGCTCCGTCAGCAGGTCGCCGAGTCTCTGGTGATCTCCCCCCGGGTCGATGGCGCAGGTCACGCCGTCGTCATCAGAGAGCAGATAGCAGTTGGCTTGGAGCGGACCAACGGGCACACACAGAATATTCATGCGGTTTCAGACCTCGTAGTAGTGGCAGGATCGAGCGTCATGATAACAGAGCGCCCGGTCACTCCTGGCTCAGCATGCGCTCTATCAACTCATCGAGCTCTTCTGAGAGTTCGACGCCGGGGTCGACGATCTGTACGAAAGGAACGGGCTCGCCTTCGTGCAGCGGCCGGCCCGCCATCAGCGCCTCGAACGCCTTCAGCTTCAAGCGATTGCGTATCTCGATCACCCGCGTTTCTAACTCCGCCCGGCCCGGCACGTTGGAACGGACACGGCATGAGCGTGAGGCGGCACGGGACAGTCCGCCTTCTTCTGAATCGTCCTCGTCCATCCGACGAGCAGCCTCGAGCATCAGGCTCTCGATGGTGTTCTGAACGGTCCAGTGCTCCGCGCGGTTGGCCGAGTCGAACGCAAAGGCACCGTCCTCCCAGAGCGCGGCGAAGAAGAAGGCTTCCTCACCGTCGAGCGACTCCTCACCATCGACCTTCGCGGCCACCATTTCCCCTTGCTCCAACCAGATCCGAGCCCGACCCGAGACGTCGGCGGTAACTACGGACAGACACCCGGAGGCCTTGCCGATGTGCAGCGTCTGCAGGACTTCGGTGACGCTCAGCTCCGAGAGATTACCCCTCAGGCCCTGGGTGGCTATCTGCGGAGGCAGAGACTCCGTACGCCGGAACACAGCCTTCAGCCGGGCGAGCAACTCGCGCTGCCGGAACGGTTTGACCAGGTAATCGTCGGCGCCCACGTCGAACCCGTTGACCGGATCGTCGACGCAGGTGAGAAAGAGAAGCGGGATATGGCGGGTCTGCGGGCTGTCCTTCAGCAAGGCGCAGAATTCGAGCCCGGTCATGCGCGGCATGAGCACGTCGGAGATGATGAGCTCCGGAGGTTCGTCGACAACCCGACGCAGAGCCTCGAGCCCATCTTCCGCCACAGTGACCTCATAGCCGTCTTCTTCAAGGAGACTCTGCAGCATCCCCCGCAGATCGGCGTCGTCTTCGACTACAAGGATGCGACGGCCCATGCCTGCCCTAGTGCGGGGTGACGCGATAGGCGTCGTAGACAGTATCGATCATCCGCATACGCTGCAGCACGGACTCGAGGTAGTCCACGCCGGGCACCTCGAACACGAACCTTCCCCTTACCGTGTTGTCGTCGGTGGTCTGGAGTTGTGCAGCCAGGATGTTCACGCCGCTCTCACTCAAGGTACGCGAGATATCCTCCAGGAGGCGGCTGCGATCGTAGGCTTCGATCTGGATTTCCACCCGGAACGGGGCCTTGGTGGCGGTGTCCCACGAAACCGCCGCGAACCTCTCCGGGTGCTTCTGGAGTGCTCTCACGTTGGGGCAGTCTTCGCGGTGCACCGTGATGCCCTTGCCCAGCGAGATGTAGCCCACGATCTCGTCACCGGGTACCGGTCGGCAGCACTCCGGCATGCGGATCGCTACATCTTCCACTCCCTCCACCCGGATGCCAAGATCGCCGGACGACGGAAGGCGACGAGGTGTGATCTGGATGGCGGGCGGAAGGTCTTTGACGGTACCGAGGCTCTCGTCCAACTGCTGCATGATCTTTGTGAGCACATGCTGTGGACTCGTTTTTCCGGCGCCGATGCTTACGAAGAAGTCCTCGCGCTTCTGGAAGTTCATGTCCTTGGCAACCTGCGAGAGAGTCTCCGAACCCATGAGTCGCTGGGCCGGTAGACCATGCTTGCGCATGATCTCGAGCAGCGCCTCCTTGCCGAGGTGCTCGGAATCCTCACGCCGTTCGCGTTTGAACCACTGCCGGATCTTATTGCGAGCCCCGGAACTCCGCACGAAGTTCAGCCAGTCGCGCGACGGGCCGTGTGGGTTCTTGCTGGTGAGCACCTCGACGATATCGCCGGACTGTAGGTTATAGGTGAGGGGCACGATGCGACCGTTAGCCTTTGCCCCTATGCACCGATGTCCCACATCCGTATGGATGGCGTAGGCGAAGTCCACCGGCGTGGCGCCGGCTGGGAGGCTCTTCACCTCGCCCTTCGGAGTGAAGACGTACACCTCGTCCTGTAGCAGGTCGACGCGAAGCGATTCCATGAACTCAGAAGCGTCTTTGGTCTCCGACTGCCACTCCATCATCTGCCGAAGCCAGGTCAGGCGGTCGCTCTTGTCCCGGGCGCCGTCCCTGGCCTTGTCTTTGTCCTTGTACATCCAATGTGCTGCGATGCCGTATTCCGAGGTCTCGTGCATCTCCGTCGTACGGATCTGGATCTCGAGTGGCTTTCCTTGCGGGCCGATGACGGTAGTATGTAGCGATTGGTACATATTGAACTTCGGCATAGCGATGTAGTCTTTGAAGCGGCCGGGAAGTGGCTTCCAGAGGGAGTGGATGATACCCACCGCCGCGTAGCAGTCGCGGACGCTGGCCACGAGCACGCGCATGGCGGTGAGATCGTAGATCTCGTTGAACTCCTTGCCCTTCCGCGTCATCTTGTCGTAGATGGAGTAGAAGTGCTTCGCTCTCCCGAGGATCTCGGCGTCGATCTTCACCTTGTCGAGTTCACGTTTCAGATACGCCCTGGCCTCTTCGAGGTACGTCTCGCGATCGGCCCGACGCTGGGCCACCATCTGTTGGATCTCGGCGTACTTGCGCGGGTGTAGGGTCGCGAACGCGACATCCTCCAGCTCCCAGCGCACGGACTCGATGCCCAAGCGGTGCGCCAGCGGAGCGTAGATCTCGAGGGTCTCCTTGGCCTTCTGTATCTGCTTTTCCTTGCCCAGATAGCAGAGGGTGCGCATATTGTGCAGGCGATCGGCGAGCTTGATCAGGATCACCCTGATGTCTTTGGCCATCGCGATGATCATCTTGCGGAAGTTCTCTGCCTGCTCTTCTTCCACGCTGCGGAACGACATCTGGGTCAGCTTCGTGACGCCGTCGACCAGGAGTGCCACTTCGTCTCCGAACTCGGCGCGCACCTCCTCGACCGAGAATTCAGTGTCTTCCACCACGTCGTGGAGCAGAGCGGCGGCGATTGTGGCGGAGTCGAGCCGGAGATCGGCACAGATGGCGGCGGTGCCGACGGGATGAAGGATGTAGTCTTCACCGCTGGCACGCCGTTGCTCACGATGATGCGTGACTGCTATCTCGAAAGCTCGGCGGACCAGATCTCGGTCGAAGGTAGGATTGTATCGTACGATCTGCCGAAACAGGTCGTCGAGCAACTCGCGGTGGGGCAACTCGAGCTCTAGGACTTCCGAGCTCTCAGGCGGCCGTGTCACATCCTCCGGCAAAAGGTGATGGCCTCCGTGTAGGCGGCTTCAGCCGCTAGGTACGCAGGGTGGTCCGTGGCCTTCATTGTAGCGTTTTCGGTCGATCCGGGGCCATGGCCGAGTGCCTCCAAGAGCTGCGCCGCAGCATGGAAGTCTTCGCCCGACGCGAGCACCCCGTCCTTTTCCCAGGCTGCACGATCAGCGCGGGCGAACAGCTCGAGGCGCTCCGCCCCCGCAGATCGCCACTCCCTGTAGAGAGCGACCATCCAGTATCTGGGGTGCACCGTCTGGCGAAGCCCCCGCGACACGCGGTCTCGTTCTTCTTCACCGTACATCAAGTGGATCCTAGCGCCGGAAGCAGCGAGGTGGGCGACCAGCCTGGTGTGCGAAGGGCGGAAGGGTGGGTCGGCGAGGATGATATGGCGTCGGGAGCTCAGAAGTTCTGCTCGACGCTCGGCGCCCCACCAGTCCGAGAACAGCAGGGCATCCGGGCGCAAACCGGCTCCCCTGGTGCGCCAGCAGTACCGGCTCACGCAATCGATCCCAGTGACGCTCAGCTCTCTGAGCGGCAAGGCGCCGCATACCGCAGTGAGGTGATGGCTCGTCGAGGAACCCACGATCGCTACCGACTCTCCCGACGACAAGACCTCGGCGATACGGGGCAGAGCCCCGCGACGATCGCGCAGATCACGCCCCTTCAGCGGCACTTCTTCGCCCGCGAACGGGTCCGCACAGCCAGCGCACGCGACGGGAGCATCCAGGGGATCTCGGTAAGGACAATCCGGCGCACATCCAAGAGCGGCCTGACCATGGTCGTCGGCTCGATACAGACTGTGCAGGTGGGCTTCGGCGCGACTCGTGCCTTGCCATTCGCTCACTTCCAGGCGCAGCCCCGCGTGTCCCCTCCCGCCGTTACCGACGAGCGCCGGGATCTTGGGTGCGAGCCCGAAGCCGATCGCCTTGGTGCGGATTTCGTCGATCACCACGCTGCAACGCAGGTGATCGCCCTTGCGCGTGGTCTCCGGGTACTCGAAGCGGGCACCGATGGCGATGAGGTTCACGCGGGGATTGCCCATGCCGAAAGGCGCGAGACGGGCGAAGGCGTCCGCGGTCTCCAATGTGAGGTCTTCGCCGTGTATGACCGCGTCGGGAACGTAAGTGGGGATCATGTCTTCTTCGGTGAGAGTCGCGTCGGCATGCGCGGCCATCCGAGACCGGAACTCCTCCAAGGAGGCCTCGGGAAGGGTCATTCCGGCGGCCTGACGATGGCCGCCGAAATCGGTGAACAACTCGGAACACGCCGTGAGGCCGGCCATGATGTCGTATGCAGGGATACTGCGGGCCGAGCCCCTCGCCACGCCCTCGTTGATGGAGAGCACAGCGGTGGGACGTTGATAGCGTTCAACGATCCGCGAGGCGACGATGCCGAGCACACCCTCATGCCAGCCGGCGCCCGCGACCACCAGGACCGTAGGGAGCGTGGCGATGTCTTCCACTTGCTGTAGGGCTTCCAGCAAGACGCCGGCCTCTACTTCCTGGCGCCTGCGGTTCAGGGCATCCAGTTCCTCGCTTATGGCGGCGCCTTCTCGGGGGTCGTCGGTGAGAAGCAATCGGAGAGGCGATTGGGGGTCCTTCATCCGTCCCGCCGCGTTCAGCCGCGGGGCCACTCGGAACCCGATGGTCTGGGCGTCGACCCTCCCCTCACCCATCATGCTGAGCAAGGCTTGCAGGCCGGGCTTGTCGGAGGTCGCGAGGCGCACTACTCCCTCGGTGACGTAGTAGCGGTTCTCGCCCACGAGCGGCACGAGATCCGCGACCGTGCCGAGCGCGACCAAGTCGAGCTGTTTGAGGAGCGCTTCGGGCAGACGATGCTCTTCCGCCCCATCGACCCGCACGTGAAGGGCGTGGAGCACCTTGAGGGCCACACCTACGCCGCATAGATGGGGGTGCGGGTACTCGCCGTTGGACACGTGTATCAAGGGGCAGGCGGGAAGTACCGGGCCAGGGCTGTGATGATCGGTCACGATGACATCGAGACCAAGAGACATCGCCAAAGCGACTTGCTCCGGATAGTTGATGCCGCAGTCGACTGTGATCAGCAGGCCTTCGCCCCCGGCCGCGATCGTGCGGACACCTGATTCCGAGAGGCCGTAGCCTTCGACAAATCGACTGGGGAGGAACGTCTCCGCGTGGATACCGAACTGCCGCAAGCCCCGCACAAGAAGCGCCGTCGCCGAGATGCCGTCGACGTCGTAGTCACCATAGACCACGACCCGCCGGCCCCCGGCCGCTGCGGCAAGGATCGTCTCGACCGCGATCTCCATGTCGGAGAAGAGGAACGGGCTCGGGACTTCGCTCGACACCTCGAGGAAGTCACGCGCCTCCCGTGAGGATTCGAACCCGCGGCGAGCCAGGACCACTCCGGCCACGAGCGGCAGGCTTAGGTCGTGGGCGATGCGCTCCGCGACATCCCATTCGAAGGGCGTGCAGTTCCAAGCGTAAGAATCCATGTTGGCACAGTATAGCCGTGGGGACGGACGACGGTCGCTAGCCTACCACCGAGGAGAGAGGCGCCTTACATCCTGCCGGAGCGGACGATCGCCCACATGAGCCACACGCCGAAGACGAACGAGCCGAAGAAACCGGGGATCCCCCATACGGAGAGTCCGAGGATGTGGGGCCCTCCGGTGACGAACACAGCGACGATTGAGCTGGCCAGCCCGAGGGTTGCGGTGATCAGACCGATCACCACACGATTGGTGAGCACGTCGAGCTTGTGTCCGAAGTCATCCAGCCCCATGTGCACGAACTTGATCTCCAGCTCGCCGTCACGCAACTCCTCGAGCAGGTCGTGCAGCTGGAACGGATACTCCTGGATGACTCTCGCATAGGCCTCGAGTGAGCGACCCGCACCGGCGATCACCGAGTCGGGGCGATAGCGACGAGCCAGCAAGCTGCGCGCGTATGGCCTCGCGAGATGAAACACGTCGAGGTCCGGATAGACAGTGGTCGCCACGCCCTCCAGAGTCAGCAATGACTTCTCTAGAAGGAGAAAGCGGGACGGCAGGTTGAGATGCAGTTGATAGATGAGGTCGAAGACCTCGCGGATGAGCGCTCCGGCGTCGAGGTCTGCGAGCTTGAGGCCGAAGTAGCGGGCAAACCCAAGTTCCAGGGCTGCCGTGACCTCACGGTCTTTCTCTCGCGGCCAGCGTACTCCGAGGCGCGCCAGCCTGCGCTTGACGCCCTCGATATCGCGACTCATCACATCGAGGAAGAGGAGCGTGCCTTGTTCGAGGTCTTCCCGCGAGAGGGCGCCCGCCATACCGAAATCAAGGAGGGCGATACGGCCGGGTTCCAGGTACATGATGTTCGCGGGGTGCGGGTCGGCGTGGAAGAACCCGTCCTCGAGGATCTGCTTGAACCATGCGTCGGCGATGGACTCGGCGAGGCGGGAACGTTGTTCAAAGCCGAGCTCTTCAAGGTCAAGGAGGTTCAGTGTGGTGCCGCCCATGTGTTCGAGGGTGAGCACCCGGCGGCGCGAGTGAGTCCAATAGACTCTCGGGATACTCACCGATTCCGATCCCGAGAAGTGCGACGCGAAACGCTCAGCGTTCCGCCCCTCAAGGGTGTAGTCGAGCTCAGCGGAGATCGACCGCGCGAACTCCTGAACCACCGCGACCGGGTCGGCGAACAGCCGTTCGCCCAGGTGGTCTCTCATCAAGGACGCCGCTTGCTCGAGTAGCTCGATATCCCGCTGGATCTGGTGGGCGGCATCGGGGCGTTGCACCTTCACGACGACTTCGATACCACCGGGAAGAACCGCGCGGTGCACCTGTCCGATGGACGCGGCGGCGATAGGGACGGGATCGAAGCTCGTGAACAGGCGCTCGAGGGTGAGGCCGAGCTCTTCTTCGACAACGGCTCGCACCCTCTCGAATGGGAATGGGGACACGTTGTCCTGAAGCCGCACCAGTTGCTGCAGCACCTCATGGGGCACGAGATCCGGTCTCGTGCTCAGCAGCTGGCCGAACTTCACGAAGGTGGGGCCGAGCTCTTCCAGGAACTCGCGGACGTGCCGTCCCAAGTGCGGGGGCGCCGGGGGCACCTCCCGCTTGCTCAGCGCGAGTACCGTCCACAGGTTGTGCCGCTCGAACAGGTACCCGAAACCGTGGCGTACCGCTACCTCGGAGATCTGACGCAGGCGATCGAGGTTGCGACCTTGGCTGACGAGTCCTTTGGGCGCCTGCCTCACTCGCATGTCAGCCACCGCTGATCACCGTCCTCGTGCCGCACGTGCCGTGGAACGAGTCACTCATCCGCCCGGGAAAGGCCGTCGACCTGCTTCTCGAGAAGGGCGAGGCGATGCTCCAATTGCTGCACCCGGAACTCGACATCTTCGACCGAATGCTGCGTGGCGACCCCGAGTTGCCCCATCACGCTTTGGATCGACGAGTCGGCGCCCCGAAGGGCCGAGCGCGCCTCGTCACGACTACGGATCGCCAGACCCTCGACCAGGTCCTTGCCTTCGTCTGCTGAAAGCTGGCCCCGACGGATGAACTCGTCGGCCACGGCCTGTACTCGATCCTTGGTGAGCGCGGCCGCTCCGAGGCCAACAAGCAGGGCCCGTTCGAGGATATCGCGCACGGTGGGGGGGCTTTCCGGTGTAGTGCTGTCGGCGGTGGTGTCGGCGTCTTCGCTCATGGCCTCTCCCTTACTGGACGGAGTTCGCAGTCACTCTTCCCGTCTCTGAGGAGCACTGAAACGGGTCGGCTCGAATCACGCCGCAGCAGGTGCGCGAGGTGCCGAGAGGCTCCTACCGTGCAGCCTTCTCGGCCACGGCCCGCTTACGGAACCGAGGCTCCCGTTCCTTCCACAGAGTGAGGATGGGCGACGCGACGAACATGGACGAGTAGCCGCCCGCGGCGATGCCGATGAACAGGGCGAAGGCGAAGTCCTTCAGTGTGGCTCCGCCCAGAAGCAAGATGGTGCCGATGGGCATCAGGGTCGTGAGCGCTGTGTTGATCGATCGCGCCAGGGTCTGGCGGATGCTCAAGTCGACCATGGAGCCGTAGGACTCCTTCTTGATGAGGATCTGGTTCTCGCGGATGCGATCGAACACGATGATCGTGTCGTTGATGGAGTACCCGAGGATGGTCAGCACCGCGGCCACCGTGGCCGCCGTCACCAATCGGCCCGTCAGTGCGTACACGCCAAGGGTGAGAGCAACGTCATGCACGAGCGCGACAATCGCCGGTAGAGCGAACTTGTACTCGAAACGCCACGTGATGTAGAGGACGATGATGGCGATTGCGAAGATCACTGCGATCAAGGCCTTCTGGCCGGTCTCGGCTCCAAAACTCGGCCCGACACGCTCGAGGCCCGCGGAAGCCTGCTCGGCTCCGAAGTCCACAGCGAGGGCGGCGATCAACTCGTCGAACTGACTGTCCGACAATTCGGACGCGGTGATCACGAAGCCGTTGTCGCCGACGGGTTGGACCACGCTATCTCCCACCCCGACCGCGTCGACCGCGTCACGCACCTGCGTCACGGTAGCGGCCTGCGCCAGTTTGACCTCGACTCGCACACCGCCGTTGAACTCGATGCCGAGGCGAAGCCCGAAGACCAGCATGGACACAACGGCGAGCAAGGTGACCACGCCCACGAGCGAGATGAAGTACCGCTTGTAGCGCATAAAGGGATAGACCGTCATGCCTTCTTCTCCCCTCTCACCCGGAGGCCGGTGAGCGATGGGTTCCTGAACGGCTTCCACTCCGCCAGCAGGCCCAGGAGTGCGCGAGTGATCACGATCGCCGTGAACATGGACAACGCCACACCGATTCCAAGGGTGAGCGCGAACCCACGGACGCCTCCGGTGGCCGCCCAGAAGAGCACCGCCGCGGTTATCAATGTGGTGATGTTGGCGTCGAAGATGGCGCTGAGCGCCTTCCTGAAGCCCGCGTCTACCGCGGTACGCACCGTCTTACCGGCCTCGACCTCTTCCCTCACGCGAGCGAAGATGATGACATTCGCGTCGACCGCCATGCCCAGCGTCAGGATGATGCCCGCCACCCCAGGAAGGGTGAGCGTCGCGTCGATCGCATTCAGGATCCCCCAGAAGAGTAGTCCGTAGATCGCAAGTGCCAGGTTGGCCACCAAGCCGAGGAGGCGGTAGTAGGCCACCATGAATACTGCCACGAGCGCCAACCCCACGAGGCCCGCGTAGAGCGCCTGCTGAAGTGAGGCCTTGCCCAAGGTGGCCCCGATGCTCCGCTGGTCGATCACCCTCAACTCCACTGGCAGCGCCCCTGTTTGCAGGACCAACGCGAGATTCTTGGCTTCGTCGATGGTGAAGCGTCCGCTGATCTCCGCACGACCGCCCGCGATGCGCTCTGAGACTCGCGGTGAAGACTCCACCACGCCGTCCAGAACGATCACGAGAAGCTGGTCCTTCCCGGTTACCTGGTTCCTCTGCGCCAGCCTCTCGGTGACGTCGGCGAAGGCCGCGGCGCCTTCGTCGTTGAACTGCATGTCGACCTTGGGCTGGTTCGTGCTGTCGAATCCCACCTGCGCGCCGGTAAGGGCTCCTCCGGTCAGGGCCGGCGCACTCTCCACCAGGTAGTAGCGCGTCTGCGGGGGATCGCCTGCGGGCCAGCGGATGAGGCGTTTCTCGGCGGGCAGCTCCGTCTCCTTGCCCACGCCAGCGGCCTGGAGCGCTTCTTCTATAGTGGCGAAAGGCGGACCGAACTCATCGACATCGTAGAACTCGAGCACCGCGGTCTTTCCGATGATCGCAAGGGCGTCGTCGGTGTTGTCTATGCCCGGTAGTTGAACGCTGATTTTCCACTCACCCTGCCGTTGCACCTCCGACTCACTCACCCCCAACCGGTTGATCCGGTCGTTGATGATCTCCATGGACTGATCCATGCCTTCATCGGTGCGGGGAGCGCGAGGGCTGTCTTCGGCCTCGAGGATGACAGCCAGCCCGCCCTGTAGGTCGAGGCCGAGCCGCGTGCTCGAACCAAGCGGATAGACGAAATAGCCGGCAACAGCCAGCAGGACGGCAACGGCCGCCAGAGTCAGCACGTTGCGTCGCATCGTGGACACGCTCGTACCATCCTAGGATCGTCGGGTTCCGGGTGCTCGGAGGGGAAGAAGAACCGACTTCCTCCGAGCCACAACGGCGCAGGATATGCCAAGGGGGGGACTATGTCAATGCGGGCACCGAGAGGGCTGCCGTACGCGTGGGTGGTCCGGGTGCCGCCCCCCGTTCAACGTCTCTCAGTCTTCGGAAGCGCCTTCGTCGGCGGAGTCGATCTGACCGAACGTGGAGGTGGTCTCCGCTGTGGTCACGACTTCAGAGATGGCGCGACGACCCATCCGCACATCGACGTTCTTGGCGATCTCGACCACTACCATGTCATCCTCAGTGCGCTTGATCTTTCCATGAAGGCCCCCGATGGTAACCACCCGATCGCCGCGCTTCAGGCCGGAGACAAGAAGGTCGTGTGCTTTCCTCTGCCGCTGCTGCGGGCGGATGGCGAGGAAATAGAAGATGGCGATGAAGCCCAGAACGTACAGTGCCAAAAGTCCGAAATTGCCCAACGCTTCCTCCTTGATTTCCAGAGCCGCGCAGCCTAGGTGCGCTATCGACGGTTATGTTACCACGACCTACTGCGCCGACCCGGGTTCTCCGAGGGACCCGAAGGCGCGCTTGAACTCGGCGAAGCGACCGCGGATGATGGCGTCTCGCGCCCCCTCCACGAGTCGGAAGACATGCACGAGGTTGTGCTCAGTGAGGAGTTGGAGGCCGAGTATCTCCTTCTGCATCACGAAATGACGCAGGGCTCCCCTCGAGAACGTCGTGCATGCTTGGCAGGGGCATCCCGATTCCAGCGGCTCGCCGGACCTGGCATGTTCGGCGTTCCTGAGGTTGAGCCTACCTCCGGGGACGAAAGCGGTGCCCATCCGAGCGACGCGGGTGGGCAACACGCAATCGAACATGTCGATGCCCCGCTCGATGACCTCGAGCAGGCCCGCCGGGTCTCCGATGCCCATGAAGTATCGGGGCCGCTCGGGGGGCAGCATGGCGGCCGTCGCCTCGGTCGTATCGAGCATCGCGACCCGCTCCTCCCCCACCGAGAGACCACCGATGGCATATCCCGGGAAGTCCAGTTCCAGCAGTCCATCCGCGCTCTCCCGCCGGAGGTCCAGATGGGTTCCCCCTTGGACGATACCGAACAGCATCTGGGGACCATCGTGGCCCCGGCTCTCGGCCAGAAGGTGGGCGTCTCGGCAGCGGCGCGCCCAGGCCTGCGTCCGTCGCACCGCGGTCGCTACTGCCTCCCGAGTGGAGCCGCCCGGAGGACACTCGTCGAAACACATCACGAGATCAGCCCCGAGACGCTGCTGCTCGAGCATCGCGCGCTCCGGTGTGAAGGTGTGCGTGGACCCGTCGTACACCGAGCGGAAGACCACTCCTTCGTCGCGGATCGTGGCGGTCCCCTTGAGACTGAACACCTGGAAGCCGCCGCTATCGGTGAGGATCGGGCCTTCCCACCCCATGAACCTGTGTAACCCGCCCAACTCTGCGACCACCTCGCTCCCCGGGCGGAGCGCGAGGTGGTAGGTGTTGGCGAGGACGATCTGCGCCCCTATCGCGCGAAGTCGCTCCGGAGAGACAGCCTTCACCGTGCCCTTCGTACCGACCGGCATGAAGCATGGAGTGCGCACCACTCCCCGTGGGGTGTGGAGGGTCCCGGCTCGAGCCCCCTGGCTCAAAGCCTCGACTTCGAAGCGGAATGACGACAAGGTCTCAGAGGTCACGAGGGGCCTTTCTCGGGAACGTTCCCACTCGTGATCAGCATGGCGTCTCCGAAGCTGAAGAATCGGTAGCGCCGCTCGACCGCTTCCTGATATGCCCTGCGCACGATCTCCACTCCCCCAAAGGCCATCACCAGCGCCAGCAGGCTGGTGCGGGGAAGATGGAAGTTCGTGATCAGCGCATCCACCGCGCGGAACCGGTAGCCCGGAGTGATGAACACGTCCGTGGCACCGGTTCGTGGCTCCTTCGCCTTGCCACCCCCCTCTGAGTTCCGGTAGATCGTCTCGAGGACCCTGACCGCCGTCGTGCCTACGGCCACCAAGCGACGGCCCTCGGCTCGCGCCTGATCGAGCCGTTCCACGACCTCGCGTTCAACGTGGTAGGTCTCGGTGTGGATCTGGTGCTCCTCCACCCGTTCCGCGTTGACGGGGCGGAACGTGTCTACGCCGACGTGCAGCGAGACCCTCTCTACCTGCACGCCGATAGCACCAAGGTGCGACAGAAGATCCGAGGTGAAATGCAGACCCGCTGTGGGTGCCGCGGCGGAGCCGGGCACCGTCGCGTACACGGTCTGATACTCCCCGGGGTCTTCGAGCGGCGTCTGGATGTAGGGCGGAAGGGGCATCGCGCCGTGTTGTTCGAGCATCCCCAGAACGTCGGAGGGCCCTTGCTGCGAGACCTCCCAGCGGCCGTCCCCCAGCGGTTCCTCGAGCGTCACACCGGCGTCATCAGCGATAGAGAGGCGCATACCGGCTCGCAGCCGGGATGATGGGCGCGCCAACACCTCCCACACCTCGGCGGTGTCGTTCCGCGAGGCGACGTCCCCGCGCCCGTGGGAGCCGGCCGGAGGGGTCGCATTTCGCAGGAAAAGCAACTCGACCCGCCCACCGGTGTCCTTCCGTGCCCACACCCGTGCGGGCAGGACACGCGATTCGTTGATCACGAGCACGTCTCCCGGCCTGAGCAGGGTGTCGAGGTCGCGGAACACACGGTGCGAGAACGCACCGCTGCCCGTCTCGACGACAAGAAGTCTGCAGGCATCCCGCGGTTCTGCGGGGCGCTGCGCGATGAGTTCCTCCGGAAAGGCGAAGTCGAGCTCGTCGAGGCGCATGCCTAGCCCGTATCGGTTTCGGAGCGTTCACGATAGCGTTCCCACTCCGAAACGAGGCATCCGCAGTACTTCTGCCTGTAGAGGGCGAGTTCGCGAGCCACGCGTCGTGAGTCGGCGTAGAGGTGACGGAGGTCCTCGTACACGAACTCCACGCCCGTGGCGTGCGCGGCAAGCGCACCTTCCTCTTCTATCGCCTCATGGTCTTGCCACGGGCTCACGGCCAAAGTGGTGGCGAACGCATCGGAGCCCGTGACAGATGCTTCCTCTGCGGTCCTTCGCAGGCGAAACGCGATGCAGCGCCGGCAGCGCTCGTCGGCATCGCCCCGCACTGTCTCGAACCAGTGCTCGGGATCGTACCCAAGGTCCTCACGCACCAGAAGATGGCGGGCGGTCGCGAACTCGCGCACTCCCGTCAGACGCCTCTGGTGCTCCATGAAGGGGTGGATATTGGGATTGTAGAAGAAGCCCACAACGTCCGAGGCGCCCGCCCTGTGATGATCGAGGGTGCCCGCGGCACACGGTCCGCAACACACGTGAAGCATCAGTCTCACAGCGGTTCGAACAGTGTGCCGGGCGCCTTGGGAGGAGTGGCGCCGCAATGCAGGTAGCCGAGTCGGGTGAGCACGCGCCCTCGGGGAGTGCGCATGAGGAAGCCTCGTTGCAGGAGATATGGTTCGTAGACGTCCTCGATAGTGTCGGCCTCTTCCCCGATAGCGACTGCCAGGGTCGAAAGGCCCACCGGGCCCCCGTCGAACTTCTCCAGGATAAGGGTGAGGATCTCTCGGTCGACTCGATCCAGGCCCTCGTCATCCACCTGGAAGAGGCGGAGCGCCTCCGACGCGACCTCCTCGGTGATGTGCCCCTGGTGGCGCACCTGTGCGTAGTCTCGGACGCGCTTGAGGAGGCGGTTAGCGATGCGTGGAGTCCCTCGTGAGCGGAGAGCGAGCATGTGCGCTCCGCCCGGTTCGATACTCACGCCGAGGATGACGGCAGACCGCTCGATGATGGTGCCGAGGTCGTCCTCCGAGTAGTAGTCCAACCGGTGGGAGAACCCGAAGCGGTCGCGGAGTGGCGTCGTGATCAGCCCTGAGCGCGTGGTCGCACCGATCAGGGTGAAGCGTGGCACTTCGAGTCTGATGCTGCGGGCGCTCGGGCCTTGGCCGATCACGATGTCGATCTCGAAGTCCTCCATCGCGGGGTACATGATCTCTTCGATAGCTCGATTCAGGCGATGGATCTCGTCGATGAACAGCACGTCGCCTTCCTCGAGATTGGTGAGGATGGCCGCCATGTCGGCCTTGCGCTCGAGCGCCGGGCCTGAGGTGGTGACGATGTGCACGCCCATCTCGAACGCGATGATGTTCGCGAGCGTGGTCTTCCCGAGACCGGGCGGGCCGGCGAGCAGTACGTGGTCGAGCGGCTCCCCCCGATTGCGGGCGGCCTCGATGAAGATAGACAGCTGCTCCCTGAGGACCGGCTGCCCCGTGAACGACCCAAGCGCCCGAGGGCGAAGCGACCCGTCCAGATCCTGGTCGCCCCTGAGCTCCTCGGGATCGGCGAGTCGTTCGTCGTCGTCCATATGTGAGTCGTCGCCGTTCACAATGTCGCCGCCCCCACGCCTAGCGTCGCTTCCGAAGCGCACTGCGGACAAGGTCATCCGCTGCGGCGCTCGGGTCCGCGTCGCGCAACAGGTGCTCGATTTCGGCCGCCGTCATCCCCAACTCAGCTAGTGCGGATCTGGCGAGTTGGAGCTCGCTCTCGTCATCATCGCCGGAGGAAAGGCCGGCGATCGACCCTTCCAGCGCGGTCATAGTCTCGCGAAGCTCGAGGATGAGCCGTTCGGCCGTCTTCTTGCCGATGCCGGGCACCGACTGGAAGAAGGCGACGTCACCGGCCGCTATCGCCCTCCGCACCTCGCGAGGTCGGCGAACGGAGAGGGCTGCCAGGGCCAGCTTCGGCCCGATCTTGCTCACCGAGATCAGTCGCAGGAAGAGCTCACGCTCCTCCTCGCTGGAGAAGCCGAACAG
Organism: Actinomycetes bacterium; assembly: GCA_024637035.1. Classification (GTDB taxonomy): domain Bacteria; phylum Actinomycetota; class Thermoleophilia; order RBG-16-64-13; family RBG-16-64-13; genus JAHJSA01. The sequence continues at coordinate 94,580 of JAGXFW010000016.1, forward strand.
CTGGAGGGCCTCGTCCCGCACGTGCAGGTGAGTGAGGGCGACCGCCGACTCGCCGATCGAGGGTAGATCGCGCAGTGTGGTACGGGACATCTCGAGCCGGAAGCCGACTCCGCCCACGTCAAGCACAGCGCCATCCGCGTTGACGGCCACCACCGTGCCGCTCACCCGTTCGATCACGTACTCTCCCCTCGGCGGGTTGAAAGGCTCGGGGAACCTACGCCACCCCGCGCGACACGATTCGCCGCGCGACCGGGTGTGCGCTCGATCCTCGCTCGAAGGCCACGGCCGTGGGCGTGGCAGATGGCTACGGCGAGAGCGTCCGATGCATGGTCCGGCTGGGGACGTTCCGTCAGGCGCAGAAGGACCCGCACCATCTCCTGGACTTGAGCCTTGTCTGCCTTGCCATATCCCACTACCGCTTGCTTGACCTCTTGAGGGGTGTACTCGTGCACCTCACAGCCAGACTGCGCGCACGCGAGGAGGGCCACCCCCCGGGCCTGGCCAACCGCGAACGCCGTGCGCGCGTTCACGTTGAAGAACAGCGACTCGACGGCGGCTTCCACGGCGTGGTGCTGCCGTAGGATCTCGCCGACAGCTGCGAAGATCTCCTCGAGGCGCGAGCTGAGTTCCCGGCCTGCCTCGGTGCGGACCACCCCGTATTCCACCAGTTCCAAGCGGTTGCCGCTCTGAGCGATCACGCCATAGCCGGTGGACGCGGTGCCCGGATCGATGCCTAGGATGATACGGCTCGGTGCTGACATACCTGATGGACGCCTACCGGCGTGGGTCAGCCTGAGGCGACCCTAGCCGGTGAGCGCCTCCATCACCTCGTCGGATACGTCAAAATTGGCGAAGACCTCCTGTACGTCGTCATTGTCCTCGAGGGCGTCGAGCAGGCGGAAGGTCTTCTTGGCATCTGATTCGTCCAGCGCAACCGTGTTCTTGGGGAACATGGTCAACTGGGCGGAGGCGATCTCGATGCCGGCTTCGCGCAGGGCTTCACGAACCTGCATGAAGTCCGAGGGATCGGTACGGATCTCGTAGGTGGTCTCGTCGGACAGCAGATCCTCGGCTCCAGCTTCGATGACCACGCTCATCACATCGTCTTCAGCGTACCTGGCCGCATCCACACTGATCACGCCTTTGCGCTCGAAGATCCAGCCGACCGAGCCGTCCGTGCCCAACTTGCCGCCGCACCGATCGAAGATGTGACGCACGTCGGCAGCCGCCCGGTTCTTGTTGTCGGTAAGGAGGAAGACGTATACCGCGACTCCGTTCGGCCCGTACCCCTCGTAGGTCATATACATGAACGACGCAGCGTCCGAGCCTTCCCCCGTGCCCTTCTTGATGGCCCGTTCGATGTTGTCGCCGGGCATGTTGGCGTCCTTCGCCTTCTGGATCGCCTGCGCCAAGCTGGCGCTGGTCTCCGGGTCGCCCCCGCCCTCCTTCGCCGCGACAGTGATGGCGCGCGAAAGCTTCGCGAACTCCTTGCCGCGCTTGGCGTCAACGGACGCCTTCTTGTGTTTGATGCTCGCCCACTTCGAATGCCCTGACATCATCGACCTCCGGCTAGCTCCACCCCGGGGCGGTGCGCCTGTCGTCCCGCCCGGTCGTTCCCGGCCCGCCCCGATGTGCTCGACCCTTGAAGATCGCGACGAGCGGAGCGGCCGGAGCTAGAGTCTACCCGACCCCTCGGACGCCATCAACGGGTCGCCCGGTCTCCTACCTCAGCCATCCGGACTCTCCCACGTGCTCGCGCACCGCCTTCACGCGGGCGTCGTAGGTATCCCGGTCGCGGGCATATGTGGCCGCAGCGAGCGCAGCGACCATGCTCAGGGGGCCCACCAAGGAGTGGGCGAAGAAGGTGGAGTCGATATCAGCATACAACGTGACCGCCGCTTTCCCCGCGATCTCCGACAACGAGTTGTCTGTGATAGCGATGGTGGGCACACCGGCGGCTGTCGCCTTCTGGAGGAACGCGATAGTCTGTGGGTGCGCGCGGCGGAACCCTATCGCGAGGAGCGCGTCAGCGGAGCCGAGGTGGAGGAGTCTTGCCACATTCGCCTCGGATGTGTCGACTACCGCATACGTAGGGAAGCCGAGCAACTCGAACACGTACGCAGCATGTTTCGCGACGATGGCGGCTTCGTGCATGCCGACGATCATCAGCGTTCCCGCGGTCGACACCGCCTCGACGGCTTGGTTGAAACGGGACAGCGTGTTCTTGGCCAGAGTCTCTTCGAGACTCAGGATGTCGGTGCGCAGGGCACGGGTGAGGTAGTCTTCTTCCACGAGGAAGAGCAGCTGGTCTTCATGGACGATCGCCCTCGCAGAGGCCCCAAGGCGGAACTCGTCGCGCGCCGCCTTCTGGAGGTCGGGATATCCGCTGAAACCCAAGGATTGCGCGAACCGCACGACCGTGGAACTCGACGTGTTCCCCTTGCGCGCCAATTCGTCGGCGCTCAGATAGGCGGTCTCCCCGAGATGATCGATGATGTATCGCGCGATGGCCTTCTGAGAGCGCGAGAACGACTCGAACCCGTCGCGCAGCAACTCGGTCACGCGCCTCAGTTTCGGGTCTTCCACCACATCCCCTTGACTACCCTTGGATTGCATACCTCTCATAGTACAACAATCGTTGCACGAGTCCTTCACAACAAGTGAGGTATCGAGAGATGCTACTCGGGCCGGCGGACGTCAAGAACGGGACCACGCCCCCCTGATGGCCCGTGGGGGGCGTGGTGTGTCAGCGGTGAGACTCGTTCGTCACGGCCGATGCCGTGAGCGTGTGACCGGCTGAGGCCTCGGTTGCGGTCCTACTCTTCCTTTGCCGCCTTGGCTTCCTCCACGATCTTGTCCGTGAGATGCGCCGGCACTTCCTCGTAGTGATCCATCTCCATGGTGTAGGAGCCACGCCCTCCGGTCATCGAGCGGAGTTGGGGCGCGTACACCAACATCTCCGCCAACGGGACCTGCGCGCGGATGACATGCATCTCCCCCAGGCTCTCGCTGCCCTGCGGACGTCCCCGGCGGCTGGAGAGATCGCCCATGATGTCACCCATGTTCTCCTCTGGAGCGATGACTTCCACGTTCATCACCGGCTCGAGGAGAGCAGGCGCAGCGCCCTCCATCGCCTTGTGGAAGGCCAGGCTGCCCGCGATCTTGAACGCCATCTCCGACGAATCGACGTTGTGGTAGGACCCGTCGAAGAGGCGCACCTTGACCCCGACCACAGGATATCCGGCGACCACGCCGCGTTCCATCGTCTCGACGATGCCCTTTTCCACGGCGGGTATGAAGCCGCGAGGGATGGATCCGCCCACGATCGCGTCCTCGAAGATGAAGCCCTCGCCGCCGGGGAGCGGTTCCATCTCGATCCAGCAGTCGCCGAACTGGCCCCGCCCGCCCGTCTGCTTCTTGTGACGGCCCTGCGCCTTGGACGCCTTTCGGATGGTCTCCCGGTAGGGGACCCTGGGAGGATGTAGATCCACCTCGACTCCGAAACGGCGCTTCATCTTGTCGAGTACCACCTCCACATGCATCTGACTCGTGCCCGCCATGATCATCTCGTGCGTCTGCGGGTCGAACCGGAACTGCATGGCCGGGTCTTCCTCGATGAGACGCTTGAGCGATGAGGAGACCTTCTCCTCCTCACCCTTCACCTTGGCAGTGATGGCGAACGAGATCGCCGGTGGCGGATACTCCACCGCTGGGAAGGCGACGGCATGTACCGGATCGGTCAGGGTATCGCCGGTGGCGGTGTCCTTCAGCTTGGCAAGAGCCACTATGTCGCCCGCGCCGGCCTCGTCGATACCCTTGGAGTCCTTTCCGACCATCGTGAGGATGTTTCCGGTGCGTTCCCGTTCCCCTGTGCGGGGATTCAGGAGCACGGAGTCGCTGGCTATGTGCCCCGAGAAGATCTTCGCGAGGTTGATGCGGCCCGAGAACTGGTCGGATATGGTCTTGAAGATAACGATCGCCGTGGGTGCCTCGAGGTCCGCAGAGACATCCGCCTCCCCCGAGCCATCTACGAGCGGCACTGTCCGTATCCCCGCACGTGCGGGCGATGGGAGCCCGAATTCCACCATTTCGAGGAGTCGGTCTGTACCGATGTTCTTCGTCGCCGCGATGGGCAGCACAGGCGCAAGGCGTCCTTCGGCGACACTGTTCTTCAGCGCCGCCAACAGCTCCTCGTGCGTGAGTTCCTCGCCCTCGAGGTACTTCTCGATCAGGCCGTCGTCGGATTCAGCGATGCGTTCGACAAGGGTGAGTCGTGCGGAGTCGACCGCATCGGCCATCTCGTCGGGGATGCTCGTCTCCTGACCTTTGCCCGTCGTGTCGGAGTACGTATATGCCTTTCTATCCAGGAGGTCGACCAGCCCGTTGAACTCGGCCTCGGTGCCGATGGGCAGGGCCACCGCCACCGGGGCGGCTCCGAAGCGCTCTCCCAACGCGAGAAGCACGTCGTCGAAGTCGGCACGCTCGCGATCGAGCATGTTGACCGCAACCAGCCGCGCCACTCCCAGTTGTTCGCACCTGCGCCACAGGCGTTCGGTCTGGACCTCGACCTTGCTCACGGCATTGACCACCAGCAGTGCGCCCTCGACGACGGACAAGGTGACGGTTGCTTCACTGATGAACGAGGCTTCTCCGGGAGTATCGACCAGGTTGAACTTGCGCTTGTCCCAGTCGACATGAGCCAGGGATGCTGAGATCGTCATCTGCCGTTTGATCTCGTCCTCGTCATGGTCCATGGCCGTTGTGCCATCGACGACGTTCCCCAGCCGGTTCTTGACACCCGCCGTGTGCAGGATCGCCTCGACGAGCGACGTCTTCCCACAGCCGCGATGACCAACGATCGCGACGTTGCGAATCTTGGCCGGATCTACCAGAGACATCGGTCCTCCTCACTCGTTCCCTGCGGAACACGGGGACCGACCGCTCCGATCCACGCTCGCGCTGGGCCTGAACAAGACAAGGGACGCCGCCCCAAGAGGCCGCGTCCCAGAAGAGCCACGCTCACACAATCACATTCCCGACACTGGTGCGGCCCATAGGCCGGATCACCTCGCTTTCGTGTCCGCTTGTCCGAGCGCGGCCGCCGAACTGATCTTCAAGACGCGTATTCTATCGGACCCTGTCCGTTCGCGAAAGCAGCAGCCTGTTAGGCGCTCGCCTTAAGCTGGTATCGGCGACCCTTCTCGACCCAGAACACCCCTGCCACGGCGCCAGGGAGCAGTTCGATGTTGCCGTCGCGGGCCTCGATACGAATGATCTCAAAGTCGCGGTAGTAGACCTTGACCTCTTCCGAGAACTCATGGATGGTGGTCGAACGTAGTGCTTCGTCGTGCACCTGGATCGAGGTGATCAGACTCAGGATGGCCCTGCCTTCTTGCACGATTGTCTGCATGCCGGAACTTCCCTCCCGTGGTCTTGTTTCGGTCTAAGGCTGGATCGTGCCGCGACGAACGTCGCCCTCGGAGTCCTGGCTCACCAGTATGCGGGGCCCTGGCGAAGGTGGAGACCGGGGGTCGAGCACCTGGGACAGTGGTAGGAGTCTCCCCGATCCACGAAGAAGACCTCCGCCGAGCAGTGTGGGCAGGTGAACTCGTCGACGAGGATGTCGGCTCCGGTGAGGTCGACCTCGACCAAGCTCTTGCACTGAAGGCACAGCGCCGGCATGAAGCGCCGACGGGGGTCGACCACGCTGACGCCCCAACGGATCTGCCGCGACTCGTAGTTGCACGAATCGCAATGGAATGTGGTCGACTCACCCATAGAGGCCTGCCTCGTCTGAGAACCGGAATCGAAGTGACGATGCCCGAGCGCAGTCAGCGATCGGACTGAGGTTGCATCGGGGGAGCAAGGACTCGCCGGCCGGTGTCAGTCGGCCAGCCTTCTTTTACTAGTCTTCTACTTGCACGACCTGCCGGCCGCCATACGACCCGCACGTCGGGCACACCCGATGCGAGAGCCGAGGACTGTGGCACTGCGGGCATTCGGCCACCGAGGGACCCGGGATCTGATGGGTGGCGCGACGCTTGTCACGACGGGACTTCGAGGTCTTTTTCTTTGGAACGGCCACTGGGCGAGCCTTTCTCTTCCTTTGGGCGAAGCCGTGAATTATTACCGCACATGCGGTTCGATTTCAAGGCTGAGAGCAGGCTCTCACTCCGACTCGATAGCTCCACTGGAGTCCGATGCCCCCTCGCCAACGGCTTCGCCGAGGTCGATAGAGGCGAGTGCGGACCACCTGGGATCCAGCGCCACGGCACCACACGAGCACTCGACGGATGCCAACGGATTCCCGCAGCCGGGGCACAGGCCTCGACATGAAGGGTCGCACAGGAGTCTCAAAGGGAGCGCGAGCACGAGGGCTTCACGAGCGAGCGCGGCTACATCGACCACGAAGTCGTCGATGAAAATGGAGACATCGGCCTCCTCCCACTCCTCGACCCGCTGCGGGACGTACTCCTCCTGAGTGGCCTCCACCTCGAAGACAGCCTCCTCGAGGCAACGGTAGCAGGGGCCGTACACAGTGGCCTGGAGAGAGATATCGATGAGGTAGCCGCCCACGATCCGCCGGACCCGCACGTGGACGCCTTCGCCCTTCATGACAACATCGAACGTGAGCCCACCGAGAGCCACCGGCGCGATGCCCACGGCGAACACCCGCTCGATCGAGGCGCCGGGCTTGAGGGTGAGCTCGCGCAGATCCAGGGTGTCGGGCAGTTGGGTCACGATGATGATGGCCTGGACAGCGCCAACCTACTGCTCCCTCTGCGACCGCCCCTGAAGCCGTTCGCGGCCTCGCTGGACCGCGGCGGTGAACTTGTCGAGGCTGGTTTCGAGAGTGCCAAGCACTTCGTCGGCGTAGTCTTCGGCGCCGTAGCGGATCTCCCGGTTGCGCGCTTCGGCATCCTTGACGATGTCCTCGGCTTGCCGCTCTGCGCGGCGAACCACTTCTTGCTCGCTCGCCAGCCGCGCGGCTTCTTGTTGAGCCTCACTGAGCAGACGCTCCGACTCTTCCTTCGCCTCTGAGAGCATCTCTTGGCGCTCTTTCACGATCCACCGCGCCTGCTTTATCTCTTCGGGGATCGTCGCCCGCATCTGATCGAGCAGATCGTAGATCTGATCACGGTCGATCATGACCTTGTCGGTCATCGGGAGGGTACTCGCGCTGTGGACTAGATCGTCCAGTTTGTCGATGAGAACCAGCACGTCCATATCTTAGGCCTCCAGGGACGAGTACACTTGCTTGAGTCTGCCAGCAACCAATGGGGGTACGAGGTCGTCGACGCATCCCCCGAAACGAGCGATCTCCTTGACGCCGCTCGAACTCAAGAAACTGTACTCCGGAGAGGCCATCAGATACACGGTCTCAAGACCAGGGTCGAGCTTCTTGTTGAGCTGTGCCATTTGGAACTCGTATTCGAAATCTGTGACGGCTCGCAAGCCCTTCACCAGAGAATCGGCGCCGACCTCTCGAGCCTTTTCCACAACCAGACCTTCGAGCACCACTACTGATACGTTCTCCAGGTGCCTGGTCGACTCCTCCAGGAAATGCACGCGCTCCTCAACACTGAACAAAGGTTGCTTGCGGAACGCGTCGTTCACAACCGCCACCACGACCTTCTCGAAGGTATGGGCGCAGCGCGTGATGATGTCTATGTGACCTACGGTGACGGGATCATACGTCCCCGGGCACAGCGCTGTGTTCACCCCGGTCAGACTCCTCCACATAGATGGTGACGAGCGTCGTGCCGTAGCGACGACGGAATACGACCGGCAGCGCGAGCGTCGATTCGGCCGCCGCCGGCCCCTCTACGACAACGAGACCTCCGGACCCGAGCAATCGTGGCAGCGCGGTCGCGGCGGCCTCTTCGACCTGCGCCAGCATTTTATAGGGAGGGTCGACAAAGAGCAAATCGAAGCGCTCCTCCTTGAACAGAAGCGTGCGGAGAGCGGAGCGATAGTCCGTGTGAAGCACGGTCGTGGCGGTAGCGAAGTCGAGCGAGACGATATTCTCGCGGAGCACACCGGCGACTCGAAAGTCGCTCTCCACGAACGTGCACGAGGCGGCTCCGCGCGAAAGCGCTTCCAAGCCAAGGGCTCCTGAGCCGGCGAACAGATCGAGCACCCGCACCCGACCCAGTGGGCCGAGGGCCGAGAAGATCGCCTCGCGCACGCGATCGGACGTGGGACGGACCGCCGGCCCCGGCATGACCCGCATGCGTCTGCCGCGCCGCGTACCTGCGACGATCCGAAGGTATCCCGAGCCTCTAGACATTGTCCAACCAAGAAGTCAGACCACCGAAACGAGCCTGAGCCGCGTCCGCCAGCAGGCGATTCTGGGGTGATGACATCTCGGGGTCCTTCTCCAACATCGAGGCCGCCGTCTGTCGTGCCAAGCCAAGGATCTTCCGATCGCGGAGCACACGGGCGACCCTCAGGTCGCCCCATCCTGTCTGACGCTCTCCGAACACCTGGCCCTCGCCTCGCGCCCGGAGGTCCGCCTCGGCCAACGCGAAACCGTCATCGGTGCGTGCGAACGTCTCTAGACGCTCGCGTGCTTCGTCGTCGGCCTCGCTCGCTCCTACCAAGCAGTAGCCTCGCGCGGCGCCCCGTCCCACCCTCCCACGCAGCTGGTGGAGTTGTGACAAGCCGAAGCGATGCGCGTCCTCCACCACCATCACGGTGGCGTTCGGTACGTCGACCCCCACCTCGATCACGGTCGTGGTGACGAGCGCATCCAGTTCCCCGGCAGCGAACGCGGCCATGACCCTGCTCTTACGATCGCTCTTCAGCCGACCGTGCACGAGGCCGACACGGTACGAGGCGAGAGGTCCGCTGGTGAGGTATCGGAAGGTCTCCGACGCCGACGCCGCCGTGACTGCTACGTTGTCGTCGATGAGAGGACAGACGACGAACGCCTGGCGGCCCTCGTCGATGCGCGTGCGCACGAAATCCCACACATCGTCCCTGTTGGCGTCGTAGAAGAGGCGGGTGAGCACCGGCGTGCGGCCGGGCGGCAACTCGTCGATCACGCTCACGTCCAGATCACCGTAGAGGGTCAGGCACAGGGTCCGTGGGATGGGCGTGGCCGTCATGTGAAGTGCGTGCGGCCAGGAATCGTCGCCCGAGGGAGTGACCAACGCGGCCCGCTGCCTGACCCCGAAGCGATGCTGCTCGTCCACCACCACGACCCGCAGAGCTCCGAACGTGACCTCTTCTTGGATCAGAGAATGAGTACCCACCACGACCATGGGCTCGCCCGCATTCAGACGCGTCATCGTGTCCCGACGGTCCGCAGCCCGCGTCGATCCTTTCAACAGGGCTACACGGATGCCCAGTGCGCCGAGCTGCTCTCCGAGCCGCGTCGCGTGCTGGTCGGCCAGGACCTCGGTGGGCACCATGACAGCCCCTTGACCACCCGCCTCGACAGCCCGCACCAGACCGTAGGCTGCCACTGCGGTCTTTCCCGAACCGACGTCTCCCTGAAGCAGACGACGCATCGGTGTGGCCCGGGCAAGGTCGGAGTCGAGTTCACCGATGACCCGCGTCTGCGCTCCGGTGGGAGCGAACGGCAGGGCGCGAAGGAATCGCTCCGCGAGCCGGCCCGGAGCGGGAAGGGCAGCCGCCGGACGTTCCGCCTCCTCTTTGCGGCGATGCCTCTGAAGAGCGAGCTGAAGTAGCAGCAGTTCCTCGAAAGCAAGTCGTTTACGGGAAGCCCGCGCCTCCGAGATGCTTACGGGGAAGTGGGAGGAGAGTAGCGAGTCTCTGCGTCCCGGGAAACGCTGGGAGGCGACGAGGTGGGAGGGCAGCGGGTCGACGACGTGCTCCAACTCGTCTCGACACGAGCCGAGCAGAGTCCGGATGAAACGCACACTCACGTCTCCCGAGGCGGGATACACGGGGATCAGGCCCAAGGTGTGGATGCCTTCGGACACGTCGCCTGAGCTGAGTAGCTCGTGGCTCGTGACCACAAACGAAAGCAGCGCCCCGTAACGCCGCAGGCTGCCCTTGAGAAGCATCTCCGGTCCATTGGACAGAGCATCCGCGAGATACGCCTGGTTGTACCAGACGGCGCGCACGGCGCCGCTCTCATCGGCGACCAACGCCTCGAGGACCTTCAGACCTCGCCGTCGAGTCGGCCGGACCGCGACGGTCCGCACGGTGGCGCGAACCGTGACCTCCTCACCGATGCGCAGGTCGGATACCTTGGCCAGGCGGGCGGGGTTCTCGTGCCGGGATGGGATCCGCTCGAGCAGGTCGGCGATGCTTCGGAGGCCGAGCGCCGCGAGCGCAGCCGACCGGGTTCGGCCGACTCCGCGCACCGAGTCGAGCGGTCTCTCCAGGCGACTGGGATCGATGCGCCTCTTCGAAGTGGGCGGGAGCGCCGGCGCCTCCCCGTCGGGAGAGGCCGGCTGTCCTAGGGGGAAGTGGATGCCACCCCCCCGTTCGCTCATTCCTCTATGAAGAAGAGGGCCACCGCGTCGGGTCCCGCGTAGGTTCCGATAACAGAGCCGACTTCACCGCGGAGCACGAGGTGGACGTCGCGGTCTGTCTGCTTCAGGAGTTCGAGCACCTCGTCGATCTTGTGCGGGGCGGCGGCGTGAGCGATGGCCACCGCGACCCGGGCGCCGGGCGTCGTCTTCTCGAGGAAGTACTCCTGCATGGCGGCCATAGCCTTGCGCCCACCACGCACCTTCTTGTACGTGTCCACGATGCCATCATTGAAGGTGAGCAACGGCTTCATGTGGAGCATGCTGCCCACAAGACCGGCCGCCTTGCCTATGCGGCCGCCCTTCTGGAGGTATTCGAGCGTGTCCAAGATGAACACGATGCCCGACTCCCTGCGGAAGCGATCGACGTAGGTCATGATCTCGTCATGCGATGTGCCGGCATCGAGCATCTCGAGCAGTTGGCGTGCCAGCAGCGCTCCCGACTGACTCACCAATCCTGTGTCGATGACTGTGATGCCCGTCATGTCTTTCGAAGCGGCAGTCGCACTCTCGAACGTACCGCTGAGCTTGGAGGTCAGGTGGATCGAGTAGATGCGTTCGAACTGGGTGCGAAGCTTCTTGTACTCCTCCAGGAACTTGGCCGGCGACGGCTGAGACGTGGTGGGCAACGAATCGGCGGCCTTCAACCGTTCGTAGAACTCGCCCGGTTGCATGTCCACCCAATCGCAGTAGGACGCCTCACCGAAGTGCACGTTCAGCGGGACCATCGAGAGGTTCGGATCGGCGGCGAGCCCGGCGCTGAGATCCGCCGTGGAATCCACCACGATGGCAGTGTTCGTTCTGTCCAATCTGAGCTCGTCTACCATGCCGATCATCCCCCTTGACTGGTTTCGATACCTGCTACCGGACCACCGCGGTACGCCTACTCGGCCGCCAACAGCAGCGGATACAGAGGCTGGCCACCCTCGTGGACCTCGAACTCGGCGTCACCGAACTTCTCGCGCAGCCGTTCGATCACCTCGCGGGCGGATTCGGCCTCGTCACCTTCCCCGATGAGCGCAGTGACCAGTTCCCTCTCCCCCACGAGAAGCCGAGCTGTCACCTCGCGCGCCACCTCGAAGAAATCGTCACCGCTCGCGACGAGTTTGCCTTCCGCCAGACCGATGAACGCTCCCTCACGCACGTCGACATCGTCCACCACGCAGTCCCGTACGGCCCGGGTCACCTCGCCGCTCAGCACCTCATCGACGATACCGCTCATCTCGGCCACGTTGTCATCGAGCGATCTCTCCGGATCGAAACCGACCATGGCGGAGAGCCCCACCTGCATCGAGTGCGTGCGCAGCACGGCGACCGGTTTCTTGGCGAGGGAGGCCACCTGTTCGGCCGCCATGACGATGTTCTTGTTGTTGGGAAGGATCACAACCTCGGGAGCCTCCGCCGAGCACACGGCATTCATGATCTCCTCCGCGGAGGGATTCATCGACTGGCCGCCCTCCACGAGTGGCCCAGCGCCGAGACTCCGGAAGAGCTTGCGCACGCCGGCACCCGCGACGACCGCCACCACCTGCGTGCGCCCGACCGGTGCAGGGGACGTCGAGGGCGATGCGAGTCGTGCGTCTCTCTCCGCGGTCTGCGTCTTCATGTTGTCGATGGCCACGTGCAGCAACACTCCACGCGCAGTCGCCAACCCAAGTACCACGCCGGGCTCATCCGTGTGCACGTGGACCTTGAGCTGCCTGTCTGTGCCGACAACGAGTAGGCTGTCCCCAAGCGGTTCGAGCACTTGTTCCATGTCGGGCCCGTCGAGGCCGACTCCTTCGAGGAGGAACGTGGTGCAGTAGGTGTAGATGCTCTCCCCGTGCTCGTCGGGCACGCTCTCGGTGATGCCGGGGATGCTGAAGAGCTCGTCCGCGGAAGCGCTCGCCCCTCCCACGTCGCCGCCTAGCATGCCCTCGAGCATGACCATCAGGCCATACCCGCCAGCGTCCACGACCCCGGCGTCCGCCAGCACCTTGAGCAGCGTGGGAGTGTGCTCCACACTCTTCCAACCAGCGCGCACGATCAGTGCCAGCAGTTCCGAGAGTTCGACAGTCTCCGGTGCGGATTCGGCCGCCTCGGTCATCTCCCGCAAAACCGTGAGGATAGTGCCTTCCACAGGCTTCCTCACCGCCCGGTAGGCGGTGTCGGTGGAGCGCCTGAGGATCTTGACGACGCCGGCGGACGAGACGACGTCCATCTCCGCCAGTACCTCCATCGCGCCGCGGACGATCTGCGAAAGGATCACGCCGCTGTTGCCTCGGGCTCCCATCAGCGCGGCATTCGAGACCAAGTCGGACACCGCGCGGGTGTCGAGGTTGTCGTCAGCCTTCGCCAACTCTGCGGCCACGCTCCGCACGGTGAGCAAGAGGTTCGTGCCGGTGTCGCCGTCTGGGACGGGGTACACGTTCAGGTCGTTGACCTGCTGCTTGCGGCCTTCGAGGGCTCGATGAGAAGCGCCCACTAGAGTGCGGGCGTTGGAGGTGGTGACCGTCCTCAGCCTCGCGTCAGCTTCCAACCTTGACTCCCTGCACATGGATGTGGAGGTCGGTCACCGGACGGCCGGTCGCTCTCCTGACGTTGTAGGCCACCATCGATCGGACGTTCCCCGCAACCTCCGCGACGTTCAGCCCGTACTCCACGATGACGTAGAGATCGATGTGGATGCGAGCATCATCCTGAGTGACACGGATGCCCTGATGGAGCTTGTCCCTGGTGAGAAGGGATCCGACTCCCCGAGCGAGGTTCGGCGCGGCCATCCCGACGATGCCATAGCACTCAAGCACGGTCCACCCGACGATGTCGGCGATCGCCTTTTCGGTCACCACCACCTGTCCCTGGACCTTCGTGGGCCCGCTTCCGGCAACCACTTCCCGCTCATCCATATGGTCGCCTCCTAGTCCGTCGAAACCGAGAGGGGCGCCAAGGCGTTCAGTTCGCGAAGGATCGACTGTGGGTCGAGACCGTGCATGCGTGCACCGTCTTCGATCGACTCCATCATCGCCCCCATGCAGCCGATGCAAGCCAGGCCGTGGGCGGTGAAGATGTCCCTCGCCCGCGGGTCGGCCTGCAGTGCGTCGAGAATCGACATGTCTTTGGTGAAGGTCGCCATACCCTCCCTCGATGGTCGTGCTCAGTGGTCTTCCGGTATTGTATATCACGACGAGCGGACGCCTGCGGGGTTGTCAACTAGGGCTCCGCCGGGGCATACTATGCCGTTCCAGTGAGCGCGCTACCCCGGAGAAGGGTGAGGATACGATGTCGAGGATCTGTGCAGTGTGCGGCAAGACCCCAGGTTTCGGTAACAACCGGAGCCATTCCATGCGCGCGACGAAGCGCCGTTGGAATGTGAACGTGCAGCGGGTGCACGTGCTGCTCAAGGGCAAGCCGACCCGCGCCTACGTGTGTACGAAGTGCCTCAAGGCGCACAAGGTGCAGAAGGTCCTCTGAGTCACTGATTCATCGAGTCGCTGACGGCGGCCGGGGGACCTCGGTCCCCCGGCCGCTTCTCTTGCCGTCCCCCGGGCGGCGCGGCACCCGGGGTCGTCCGGAGTCGCTTAGCAGGCGGTTGAAGAATGGACGCTTCGCCGCCAGGGCGTGATGGGCACGCGTGAGGCAAGGACGAGAGGGAGCGCTCGTAGCAGCGCTACGTGCGCGACCGAGGACGCCGCATCGCGCCGTCCAGTGCGTTCTGGCGGCCAAGGCTTCGATCTTCAACAGCCTCTTAGAGTCCCGCTCCGCTCATCGCCCGGCTGAGGTTGGCCATCTCAAGTGCCGCCATCGCCGCATCCCAGCCTTTGTTCCCTGCCTTGGTGCCCGCTCGCTCCACCGCCTGCTCGATGGTGTCGGTGGTGAGCACGCCGAAGATCACCGGGGTGTTGGAGTCGAAACCGGCTTTGGCGACTCCCTTGGCTACCTCCGCAGCGACATAGTCGAAGTGAGGCGTCGACCCACGGATCACCGCGCCCAGTGTGAGCACGGCGTCGAAGCGCTCGCTTGCCGCCATGCGCCGGGCGACGAGGGGGATCTCGAACGCCCCAGGCACCCAGGCTACTTCGACCTTGACCGGATCGACCCCGTGACGGATGAGGCTGTCGAGCGCTCCCCCAAGCAATTTGTTGGAGATGAACTCGTTGAAGCGCCCGACCACTATGCCGAACGCCAGGCCATCTCCCACGAGGTCGCCCTCGTAGACGATGCCGCCGTGCGTCTTGTCACTCATCTGTCTCTCCCTCCACGTGGATATCTTCCATCCGTAGCCCCTGGTGATGGAGTATGTGGCCCATCTTGTCGGCCTTGGCCTGCAGGTAGGCGAGGTTCTCGTCGCGCGGAGGTATCTCGAGAGGCACTCTCCCGACGATGGTCAGACCATAGCCTTCGAGACCGACGAGCTTGCGCGGGTTGTTGGTCATGAGGCGGATCGTCGTCAAACCCAGGTCGACCAGGATCTGGGCACCGATGCCGTAGTCGCGCAGGTCGGCGGCGAAACCGAGTTCAACGTTCGCCTCTACCGTATCTCGCCCCTGCTCCTGCAGCCGGTACGCGCGAAGCTTGTTCAGGAGACCGATGCCGCGACCCTCCTGGGCCATATAGACCAGAACGCCGGATCCCTCGTGCTCGATAGCCTCCATGGCCGCCGCAAGCTGTTCCCCGCAATCACAACGGAGAGAACCGAGCACGTCGCCGGTGAGACACTCGGAGTGAACGCGCACCAGGACGTTCTCTTTGCCCGCGACCTCACCCTTCACGACCGCCAGATGCTGCTCGTTGTCGAGAAGACTCTCGTACCCATAGGCGGTGAAAGTGCCCCACCGGGTAGGAAGTTTGGCGATGGCCCCGCGCACCACGAGTTGTTCGGTGCGTCTGCGGTACTCGATGAGGTCGGCTACGGTCACGAGTTTGATGCCATGACGCTTGCAGTAGGGGATCAGATCGGGCACGCGCGCCATCGTGCCGTCATCGTTCATGATCTCGCATATGACTCCGGCCGGATTGAGACCCGCCATGCGTGACAGGTCGACCGCAGCCTCCGTCTGACCTGACCGCTCGAGGACCCCTCCCGCCCGGGCGCGCAGCGGGAAGACGTGTCCGGGCTGAACCAGGTCCTCAGGCCCGCTGCGCGGATCTATGGCCACCTGCACCGTGCGTGCGCGGTCGGCAGCCGAGATACCCGTTGTGACCCCCTCTCGCGCCTCGATGGACACGGTGAAGGCCGTCTCGAAGCGAGATTGGTTCTGCCGGGTCATGGGGTGGAGATTGAGCTTGTCGGCTCTCTGGGCAGTCATTGCAAGGCAGATCAGGCCACGGCCATGGGTCGCCATGAAGTTGATGGCCTCCGGCGTCACGAACTGGGCGGCCATCGTGAGGTCGCCCTCGTTCTCGCGATCCTCGTCGTCGACCACCACGACCATGCGACCCGACTTGATATCGTCGAGCGCCTCTTCGATCGTGGCGAACGGGTTTTCTTCTGTCATGTCAGCTCTCCTTCCGTAGCGGGCGGGATGTCCACCCGCGGTTCCGTTTCAGTCAAGGAATCCCGCCTCCCTGAGCGCTTCGAAGCCCATACCGCCGGGGTGGGCCTTCCTGTGCCGGCCGCCTCCGAACATAGCCTGCCGCACGTATCTCGCGAGCACGTCGGCCTCGAGATTGACCCGCCGGCCCACCCGAACTTCACGCAGAGTGGTCTCCTTCAACGTGTGCGGGATCACGCCGACGCTGAACTCGGACCCTTCCACTTCGATCACGGTGAGCGAGATCCCGTGGATCGCGACCGAACCTTTGGCGGCCAGGAATGCCCCCAACTGCTCAGGGAAGGCCACCCGCACGTGCCGAGCGATACCCTGTTCGCGC
Organism: Actinomycetes bacterium; assembly: GCA_024637035.1. GTDB lineage: Bacteria > Actinomycetota > Thermoleophilia > RBG-16-64-13 > RBG-16-64-13 > JAHJSA01. The sequence goes on from JAGXFW010000016.1 coordinate 110,935, forward strand.
ACGGAGACGATCTCCCCCACCCCATCGACGTGACCAAGGACGAGATGACCGCCAAGGCGGTCGCCCAGGGCCATTGCACGCTCGAGATTGACCGCGGCACCGGGCCGCAACTCACCGAGAGTCGTCGTGGCCAGCGTCTCGGCCATGCAATCGACCGCGAACTGGTTCGCGGCGGCGTGCACCACGGTCAAACACGCACCATCGACCGCTATGGAATCGCCGAGCTTCGTGCCGTGCGTTATCTTCTGCGCCCCGATGTAGAGGTGCGAGCCTTGGGCCCTCTTCTCGACACGGAGTACGGTCCCCACTTCTTCGATAAGTCCGGTGAACATCAGTACGGCTCCCTGACATACCCGGTGACGCAGACGTCGGCGCCGCTGGGTCGGATCTCCACATCCCGAAGCCGTAGGGCGGCGTCCATGTGCGGGTATCCCCCCGAAGGCAGAGGCCCTGGAGCCGTTACCCCGCCGGCGAGGACGGGAGCCACGAACGCCATGACCTTGTCGACCAGTCCCTCGTCCCACCAAGCCGCGGCGAGGCTGGGGCCCCCCTCCATCAACACACTCTGCACGTCACGGCCGGCCAGGAGACGGGCCACCTCGCGTGGTAGCGGCCTGCCATCGGGTCCAGATGCCACCGCCTCCACTTCGGCTCCCCATCGTGCGACTTCAAGGCGACGGGCGGTCTCGACCCCCTCACCGCACACGAGCAGCACCGGTCCCTGATCAATGGTGCGAAGCAGCGCGGACCCGCGCTCGATCCGAAGGTTCGAGTCGATGACCACTCGCAGCGGCTGAGAGTGCACCGCCACCTCCCGGGCGGTGAGCTGCGGGTCGTCGCGGCGCAACGTTCCCGCCCCCACGAGGACCGCGTCTGACTCGGCCCTCAACTCGTGCACGCGGCGTCTGCTGGCCTCGCCCGAGATCCATCGAGAGTCCCCGCTCTCCGTGGCGACCCTCCCATCGAGCGTCATCGCGTACTTGTAGGTGACGAATGGTAGTCCCTCGGTGACGTGCTTTCGAAACGGGTCGTTCTGGCGACGCGCGCGATAGTTCAAGTCACCGGCGGCCACATCGACCGTCAGCCCGGCGTCACGCAACCGGGCAAAACCTTGGCCATGGACCCAAACAGAAGGATCGTCTGCCGCCACCACGACCCGAGCGACGCCGGCCTCGATCAATGCCTCGGCACAGGGCGGTGTGCGTCCATGGTGCGAACACGGCTCGAGTGTGACGTAGACCGTAGCTCCCGTCAGGGCACCCGGCAAGAGCGACCCGGCCGCGTCCTTCATTGCCACGATCTCGGCGTGGTCCTGCCCCGCGCCGGCGTGAAAACCGGTCCCCACGACACGGCCCTCGCGCACTACGACGGCTCCGACGATCGGGTTAGGAGAGGTGAGACCGCGCCCGCGTTCGGCCAACGCGATAGCGCGTTCGAGAAAATGCCTGTCACTCTTGTTCAGAGTCAAGAAGAACCCCATGCGCACGGGGTCTCAGGGGGTGGGTGACGCGTTGAAGCGCGCCGGCCTTCTTCCATCCAGACTTTCACTGTCGGCCCAGGAATCGCACCTGGTCTGCCCCGTGGGGCTCGCGGGCTGTACCGCCGGTAGGGAATCTCACCCGTCCCTGAAGACCGTTTTTTGATCTGCTCGCGCAGACACCGGGAATGTACCACAGCGTGCCTACGAGCGGCAACAGAACCGGGTGCCGACGAGGGCAACAGGCGCCGGTGCCGCGGCGGCGGACATCCGGGCGGACGGGGGACCGAGCAGCCTGCTAGCGGCGGTCCGGCCCCACGCTTTCCGAGATCATCCCTTGCAGGACTCCGGCGGCCACGCCGGGGTCTCCTCCCCCGAAGACCGCAGATCCGGCGACCAGCCAATCCGCTCCGGCGCCTATCAGGCGTGCCGCGTTCTCACGTCCCACTCCGCCGTCGACCTGGATCGCCACTCGCGGAGGTAGCATCTCTCTGAGCCGCCTCACCTTGTCGACGGCCTCCGGGATGAACTCCTGGCCACCGAATCCCGGGTTGACGCTCATGACCAGCACGTAGTCCACGAACAACATGGCTTCCTCTATCGAGGCCAAGGGAGTCGCCGGGTTGACCACCACGCCGGGAGACGCCCCCAACTCCCTGATGCGGGCGAGGGTCCGGTGTAGGTTGGCACCCGTCTCCACGTGCACGCTCACGGAATCCGCTCCCGCAGCCACGAAGGACTCGATGAACGAGTCTGGCCGTTCTACCATGAGGTGCGTGTCAACATACGCACCTGAACCGTGCACCATCGGCGCCAACGATCGCACTATGGCCGGGCCGATGGTGAGGTTCGGGACGAAGTGACCGTCCATGACGTCAAAGTGTACAAGGCGCACCCCGGCATCAAGCACTGCTCGTACGTCAACTCCGAGTGCGGCGAAATCAGCCGACAGGATCGACGGGGCCAGTGAGCCGGCTCGTAGCAAGGACTCAGGTATCGCCATGGTCTCCGTCTCCTCGTCCCTCGCCAAGCCCTTCTTGGCTGTCCGACGCGCCTTCCCCGTCCGATGCGACGTCCAAGAGCCGGAGGCCATAGCCTCGCAAGAACCCCACCGCCGCCATCCTCTTCTTCCCACTCGCTTGGAGTTCCAATACCTCCAAGCAGCCCGAGCCGCAACCCACCAAGAGCCGGCCGCCCGCGGTGTCGATCACGCCCGGTCGGTCGCACACGGATACTCCCGCGGCGGCCTCCCGAGGCCAGGTGCGCCAGATCTTCAGGTCGAGTCCGCCCGATCGGAGCACGGCGCCTGGGCCGGGATGGAGCGCCCGGACTCGATCATGCACGACCCGTGCGGAGGCGGTCAAGTCTAGTTCCCGGTCGGCGGCCGTAAGCTTCGCCGCGTAGTCCGTATGTCCCCGTTGCTCGAACCAGGTCTGGTCACCACGGGACATCGCATCGAGCACGTGCGCCACCGCCTGCGCGCCCCGCAGGGCCAGGGTCCGGCCCACCGTGCCCGCATCGTCCCACAACCCCACAGATATCGTCGCGGCGGCGCCTATGGGCCCTTCGTCAAGTGCCTCTGTCATCTTGATGATGCACACGCCTGTCTGTTCGGCGCCATCGATGAGCGCGCGTTGGATCGGCGCGGCGCCCCGATACCGGGGCAAGAGAGAGGCGTGGACGTTGATGCATTCCAGGGATCCAAGAAGTTGGGGTCTAAGCATCTGACCGAAGGCCGCCACCACCAAAGCTTCGGCCCCCGAGTTCATGATCGCTTCGATCGATCCTGGGTGATTGATGTCCGGAGTCTCCAGCAGCGGTAATTGGCTCGCGCGAGCCAGGGTGGAGACCGCGGACGAGGTGGGCTTCCGCCCTCGCCCCGCAGGTCGAGCTGGTTGAGAGACCACGAGTGTCGGGCTCGCCCACGGCAAGAGGTCTTTCAAGACCAGAGCTCCGAAGTCCGGAGTGCCGGCGAACGCGTACCTCAACTGTCGAGCGTCTGACGGATGTCCTTGAGGACGCGGCGACGCTCGTCCGGAGAAGTCCGATCGAGGATCAGATGGCCCTCCAGGTGATCGATCTCGTGCTGCATGATCCGCGCCAGCAGGCCGGTCGCCTGCACCGAGACCGCCCGGCCGTCCATATCGACCCCATGCACGACCACATACGCGGCCCTCGTGACCTCCATCATGTGGCCGGGCACGGAAAGGCACCCCTCCTCGGCTGTCACCGTGTCGTCGGATCGTTCGACGATGCGAGGATTGATGAGCACGTGGCGCTCTTCAGTATCGGGGTCTCGCCACACCATGATCTTCTTCTGTACGCCGATCTGCGGAGCGGCCAGGCCGATTCCTTCTTCCCGGTCCATCACCTGGAACATCTTCTCGACGAGCGGAGTGAGATCCCCAGCGTGTCCGACGAAATCGGGCGCACCTTGTTTGAGGACGGGGTCCCCGAAAGTCCTCACTCGTTGATCGGGTGCAAAATCCGCGGCCATCATACCAACCCAGGTCAGGCGAACCACAGCGGGTCCACATCAACGAGAATATCGAGTCCGCGGCTTACGTACGGGCCGCGATACTTCTCCAAAGCTCTTGCTACCACGCGATGCGCCCTCTCAGAGCGAGGGTCGGCCACGACGATCTGTCGCCTCTCCCTGCCTCGCACACGGGGCACCCGGGCGGGACCTCGCACATCTTCCAGCTTCGAACGGAGCTTCTCGGCGAGATACTCACCGCCCGCTTCGACTTTGCCTTCCGCCGAGCCACTCACGACGAGTCGGATGAGATCGCGATACGGCGGGTATCCCAATGCCTCACGCGCGAGGAGTTCCTCGCGATAGAATCCGTGCCTGTCCCGAGCGATGGACATTCTAATACAGGGCACATCCGGATTCCAGGTTTGCACGAGCACCCGTCCCGGGTGCTCTGCTCGACCAGCCCGCCCGGCCACTTGGGTCAGGAGTTGATAGGTCCGTTCCCCGGCACGGAAGTCCGGCAGGTACAACCCGGTGTCCGCATCAACCACCACGACGAGGGTCACGAGCGGGAAGTCGTGGCCCTTGGCTACCATCTGTGTGCCCACGAGCACCGCGGGCGTCGTGGACGCGAACCGGTCGAGTATCTGAGACACCCTGGTACCGCTGGTGACCACGTCGGAATCCAGTCGGAACAGATTCTCGCGGGGAGTCACACGCATCAACTCGTCCACCACGCGTTCGGTGCCGGGTGCTCCCCTCCTCAAAGCTGCCGAGTCGCAGGCCGGACAGATACCCGGAACCGGGGTGCGCAAGCCGCATGAGTGGCACATGAGGGCCCTCGTCGAGCGGTGGTACGTGAGCGACACCTCGCACTGCGGGCACATCACCACGTGACCGCACCCCTCGCATAGAAGGTACGAGGCGTATCCACGGCGGTTGAGCAGAACCACAGCCTGCCGACCGGCCTGGAGGGTCTGGCGCAAGGCCGCCGCGGCCAGTGGCGCCAGAACCGAGCTGCCGCTCTGTCTGCGCATGTCGATCACTTCCACGTCCGGCAAGACGACCCCCGCAGGGCGCCGCGTCAGCTCGAGAGGAGTCCCGGAACGGTGCAGGATCTCGCATCCGGGAGTGGCGGTTCCTTCAACGAGCAGCCCGTTGCAGCGTTCGACCAGGCGTCGGGCCACCCAGCGGGCGTCGTACCGGGGTTCGTCGTCCTGTTTGTAGGACGAGTCGTGTGCTTCGTCGATGACGACGAGTCGGAGCCGAGGCACCGGAGTGAAGACGGCCGAACGCGCCCCCACGACCACCTGCGCTTCGCCGCGTGCCGCCCGATCGTACTCCCGCGCTCGACGCGCGGGCGACAACCCGCTGTGCAGCACGGCCACACGATCTCCGAAACGGGCGCGCAGTCGGCTTGCGAGTCGCACCGTGAGCGCTATCTCAGGCACTAGGACGATCGCACCGTCCCCATCCGCCAGAACGTCGTCCAGCAGGCGCAGGTATACCTCGGTCTTCCCGCTGCCTGTGACGCCCCAGAGCAGACGCTCGCCGCAGCGACGACTCCCCAGGGCCCGTCTGAGAGCACTCAAGGCCTCGTCTTGCTCTTCGGAAAGCTGAAGCGGTGGATCCTCAGGCCCCTCCGCGAGCTCGGCACTGGAGTTTTCGGGAACCGGATTCTCAGCGGCCTCGAGCGACAGACGAGCTTCTTTCTCGAGGAGGCCCCGGGCCACGAGGGTGTTGACCACACTCCTGCTCACACCTGCGAGTCCGCACAGCTTCGTGACCGGTAGCCCCTCGGGCGGAACCCGATCAAGGGTTCCGCGCTGAAGGGCGGTTAGGGTCGGGGCGTCCCGAGGGCCGGGTGAGAGAGCCACGCGCGCGCCGGGTTTCGAGCCGCCCGCCTGGGGTCCTTTCGGGGGCACGACCCATGCTACCGTCGGCGCCGGCCGGAGTTCCCGAGGCGCCAGGTGATGGGCGGGGATGACTGCCTGAAGACAGGCCCCCAAAGGCGCCAGGTAATGGTCCGACATGGTGCGCGCCAGGATCAGAGACGACTCATCGAGGTGGTGTGGTGCCGGAACGGCGAATCGCAACTTCGAGGCGGCTACCTCACCGCTGCCTCCTACGGCGACGACGACCCCGTTGACGCTACGACGTCCGAAGGGCATGCGCACGATGGTTCCCACGTGCGCGCCCGGGGCGTGTTCGGCGGCGATGAGGTAGTCGAAGGCCTCTCGCCCCAAGGAGCGCACCTTGAGAAGTGGTACGACTTGTACGACGAGTGGGTCTGTGCCTGCCGCCGGTGTCACTTCTCCTCGGCCTCCGGCCGGCCCGCCGGCAGGATTATCCGATGCCGGCCTCACTCCGCAGAACCGCGGCCTTGTCGGTACGCTCCCACGTGAAGTCGTGATCCTCACGTCCGAAATGGCCGTACGCCGCCGTTTTCTCATAGATCGGGCGGAGCAGGTCGAGGTCGCGGATTATCGCGGCCGGGCGGAGATCGAAGTGCGCACGCACGAGCTCGGCGATCGTTCCGGTGTCCACCGACTCAGTGCCGAAGCACTCAACGGTGACGCTCACCGGATGAGCCACGCCGATAGCGTAGGCGAGCTCTATCTCACACCGATCAGCCAGGCCGGCAGCCACGACGTTCTTCGCGACGTAGCGCGCAGCGTACGCCGCCGAGCGATCGACCTTCGAGGGGTCCTTGCCAGAGAACGCCCCACCGCCGTGACGACCGAAACCGCCGTAGGTGTCCACGATGATCTTCCGGCCGGTGAGACCGGTGTCACCCATGGGACCACCCACCACGAACTTGCCCGTCGGATTGACATACAGTGCGGTCTCCCTGAACGAAGGATCGTACAGACCTTCGGGCAGCACAGGCCGGATCACGTGCTCGATCAGGTCCGGACGCATGAGGGTGTCGATGTCGATGCCGTCCTTGTGCTGGCTCGAGATGACGATAGCCGTGATGAACTCCGGGCGGCCGTCACGGTACCGCACGGTGACCTGACTCTTCGCATCGGGGCGCAGATAGGGCATCAGCTCTCCGCGTCGCACCTCGCTGGCTCGGCGCACGAGCTTATGCGCAAGATGGATGGGCAGCGGCATCAAGGCCTCGGTGTCCCGACACGCATACCCGAACATCATGCCTTGATCGCCGGCACCCTGCGCGTCGAGCGCGTCGACATCGCCGGCGTCCGTGCGATGCTCGAACGCGTCATTGACACCCTGGGCGATGTCGGGCGATTGCTCGTGGATGCTGGTGATGATCCCGCACGTTTCCGCGTCGAACCCGTATTTGGCCCTCGTATACCCGATACGCGCGATGGTCTTCCGGGCGATCGAAGGGATGTCCACGTAGGTCTCGGTGGTGATCTCGCCGGCGATGACGACCAAGCCGTTGGTGATCAGAGTCTCGCATGCTACGCGCCCTCTGGGATCATCGGCGAGTACGGCATCCAAGACCGCATCGGAGATCTGATCCGCCATCTTGTCGGGATGGCCTTCGCTCACCGATTCAGACGTGAAAAGGAACTCCCTACCGTTCAACAGTAACCTCCTGAAGGCGCAGGACGGGCCTACGCGTAGATTCCTACCATTTCGCTGCCGTTTCGAGGTCGTCCTCTGAGCGGCTTCCGTGCTCTTGCTCGAAGGGGATGAGCAACTTGATATCTTCGATCCTGACCACCAGGCTCTCGCACATCTTCGCGGGCTCAGTGGGTGAATCAACCGGGCGGAACGTAGCCGCGGTCAGCACCAAGAATCTGACAGCGGCGTCGTTGATGATGTCCGAAACACGCTCCCTGTAGCCGCCCGGCTTCGTGTGGAGCAGTCCGCTGATGACGTATTCGTCGGTGTACAGCTTGACTCGCACCGGTACCGTCGTCACTCTGGTCGCCACGCGGAACCTCCGATCCTAGGTGCTCGACACGACTCGTTCGCGAAGCCGCTCCGCGAACCCGTCGAGCCGAACGATGTACCTCCCGTGTGTGCCCTCTCCGATCAGTCCTGCTGCATCATGCGCGGTCAACGTGAATAGCACCCGTCGGCCCTCGACCTCGCTCACCACTGCCCTCGCAACGACCTTCATGCCCACCGGCGTGGGCGCAAGATGGCGCACATCGACGTGGGTCCCTACACTCGCCTGGCCGTCGGGAAGATCGCCGAGGGCCCGGATCGCGGCCGCCTCCATGAGTGCGATCATCGACGGAGTAGACAGGCCGTCGACCGCCCCCGACCCTATGGCCGCGGCCGTCATGGTCTGATCGACCTGCGCCTCAAGACTGCCCTCGCGCCCTATTTCGATATCGTAGCTCATTCGCCTGCCCTGGTCGGTGGCTCGTCAGCGTTTGTCGATCACCCGACGCGCCTTGCCTGTGTGTCGCGGAAGTGTCTTCGGCTCGACCAGCTTCACCCTGGCACGCACACTGAGCTCTTCTTGAAGCCGATCCTCCACCTGCCTCTCGAACTCCACCAGACGCCGCATCGCGTCTGGGAAGAAGGAGGGCTCCACCTCGATCTGCACGACCATCTCGTCGAGTGCTCCCTTGCGATCGATCAGGATCTGGAAGTGTGGTTCTACGCCCTCGACCGCCATGAGGACTTCTTCCACCTGCGACGGGAAGACGTTCACACCACGCACGATCATCATGTCGTCTGTGCGGGCGTACACCTTGGTATGACGGGCGAACGTGCGGCCGCAGGCGCAGGGTCGATAGCTCAGACTTGCCAGATCGCCCGTGCGATAGCGTAATACAGGAACAGCTTCCTTCGTGAGCGAGGTGAACACCAACTCACCTTCCTTGCCTTCGGGAAGCTCCTCCCCCGTCTCCGGATCGACCACTTCGACGATGAAGTGATCCTCGTTGACGTGGAGTCCGTCCTTGAGGTGACACTCTCCGGACATGCCTGGACCCATGACTTCTGACAGCCCATAGTTGTCGGTGGCACTGATGCCCATCCTGCGTTCGAGTTCTTCGCGCACCGCATTCGTCCAGGGCTCCGCGCCGAACAGACCCACGCGTAGGTGGAGGTCGTCGAAGCTGAACCCCATGTCCACGGCGGCCTCGGCGATGTAGAGCGCGTACGAGGGTGTCGATACGAGCACCGTCGTGCCGTAGTCACGCATGATAGTCAGCTGTCGGCGGGTGTTCCCGGTCGAGGCCGGGATGACCATCGCGCCTATGCGTTCCAGGCCCGCATGCAGACCGAACGCTCCCGTCTGCATGCCGTAGCCGAAGGCCACCTGAGCCACGTCGTGGGGGCGGGCGCCTCCGGCGGTGACGCCCCTCGCGCACAGTTCGGCCCACGTGTTGAGATCGCCCCGCGTGTAACCGACAACGGTAGGACGACTGGTGGTGCCGGTGGAGGAATGAACGCGCACCACACGTTCGAGCGGCACGGCGAAGAGACCGTAGGGGTACGACTCCTTAAATGCGTCTTTGGTAGTGAACGGCACCTTGCCGAGATCGTCCAGCGAGCGGATGTCCTGCGGCTTCAAACCCGCCTTCTCCCATGAATCCCGGTAGAAGGGGACGTTCGTGACCGCCCAACGCAGCGACATGTGCAGCCGCTTCGTCTGGAGATCGCGAAGCTGATCGCGATCCATGGTCTCGTACTCGCGGTTCCAGATCTGGTTCATTCGGTCTCCGTCCTAGCTCCGCCGCCGCCCCCACGCTGCCCAAAGTAGATGGCCTGCAATTCGGGGTTGTCGAGGAGCGCTGAGGCGCTGTCCTCGAGGACGACCCTCCCCCGCTCCATCACCATGCCCCTATGGGCCAGTTTGAGGGCGATCATCGCGTCCTGCTCCACCAGAAGCATCCCAAGACCCCTCGAATTCAGCTCCCGGAGCGTCGTGAAGATCTCTTTCACGAGAAGGGGTGCAAGTCCCATCGAGGGCTCGTCTAAGAGTAGCATCTCGGGCTCAGCCATGAGGGCCCTGCCTATGGCGAGCATCTGTTGCTCGCCTCCCGATAGTGTTCCCGCCTGCTGGCGTCGTCGCTCCCCCAATCGCGGGAACATCGCGAACACCTCGTCGCGCTTCTCACGGAAGGGGCGACCACCTCTGCGACGCGAGTAGGCTCCGAGCTCCAAGTTCTCCTCCACGTTCATCGGTCCGAAGAGTTGTCTCCCTTCAGGGATCTGCACCAAGCCGAGGCCAGCCCGCGCCTCGACACTCGATCGAGCCAGCGGGCTCCCTTTGAACGTGACGGTTCCTCCCCAGAGCGGGATCAGGCCGGAGACCGCCTTCAACAGGGTGGTCTTGCCGGCTCCGTTCGCCCCGACGATGGTCACGATCTCGCCGTCGCCGACGGTGAGGTCGACATCGTGCAAGATCTGGATGCGACCGTATCCGGCGGATACTTGCGAGAGACTCAGCGCGCTCATAGGTCTTCGCCCAGATAGGCTTTGATCACTTCCGGGTCGTTGCGGATCATGAGCGGCGGTCCCTCCGCGATCTTCTTGCCGTAGTCCAGCACCACCACCTCGTCCGAGATGTCCATCACAAATCCCATGTCGTGCTCAACCAGGAGGATGGTGACACCATCATCCCGTACTCGGCGTACGATCTCGGCCAGTTGGGCCGTCTCCTCGTTGTTGAGACCAGCGGCTGGCTCGTCAAGCAGTAGTATCGTCGGCTCCGAGGCCAGTGAGCGCGCGATCTCGAGTAGGTGCCGATCTCCCACCGGGAGATTGCCGGCCGACTCGTGGGCCCTGTCGCCCAACCCGACGCGCCGCAGCGTGCGAAGCGAGGCATCGGCCACTGCTGTCTCCTCGCGGCGATGTCGCGGCATAGTCAAGAACGCTGAAAAAATCCCGGCGTGACCGCGCGCATACCGCCCTACCTTGACGTTGTCCAACACCGACATGTCGTCGAACACCTTGCTGTGTTGGAAAGTGCGGCCCACGCCCAAGCGGCTCGCCACGTGCGGGGAAAGCCTTCCGAGGTCTTTGTCGCGGAAGAAGACATGCCCCGAGGTGGGTCGATCGATCCCCGAGATCAGGTTGAAAAGAGTGGTCTTGCCTGCGCCGTTCGGCCCGATCAACGCCTTCACCTGTCCCTCGTGAAGGCTGAAGGACACGTCCTTGAGCGCTTCGAGACCTCCGAAGTGCTTCGAGACACTCTCCACTCGGAGCAGAGCCATCAGGAGCCTCCCCTGGGCTCTGGTCCGGTCACAGGGCCCGCACGCGACCCCCGGAAGCGCTCGCGCACCTTGGCGACCAAGGTCCTGAAGCTCACCAACCCTCCCGGCAAGAAGATCATGGTCAGGATCAGCATGACTCCGAAGACGAGCTGTGTGTAGTCCTGGTTATAGCGTTTCAGGTATTCGGGGAGCAGAATCATGAGCGCCGATCCCCACACGGCGCCCCACACGTTGCCCAGCCCACCGATGACCACGGTCGTCACAAGGATGACCGAGAAGATGATGGTGTAGCTCACCGGACTCACGTAGTGAACGTAGTGCACGTAGAAGCTCCCGGCGATACTCGCGAACACAGCCGAGACCATGAGCACTTGGACCTTGCGGAACGAGGTGTTGACGCCAAGAGACATGGCGGCGATCTCCGCCCGATGAAGCCCTCTCAGCGAGCGGCCGACCCGTGAATCGACCAGGTTCAGCGAGATGCGAAGCATGAGGAGCGCCACTCCCCAGACCAGCCAATGGAACATCTGCGCATTGCCGAAGTCGATGCTCCCGATGGTCAGCGACGGGATGCCGCCGATACCGTCGGTGCCATTGGTCAGCCACTTGAGCTGCACGAGCAAAATGTAGACGATCTCGCCGAAGCCTAGCGTCGCCATGGCCAAGTAGTGCCCCTTGAGCTTCAGGGTGGGCACTCCGATCAGCCCGGCGACGGCCGCGGCGAGCACTGCCGACAGGAGCATCGCCAGCCAGGGGTCCATGCTCCAGCGAGTGGTCATGATGGCCGAGCCGTATGCCCCGATGCCGGCGAAGGCGGCATGGCCCAAGGAGATCTGGCCTGCCTGCCCCATGAGCAGGTTCAACCCAAGCACGATCATGAGACGCGTGGCCATGAAGGCGAGTATCGAAAGATAGTAGATGTTGCCCGTGAAGAGCGGCGCGGACAAGATGACGATGGAAAAGGCGATGTACCACACGTGACGTCGCAAGAAGGCCAAGATGGGCATGGTCCTCAGACCTTCTCGACCGAGCGGCCGCCGAACAGGCCTTGCGGCTTGACGAACAACACGATCAGCAGGATCAGGAACGCCACGGCGTCCTTGTAGCCGGAAGCGCCCGACATGGGCAGGGCTCCGATGGTCAGGGTCTCGAGGATGCCCAAGGTGAGGCCGCCGAACACGGCCCCCGCGGGATTGCCAAGACCGCCGAGGATGGCGGCGGCGAAGCCTTTTAGACCAAGGATCGCGCCATAGCTGTACCCCATGAAGCTCACCGGCGTGATCATGACCCCGCCGGCCGCCGATATAGCCGCGCTCATGCCGAACGACAGAAGCACCACCTTGGAGTACGAGATGCCCATCAGGCGCGCGGCGCCCGCGTTCACCGAACAGGCCCTCACCGCTTTGCCCGTGAGCGTGCGACGGTAGAAGACCTGCAGAGCCACGACGATCACCAGGGTCAGGCCCAGCACCCACAATGTCTGGGGCAGGATCGTGGCCTCGGACACCTTGATCGGTGTATCCCCCGTGAAGGGGGGCAGAGGGAGGGACTCTCGTCCCCATATGATCATTGCGGCAGTCCTGAGCGCCAACGACGCTCCGACCGTCACGATGATCTGCGCCAAGATCCCAGCCGAGTGCAGCGGCCGGATCGCCAGCAGTTGGAATACGACCCCCACCACGGCCACGATAGCCACGGCTCCCAAGGCCGCAAGCACGAGGGGGGCCCCCGCGTCGTGCAAGCTGACTGCCGTGAGCCCTCCGAGCATCACGAACTCACCCTGAGCGAAGTTGATGACGTCGGTGGCGTTGTAGATGAGCGTGAAACCGAGCGCGGTGAGCGCGTAGATGCTTCCGGTCGTGACACCGCTGAAGACGTATTGCAGGAACTGATCGAAGGTCACGGCGCCCCTACAGGTTCAGGGTTGGACGGAAGGAAGACAGACGGTGGCCGGCCAAGTGGCCGGCCACCGTCTCAGCAGCAGATGTTACTGAGGAGCGAGGACCCACGTCCCGCCTTCGATCATGACCACGGTAAGATCGTCCGGGGTCAGACCGTCATGGTCGGTGGGTGAGTAGTTGTACACGCCGTCGGGAGTGATAACACCCTTGGTCTCGTTCAGGGCCTTCTGGATGTCGGCGGCCTCAGTGCTGCCGGCACGGTTGATGGCCTCGAGCACGAGCGTCAGTCCTCCGAACGCATGTCCGGCGAAGGTGGGCGGCGGGTTGCCCGTCGCCGCGGTGAACGCCGCCACGAACTGGTCGACGATCGCCTTCTGGGCCGGATCCGTGAACGATGCGGGCACGAGGAGACGGCCGGCAGGGAAGATCACGCCTTCGCCCGCGTCACCGGCCAAGTCGATGAACGACTTGTTGGCGATGCCGTGGCTGCCGACGTACGGCTGCGTCATGCCGAGTTGCTTCATGTTCTTGGCGGCGATAGCGGGCCCTGGGTTGGTGCCCCAGACCACTACGACGTCCGGCGACGCGCCCTTGATCTTGGTGAGCTGAGCCGTGATGTCGGTGTCCTCGTTCTTGTACGACTCGGTGGCGACGATCTCGAGACCGAAGTCGGCCGCCCGGGCTGCGATGTCGGCCGAACCGGAGGCGCCGTAGGCGTTCTCATCATGGAGCACAGCGATCTTCGTGAGCTTCATGGTGTTCTGGATGTAGCCGAGAGCTGCGCCGACGGCCAAGAAGTCGCGCGGCGGTGCACGCCAGGTCCAGTCGACCGGAGGATCAGTGATCTTGTTGGATGCGGCGAGCGCCATCAGCGGCATGCCGGCTGCTTCGGTGATCGGCTTGATGGCCAGGGTGGAAGCCGAGATCGAGCTACCGAGGATCGCCACGACCTTGTCTTGCTGGATCAGCTTGTTGACAGCCGTGACGGCTTCGGTCGGGTTGCTCTGGTCGTCCTCGATGATGATCTTGACGGGCCGTCCCAGGATGCCGACCTTGTTGATCTCGGCTTCGAGCATCACAAGCGCTGCGCGCTCAGGCTCGCCGAGCGGAGACGCCGGGCCGGTTGCCGAGACTATGGCGCCTATGACGATAGGATCGCCACTCGGGCCCGCCACCTCGGTGGTCGTGGTCTCCGCGGCGACGGTGGTCGTGGTGGTCGTTTCGCCGCACCCCGCGACCAGAAGCATCGCGAAGGCCACCACCAGAGCGACGACCAAGACTACGTGACTTCTTCTCATCTGTGCTCCCCCTTGTCGGCTTGCCCAATCGGGGGCCGAAGTCCACATCGCCTCGGCACCCCCGCGCACCTACCAGTGCGCCCCTCAAACAACTGCTACCAGCCCAACTATAGACGAGAACTCCTCTCGCCTACAACGCCGGAGCCGCCCTACAGAACAGCCACGAAGATTCGACGGCGCGACGGCGGTCCTACTGCAGGTCGGACAGGCACTCGAAGCCCCGCTCGACCAGGATGCCTTCGACGGCGTCGGGATCGTCTACACGAAGAACCACCGATTGCCTGGTGGTCATGTACATATACTCGATGTTGACACCCGCATTCGACAGCACGCTCACCACGTTCGCCAGATCGCGGGTGCCGGCCTTGATGGAGGCGGACACCACCCTGTTCTCGACGACCGTGAAGCCGTGGCTTCGGAGCACATCGCATGCTTCCGCGCCCCGCGAACTCAAGATGCGCACGATGCCGTAGTCGCTCACATCGGCCACCGAGAAGCCGAAGACAGGGATGTCTTCCTGCGCGAGGGCGCTCAGGAGTTCAGCGATCCTCCCCTTCTTGTTCTCGAGGAACACGGACAGCTGTCCAACGGACACGCTCGTCACCCCCCTGCTGCGCCTCAGTGCTAGATCCGACCGCGATGATTCTACGCCCGAGGTCCTCGCACCGCAAACAGGTCGGGCGAGCACCCCTGTACGGCACTACAGGATTTTCGGTGGCGGGGTGTGCGCCATGCGGTACCATGGGACTCGGTCGCGGCGTCTCTCTGACGAGCCGTTCTCCCCAAGCCCAGCCAGCAAGAACAAGCAGGGAAGGTATCGATACATGGACGTGCGCAGTGCGGTGGTCGCCGATGTCCCCGCGATCCAGAGACTCATCAACGGCTACGCCGAAACGGGGGTGATGCTCCCCCGATCACTCCACTCCATCTACGGCCAGATCCGAGATCACCTCGTGGCTCTCGAAGACGGGAACGTGGTGGGCTGCGTGGCTCTCTCAGTGGTCTGGCAGGATCTGGCCGAAGTGAGATCGCTGGCCGTCGCGCAAAGCCACGCCGGACACAGTATCGGCACGACGCTGGTGTCCAGGGCCCTGGCGGAGGCCCGGACCTTGGGCGTGAACCGCGTGTTCGTACTCACCTACATCGAGCAGTTCTTCCATCGACTCGGGTTCCGCGGCGTGGAGAAGTCTGAGCTTCCCCACAAGATCTGGCGAGAATGCGTGCACTGCGTGCACTTCCCCGATTGCGACGAGACGGCCCTAGTGATCGATCTCGCGGACGTCACTCCGGATTGAGGGCGGCCTCTGTGTAGGTGACCGACGAATCCCAGAGGATCCACTCGGTGTATCCGAGTTCCTCGGCCGCACGGATCTGGGCCCGCACCTGCTCCGGCCCGTAGGTGACCCCGTCCAGAGAGAAATCCTGCAACCACGGGCGCACGATCGCTCCGCTGCCATCGAGCCGGCGACCGGAGTCCAGCATGGCGAACTTGACCACCTCGTACGGACTGCTGTTCGGGTCCTTAAGATTGTACGAACCCGCGTAATAGTGTGATGGGTAGACCATCGGGCTGACGATGTCTACGTTGCGGGCCACCTTCTCCACCTTCTGCCCGATGCCGAGGTCGTCCTTCACGTGCACGGTCAGACCGAACACATCCGCAGAGACCCACACGCCCCGTTTCTCCAGCCTTCCACGAGCGTACTCGAGAAAGCCGGCGATGGCGTCCTCCATGGGCCGGTCCTTGCCTGGGTAGACCGTGTCGGAGATCTTCCCGTCGCTTGGGAAGCGTACGTAGTCGAATTGTATCTCCCTGAAACCCTTGGCGGCCGCGTCCTCGGCTACATCGACAAGGTAGTCCCACACCCGTGGGTCGTATGGATTCAGGAACGAGATCCCCTTGTAGTCCTCCCACAATCCCCCGTTCTTGCTCTGCACTCCCCACTCGGGTCTCTTCTTTGCCAAACGGTCGTCCTTGAACGAGACGATGCGGGCTATCGGGATCACGTTGTGCTCGTTCAGTGCCGAGATGAAGGCGTCGATGTCCTTGATGCGTGGGTCCTCAAGACCGAGCTCGTCGGCCAACGGGATGTCGGTGTCGTATGCGAGGAACCCCAGGTCGTCCTTGACTTCGACCACCATCGCGTTGATCTCGGTGCGGTCGCAGAGGCCAAGCTGCTTCTCCAGCAGCTCTGGGGATCCCGCTATCCAGCTCGATACATGGATGCCCTTGACCGGCACGTACCTCGCATCGCGGTACTTGATCGGGTCGAAGCCCACGGTCACCGGGTACTCTGGCTGGGCGGCCGGCGAGGATTCGACCTGGGATGCGGCGCCGCTGCCCCCGAAATGGGGGAACCCCACCTCGAAACCGCCCCCCGCCACTCTGCTGCCCACATTCCAGAACAGCGCGAACCCAGCCAGGAAAGCCACGATCGCGGCTGCCACGAGCACGATGAGGAACGGGCCGGCCGCCCGAGAGCCGCGTCTGCGGCCTGAGGTCAAGAGCGTCTTCATTGCGAGCGTAGTCTAGCAGAGGGAGGCAGTAGAAGGGGCCGCCCAGGCCGAGTAGGACCGCACCGGCAGCGGGTCACCGGGCGCGGGCGAGGTGTGCGCGACTCCGGTGGGATGCTAACCTGATGGAGATATGCGTACAGACAAGATCATCCGCTTCTTCGTTGGCGCGTTCGTCGTGGGTAGTCTGCTGGGCCTGATGGGGGGCCTGCTCTTCGGAGGCCCGAGCACCGCGAACACGGCCGCCCGCGGCGACGCCGAGAGCGCCGAGCCCGCGCCGGAGCCGGCTGCGGCCCAACCTATGACACCCGAGAAGGCTCAGGCGATCGGGGCCAACGAGTTGGGCACGATCATGGTGCTCGAATACCACAAGATCGGGAGCCCTTCCACGGAGTGGACGCGCACACCTGAGGACTTCCGCGCCGACCTCGCCTTGCTGTGGGACGAGGGATACTACCCGATCAACCTTCGCGACCTCGCCACGGGCAACATCGAGGTGCCTGCCGGCAAGACACCGGTGGTACTCACATTCGACGACTCGAGCCCGGGCCAGTACCGGCTTCTTGAGGATGGCACGATCGATCCCGACTGCGCGGTGGGTGTCATGCAGGCTGCCACGCGCGCCGGGCGATGGGCCTCGCGCGCCACGTTTTTCGTGCTCCTCGATGTCCGACCAGCCGATCATCTCCTGTTCGGCCAGCCCGACAGCCAGTCTGAGAAGCTGCGCAACCTCGTCTCCTGGGGCTACGAAGTCGGCAGTCACACAGTGACGCACCTCAACCTGAAGGAAGCGTCTCAGGAAGAGTCCGTGAAGCAGCTTGCGGTCTCAAAAGCGACCATCGAGAAGATCGTCGGTTCAGGCTACTCGGTGGACACCATGTCGGTGCCGTTCGGAGCATATCCCAAGGATGACTCCATTCTGGCCGCAGGCACCCATGAGGACCTCTCGTATCGCTACCTAGCGGCCGTCGAGGTGACGGGTGGGTCATCCTCTTCTCCGTACTCTACAGAGTTCGCACCGCTGCACATCCCACGCATCGTGGTCGACGGCGGTTCGCTTCGCGCTGCGGTGCAGCGGTTCAAGGACAACCCCAAGCTACGCTACGTATCTGACGGAGACCCTTCGGCCGTCTCCTTCCCCGAGGGCGTGCCGGACGAGCTGGGTGCGGCGCTCGCGGACCTCGGTCGCCCGATCATCACGTACTAATCGAGCGGGCGGCTTACGCCGTCACTCGTCGGGAGCTTCCTCCTCGAGTGAGATGACACCGGCGTGCTCCGCGACGACCAGGTTCGCCCCGCAGAGTCCGCAGTCTACCTTCCGACCCGGCTCAGCCGCACCGACCTGCAGGTTGACGTGACACACTGGGCACAGCGCGTCCACGACGGCCTCGGTTCCCTGAAGGGGCAACTTCTCACCGACGATCTCCCAAAGTGGATCGTACTTCTTAGCCAAGGGTGCTCCTCTTCTCCGTATGCTCACAGTCCGCGTCCACGGGTTCGGCCGCGGCCGCTAGAGTCTCTCACACCGTCACCGGTTCACTCAAGCGGTTCAGAGGTACACGAGCGTCTGCCGCCGGTCCAGAGCACCCCGCCATGACACTCAGCGCAATCACATCCGTCGGCGCACGCGACCCTCTTGGTGGCGGGAGCGAGGGGGTGTAACCTCCTCCTCATGGTCATCCCGGTCCTCGATCTGGGCCTCTGCCCCTACGAACCCGTACAGGAGCTTCAAGCCACCCTTCGAAACGCTGTCGCCGAAGGATCGATCCCGGGCGTACTCCTCCTCCTCGAGCACGCCCCGGTCATCACTCTTGGCAGCAGGGGTTCAGAAGCCGACCTTCTGCCCGGGCTCGACCTAGGCGGCGTGAATATCCCTGTTGTGCTATCGGAGAGAGGCGGCGCTGCTACCCTTCACGCGCCCGGCCAGTTGGTGTGCTATCCGGTGGTCCGCCTCCCTCGGCAGGACCTGCGCGCCTTCGTCATGGGGCTGGAGGCGACCCTGATCGACCTTCTCTCGCCACTGGGTGTCGCGGCGGAGCGCAGACCGGGGGCGCCAGGCCTCTACGTGGGGGGCCGGAAGATCGCGTCCGTTGGCCTTCGATGCCGTCGCTGGGTGGCCAGTCACGGGACATCTCTGAACGTCACGATCGACCTTGGGTTGTTCGACCGCATCGTCTCCTGCGGCGAGACTGGACTGTCTCAGACGAGCGTGCTTGCGGAGAAGGGTGAGGCCCCTCCGATGGACGAACTGAAGGCCTCGTACGTTGCGTCGTTCGAACGGGTGTTCCCGCTTCGGCTGGGTCCGGTGGAGCGGATCGATCACCGAGAAGTGCTACAACGACTGGGCGTGGCTCCACGCTGACGAGGGGCTGTCTATCGTAGCACCGCCACGGTCGGCCTTTAGTCGACCAGGCGGACCCGCTCTACCTCCAGACGCCTCGTCGGCTCCCCGTTCGTGACGTTCCGACGTCGCCGCAGGCAATCCGACCAAGGACTCTGGTGTGCGCGATACGTGGGGCAGGACACCTCTTCGACGCGCAGTGCGCAGAGATGCTCGACACCGAAGAAGCACGTGTCACAGGAAGGACACGGAACAGAGGCGACCGACGAGATTGCGCTCAAGCCCACCCTTCCCTGTAACGCGACATTGTCGAGACCCGACGGTCCACACCATAGCGACCGTCCAAGGTCGAAGCAATGGGGCGCGGGACCGCTTGTCGCAAAATGCGGGGAAACTTCGTGCCGAGCGTCGCGGGCCACGTCCCACCGTCGAGTGAAGTAGAATGGGCCCATGGACAAGAAGAACGGACAAGACAAGAGCTGCAACGCCGACCGCACCCAGCGCAAGCACTGCGTGTTCTACCACGCCAAGACCGGCGTGTGCACGCGGGCTTCGAACAAGGACACCTGGCAGACGAGACTCACGTCTCAGAAGCCACAGTAGCCCTTCAGGCGCGTCCCGGCTGGGGCCCAGCTGCGGCGGAGAGTTCTAGTGCCCACGGCAGGATTCGAACCTGCGGCACCTGGCTCCGGAGGCCAGTGCTCTATCCCCTGAGCTACGTGGGCGTCCGGGACCCAGCTATTATACCGGTTCCGGCCTGCTCGGCCACTCCTCCTGCGCGTGCCTCGTTTCGGCCATGTTCAGGATCAGCTCGGCCGGGCCCTTCTCGGGGTATGGTATGGCCAGATGGTCGAGGTCCGCGGGCAAGATGGTCCGGGGAAAGACGGCCCGCGCCTCCCTCAGGAGATCTCTCGTGCTGTGCCTGGAGCTGATGTGAGTCAGCACGAGGGTTCCTACGCCGGATGCAGCCGCGATGGACGCTGCTTCACGCGCGGTCGAGTGTCTCGTTTCCGTGGCGCGTGAGCGCTCCTCCTCCGTGAACGTGCTGTCGTGCACGAGGACGGTTGCTCCGCGAGCCAGTTCAGCCACTCCTTCACAGGGTCTCGTGTCGCCGGAGATGACCACGGTACGGCCCGATCGCGGTTCGTCCATGACCTGTTCTGGCTCGACCACATCACCCGAGGGGAGCACGAGGGATTCCCCGCATTGCAGGCGTCGAAAGTCAGGTCCCGGGGTTACGCCCAGTTCCCGCGCCCGCTCGGGGTGGAAACGGCCGGGCCGTTCCTCCTCCACCAGAGCCCATGCAAGACTGGGAAGGCCGTGGTCGGTCCTGGTGGCGCGCATATCGAATCCATCGCCGCGCACAACTGTGCCGCCCGTCACCTCGACTATCTCGACCGGGAACCCGAAACGTCCGAACATGCGATGGGCGATCTGGAAGATCTCCTCCGTACCGGAAGGCCCGTAGAGCTCCAGCTTCTCTTCCCGTGCCTGCAGGCTCAAGGTCTTGAGGAGCCCGGGCAGCCCCAGATAGTGGTCGCCGTGAAGGTGGGTGAGGAAGATCTTGTCGATGCGGGCCAGCCCCACCGATCGCATGAGTTGCCGCTGAGTCCCCTCACCGCAGTCCACGAGATAGCGGTCACCCCCGCGCACGATGAGGAGTCCGCTGGGTCCGCGGTCCACCGTGGGCACCGCGCCCGCTGTACCGAGGAAGACGAGTCGCAGGTCCAACGGCTACGGGTCGATCACATCGGGTCCATCGACGATACGTCGCACCGCTTCCGCGGTCACCTGATGCGGGCTCTGTAGGAACTGAGGGTTCACACAGCCGCGCCACGAGTAGTCGACCGTGTAGGCCTTCTCGACGCTGGTGCGGCACTCGGGCAGCGGAGCGCGCCTCGCTCGGAGCACGCCATAGAGATCCGCTCGGGGCGAGGCCCGATACGGCGCCAGGTCGAGCTCCGCACGGTAGACGTTCTGAATGCACCCGAAGAAGGTGGTGCCGTGGTCGGCGATGGCGTAGACGTAGCGACATCCGGACTTGAGACAGTGCCCCGGAGCCACTACCCGCTCGCAAATCACCGGACAGCCCCTGCACTCGACGGCTTCAAGCCTGCGCAGCCATTCTGGTGTGTCGTACGACGCCTCCATCATGCGTGGCAGTATACACGGGGCCCTCCGGAAGCAAACCGCCGGAAGCCCCACCTGCCCGCCCCCGGCGACACTTCTTCACCCGCCTTCGCCCACGACCACCTCCTGTCGGGTCCCCGGCACCAGCCGCGCCACCGGGAGGCTGGCGGTGGACGCCCAGCGACGAACGCCGGGCGAATCCACCAACCTCGCGCCTTCGCCGAAACGGACCTCCCCCGAGGTGAACACTCCCCCATGCAGCGTCGTGCCTTCGAGGCGCACGCCGAGGTCGCCGGCAAGGGCCACCCCGTACAAGTCTCCAAAGCCTGTGAGGTCCAGCGGCACGTCCTGCCCCCCCACCAACAGCACGGGGCGTTCCGGCGCCGTCCCCTGGCCCGCCCCCAATGCGGGTTTGCCCGCCCGGTCAACCTCGGCGAGGACCACTCGACTCGATGACAGGCCGGCCGCCTGCTTCAGTACGAGTAACTGCCACTGGTCGAGTGCCCACGCCCGACCAAAATCGACTTCGACCGAAGACGAACTCGGGGGGAAAGGGCTCGGCGAACGCAGGGATACGCGTGCCGGTGCCTCACCGCCGCCCATCACCACCTCGGCAAATGTGTGGCCCTCCGCGACACTCGCGTTCGCCGCCACCAGCACACGATCCGGCAGATCGATCCCGTCGGCCGCCCGCTCCAAGCGGGCCCGCACCTCGAGGATACCGCCTTCTACCGGCACGCCGGCGAGGACGCCCAAGCTGAAAGGAGCCGCACGGGGCGACTCCTCGATCCGAGCGTACGCAAGGCCTGGCACTTCCAAGGCGCGAACGCCCGGCTGTTCGGTAGCGGCAAGGAGAACCGAGGCGAGTCCCTCATCGGCTCGAGCCAGGGCTTGGCGACCGCGCGCGTCTTCTTCGACGAGTAGTCGCGATAGATCGGCCACTGTGGCCAGGGCGAGCGCAGTCGCGCTGAGGCCGAAACAGATCACCAGTGTCGCGAGCAGAATGGACCCACGCTGCTCCGATAGGTCACGGGGCCGAGAACATCCGTGTGTCTCATGGGCGCGTTGTGATGTGCACGCCGTCCGCCGCATCGAGCGCCCTACCATCCGAAGCTCATCTCGTCCGCGACACGGAGGCGGTGCCTTCCTCCAGACGAGTCGCCGATGATGGTAGCCTCGAAGCGCACCAGGTCCACTGCGGGCGCCTTCTGCGGGTAGATGGAGCCGGCCACGGTCGAATACTCAGATATGAGCGTGAAGCTTCCCGAACTCACCCCTTCCAGCATGGTCTTGTGGTCGGAGAAGGCGAGGTGGGACAGGGTAGTGGGCAACTGCCCGGGCCACGGCCTGCGGCGGCGCATCAGCGAGCTACCGGACACCTCCCACTCCACGATCTCGAGCGCTCCAGAGCGGGGGTCGCGGGTAACGAAGACGACCTCGGAGGTGCCGGCCTGGAGAAGGGGATTCGGCCCCAGGTCCGTCGCGCCTTCGATCGTAGCCCCCCGAAGGTCGCGCTCCAGCCTTGCGGACGCCACGCGCCATGCGCCGAAAGCGACGGACGTGTCCTGAGCGGCCGCGGCTGCTGATTGGAGGGAGATCCACAAGGGTGCCACCCCAAGCATCAGAGTGAGCGAGAGCGCCATGCACACCAGGACCTCCACGACTGTGAAGGCTCGCTCAGAAGAAGACATGCGTCACAGATCCGGGTTCGAGGCGCAACGATTGCGGTTCGCCGTCGCAGGAAAGACTCACGACGCCCGGGGGCACCAACAATGTCACAACGTCTCCCGCCTCCGTAGGAGTGCTCGCCGTGCCCAGGCCGCACAGGTCGAGTCGCCCCTGGCCCGGTATCTTCAGGTGGACCAAGGCGACCGCACCACCTTCTTCGAAACGGCCGGCGGAAGGCGCAGGCGCACCTCCCGGCGACGCTGGAGGGGCGGTGGCTGTTGCAGGCCCCAGCCTCACTCGCCAGGGCACTCCCCAGCCCCCTCCCTCCTCGCGGGCGCGTATCGTGAGCACGACGTCGCTCGAGAGTGCGACGTCGCCTGTGGAGGCGAACCCCTTCCCAGTGGCGTCCACAGCGGATCGTCCCATGGGCCATCCGTCTACCCACCACCCGATCTCTCGTTCGCGACCGCGGGGCCCTCCTTTCACCACTACCCCGACGCCGTTTCGATCCGGGGTCGCTCCAACAACGGTCACATCCGACCACCTCCACAGCCGTCGCTGCTCGGAATCCGCATCCCCCGCAGTAGGAGCAGTTTCGAGCGAAGCGCGCCACGAGTCGACCACGTGTTCACGGAGCCCGAGGACGGAACCGGTGAGTGGCATGAGCACGAGGGAGACCATCGTGAGGGCCGCCAAGAGTTCGATGAGCGTCGATCCACCCTCCCGCCCGCGGAGCCGCGCACAGCGCATCGCTCTCACCGAGATTCCCTGCGAGTGAGGCCGCTCTCCACCCGTACCACCACCCTCTGCCCTGTGCCCTCGTCGCCGAAGTACACAGAACCCGCCGAATCGGGCGCCGCCGTCACGGGCACGAAGCTCACTCGCACACCGCCGTTCAGTCGCCATCGCGATACGTTGGTGCCGAGACCTGGAGCACCACCGGCGACGAGGAACCGCACTCCCGCGTGTCCCTCGGACGCGACGGTCAGTCCTTCGGCGTCCCAAGCCACTGTGCGCCCCGTGGCCGAGCCAAGTGCGCCCATCTGTGCGACGACGGCGGCCGTCTGGCAGATCAGCGCGTTGTTGCGATTCACCTGCTGGGCGAGGGCCGCGGCCACACTCGCGACGGGTAGAGCCGCGCATAGGGCGACAAGCGCGAGCGCGACGAGGAGTTCGATGAGGGTGTGGCCCGACTGGGCCTCAAGGCTCCGTGGATGAAAGGGCGAGTGAGGATAGTGCTGCATCATGCCCAGACGATAGATGGCGAAGACGCTTGAGGGAATCGGACTGAGGTATGAGTATGGCGGCCGGGTGGCGGCGGAGGGGGCGGGTCGTTGCGCGTGCCGGATCGTTCAGGGGCGCCGAACAAGACCTTCGCTGAAGGTCACCAACTGGTGACCACGCTGCCTTCGACGACCCTCACCTTGAGATAGGTGACACCGACCGTTCCCGAGACCTTCACCTGGATACCATATTTGTTGCCACTCGCGCTCACGACGGCGAGATCGAACGTGTCCCAAGCCTCCCCGTAGTAGTCCATCTCCTTGCGGTTCGCCTGGGCGACGACGGCTGCGGTCACTTGAAGCGAAGCAGCGTCCACGAGGTCGGCGCTTGAGACCCGCCACGCGAGGTCAGGCTCGATGGCCTCCAGATTCGCCACGGTCAGCACGGCGTAGTTCGGAGCGTCGACGCGGGCGCTCTCCACTACCGTCAGAGCGTTCCTGATGGAGGACAGCGCCGCGGTGTCCTGCGCTTGGCTCCTCGTTCCAAGGTACGTGGGTATCGCGATGGCCGCAAGGACTGCGATGATCACGATGACCACCAGCAATTCGATCAGCGTGAAACCGGTCTGATGGGCCCAGTCGGTGGTTCGCCCATGCGCCTTCGTCACCAACACACCCTCCCAGCGGATGCTAGATACCGCATGCGTACACAGAATATCCACGCGGCGCAACGGATATAAACAATTCTACCCGGGATGCGATACGGCAACCGCCTTCGGGACGACCGCCACAACAGCCCCCGCAAGCGTGCCGAGCAGCACCCACCATACCCCATCTACCCCGATGGCGGTAACGGTTATCAGGGACTGCCCCATGTACGCGACGGCCGCAGCCCAGACTCCCGCGAGGGGCCATCTTTCGCCTGATGACATGAATGGCGCCGAGACAACCCCCGCGCCAAGGTACAGCACCCCCAACACCAAGCCGCTGAAGAGCACCGCACCGGGAAGGCCGGTCTCCACAGCCCACTCCAGGAGAACACTGTGCGGCTTGTCGGCGACGTGGTCTGCACCCTCGGCCGCATCGTAGTCCGCGGTCCGGTATTCTTCGAAGTGCTCTGCCATCATGTCCGGCCCGACCCCGAACAGGGGATTGTCCCGTATCATGGCAATGGCGATCCCCCATATGGCCACGCGCCCGGCGTTCCGGTCCGCCTGGGGGTCGGCAAGGGTCTGGACGCTCTGCGCTAGCGTGGTCTGCTGGACCGGCGTTCCCACCCAGGCCACCAGTCCCACGAGGGCCACTCCCACCACAGCGGAGATTGCGGCCCCCAGGATCAGCCGACCCAACGCCTTCGCGCGCAAGGCCGGCCACCATAAGGCCAGGAAGCCAAGCGCAAGCCCGAGCCAGGCTGCCCTCGATGCCGTAAGACCCGTCACGGCTACGCCGAGCGCGGCAGTCGCCAACCACCAGTGTCGCGATCGCCGACCCTGCTCCATCCACAAGCCGAGCGCTACCAGGGTCGCCATCATCGAGTACGCGCCAAGGAAGATGGGGTTCCCAAGCGTCGAGAACACCCTCCCCCCTTCACCGCGGAAGGGCTCCCATGTGAAGGGATCGGCACCAAGCGACTGCGCGAGCGCATAGACCATCACCGGGAGCGCCGCCACTACCAGGGCTGCCGCAACTGTGCGTCCCTCCCCGCGGGCTATATCCTCCGAAGCCGAATAGGCAAGAACGAATAGCATCGAGTTGCCTAGGAGCATGAGATACCCATCCCGACGAACTGAATTGCCGGTGACGGCGATGGCCGAATCCCCCGAGACCAATGAAGCGATCAGTCCGTCGACCACGAGCAGGCCGAGGCACCAGAGCAGGGGGCTGGAGCGGACCCTGAAACCCCCAAGCGACATCCCTTCCACAAAGATGGCGAGACCCGCCGTCAAGGCGATCACCATCACGACCTGATACTTGATGTCTCCGAACTTGACGAAATCCAAGGGTCTCATCGCCCATATCGGGAGGCTGACAGCGGCGATGAGGAGGGCCGTGCGCACGGTAGACATTCGATCCGGGGCCACCCCGCACGAGCCGCCCGGCGCCGATGTGATTGCGTTGCTCTTGCTCACTACGCCCCAAGCCTCCCCGATACGGCTATCGACGCCGTGCCACTACAGCGGTTCGGCTCGGTCTCGTCCCGCTTTCTCAGGGGCGCCCTCGCGCCGAGCATCCGCTTTTCATGGTGTGCAGAAACCAGAGACCCTGCGATCGCAGGGTCTCTGGTTTCTGCCTTCTTGCTTCCTCGTGGAACTGAGCGAATCAGATCGTACCGCTTACCAACCGCTGGAGAAGATGGTGCTGATTATCTTCACGAAGGTGGTGCCGCCGCCTGCGCCCTTGTTCACAACAACGCCGAACTTGTTCTCCGATTCTGACACAGTGCCGATCGCGTACGTGTTCGCCGTGCCCGAGTAGTTCACGGCTGCCGCGCTGGTCAAGGCAGTCGCGCCGATCGCCGCAGTTGTGGCTGCAGGACTCACGACGCTGAATGTCACCGACGGTTCGATCGCACCAAGCGACGTAGTCATCGCGGCACTATCAACGAACGTCCTCGAATCCACGTACTGCGATTCCATGGCCGTCATCGAGTTGCGTACGAGCGACTTGGCCGCCGCATCCTGAGCCTTCTGGCGCTGGCCAAGGAAGGTGGGGATGGCGATCGCGGCTAGGATGGCGATGATGATGATCACCACCAGAAGTTCGATGAGGGTGAAGCCGCCTTCGCCCTGCATCCTCTTGCGCATTGCCTGCAACATGATTCCGACCTCCTTGTATAGAACACACGACCGTATCTTGCGCGACAAGCGAAAAGGCCTGCGGCGCTTTTGGCAAACCACAGACCTCAAGGGATCGGTGGCAGCTCAGCCGGCCTCTTGGGCCCTGGAGCTTTGCGTCCCACCCTCGCGAGTGGTTTGCCCTTTACACCTTATGACCCAAGTATTCCCGACTCGCTCGACTCTAGACAGGAAATGTTTCTTGCCTGATCTTCGTCGTCCTGCCGCTTGCGGGCGTACGTCTTCCCCGGGCCTACGTTGCACTGTATCGGCAGGATAGCCGCGGACTTGAGCGGTGTATCTACGCTCGATGGTGGGGATTGGCGCCGCGGGGTCGGGGACGTGCGTCGGCCGGCAGCCGAGTCGCCGTCAGCGGCTGAGGTTCTCTAGGAGGCGGGTGAGAACGAAGAGCCGGTCCTTGTTGTTGGCGATCGCCTGGTTGAACGCTTCCACATCCGCGCGAAGCTCGGGGGACTGGGTGAGCTTCCACCCTACCCCGTCCGGTTCCCCCACCAGCACGCCGCGTACCTCTAGGAGCGCGGCGGCGGCCGCCAGGTCTTCTGGGCGACGGCCCAGATCGGCGGCCATGCGGTCGAGGGTGAGGGTGGCTCCCGGATGGGCCGCAAGATAGGCGAGGATATCCCACGCCTCGAAGGAGGCGACGCACGAATCGATGAATGCGAGGAACGCTTCCCTGCTCTCGTCCATCACCACGTTCCTACTCACCTCGCATATCCATATCAGTCGGTCTAGTACCCGGGCACGACTCCGGCCATTCCCAAACCAGATCGTTGCCTATTCTAGTAAGATGATCGGCTCATGTCGAGGATTCCCCACAAGAGCGCAGCAACGATGTCCCAGTCCGCTTCGATATCCTGATGCGCCCACGACCAAACATCCGCGTGTCGGGACTCGTGCACCACGCGGGCAGGCTATTGCTGGTGCGTCAGGAAAGATCCGGCAAGGGCTACTGGCTGCTACCGGGCGGCGCTGTTGAGCGCGGTGAGACCCTGGCCGCGGCTCTCGAGCGCGAAGTCGAAGAGGAGTGTGGCCTCCGCGTGAGAGTGACCGACCCGCCTATCGGTCTCGTGGAGACCATCTCGCCGGACGAAGGACTGACCCGGCACCTGGTCCAGGTCGTGATGTTGGCGTCGCCTGTTCCACCCGACGACGAGACTCCCATAGGATCCCCCCAACCGGCGCCCCGAGATCCCATCATCCGCGCGGTTCGCTGGGTCGGGATCGAGGGGTTCCTCGGACTCGATCTTCACCCCCCCATCGCCGATCTGCTGCAAGCCTGGCTTCATGAACTCGCCACCAAGGCGACCGGCCACCCGTTGACCTTTCGCTCAGCGGGGAGACGCTGGGCTGACGAGTGACGCACCATTCGTGTTCGCCGTTCGTTCCAAAAACCGAGAAGGACTGGATCATGATCGTAGCCTATAGTACGCGTCAACGTCGGCCGCGGTTCATACTTCTCAAGAAGAGGTAGTGGTCTGCCGATAGTATGGACAAGGGCCGAGCCTGGTTCGAGTGCCCCTGCATAAGGGCAGGTATGCGGAGAGACCGGAACCGCACGAGCTTCGGCGAGGGGCATGGGTTCTCCAGAGAGGAACGGGAGCGGAGGCATGATAGACATACGTTTCCGAAGCCGGCACCATAAGGGCCCAAGCGCCGGCTTCACATTGATCGAAGTCATGGTCGCGAGCCTGTTGCTCCTCGTGGTCCTCGCGGGCTTCCTGCCTTTCTTCTTGAGCGGCTTGGAGAAGTCGTCGTCCTCTCGCTTCCGGAGTGCCGCCACGAACGTAGCTCGACAGAAGCTGGAAGAGATCCGACAACTCGACTATCGCGAGATCAAGCAGAATACGGCCGCGCCCACCGATCCCACCAATCTGAGCATTATGCTCGGCACGACCTCGGTCATGCGCGGGGTCACCTACAACATCGCGTACTCTGTCGCTAACTCCGCATCAGGCGGGGGCCAGCTCAAGAAGGTCATCGTCACCGTTTCCTGGACCGGTAAGCCGGTGGGCGATCCGGCTGTCATGAGCACGCTGATCCACCAACAGTTCCTTGGGCCTCGGTTGTCCCTGGTTGAGTTCACGCCCACCATCAACCTCACCACCGACCCGCTCGGCTCCCCCTTCGCGTTGGTGTCGGGCACCATCGTGGCCAAGTACCACGTCGCCCGCAGCGATTGGGACCTCGTGTACAAGAACCTCAACCTGTCGGGTATGACCGCCAAGAACGTCTACCTACGCTCGGCCTTCATCGACGATCAAGGGGCCTCCGTGCAACTAGGGAATCCGACGCTCGAGTACCGGATCCCGTCATCGACGCTGAAGCACACCTTCGGCGGTGACGGGAAGGTGAACGACATCTGGTTCGAGTACACCTTCGACAGCACCACCCTCCCCGACGGTTATTGGGATGTGGAGGGTCTTGCCTACAACGAGTTCGACCAGCCGGGCAACCTGTACAAGTTGCGCGTACGGATCGAGAAGGCCGCGCCGAATGCGGTCGCCAACCTTCTGGCTCAGGTGGCCGACGACAAGACCATCCTTCTCACCTGGGTGCCCGGCGCCGAGCGAGACCGGGTCTCCTGGGTTCTCGAGCGCCGCAAGCGCGATACGGCGGGCACGTGGACCACCCCTTGGGTGACCGTGACCACATTGCTCGGCATTGAAAACACCTACACCGACGTGGGGAACACGACCACGTTCATCGATCCATGGGGCACCACGGCAACGACCAACACCTATCAGTACAGCCTCAAGGGCATCGATATCGCGGGGAAAGTGGGCACTCCGGTCACCGTGCAGCAGGAACTGCCGGCGACGGCCGTCGTGTCTACGACCACCACGACGGGCGGCACTACCACGACGGCCGCCGCGCTCTACTTCGTCACCATCAAAAACAGCGCCCCCAAGGCTTTCAACCTCACGGTGAAGGACTCGAGCAACACGACCGTCTATACCGGTCAGGTAGGGAAGAACGGTGGCATCGTGACGATCGGCAACCTCCCGCCGGGCAACTACCAGGTCACGGCAGTCGAGGTGACCAGCAAGTCGCCGCGTACGCTCTCTACGACCTTCCTGCTTCCCGCCCAGGCCGGTCAACAGGTCTGGAACATCTTCTGATGGAAGCACGGCCCACGTCATGATGGCACGACTCTGCAGATCGATTCGCTCGCGGTCGGTCAATGCCGCTGGTCAAGACGGGGTCACCTTGGTGGAACTCCTCGTGGTCATGATGCTTATGATCGTGGTCATGGGGGCCATCTTCACCGTCTGGAGTCGACTCGAGCACACCTACTTGTTCACCGAAGACGACATCCGTGCGCAGGAACAGGCGCGCATGGCGCTGGGCGAGATGGTCGAGTTCATCCGCACGGCGCGCACCCCCGCTTCTGTCACCAGCGAAGTCCTGGATGCGCCGATCCCGAAGGCCACACCCGAAGAGATCTGGATCTGGACCGACGTCGACCGCGACGCCAGCCACACTCTCGAACTGGTGCGCTTCTACCTCAGTACAGTCGGTACCAACTCCTACCTCCTCCGTCAGGAGTCTCCCTCCAAGGACGGCAACTTCACGTCGACCGCCGTACGTATCGTGAACGAGAACATCAGGAACGACCCGGCGGGCACCCCGATAGCCTCACCGGTGAAGCCCATGTTCAAATACTACGATTCGGGCGGTTCCCAGCTCACACCGAATGCAACGACACGTTCCGTGGACGTAACACAGATCCGCTCGATCCGGATCCACCTGATGGTCGATATCGACCCGAACAGGGCCCCGGTGGTGCACGAGTTGACATCCGTCGTCCAGCCGCGCAACTTGAGAACGTACTGAGGCAGGAGAGGCCAACATGAACCATCACGACACACATCGGAAGCCCTTCGGGGCGCGTCTGGTTCATTCGGAAGACGGCTCACTCGTGGTGATCGTCATGATGTTCGCCATGGTCTTCCTGGCGATGGGCATCGCACTGTTCTTCCTTGTAAAATCGAGCATCCTCGGTACCGAGCTCGAGTCCAAAGAAGTCAAGTCGTTCAACGTGGCGGAAGCCGGCGTCGACTACGGCATGTTGGATCTCAAGACGAAATGGCCCAGCACGACCGCCGACGCTCAGACCACCGCCAATGTGAGCGCGATAACCACAGCTCTCCGATCCGACTTCGATGCGTCGAAGTTCCGTGACCCCACCCGGTCCGCGGCCGCCGACTTCATCAAGGTGACGTACTACGACAACACGGGCGCCAGCAACCCTCCGGCCTGGGACTCGAACGGTGACGGCTTGATGTACGTTTCCAGCGAAGCCAACGTCGACGACGACCGCCACCGCATCATCATCCTCGCCGAACGGCAGGCCTGGCACTTGAACTTCCCCCTCATCGCCTTGTACACCAACTCGTTCGACGCCAATGGCCAAGGCCTCGACATCGCTATCGACCCCCTGCAGACGGCGCCGCTCCCCCTCGGCGGCAGCAGCGTACCCGCGTTCTACAACAGCCAAGTAGGGGCCAAGGGTCTCGATCTCGGCACCAACATCGTGGCGAACCCTTCAGCTGCCGGCACGTTCGACAGCTGGGTGGGCATCGGGCTCATGGGCTCGCTCAAGGCCATCGCGCAGGGCGAGGGCACCTACTTCACGAACGCCGCCGCCGCCTCTACCCTTCTCTTCTCGGGCAACGCAAGCGGCAAGATCATCTACCTCGAGAGCCCCACCGGCGCGGTGGATATCTCAGGTAACACGCAGATAGGCTCGCGCGCGAATCCGGTGGTGCTGGTAATCGACGCGGGCACCCAGCAGATCGGGCTCGACCTAAAGGGCGGCGCCGACTTCTACGGCATCCTCGTCATCAAAGGGGACGCCGAACTGCGCGGCACCTCGAGCATCTACGGCTCGGTGCTCGTCTCGGGCAAGATCATCAACAAGGGTAACGGGAGCTCACCTGAGATCAACTACAACGGCGACATCCTGAACTCGGTCAACCGCGCCTACACGATCGGCGTGAGCATCGTGCCGAACACCTGGGAGGAATACACGACTCCCAAGTAGAACGGGCCGATTCGGGCCGCTCCCTTGGAACTCAGCCGGTGCTGCCGAAGCCGCTCTCGCCTCTCGTCGTGCTATCGAGGTGCGAAGCGGCTTCGAACGTGGGGACTTCCACCGCCTGCACCACGAGTTGGGCGATCCGATCACCGACGGCCACAGGGAACGGGTCGGCGCCGGAGTTGAACAGGCTCACACGCACCTCGCCTCTATACCCGCTGTCGATGAGACCGGGGGCGTTCGTGATCATGATGCCGTGACGGAACGCCAGGCCCGAACGAGGCTGCACGAATCCGGCGAATCCCTCGGGCACGCTGAGCGCCAGTCCGGTGCCCACGTCGCGGCGCTCGCCGGGTGGGATGGTCACCGCCTCCGCGGCATGAAGGTCGGCGCCGCCGTCCCCAGGGTGGGCACGCAGAGGGAGTCTCGCTTCAGGGTGAAGCATGCTCACCTGAATCTTCACGCGCGTATCCCCTTTCTCCCGAGGTCGGGATCAGACTCGTAGGGAACGCTCGATGCGCTCCACCGCCTCGCGGATGCGGGCGTCTGGCGCCGTGAGTGAGATGCGCACGAAGCCTTCCCCCGCCTCACCGTAGCCGTTGCCAGGGGTCACCACGACTCCCGCCTGATCGAGAACATGCTCCGCGAACGAGGCCGAGGAATAGCCGGCGGGCACCGGGATCCAGAGGTAGATCGTGGCCTTGGGTGAGGGAGCGTCCAGGCCGATGTGTCGAAGAGCCTCCACTAAGACGTCTCGGCGACCGGTGTACAGGGCGTTCATCTCGTCCACGAAATCCCAGGGACCGTTCAGCACGAAGGCTCCCGTCCGCTGGATGGCTTCGAACATGCCCGAGTCGAGATTGGTCTTGAGTCGCCAGAGCGGCTCGATGATCTCTCGGTTCCCCACGGCGAAGCCGACACGCCACCCCGTCATATTGAAGGGCTTCGAGAGGCTGAAGAACTCCACGCCTATGTCCATCGCCCCCGGGGTGGCAAGGAAGCTCGGAGCCTCATAACCGTCGAACACCAGTTCGCAGTACGCGTTGTCGTGCACCACGGCGATGTCGTTCTTCGTGGCGAACGCGACCACACGCTGGAAGAAATCGCCTTCGACTACTCCAGCGGTGGGGTTGTTCGGGTAGCTGATGAACATCAGCTTTGCTCTTCGGGCCACTTCTGGGTCGATCGCTTCGAGATCGGGGAGAAAGTCGTTCTCGGGCAACAAGGGCATGCGTACCACTTCCGCTCCTACCAGAAGCGAGGCGGCGGCGTACACCGGGTAGCCTGGGTCGGGCACGAGAACCACATCACCTGCGTCGAGTGTCGACCAGCATATGTGCGCGAGCCCTTCCTTCGAACCGAGTAGCGGGAAGAACTCCGTCACCGGGTCGATCGTGACCCCGAACCGTCGCAATAGGTAGGCCGCTCCAGCCTCGCCGAACTCGGGCACTCCCGCGTTCGAGGGGTACTGGTGGTTGCGAGGGTCGGCGACCTGTCGTTGCATCTCCTCGACGATGTACGCCGGCGTGGGCAGATCGGGGTCGCCGATGCCCAGGCTGATCACGTCGATGCCCGTCTTCTTCTTCTCGGCTATCTTCCGCTCGATCTCCGCGAAGAGATACGGCGGCAGACCGTCCATACGTTTCGAGAACCGCACCTGGACCTCCTTGGTCTGATCCATCCGCGAGTAGCATTGCGATCCCACCGGTCGGCGGGCCGACGTGCCGCTCGAATCGTTCCCTATTCTTGTTCCGCCCAGCCGAGTCGATCGAGCATCCGACGGCTGAACTCACCGGCGAACACCGCCTCGGCTGACCCGGTCTTCACCACTTGCAGGTCGTCCGCCACCTCGATCTCGAGTGTGCCTCCCGGCAGATGCACGATCACAGGGCTCGCGGCCAACCCCAGGCGCACCGCAGCGACCCCTACCGCCGTCGCCCCGGTGCCGCAGGCCTGGGTCTCCCCCACTCCGCGCTCCCAGACCCTCATCGTGATCGATCCGTCGGATTCGGGCTGGATGAACTCCACATTGGCCCGTCGAGGAAAGATCGGGTGGGTCTCGATTCGGGGACCGATCTTCTCGATCGCGACCGCGCTCACGTCATCCACCGGTATCACGCAGTGAGGATTGCCCACATCGACGAAGGTGAAGCGATAGGATGTGCCGTCCGCCACCAAGTCGCGCGCGACCACCTCGTCGATCGGTTCCCACGCGGATGCGTCGATGGCATCGCTCTTCAGTCGGGCGACCCCCATATGCACCCGCACTCTGCCGTCGTCGAGCACCCGAGGCCGGATGGGGCCGGCCAGCGTCTCCACGACCACCTCTCCCGCTCCGATGATCCCGCGCTCCTGCAGATAGCGCGCGAACATCCGGATACCGTTGCCGCACATCTCCGGCTCACTGCCGTCGGGGTTGAAGATGCGCATGCGGGCCACAGCATCTTCCATGGACCCGGTCGGGCGGCAGTGGATCAGAAGGCCGTCTGCGCCCACGCCGAAGTGCCGATCGCAGAGGAGGCTCGTCTGAACGGGTGAGGGCATCCCGGGGAGGTCACCCTCCTCGATGATGATGTAGTCGTTCCCAAGTCCCTGCCACTTGGCAAAACGCATGATGTCAGGCGCCCCTTCCCTCGATCGGCGAGGCGTCACGCGCTCGCCGCGCCTCGGCCAAGATGAGAGCCGCGCTCTCCTCGTCCGTCCGGCCGGAAACGTCAATGATAACAGCGCCTCGCAGCTTACGCAGCCACGTCCCTTGTCTGCGCACATACTTGCGTGTGGCCGCCGCCAACCTCGCGACTGCCTCGTCTGCCGAGATCGTACCGTCTAGGTGGTTGCCGAGTTCTCGATAGCCGATCGCCCTCTCGATCCCGCGGCGCTCGATTGATGAGGGCCGTTCGGCGCGATGGGCCTTCACTTCCTCGACGGCCCCTCCATCGAACATAGACTGTGCACGATGGTCGACCCTGCGATAGAGCGCCGCCCGATCCATCGTGAGGCCCACAAGCAGCGTGTGGTGGTGGTAGTCGGGCGCCCAGAGGTCAGCTCTGCCGGACCACGTGCGCCCCGGTGACGACATCAGTACTTCGAGCGCTCGCACCAACCGTCGAGTGTTCTCCGGATGGATGGCCTCGGCGGCCTGCGCATCGCGCGAAGCCAGCTCGCGGTGCAGCGCCGCGGGGCCTTCCCGTGCCGCCTGTTCCTCGAGGGCGCGCCGCAGATCGGGGTTCACCGGCTCCGGCGCCGACAGGGGTGCGAGTGCGGCCCTCAGGTAGAGGCCGGTGCCCCCCGCGATGACCGCCGAACCCGTGCGGGCAAGATCTTCTTCCAGTAGGGGTCGCGCCCGTCGGCCGTATTCGACGGCGCTCCATTCTTCGCCCGCGTCGATCACGCCCACCAGTTCCTGGGCCACGCCCAGGGTCTCCTCCGGCCTGGGCTGATTGGTCAACACCGGGAATCCTCGGTAGAGCTGCATGGAGTCACAGGATACGACCCGGGTGGCCAGCTGCTTCGCCACATGACATGCGACGGCTGTCTTCCCCACGCCGGTGGGGCCGAACAGGGCGATCACCAGCTCGGCGGGTCGTACGGCCGGCCGCTGGCTCATAGAGCTTCGGGCGATGGACTCCGGGTGGTCGGACGGGTGGTCGTGCCGGCCCTCGAACCAGGCACGGCGGGTGATTCGCTCACGCCGGTCAGACTTGTGGATGAGGAACTTTGGATGGTCACCTCGACAAGATCTCCGGGCTCGACAGGATGGGCAGCCCTGAAGTTGACCACCTTGTGCGTACGGGTGCGACCCATCATCGTGTCTGCGTCGCGCCGGCTGCATCCCTCCACCAGAACCTCAACACAACTTCCCACAAGCTGAGCGTTGCGCTCGGCCCCCAGGCGCTGGGTCGTCTCGACCAGACGACGCATCCTCGCTTCGAGCGTCACCGGATCGACCCGCCCGGGCAGTTCGGCCGCAGCGGTACGGCTTCGCGGCGAGTACTGGAACGTGAAGGCGCCGTCGAACCTTACTGCCTCCACGAGGCCGACCGTCTCGTCGAAATCGTGTTCCGTCTCGGAAGGGAAGCCGATGATCAAGTCGGTGGTCAGAGCGAGGCCGGGCGCCGCGGCGCGCAGACGATCGACGAGATCCAGGTAGCCTGCGCGATCGTATCGCCGTTCCATGAGGCGCAAGACCCGATCGCTGCCCGACTGCACCGGCAGATGAAGGTGCTCGCAGACTGAAGGAAGGCCCGCCATCGCATCGATCAATGCGGGCGACACGTCCTTCGGATGGGATGTCATGAACCGGATACGCTCGAGGCCGGAGACTTCGGAAAGGGCCTCCAGCAGCCCGGGGAAGGTACTGACCCCGCGAACGCCCAGTTCCAGTCCGTACGCGTTCACGTTCTGTCCGAGCAGCGTGACCTCCCGAACCCCCTGAGTCGCGAGTTCCGTGGCCTCGTCGACGATGTGCCCGAGGGGGCGACTCGCTTCCGGGCCTCTCACGTACGGCACGATGCAGTAGGAACAGAAGTTGCTGCATCCGGTCATGATCTGGATCCAGGCGAGTGGACCGCTCCGCCTCACCCGGGGCAGTTCGGCGCTCCAGGTGCTGGTCGACTCCTCGAACGCCCCGACTTGACGGCCCGTGACGGCCCGCTCCTCCAAGAGGGCGGGCAGAAGATGGAGGCTCTGGGGTCCGACCAGCACGTCCACATACGGGTGCTCTTGGAAGAACTCCGCCTGCCTGCTCTGAGCAAGGCACCCAGCCACGACCACCAGCCTCTGCGGATCGTCGGCCTTCAGACGCCGCGCGTGGCCAAGGTGTCCGATGAGTCGGGTGTCGGCCTTCTCTCGGATGGAACAGGTGTTGTAGAGCAGGACATCGCCCTCATCGGGCGTATCAGCCTGAGCGTAGCCCAGCCCTTGCATCAACCCTGAGATGCGCTCCGAGTCATGCTCGTTCATCTGACACCCGAAGGTGCGTAGATAGTAGGTGCGGTCGGTGCGGGAGGTGTGGAAGTGCATCACTCGTGAGGAGTCATGGCGAAAGGCCGGGTGCACCAGAGCACCGGGCCTTTCGTCAGGATCCCTCTTTACTTCGCGTAGTCCACCGCGCGGCTCTCGCGGATCACGGTAACCCGGATCTGCCCGGGGTAGTCGAGTTCCTGCTCTATCTCCTTCGCGATCTCACGACAGAGGAGGACAGCCAGGTCGTCGTCGACCTCGTCCGGCTTCACCATCACCCTGATCTCACGCCCCGCCTGGATGGCATACGACTTCTCGACACCCTTCTTCGATTCGGCGATGCGCTCCAGATTCTCGAGGCGCTTCACATAGGTCTCCAGCGTCTCCCGGCGCGCGCCCGGCCGGGCTCCTGAGACCGCGTCAGCCGCGGCCACCAGAACCGCCTCGACGGTCTGCGGCTCCACATCGTTGTGGTGCGCCTCGATGACGTGCACGATCGCTTCAGACTCACCGTAGCGTCGGGCAAGATTGGCACCGATGACCGCGTGGGACCCCTCGACCTCATGGTCGACGGCTTTCCCGAGGTCGTGCAGGATGCCCGCCCTCTTGGCCAGCTTGGGATTGGCACCGAGCTCCGCGGCCATCAGGCCGGCGAGATGACCGACCTCGAGCGAATGCTTCAACACGTTCTGCCCATAGCTGGTGCGATACTTGAGGCGCCCGAGCAACCTGACCAACTCGGGGGCAAGACCGTGGATGTCGGCCTCGAAGGTGGCCTGTTCCCCGGTTTCCTTGATGTCGTTCTCTACTTCGTCTCGAGCCTTCGAGTACATCTCCTCGATCTTGGCAGGATGGATCCTCCCGTCTGCCACCAGCTTGGTGAGAGTAAGGCGGGCGATCTCGCGCCGTACGGTGTCGAACCCGGACAGCACGACCGCTTCCGGCGTGTCGTCGATGATGAACTCGATCCCCGTGAGGTTCTCGAGCGTGCGTATGTTGCGTCCCTCGCGTCCGATGATCCTGCCCTTGAGGTCGTCGGAAGCCAACTGCACCACGGATAC
Organism: Actinomycetes bacterium; assembly: GCA_024637035.1. Lineage (GTDB taxonomy): Bacteria > Actinomycetota > Thermoleophilia > RBG-16-64-13 > RBG-16-64-13 > JAHJSA01. The sequence goes on from JAGXFW010000016.1 coordinate 149,033, forward strand.
GGTGGTCTCAGCCACGTGGTTGGCCGCAGTCCTCTGGATGCACAACGACAGGACGTTCCGAGCGCGGCGGTCACCTTCGCGCTTCGCCTCTTCTTCGACCGCGCGCACCATCTTCGCCATGTCGTGCCGTACCTCGTCCTCCGCGCCCTTCAACAGAAGCTCCCTGGCTTCCGTCTGGGTAAGTCCCGACACGGTCTCGAGGGTTCGAGCATGCTCTACCTTGAGAGTCTCTACCTCTTCTTGAGTTCTGCGCAAGTGTGCGTCGCGGTCGGCCAGCGACTGCTCCTGCCTGCCGACCTCCTTCTGCTTCTCGTCGAGGGCTTCATCGCGCTGCAAGACCCGTTTCTCCAGTTGGGTCAATTCATTCCTGCGCTCCCTCAACTCCACTTCGGTCTCGGTACGAAGGCGGTGCAACTCATCCTTGACCTCGAGCTGAGCTTCCTTCTTGGTTGCTTCTGCCTGTCGATCGGCGGCTTCGAGAACCTTCTTAGCCTCTTGCTCGGCGGAGCTGATCTTGGCCTCGCCAACGTATTTGCGAAGAAGGTATCCGGCTGCCACACCGACAACGGACATACCCAGGGCCAAGAAGACCCACAATCCGTTGTTCATCGATTCTCCAGTCCATGTCGCGGGACGGCTGCTGATGCGCACATATCTCGTCCGACGATGGAGGTCGGTTCTTGGCATAGAGAAAGCCGAGCGTCGCCCGGCCATCGGAAGGTCCTATCGTTCTTCTCGCGCTCTTCGAGCTATCAGCGATCCGCGGTGGCGTAACCAGGGGAATCTGGCCAACCGCACCCCTCAAGAGGTTCTAGAATCGATTCCTGTCGATGACCTCTGCCACAATATCGCTGATTACCAGGAACATCTATCGCTACGAGTGGACCTAGCCGAACCAGTGCCAACCCTTCGTCGGTACATGGGTCAGTCTACCGGTTCTGTGAGAAAAGTGTCAAGGAACCTGTGGATATCTTGCGTCTCTTCCCCGCCCATATTCCTCAGGACGAGCCCTCCGGGTCCTGCTCGACCGCCTTGATCACCGCGTCGATGACGCCGCCTTGGTACCCTCGCCGGGCCAGGAACCCCACAGCTCGGCGGCGGGCTGCGACTGGGTCGGTGAGCATCAGCCGGCCGAACTTCCTCCTCACGAGCGCCTCAAGTTCCGCGACCTCCCTCTGCGCAGAGTCGGGGGACGTATCGAGGCCCTCGTTCAGGGCGCACTCGATGATATCCGGAGAGACTCCCTTGAGCCTGAGCTCAGCGCGGATGCGACGCGGGCCCAGGGACCTCCGACGCGATGATCGGACATAGCCCGCTGTGAAGCGGACGTCGTCGATGTACCCAAGGTCCTCGAGCCACCCCGCCACACGCTCGACGGTCCGTTCGCTGTATCCGTACCGGGCGAGCCGGTTGCACAGCTCGGCCCGAGACCTTTCTCTCGCCTCGAGGAAGCGCAGGCCGCGCCCCCTCGCCTGGCTGATCTCCGCCTCCGCTCGCAGCCGCTCAAGCTGCTCCTCATCGACGATCGACCCGGGGCCCAAGCCGAGTTCCGCGGCGATCTGGGACGGCACGACGAGGGTCGCGCCACCCTCGAAGGCCACCTTGACTCGTTCGCCGTCCGCCGGCCGCGACCTCACCGCCTCGACAACGGCTGGTGCCTCGATATCGTCGACGGGTCGGGGGTCACGTCCTCTACCGTGCCGACCCGGGCGATTAGAGAACGCGGCGGTCAAATCATTCGGCGGCCGCGGGGGCGACCTCGACCGCCGGCGGATTCTCGACCTGTGCTTCCACCTCGACCTCAGGCTCGACCTTCGGCTTATGTTGAGCGAGGATCTCGGAGCGTAGCTTCTCGAGTAGGGGTCGATCGGCCTTCAGAAACTGCTTCACGTTCTCCCTGCCCTGACCGAGGCGCAGATCGCCATAGCTGTACCACGCGCCGCTCTTCTGGATGATCTTGTGCTCGACTGCCATGTCGAGCACCTCGCCCTCGACCGATATGCCGAAGCCGTACATGATGTCGAATTCCGCCTGCTTGAAGGGCGGTGCTACCTTGTTCTTGACCACTCTCACACGGACGCGGTTGCCCACGGCCTGATCGCCGTCCTTCAGCGTCTCGATACGACGGATATCCAGCCGGACTGAGGCGTAGAACTTGAGGGCCCGGCCCCCCGGCGTGACCTCGGGATTGCCGAACATGACCCCGACTTTCTCGCGCAACTGATTGATGAAGACAGCCGTGGTCTGGGTCTTGTTGATGGTGCCGGCCAATTTCCTGAGCGCCTGACTCATGAGCCGAGCCTGAAGGCCCACGTGAGAATCACCCATCTCACCCTCGATCTCAGCGCGAGGCGTGAGGGCGGCGACAGAATCGATCACGAGGATATCGAGAGCCCCACTGCGGATGAGCAGTTCAGCGATCTCCAAAGCCTGCTCACCGTTGTCGGGTTGGGAGAGCAGAAGATCATCGACCATGACGCCGATCTTCCTGGCGTACATGGGATCCATCGCGTGCTCGGCATCGATGAAGGCGGCTTTTCCACCCGCCTTCTGGGCTTCCGCGATCATGTGGAACGCGAGCGTCGTCTTGCCGCTCGATTCCGGGCCGAAGACCTCTACCACCCGACCACGCGGGACTCCGCCGACGCCGAGCCCCAGATCGAGACCCAATGATCCGGTGGATATCGCAGCGACGCGGACCGAGGCCGCTTCGTCGCCCATCCTCATGATCGCGCCCTTACCGAACTGACGTTCGATCTGGCTCACCGCCATGTCTAGGGCTTTGTCCTTCTCCACGTTTCCTCCCAGCCTCGTTTGGCTCATCCTCGACTCAGTGCGATACGTTCGACGACCGTGTAGACAGGGCCGCCCCGCTTCAATTCGCTTTGATACAGGCACATGGACTCTACCGAGAACACGCCCCTGGGTACATCGGACATTGGTCCCACATCGATCGGCGGTCGCGCGCGAGCGATCGTCAGGTGGGGACAGAATCCCCGAGCCTCCCGCCCCATCACCTCGACAGCTTCCAACCGGTTCATCAACACCTCGTACAGCTTCTCGATCACACGATCGGGATCACTGAACCCGATCGCGGCCACCCGTGCCCGTCTTCGTGTCGGGAGGAACAGCATGCCGTCAAACTCTGGAACGCCACCGGCGGCGTCTTCGAGCCCTGCCACGGCAAGCCGGGCGACGTCCGCCTGCGCCTTCGACACCTCGCCGATGAAGGCCAGCGTGACGTGAAGACGCTCTACAGGAGTCTTTCGCCACCCGACCTCATCTGGCAACCACGTTTGGACCTTGGTGACCACATCGACGATGCTGTCTGGCACGGGCAGACCCACGAACAATCGGACTCTCTCAGCCTCCACCTCTGGCTTTCTCCTCCACTTCGTCACAACCCGCCGTTGGCCCCGGGGGCTCCCCGGATGCCTTTTCGGGCACGTACAGGCGCTCGCGCGCCTTGACGAAGTAGTCGATGCCGCTCCATAAGGTGAGAACGACCGCGACCATCACCAGGTACCACGAAATGCGCCTACCGGCGAGTTCCACCGCCGGGTCGAGTATCACCGCAAGGATGGCGAGCATCTGGCTGGCCGTCTTCGCCTTGCCCCACTTGCTCGCCGGGATGACGACTGCCTCAGCCGCCGCCACCATCCTGAGCCCCGACACCGCGAACTCGCGTGCAATGATCACCATAGCAATCCACGCGGACAGCTTCTGCAGTTCGATGAGTGCCAACAACGCGGCCGAGACCAACAGCTTGTCGGCGAGCGGGTCCAGGAACGCTCCGAGCACGGTGACCTGGCGGCGTCTGCGCGCGAAGTACCCATCGAGAGAATCGCTGGCTGCCGCCAACACGAAGACCAGCGCGGCGAGCAGAGCGCTCAGCTCGTGTGCGCGGGCCTCATCCGCGGCGAGCGGCAGACTCCCCAGAAGGAACACCATGAAGACCGGAATGAGAAGTATCCGGAAGATGGTGATGGAGTTAGGCAGGTTCAATCGCATCCGGCTCCGCCACCAGGTCGTGTCCGATCGCCTCAACGACGACCGCTTGTACCCTGTCCCCCACTGCCGCGCGCGGGGGCGGCTGCCCCACCAGGTACGTCACACCGTCCACATCTGGCGCCTGGGCGCGCGTGCGTCCGATGGCCACCGTACCCTCGGGAGTGTCAGCGTCAGCCGGAGCGTCGATCAGCACCTCGACCCGTTCCCCTAGGCGTGCCCTGCAAGCGTGCTCGGCCGACTCGGCGAGTATAGCACTGACATACGACATCCTCTGCCGCACGACCCGGGCCGAGGGTCTCTTGCTCAGGGTCGCCGCCGGGGTGCCTTCCTCCGCACTGAACGCGAAGGCGCCGGCGTGATCGAACCGCGCCGCCCGCATGAAATCGGCCAGCGCCTCTACGTGTTCCTCCGTCTCACCCGGGAAGCCGACGATGAACGTGCTGCGCACGGACACGTCCGGCATGATGCTCCTGGCCCTCTCGAGCAGGCGCAGATATGCCGTCGCGTCACCGCGACGTCCCATCGCTCTGAGAATGTCCCGGTGCGCATGCTGGAAGGGGATGTCGAGGTATCGGCACAGCTTCGGATACCCGGCCATCGCCGTCAGGAAGCGGTCGTCGACATGCTCAGGTTGCAGATACATGAGACGCACCCGGAGTACGCGTTCGTCCTCAGAGATGAGCGCCACAAGGTCCAGCAGATCCATCCCGTCGGCATGCCAGAGTGTCGTGTCCTGGCCTACTAGAACAAGTTCCCGAGCCCCCGTGTCGAGCGCTCCCTCAACCTGCTCGATGACCTCATCGGGGGCGAGAGAGTGGTACGGCCCCTTGATGTTGGGGATGGCACAGAAACTGCACAGGTGATCGCACCCGTCGCTTATCTTGACGTATGCGTGGGCGGAGAGCGGGCCAGACCCACTGCTTGTCTGGTCGGACGCGGGAATCACGGATCCAACGGCGTCGCTTTCCCGCCCGACCGCGGCCCCGGCCTCGGCCTGCAAGATCGCAGTCAGCGCTCCGAGTTCAGTCAGACCGTACCAGCCGTGTACTTCCGGGAGCCCCTCCTCCAATTCGGCCCGATACCGTTCGACCAGGCACCCCATCACGTGAAGCCGCGCCGTTGGATACGCCGCGGCCGCCTCGAGGATCGCCCCGATCGATTCTTTGCGGGCATCTTCTATGAAGCCGCAGGTGTTGAGCAGTACGTGACTGGCTTCTAGGGGTTCCTCGACCACGCGGATACCCTCGCTGGCAAGGCGACGTGTCAGGGTCCGACTGTCGGCCTCGTTCTTCGGGCATCCCAGCGTGATGATGTGAACGCCCGGAGCCGTGGTCAACGGCCGCGGGTTCATTCGTCCCGCCTGATCCCCGTCTCAGTCACAAGGAAGTCGCCATACGGCTCCGGGACCTCGAGCAATCGCCCATCGACGTAGAGCACGATGACCGATGGGTCACCGATTCGGAACCACAGCCGTTCGGGGCTCGAGTAGGTCAACTCCTCACCTTCGGTGAGGGTGCCGGAGTAGAGAAGTACGCCCGTCGGCGGATCCCTCACGTATCACGACCCAGCAGCGGTTCTGTACGACCCGCAGGACGAGGTCGAGGGTGTCTGGCGATTGATCCACCGGGGGGTCGGCTGCGGCATCGGTGACGGCCACTGCGACGCCCGCTACAGCCTCATCCGATGCGTCGCCGCTCCCGCCGACGGTGGCTGTTGTCTGAGTCGTCGAGACACTCGCCGGATCGATGGTCGCCGGACCCTCATCGCGTCCTCTGAAAGCCAACGCCAATATCACGATGATGACGAGCGCCACGATCGCTACCATCACGTAGTTCGGCTGACGACGCGGGGACCTCGTCCGTGGCCCGGAAGAAGTACGCATGGGTTGCCGAACGGCATCGTGGCCATCGGGGCTCCTCTGGGCGACGTACTCCGATACCAGTACGTCGGAATCGAGTCCCAGATAGTCAGCGTAGGTGCGAAGAAAGGCCTTCACGAATGTCGACCCCGGCATTGATTCGAAGTCATCCTGCTCGAGTGCGAGCAGGTACCTGCCGCGGATCTTCAGAATGTCCTCTACGTCCTTAAGACTCTTGCCCTGACGGATGCGCGCTTCACGCAGGGTATCGCCGATCTCGAACATCAACGGGGGTCTCGACCTTCGGTCAGCGGCTCGAGGAGCCGGGCGAGGCGCAGTGCATCATCTGCGACGTCGTCGCTCACGTTGAAGTCAAGGGCGAAGTCTCTCCCCGAGATGGAGGAACGTTGATAGAGAGGATCATAGTATGACTCAAGAAGTCCCTGCACGACGTCGTAGAATCTACCATCATCGAATGCCTCTCTCAAGGCGGCGGTGATCGGCGAAGAGAGCCGTGCGCCGATGGAGTCGAGGCCCTGTCGGAACCGCGACACATCCGCAGCGTCCCACGTGCCGGGCGAATACTCCTCCATGATCCGCTCTGCACGCTTCTCGAGAGACGACGACACCAGCACAGGGATCCCGCCGCGGACGAGCTCGCCCACGGAACGAGGAAGAAACAACCGCCCGATCCTGCCACCCTCGCCCTCAACCACCATGTACTCCCCTTTAGGGCGCAGCAAGGCCTCGAGGAGCAGGGCGTCGAAGTCGTTCTGGGTGCGGAGCCCAGGCTGGTTCAGACCGCCGAGGAGGGATCCTCGGTGCAAGGCCAGGCCCTCGAGATCGAGCACCCACGGTCGACGGCACTCTACAGCGACGTCGACGAGCGCGCGAAGCAGCGCCGTCTTCCCCGACCCGGTGTGACCGTAGAGCGTGAATACCGGACGGTCCGGCTTCCACACCTCGAGATCGTCCAGCACCGTTCTGCGGTACGCCTTGTAGCCACCTTCCACCTGAACGGCATACACTCCCACCAGGGCCAGCAGGAGAACGGCGTTCCGGCTGCGTTCTCCCCCGCGCCAGCACATCACCGCAAGGCGCCGACCTCTCGCTGCCAGGGCGCGAAGGGTGCGCAGGTAGTTGGGCAAGCCGCCACTGATCAGATCGACCGCGATCATGCGCGCCTGCTGGGCTCCCTGCTCGCGATACGCGGTTCCGACCGATGCCCTCTCGACGTCGCCAAGCAGTGGAAGGTTCAAGGCCCCCGGCACGTGACCCTCAGCGAACTCGCGGGGCGATCTCACGTCCACGAGCACGTAGGAGCCGTCGACCGCCTCCCTGACCGAGATGGAGGCTACGGAAAGAGGTTCGACCCTCACTGCTTCGAGTACGGCTTGCCGATCGCGTTCGGCGGAACCGCGCGACCCATCGCTCCGGCGAGGACCACGATCGTGAGCACATACGGCAGCATCAAAATGAACTCCGGTGGCAGGTCGATCACCTGGGTACGCAGCTTCAGCGATTCCGCGAAACCGAACAGCAGAGAAGACAACCACGACCCCAGCGGCGTCCACTTGCCGAAGATATTGGCCGCCAGGGCGATGAAACCACGACCGCGGGTCATGTTCTCCGAGAATTGGGAGACCGACTCCAGAGAAAGGTTGGCGCCTGCCAGGCCGCCCAGCGCACCCGAGATCAGCACGCCCAGGTAGCGGATACGATACACCGAGACCCCCACGGTATCCGCCGCCTTCGGATGCTCCCCCACGGCCCGCATGCGCAAGCCGATCGGCGTGCGGAAGAGCACGTACTGCCCCCCGATGGCGATGACGATAGCCATATACACGATCGGCGTGTGATCGAACAACACTGGGCCCAGGAAGGGGATCTTCGACAGCAACGGGATGGGTATCGGGTCGAATGACGCGACGCGGGGTGTGGCACCGGCCACCCCGAACAGCGCCTGCGTGAGGAACCCGGTCGCCCCCAGGGCGAAGATGTTGAGGGCGGCGCCTACTACCACCTGGTCGGCGCGCAGGTGGACGCTGCCCACTCCATGGAGCGCCGAGAACAGCATCCCCATGGTCACCGCTCCGAGGACCCCTATCCAGGGAGCGACCGATTCGGAGAGACCCCAGCTGTTCAAGGCGTAGTAGGAGAACAGGGCGCCCGAGAAGGCGCCGACCAGCATGATGCCCTCGAGAGCGATGTTCACCACACCAGTGCGCTCGCAGAACGCTCCCCCGATGGCGGCGAGTGCCAGAGGCGTCGATATGCGCAGCATCGCCTGATAGGTGGAAGGATCCCGCAGGATGTCGAGCACCACTTGGAAGACGTGTCCGAGATCCATCAGGCCACCGCCCCCTCGTCACCTGAGGAGAGTGCGAGTGCCTGGGCAGCCGCCTGGCGTTTGGCCCGCCTTCGGCCGAAACCCTTCACGATCTCTTCCGCCGCCACCAGGAAGATGATGACGCCTGAGAGCACGTCGACGATGTCGATAGGGATGTCGGCGGCGAGTTGCATCCCGGCGCCGCCGTTGGTGAGCGCGCCGAAGAGCAGAGCCGCGGGGATCACCCCAAGCGGATGGTTCTTGGCGAGGAGGGCCACGGTGATACCGGTGAACCCGTAGCCGGCCGAAAAACGGTCGAACACCCGATGATGAAGGCCCAATATCTCGACCGTACCAGCCAGGCCGGCAAGCGCCCCCGAGATGAGCAGCGACACGACGATGCTCCTGCTGACACGGACCCCGCCGGCCTCTGCGGCGAATGGGTTGGAGCCAACGGCCCGCACGCTGAAACCGAGGGAGGTGCGCGTGAGCAGGTACCAGATGAAGACGGCGACCGCGATGGCGATGAACACGCCGATATGCAGACGGGTGGGGCGCCCGAACAGAAACGGGAACACCTTGTCGAGAGTGAGAAGATCAGCTTGTTCCGTGATCCTGTTCGATGCGGGGATCGTTGATCGGGGATCCATCAGGACGTTCTTGACCAGATAGGACGTCAGATACAGGCCGATCCACGACATCATCATGGTCGTGATGACCTCGTGGGCCCCCGTGGTGGCCTTCAGCACCCCCGGCAGCAACGCCCAGAGAGCTCCCATGACAGACCCTGTGACCAGAAGAATGGGGACCGTCAGTATCATCGGCAGGTGGATGAGTGTGCCCAGCCACCCGGCGAACAGACTACCGACGAGCAGCTGTCCCTCCGCGCCGATGTTGAAGAGACCACACCTGAATGCGAAGGCCACGGCGAGGCCGGTGAACACCAGCGGCACAGAGTTGAGGATGGTGACGGTGATGTTGAACTCAGAAAGGAATGCGTAGCGGAAGAGGCCGCCGTACCCTTTGATCGGATCGAAACCGAAGGCGATCATGATGATCGCGCCGATGATCAGGGCGATGACGACGCTGCCGACCGGCTGCGCGATTGCGAACCCGAGACGCCGGGCTCGGACACCTAGGGACGGGCGGACGATCACCGCGCTACCCATTCCTTCGGCTCCCACCGGTCATGGCAAGTCCTATCTCTTCGCGCACGGCGTCGTCACCAGAGACCTCGAGGGCGATCGCGCCCTCGTAGAGCACGAGGATCCGATCCGCGAGGGAAAGCACCTCTTCCAGCTCGTAGGAGATGAGGAGGATGGCAACCCCGTGCTCCCGCAGTTCAAGAAGCTGTCGATGTACGAACTCGATCGCTCCCACGTCCAGACCCCGGGTGGGTTGCGCGGCCAGCAGGAGCTTGGGTCCTCGCCTGATCTCACGTGCCAGGATCAACTTCTGCTGATTCCCGCCTGAGAGAGTGGATGCGTCAACCTCCACCGAAGGGGTCTTGATGTCGAACTCCTCCACTGCCTCCCCAGCCTGCTCACGAAGGTATGAGTAATCGATGCCGAGCGGACGCGAGTACAGAGCCCGCCATTGGTTCCCCAGGAGGACGTTCTCGACCAGGTCGAAGTCGAGCACGAGCCCCCTCCTCTGGCGATCCTGCGGTATAAGTCCGATACCTCGGTCGATGCGCTTGCGCACATCGAGTCGGCTCACGTCTTCGCCCAAGAGAAGGATCCGTCCACCGGTGTGCTTCTGAAGACCGAAGATCACTTCCTCGAGTTCGCGCTGGCCGTTCCCGTCGACGCCGGCGATACCGACGATCTCTCCCGCCCCGACGGTGAACGAGATACCGTCGATGGCAGTGAGACCGCGGTGATCAGTCGCAGAGAGGTTCTCTACCTCAAGAACCGGTTCCCCGACGGTATGGGCGGTCTTCTCGACTCGGAGCACCACCTCGCGGCCCACCATGCGATGGGCGAGCTCTTCCTTCGTAGTGCGGGCAGTGTCGAACGTCTCTACCACCCTACCGGCGCGGATCACAGAGACCCGGTCGCTGATCTCGATGACCTCCTCCAACTTGTGCGTGATGAAGAAGATGGACAACCCACCATCGGTGAGCGAACGGATCGTGGCGAAGAGGTCGTCGACCTCTTGGGGGGCGAGCGCGGCGGTAGGCTCGTCGAGTATGAGCACCTTGGCGCCCAAATAGAGGGCCTTCAGTATCTCCGCCCGCTGCTGCATACCGACCGAAGCGTCTTCCACGCGGCGATCGGGATCCACCGCAAGGCCGAACCGCTCAGAGAGCTCCACCAGTTTCCGCCGGGCTTCGAACAGGTCGAGAGCTCCGAACCGGGTGCGCGGCTCGTGCCCCAATACTACGTTCTCGACGATCGTGAACCGCGGGATCAACATGAAGTGCTGGTGCACCATGCCGATGCCGAGGGCGAGAGCGGCGTTCGGCGACTTGATGCGTACTGAGTGTCCTTCGACCTCTATAACGCCTCCGTCCGGACCGTAGAGCCCGTAGAGGACGTTCATCACCGTGGTCTTGCCCGCGCCGTTCTCGCCGAGAAGAGCGTGGATCTCCCCGCGGCGGAGGTCGAGATTCACGCGGTCGTTGGCGACCACTCCCGGGAAGAACTTGGAGATCTCCGTCAGCCGGACGACTATGTCTCCGGCATCGCCCCCAACCCTGGGAGGGCTCTCGCTTATCGCCTGCACATGATCACCTTGTGGGTATCGAGTGCGCTCGCCGGGCGCTCAGCCTGCGGTCAGAAGCGGCGGTCGGGTCGCACCGACCCGACCGCCGCACAGCCGGTCGCAACATCCTGCGACCGCACCGATAGTCTCGTTGATGCCTAATTGACCAGTGTGTCGTCGACCAACGTCGCCGGCTCGAGTGTCCCAGCGGCCATATCGGCCTTGGCCTTCTCGATGGCATCCTTCAGGGTCTGCGGGATGATCGAATCGAAATCATGGAAGGAGGAGAGCCCCACCCCGTCGTTCTTGAGGTCGAAGACCCAGTTGCCCGCGGTGAAGTTGCCGTCCATCGCGTCCTTGACGGTCTGCATGGTGGCCTTCTGGAGGTTCTTGGTAGCCGAGACCAGGATGACCTCCGGAAGTTCGGCGGACTGGTCCACGTCTACTCCGATGGCGAAGGCACCCTTGTCCTTGGCCGCCTCGAAGACACCGAGACCCGTCTTGCCGGCCACCTGGAAGACGATGTCGGCGCCCGCGTCGTACATGGGGATGGCGGCTTCCTTGCCGGCGCTCGGATCGTCGAAGGTGTCGGTGTAGGTGAGGAGCACCTTGATGTCGGGATCGACCGATTTGACCGCTTCGATGTACCCGGCGATATAGCGGTCCACAGACGGGATCTTCATACCCGCTACCAGCCCGACGACCTTGTCGTCGTTCAGGAATTCATGCGCATCGCCCGTGAGGGTCATGTTCGCGGCCACGAGTCCGGCGAGATAGCCACACTGCTGCTCGGCGAAGAGGATCTCGCGTACGTTGGGAAGGTCATAGGGAGTGAACGTCTCATCGGCCAGATCCACATCGACCCCACCGTAGAACGTGTCGGGGTTGGCACGTGCCACCTCGGCCAGCGCGTCGGTCATGAGGAATCCCACAGCGAACACGACCTTGTTGCCGTCCTCGGTCAGGCGCGTCAGATTGGGCACGTAGTCGGTCTGCTGCTCGGACACCAAGTACGATACCTCGGCCTTGAGATCGGTCTGGGCCTGTTCGAGACCTGCCCACACACCATCGTTGAAGGATTTGTCGCCGAGCTTACCCACGTCCGTGGCCATGGCGGCCTTGTAGCCGTCTCCACCTGACGAATCGTCTCCGCAGCCCACGGCCAGTCCTACCAGTAGAAGCGCGGCCACGATCAGCCCGACCACCATCGACGTACGCCTACTCATCATCCCATCCTCCTCTTTCGCCTCATCTGCGAGGCCTCTCGAGTCCCTCCTGCCAAGCGTCTTGATTCTCGCACTTCGGTGCTTCCAACGCTACTCTTCTTCGTACCCCTCGTCTACGTCGCTGGACGGCTGCTCGTCCGATCGGAGTCCATCGAGCACACGTTCGCGCTCACCGGGCAACACCAGGATCTGCCGGGACTTGCTGCCCTCGTGCGGCCCCACGATGCCCCGGCGCTCCAACATGTCGATCAGTCTGCCGGCCCGCGTGTAGCCCACGCGCAGACGGCGTTGCAGCATGGACACCGAAGCCGTGCCGGTCTCGAGTACCAAGGACGCGGCATCGAACAGCAACTCGTCCCGGTCGGGATCGAAGGCGTCACCCTCACGTCCCCCTTCTTCGGGGGCGGGGGGCTGGAGTAGCTCCTCCTGATATTCCGGCTGTGCCTGCCGGCGGCAGTGTGTCACCAGACGATGGATCTCTTCCTCTGTGATGAAGGCGCCTTGGATGCGCTGCAGACGGTTGGAGCCGAGCGGCTTGAAGAGCATGTCGCCCATGCCGAGCAGAGCTTCGGCTCCGTTGGTGTCGAGTATCACCCGCGAATCAGTCTGGCTCGACACCGCGAACGCGATCCGGGAGGGGATGTTGGCCTTTATCATGCCGGTGATCACATCCACCGAGGGACGCTGGGTCGCCACCACGAGGTGGATACCCACGGCCCGCGCCTTCTGGGCAAGGCGGATGATGTACTCCTCCACCTGTGCCGGCGACACCATCATCAGATCGGCCAGTTCGTCGATCACTACGACCACGTACGGCAGCGCCCGCTCTCCCCGTCGCACCCGGGACTTGTTCGCCTCTTCCAGGTTGCGCGCCCGCTCGAGCTCCATCAACTCGTAGCGGTGGTCCATCTCTTTCACGATGTTGTGGAGCACGCCGGCGGCGTTCTTCATGTTCGTGACCACGGGCACCAGCAGGTGCGGAACGTAATCGAAGTGCGAAAGCTCGACCTTCTTCGGATCGATCAGGATCAACTTGATCTGGTCGGGGGAAGCTCTGAGGAGGATCGACGAGATGATGATGTTGACGCACCCGCTCTTGCCGGAGCCCGTCGTGCCCGCGATCAGAAGATGTGGCAAACGGCCGAGGTCGGTGTAGACGGCCTTCCCAGAGATGTCCTTGCCGAGCCACACCATGAGGGGTCCCGCCGTCTTCGGAAAATCTCGGTAGATGTCTCCGAGACTCACGAAGGTGGGCTTCTGGTTGGGCACCTCCACCCCCACCGCCTGCTTCCCGGGGATCGGAGCCAGGATTCGTATCTCTGTGGAAGCCAACGCATAGGCTAGGTCGTCCTTGAGACCCGACACCTTGCTCACCTTCGTGCCCGGTGCCAGTTGGAGCTCGAAGCGGGTGACCCTCGGACCCACCACCATGCCGATCACCCGGGCCTCTACACCGAAGTCGGAGAGCGTCTCGACGAGCAGCGCGGCGGTGTCGGAGTCGGCACGTCCGTCGCCGACCGGCTGCCCCACCGTCTTCCTGAGCAACTCGGAGCCCGGTAGCAGGTAGGCCGGTGTTTCTGAGGAAACCCCGTGCCCGTCACCGTCGGCGATGCCGGGGAGCGGCCGCTGCCGTTCCGCGCGCGTAGGGGGATGTGGGTCGTGCTCGTCACGCTGAGGCGGGACGGCCTCCAAGACGCGTGGCGGAACCCCCTCCTCCTCCGTTCGCTCCACGGAGCGCTGCTGTCGGCCATCCGGCGCAGCAGGATGGCCGGTGCCGGGGTAACCCGGCTCCCCCAGCACGTAGATATCGGGGAATGCGGCCGCCCCATCCACCAGATCACGCGCAGCCGCCGCAGTCGCGCGCACGGTGGGGGCCTCCCGGAACCCATCTGGTTCGAACTCGACACTCCCCGATGCGAGGCCGAACGTCTCCGAAGCAGCGTCTTCCGAGAGCGCGGCGCCAGCCTGATCGGCCCATCCAGGCTCCGGTGGCTGCCGGGTCGTCCGTTCAGGAAGCGTCGGCCCAGGGCCGAAGCCTGTCAAATAGGGATCGTCCAGAGGCCCGGGCCGCTCTTCCGACCGACCGTTGGCGACCCGCATGCGTCTCACTCGATCTTGCGCGCTCTCCTGGGCGACCCGTGCGGCTCTGCCCGTACCCAAGACGAAGCGGCGTATCGTCACCCCGGTGACCATGCTCGATCCCGCAGCGACGAGGAGCCAGGCGACGATAGCCACCCCCACTGTGCCCGCCAGTTCGAGGCCGGCGACATAGACGGCCTCGCCCACCCAGCCTGCCCGTACCGCGTAGGATGCGCGTACGAACGTCTGTGCCGGGTGGCCCGGCCCGAACGGGGTGAAGCCTTCGGCCACCAGGACCGCGAACCCCGCTATGAGAGCGACGACGCCCCAGAACCAGACGGAGCGCCAGGCGATCCGGAAATCGAACACCAATCGGGCCGCCACGCCGAGAAGGGCGACGGGAAGAAGGAACGCCAACCGTCCGAAGGCGGTGCGAAGGGCCCCTCCGCCCACCTCCCCGAAGAAACCGCCCGACTCGCCCACAACGAGAGCGTAGGCGAGGAAGCCAGCAGCGCCCAGACAGGCCAACGCGACGAGTTCGGTTCTATGGGCGGCCCAGGCCGCCTGCTCAGCCGGCCCATGCGATGTCGCGGTGCCCGCCGTCCGGCCGCTCCGCGGCCGAGTCGATGCCTTCGCCCTGGTATCACCGCGAGGCGCCTTCTTCGGTCGTACCTCCGTGGCATCGCCTCTCGTTGGCTTGGGCGGGCTCACTGCGCGCCTCCAGACTCCCTCCGCCGGCTCATACTTCCACGATGATCGGCAGAACGAGCGGCCGGCGCCGGGCCTCTTTGCGGAAGAAGCGTTGCACTTCGTCGTGCACATGTGACTTCAGTATCGACGGATCGTCGATCTCCTGAGCCTCGTCGCTCGCCAGTGCGGCCAGGACCCTCTCCTTCACCTGCTGCACCACTTCCTCATTGTCTTCGGAGTGGACGAATCCCCGTAGAGCTATCACCGGGTCCGCGGCGACTGTGCCGTCTTGCGCACTGAGGGTCATCACCACGATCGCGACGCCGTCCGTGGCCAAGTGGTGACGGTCGCGCAACACCACGTCTCGGAAGTCACCCATCGCCAGACCGTCTACGAAGATCATGCCCGCCTGGACCTTCCCCGAGATCCGCGCACCCACGCCGTCCAATTCCAGGACATCGCCGTCTTCCATGATGAAGACGTTCTTGTCGAGGACGCCTACGGATCGCGCCAATCGCGCGTGCGCGTGGAGGTGCCGGTATTCGCCGTGAATGGGCACGAAGTACGTGGGCTTGACCAGATTGAGGAGCATCTTCAACTCCTCGGCGGCCCCGTGGCCTGAGACATGCACAGCCGCTTCGGAGCCGTAGATCACTTGTGCTCCGGCGGCGAACAGGCGATTGATCGTTCGGTGCACGCTGCGTTCGTTGCCGGGCACCGGCTTGGCCGAGAGAACCACCGTGTCGCCCGGCAGGATGTTGACCTGATGATGGTCGCGAGCAGCCATGCGCGCGAGGGCGGACATGGGCTCACCCTGGCTGCCTGTGGAGATGATCACCAGCCTATCCGCCGGGATCTCAGGGACGTCCTGCGTGCGCACCATCGTACCGGCTGGGATAGTGAGAAAGCCGAGGTTGGACGCGATGTTGATGTTCTTGATCATGCTCCGCCCGACCACGGCGACCGAACGTCCCAGCTTGGCCGCAGCGTCGAACACCTGCTGGATGCGATGGATGTGGCTGGCGAAAGAGGCGACGATCACTCGACCCTCCGCCTGCGCGAAGATGCTCTCGAGATTGCGTCCGACCGACCGTTCGGGGCGGGTGTAACCGCTGGTCTCGGCGTTCGTGGAATCCGACAGCAAGAGGAGTACCCCCTTGTGGCCGAGTTCTCCGAATCGGTGGACCGCGGTGACCCGACCGTCCACCGGAGTCTGGTCGAGCTTGAAGTCGCCGCTGTGGACGACCGTGCCCAACGGCGTGTGCAGAGCCACCCCCACCCCATCGGGGATGCTATGGCACACCTCCAGGAACTCGGCGGTGAACGCGCCCACTTTCAGGCTCCTGCCGGGCTCGATCTCGGTGAGCGACACCTTGCCCTGCAGGCCGTGCTCTCCGAGTTTGCCGTTGAGCAGGCCTAGCGTGAGGCGGGTGCCGAACACCGGTACGTGGGGCATCTCGCGGAGCAGGAACGGAAGCGCTCCGATGTGGTCCTCGTGCCCGTGCGTCAGGATGATGCCGACGACCCGGTCCTTGTGCTCACGAAGGTACGCGAAGTCGGGGAGCACAAGGTCGATGCCGAGCATCTCGCTGTCGGGGAACATGAGTCCGGCGTCGATGACCAGGATGTCATCACCGTATTCGAACAGCGTCATGTTCTTCCCGATGGCGCCCAGCCCCCCAAGGGGGATGACGCGCAGTATGGGAGTGGTATCAGTCAATCTAGGAATGCCTCCATCGGGGTCGCCTCTGCGGCAGGTGAGCCGCGGGGAGTACGACCCCATCTACATGATGTTCTCCAAGCCGACCACGAGTCCTTGAAGAGCGCCGACGCGTTTCACAGCCAGGACGACTCCAGGCATGAACGACTCTCGGGCCAGCGAATCGTGGCGGATCGTGAGCGTCTGCCCGATGCCTCCGAAGATGACCTCTTGGTGGGCCACCAAGCCGGGAAGGCGGACGCTGTGCACGGGCACGGACTTCGAAAGCCCCTGCCCGTCCCATTCAGCTTCGATAAGGTCGGCGGTGCGACGTGCAGTGCCCGAAGGAGTGTCGATCTTGGCATCGTGATGGAGTTCGATCACCTCGCACGCAACGAAATGGCGGGCCGCGGTGCGGGCGAATTCCATCATGAGCACCGCCCCGAGCGCGAAGTTGGGCGCGACCAAGGCGGGAGTGCCCTCGGTGACCGACAGCTGGGCGAGTCTGGACATGTCTTCGGGTTCGATGCCCGTCGTGCCCACGACGACCGGCCACGAGCGCTCAAGGCACGTGATCATGTTGCCCACGACTGCGTTCGGCTGCGTGAAGTCCACCACTGCCCGCGCGGCGGCGTCGCGGACACCCTCGTTCTCCGCACGGTCGAGGGCCTCGGCCAACGTCGGGACACAGAAGGGGAGCCCGGCAACCGCGGGTGCCCCAGCGACGCCGAGGTCAGCCCCTCCTACCAGCCTGAGTCCCGGGTCGGCGAGCACGGCCGCACACACCGTGCTGCCCATGCGGCCGAGCGCTCCGCTCACAACGACGTCGATGCGGTGGCCCACCTGAGCTCCTCCTGCCTGGATGTTCTCTGCGATGCGGCGAC
The DNA here is from genome assembly GCA_024637035.1 of Actinomycetes bacterium. Lineage (GTDB taxonomy): Bacteria > Actinomycetota > Thermoleophilia > RBG-16-64-13 > RBG-16-64-13 > JAHJSA01. Next base: position 166,515 of record JAGXFW010000016.1, read on the forward strand.
CCTAGCTGACCGAGTCGATCGGACTCCCCGGCACCCAGTTCTCGAAGGCAGACCGAAAGCCCGCTTCGTCGGTGCCGATGCCCGTCACGGACAGTGCGGACGGCTCGAACAGATCCGCCGCCAACTCGAGGACCTCTTCAGCGGTGACGCTCTCCACCCGACGGGTGATCTCGTCAAGATCGAGCAGTTCCGCGCCGGTGAGAACGCCTTTGCCGAGGCGACTCATGCGACTGTTGGTGCTCTCGAGTCCAAGCAGCAGTCTGCCCTTCACGTGCTCCTTCGCTCGCTCGAGTTCATCCGCGGGCACCTCTTCCGCGACGATGCGGGTCAACTCGACCAGCACTGTCTCGATCACCGTCGCGAGGCGATCGGGTCGGCATCCGAAGTACACCCCGGCCAAGCCGGCCTCTCGGTACTGGCTGGCGAAAGAGTAGATGCTGTAGACCAGACCTCGCTTCTCCCGCACCTCCTGAAAGAGCCGAGAGCTGAGCGAACCGCCCAGAATGCTATCGAGGACGGTGAGTACGAAGCGCTTATCGTGGTTTCGAGGCAAACCTCGACCCCCCAGGCACACGTGCACCTGTTCGGTCTCCTTGACCATGAACGCCCGTCGGGGAGTGATCTGCGCCGGCGTGTGCACGGGAACCAGCCCGCTGCCGTCGGCGCGCGGATGACCCGCCAGAATCAGTCCGCGCAGTTCGTCGTGATCGACGTTCCCCGCCGCGGCCACCACCATGTCACTGAACCGGAAGTGCCGCTGGTGGTAAGCACGCACTTCGGTCTCGGTCATGCCCCCGATGGTCTCACGGGTGCCGAGGACGGCGTGACCCAGCGGGTGCGTGCCGAAGACCGTCTCCATCAGCAGATCATGGATCAGGTCTTGGGGGGAATCCTCGTACATCGCGATCTCTTCGAGGATCACCTCGCGCTCGTTGTCGAAGTCGGTGAACGTGGGCGTCAACAGCATGTCCACGAGCACGTCCATCGCTGTGGCGAGTTGGTCGTCGACGAAACGTCCGTAGACGAGCACATACTCCTTGGAGGTGGCCGCGTTCAGCTCACCGCCGAGGGTGTCGAACACCTGTGCGATGCGCTCAGCGGAGTACCGTGCTGAGCCCTTGAACAAGAGGTGTTCGATGAAGTGGGTGACACCCGTGAGTCTCCCGGTTTCATCCCGGGAGCCCACAGGTATCCAGAAGCCGAGGCAGATCGAGCGTACGTGACCGAGTCTCTCGGTGACGAGTCGCTGCCCATTGCTCAGCTGTTCCAGTCGATAGTCTTGGATGGCGGGATGCTCCCGCTACTCGGCGCTGCCGTCCATTTTCTCGATCATGCGGAGACTGATCTTCTCCTTGCCGCCCTGCATGGCAACGTCGAGCACTTCCACCTTGACGACCTCACCGCGCTGCACTACTTCCTCCACCGTATCGACCCGGCGTCCGGCACCCAGCTTCGAGATGTGGATGAGGCCGTCCGTGCCGGGCTTCAGGTTGACGAACGCGCCGAAGTTCGTGGTCGACACGACGCGGCCCACGATGATCTCGCCAGGCTCTATGTCCTTGACGATGCGGCGTACAGCGTCGATGCAGGCATCGCCCTGACGACCGTCAGTTGCGAAGACCTTGACCAGACCTTCATCGTCGATCTCAACGGTGCACTCGTACTCGGCTTCGAGGCCACGGATCGTCTCGCCGCCCTTGCCGATGACCGCACCGATCTTCTCTTGCTCGACCTTGATGGTCACGATGCGCGGCGCGAATTCGCGGAGCTCCGCACGTGGCACGGCGATGACTTCGGCCATCTTGTCGAGGATGCTCAGGCGGGCCACGCGGGCCTGCTCGAGTGCGTCACGCATGATGGCCGACGTCACACCCTTGATCTTGATGTCCATCTGCAGGGCTGTGATGCCTTCCCTCGTACCGGCCACTTTGAAATCCATGTCACCAAGATGATCTTCCACCCCGGCGATGTCGGTGAGGATGACGTACTCATCCATCTCCATGACCAGACCCATCGCGATCCCGGCGACCGGCCGCGTGATAGGCACCCCGGCGTCCATCATGGCGAGTACGGACGCACACACGCTCGCCATCGAACTCGACCCATTCGACTCCAATGTCTCGGAGACAAGACGGATGGTGTACGGGAAGTCCTCACGGGTCGGCACGACGGGCAGCAAGGCGCGCTCCGCCAGGGCTCCGTGACCGATCTCACGACGGCCGGGGCCGCGCATGAACCCGGCCTCGCCCACCGAGAACGGAGGGAACTTGTAGTGGTGCATGAAGTTCTTCGAATCGTCGGCTGCGATGCTGTCCACCCGCTGTTCGTCGCGGCTGGCACCCAAGGTGAGCAGCGTCATGACCTGAGTCTGTCCACGCGTGAAGAGGCCAGAACCGTGCGTACGCGGCGTGACTCCCACTTCCGAAGCGATTGCCCGGATCTCGTCCTTCGCGCGGCCGTCGGGACGCACCTTCTCGAGCGCGATGCGCTTGCGTACGATCTCCTTCTCGACCGCATCGAACGCCTTGGCGACCGCGGCGGAGTCGACGGCGCCGTCGGTGCCGCCTTCAGCCGGAGCGAGAGCCGCTGTGACGCGCTGTTTCACGTCGGCGACGGCAGCGGAGCGCGCATGTTTCTCGAGCACCGAGACAGCTTTGAGGATATCGGACGCGTGGTTCGCCTTGATGGCGTCGACCAGAACGGGGTCGGCCAGCTTCGGCGTGTACTCCATCATCGGCTTGCCCACTTCTGCGGCCCAGCTCGCGATACCAGCCACCTGGATCTTGATCGCCGCGTGGCCCACATCGAGGGCCGCCAACATGTCGGCTTCACTCACCTCTGCGGCGCCGGCCTCGACCATGCTGATGGCGTCGGCCGTGCCGGCCATGACCAGGTTGATCGGGCTCGACTCGAGATCGGCGTACGTGGGGTTGATGACCCACGCACCCTCCACCTTGGCAACGCGCACAGCCCCGATCGGGCCCTGGAACGGAGCGCTGGAGATGCTCAGCGCGGCAGAAGCGCCGAGAATCGCCAAGACGTCGTGCGGGTTGCTCCGGTCGACGGATAGCACCGTAGCCACGATGTGAGTCTCTTTGGTGAAGCCTTTGGGGAAGAGAGGCCGAATCGGGCGATCGGTGAGCCGGGCCGTGAGGATCGCCCCCTCACCCGCGCGGCCTTCCTTCTTGATGAAGCCGCCGGGGATCTTCCCCGCCGCATACATGCCCTCTTCGATGTCTACCGTGAGGGGAAAGAAGTCTACGTTCCTGTCGTTCTTCGATACCACAGCGGTAACGAGGACCATCGTGTCGCCGGAACGGACCAACACAGCCCCATCAGCCTGCTTTGCGAGCCGTCCCGTCTCCAGGTGGATCGTCTTGTCGCCTACCTGGATGGTCGTGGTACTGACTCCCGCCACCGCAGTCTGCTCACTCATTCTCTTTCATCGCCTTTCGTTCGCCGCACCCCGGGTCCCTCCCGGACGGCATCTTATGGAGGATCGTCTCCAGCTTGTCGGCCGGAGCAACGAGAAAGGCGGCCCGCGGCGCGGTCCGCCTTCCCACTGGATCCCTTACTTCCGAAGCCCCAACTCCTTGACCACCGTACGATACCGCTCGACTTCCTGCTTCTGCAGGTAGTTGAGCAATCTGCGCCGTCTTCCCACCATCTTCAGAAGGCCACGACGTGAGTGGTGATCCTTCTTGTGGATCTTGAGGTGGGCGGTAAGGGTGTTGATCTGATCGGTGAGGATCGCTATCTGCACCTCTGGCGAACCGGTGTCGCCCTCGTGCTTCTTGAAGCGATCGATGATCTCGGTCTTACGTTCCTTGCTCAGCATGCATAGCCTCCAAAGGCTCCGTGCCCCCAGTCGAGGATTCCAGGATCCAGGCCGAGAAGCAGGTGTCAATGCGCGGCGCCCGTGTGGGCGGCTCGGTTAGGTTACCACAACGCCGTCCTCGGGCGCCGTGGCGAAGTAGTCCCTTGCGGCTTTCACGTCTTCCGTGATGCGGCGGCGCAGTGCCGCGGGTTCGGGAAAGGTACGTTGGGCTCTGATCCAAGCCAAGAACTCCACGCGCTCAGGTCGACCATAGAGGTCTCCGGCAAAGTCCAGGATGAAGGTCTCGACGCGCACCACATCGCCGCTTTCGAAGGTGGGGTTGGTTCCGATGCTGGTGACAGATGGGCGCACGTCTCCGGGAGCCACGGTCGTTCTCGTCACGTACACCCCGACTCCCGGCACCGCGCTCCCCGCTGGTACGCTCAGATTCGCCGTGGGCGATCCAAGATCTCGTCCCCTGCCCGCGCCCCCCTCCACGATACCGTCGAGGGCATGTGGTCTTCCAAGCAGAAGCGCCGCGTCCTCCACCCTCCCCTCGGCGATCAGCGCTCGGATGCGAGTGCTGCTCACCGGTCTGCCGCTGGCGATCACCAACCCGATCGCCGTGACCGAGAAGCCTCTGCCCCGTCCGAACGCAAGCAGATCCTCGACCGTGCCGGAACCATGGTGTCCGAAGCGGAAGTTCTCGCCGACCAACACCTGGCGGGCATTCAAGCGCTTCGAAAGGACCAGATCCGAGAACTGCGCGGCGGTCAGGGCCGCGAAGGCGCGATCGAAGGGTAGCGCCACGACCTCGTCGACCCCAGCCTCCTCGAGTAGTGAGATCTTCTGCTCGAAGGTGCAGAGCCGAGCGGGCTGATTCTGAGGATCGAGGATCGCGCTCGGGTGCGGCTCGAAGGTGAGCACACAGGCAGTGCCCTCCATGGCGCGAGCCGCCAGGACCGCCTTTGAGACTATGGCTCGATGCCCGATATGGAAGCCGTCGAACGTGCCGATCGCCACCGAGCGTGGCGCGTCACCCCGGCGGCCCACATCTTCGATCGTTCTATACACTCTCATCCCGCTGTTACCGCCCAGTCGACGCACGCTGGTTCCACACCAATGAATACCCCGTTCAGCGCCATGCTCACTCCTCGGGCACAGGGAACACTACACGAGGCCGAGCCCTGGTCGGTGGACCCTCGTAGAGCGCTAACAGCCGGCCGCCCGAATGCACGCTGAACAGCCCATCGGGTCCCCCCGTGAGATCGTTGCCGTGTGACACTCGGGTAGCAGTCGGCGCGTCCACCTCGAAGGCCGGAAGGTGAGACACGCCCTCGGAGAGGGCGATGCAGGCGCCGGAGGGTGTGGCCCTGTCGCCGGATTGCTCCAGGAACTCTCGGGAGAGCACTTCGGGCTTCACGGCTCGATCGACCCGGAACCGGCCGATCTTGGTGCGGCGCAGGGTCGCGGCGTAGGCGCCCACACCCAGGATCTCTCCGATCTCCTCGGCGATGCGGCGCACGTAGGTGCCCTTGCCCGTCAGGGCCAGGAGGTCAAGACGTTGCGTATCTGCGTCGAACCTCACGGCATCGAGCCCGTACACCATCACGGTACGCTCGGGAGTGTCCACGGTCTCGCCGCGATGGGCCTTCCGGTAGAGACGCTCACCGTCGACCTTGACCGCGGAAGTGAGCGGCACTTTCTGCTGTATCTCGCCGCGGAAGCGGTCTAGGACTCGGAGGATGGAACTCATGTCGGTGCGGCCGCCGGTGAGGGAGAGGTCTCCGGTGGGGTCTCCCGTGCTCGACACCGCTCCGAACTGCACCGTCACCTCGTACTGCTTGGGCAGATCCATCATCAACGAGGAGACGCGTGTGGCCTGGCCGAACAGCACAAGAAGGAGACCGGTGGCGAAGGGATCGAGAGTGCCGGCGTGTCCGATCTTCCCGCGGTACGCGCTCTTTGCCCGGCGGACCACGTCGTAGCTGGTCCATCCCTCGGGCTTGTCCACAAGGACGATCCGCGAGATGCCGGATGCGCGGAGATCGGCAGTCGCGGCCTTCGTGGCCTTCGCGGCGCCCGAGCTCGAAGCATCGGGGCCTGCGGCATCCCCGGGGGGTCGGCCGGTCACAGCCGGGTCCTCACCTCACGCTCGAGCCAAGCTATGACCGATTCCGCGTCACCGTCCGCGGTGAAGCCGGCTGCCCGCACGTGGCCGCCGCCTCCTTCGAGGTGAGCTATCGCGGCCACGTCCACCGAGCCGTCGGTGGAGCGAAGGCTGACCTTCTGCTGTGTACCCTCATCGGACACCCGCTCCCGTACGAAGGCGGCCACCCGCACCCCCTCGATACGCCTCAACTCGTCGATTATGCCCTCGGTGTGACGTTCATCGGCGCCTGCGGCCTCGAAATCGGCCGCACTCAAGGAAGAAGCCGCCAACGCGCCATCCAGTCGGAGCGTAAGACGGTCGAGCGCGATCCCGAGCAGGCGGGTCTTGGGAAGCGGGGTGCGCTCGTAGACGAGAGAGAACACTCGATTGACATCCACTCCTGCTTCCTGGAGGTACGCCGCCATGCGGTGAGCTTCCGGGGTTGTGTTCGAGTACTGAAAGCGACCGGTGTCGGTCACCAGCCCCAGGTAGAGCGCCGTGCCGATGGTCGCGTCGATGGGCAGATCGCCGGCGCGGAAGATGTTGAAGAGGATCTGGGTGGTCGAAGCAGCCGTAGGGTCGACCAGGTTCAACGTGCCATAGCCATCATTGTCCTGGTGATGGTCGATGTTGATGCAGTCTCCGGCACATTTCAGGATTGAGATGTCCAATCGGCTCGCCGACGCAGAGTCCATGATGTACACGGACGTGTTGCTGTGCAACTTGGGGAACTCGCCTCGTTCGATGTCTTCGAGACCCGGCAGGAACGAGTATTCGGGCGAGATCGGCGTATCACCGGGAAGGTACACCCGGTGAGCGACGCCCAGCTTCTGAGCCATGAGCATCAGAGCAACAACACAGCCCACGGCATCGCCGTCGGGGTTCTCGTGCGCCATGATCGTGATGTCGTGCTCCTGCGGCAATCGCAGAGCCAGATCGCTCACGCCGACCGTGCGACTCATGAAGGGGCGCTCTCTTCGTCGAGTTCATCGCCTTCGTCTAGTTCATCGCCTTCGTCTAGTTCATCGCTTTCATCGCCTTCGGCGAGTTCGGCGGGCGGCGGCGGCAGGCGGTCGACCTCCTGGCGGATCAGCGCGGAGATACGCACTCCCCGGTCGACGCTGTCGTCGTAGACGAACTCCAGGGTGGGCGTGTTCTTGAAGTTGAGCTCATCACTGATCACGCTCTGCAGGTGGCCTTCCGCAGATCGAAGACCCTCGAGTGTCTGCTTCTTCTCTTCGTCGGTGCCGAGGATGGAGACGAAGACTCGAGCCTCGCGCACATCGTTCGTCGCCTCCACGCCGGTGATCGTGACGAATCCTATTCGAGGGTCCTTGAGACCGCGTCCGATCGCCGTGCTCAGGACCTCGCGGAGCGCCTCGTTCACTCGGCGCGTCCGGTATCGTCGCTCATTCCCCATCTACTTCCACCACCTCTTCAAACACCGTCGCCAGTTCCCAGTCGCCGCTATCGAGGAACCCGATGGCGGCTGACATCCGTTTCTTCAGCACCCCGATGTTGGAAGCCGCCATCGCAAACACTACGAGAGAGCGCTGCCACTGGTCCTGGTATCCGATCTCGGTGAACGAGGCGGCGTGAGCCCCCTGAAGGCGATCGCGCACACGCCGAAGGTGTACTCGCTTGTCCTTCAGGGAGCCGGCATCACGGAAGCGTAGGTCCGCCGTGACGATACCTACGAAGCCCCGCGGCACACGTCTACTTCGTACGGGCAACTTCCTTGATCTCGTAGGCTTCGATGACGTCGCCTTCCTTGATGTCGTCGAATCCGTCGAGGTGCACGCCGCACTCGAAGCCCACCAAGACCTCGCGGACATCGTCATTGAAGCGCTTGAGCGACTGCAGCCCGCCTTCGAAGACTATGCTGCCGTCGCGGACCACGCGGACACGCGCGTTCCTCGTGATCTTGCCCGACACCACGTGGCAACCGGCTATCGTCCCGATGCGTGAGGCACGGAATATCTGGCGTACCTCGACGGCGCCCAGGGCCTCCTCCACTTTGTCCGGCTCCAACATGCCGATGAGTGCCGCCTGCACATCCTCGATCGCCTTGTAGATGACCCGGTAGGTGCGGATATCGACGCCTTGCTCGTCGGCCGATGCCTTCGCGGGCACCGATGGGCGCACGTTGAAACCGATGATGACCGCTCCCGACGCCGCGGCCAAGTTCACATCGGACTCGTTGATCCCGCCGACGCCGGAGTGGATCACGTTCACTTTGACTTCTGGGTGGCTCACGTTGGCCAGAGCTTCCTCCAACGCCTCGACCGAACCACCGACGTCCCCCTTGACGATGAGGGCGAGCTCTTTGACAGCGCCCTCTTTGAGCCTGAGGTAGAAGTCGTCGAGGGAGGTGGTCGCACGTCCCTTGGCCATCATCTCTTGACGCAAGCGAGCGGTGCGGCCTTCGGCCAATTGTCGGGCTTCGCGCTCATCCTTCACAGCCACGGCGACGTCGCCCGCCACCGGGACGCTGTTGAAACCGAGGACCTGTGCGGGTACGGCCGGCCCGGCTTCCTCAAGGGCGGCACCCTTGAAGTCCATCATGGCCTTCACCTTGCCGTAGGCTTCGCCGCTTACCAAGGCGTCTCCAACACGCAGAGTCCCTCGCTGCACGAGTACGGTCGCCACAGGACCACGGCCGATATCCAACTGCGATTCCACCACGGTGCCCGAAGCCATAGCGGTAGGATTCGCCTTGAGTTCCTGGACCTCGGTGACAAGAAGGATCATGTCCATGAGCTCTTCGAGCTTCAGACGCTTCTTCGCCGAGACTTCCACCATCACGGTGTCGCCGCCCCACTCCTCCGGCTGGAGGCCAAGGTCAGACAACTGCTGTTTGACCTTGTCTGGATTCGAGTCGACCAAGTCGATCTTGTTGATGGCCACAAGCATCGGTACTTCCGCGGCCTTGGCGTGGTCGATCGCTTCGATGGTCTGTGGCATCACGCCGTCGTTGGCTGCCACGACGATGACGGCCACGTCGGTGACCTTCGCTCCGCGGGCACGCATGGCGGTGAACGCCTCGTGACCCGGCGTGTCGATGAACGTGACGGTGCGGTCTCCGTGGTGCACTTGGTAGGCGCCGATGTGCTGGGTGATGCCACCAGCTTCGCTCTTGACTACCTCCGTCTCGCGGATCGCGTCAAGCAGAGACGTCTTCCCGTGGTCGACGTGGCCCATGATGGTGACGACGGGCGCGCGATCGACCAAGTCGGCAGGATCATCCTCGAACACGATCTCGAGTGACTCCTCCTCCACGTGCTTGATCTCGATCTTCCGCTCGAACTCCTCGGCCAGGATCATGAGGGCTTCGTCGGGCAAAGATTGCGTGATAGTGACCAGTTCGCCCAACTTCATCATGGTCTTGATGATCTCGCCGGCTCCGATCTCCAGGGCGTCGGCGAGGTCTTTGACCATCGCGCCGCTTTGGATCTGAACGGGAGTCTCGGTGCCGGGAGCCGCCTTCTTCGGGACAGGGGCCCGCTCGGCCTCGGCCGTGAAGCCGCCGCCACGTCCGCCCTTGCTGCTCCCTTTGCCGCCACGGCGGCCTGCTTGGGAATCGATGACCACGCGGCGGCGAGTGGACGTCTCGCCGGCCTTCCAGAGGCGGCCGCCACCGGCGGTAGCGCCGTCACCCGGTCGCTTGCGAGCAGCTGTTGTCTTGTCCGCCGCGCCTCTAGCCGGTGCGGCGGGGGCGGGCGGGGCTCCGCCTCCGCGAGACATGGGAGGCCCGCCGGCCGGACGGCCGGACGGAGGCCCACCTGCGGGGCGGCCAGCTGGCGGGGCACCCGCAGGACGACCACCGGGGCGATCGACTCGTACGGGAGGTTTGGGCTCGGGCTTGGGCGCCGGAGGGGGTGCGGGTGGCTCTTCGCCTTTGCGCCGCACGGTGCTTGAGGGCGTTACGCCCTTCCGCACGGGCACACCCGGGCCCACCACGGTGGGGATGTTGTCCAGACGGGGACCGCGCCCCTTTGCAGACCGGCGAACGGGAACGATCTTGGCAACACGAGCCGCAGCCGCCTGCTCCGCCGCGCGTACCTCGTCGGCAGTAGCCACGATCTTCGGGCCCATCGGTTTCGGAGCGGCCGGCTTCTCAGCCGGTGCCTTCTCGACGGCAGGTGGGGCGGGGGTCTCTAGAGTCGCCGCGGGCTCCTCCTTGACCTGAGTCTCGGCCGGTTCAGCGGCCGCAACTGGAGCTTCCTGCTTGGCCTCCTGCTTCGCCTTCGGCTCGGCCTTGACCGCCGTCGCCGCCTTGGCAGGCGCAGCGGCTTTTGTCGGAGCCGCGGCCTTGGCCGGTGCCGCAGGCGCCGCCTCTTCAGTCTTCTTCCTAGCCTTGGAAGCGACCTTCGCCGAGATGGGGCTCACGCGATTTGCGTCGGCCTCCTCAATACTGGCGAGGCTGCTCTTGACCTCCACGCCGGCGGCCTGGAGCCGCTCCACCAGTTCATGCGTGGTCAGTCCTCGCTCTTTCGCCAGCTCGTAGACCCTCTTCTTCGCCACGTTCACTCACCTGCCATCGGTCCGGTTGCCTCTTCCATCGATCCTCTTAGTGCCTCACCAAGTTCTTGCGATTCCGCGACGACCTTCGCGCGGAACGCCCGCTGGAAGGCCCTGCGTCGCAGCGCCCCATCCAGGCAGGCCTGACGCGGGCACAGGTAAGCCCCACGCCCCAACCTTCTCCGGTCGGTGTCGACCACCACCCGGCGAGGCTCCGGCCCCTCTTCCAGACGGAACCTGATCAACTCATCTTGCCGAGCCCGGGTGCCGCACCCGAGGCACCGCCGTTCGGGCGTGCCGAGGGATGCCTGCCTCACAGGCCCGTTGAGATCACTCTCCGTTGTCTCCGCCCTCCGCCGCCAAAGCCTGGTGGGCGGCGATGCCGCAGAAACGACCACCCGGCAGCGCTGCGTTCGGACAACGCTTCCCGCCACTTGTCATCGCGTGGCACCGTCCGTCGAGTACTTCGGACTCCTCGTCGCTGACCGAGTATGCCTGTTCCTCACGGGCCATCTCGGACTCCGACTTGATGTCCACCTTCCAGCCGGTGAGGCGATTGGCCAGCCGAGCGTTCTGTCCCTCTTTGCCGATCGCCAAGGGAAGTTGGTCATCGGGGACGACCACGGTAGCTTCCTTGGCAGCGTCGTCGAGGAGGACCTCACGCACGCGGGCCGGCGAAAGAGCCTTTGCGACGAAGCGCGCAGGCTCCTCGTTGAACGGGATGATGTCGATCTTCTCGCCCCGCAACTCCGATACGACCATGCGTACCCGGGAACCTCGAGGGCCCACACATGCCCCGACGGGGTCTACTCCGCTGCTGTGCGACACCACGGAGATCTTGGAGCGATACCCGGGTTCGCGTGCGACACCCACGATCTCCACCAGGCCGTCGGCTATCTCAGGCACTTCCAGCTCGAAGAGGCGCCTGATGAGGTCGTCGCTACGTCGCGACAAGATGATCGGGGGCCCTTTCGGATTCTGTTCGACGTCCTTGATGACGGCCTTGATGCGCATGCCGTGTTCGTAGCGCTCGGTGGGCACCTGCTCGCTCTTGGGCAGCAGACCCTCCACACGGCCGAGATCGACCAGCGTGTACCGATTGTCGGATTGCTGCACGATACCCGTGACGATCTCACCGATCCGGGTGGAGTACTCGTTGAAGAACAGCTCCTGCTCGGCTTCGCGGATGCGTTGGTAGATGACCTGCTTGGCCGTCTGCGCGGCGATGCGCCCGAAATCCTCGGGAGTGATCTCCTCACTCGTAGCTATGGAGAAGTCTATCTCGGCTTCTTCGTCTTCGAGATCGGGCTCCTGCCCCGGAGGAAACGTGAGTTCGAACACGTGGATCTCGCCAGTATCGTTATCGATCTCGACGGCAGAGTAAGGCACCGCATGCGCGGTCTTGTTGTACGCAGAGTGAAGCGCATCCTCGAGTGCTTCGATGAGGACGTCGAAGGGGATGCTCTTCTCCTTCTCGATCTGGCGAAGGGCCTCGATCGTTTCCTTGTTCATCGCTTCTCCCCTATTCGAACTCGTAGACCAGATGCGCCTTGGCGATCCCGTCGATGTCCAGCTCGACTGTCTGCTGCCCGTCTCGTACCACGATCCTTTGATCGCGGACTTCGACGAGTTCACCTTGCCAGACCTTCCGACCCTCGACGGGCCCGGTGGTCTTCACATACACCTTGTTCCCGATCTGCGCTTCAAAATGCGCGAGCTTCCGCAGTGGACGCTCCAGGCCGGGTGAACTCACTTCGAGCGTGTAGGGCCCGTCAGCATATCCGGTCCGGTCGAGCTCCTGCCCGACCAGCGCCGACACCCGTGCACAGAGCTCGTGGGTGACGCCTCCCGCAGTGTCGACATAGAGGCGCACAAGCAGATTCCGTCGATCGCCGCGAACGTCGATCGCCACCAACTCCACCTGTTCCTCACCGGCGTCGATCGCCTCTTGGAACCAGGCCTCACTCAACTCCACAACATCTACCCCATACATGAAGAAAGTGGGCACCTGCACCCACTTCTGGTCAACCGCTCGAAGTCTGATGTTACGTGTGACCGATTATAGCACAGCGCCATATCACCCGAAAAGGCATAGCTTCAATAGCATATAGCTTCGAAAACCGGCTACCGCACCGGCCTCCCCCGGCCTCAGTCGGCGAGCCGCCAGAGCTCGGAGACAGCCTCAGGCAGGTCATCCAGGCTCACTTCCTGCCGACCCTGATCTCCTCTGCGAGGCTCTACCTCGACAACACCCTCAGCCGCTCGCCGCCCCACGGTCACCCGGACAGGGCACCCGATGAGCTCGGCATCCTTGAATTTCACGCCGGGACGCTCGTCACGATCGTCCCAAAGCACCTGCCAGCCAGCCTCGCCCAAAGTCTCGTGAAGCTGAGTGGCCACACGAGTCTGCACCTCGTCCGCGGCCTGCACCTGCACGAGGTGCACATCGAACGGCGCGATGCTCTTCGGCCAGATGATGCCCTTCTCGTCGTGGCTCTGCTCGACGGCCGCGGCGGCGATCCGGGCCGGACCGATGCCATACGAACCCATGACGATGGGGATCTCGGCCCCGTCCTCGTCGAGTACCGTAGCTCCGAGGGCAACCGAGTACTTCGTGCCCAGCTTGAAGATGTTCCCCACTTCGATGGTGGGCTCCACGGTGAGCGGGGAGCCGCATTCCACGCAGGAGTCTCCTTCTTGTGCCTCGCGCAGGTCGGCGTACTCAGGGTGGATATCGCGCCCGAGCATGACGCCTAGGAGATGCGTGTGGGCCTTGTTGGCCCCCGTCACGTATGCTCGTGCGCCCCCGGGGCCGGTCGGAGCAAGGCTCTCGTCTGCGACGACGCGCACGTCGAGACCCAGCGGACCGATGAAGCCGATCTCGGCTCCAGTGGCTTCCTCCACCTCTTCGGGGTGGGCAGACCGCACCTCACGCTGGAGATGACGTTCGAGCTTGCGCTGATGCAACTCCTGATCGCCGCGCACGAGGGCCAGCACCCGGTCTTCGCCGGCAACCACCAGCAACGACTTGATGAAAGACGAAGCCGGCAATCCCAGGAACTCCGAGACCTGCCGGATGGTACGTCGATCGGGGGTAGCTACTTCTTCGAGCACTTCAGAAACGGAGCCTTCGGGCGCGCGAGCGACGGAACGGGCGAGCTCGATGTTGCCCGCGTATCCGCACGAAGGACAGACGGCCACGCGGTCTTCCCCGGCAGGAGAGGGCGCCATGTACTCGTGAGCCTGGGCTCCGCCCATCATGCCGGGATCACTGTCGACCCGATAGAAGCGCAAGCCCGTACGCTCGAAGATCCGATCGTAGGCCTCGATGTGCTTCGCGTAGCTCGCCTCGAGGCCCGCGGCATCCGCATCGAAGCTGTAGGAGTCCTTCATCAGGAACTCACGTACGCGGAGCACCCCTCCCTTGGGACGAGTCTCGTCGCGGAACTTCAGCTGGATCTGGTACCAGATCTGCGGCAGTTCGCGATACGACCGGAGTTCCCGCGAGGCCAGCCAAGTGAACACTTCTTCGTGGGTCATCGCCAGAACCATGTCCCGGCCGCTTCGGTCCTTGAGGCGGAACATCTCCCCGCCGATGTCGTAGTAGCGGCCGGTCTGCTGCCACACGTCGGCAGTATGGATGGTGGGCATCGACAACTCGAGAGCACCGATGGCATCCATCTCTTCACGGATGATCCGGTTCACGCGCTCCATCACCCGCCACCCGAGCGGAAGGAAGATGTAGATGCCAGACGCGAACTGGCGAACGAACCCGCCGCGCACGAGCAGCTTGTGGCTCGCCGCTTCCGCATCCGATGGGTCTTCCTTGAGCGTGGGCATGAACAACCGAGATGCCCTCATCGTCTCCTCCTTGTACGGTACGAAGCCCGAATGTTCCCGTACCTGGTCGGACTGTTCAAGAGCCGCTGCTCGTCAACCACGTCTCTATCGCGGCGAACAGCTCGTCCACGAGACGTTCTTGGGGCACTTTGCACAAAGGACGGCCGTCGGCGAAGACCACGCCCTCCCCCTCGCCGCCCGCGATACCGAAGTCTGCCTTGCGCGCCTCCCCGGGGCCGTTCACCACGCAGCCCATCACGGCGACCTCGAGCGGCCGGGCGAGAGTCGACAGCCGCCCCTCCATCTGGGCAAGGCGCCGCTCGACCTCCAGCGCTAGTTCCTCAAGCGCGATGCGGGTGCGCCCGCAGGTGGGGCAGGAGATGACTCTCGGGCCTCCCCTTACCAGCCCGAGACTGCTCAGTATCTCGCGGGCGACCCAGACCTCCTCCACCGGGTCCCCGGTGAGCGACACCCTGATGGTGTCCCCCACTCCGGCCGAGAGGAGCGCCCCAAGAGCCACGGCACTGCGGATGGCTCCGGCTCGGGGGGTGCCGGCCTCAGTCACCCCCAGATGCAGAGGGTACGGGATTCGCGTTGCCAGCCGGCGGTTCGCCTCGATGGTCACCAGCGGGGATGACGACTTCACCGACACCTTGATCTCGCGGAAGTCCTGATCCTCGAAGAGGGCGCAGAACCGCAACGCGGATTCCACGAGGGCCTCGGCCGGGTCGCGCTCCTCCAGGGAGCGCAGTTCGCGTTGCAGGGACCCGCTGTTGACCCCTATGCGCACCACCGCTCCATGCGCCTTCGCCGCCTCGATGACCATGCGCACACCATCGGGACCGCCGATGTTCCCAGGGTTCACCCGGACGCCTGCCGCTCCTGCCTCTAGTGAGCCTACGGCGAGCGTGTGGTCGAAGTGTACGTCGGCGATGACGGGCACCGGCGACTCGGCGACGAGTGCCGGTAGTGCGGCTAGAGCCTCGTGGTCGGGCACCGCCACTCGCACCAACCCGGCACCAGCGGTGGCCAAGGCCCGCACCTGGGAAAGAGTCGCTTCGACGTCGTGTGTGCGGGTGTTGGTCATCGATTGGATCACCACGGGCGCATCGCCGCCCACGAGCACCCCGCCCACATCCACCTGCCGCTCACTGAACACCGAGCGCCCCCCCTCGTGGCCGAGCGACGCTTCTTGGCTCGCGCGCCTGAAGACGCCGCATCAGAACCCGAGGCTTCCGCCGAACAAGCGACCGATGTCGTTCCCCGTCGCCACGATCAGGAGCAGCAGGAACAGGGAGATACCCACCGCCGAGACGCGCTCGAACGTGCGGAGCGAAACAGCCCGCCCCAGCCCCTTCTCGATGAGGCTGAAGAGCACGTGCCCGCCGTCCAATGGCAACAACGGGAGCATGTTGAGTATCGCGAGTTGCACGCTGATGAAAGCCAAGAGACTGAGGAAGTAACCGCTCCGGAAGGCTTCTGACGAGATGGAGACTATGCCCACCGGGCCGGCGAGGCCATCGGAGCCCGTCACCGGCACGTCCCCCTTGAACATCATACCGATGCCGTTGAACGTGATCGAGAAGAGCTCGCCCGTACGTTCGCGCGCGAACGTCAGCGACTTCACGAGACCCGGATTGACCTTCTCGCCGGACGGGCCCACTCCGAGGATGCCCGTGCCGTCTTCGCGAGAGCCGATCTCGGCTACGACCGTCACCAGCGCACCCGCTCGCTCGACTACGATGTCCGCACGCTCACCGGCCCGACCCATGATGGCCTGCTGCACCGAGAACCAATCGTCGGTGGTGTCGCCGCCTATGCTGACGAAGCGATCTCCCACGAGCACCCCGGCATCCGCCGCGGCACTCCCCGCCTCCACTCGATCCACGACCGTGGTGGGCTCGAAGAAGCCCTGCAGGCCGACGACGAACAGCAGACAGAACGCCACCACCACGTTCATGGTGACACCCGCCACTATGAACACCACGCGTTGCCACACCGGATGGGTATAGTAGCGGCGTTCGGGGGGTGTTGCGGCGACCTCTTCGTCGCTGATCGCGGATCGACCTGTCATCATGGACTCCGGATCGCGGGACTTGACATCCCGGCTCTCCCGCGCCGCCCGCACGCGCTCCTCGAACTCCTCGGCGTGCATACCGGTGACCCGCACGTAGCCGCCCAAGGGCACCATCGACACGCCGTACACGGTCTCGCCCACCCGCCGACTCCACAGGTAGCGACCGAAGCCGATGCTGAACTCCTCGACTCTCATGCCGGTGGCCTTCGCCACGATGAAGTGGCCGAATTCGTGGGCGAGTATCAGGAAGCCCACACCCACCACCGCCACCACCACACTCAGGATCGAACTCACCATCTTCCCGCCTCCACAAGGGTCTGCGCCCACGTGCGCGCCCTGTCGTCTATCGCGACCACTTCGTCGTAATCGGTGAGAACACCCGCCTCGACCTGCTCCAGAACGCGCGCCACCACCTCCGGTATACCCATAAACCCGATCCTCGTAGCGAGGAACGCCTGTACGGCCACTTCGTTGGCGGCGTTCAACGCACAGGTGTGGGCGTCTCCCGCCTCGCCGGCCTGCCGCGCAAGATCGAGGCAGCGGAACGTCTCAGTGTCGGGAGCCTCGAAGGTGAGCGACCCGGCTCCGACCAGATCCAGACGAGACGTCTTGAGCCAGCCGCGATCGGGATACCGTAGCGCGTAGGCGATCGGCACTCGCATGTCGGGCTCTCCCACGTGCGCCAGGACCGCGCCGTCGACCAGGCGCACCATCGCGTGCACCAAAGACTGAGGGTGCACGACCACCTCGATGTCGCCGTACGGCACCCGGAAGAGATGGTGCGCCTCTATGACTTCCAGCCCCTTGTTCATGAGGGTGGCGGAGTCGATGGATATCTTGGCGCCCATGTCCCAGGTGGGATGGGCGAGGGCGTCTTCTGGCCTGACGCCCGCCAGACTGGCGGCGTCACGGCCCCGGAACGGCCCTCCCGATGCCGTGAGCACCAGCCGTTCGACGGCGGAATCAGCCTCGCCTGAGAGTAACTGGAAGAGAGCCGAGTGCTCGGAGTCGACGGGAAGTATCGCCACTCCCGCCCGCTCCGCCAAGCTCATGACGAAGCTCCCGCCACTCACTAGGCTCTCCTTGTTTGCCAAGGCCACGGGCCGACCCGTCTCCAGCGCGGCCACGGTAGCTTCGAGACCGGCGAAGCCCACGATCGCGTTCAAGACCAGGTCGGCTTCCACCTCCCGCACCAACTGGGCTGCGGCTCCAGGGCCCGTACGAACGCACATCTCAGGGTAGAGCGCGGGCTGCAATCCGCGTGCCGCTGCCTCATCCGCCACAGCCACATCATGTACGCCCAATGAGGTCGCCTGCGCCACGAGCTCTCCCACCCGGGTGCCACAGGAGAGCCCGACCACGGTGAGATCGGTGCCGGCGGCCACCACCTCGAGGGCCTGCACCCCGATCGAGCCGGTCGATCCGAGAATCAGCACCCTCTTCACGGGGTTCCGCCGCTCAGAGTGACGTCGGCCAGCAGGATCACGGCTCCCCAGTACGCGGCTATGGATCCGAACAGCAGGCTATCGAAGCGGTCGAGCATGCCTCCGTGCCCGGGGAGCATGCGCCCCGAGTCCTTCCTGCCCAGATCGCGCTTGACCATCGATTCGAACAGATCGCCCCACTGACCCAAGACCCCTATGGCCAGGCCGAGTATCAAGGCTTCGCGCACGGGAAGCCACGGCGAGTAGATCTTGACCGCGAGGGCGAACAGGATGGCGCCGACGATGCCGCCGACCGCGCCCTCGACCGTCTTCTTCGGCGAGATGCGGGGAGCCATCGGCCGCCTGCCCATCAGGCGACCCACCGCGTAGGCCCCTGTGTCACTGGTCCAGGTAGCGCCCACTACCAGCAGGGTGAGCGACATACCGTGCTCCAATCCGCGGATCAGCAGGAGGTGCGCCAGGCCGGTGACGATCCACATCACTCCGAAGGCGGTCACGGCCATGCGACCCACCAGATGATCTCCGATCGGCCCACCCACCCCCCACAAGAAAAGGATGAACATGCCCGCGGAGAGCGCGCCGGCCATACCGGGAAGACCATAGAAATACGTAGCGGCGAGGGCCCCGGCGGCAATGACGTATCCCACCAGGAGATTCGGACGATAGGGGCGCACCAGTGAGTAGTACTCATGGAGAGCGGCGAGCGCGACCACGCCCAGCGCCACCGAGTAGTAGGGGCTGCCAAGGATGATCACGCCCACACCCAATGGCACGCCGAACAGCGCCACGAGGACCCGGGCCCTAAGCACGATCCTCCGCTTCACGAGCGCCGAAGCGACGGCTTCTCCCGGCGTAGTCCACCAGCGCCTGCCGGAAATCCGTCTCATCGAAATCGGGCCAGAGAACGTCGGTGAAGTAGAATTCCGAGTACGCCGACTGCCAGAGCAAGAAGTTGCTCACCCTATATTCGCCCGAGGTGCGGATCACCAAGTCGGGGTCGTGCATACGGAGGCAATACATGTGGGCGGCCAGAGCTGCCTCGTCCACGGAGGCAAGATCCACCCCAGCGGCAGCGGCGGCGCGCACCGCATCGACGATCTCGGCCCTGCCGCCGTAGTTGAACGCCACAAAGAGATCGAGTTCCTCGTTCGAGCTGGTGACTTCCTCCACACGAGCGAACTTCTCCAAGATCGAGGGGTCCAGGCCGGCGCGTCGGGCGACGAACTCCACCCGCACCCCGTTCTCGTGGAGACGGGATAGCTCCCGGTCGATCATCTCGTCTATCAGTCCGAGAAGCCCGCGCACCTCTTCCTCCGGGCGCGTCCAATTCTCAGTGGAGAACGAGTAGACGGTGAGTTGCCTCACCCCGAGACGCATCGCCGCTTCCACGGCGCGGATCAGGGCTTTCGTACCCTCCCTGTGTCCCATGACGACGGGGAGCCCGCGTCGCTTCGCCCAACGACCATTTCCGTCCATGATGATGCCCACATGGAACGGCAGGCGGTCGGGAGACAAGGAAGCCATGCTTGAAGAAGAGCCTTCCCGGCTATCCCCACCTCGAAGGCCCCTGAGCCAGCCGACGATTCCCATCAGACCTCGAGGATCTCCTCCTCTTTGCGTGACAGAAGCTCGTTGATGCGCTCCACGTGGGCGTCGGTGAGTTTCTGGACCTCGTCCTCGGCCCGTCGCTCATCGTCCTCGGGGAGTTCACCTTCCTTCTTCAGTTCCTTGAGATCCTGGATCACGTCGCGGCGCACGTTCCGCACCGCGATCCTGGCCTCTTCGGACATGCCTCGCACGAGGCGGACGAGATCTTTGCGACGCTCCTCAGTGAGCGTGGGGATGTTGAGACGTACGATGTTGCCATCGACATTCGGGCTCAGCCCGAGGTCCGATTCTTGTATGGCCCGCACGACACCGTTCACGGCGGTCTTATCGAAGACCGTGATAGCGATCAGCCGGGCATCCGGCGTGGAGAGGTTGGCGATCTGCTTGAGAGGAGTACGCGCTCCGTAGTAGTCGACGTAGATGCGGTCGAGCAGCGCGATCGAAGCCCTACCGGTGCGAACACCCCCGAACTCGGTCCTGAGTGCCTCGACGGCCCCGTCCATGCGCCGTGTGCCATCCTCAATGAGCTCCTCGACCATCCTCTCCCTCCTTCCTCATGAAGCCGTGGGACCCATCGATCAGGGCCGTTCGCCCCTGCCGACGCTCGCCCCGTCATCGGGCTCACATGATACCACCGTCCCCACTCGCTCACCCCGGAGCACCCGGTTGATGTTCGACGACACGGCCATGTTGAACACCATGATGGGAAGGCAGTTGTCCATGCACAGGGAGAGCGCCGTCGAATCCATGACTTTCAGGCCCCGTTCGAGGGCCTCGCGATGCGTGAGGCGCGGGATCAAGACGGCCCCAGGATTAAGCTCGGGGTCTGAGTCGTACACCCCGTCGTATTTCTTCTTCCCCATGAGGATCGCCTCGGCGCCGATCTCAAGGGCACGGAGTGCCGCCGCGGTATCCGTGGTGAAGTATGGGTTGCCAGTGCCCGCGGCGAAGATCACCACTCGCCCCTTCTCGAGGTGTCGGATCGCGCGCCGGCGGATGTACGGCTCGGCGATCTCCCGCATCTCGATGGCCGAGAGCACACGAGTGTCGACGCCAAGCTTCTCCATAGCGTCTTGTAGCGCCATCGCGTTGATCACCGTGGCGATCATGCCCATGTAATCCGCCGCGGCGCGATCCATGCCCTTCGCACTGCCGGCTACTCCGCGGAAGATGTTCCCTGCACCGACAACGACCGCAGTCTCAACACCCAGGTCGACACAACCACGGATCTCTTCGGCCACGCCGATCATGCGCTCCGGGTCGATGCCGTACACCGAATCGCCCACGAGCGCTTCACCGCTCAGTTTGAGCAGCACCCGCTTGTACGCCGCGCCACCGCCGGAACCTTCCGCGTGCTCGGACACCCTCGACCCCCTTGCCAGTTCTTCGCTGACGTCTGCACCTACGAAAAGGGCGGCGCCGAAGCGCCGCCCTGGTGGCTCACACCGCGTCTTGTCCTAGGACATAGCGCGAGAAGCGTCGCACCTCGATGTTCTCTCCCACCTTCGCCACCAGCTCCCGCCGCAGCGCATCGATGGTCTTGTCGGGATCCTTGACGAACGGCTGCTCGAGAAGCACGATCTGGCTGTAGAACTTGTTGAGCTTGCCCTCGGCGATCTTCTCGAGGACATTCTCGGGTTTTCCAGTCTCGCGAGCTTGGGCCTTGTAGATCTCGATCTCGCCCGCGGTCACATCTTCGGGCACGTCTTCGCGCCGCACGTATTCCGGCGCGCTGGCCGCGATGTGCATGGCAACGTCATGCGCGAAGGCGCGGAACTCCTCATTGCGTGCGACGAAATCGGTCTCGCAGTTGATCTCCACGAGTACGCCGAGATTGCCACTGCCATGGATGTATGCGTCGACCAGGCCCTCGTTGGCGGCCCGGGCGGACTTCTTGTCGGCCGAAGCCATGCCCTTGGTCCGCAGGATCTTGACGGCTTCTTCCATGTTGCCGTCGGTCTCGGCGAGGGCACGCTTGCAGTCCATCATGCCGGCTCCGCACTTGTCGCGAAGCTCCTTCACCATCTGCGCAGTCACGCTCATTGCTGATCCTCCACCGACAGGTCCACCCTGTCGAACATAGTGATACAACGATTCAGTCCTCGAGGCGAGGCCCCCGAGAGGGCTCTCGCATATGCAGTGCTCAGGCTTCCGCCTCCGGAGCGGCCGGAGCTTCCGGTTCGGTCGCAGGGGCTTCGGACGCGGGTGCTTCCGCCTCTGGAGCCGGGGCTTTATCCGCCGCGGCAGGTGCGTCAGCCACCGGCGCCGACGTTTCCTCGACCGCAGGCGCGGTCGGCTCCGCAGGCTCCGTTGGTGCTGTCGGAGCGGTCGGCGCTACCTCAGTCGCCGGCGCCGCAGCCTTCGCCGTCGCCGCGAACTCCTTCGCGCTGACCTTCTGGCGGCCCTCTTCGACGGCGCGAGCAATGGTCTTGATGATCAGGCTGCACGAGCGGATAGCGTCATCGTTGCCCGGGATGAGATAGTCGGCCTCATCGGGGTCGCAGTTGGTATCGACCAACCCGATGAGCGGGATGCCGAGTTTGTTGACCTCACGCGTTGCAATAGCCTCACGCTTGGGATCGATCACGAACACGGCGTCGGGGAGACGCTGCATGTCGGCCACGCCACCCAGGCTGATCTCGAGTTTCTCCAGCTCGCGCTCGAGGTTCATGCGTTCCTTGGTGGGAAGCAGCGCGAGCGAACCATCGGCCTTGCGGCGACGAAGCTCGTGAAGCCGGTTGATGCGCGCATGGATCGTGCTGAAGTTCGTGAGCAGGCCGCCGAGCCACCGGTGCGACACGAAGGGCATGCCGACGCGGCTGGCTTCCAGCCGGATCGAATCCTGGCACTGCTTCTTGGTGCCCACGAACAGCACCGACCCACCCCGCTCCGAGATGTTGCGCGTGACTTCGTAGGCACGGTCGAGGAGCTTCGTGGTCTTCTGGAGGTCGATGATGTGGATTCCACCGCGGTCGGCGAAGATGTATGGCTTCATCTTCGGGTTCCAACGGCGGGTCTGGTGTCCGAAGTGCACCCCGGACTCCAGCAACTGCTTCATAGTGGCAGCCGGCATGGTGTGGTTCCTTTCTGGTTTTGTGTCGATGCACCCGAGGCTCTCCGCGGAACCGGCTGGCTGAGCCGGCACCCCCGCGACGACACCCCTCGGGGTAGTGTGAAGATAACCGCGGTAGTCTAACACACGGCCACAGGCGCTGCGACGAGGCGGCGCGAACCGATCTCCGCCCCGCATGCACGCGGTGCGCACCGATCGGAGGGCCTGGAGACGGCCGGTGAGCTGCGAACGGAGCTCAGCGCTTGCCCTGGAAGGATACCGCTAGTTGGAGAGAACTCCGGGCTCCAACTCCTCCTTGATGCGTCCCTTCATGCGGAGGATGGCCTTGGTGTGCAACTGCGAGATGCGCGATTCGGTGACTCCGAGTACCTCGCCGATCTCTTTCAGCGTCAGGCCCTCGTAGTAGTAGAGACCGATCACGATGCGTTCACGCTCGGGCAACCTGCGGATGGCGTCGGCCAGGATCTCCTTCACCGCGGTGATGTCATACGCGCGGGAGGGATCGGGCGAAGAGGTGTCTTCGATCGTGTCGATCAAGGCCACCTTGTCCCCGCCGGTACCGGCCAGAGTCCAGAACTCGTCGAGCGCGACGATCGAGGCGCTGCTGATCTGATTCAGGATGCTGTGGAACTCGTTCATCGTGACGCCGAGCTCAGCGGAGGTCTCTTCATCGGTGGGGGCGCGACGCAGCTCGTTCTCGAGCTTGGTGACCACGCGCTCGACCTGCCGCGCCCAGCTTCGCACCGACCGCGGCACCCAATCGAGCGCCCGCAACTCGTCGATGATCGAGCCCTTGATGCGGGAGATCGCGTAGGTCTCGAACTTGATGTTCCGCGAGGGCTCGAAGCGCTCAAGAGCGCCGATCAAGCCCAGGAGACCGTACGAGATGAGGTCGGCTTCCTCGACGTGCGCCGGCAAGCCTGTGCCCATGCGCCCGGCGACGTACTTCACCAACGGCGAGTAGGCGAGGATGAGTTCGTCGCGCGCCCGGGGGTCGCCGAGTTCCTTGTAGCGTTGCCACAAGGAGTGCACATCGGCCCCGGAGTCGGTCTTGCGAGACGTCACGAGCGGATCCTCACGCCCTCGGATGGGCCAGGCGGTAGGCCCGGCGGAGATGAGCCGGCGACACGTGCGTGTAGACCTGGGTGGTGGCCAGCGACGCATGGCCTAGGAGTTCCTGGATCGCCCTCAAGTCGGCGCCGCCCTCGAGAAGATGCGTGGCGAAGGAATGCCGCAGGGTGTGCGGTGACGTACCCGCCGGCGCATCGCACGCAAGCAGGTACTTCTCGAGACGCCGTCTCACGTCGGACGGTCGAAGCGGACGGCCTCGCCCGCTCAGGAACAGGGCTTCCTGCCTCGGTTCCGCGGAGGACGCGTCCACTGCGGACGTGCCGGCGGCGACCGACTCGGGCCTGCCTCGTTCCAGGTACGACCGGACAGCCCTTAAGGCGTCGTCTCCGATGGGTATGATGCGCTGTTTGCGCCCCTTGCCCGTCACCCGCGCCTCACGTCTGTCGGGATCGATGTCCTGGACCCGCAGATCTAAGACTTCCTGGGCCCTCAAGCCGCACGAGTATATCAACTCGAACAGCGCGCGGTCCCTCAGCGTGAGCGGGTCATCACCTCGGATGCCCTCGAGTAGCTCGAAAACCTGCTGCGGGCTCAGGACCTGCGGAAGCCGCCTTCTCGATTTGGGTGCACGCACACCCTGTGCGGCGTTCGATCCGACGATGCCCTCGGAGACGCAGAAGCTCAGGAACCTGCGAACAGTGGAGAGTTTCCGGGCGATCGTTGCGCGGGCGTACGGACGACATGCCGGGCCCACCGTTCCCTCTGAGAGCCCGGCGACAAAGGCGCGGACCTGTGGGAGGGTGAGTTCACGGAGGTCCGCGATCTCGCGATCGGCGCAGTAACGTGCGAACTGAGAAAGATCGGAGTCCGCCGCGGCAATGCTCCGCGGGCTGTAGTCGGCCGCCTTCAGGCTGCGAAGGTAGGAGGCAACGAGGGGCGTGAGCCGCGCTCCCCCCTGCTCTACCTCGACCCCGCCGGATACCGCCATCTGCCCCCCGTCCGCCTCGACCTATCATGATGCGGCTCATCGCGTCATCGCTCCGAGAGCCCGTACGTGCCCGGTGACACGCGCACGACCTGGCCCCGCAACTCCAGGAGTCCCAATGCCGCCGACGCCTCTCGCGAAGTGATGCCGGCGACGCCCGCCACGGCGTCTACCGAACACGGACCGGCCGAGAGCGCCATGACCGCCAGCCTGCCCGCTTGTTCGAGCCCGCTCTCACCCGAGTCCGCAGATCCATGATCGCGGACGCCGGACAAGAACGGGCTCGTTTCCTTTCTAGTAAACCGGAGGAAATCCTCCACCAAGGAGGCTGGATCCAGACACATGGTCGCTCCGTCGTAGAGCAGACGATTCGACCCTTCGTTGACGCTTTCCTGGACGCGGCCGGGAACCGCGAATACTTCCCTGCCCAGGTCGAGCGCACGGTGAGCCGTGATCAACGCTCCGCTCCTTCGAGGGGCCTCGACGACCACCACCGCATGGGAGATCGCGGCCAGTAGCCGGTTGCGTTCGGGGAACGACCAGGGAGCCGGCCGGACCCCGGGGGGCAGTTCGCTGAGGATCACTCCTTCGGAGCTCACTCTCTCGTAGAGTTCGCGATGGCGCCGCGGGTAGATGACGTCCGCCCCACAGCCGAGGACGGCGGCGCTCCTCCCTCCCGCCTCCAGGCAGCCCCGGTGAGCCCGTCCATCGATCCCCAAGGCCAGGCCGCTGACGACCCAGACACCGCGCTCCGCGAATGCGCGGCCGATCGCCCGTGCGACGCGCAAACCATAGTCGGAGGCCTTCCTGGTGCCCACAACAGCGACCCGCGCCCCGACCGAGAACTGGTCGAAGGCGTCGGGAGTCGCCTTCACGAACAGGCCGGCGGGAGGGAGGTCGAGCGCGAGTAGGTCGGCCTCGTACCCGGCGCTGCCCCAGGGGATGAACACCAAGCCGGCCGCGGCGACGGCGGAGGAGGCTTCTCGGGGGAACGTGCGGCTGCGAAGGTCGATGAACCGATCCACCCACGGTCGGCCTTCGGTCCACTCCAGGAGATCGCGCCGCCCCGCGGCCCAAACCTCTTCGGGCGAGTGTCGTCTGAGAAGTCCCAGGACCCCTCGCGTGCCCTCTGCCGCGACGAGTGCCAGACCCAGAGCCGCCTCAAGCGAGCCAGGGGACGTTGGACGATCAGCCTGGCGACCCATCGCGTACGTGCGAGTCGTGGCGGAGCCGGGCGCGTTCACCACGAGACCGCCGCGGAACTGGCGCCACGGTACTCGTATCCTGGGTCCCGCAAGGAGAGGGCTTCGGCAACGTGCTCCGCCGAGATCCCGGCTACGCAATCAAGATCGGCCAGCGTGCGAGCCACGGTAAGGGCACGAACGTATCCCCGCCCTCCCACGACGTGCCTGCTTATGGCTTCGCGCAGAAGAGAACGGGCGCTCTCACTCAAGCCAAGGCGTGCTTCCAATCGTGCCGGGTGCGACTGTCCGACCGTGCTTCCGCTCTCGGAGCCCGGCGGTGGTGTGCCGAGGAACGCCTCACGTTCCAGACGGTAGGAGCGAGCCGACTCAACGCGCGCGCGCACGACGGCCGAATCATCATCCAGCCCGCCCGAGGATTCGAAGGCCGACAGTTCCAGGGGCGGCACGTCGATGAACAGGTCGATACGGTCACCCACCGCTCCGCTCAGACGCCCTCGGTATCTGTCGAGCATATCGGCGGTGCAACGGCACACGCGCTCCGGGTGCATGAGATTGCCGCACGGGCACGGATTCATCGCGCCCACGAGGGTGAAGGCTGCGGGCAGGGTCAGACTGCCAGCCTTCCTGCTGATCACCACAAGGCCTTCCTCCAAGGGCTGCCGGAGCGACTCGATCACATCCCGTCCGAACTCAGGGAACTCATCCATGAAGAGGACCCCCCTGTGCGCGAGGCTTGCCTCCCCGGGACGCGGCGGGGACCCCCCGCCGATGATCGCGGCTCGTGAAGCCGAGTTGTGGGGCGCCCTGAACGGGCGTTGCGTCGCGAGTCCGGCCTCGGCTCGATGCAAGCCGGCTACGCTCCACACCCGCGTGACCTCCAACGCCTCCCCGGCGTCGAGGAGCGGAAGCACCGAAGGTAGGCGCCGGGCAAGCATCGTCTTGCCTGCGCCGGGAGGACCGACCATCATCAGGTGATGGCCTCCAGCCGCGGCCACCTCAAGCGCCCGCTTCGCATGGCGCTGACCAGCGATGTCGGCTAGGTCGGGGCCGCGGTCTATGGTGACCACGTTCTTTCGAGCGCGAAGCCAACGCCTTCCCCTCTCTAGGAACCGGTCGCACTTCTCGGCATCCCGAAGCAGCATGACCGCTTCGCGGAGATCCCTCACCCCGACCGCGTGAACGCCATCGACGGCGCATGCCTCCGCGAGTCCCACAAGAGGTACGACAAGCAATCTGAGACCTTCGTCCCGCGCGGCTTCCGCCATCGAGAGCATCCCGTGGATGGGACGAACCCGACCGTCGAGAGCCAGCTCGCCCATCGCACCCACGCCCTGCAGTGCCCCCGTTCCCATGTAGCCTGACGCCGCAAGCACGGCTAAGGCGACCGGTAGATCGAAGCCGGGGCCCTCCTTCTTCACATCGGCCGGCGAAAGATTGACGGTGATCCTCTGAGTCGGGAGGGGGAGGCCCGTGCTGGCCGCCCCCGAACGGACCCGCTCGCGAGCCTCACGCACCGCCACACCCGGCAGGCCGACCACGCTGACTCCTGGAAGACCAGGTCGCACGTGCGCCTCCACCTGCACCCCCACCGCCCCAGTGCCGATCAGCGCGTACGCCCGGACAGCCGCCATGCCCACCCGTGGCCCTTAGCGGCCGGAGCCGAGGACATCGGGTAGGTGGCAGAGCGACAGAAGAGAACCCCCCTCGCCGAGACTCACCGTGATCACGTCGAACCTGATCTGGTGAGTGACCTCTCCCTTCTCGGCCATCCACCACGCCGCGGCGGCTCTCAAGCGCCGCTCCTTGCGCGGGCCCACGGCCTCAAGTGCGTCACCGAACATGGCGTTCGAACGAGCCTTCACCTCGACCATGACCAGCGTCCCCCCATCCCGGGCGACCAGATCGATCTCACCCACCGGGGTCGTGTAGTTCTCGGCCACCACCTTCCACCCCCTCGACCGCAGATAGTCGGCCGCTGCCCTTTCGGCCTGCCGGCCCTTCAACCGCGTAGCAACGACCATCATCCGACCTCCTCTGACCAGTGCTGTCGACGTGAGCCGCCGGAAGGAGGAACGGTGTCCGCCGCCGGTCCAGGAAGGCTACCGGCAGGGCGGCGAGAGGAGTATAGGACCTTGGTCCTAGGAGGGCGATCTCGAACGACGAAGACTACTCAGTCGGTGGTGAAGAGTTCCATCTGCGGTTCGCCGACGCCGGCGAAGCAGCGGCGGTGCAATGCGCACGGGCCCCACTTCTGCAGCGCCGCGCGATGCAGTGCGGTGCCGTAGCCCACGTGAGCGGCGAAACCGTACTCGGGATAGCGCTCGTCGAGGGACACCATGAGGCGGTCGCGTGTGACCTTGGCCACCACCGAGGCGGCGGCCACGCAGGCGCTCTTCGAGTCGCCCCTCACCAGCTGACTGGCCCCCAGATCGTCGTCGTGCACTCGGAAGCCGTCGACGAACGCCAGGTCGTAGGAGCCGCGGAGACGACGAAGCGCCTCCTGGAGTGCCCAAAGGTTGGCCTTGTGCAGGCCGATCTTGTCGATGGTATGGGGAGAGACCGCCACCACCGAAATAGCGGCGGCGGAAGTGAGGAGTCGCAGGTACAGATCTTCGCGCACCGGACGGCTGAGCACTTTCGAGTCGGTGAGACCGCGAAGTTCGCGGCCGAGCGGCCGGGCGTAGTCCAGGCTCACCGCCGCCGCCACCAGCGGCCCGGCAAGGCAACCCCGCCCTGCCTCATCCGCCCCCGCGGCCACTCGTCCGGTCGGGCTCGTCGCGGCCAGTCTGCGGCGATCGAAGCGAAAGGGGTCCCACCGAGGTGTGCTCCGGCCGTCGGCCATGGTGCGGTGCGACCCCACCGGCAGCGGGCTAGAGGCCGCCGATCTTGCCAGGGGGCCAATAGACCAGGAAGCCGTCGCCGATGATGCTATCCAGCTTCACGGGTCCGAAGACCCTGCTGTCGCCGCTTCGATTCCGGTTGTCGCCCATGGCGAACACGAAACCGTCGGGAATCACCTCTTCGGGAAACGCGCCCTCGATGAGGTCTTCCTTGAGATACGGCTCGACCTGCGCCTCACCGTTGACGTAGAGATCGCCGTCCTTCACCTCGACATGATCGCCACCCACAGCGACCACACGCTTGATGTAGTCCTCTTCGGGGGCGATCGGCGGGTGGAACACGATGACGTCGCCACGCTGCGGTTCCCTGAACCAATAGACGAACCGACTCACCAAGACACGATCGCCGCGCTCGAGAGTTGGCTCCATCGACTCGGAGGGTATGTAGAAAGGCTTCACCACGAACTGCTGGATGAGCAGCGCGAGGATGAAGGCCGCGCCGACGATGAACACGACCTCGAGGAGGCTGCCGAGCAGAGATGACCCGGACTCCTGCGTGAGGGAGTGTCGCTTGAACGCAGTCACGATAGACGCAGCCTTGGAGCTATACCCGCTTCTCCTTGACGCGCGCCTTCTTGCCGATCTTGTCGCGCAGGTAGTAGAGCTTCGCCCGCCGGACGTCGCCTATCGCCAGCACATCGAGCTTGTCGATCTTGGGCGAGTGCACGGGGAACGTACGCTCCACGCCCACACCGAACGACTGCTTGCGCACGGTGAAGGTCTCGCGCACGCCCTCACCTTGGCGCTTGATGCAGATGCCCTGGAACATCTGGATGCGCTCACGGGTGCCCTCGATCACCTTGAAATGCACCTTGACGGTGTCGCCGGCTTTGAACCGCGGCACATCGCTCTTCAACTGCTTCTGCTCCAACACATCAATGACGTTCATCTTTATTCCCTCTGCCGCTTTGCCTGGGTATCCCAACGGAGTCCTACGAAGAAGACAGCGAAACTTACTCCATCGGCGGGCCGAAATCAACCTCTCCGGCGCTTCCGGGAGGAGCTTCGCCCCGCGGAGCCGACCAACCAGAGCGGGAAGCCTGGGCTCCCCGCCACCGCGCGATGGCGGCATGATCACCGCTCAGAAGCACCTCGGGCACGCCCGCGCCCGCGAAATCACGTGGCCGCGTGTACTGCGGATACTCCACCGAGCCGTCCAGGCCTTCACTGAACGACTCCTCCACCAAGCTCTCCTGGTTGCCGAGCACCCCGGGCATCTTCCTTACCACCGCCTCCACCACCGCCAGCGCGGCGATCTCCCCCCCTGCCAGCACGTAGGGCCCGATCGACAGCTGCCCCGTGGCGAACAACGTCGCGATACGAGCGTCGAACCCCTCGTACCGCCCGCAGAGGAGGACGAAGTCACGCGACCCTCCCGCCAGGACGGCCGCCCGGCGATCGTCGAACGGTTCGCCCCCCGGTGCCAACAGATACACGTCTCTCTCGTCGCGCACCCGCTCCGCCGCAACTCCGAAGACCCCGGCGAGGGCCGCCGCGACCACGTCGACGCGGATCACCATGCCGGGGCCGCCGCCGTAGGGGCTGTCGTCGACCTGCCGGTGATTGAGCGTGCTGTAGTCGCGGATGTTGTGCACGGTGAGCGCCAAAGACTCGGACGCTTCCGCCTCGGCCACCGGATGCTGCCGCTTGAACCAGGTGAATGCGTCCGGCACCAGCGTGAATATGTCCACCCGTTTCATCGAGACGCTCCGCCCACCATGAATCCCCGGACTTGTCCGAGGGTCAAGGATCAGGGGTCCAGGGTCATCCGTTCGACATCGGCGACGAGATATCCCGCCTCCATGTCGACGGTCGGGACGATCTCGTGGATGAAGGGCACCAGCACCTCTCCCCCGGAGTCGCGCACAACAGAGAGCAGGTCGTGTGCCGGGGTCTCGAGCACTTCCCCCACCACACCCACCTTCGCGCCGTCGAAGTCGCGCACCTCGAGGCCCTCCAGGTCGAACGAATAGAACTCGCCGTCTTCCAGATCTGGGAGCTCGGAGGCGGGCACGCGCAGTACGTAGCCGCGAATGGCTTCGGCCTGGTCGCGCGTGTCGACGCCCACGAAAGCGACGATCGGGCTGTCCCAGGTGCCGCGCACCGATTCCATCTCGAGGATCATCGAGGCAGGCTCACCCGCGCCGGGCACTTTGGCGGCGCGCGCAAGAGCGCCGCGACCCGGTACGGCATGCACGGTGCCCCCCTCGACGAACCGGTCGGGGTTGTCGCTGCTCGAACTGACACGCACTTCGCCGTGAAGGCCGTGCGCACGCGCGATCCGGCCGACTTCTATCCATTCGGGTCGAGGCATAGGGGGAAAGGGAGGTCGGGAGACCGCCTAGTCGACGATCTCCACGATGGCCCGCTTGCCGTTCTTGACGGCACTGGCCTTGACCACGGTACGCAGGGCTCGCGCGATGCGGCCCTGTTTCCCGATGACCTTGCCTATGTCTTCTTTCGCCACGTTCAACTCCAACACGACGGTGGTATCCGTCTCGGTGGAGTCCACCCTGACTTCGTCGGGGCTATCCACCAACGCCTTGGCGAGATACTCCAGCAGCTCCTTCAGCTCCGTCTCCATGACCTTCCCCCCTGTCATGCCGCTTTCAACGTCCGCTGCCACCCACGTACGATCTTGCCACTATCGTGTCCTAGAGGATGCCCTTGATCTGCAGAAGCTTCCGTACCGCTCCGGAAGGTTGAGCGCCCTTCGAGATCCAATCCTTCGCCCGCTCATCGTTGACCTCGATCGTCGAGGGTTCCGTGTTCGGGTCGTACGTGCCGATATTCTCGATAAAACGACCGTCGCGCGGTGCGCGCGAATCGGCCACTACGATCCTGTACATCGGATGCTTCTTGCTCCCCTTGCGGGTCAATCTGATCGCCGTCGCCATTTCTCACCTCCTCCTACGTGTGCTCGTGTCTTCGGGGAAGCGAGGCGCCCCCACCTCACATACCCATCATCTGGAACGGGTTCTTGGGCATCTTGCCCGAACCCAACTGCTTCATCATCTTCTGCATCTGCTTGAACTGGTTCAACAGCTGGTTCACGGCCTGGATGTCGCTGCCGCTTCCCGCCGCGATGCGTCGGCGCCTGCTGCCGTTGATCACTTCGGGATGCCTCCGCTCTTCGGAGGTCATGGAGTGAATAATAGCCTGAATCCGGTCGAAGGCTCGGTCGTCCACCTGCAGGTTCTTCAGTTTCCCCGCCGAGAGGCCGGGGATCATGCCCAGGATGCTCTGCAGCGAGCCCATCTTGCGCACCTGCTCGAGCTGATCGAGGAAGTCCTCGAAGGTGAACTGACTCTTCCGCAGCTTCTTCTCAAGCTCGAGGGCCTTCTTCTCGTCGACGGCTCCCTGGGCTCGTTCCACCAGCGACAGCATGTCGCCCATGCCGAGTATGCGTGACGCCATGCGGTCGGGGTGGAAGTAGTCGAAGCTGTCGAGCTTCTCCCCGGTGCTGGCGAACTTGATGGGCCGCCCGGTGACAGCCTTCACGGAGAGGGCCGCTCCCCCGCGCGCGTCACCATCGAGCTTGGTGAGCACCACGCCGTCGAACTGCACCTTCTCCTGGAACTGCTGGGCGACGTTGACCGCATCCTGACCGGTCATCGCGTCCACCACCAGAAGGATGTTGTGCGGCTTCACCTGACTCCGGATGCGGACGAGCTCGTCCATGAGGCGTTCGTCGATGTGGAGGCGACCGGCGGTGTCGATGATAGCCACGTCGCGCCCCGTCTCGCGCGCCCATGCCACGCCGTTGCGGGCGATGTCGACCGGATCGACCTGGTCGCCTTCGTCGTACACGGGCACGTCGAGCTGGCGGCCGAGCGTCTTCAGCTGCTCGATGGCCGCGGGCCGGTACACGTCGCCCGCGATCAGCGCCGGGCTCTTGCCCTGCTTCTGGAGGAACGACGCCAATTTGCCGCAAGTAGTGGTCTTGCCCGATCCCTGCAGGCCCACCATCATGATCACCGTGGGCGGCCGGGGCGAGAAGGAGAGCTTCGTGGACGTAGCACCCATGAGCGCCGTGAGCTCGTCGCTCACGATCTTCACGAACTGGTGTGCCGGGGTGAGGCTCTCGAGGACCTCGGCGCCCAGCGCCCGCTCCTTGACCTTGGAGACGAACTCCTTGACCACCTTGAAGTTCACGTCGGCTTCGAGCAGGGCGAGGCGGATCTCCCTGGCCGCGCGCTCGACGTCGGCCTCGGTGAGCTTGCCCTGCCCCTTCAGACCCTCGAGGGCCCCCTGGAGCTTATCGGAGAGTGAATCGAACATGTCTTCCTTGGTCGGGAGGCTCGTCGCACGGTGCCTCAACACACACATCTTGATGGCGACGCGCGCGCAGGGGGGAGTCATCCAGCCGGCGCGGCGCGAGAGCGGGAGTTTACAGCCCGTGTGCGGCACAGTCAAACGCGGGGGTCCCCTCGAACCACCCAGGTCCTCGCGCGCCAGCGGTGTATCCTAGGCGACCGCATGAGCGGCTCTTCTCAAATACCACGCACCAAACCCACCGATTCCAACCGGGTGCAACTGGTGGTCATATGCGTGGCCAGCTTCGTGGTGTGGGCCGGGTTCGGCGCGATCCTCCCCTACCTCCCGGTGTTCCTTCAAGAGGAGGCGGACGCCTCCATCCGCTATATCGGTGTCATCGCGGCAGCCTACTACTTGGGCACCTTCGTGTTCTCGGGGTTCCTTGGCGGACTGAGCGACCGCATCGGCCGCAAGCCCATCATGGTGGCTGGGGTGTGGATATACGCCATCGCCACCTTCCTCTTCATCACCACGACCCACCCCGTGTGGTTCATCCTGTTCCGCTTCCTCGAGGGCATGGGAGCTGCCGCCGTCTTTCCGGCCGGGCAGGCCTTCATCGCGGACATCACGCCCGAACGCAATCGTAGCCAAGCCTTCGGCTGGTTGAGCACGGCTCAATTCGGAGGGCTGGTGGCCGGGCCCGCTCTCGCCTGGCCTCTCTACCAGCTGGGCGGAGGAGAGGGCCGGTGGGCTTTCTACAGCATCTTCCTGTTCGGAAGTGCTCTGGCCGTGGTCACCGCCGTCGCCCTCATGCTCCTGCTGCGCGAGCCCGTGAAGCACCGCACGCCGGAGGAGCCGGCGAACGCCCGACCACCCTACCGCAGACTCCTGACGCGACCGGTCATGGCGTTCATGCTGATCTCAGGGACGATGCACTTCGCCTTCGGGTCGTGGGAGGTGATCTGGAGCATCTGGCTGCGGGAGCTCGGCGCGTCAATGTCGTTCGTGGGACTCACCTGGATCCTGTTCAGCGTCCCGATGCTGCTCTCGTTCGTGGGTGGCTATTTCGCCGACAAGCACAACCGGTTCCGGCTCATGTTCGTAGGCTACGCGATCTCAGCGGGGTGCTGGATCGTGTACGGATCCACCCGCAACCTCACGCTCTTCCTGGTCTTTGCCGTGGTGGAGGGCCTGGCCGTCGCGGTGGCGAATCCCGCGAAGCAGGCGTTCCTCGTGCAGGTGAGCCCGCGTCGGTGGATCGGGGCGATCCAGGGCATGGACGCGACGGCCACGCACAGCGCCGCCCTCGTCGGCACCTTGGTCGCCCCCTTTCTCTTCGAGATCATCTCCGGGCGGGTCATTGCCGTGACCGGCGTGCTGGCGCTGCTCGGTCTGCTCATCGCCGCTCCCACTCTCGCCGGGGAATGGCGACGGCTGACGGCGAGCTCTGCCATCACGCTCGAACCTGGCGGCGACGGGTCTGCCTAGCGCTTGTGCGGACTGCGGGCTCTCCCCCCTGCGGCATGCGCGCGCGACGGGCACAACGGCCATCTACGCCCGCCTCCCGGCGCAAGGAGGACGCCAGTGCAACCGGCAACCGGCCGGCCCGGCCTATCTCACCCCTGAAGCAGACTCTCGTCGAACAGGAGCTCCGTGAACCCCGCGGCGTCGAACGGCTGGAGCGCATCCAAGGTCTCACCGGTGCCGATGAGCTTGATGGGCACATCGAGTTCGTGGGAGATCGCGAGCGCGATGCCGCCCTTGGCGGTGCCATCCATCTTGGTGAGCACGACGCCGCTCACGTTGACCGCTTCCTTGAACAGCCGCGCTTGGATGAGGCCGTTCTGACCCGTGGTGGCGTCGATGGTGAGTAGGGTCTCGTGCGGCGCCTCCGGAATCTGCTTCTTCACCACACGCTCGATCTTCTCGAGCTCGCGCATGAGGTTCACTTGGGTGTGCAGGCGACCTGCGGTGTCGATGATCACCACGTCGGCGCCGCGGGCTCGGGCCGCGGCGATGCCGTCGTAGGCCACGGCCCCCGGGTCGCTGCCGTGATCGTGGCGCACGACTTCGCAACCCACGCGGCGGCCCCATTCCGTGAGTTGCTCCACCGCCGCTGCGCGGAAGGTGTCGCCGGCCACCAGTAGAGGCTCCTTGCCCAACTCCTTCAGATGCCAGGCGATCTTACCGATCGTCGTGGTCTTGCCGGTGCCGTTGACGCCGGCCATGAGGATCACCGCAGGCTGTGCGGTGACATCGATGCGGGTGTCGGCGGCGCAGAAGTGCTCGGCCGAGATGGCGCGGAGCACGCTGAGGAACTGCGTGGCGTCAGCGATTCCGCCTGCGTTCGCGGCTTGCTCGAGCCGCTGGACGATGGAGATCGTCGTGTCCACGCCCACATCGGCGTAGATGAGGGCTTCCTCCACGCGCTCCCAGAGGTCTTCGTCGAACTTGTCGAGGAGTATCGAGGAGAATTGGTCCTGAAGGGCCTTGCGGCTCTTCGTCAGACCCTCTCTGAGCTGACGGAACCACCCCCTCTTGCGTTCTTCGCGAGTCGCGAGGGGGCCTACGGCTGCCGCCGCGTCCACACCCCGGAACACTTCCGCCCAGTTATACGACAACGAAGACCTCCATCATTCGGCTTCCTGAAGCGACGTCAACCTGCGGGACAGCACGCGTGACGTACCGTCGGCGTCCATGGCGACGCCGTACAGGCGATCTGCTATCTCCATGGTGCGTCGCTGGTGGGTGATCACGATGAACTGCGTGCGATCTTGGTAGCGTCGCACCAACGAGAGGAAGCGGCCAAGGTTCAGATCGTCGAGGGCCGCCTCGACCTCGTCCAACACGTAGAAGGGGCACGGACGGGCCAGGAATAGTCCGAACAGGAAGGCGATGGCCGCAAGAGCTTTCTCCCCCCCGCTGAGCAGGCTCATCGACCGCGGCGCCTTGCGCGGCGGCTTGATCTCGAGCACGATGCCGGCGCCGCCGCGGCTCCCAGGGCCGCGGGGCTCCTCGTCCGAGGGTTCCTCGTCGTCTGCTTCTGAGGCGACCCCCGCTTCGTCGGGATCAGGCTCCACGAGGCGCAGCACACCCTTTCCTCCAGGGAAGAGCACCTGCACCATATCTTCAAAATGGCCGCGGGTGGCCTCGAACACTTCCGCGAACGTTGTCTCGATGTGCTCGTCCAGGTCGCGGATCACGGAGCGCAGCTCCCGCATGGACGACTCGAGGTCCGTGCGCTGTTCAGCGAGGAACCCTGCCCGCTCTTCTGTCTGCCGGTACTCCTGCTCGGCCAAGGGGTTCACCGGGCCGATGCGCTCCCTGCGTCGCTCCGCCCGTTCCAAGGCGGATGCCACGTCCTCCGCCGACATGTCGGCCACTGATGCGGGAGTTACGTCTCGCGGCGAGAGATGGCGCCGGCCGAGCTCCTCGAGTTCGCGCTCGCGTTCGCCGGCACGTTCCTCCAGGCGGGCGACCGCGACCTTGAGTCGCACCATCTCCTCGTTCAAGTCCGAACCCGAACGCTGCAGATCGGACTCCCGTCGGCCCTGGTCCTTCAAGGCGTCGCCGAAATCCTCGGTGGCGGCGCGGGAGACGGCCACTCGCTCCGAGAGGACAGCGAGGTCGGCAGTGCAGGACTCGATCAGACCCGCCACCGCCGCCTCAAGTTCCGCGAGCACGGGGGCGTACCGTTGGAGTTGGTCCTCCCGGGCTTCCGCAGCCTCCAAAGCCAGGGTGGCCTGAGCCAGGGTCTGGACCGCCCTGTCTGCCTCTTCCTGCCGCGCCCGCTCCCGTTCGCGCAACCGCACCGTCAGGATGCCGGCTTGAGACCGCTTCCCTTCGAGCAGGGACACGCGGTCCCGCAACTCCTCGGTGGTGACGCGAGCCTCGCGCAGTTCCGCGCGAGCGCTCTCCAGCTTGCTCGCGATCGCGCTGGACCGGTCCCCCGTCTCACGCAGGCCCTCGGCGAGCGAGCCGGCCAGTTCTCCGTCGCGGCGCACCCGTTCCTCGGCTTCGGCAGCCTCGGCGCGGGCTTCTTCCTCCCGGCGGCCCCACAGGGTCATCTCGTCCAGCAGCGAGTCACGGCGTGCCCGAGCTTCACGGAGCTCCTCGGAAGCGCGATCACCGGCCGCCATCAGCGCGCGAAGCCCCTCGGCGGCCTCTGTGGCCAGGATACCGGTCCTTTCGTGCTCCGCCGCCAGGGAGAGCCGTTCAGCATGCAGACGCTCGAGTTCGCCGCGGGCGGCCATGAGGGCCTCGGCGGAGGTCTCTACACGGCGGGCGCCATGGCGGGAGCCGCGCCAGACGCACCCGCTCTTGGTCACGAGCACGCCCGGCCAAGCGGGCATAGGACCGTCCTCATCTGGCACCAGCCGCGTGGGCGGTACGAGCGATCGCAGCGCCCGTACCACGTCGGGCGGCCCGTCGAGCACGTCCCAGAGGTCTTCTCCAGGCGCCTTGGACATGCCGGGCGGCAGGGTGGCGTCCTTGACGTCATCCGGGTCAGATTCGGCGGATCGCCCGCTCTCCGAAAGAGGCGCCCCCGTCCAAACGACCTCCAGGGGACCGTCTGCGTCGGTCACGAGAAACCCATGCAACACTCCGCCGAGTACGACCGCCGACGCGAGGGGTCCAAGGGCTACCGCCACCGCCCGCTCGTAGCCTCGTTTCACGGTCAGCACTTCGTGCACGAGTTGCGCACTCTCTCCCGAGGCCAGCAGGTCGAGCGCCGCCTGTGGCGCCCCTTCCCGGCGGGAGGCCATGTCTTCGAGCACGCGCGAGCGCGACTCGGCCGCCGCTAGCTGCCCGGCCAGTTCGCGAACCGCCGTCTCCGCCTCTTCCAGAACCCTCTTGTGCTCGACCGCCGCCTCTCGAGACGATCTCTCCGACGAGCCCGCATCGGCCAGTGCACTCTCTGCCTCGCCCACTTCGTCGGCACGTTCCACCTTGACGCGCAGTACTTCGGCGAGGCGGTCGGACGCGGTCCGCGCGCGGTCCGCGAGATCTTCGGCTCTTCGCGCGCGCTCGTCGGACTCGCGCTCGAGGAATTCCCGTTCCTGCTGGGTCCTCGCCCGCTCCGACTCCAACTCGAACACCGCGTCTTTCAGTGCCTCGTGGCGCCCGTCCATCTCTGCCAGGGCCGGACGGGCTTCATCGATCATCGCGCCCAGGGTCTCGGCCGCGGCAAGCACTACCCGAAGCCGTTCGGCACCCCTCGCGGGACCCTCGGCGGCCGCTGCACACCGTTCTCCAGCCGAGCGCGCCTCCATCTGAGCCATGTCCCGCCGTCTGCGAGTGCGTGCTAGATCGCTCTCGAGTCGGGCGGACTTCTCCCGAAGGAGCGAAAGACGGGAGCGGAGCCGTTCGACGTCGGCGGACGCCTGGTGAAAGCCGGCGCTCAGGCTCTCACGTTCCAGAAGCGCCGCGGCGAACCTCTCCTCCTCGGTGATCCGCTCTTCCCTGAGCCGGGCCAGAGCCAGCTCTGCTTCCGTGCGGCGCGATTGCTGTGCGTCGAGGCTCTTCTGCTGTTCACCCATCTCAGCGCGTATGGCGAGGAGGTCGAGGAGCGCAATCTCCGCCCGCAAGCGGGCGACTTCTTCGGAGGCTTCGGCATACCGCTCCGCGGCCGACACCTGCTGCTTGAGCGGCCGCAAAGCGCTCCGCACTTCACGCTCGACGTCTTTGACCCGCTCTAGGTTCGCCTGTGTCTTCTCGAGCTTTGCCAGCGACCGGTCGCGACGCTTCTTGTAGCGCCCGAGGCCGGCTGCATCTTCGACAAGGGCCCTGCGGGTGGCCGGCGTGGAGTTGACCAGTTCGTCGACCTTGCCCTGGGAGATCACGCTGTGCATCTCGCGGCCGAGCCCCACCGCCGCAGCCAGGTCTTGCACGTCGAGTAGGCGACTCGCCGCTCCATTTATGCGGTACTCGGATGCCCCGTCGCGCGCGACGCGTCTCGTGATCTCGATCTCGCCGTACTCCATGGGGAACACGCCGCTCGAGTTGTCGAACAGCAAGGTGACTTCCGCCACCGCCGCGGAGCGCTGGCCGTCCGACCCGGAGAAGATCACATCCTGCATCGTGCGACCTCGGATGCTGGTGGGGCTCTGCTCCCCCAGCGCCCACAGCACCGCGTCGGATATGTTGCTCTTGCCGCTGCCGTTCGGGCCGATGATCACCGACACACCCCGTTCGAACAGCAACTCGGTCGAGCGGGCGAACGTCTTGAAGCCCTTCATGCGTATGGCGCTCAGGAAGGCCATCGTCAGTCGCCGTCACCCTCGACCCGACAGGCGGGCTCATCTTCTTCGAGGTCCTCTTCTTCGCCTGCGTCGTCGGGAATCACTCCCAGGCGTACCAGCGCCGCGCGGGCCGCGCGCTGCTCGCTCTTCTTGATACTCCGGCCCCGACCCGACCCAACGATGCCGTCCGAGAGGGTCACGAGGGACGTGAACAACCTGCGGTGCGGCGGCCCTTCCTCCTGAGCCAGAGTGTATTCGGCCGCCGGTCGCCCGGCGGCGGCCAAATGCTCTTGCAGAGTGCTCTTGAAGTCCACATACACGGTGACGGCGTACGTGATCTGTTCGTTGAACGCGTCCGCGATGGCCGCACGGGTACTCTCGAACCCATAGGTCAGAAAGCACGCGCCGATCAGCGACTCCAAGATGTTCCCAAGGGCTGTGGAGCTCTCCGACAGTTCGATCCGCGCTTCATCGACGCCGGGCGCCGCCGCCCTTACCAGGTCGTCCAAGCCCAGCCGGCACGCCACGACGTGACAGCTTCCCCTACTCACGACGAACGCCTTCCAGCGGGCCAGATCGCCCTCGTTCTCCTTGGGGTACCTATCGTAGAGCTCGGCCGCGATCGCCAAGCCCAGAACGCTGTCACCTAGGAACTCGAGGCGCTCGTAGGAATGCACGCGTTCCTCCACCCAGGAGGAATGGGTGAGCGCTTGCTCCAACACCGCGTGAGGAAGCCCCTGGATCAGTGCCACCAGCGTAGGGCTCGACACCCCAACTCCCTTCTCGCTCTCGGCCGGCCCGGTCATGGCCGGGTCACGACAGCAGAAGAGGGGCCCACCGCCGGCGGCAGACCCCTCCGCAAACCGCGGCTCCGGCGCTCGGCGCCAGGCCTGCGAGGATCGTGCATACGCTACTGACGCGCCGCGATGAATTCCACCGCTTCGCCGACAGTGGTGATGCTCGCTGCCTCCTCGTCGGAGATCTTCACGCCGAACTGATCTTCCAGTTCCATGATCAACTCGACGAGATCAAGGCTGTCGGCATCGAGGTCTTCCTGAAAGGAGGCCTCCATGGTCACGCTCTCCCCTTCGACTCCTAGTTGGTCCACCAGGATGTCGCGGATCTTGCCGAGTATCTCTTCCTTACCCATCGAATGACTCCTATGAATTCGAGGACTGCTGTCTCATCGCCCCATTTTGGGATCACGCCATTCTAGCAACGTGGGGCACATGGGCAAAGCGACCCGGCCCACTCATCGATCGGCGGTACGGCCGAGTTCACGCTCCACGGCCTCCACGATGCCCTGCCGCACGGCCCCGGCGCCGAAGCGCAACGCGTTGGCGATGGCTACGCGAGAGGAATTGCCGTGGCAGATCACCACCAAGCCGCGAAGGCCGAGGAGGTAGGTGCCGCCATACTCTTCTGGGTCGAGCGCCGCCCGTACTTCTCTCAGGGCCGGCCGGAGGAGGAGGCTCCCCACCTTCGAGCGTAGGTCGGCCGCGCCGGCCAACCGGATCCGCTGCAACAAGGCGCGCGCCGTGCCCTCCAACAGCTTCAGCGCCACGTTGCCGGTGAAGCCGTCGGTGACCACCACGTCGGCCGCGTCGAACAGGAGGTCGCGCCCCTCCACGTTGCCCACGAAATGAAGATCCGAGGCGGCCAAGAGCGAGTAGGCTCCGAGCGCCAACTCGCTCCCCTTGGTCTCCTCCTCGCCGATGTTGAGTAGCCCCACCCGGGGTCGCTCAATGTCGAGGGCGTAGCGGGCGAAGACGGAGCCGAGCGCGCCGAACTCCAGAAGGTGCTCCGGGCGGCAGTCCGCGTTCGCTCCCGCGTCCAGGAAGACGACAGGACCACTCATGCCCGGCAGCACGGTGACGATGGCGGGGCGCTTCACCCCGGGCACCCGCTTCACCACCAGCAGCCCCGCCGCGAGCATGGCCCCGGTGCTCCCCGCGCCGACGAACCCTTGGGCCTTCCCCTCGGCCACGAGGCGTGCGCCCACGACCGTCGCCGACATCGGGCGCGCCCGCACCGCCTTGGCGGACTCCTCGTGCGAGGAGATCGTGGCCTCGCTCGGCACCAGTTCGACGTAACCGCTCGTGAGCCCTGCGAGATGTGGCTCGACGATCTCAGGACGACCCACGAGAAGCACCTTCAGTTCGGGCGAAGCCGCCGCGACCGCGCCCGCGATCACCTCTTCGGGCGCATGGTCGCCCCCCTCGGCGTCGAGCGCCAGGGTCACCATGCCGGTCGGTCGTGACTCCACACACACCACCTCGTCCTCGTTCCCGCGTCGCCTCCCACACGCCTACGATAGCAGCAGGAGGGAGCAACGCGGGAGTGCCGTAGCGCGTGCGCTACAATCCAGGGCGATGTCCACCTTCCGCCGCATGACGAAGCTCTTCCTCTCCGGCCACTGGCCGGGGCTGACCCTCTCGCTCGTACTGGCGCTGAGTACCACCGCGATGGGGCTGGTGATCCCCTGGTTGGTGAAGATCACCATCGACCAGGCTCTCGAGCCTGGTCGCGGCAACCTCCTGCTGGCCTTGGTCGCAGGCATCGTGGGCGCCGGTCTGGTGCGCATGGTGGTGGCATTCGCCCGCCGTGTCGTGTCCGGCAGGGTGGCCTTGAAGGTGGAGACCGAGGTGCGAGACCGAGTCTTCGCGCACCTCCAGACTCTCGGCCTCGACTTCTACCTCCGCTCGCAGACCGGCCAGTTGATCTCGCGTTCCATCGCCGACGTGCGCGCGGTGCGCATGTTCCTCGGATACGGACTCATCTTCATCGTCACCCACCTCGCCACACTGACCGCGGTCACCGTGATCCTGCTCGTGCTCCAGCCGCGGCTCGCCCTCCTCAGCCTCCTCCCCATGCCCCTGATCCTCGTCGTGGCGCGAGTGTTCAGCCGCAAGCTCCACCCCACGCTTTGGGCGATCCAACAACGCGTCGCGGAACTCACTGCCGTCGCGGAAGAGCGCATCACGGGGATCAGAGTGATCAAAGCCTTCGCGGTGGAGGATATCCAGCAGGAGGCTTTCGCCGAGGCGTCAGATCGGATCTACCGCACGAACCTCGAAGCGGCCGCCATCCGGGGCCGTTATGTCCCCCTTCTCGGCTTCCTTCCCAGCCTGAGTCTGATCATCATCCTCTTCTATGGCGGGCGCCTGGTGGTGCTCGATCAGATGACTCTGG
This sequence comes from Actinomycetes bacterium, assembly GCA_024637035.1. GTDB lineage: Bacteria > Actinomycetota > Thermoleophilia > RBG-16-64-13 > RBG-16-64-13 > JAHJSA01. The sequence continues at coordinate 208,900 of JAGXFW010000016.1, forward strand.
GTAGTCTGGTCGCCTTCAACGGCTACGTGCTGTTGCTGGTGTGGCCTCTTCGCATGCTCGGGATGCTGGTGAGCTGGGCCGAGCGCGCCATCGCTTCCGGGGAACGGGTACTCGAACTCCTCGACGAGACACCCACCGTGGCCGACAAGACCTCGGCGATCGCTCTTCCCCGCGTGAAGGGGGCGATCGAGTTCCACGACGTGACGTTCTCGTACGGTGATCGGCGTGTCCTCGACGGCATCTCGTTGCGCGTGGATCCAGGCGAAACAGTCGCGCTCGTTGGGCCGACCGGGTGCGGCAAGAGCACCCTGGCCCACCTGGTGCTTCGCTTCTACGACCCCCTCGAAGGCGCTGTCACCATCGACGGGCACGACCTGCGCGACGTGACGCTCACCTCGCTTCGTCGTTCGATCGGTCTCGTGGATCAGGAGCCGTTCCTGTTCAGCCTTTCGGTGCGCGAGAACATCCGCTACGGCGACCCCGACGCGTCCTCCGAGCGCGTGGAGGCGGCCGCCCGCGCCGCGGCCGCCCACGACTTCATCGAAGCACTCCCGCAGGGTTACGAGACCGTCATCGGCGAGCGAGGCATGACACTCAGTGGCGGCCAGCGCCAGCGGCTCGCCCTGGCGCGGGCACTGCTCATCGACCCGCCCATCCTGGTGCTGGACGACGCCACCTCCAGCGTGGACGCCGAGACCGAGACCAGGATCATCGACGCGCTCGGTGGACTACGCGGCACCCGCACCTCGATCGTCGTGGCGCACCGTCCTTCGACCGTGCAACTCGCCGACCGTGTGATCCTGCTGGACGCCGGTCGCATCGTTCGCAGCGGCCCGCCCGATGAGGTTCCGTGGCAGGAGATCCTCGTGCGCGACGCGGAGCAGGCACTGGAGCGCGACATCGCCGCCGCTCACCGCGCGGCGCTCCGGGAGCAGTCCTCATGACGCCCCGCGGCGAACCGCGCGGGGGCGTCCCCGAGGATCCGAAGGCCGGGCTCCGCGTGTGGCTGAACCGCCGCCACGTGCTCCGTCTGGCCTCGTTCGGCTGGGCGTACCGCTGGCAGGCGGCGGGATCGTTGGTCGCGATGCTGGCAGTGACCGCGACCGGCCTCACCGGCCCGTACCTGCTGCGTCTGGCGATCGACAAGGGTATCGCCGGCAAGGACCTCAACTACCTCGGCTGGGTGGCCGCCGTGTACCTGGCCGCGGGCATGCTCGGAGCGGTGTTCCACGGCATCCAGACCTATGCCGTGAACTGGGTGGGAGAACGAGTGATCCGCGATCTGCGCGACCGGCTGTTCCGCCACCTCACTTCGCTGGACATCGACTACTACTCACGCCAGCGGGCAGGCTGGATCATCTCCCGCCTCACCAACGACATCGAGGCCCTAGAGAACCTCCTCGTCGACGGCATGACCCAGTTGGTGGTCAACACACTCACGCTCACGGGTGCCGTGATCATCCTGTTCGGCATGGACTGGCGCCTCGCCGGAGTGACCATGGCGGTGATGCCCGTGCTGCTGCTGGGCACAGCCGTGTTCCGGGCCAAAGCGCAGAAGGCGTACCGGCTCGTGCGTTCGGCCGTCGCCGAGGTGACGGTGGCTCTGCAGGAGTCCCTCAGCGGCATCCGTGTCATCCAAGCGTTCCGCCGCGAGGATCGGAACTTGAGCGCATTCGCCGCCGTGAACGACACGAATCGCAAGGCCAACCTGGACACCGTCTACCTCTCGGGTCTGTACTTTCCCGCGGTCGAGTTCCTCAGTGCCATCTCGACCGGCCTCATCCTCCTCTACGGCGGGTCACGGGTGGCCGCCGGGGATCTCACCGTGGGCATCCTTGCGGCCTTCATCGGCTACCTATCGAGCTTCTTCGACCCGGTGGAATCGCTCTCCGAGCTCTACAACACCCTTCAGTCCTCGGGAGCCGCGTTGGAGAAGATCATGTCGGTTCTCGACACTGAGCCGGGCGACGCCGAGCTCCTCGGTGCATTCACCGTAGGAAGCATGGCCGGCGCGCTCACCTGTGAAGATGTCTCCTTCTCGTACGGCACCGACAGCGCCGAGGTGCTCGACGGGGTGACGCTCTCGATCCCCGCGGGGCAGCGAGTGTCGCTCGTGGGGCCGACCGGGGCGGGCAAGAGCACCCTCGCCAAGCTCTTCCTCCGCTTCTACCAGCCCACCTCCGGGAGGATAACCGTCGACGGCACCGACCTGCGCGACTACGACATCCGCGAGTATCGCAGGCATGTGGGATACGTCCCCCAGGAACCGTACCTGTTCACCGGATCGGTGCTGGACAACATCCGTCTCACCGATCCTCGGGCCAACCGAGCCGACGCGGAGCGCCCCGCGCACGAGCTCGGAGTGCACGACCTCTTCCAGGCTCTGCCGGCGGGCTACGACACCGAAGTGCGGGAACGCGGATCGGCGCTCTCCGCGGGAGAGCGCCAACTGGTGTCGTTCGCTCGTGCGTTCTTCGCGGAACCCGCGGTGCTGATCCTCGACGAAGCGACCTCGAGCGTCGACCCCGGCACCGAACACCGCATCGAAACGGCCCTCGCGCGTCTGCTCAAGGGCAGGACGTCACTGGTCATAGCCCATCGTCTCTCCACCGTGGAGAACTCAGACCGGATCCTCGTGATGGAGGAGGGTCGCATCGTCGAAGACGGTGACCACAAGTCGCTTCTCGCGGCGGGCGGACCCTACGCGCGGCTGTACCGCTCGCAGCTGCGCTCGGTCGGAGATCACGCGTAACAGCAGCACCCATCCCCCGTTTGTGGTGGTATGACGGCCGGCGAATGCCATTGCGCTGCGAACGTTTGTTCGTTATAGTGACCATACACAGAACTTCCTGAGGTTTCGAACAACTCGGTATGGACAAGGATACCCCCTAGAGGTACAATGCGCGGGTTTGCTTGACGAGGCTTCCGCAAAGTACAGTTTGGGAAGAACACCCACGCAGAATGCGTAGACGTGAGAGTGAAGGCGATGGAGAACGATACGACGATGACGATAGAATGCCGCCAAGTGGCTGATGTAGGCGAACTCTGCCTGATCGGCCAGGAGCGCGGATACGTGACCAGTGACGAGATCATGGGGCTGGTCGAAGAACTCGACATGCCCACGGAAGACATCGAGGACCTCTACTCGCAGCTGTTCGATCTCTCGATCGAAGTGTACGAGCAGAGCCCAGTGGTGCAGGGTGCGCTCGAGCAGCCGGAGCCCACGCTCGACCTGTCCATCGAGACGGTCACGCACGACCCTCTTCGGCTCTATCTCAAGGAAGCCGGCGAGATACTCCTGCTCACGAAGCAACAGGAGATCGACCTCGCGATCCGTATCGAGATGGGCGACAAACGGGCGAAGGATCTCATGATCCAATCGAACCTGCGGCTCGTCATCTCGATTGCGAAGAACTACTACACGCAGGATATGGATCTGCTCGACCTGATCCAGGAGGGCAACACCGGCCTCATCCGCGCCGTCGAGAAGTTCGACTATCGCAAGGGCTTCAAGTTCTCAACGTATGCCACCTGGTGGATCCGCCAGGCCATCACGCGTGCTATCGCCAACCAGGATCGGAACATCCGCATCCCTGTGCACATGATCGAAAAGATCAACAAGATGGTCCGCACCGAGCGCAAGCTCCTGCAAGAGACGGGCAGGGAACCGACCGACGACGAACTCGGCGCCGAACTGAACATCGACTCGCAGGAGATCCGCGAGATGCGGAAGATCGCTCAGCGCACCACTTCGCTCGAGACGCCCATCGGCGACGAGGAAGACGCGGAGTTGGGTGACTTCATCGAGAACAGCAGCACGCCCGATCCCGCCGAAGCGGTGCATAGCATCATCGCCAAGGAGAGTCTCGACCGGGTGCTACGCAGCATGGACGAACGCGAACGCAAGGTGATCGAACTCCGCTTCGGGCTGAAGGGCGAGCATCCGCGCACCCTCGCAGAGGTCAGTTCTCGTTTCAACGTGAGCCGCGAGCGCATCCGCCAGATCGAGGCCAAGGCCCTTGAGACGATCAAGAACTCGGTGGACATCCAGGCGCTGCGCGAGACCGCTTGAAGAGCGTAGGGTGAGGAACCCACTTCGATCATAACCGGCTTGACAGAAAGCGCCCCGCGGGGCGCTTTCTTCTTGCTCATCCTATCGAAGCCCCTTCGGGGACCTTCGGTCACGTCACCGGCAAGAACTCACCTCGGCGGGCACGCACCTCGCGTGCAGTGTGGTCCAGGATGATCTCGGCCACAGTCTCCTTCGGTGCCCGGCCCACCTTGGACTCCCCGCTCGCGGTGAGGATGATCACCTCGTTGTAGTCCGAGTTGAACCCGATGTCGCTGCGAGAGATGTCGTTGAACACGATCATGTCCAGGTTCTTGCGCTTCAGCTTCTCGCGGGAGCGGCTCAGGCCCTCCGGCCCGAACTCGGCAGCGAATCCCACGATGAACTGCCCCTCGCGACGCTGCGTGGCGACCTCGCACAGGATGTCGGCAGTGGGTTCCAAGCGAACACTGAGGTGGTCCTGACTCTTGCCCATCTTGCCCGCCGTCGTGTCCACGGCCTGATAGTCAGCCACGGCCGCCGCCATGAACAGGATGTCGATCTCGGGAAGCAGATCCATCACCTTCCGGTACATCACCCGCGCCGTCGGTGTCTCGTGCTCACGCACGCCCGGCGCTCTCGGAAGTGTGATGTTCGCCTTGATCAGGTCTACGGACGCGCCCCGGTCGAAGGCCGCCCGGGCAAGCGCTACGCCCATCTTGCCGGAACTCCGGTTGCCCATGTAGCGAACCGCATCGATGGGCTCCCTCGTGCCGCCGGCGGTGATCGCTACGCGCATGCCTCGCAGGTCGGTTTTTCGCACGACCTGTAGTCTGTGCTTCACCTCGGCCACGATGCTGTCGGGGTCGGCCATGCGCCCCGAACCGTACACTCCGCACGCCAATTCACCCGCCCCCGGCTCCACCACGAAGACCCCGTGATCGCGAAGCGTCGCCACGTTGCGTTGAGTGGTGGGGTGGTTCCACATGTTCGTGTTCATGGAGGGCGCGGCCACGACGGTGCCCGAATAGGCCAGGTACGTGGCGGTGAGGAGATTGTCGGCCAAGCCGGAGGCCATCTTGGCCAGAGTGTTCGCGGTGAGGGGCGCGAGAACGAACAGATCGGCCGCGTTACCCTCCTCGATGTGGGCTATGGTCGAGTCGGCCCGCAGCAAGTCTCCGGTGTGCACCATGTGTCCCGAGAGGGTCTCGAAGGTGAGTGGCGCGACGAACCGGGTGGCCGCCTCGGTCATGATGACCCGCACGTCCATGCCCGCCTTCTGAAGGCCGCGCAGCAGCTCCGCCGATTTGTATGCGGCGATACCGCCGGTGACTCCGAGGAGCACGGTGGGCTGACCGGTCATCTTGAGGTGCCCGACACGGGGATGCTCGGGGCGCGTGCCCTAGTTGTCGACGCGGATCGTGTAGCCCACCTCGCTCCGGGCTACCTCTTCCATCGCGGTGCTCAGGTGGTTGCGGGAAACGGTCGCCACCAGAGGTGGAGCAAGGTCCTCGTAGCCGACACCTTCGCCGAGGCTACGATAGTAGCTGTTGATCTGCCGGGCACGTTTCGCGGCCACCATGACGGCGGTGTATCGCGTGAGAGCCTGGTCGTTCGGGTCCTTGGTCTCACGAAGCCCGGCCAACAGCTCGTCGACCGTGGGGTTCTCCATTCCCATGCATCACCTCGTTGGATCGTTCTCTCGGATTCTCTCGATCACGGAGCGGAGTCGCTCCGTCGCCTCATCGACATCATCGTTCACTATAACATAGTGGAATTCCCTGGATTCTCGCAGGGCGTCGTGTTCCAACTCCTCCATCTCGTCGCGGGCGTGATCCATGCGCGACTCGATCGCTTCTTCGGATTCGGTGTTGCGACGACGCAGCCGATCCTCGAGCTCCCCCAAAGACGGCGGAGCGATGAAGACCATCATGGCGTCCGACTTCCGTGCCATCACCTGACGCGCCCCCTGCAACTCGATCTCCAGGATGACGTCGCGACCGGCCTCGAGATGCGCCAGCACCGGCAGGGCCGGCGTGCCGTAGAGGTTGTCTCCATACACGGCCCACTCCAACAACTCGCCGGCCTCCGCGCGCCGCACGAACTCCTCTCGGGACAGGAAGAAATACTCGATGCCATCGCGCTCGCCCGCCCTGCGGTTGCGAGTCGTGGCGGATACGGAGACCGCTAGGTCGTCGAAGTGAGGGATCACGCGGGAGATGAGGGTCCCCTTGCCCGCACCAGAGGGCCCGGAGATGACGATCAACGTGGCGATGGCGGGGCCCCGGCCTATCCCTTCAGATGATCTACGAGTTCGCGGCGCTGCCGCGGCGTCAGACCGATCACGGTCTTAGACGGGCTCACCCGGCATCTCTCGAGTATGCGCGAAGTCTTCACTCGACCGAATTTGGGGACGGCCATGATGAGATCGAAGACCTTGGCCGTGTGCACGAAATCCGGAGGATCCACGAGGATCTCCTCGATGCGGGCCTCCCCCTTCTTCAAGAGATCCTTCAAACGAGCCCGTTCGGTCCTGATGCCGTTCGCCCGGTTCAGGGCATCCATACGCTGTTGGTGCGTGCGGCCCGGCGTCTGCGCCGATGTGGTGGGGGGGTTACTCATAGCCGTGATTATTGCGCATGGTGCCGGGCGACGCAACAGCATTCACCGATGTGCCATGCCGATGACCTCTGCCAATGTCATCGACCGTGCCTCGAGCGCGGCCTCCAACTCGACCGCCAGCGTGTGCGGCTTCCACGGATCACGGAACCCCGAAGCCCCCACCGCCACCACTGACGCGCCGCAGGCGAGGAAGTCGAGAACGTCTTGCACCGAGTCCACGCCGCCCATGCCCACCAAGGGGACGTCGACGGCCGCGCTCACCTCGTAGACGAAGCGCAGGGCCAACGGCTTGATCGCCGGACCAGAGAGACCCCCGGTCACCGCGCCGAGGAAGGGCTTCAGGCTGAGTCGATCCAGGGCGAGGCCCTTGAAGGTGTTCACCAAGGACAATCCGTCGGCTCCGGCATCGGCCGCGGCGCGCGCGATCGGCACGATGTCGGTGACGTTGGGCGTCAACTTAGCCAACAGAAGACCGGGCCACACCTCTCGCACCGCGGAGACGACAGCGGCGGTCTCGTCGGGGTCGGAACCGATGGAGATACAGCCGGAATGCACGTTGGGGCACGAGATGTTCAACTCGAGCCCCACTCGGCTGAGCCACGACACCTCACCGGCCGTTTCGTCTGGGCCTCCGCCCCGTGTCCCGTCGAGCGCCACCCGCAGGGCGGCCGCGACCTCGACGTAGTCTTGGCGGCTGAAACCCCCGATGTTCAGGATGATCGGGCGTGGCAGTGAGAGCAGCCGGGGTAGCTCGCGAGCGACGAACGTCTCGATCCCGCCGTTGGGCAGACCGATCGAGTTCAACATGCCGCCCGCGGTCTCAAGGATGCGCGGCGGCGGGTTCCCCGTTCTGGGAAGTGGAGTCACCGTCTTCGGCACGTATGCCGCCACCGGAGGATCGGCGAGGAAGGCCGTCGCGGCCGCCTCGTCGACGCCGGCGAGACTCGCAGCGACTTCGAAGAGGTCGAACGTACCCGAGGCATTGATGATGGGGTGCGCGAGCGCGATCGGACCCAGGCGGGTCGCGAGCCCCCGCGGCGCCCGACCCGAAGTGCCCTCTCCGCCGCCGACCCTCGCTTCGCGCTCCTCGTTCACGATCCGCCCCCGTGCGGGCCGGGTGCCGCGCAGGGGTGCCGCGATTCGCCGAACACATCCCGACCGGCGAAGACAGGGCCTTCCCTGCAGACCCGGGCCATACTCCCATCGGCCATGGTCATCACGCACCCGAGACAGGAGCCGATCCCACACGCCATGCCTGCTTCCAGGCTGAACCAGACGTCCACATCGTCCCCCGCCTGCCGGCACACCCGCCACACCGCCTCGCACATCGCGTGTGCCCCACAGGCAAGAACGGTGTCTCCCACCCGCACGCTCTCCGTCAGGAGTTCGGTGACCAACCCAGGTCTGCCCAGACTGCCGTCCTCGCATATGGCCTCCAGTCCAGCCGGAACACCAGCCGCGCACAGCGCGTCGACGGCCGGCACGAACAAGGCGAGCGACTCCGCCTGCGCCGCGTCTCGGAAGCCGAACAGCACGCTCACTTGCGTGGGCGCGTCTTCAGGACGAGCGATCGCCCGCTGCAGCAGGCTCTCGAGCACAAGAAGAAAAGGCGCGACGCCCACGCCGCCCCCCACCAACAGCAGTCTGCCCGAGCCGGCCCGTCCACCAGACCTACGCATGTCATCGACCGCTCCGAAACCACGACCGAGCGGTCCGAGAGTCCACACTCGATCCCCCGGCGAGAGGGTGGCGAGATCGTGCGTGGCGGCACCTATGGGCGCGATGAGGAACGACACCTCCGCACCATCCGGGGTCGCCTCACCCTGAGAATGAACGCTGAACGCCCGCGGGAGGAAGCAGCTCGAACCTTCCGCCTGCAGCATGGCGAACTGGCCGGGGCGCGCGGGCCGCCAACCCGACACCCTCACACGGACGAGTACCATCGAACCCACCTGGGTGCTGCACAGCACGGTAGCGAGCGAGCGGTCCTTCATCGCCAGGTCTCGGGCACGTCAGTCGCCGGTGGCGACCGTCGCGCCTCCGTCTGTCGGGGCGTCCACCTGTGGCGCGGGCATGATGGGACTACCGAGGCTCGCACCATGGAGGTCTTGGAGGCAGGCAACCGGTACCACGCCGCTCAGGGCGGCTTCGATAGACTGCACGGCGGCCTGAGCCGCGGCCAATGTGGTGATCGCGGGCACCTTGCGACGCAATGCGGCTCCCCGGATCTCGTAGCCGTCCGCCCTGGCCCCCCGGCCGCGCGGAGTGTTGATCACAAAGTCGATCTTGCCGCTCTCGATCAGGTCGACCACGGTCACGACCTCGGTCGCGGCGGGTGGGGAGGTCGAGTCGAGAAGTGCCTTCCCCTCCGAGTGCTTCAGCACGACCTTCGCGTCGATACCGTTCCGCTCCAATAGCGCCTGGGTGCCGGTGGTGGCAAGCAGGGTGAATCCGAGCCGAGACAAGGCGCCGGCCATGCTCACAGCGCCCGCCTTATCGGCGTCGCACACCGAGATGAACACCGTGCCCTCCTGAGGCAGCCGGTCGCCAGCGGCCAACTGCGCTTTCCCGAAGGCTATGGGGAAACTCCGCCCCACCCCCATCACCTCGCCTGTGGACTTCATCTCAGGCCCGAGGGTCGTGTCGACCCCGGGGAAGCGGGCGAACGGCAAGACAGCCTCCTTCACCGCCACATGTGCGAGGCCTCGACGACTGGGCACCCGCCCCGTTGCCCGCGACTCTTCCCAGCCCGGCAGATCCATGCTCTTCAGGGGTATGCCCGCAATCACCTGGGTCGCGAACTTCGCGAGGGGTACCCCGGTGGCCTTGCTCACGAACGGTACCGTTCGGCTCCCACGTGGGTTGACCTCGAGGACGAAGATCGAGGTGCCGTGGTCGGAATACTGCAGGGCGTACTGCACGTTCATCAGTCCGACCACTCCCAGTTCGAGGGCCAGAGCCTCGGTCTGCTTCTCGATGCTGTGGATCACCTCGTCACCAAGCGTCACCGGCGGGATCACGCACGCGGAGTCACCCGAGTGTACTCCGGCTTCCTCCACGTGCTGCATCACCGCTCCGATGTACACATCGGTGCCGTCGCACAGCGCGTCCACGTCGATCTCCATGCTGCGTTCCATGAAACGGTCGATGAGGATGGGATGGAGTGGCGACGCCTTCACGGCCGTGTGGATGTAGCGTTCAAGCGATTCCTGGTCGTACACGATCTCCATGGCCCGGCCCCCAAGGACATAGCTGGGGCGCACCAGCACCGGATAGCCGATGCGGTCTGCGACCACTACCGCCTCGGACGCCGACCTCGCGGTGCCGTACTCCGGCGCTTGCAATCCGAGCTTCTTCAGAACGCCTCCGAACCGCTCGCGGTCCTCGGCGAGGTCGATCGCATCCGGACTCGTTCCCATGATCGCCACGCCCGCATCGGCCAGCCGCTGGGCGATCTTGAGCGGCGTCTGGCCGCCGAACTGCACGATCACGCCTTTGGGCTTCTCGTTCTCGATGACGTTCAACACGTCCTCGAAGGCCAACGGTTCGAAGTACAGGCGATCCGAGGTGTCGTAGTCGGTAGACACGGTCTCGGGGTTGCAGTTGACCATGATCGCAGCGTAGCCCTGCTCCCGCATCTCCATGGCAGCGTGCACGCAACAGTAGTCGAACTCGATGCCCTGACCGATGCGGTTCGGTCCGCTACCAAGGATGACCACGCGTTCGCGATCCGTTTCCAGCAGCGCCTCGTTCTCCTCCTCGTAGGTGGAGTAGAAGTAGGGAGTGTAGGCTTCGAACTCGGCCGCACACGTATCGACAGCCTTGTAGGTCGGCACGAGCCCCAGCGTGATCCGTCGAGCCCGTACCTCGTCCTCAGTGCACCCGAGACACCCGGCGATGGCTTCATCGCTGAAGCCCAGCCGCTTGGCCTGCCGAAGCTCTTCCCGAGGAAGTGCTTCCAGCGCGGCCAACGGGGACGAGACGCGCGACTGCGTGGATCGAGCAGCTTCGGAGGCTGCGTCCAACGGGCCCCCGTCAGCCGACACGGCCGCGCCCATCTGAGCCTCGTGGGCGGGGCCGGGCGCCGGAGGAAGGGCGGCCGCGAGATCGGGTGCCGAGGCGAACGACCTCAACCTCACTTCGGCCTCCACGATCTCCCGCAGCTCCTGCAGGAACCACTCGTCGATCATGGTGGCTTTGAAGATGCGTTCCATCGTCACGCCGCGCCGATAGGCTTCGAGGATCAGGTCGTAGCGCTCGGCGGACGGTATGGCGATCATCGCCACCAGGGCGTCGTTGTCGTCGGGGATGTCGGGCTTCACATCGAGCTCCCGCGAACGCATGGACTTCTGGAACGCTTCCTTGAACGTGCGTCCGATCGCCATGTTCTCGCCCACGCTCTTCATGTGAGTGGTGAGGCGAGCGTCCGCCAGCGGGAACTTCTCGAAAGCCCACCGTGGCGTCTTCACCACCACGTAGTCGATGGTCGGCTCGAAGCAGGCGGGGGTCTTCCTGGTGATGTCGTTCGAGATCTCATCGAGCGTGTAGCCCACGGCCAACTTGGCCGCGATCTTGGCGATGGGGAAACCGGTGGCCTTGGACGCGAGGGCGGAGCTGCGCGAGACCCGTGGGTTCATCTCGATGACCATCAACTCATCGGTCTCCGGCGAGTAGGCGTACTGGATGTTCGAGCCGCCGGTCTCGACACCGATCGCCCGGATGATCTGGAGAGAAGCATCGCGCAGCCGCTGGTACTGGGTGTCCGTAAGAGTCTGTTGGGGGGCCACCGTAACGGAGTCGCCGGTATGTATGCCCATGGGGTCCATGTTCTCGATGGAGCAGACGATGACGACGTTGTCCTTTCGGTCGCGCATCACCTCGAGTTCGAACTCCTTCCAGCCGATCACCGACTCCTCGAGGAGCACCTGGCGCATCGGGGAGGCGTCGAGCCCGGCCATCACCACCTTGTCGAAATCGGCCTCGGTCTCGGCCACACCGCCGCCATGGCCTCCCAAGGTGAAGCTCGGCCGGATGATCAAAGGAAGGTGCAGGCCATCGAGGAGTGCCGCATGGGCCTCTTCCAACGTGCGCACCACCGCCGATTCCGGCACGCGCAGCCCGATGGAGGCCATCGTGTCGCGGAACTGGTCTCGCGCTTCCGCGCGCTGGATCGCGGCGTAGTCCGCGCCCAGGAGTTCCACGCCGTAGCGTTCGAGGGTGCCGTCTTCGGTGAGGGCCACTGCGAGGTTGAGCGCGGTCTGGCCGCCGAGCGTGGGCAGCAGGGCCTGCGGGCGCTCCTTCTCGATGATGCGGGCCACAACTTCGGGCACCAGCGGCTCGATGTAGGTGCGATGAGAGAAGGCGGGGTCGGTCATGATGGTGGCCGGGTTGGAGTTCACCAGCACCACTTCGTAGCCTTCCTCGAGAAGGACTTTGCACGCCTGGGTGCCGGAGTAGTCGAACTCGCAAGCTTGGCCGATCACGATGGGCCCCGACCCAAGCAGCATAATCTTGCGGATGTCGGTACGTCGCGGCATCTAGCGGCTCTCGATACGGGTTAGGGTCGCGGACGGGCGGCCGTTCGGACGCGGGTGGCGGTACATCGGGTCTCCATTCCGTTCGGCCTCACGGGGCGCGATTAACGGTCGACGCGCATGATACAGGAGGGGGCCGCAGGTGGGGAAGGCGACTTCCCCGATCCTCTGGTGGCCCGATAGGCGCCGCACCGTGTCGAGCATTTCTGCCACCTGTTCGCTCATCTATTCCGGTGGTAGACTGTGTGTTCTTGTGAATCTCATCACAACGGAGGTGAACTACCGCAGACGCTTGTTCGCGCCCCCCACTCCCACCCACGCTCGGCTGGCTGGTCAGCCACGAAAGGACCTCCCCAATGACAATGACGGTGCGGCAGCAATTGGCCAATCCTGCGCCTCTCGGCCTCCTCGGGTTCGGGATGACCACGATCCTACTCAACATCCACAACGCCGGCTTCTTCCCGCTCGATTCTATGATCCTCGCCATGGGGCTCTTCTACGGGGGCATCGCTCAGATCATCGCGGGCATCATGGAGTTCAAGAAGGGGAACACGTTCGGCCTCACGGCATTCGCCTCGTACGGTCACTTCTGGCTTACCCTCGTCGCTCTGATCCTGATGCCCCGTTTCGGCTGGATCGAGGCTCCGTCGGCGACGTTCATGGGCTTCTATCTGGCCCTGTGGGGTGCGTTCACCTTCTTCATGTGGATCGGCACGTTCGGCAAGAATCGCGCCATCCAGAGCGTCTTCCTCACTCTCACCGTCCTCTTCTTCCTGCTCGCCTTGAGAGATTGGACCGGCAGCGCCCTGATCGGCACCATCGCGGGATATGAGGGCATCTTCTGCGGCGCTCTCGCCATGTACCTCGCGGCCGCCGAGGTCATCAACGAGACCCGGGGCTACGAGGTCCTGCCCATCGGCGTCGTGACCCTTGCCCGGTCGTCGCACCCGTACGTAGTCACTCCCGAGGTGAAGACCGCAGGTTGACGTGCGGCAGGCCGAGGCCCGACCCGGCCGCGCCCTGGCCGCGACTTGGCCGCGACACGCGCGATCCCCTGTATGGCCACGCGTGTCGCCGGGGCATCGCCGGGGCGTCGATGCCCGGAGTCGGGCCTACCTGTCGCAGATAAGCCGGCCGCCGGAGCCGACACATTCCGCCTCGTTCTCGTGGAGGATCACCACCATGGCGCTCTCCGGCAGGTCATAGGCGCCCACGAGCGCCTCGGTAACGGCCTTGACGAGGTCTCGTCGCTTGTCCAGATCGGGTAGCGGCGGACCCTCGACGGTAACGACCGGCATGCCGTGCCTCCTTCACTCGATACTCCTCCCTCCCACCGGAGGGTCGGGCGCGTGACGCTCGATCCCCGGGTGGCTCGGCTTCCATCTTCCCACACCATCATCGACAGGTTCCGCTATCATCGACCCCTCGGAGATCCGTCGGGAAAGGAGCTTGGTGCTCGCCGTCAAGGAACTGTTGGGCAGCAAACTCAAGTTCGGCCTCATAGCGCTGGCCATCGGGCTGGTGGTCTCGCTCACCATGCTCATGTCGGCGATGTCCGAAGGCTTGGTGACCGGCATGACGGGAGCCAAACGCTCCTTGGACGCAGACGTACTCGTGTTCCAGGGCGATACAGCTCTGAGCCTCGAGCGGAGCATGCTCACCGACGACGACCTGACTCTGATCTCGTCCTCCGCCGGCGTCGACGCCGCGTACGCCGTCGGTCATCTCATCGTGACCATCCGAGGTCCGCATGGTTCGTTCGACGCGCACGTCTTCGGGCTGGCTGATGCCTTCGATCAGTTGCCGATCGTCGAAGGAGAGCACCGGGCTCCGGCCGCGGGCGAGGCGATCGTCGACTTCACGGCAACCACCGAAGGCATCGGGGTCGGAGATACGCTGAACCTCAACCCCCTGCCAGGTGAGCTTCGCGTGACGGCCTTCACCGAGGGGCGCCGATACATCATGGCGCCCGCACTCTACGTGAGCCTCGACACCTGGCGCTCACTGCGAGCGGCATCGCTCCTGAAGCTGGATAGCGCGCAGGGAGGCGAGACGGCTACCCCGCCAGACGGCGAGGTCGCGGACGGAATGCCGCCTGAGGCGGCCCCCACCCTCGCGGGCGCCGCATCCATCATGGCCGTGCGGTTGGCTCCAGGAGTGACGCCGAGCGACCTCTCGGCCGCGCTCGCCCCCGCCTTCGAGGTCGCCACGCCGGAGGATGCATCCCTGGCCGGGAACGGCATGAACGTCATGGTCCTCGCCGTGAACGGCATCCAGCTGGTGTCGCTACTCATCGGCGCGATGGTCATCGGAGTCTTCTTCTACATCACCACCCTGCACAAGTCGGGCCAGATCGCGGCGGTGAAGGCATTGGGCGCCTCCAACTACTACGTGTACCGCCAACTCCTCGTACAGATCAGCATCCTGGTGACGCTCGCCGCGGTCATCGGCGTCGGGCTGGCGTTGGGAGCCGGCAGCGGAATGCCGCCGGCCATGGCGTTCGATCCTGACCCGGCCAGGTGGGCAGTCAGCCTGCTCGCCGTGTACGCCACGGCCTACCTGGGCAGCCTCTTCTCATTGCGGAGCATCCTCCTCATCGACCCGGCCACCGCCCTCGACAGGGCCGAGCACTAGGGGGTCGGGGATGCCGTTACTCGAAGTCACCCAGTTGACAAAGCACTACCAGGGGGGCTCTGGCCGGGTGACCGCCCTCGAGGATGTCTCGTTCGCCCTCGAAGGCGGGCGACTCCTCGGCGTCCTGGGCCCTTCGGGCTCGGGGAAGACCACACTTCTCTCGCTCATCGCGGGGCTCTTGCGTCCCTCGTCTGGAGAGGTGAGACTCGGGGGTTCCGCCATACACCTGCGCTCCGCTCGCGAGGCGGCCGCGTTCAGGCGGGAGCACGTGGGGCTCGTCTTCCAGGATCATCACCTTGTGCCGTACCTCTCGGCCCTCGAGAATCTCCTGCTCGTGCCGCATCTGAGCGGGCACGTGCGCGACGCCGACAGGCGGCATGCCTCCCACCTCTTGGCGGAGTTCGGGTTGGAGCACCGCGCGCGGCACACCCCTGCCGAGCTCTCGGGGGGTGAGCGTCAACGGGTGGCAATCGCCCGTGCCCTCATGAACTCCCCGGAGATCATGTTGGTGGACGAACCGACCTCGAACCTCGACACGGAACGCGGCCAACAGGTGCTCGAGTTACTGCGCGACCAAGTGCACCGCGGAGCGATGACCTGCGTGATGGTGACCCACGATCCCCGCATGGCGGCCCAAGCCGACCAGACTCTGCAGCTGATGGACGGTCGAGTGGCGGCGGGAGACGCCGGGGCCTGATCAGACCGGACGGTCTTCGGGCGCGCTTAGCGACCGACGGGCGCGTCACGCTCGGACCAAGCCTCCACCGCGGTGATGACGACCGCTATGACAAGCCCCAGAACCAAGGCCAGCGTCCAGTCGGTTGCGCACGCCCCCACCACGTACCGGTACCAGAGCCGTATGACCACGGAACTCACCGCCACCCCCAGGCCGAAGGTGATAGCGAAGCCAAATAGCCTCTCGTAAGCGCGCACAGACATACCGTCATGTTCCCACAAACGCCTCCGCCCTGCGCACGTGCTACCATTCCCGGTCGGTTCTATTCGCGTAGCGATACATCAGCGCGGTCGGGCCGCCCGACCAGCCTCCACCTCGAGTAACCAGGAAAGCCGCATGCCTACCACTCTTCCCGCTCGCATCCGCAACGTCGCGATCATCGCGCACATCGATCACGGCAAGACCACGCTCATCGACGCCATCTTCCGTGCCGCCCACGTGTTCCGAGAGAACGCCCGGATAGAAGAGCGCGTGATGGATTCTCATGACCTCGAGCGCGAACGCGGGATCACGATTCGATCGAAGCACTGCACCGTCGAGTGGGCCGACCACCGCATCAACATCATCGACACCCCTGGGCACGCCGACTTCTCCGGCGAAGTCGAGCGAGTGCTCAGCATGGTCGACTCCGTCCTGCTGCTCGTGGACGCCAATGAGGGCCCTATGCCTCAGACTCGCTACGTGCTCATGCGCGCCCTACGACTCGGGATGCGGCCCCTGGTGATCATCAACAAGGCCGATCGCCCCAATGCCGACCCGCAACGCGCGCTGGACCTCACGTTCGACCTGTTCCTGGAACTCGGCGCCACCGACCACCAGGCCGACTTCCCCGTGCTCTACGGTTCGGGACTCGAAGGGTGGTTGGTTCGCGATCTCGATGCCGACGAACCACGGGGGATGGACGCGCTCTTCGAGGCGATCATCGCCGAGGTGCCCGCCCCGCACGTGGACCCCGAAGCGCCGTTCAGCATGCAGGTGTCGACCCTCGCGTGGAGCGACTATATCGGCCGCATCGGCTGCGGTCGCGTCCTCGGAGGCAGGCACCGCTTGGGAACGCCGCTCACCCGCATGGTCACGCGGTATTCGACGGCGGCGGCCGCTACCGATACGACCGGCGGCCCGGCGATCTATCAGACTCTGGGAGCGAACGGCTCCGCGCAGACGCAGCTCCTCCAGCACGTCGCCCTCGACACCATAGGCAGTCCTTCCACGGCCCCCTTCGAGGTGACCTTCACCGAGACCGTGCGTTCCACTCACCTGTGGGTGACGGACGGACTGGGACGAGCTGAGACCGAGGAGATCGGGGCCGGTGACATCGTGTGGCTCTCGGGGCCCGCGGATCTATCGATCGGCGACACCCTCTGCACTCCTCCCGTGGACGAGGCCCATGCACGCGCCGTCGCACTCCCCCCCTTGGAGATCGAAGAACCCACCGTCTCGATGTTCTTCCTGGTCAATACCGGGCCCTTCGCCGGGAATGAGGGGCGCGCGGTGACCCTGCGCCAGATCCGGGATCGTCTCGAGCGCGAAGCTCGCGTCAACGTGGCGTTGCGTGTGGAAGACCTCGGTCGCTCCGACGGGCTGAAGGTATCGGGTCGAGGTGAGCTCCACCTGGCCATCCTCATCGAAGAGATGCGGCGCGAAGGCATGGAGTTGAACGTCTCGCGTCCAGAAGTGATCACGCACCGCGACGCTAAGGGCAAACTGCTCGAGCCGTACGAGGAGCTCACTATCGAGGTGCCGGAGGAATACCAGGGAATCGTCATCGAGAAGCTCTCCAGGCGCAAGGGTGACCTCACGGGAATGCAGAACCACGGTTCGGGCACCGCGAGGTTGGAGTTCCGCATACCGACTCGAGGGCTGCTCGGCTACCGTACCGAGTTCCTCACCGACACACGGGGCCTCGGCATCATGACGGCCCGCGTCACCGGGTACGGGAAATGGGCGGGCGAAGTGGCCCATCGAGACCGCGGCTCGCTGGTCAGCATGGACACCGGTGTGGCCACAGGCTACCAACTCGAGAGCCTGCAATCGCGCGGCACGATGTTCGTCTCGCCGATGGACCGCGTATACGTAGGCATGGTGATAGGTGAGCACACCCGTCCCGACGACCTGGTATGCAACCCCACCAAGACCAAGAAGCTCGGCAACTACCGCTCCGAGAACAAGGAGATCGACACCGGCCTCAAGGCGGTGCGCATCCTGAACCTCGACCAAGCGCTCGAATGGATAGCTGACGACGAGTTGGTGGAGGTCACCCCCACTTCCGTCCGCATCCGGAAGACCCTACTCGACTTCGAAGACCGTCGTCGCGCCGAGAAGCGGTCGGCGGCCCTCGAACCCGCATGACCCGTCCCACTGAGGGGAAGCAGCATGACCACGCAGATCACGATCTACTCTGACTACATCTGACCCTTCTGCTACGTCGGCGCGGGCATCGTCGACAGGCTCAAGGAGGAGTTCGACATCGTTGATGAGTGGGTCAGCTACCAGATCCACCCGGAGACTCCACCGACCGGGCGTGACCTCGCAGACTACTTCCGAGGGAGGGATCTTGCGCCCATGCATGAGATGCTCCGCTCGCGCGCAGGGGAATTCGGCCTTCCGTTCTCGGCTCCTCAGCTCCTATCGAACTCGCGACTCGCGATCCTGGCAGCCGAACACGCGCGCGACCTGGGCAGCCATGAGGCGCTCAACCGCCGATTGTTCACCGCGTACTTCGCGGAAGGCCTCGACATCGGCGACGTCGAAGTATTGGCCGCGTTGGGAGCGGAGATAGGCCTCGACCCAGCGGCTCTGCGTGGCTCTCTGGCCACCGACGCCCATGCCGACCGACTCAAGCGGGCCGAGCGCGAGGCACGGAGCTTGGGTATCACCGGGGTCCCCACGTTCTTCATCGCTTCCTCGGCGCACGAAGCGCAGTCGGACACCGACGCGCTTCTCGGGGCTGGCATTCCATCCGACCCGACGCCGATCCAGATCGTCGGTGCTCAGCCGATCGAGGTGTTCCGGAACGCTCTCAGAGCAGGCTGAACCGGAGCGTTCTTCCTTCGGCGTCGGCTCGGACGGCGGCGTAGGCATACCCGTGGAGCCGGCGCGCGACCAGCCCCACGAGCAACCCAGGTACTCAGCTCTGCGGCGTGCCCATCACTTCTTCGAACGCCGCCTCGTCCATGAGCGCCCCTTCGGCCAGGAGCTGACGGAAGCGCAGGAAGTCGATGACGTCCTCGCCTGTCTGCTTGCGCGTGGAGAAAGCGTTGAAGCCCAGGTGCGCCTCGACCATCATGTTGGTGGCCAGCCAGTGGCGGTTCGGGCCCTTGGCCAGATCCCAGAAGAACTTCTTCTTCATGCGGATCGCATCGATGGACATCTGCAGTGACTCGGGGAACAGGTTGGCAAAGCGCCACACGATGGTGTCCACTTCTTGATCGAGGCGTGTGAAGTCGACCGAACAGCCGGCGACGACTTCCTTCGCCGCCACGGCCGCTTCGCCCTTCTTCATCTCGCCGTAGACGATCTCGCCGTCCTCGACATAGCTGTCGGTGTGCACGAGAGGGTTGCGCACCCACTCGCCGGCAGCGTTCCGCAGCACCGGGACAGCTTTCGAGATCAAGTTCTTGGCCTTCATCTTGTAGGCGGACCACAGCTCACACGAGATGCAGTTCCACATCGCGTCTTCCATCGAGAGGAACCAGGGCAGGAAGTCGGTGGAACCGCCCACGGGCGCCGAGCCGTGCTTCGGGCCGGCTTGCCCGTAGATGGCCATATCGGAGGAGATGGCTAGGTCGCACGCCATGCCGATCTCCTGGCCGCCGCCGACACGCATCCCATTGACTCGACAGATCACCGGCTTCTTGCAGTTGAGGATCGAGTCGACCATCAGGTTGAACAGGTCCATGTACTCGCCGTACTCCTGGGGGCGCTTCGAGTAGTACTCGGCGTACTCGACGGTGTTGCCGCCGGTGCAGAAGGACTTGTCGCCGACCGAGGTGAACACCACGGCCACCACGCTGCGGTCGAGCGACGCGTTGGTGAAGGCGCCGATGACGCCCTTGACCATGCTCGTGGTGTAGCTGTTGTACTGCTTGGGGTTGTTGAGGGTGATCCTCGCCACGAACAGGCCCGGCACCACCTCACCTTCGGGGCTGGTGAGCGGGGCTTTCTCGAACATGGTGCAGGGAGCCTCCGTGCCCCAGTACTGGGGACCGTGCAGGCTGTGGTCCTTCAAGTCGTTAGTCCTCGGCATCCAATCAAGACTCATGTGCTCTCCCTCCGATCGACGCGAACCCGCGTTTATAGACTCTTCCTTGTTGGCCGGTCAGCCAGCGCTGAGAGCCGGCACTTCCTCACACGCCAACAGACCCTCTGAGCGATAGTCGGGTGTCCCGGAAGCCTAGGTCTCTCTGCGGATGATGGTAGCCATCGTCGAACCGCCGCCGCCGCAGATCGCGGCTACGCCATACTCCCCATCCGTGCGCTTGAGAGCATGGTACAAGCTGACGATGATGCGAGCGCCGGAGCAGCCGGTGGGATGGCCGAGGGCGATCGCGCCCCCGTGTACGTTGAGCTTGCTTCGATCCCACCCGAGTTGACGCTCGTTCGCGAGCACTTGAGCGGCGAAGGCCTCGTTCACCTCGATGAGGTCCATATCGGAGAGTGCCATACCCGCGCGTGCAAGCGCCTTGGGGATAGCGACCCCGGGCCCCTCCCCCATGAAGCGACCGTCGACGGCGGTCTGCGTGTAGTCGACCACGGAGAACAAGGGCTTGACTCCGCGGCGGGAGGCTTCTTCGCGACTCATGGCGACCAAGAAAGCGGCGCCGTCGGTAAGGCCGCACGAGTTGCCGGCCGTGACCTGGCCGTCTCGCGTGAAGGCCGGCTTGAGTTTGGCCATCGCGGCGACATCGGCATCCGCGCGGATCGACTCGTCTTTGTCGAACACCACTTCGGGCTGCTTGCCTTTGGCGGGGATGATAACCGGTGTGATCTCCTCGTCGAACCACCCGTTAGCCCGCGCAGCCGCCGCCTTGACGTGACTGGACACGGCGAACTCGTCGAGTTCCTCACGGGTGAGACCGTACTTCTCGACCAGGTTCTCGGCGGTCTCGCCCATCGCCATGTCTGCGACCGGGTCGTGTGAATCGCTCCAGCCGTCTTCCAACTGGATGTTGCCCATGCGGAACCCCTGCCAGCGGTAGCCACGGATGAGGTGAGGGATCGTGGACATGCTCTCCATGCCGCCGGCAAGCACGACCTCAGCCTGACCGACTTGGATCAGCTGCGTGGCGAGACTCACCGCCTTCATGCCCGCCGGGCAGGCCTTGTTGATGGTGACGCCGGGCACGTGTTGGCCGCAGCCGCCCTTGAGCGCCGCCGTTCGCCCGGGGTTCACGTAGTTGCCCGCCTGACGGCAGGAAGCCACGATGGCATCGTCTACGTCATCGCCCGAGACTCCTGCACGCGAGAGTGCCTCACGGATCGCGAATGAGGCGATGTCATACACCTTCACGTCCTTCAGGGTGCCGCCGAACCGACCCATAGGGGTGCGGACACCACTCACGAACACTACGTCGCTCAGTTCACGTATCACGGCCACTCATCCTCCCAGATGCTCTACTGTCCGACCGGCTGGTCAAACACGATTGACGCGCTCTTCGCCGAGTCCCGCTCGGCACGCCTCACCAATATCTCAACGAAGAGCGGCTATTGGAAGGGCTTACGACGAATCGTCGTAAGCCACGGTGCATGTTGGCTGACCGACCAGCTTGTCGAGGAGGGGCTTTGTAGCTGCTCAGCGGCTAGGTTGTCGCAGTGGGCGGCACGAACACCCGCGTGGCCATCTCGTTGTCGAGTTGGAACAGACCGCCGGGGGCGCCATCTGCAAGACGGAGCTTCTGGATCATATCGTCCGCCGAGGCCTCCTCTTCCACCTGCTCGGCGATGAACCATTGCAGCATGTTATGCGACGCGTGATCTTTCAGTTCAAGCGCGAGGTCGGCGAGCGCATCGATCATCCCTGTGACCTTGCGTTCATGTTCGAGAGCGCCCTCGAACATGGCTAGGGCGGTAGGCCAATCGGCGGGCGGTTCTTCGATCGCGGTGAGCTTCACCTCGCCGCTGCGCTCGATCAGGTGGTCGTAGAACCTGGCGGCGTGGCTCATCTCTTCCTGCGCCTGAACCCGCATCCAGTTAGCGCCGCCCGGCAGACCCAGAACCGAGAATCTGGACGACATCGAGAGGTACAAATACGCTGAATAGATCTCAGCGTTGATCTGGCGATTGACGGCATCGAGCATCTGCTGTGGCAACATATCGGTCCTCACTTCATCTATATTCGAGAGACAGGAACGAACGATCGCCCGGTCCTGCGATCGTTGGACTGAAAATGCCCGTCGCGACCGTGGCCGAAACAATTCGCGACGGCCGCCCGAGGAGGACTCCGATCAAGCGGACACTCGACATCGTGATCGTGGGTGCGGGATCATTGGGCTGCGTGTTCGCCGGCATGCTCGCCCGTAGTGGAGCCAGTGTGTCCCTGATCGCCCGCGGCGAGCGGGCGCGCCTTCTGCGCGAACGGGGAGTTGTCATCCACGGGTTGGAGGAGGTCGCGGTGGCCGTGCCGGTCATCGACGATCCAGCCGCCGTCGAATACGCCGACGTTCTGCTTCTCTGCACCAAGGCCATGGGCACCCGCGAAGCCCTTGCCGCCCTGCGCCACATCGACGCGCGAGCGGTCGCCAGCCTTCAGAACGGAGTACTCAGCGCTTCACTGCTTGCCGAAGCCTTCGCCGCGGAACGGGTCATGGGCGCCGGCACCATGGTCGGGGCGGAGAGACACGACGACGGTTCCGTCGAGTTCACGGCGCGTGGGACCACCTACCTGGGCGAGTTCGATGGAGAGCTCAGCGACCGGGTGGGCGGATTGGTAGCCGCACTCGACGACGCGGGACTCCCCGCACAGGTGCCGACGGACATCACGTCGCTGATCTGGTCCAAGGCCTGTCTGGCGACGGCCGCCTTTGCCGTTTCGGCCTTCTCGCGCAAGCCGGTGGCGGACGTGATGGCGCACTCGCATCTGGCGGGCGCGATGCTCGACATCATGACCGAAGTGGCTCTCATCGCGCAGGCCGCACACGTGAGGATCGGCGACTACCCGGGTCTCACACCGCACACCTGGATCACCCACTCCCGCGAACATGCACTCGAAGCCATGGCGGCCGAGGCGGCACACATCCACGACGGCGAGCGCATCGTGCGGGTATCCATGCTCCAGGACATCGAAGCCGGCCGATCCATCGAGGTCGATGAGGTGTTCGGGCATCTCGTCGACGAGGCGACGCGCCTCGGCGTGTCCTGCCCGAGGCTGTCGTTCGCATGCGAGGTGCTGCGCGGCTTCGGCCGCCCATCGGCCTAAGGTTGCTGGAGAATGACGCCGCGCCGTCAGGGCGTGATGGGCACGCGCGAAAGAAGGACGCAGGGAACGCTCGTAGCAGCGCTACGCGCGCGACTGAGGACGCCCTATCGCGCCGCTCAATGCGCTCTGGCGGCCGAGGCTTCGTTCTTCAGCAACCGCCTAGAAGCAGCCGGTCGTTACGGGCTCCTACGTCGGAAGCTGCTCTAACCAGCCGAGTAGCGGCGAGAGAGCCGCGAACCTGTCGAAGCAGTACTTCACGAATGTCGACCTGTGCAACTGTTTCGGAGGGCGCTCCGACGTGCCGGCGTACAATCCGCTGTGCAGGAGCAGGCTCTTGTTCTCATGGTCTTCGTCGTATCCCCGGGGAACGCGTTTGTACGTCTCCCCCCATATCTGGTAGGGGCCGGCCGCAGCGACCGCATCGAGAGCCTCCCGCAGCAGAGGACCGCGCACGGGGTCGACGACCGCGTCCCGGTAGGCGGCGAGCGTGTCTTTCGAGAACGCGTGCATGCCGCCGCCCACCATCACGCTCCCTGGCTGCAGATGGAAGTAGTACCCCAGCCCCTCACCCTTCGCACGGCCCTCCTCGCCCCAGGAGACCGCCAGGTGGGTCTTGTAGGGGGTCTTGTCCTTGCTGAACCGGGTATCGCGGAAGATACGGAACACGGATGCCGTCATGGGAGCGTCGAATGTCGAAGGGCGGAGTCCCTTGTCGAGCTTCTGGGCCATGACATCAGCGAACTCCCTACCAGGCTCAAGGTAGAGGCTCTCGTAGTCAGCTCGATGCGCGTCGAACCAGGTCTTGTCGTTATTGGCGGCCAGATCCTCGAGGAAGCCGATCAGACCTTCGGGGAATCCCGCGAAACCACTCCTGCCCATGTAGTCCCTCTCATCTCTCGTAGGTGCCCACGAACTCAGCCGTGGCCAGCACGTGTCCTTCGATCGCCTCAAGCAGCTGCGACTTACCGAGGCCGACAGGGAGGTCCAAATCGGCATCGAGCGCGTACAGTCGGAAGTGGTAGTGGTGCACACCGTGCCCCACCGGTGGCGCGGGGCCACCGTATTCTTCTTCGCCGAAATCGTTCGGACCTTGCACCGTTCCCACCGGCGGTGCCGCTCCGCCTGAGGGCGCTACTCCTTCCGGAAGACCGGCGACACTCGCGGGCATCTTGTAGATCACCCAATGGACCCAGGGTTCGGCCCGAGGCGCGTCCGGGTCGTCGACGATGAGGGCGAGTTCACGCGCACCCGCAGGGATGCCGGTGAACGATAGTCCCGGCGAGATGTCGTCCCCATCACCCGTGTACCGCACGGGGATGAGAGAGCCGTCCGAGAAGGCGTCGCTTTCGATGTTCATGTGCACCTCAGCGTTCGTGGTGACGGCACCGACCATGGTGGTCGGACCCTCCTTCGTCGTCCCAGGGCCGAGGAGGGCGCCGGTCTCCGGCGTCTGACCACCCCCGCATCCGCCGATGAGTATAAGGGCTGCGACCGCACACCACTCGAGCGATCGACGCCGACGGGCCCGCGAAGACATCAAGGTCTCTGTTGGCGTCGTGTTCACGTAGCGGCGTCTACCCTCGGGCCGCGAGATCGACCACCGTGCGGCCTCTTCCCCGCCCCGCGACCATCTGGCGGGCCATCCCGTGGACTTCTTCGAGGGAGATGACCCTGGTTAGGGGTTGAAGCATATCGGACGGCAGTTCGTATGCCAGCCGACTCCACGCCTTGAGCCGCAGGTCCCGGGGGGTGAAGACGGAGTTCACCCCGAGAAGCTTGACCGCCCGCAAGATGAAGGGCATGACCGTCGTATGGAGAGCGCCGCCCCCCACCAGGCCACAGGAAGCCACCGCGCCCCCGTACCGAGTCTCGGCAAGCACCCGGGCAAGGGTACTTCCCCCCACAGAATCGATTGCGCCGGCCCAACGCTGCTGCTCGAGAGGGCGGGCGGACTGCTCTAGTTCCACCCGCTCGATGACCTCGGACGCGCCGATAGAGCGAAGGAAGGGCCCGCTGTCCTGCCGACCGCTGGACGCCACGACATAGTGGCCTGCCCCGGCCAGCAGAGAGACGGCGATGCTGCCCACGCCTCCGCTTGCGGCCGTGACCAACACGGGCAGACGCTCGACGCGCACTTCTGAGGAATCCGCGGGCGTGTCGTCGGAGGGGCCCCGAGTGGCCGATGGCTGAGCGGGCCAGATCCCCGCCTCCTCCAACGCCATGACTGCGAGCATCGCGGTGAGGCCGGCCGTACCCACCGACATCGCCCAGAACGCATCCCGACCCTCTGGTATCGGGATCAGGTGTTCCGAGCGGACCCGCGCGTACTCAGCCATGCCGCCCCAGACGGTCTCACCGATCCCCCACCCCGTCAGGAGCACTGCGTCTCCCAGCCGGTAGTCCGGGGACGAGCTATCTACGACGGCGCCGGCCAGATCGATGCCGGGCACCATGGGGTACTCGCGGACCACGGGGCCCGCACCGGTGATCGCCAAGGCATCCTTGTAGTTCAAAGAAGAGTGGGCCACGCGCACCAAGACGTCCCCCTCGGGGAGATCCCGCCACGTGAGCCTAGTGATCTCCGCCGTCGGCTCGTCGCCGCCCTGGCGCAGCATCAGGGCTCGGAACGGCTCTCCACTCGGGTCGGGCATCGACCACTCCCTTCCATCAACGACCAGGGCGTCCAGACGGCCACGCGGCCCACATGGATCACCGGCACCAGCGAGAAGCCTGCGCCCTATCCACTCGGTACCCGAAAAGACCCGCGACCTATCCCTTTGATACCCAGGGGGTTCCACCTCCCTTATCTCCCCGGTATCCTATTCGGCTAGGTGCTAACGGCCAGACCCATGGAGGAAACGTGTTCGCACTCACCCACCTCTACTTCGCCGAGCGCCTTCTGGGTGAACTTGAGCCCGCCCAAGCGCTTGGCGCGGTATTCCCCGATACCGGGCTAGCCGGCGGACTCAGCTGGGAAGAGACGCACACCGTGGGCGAACGCCTCTACGACCGATCGGTGTCGCTCCTCCCTCGGGATGAGCCCGGGATTCCTGCTCGATTCGCCCGTGCCGTGATCACGCACGGCGCGATTCCCGAGGGACTCGACCACTACTCAGACCGCGCGTACCGCGGGGGGGATCACGGCTACTGTTTCGAGCTTTCCCGCGACATCGCCGACGAGGCGGCCGACATCTGTGGCCTTCCCCGCTCTGCAGGTTGGTGGAAGGCCCACAACTTCATCGAGATGGCCGCGGACCTCATCGTCCACGAACGTCGACCCGACCTAGGGCCCATGCTTCAACTCGCGCTCACAGACCGCGCACTCCTCGGCACGCTGGCATCTTTCCTCTCCGACTCGCTCGCGGCGACGATCGAGGCCGATCGGCTCGAAAACGCGTTCATGGAGTTCCCCGACTACGTGCAGCTGGACCAGGTGACGCCGGGCACCCTGGCGCAGAAATACGAGGTGCAGGTGGAAGCTAAGCATGGGGTGCAGAGCATAGACGTCGATGCCGCCGAGTCGCTCATCGAGCGATGCGTCCCTCGGGTGGCTTCCACTCTCGACGAGTTCATCGCCCTCTCCCTCGAGCTGGTCGGGCCTTTGCTGGTCGGGCGATATACGAGCACGGGATAGACCAAGCGATGTGCCGTGGGCGATCTCTTCGTCTCCGCCCAGGCGACCCGTGCGGGTAGTACCCGCCGAGTAGGGGTAATACCCTCCAGACCGCCGAGCCGCACCGTCTCAGGGGGACCGATGAGGACCAAAGCTGCTGAGTTTTTCGTACGTTGCCTGGAGAACGAGGGCGTCACCACCATATACGGCATCCCCGGCGAGGAGAACCTCGACGTGATGGACGCCATCTTCGATAGTGGTATCGAGTTCGTCACCACCCGACACGAGCAGGGCGCCGCCTTCATGGCCGACGTGCGCGGGCGACTCACCGGCCAGGCGGGCGTGTGCCTCTCGACGCTTGGGCCGGGGGCCACGAACCTCCTCACCGGAGTCGCGGACGCCAACATGGACGGAGCCCCTCTCGTGGCCATCGCGGGACAGGCCGCCACCACGCGCATGCACAAGGAGAGCCACCAGGTTCTTGATCTGCAGGCGCTGTTCGCCCCGGTGACCAAGTACTCGGCACAGATCCGGTCGCCCCAGATCGTGGGAGAGGTGGTTCGAAAAGCCTTCAAGGTGGCGCAGATCGAGAAGCCGGGCGCGAGCTTCATCGAGTTCCCGGAAGACATCGCGGCTGCGACTGTCGAAGGCAAACATCCGCTGCGCGTGCAGTCTCCCACGCCTCCCCTCCCCTCCGAGGTGAAGGTCGCCCAAGTCGTGCGGGTGATCGATGCCGCTACGACGCCCATCATCCTGGCGGGGAACGGAGTGGCCCGCGCCGGTGCGTCGGATGAACTGGTAGCCTTCGCGGAGCGACTCAACATCCCCGTGGCCACGACGTTCATGGCAAAGGGAGTGATCCCGTCTTCGCATCCCCTGGCTCTCGGGACCGTAGGCTTGCAGGCGAGGGACTACGTCGCATGCGGCTTCGCCCGGGCCGACCTGGTGATCTGCGTGGGCTACGACATCGTCGAGTACCAGCCGCATCACTGGAACAAGGAAGGCCATCTCAAGATCGTGCATCTGCACGCGGCGCCCGCAGAGGTGGACGAGTCATACATCCTGGAGGCGGGTGTCGTGGGGCACATCGCGGCGACGCTCGAAGCCATCGCCCAAGCGGGCCGTCCCCACGAGACCTCGCTCGCCGCCGACCTTCATCAAGCGGTGCTCGACGACGTGGCAGGTCATGCCGAAGACCGTGACTTCCCGCTCAAGCCCCAGAAGATCATCTGGGATCTACGCAAAGCTCTCGGCCCCGAAGACATCGTGGTGAGCGACGTGGGTGCCCACAAACTCTGGATGGCCCGCATGTATCAGGCGGAGCGTCCCAATACCTGCCTCATCTCGAACGGACTCGCAGCCATGGGCATCGCCGTTCCCGGAGCCGTCGCGGCCAAACACGTGATGCCGCATCGCAACGTGGTGGCCGTCACCGGAGACGCCGGGTTCCTCATGAACTCCCAAGAGATCGAGACGGCGAAACGCATGCGCACGCCCATCGTCATCCTCGTGTGGAACGACTCAGCGTACGGCTTGATCCGGTGGAAGCAGATGGAGCACTTCAATCGCGAGATCGGCGTCGACTTCACGAACCCTGACTTCGTCGGCTACGCCCAGTCCTTCGGCGTGCGCGGCGTGCGCATCGAGCGCTCTGAAGATCTGGCTCACGCCCTTGCTCAGGCGCTCACTGTGGACACCGTCACTCTGATCGACTGCCCAGTGGACTACAGCGAGAACCTACAACTGCCCACCATCGCCGGTGACCTCGTCTGCCGCGATTGACTTCAAGCCCGCCCGATACCGGCCGCGCGATCTCCGAACACGGCCGGACCCACCTCGCTCATCGGCAGGGCTTTGCCGGTAGCCCCGTTGACGACGACGAACACGACTTCCGCGTCGGCCACCACGTCTCCGGTCCCTTTGAGGGTGATCACCTGGCGCAACCTGCCGCTGCGCTCCCCCAGGCCCTCGAGTTCGGTGCGCACACTCAGCACCTGGAAGGCCTCGGCACCCAGCCGGTAGTTGATCTCGATCCTCACCACCATGAAGGTCCAGCCGCGATCCGCCAGCGCGGAGAAGCCGCTGAAACTCTCCCAGAACGACCAGCGCGCCTCTTCTAGGAACTCGAGATACCGAGCGTTGTTCACGTGTCGGAATAGATCGACGTGGTAGGGGCGCACCTGGATCTCGATGGTATCCTTCACTGCGGTCTCATCTCATGGCCGATCGAGTGAGCCTTGGCGATTCGCGTGGCGCCTCCATAGTAGTGACCATCAACGGGTGCGTAGAAGAGGGGGGCGATCCTTCCCGCGTCGATCGTGCCCGTCTCATCGATGCACCCCTCCTCCACCTTCACATCGACGATCTCCCCGATGAACTGCGTGTGCAAGCCGAGTTCATGGACCTGCACGACCCGGCACTCGAGCACCAAGGGGAACTCATCCACGTACGGCGCATCCACAGAGGTGCTGCGCACCGGGGTGAGACGTGCCACCTCGAACTTGTCGGCATCACGTCCCGATACCACACCGAAGTAGTCGGCCTCGCGCACATGCCGGTCCGCGGGGACGTTCACAGTGAAGGCCTTCCTCAGTGTGATGTTGGCGTGCGCCAAGGTGGCTGCCCGAAATGAGACGGTCACGCACGGCGGTCTCGAGCAACAGATGCCCCCCCAAGCGGCCGTGGAGGCGTTCGGGCGCTCGTCGGCGCCGTACGTTCCCACCACGAGCACCGGGGTCGGATACAGCACGGTCTTCGGTCCCAGAGAACGTTTCACAAGGGAACTCCTTCTTCTTGCCTGTGAGCACGGTACGGAGTACAGCCCACCACTCGACTGTGGCGCCTGACTCCCGAGGACACCCGCCGCCTTCTGTATACCATTCACGGCGCGATGCGAACAGGCGACGCTCCGAGCATCTCACTCGAGTGCGACGCATCGTGTGCACAGATCTCTGCCGCTCTGCCGAGGTCGACCCGCGGATGACACGGTCCCCTTCTGGGAAGAGTGTCATGAAGTGATCCCGAGCATGGAGGTGATCGCCATGGCGCGTGTCGTGCACTTCGAGGTCAACGCCGACGACCCACAACGCGCTCAAGCATTCTACAAAGACGCCCTCGGTTGGGAAGCCCAGAGGATGGAGGGTCATGGTGCCGAAGACGCCTGTTCCGGGCGTCGGTTGGCTCGCATACTTCGCAGACACCGAGGGCAACGTCCTCGGGATGATGGAGACCGACGAGTCCGCCGCTTGACCAGGACGTGAGAAGGCCCGGCTCCCTATCGGGCCGGGGACCGTCCAGTGCAAGCGATCATCCGAGAGCCTGTGCCCTTGACAGCACCTCCGCCAGCAATGGTAAAGTATCTTGTCCTTTGGGCGTACCAACACTACGGCCGGCCATCACAAGAGGTGTAGACCACATCGTCGCCGAGATAGTCACGGAATTACCCACACGTACTCTCTCCGAGGGGCTGGCGGCACGATTGCGCTCCCGTATCCAGGGTGGCGAACTCGCCGCCGGCGACCGCCTACCAGCACAGCGCGAACTCGCCCGGGAACTCGGGGTGGCCCGACCCACCCTTCAGCACGCGCTCCGGGTTTTGCAGGATCAAGGCTACGTCGAGACCCGACGCGGCGCCTCCGGCGGCACGTTCGTGAGGGCGCTCGACCGCCCCGCCGAAGTCTGGTTCGAGACGGTGCGGAACGACGTCGCGGAACTCGAGGACATCCTCGCCTTCCGTTCAGCGATCGAGTGTGAGGTCGCCATGCGCGCGGCGTACCGACGGAGCGAAGACGACCTGACGCAGCTGCGTGCCGCGCAGGCCCACATCGCCGCCGCGACCAGCTCCGCTGAGTTCCGCCGTGCCGACGCCGTGTTCCACGGGGTGCTGGCCGCGGCGTCGGGCAGCCCTCGCTTGGAAGAAGCGGCCCGCCGCGCTCGAGGCGAGCTCTTCTCCCCAATCGATCGGGCACTCCGCCCTCAGTTGGTGCGGGCCACCCTCATCGACCACGGCCTCATCCTCGACGCAGTGACGGAGGCCGACCCGGAACGGGCGGCCGCCGCAGTCAGAGCCCACATCGAAACCACCCGCAGGGAGTTGCGGATAGCAGTAGAAAGGACCACCGACATATGAGTCTGCCTCTGATCGGGATCACCCAACGCCGCCTCTCGGTCGCCCAGATCGCCGGGACTCCACCCAGCGCCTACGACCACTGGATGAACGCACAGTTCATGACGTACGCGCGAGCGGTCGCCGTGGCCGGCGGTCTGCCGGTCTACGTGTCGCGCGAGGCGGACGCCGCGGAGTTGGCGTGGCGTTTGGACGGAGTCGTCGTGGCGGGCGGCCTCGACATCGACCCCCGCCTCTACGGCGGCGTCCCGGGCCCGAGTTCCACCGTCATCGACCCCGAGTCCGATAGGTTCGAGATCCAGCTGCTGCATGCGGCCTTCCGTGCCGACATCCCGGTCTTGGGTATCTGCAGAGGGCTACACGTACTGAACGTGGCGCTGGGAGGCACGCTGGTGCCCGACCTGCCGGTGGGCGAAGGCACATCACACTCGTTCCTCCTCTATCCCCCGCACGAGCGAGTGCACCACGTGAACCTTGTTCCAGGCAGCACGCTCTTCGACCTCTACGGGTCCGACCTGCACGTGAACAGCCTGCACCATCAAGCCGTGGCTGAATTGGGGCGCATAGTCGTCGCGGTAGGCCACGCCGACGACGGGGTGGTCGAGGCCATCGAAGTGAAGGGGCAGCGTGCACTTGGCGTGCAGTGGCACCCCGAGTTCTTCCGCGACTCCGACCCCATCTTCGAGTGGTTGGTGTCGGAGGCTTCGGCCGCGCGGGCGCAGGAGTCGTCCGCGGAAGGTCGAGCTGGTTGACGCCGATCTCGACCAACGGCTCGGCTGTGGTTGGCGCAACTACCGAGATGGGCACCACTACCGGGATGGGCACCACTACCGATATCGGTGCCGCGGGCAGGATCATCGCCCAGATCGGGATCGGCGGCGCGGCCCGGGTCGACGCTTCCGCCGACCTCCGAGCCGCGGTCGCCTGGGAAGACGCCCTACTCCTGGACGATCACCTTCGCGCTCTCGATCACGATGGGCGTGACCGGGATGTCCTGCATCTGGCCCATGCTGGTGGTGGGCACGGCCACCATGGCATCGATGACCTCCATGCCGGTGACGACCTTGCCGAAAACGGCGTAGCCGTAGCCCTGCATGGTCTTCGTCTTGTGATCGAGGAATGCGTTGTCGGCCACGTTCACGAAGAATTGAGCGGTGGCGCTATCGACGACGTTGGTCCGCGCCATGGCAACAGTGCCGCGCAAGTTCTTCAACCCGTTGTCCGCCTCGTTCTTGATGGGCGCATTCACGGGCTTCTGCTTCATGTCGGGGGTGAAGCCTCCACCCTGGGCCATGAATCCGGGGATCACACGATGGAATATGGTGCCATCGAAGAATCCGGCTTCCACGTATGCGAGGAAGTTCTCAACGGTCACGGGTGCGGCGGCGGCGTCGAGTTCGATCACGATCGTGCCCATGGTGGTGACGAACTCCACGCTCTTCTGACTATCGGTCATCTGACTGTCTCCTATGGTGGGACCGGTGTCCGGTCCGTTTGCTGTGTCGGAACCAGCAGCAAGGCTGGTGCCCGTGGTGGGACTGCTGCCGGCGGTACCTGTGGTGGGGCTGCCTACTCCGTATGCCACGGAAGTCTCGGAGCCACAACCCGCCGTGAAGAGCCCAAGTGCGAGCAAGAGGACGATCGTTGCCCCCATGAGGCCACGCCCACCCGAACACGATGCGAGTCTCGCCCTCACCTTCTGCGTCATGAACCACCTCTTCCGAACGATAGATCGGCCCGCTACGACCGAGATAGGTTCTCACAAAGTCCGCCACACAACGACATCGAACAAGGACGTCCGTCATAGACCACGCGCCCGACACCACTTCGGCCCGAGAAACATCCGATGCGCTCTTGGCCATAGCCCGGCGTCTCTCCGGCGAGGTCGACTCGCTGTGCTTCGCACCACCGGTGAGCCACGTGTACAACCCACTCGAGTATGCCTGGCGACCCCATTCCGAATACCTTCGTCGTTACGGGACCTCGACCGGCGGGATCGTGTTGCTGGGCATGAATCCCGGGCCCTGGGGCATGGCCCAGACCGGCGTGCCGTTCGGCGAGGTGGAGATGGTGCGCCGGTGGCTGGCCATCCGCGAGCCGGTCGGACGACCCGTGCCCGAGCACCCGAAGAGACCGGTCAGCGGGTTCGACTGTGCGCGGCACGAGGTGAGCGGCCGCAGACTCTGGGGCTGGGCTCGCGACCGTTTCGAGACCCCGGACGCCTTCTTTCGCCGGTTCTTCGTAGCTAACTACTGCCCCCTGGCGTTCCTGGAAGAAACGGGCCGCAACCGCACGCCCGACAAGCTACCCGCCCAAGAGCGAGCCTCGTTGTTCGAAGCCTGCGACCGCGCCCTTCAGGCGACCGTCGAAACGTTGGAGCCGAGCCTCGTCATCGGGGTGGGGGCGTTCGCCCACGCTCGAGCGGTCGCGGCGCTTGCGGGATCTGAGGTGGCGGTGGCCCGCATCGCTCACCCCAGCCCGGCGAACCCCGCCGCGAACGCGGGTTGGGAGGCGCTCGTCGATCGACAGTTGGTGGAGCTCGGGGTAGAAGTGCCGCCGCCCGTCGGATCGGCCGCAGCCGCGCTAGAGTCGGGCGACTCCTAGGAATCCGGCATGCAGGGCGACGATCAACGCGATGAACACAGCGCGCGCCCTCCAGGGTTCTAGATCGCCCAGTCGATAGCCAAGACTGCCGCTGCGGCACCGCGTGACGCAGTCACCGCAGAGAGTGCACGCGGCGCCCGGGCGACGGGTGGCGATGTGCTCGGGCCGAAGCGCATCGTACCGGCAGGCCGCGGCGCAGGCACCGCAACCGTCGCACTCGTCCGACATGCCAACTCGGAACGGGTTGAGACGGCCCACGGTGGTGGCTAGGACTCCGATGGGGCAGTAGCTGGTGCAATGGGTCATGACCCCGACTCTGCGCGACCACAGGATCATGAGCAGCACTCCGCCGACTCCGAAGCTCGCGGCGACCGCCACGGCGATCGCGCTCGGCGCCCCGGCCAGCCGAAGGCCGAGGGCGGTGACGACGGTTAGTCCAAGGATCAGGAACTGAAGCGGTCGATGCCAGGTCGGCATCGGCTTCGGGCGACGACTCGACCCACGCACACTCCGTGCGGCCGCATCGTCCCAGGCCCCGATGTAGCAGAGGTGGCTGCACCATGCCGGGCCCACGAAGACCAAGGTTGCCGCGAAAAGGATCGGCATGAAGAACCCCGCCCCACGGAACAGCGGGCCCGCGACGATGAGCGCCGGCACAGGTAGGTGCAGTTTTCCGGTCATCAGGAACGTGTCGACGCCGAGGAGGCCGACGGCCAGTTGACCGAAGAAGACCACCGAGAAGAGACGCCAGACGCGCACCCGCCAACGCGGGCTGAGAGCGGGGTCGATCATCACCTCGGCCAACCACCCCGCGTAGAGGGCCAGCAAAGCGATTTCGAACCACCCAGCCGTCGGCAC
Source organism: Actinomycetes bacterium (assembly GCA_024637035.1). Taxonomy (GTDB): domain Bacteria; phylum Actinomycetota; class Thermoleophilia; order RBG-16-64-13; family RBG-16-64-13; genus JAHJSA01. The sequence continues at coordinate 243,089 of JAGXFW010000016.1, forward strand.
GAACCGCTCAAGAAGAAGTCCGGGGGGATCGACCACCGTTTGCACCGGCACGACCACCAGAAGAGTGAGCGCGACCGCCGCCACACTCACGCCGGTCGAACCACGGCGCGGACCGAACCGCTCAAGCGGCCCGCGCGAGCCAAGGAGCGCAGCGCCGATGACCGTCAGCACGGCGACGGAGCCGAGGATAGCCACCAGGCGCAGTGCCGGTTCGCCGAGCGCCTGCCGTTCGTCGACCAGGATCGCGGTGGTGTACATCCATTCTACGGCCCCCGCCAGCAGGACACCCTGAGCCACCCGCAAGGCCCAACGGCGCCGGAGGGACAGCAGGATGGGCACCGCCGCCACCGCTACGAGTGCCGGTCCCAACTCGAAGGCTCGCAGGAAATGAGCGCCAAGGACTATGCCCGCCAGGATCGCGGGGACGACGCGCAGAACGATCACGTGTCCAGCCCCGGATGGGTCACTCGTCGGAATCCTGACTAGGGGGAGCCTCATCGAGGATACGCTCCGCCGCTCGTTCGACGACGCGCGCCACATCTTCAGGATCGGCGGGTCGGCCGAAGATCTCCCACTCGCGGACGCTTCCGCCTCGCGATAGTGGTACTGAGGGGAGTTCGACCCATCGCGTCACCACGAAGACGACACCCTGATGATCGACGAGAGCGCCCACAGCGTTGTCCGGGTCCTGGAACTCGGCCCGGTGGGTGCGAAACAAGGCGGTCTCCCCGCCAACGCGTCTACGGAACCTGTCGAAGAACCATTCCAAGCTTCGTCCTCCGCTCGCACGCCTCACCGCGGATGCGGCGGCTACAGCCCGCGCGCGAACACGCGGCCGAAGACCTTCGCGTCGGCCACGAGGTTGTCGATGCGGCAGTATTCGTTCGGAGAGTGCGCGGTCTCCTCCAACGTCGCCCAGACCACCGCCGGCAGGCCCCGGCGACGGAAGACGGCGGCAACGGTGCCTCCTCCGATGCCTATCGCAACCGGACTGATACCACGCAACTCCCGGATAGCGTCGGAGAGCACTTCGACCACCGGCGAGTCGATCGCGGTGGGTGGAGCGGCCGGCAGCTCGGCGGGGTAGCCGATCTCGATAGTCACACCCAAGCCCGACTCCACTTCACGAATCACCTCCGCGATCACGCTCTTGACCTCGTCGATGGAGTGCGTCGGAAGAAGACGGCAGTCGAAGTAGAAGGTGTCTTCCCCCGGTACCGTGTTGACATTGGGTACGTTCGCCTCACGCTTGGTAGGTTCGAAGGTGGACACAGGCGGCTCGAACAGTGGGTCTTCGTCGCAGAAGGCGGCGTGTAGGCGGGCGTCGAGTCGCACGGCCAGAGTGGCTGATCCTCTGTGCGCGTTGATACCGGCGGCAGGGATAGAGGCGTGCACCTGCCGACCGCGCACGACGAAACGCACCCACAGGGTCGACTTCTCGGCGACCTCCAGCAGGGCCCCTTCCGGGGCGCCGGCATCGGGCACGATGATGAGGTCTTCCGCATGGAACAACTCGGGGGCGGCTCCGAGTACGTGCTCTACGCCGAACGCGTTGCCTGTCTCCTCGTCGGATACCAGGAGGAGGCAGACGTCCGTTGCGGGCACGACGGCTTCCTCCACTAGGGCCCGAAGCGCGAAAAGGCCGGAGGTGAGGCCTTGCTGGTTGTCCTCCACCCCGCGACCGACGATGATGTCGCCTTCGACGACAGCCACATACGGGTCGCCGCGCCACAAGAAAAGCTCGCCGGGCGGCACCGTATCCATGTGGGCCATCACCCAGACGGTCGGGCGCTCGGCGCGCCCCCGCACTCTGAAGAGCAGATTCGGCCTGAATCCTGCCGTTACGCGAGCGTCGGCAGCGTGTAGTTCCATGACGTCGTCCAGGCCGAACGAGCGGGCCCGCTCCTTGATGAACTCGGCCCGGAGCCACTCGCCGTCGCCGCCGTTGTCAGGGCCGAGAGCGACGACCGCGGTCAGGTCGCGTTGGAACGCGACCATCTCGTCCCGGTATCCTTCGATCCGCGCGAGAAGACGTGTGGTGTCGTCAGAATGCGTCATGCGCTAGATGTGAGCGGCCCGTTCCCGTCGCCACGTCAAGAAGCAGGGACGTTCCGAGCCATTCTACCAGCCGCACGGGCCCTTGAGGCCGGATGTCGGATTCGGCCGAGCATTGAAGCGCGGCGGGCGAACGGTGCCTTCCGTGCGCTATCCTGTTCGAATGGACGACGACGTCTCGTTGCCTCAAGCAGCCCGCACCCATACGTACCAGACCAAGGGCGCCAGACGCCGCAGGCAGGCGTTGGTGGCGATTTTGGGCGCTGCGCTCACCGTTGTGGCCGTCGCACTCGTGTGGGGGGCGGCGCCCGGAGCCAAGACAGCCGAACCTCTCCGGAGCTTGGTCAACTCGTCTTCCGGCGCTCCGGGCGGAGATGCAGCCGGGGCGCAGGGACTTCCGGCGGGTCCGGACCGCCTCTTGGTCTACGAGCCTCATGGGCTGAAGCTCGACACCTCGCCCACCGGGGCCACGGTCCGTCTTCGACTCCTCGACGGCACCCTGGCCTGGGAAGGGCCCACTCCGGTCTCCATCGAGGCTCCCGGTGGACCGGTCGTGTTGGAGGTGACTCACGACGCCTGCAACCCGCTCACCACCAGACTGACCCTCGACCGAGAGCGCGATCTGAAGCTGTACCTCGACCCCGCAGGCCTGCTTCATCGCTCGATCGGCCGCTTCACCACCGGCAGCAACCCCAAGCAAGTGGCATTCACACCCGACAACCGAGAGATCTGGACCTCACTGCTCGGCGGCTCCGGAGTACAGGTGTTCGACGCGGTGACCCTCGAGAAGCTCGCCGACATCGACCTCGGAGACCATGGGTCGGTGGAAGTGATCTTCACCCGTGACGGCGCCACCGCCTTCGCCAGTCAGATGGAGAGCGCTTCCGTCTTCGAGATCGACGCGACTACCCGAACTGTGCGCCGCCAACTCAAGACCGAGGGCGTCTGGACCAAGATCATCGCGCTGTCTCCAGACGAGCGCACCTTGTACGCCGCGAACTGGTCGAGCGACGACGTCTCCGAGATCGACCTGCTGACCGGCACGGTTCGGCGACGGCTGCCCACCGTGCGCACGCCGCGCGGCCTCTACGTGACTGCCGACGGGTCGAGCCTGTATGTAGCCGGGTTCGAGAACGGGGATATCGCGCACATCGACCTGACCACCGGTGAGAGTACGACCCTCATATCCACGGGGGGCGCTATGCGTCATCTCGTCAGCGACGGCCACCTGCTATACGCCGACGACATGGCGCTCGACAAGGTCTATGTCGTGGACCTCTCCACAGACGAGGTGCGAGAGCTCGCGAACACCGACGAGAAGCCGAACACGATCGACCTTTCCCCCGACGGCAGAGTGCTCTACGTGTCGAACCGCGGGGAGAACGGCGCCTCCTACTACCAGCCGGGGCCGGAGTGGGGCTCAGTGCTGGTGATCGACACCGCCACCGGCAAGGTGCTCGACGCCATCATCGGCGGCAACCAGTGCACGGGCCTCGACGTGTCTCCCGACGGGCGCACCCTCGCCTTCAGCGACTTCCTCGACAACCGGGTGCGGCTCTACGCCATCCCCGACTACGAGACGCTGGCTGCCGGCGGCGGCGGAAGGGCTGTCGCCCATCTCGCCGACATCCCCAAGTAGCAGGCCGACCGTCGACCCGGCCGCGCGATACGCGGTTTCCGCGGAGCGACGTCTGGGGCACCCCCTCGTGGCCGCCATCCGGGACGCCGCGCAGAAGAACCTCCTCTGGTCCCAGTCCCACACACGGGCCGACTTCGGTTACCCTAGACGCATGAAGGCGCCGCACCCCACTCCCCCGACCGCACCCCACTCCCCCGACCGCGATCGATCCGAGCCCTCTCCGGCCGTCGATCCCCGCCTCCACCACCCGCCTAGAACGACATCATGAGTCCACGTCTCAGACCCCCTCTCGCCCTCGTCGTCCGACCCTTCCAGCAGTTCGCGAAGGTACAGGCCTCTCAGGGGATCCTGCTTCTCATCTGCACCGCCATCGCGCTCACCCTTGCCAACTCGCCTTGGGCGCACGCGTATGACGAGCTATGGCACACCGAGATCGGCATGGAGATCGGCCGGTGGTCCGTCTCGGATACGTTGGTGCACTGGATCAACGACGGCCTCATGGTGCTGTTCTTCTTCGTGGTCGGTCTCGAGATCAAACGCGAATTGCTGGCGGGAGAACTCGCGTCGCGTCGCAAAGCCGCGCTGCCCATCGGCGCCGCGATCGGCGGGATGCTGGTGCCCGCACTCATCTACACTCTCTTCAACTACGGGGGTGAGGGCGCGGCGGGCTGGGCCATCCCGATGGCCACGGATATCGCGTTCGCGCTCGGGGTGCTCACTCTCGCCGGAGACCGCATCCCGGTGGCGCTGAAGGTGTTCCTCGTCGCCCTGGCGATCGTCGACGACATCGGTGCTGTGCTGGTGATCGCGATCTTCTACACTGACGGAGTCTCACTCACGGCTCTGACGGCCGCGGGGATCGTGTTCGTATTCCTGCTGCTGCTCAACTGGGGCGGAGCCCGCAGCACCCTCGTCTACGGAGGACTCGGTATCGTGCTCTGGTTGTGCGTCCTCTTCTCGGGCGTGCACGCCACCGTGGCCGGCGTTCTCTTGGCGATGACAGTGCCTTCACGCAGCGACATCGGCGGCCGGCACTTCGTCGAGAAGGTACGCACGCTGCTGGCCGACTTCGAACGGGGCGGTGACAAGGGACACAGCCATCTGCAAGACGAACGGCGCCAGGCCGCAGCCCTGGGCATCGAGCATGCGGTAGAGGAGGTGGGCGCTCCGCTGATCCGCCTCGAGCACTCCCTGCAACCTTGGGTGGCGTTCTTCATCATGCCTTTGTTCGCCTTGGCGAACGCGGGGGTCGCCCTGGGCGGAGACCTGACCGCCCGGCTCCTCCACCCGGTAGGCCTCGGGATCATCCTGGGACTCGTGGTCGGCAAACAGATCGGCATCTTCGCGTTCGCGACCGCGGCCTCCGGAAGCGGGATCGCCCAGATCCCGCCCTCGGTCACCCGTGCCCAGATCTACGGCTCGGGTTGGCTCGGCGGCATCGGGTTCACGATGGCCCTCTTCATAGCCGGTCTCGCGTTCGACGGAACCGACCTCCTCGACACGGCCAAGATCGCCATACTGTTCGCTTCCGCGGTGTCGGGACTCGGTGGCTGGCTCATCTTGCGCGTCATCATCCCGGCCTTCAGCCGACCCCGGCTCTAGGAGACACCCGCGGAGCAAGGAGCGCGCCGATCCGCGACCGGCCCAGCGGGCTGCTAGGCCTCCATGAGCTCGACGAACTGACGGAACAGGTACAGGCTGTCGTGCGGGCCGGGCCCCGCCTCCGGGTGATACTGCACGCAGAACGCGGGCAGGTCGAGCAGACGAAGCCCCTCCACCGTACCGTCGTTCAGGTTGAGGTGGCTTACCTGGACAGGACCGAACTCCGTATCGACCACCATCGCTCCCGGGTCGAGTGAAGACAGGTCCCGCTCCTCGGCGCGGGCCTCCTCCACCGTCGTGGGCGCGCCGACAGCGAAGCCGTGGTTCTGGCTGGTGATCTCGATGGCGTCGCGCAGGTAGTTCTTGACGGGGTGGTTTATGCCCCTATGCCCGAACTTCAGCTTGTAGGTCTTGAGTCCGAGGGCCAGCGCCATGAGCTGGTGCCCCAAACAGATGCCGAATATCGGGACTTCTCCGAGAAGCCCCCGGATGGTCTCGACGGCATACGTGACCGGCTCCGGGTCTCCGGGGCCGTTCGAGAGGAACACCCCGTCCGGCTGCAACTCGAGCACCTGGGCCGCGGTCCAGCTGGCCGGCACGACGGTGACTCGACACCCCACCGCGAGAAGGTTCCTCACGATCGACCGCTTCATGCCGAAGTCGAAGGCGACCACGTGTAGCCGGGAGCCGGGGGCGTCTGTCACGTAGGGCTCGTCACAGGTGACGGCTTTGACCAGATCGCGACCCGAGAGGCCGGGGAAGGCGCGCACTTCGGCAAGGACGTCGTCCACGCTCAGCTCTTCGCCGGCGGCGATGCAGGCCGTCATCGCCCCGCGGTCGCGGATGCGACGAGTGAGCGCACGCGTATCCACGCCACCCACGCCCACGACCCCCCTCTGTTCCAACCACTCGACCCACGCCTCGGGACATGTGCGATTGTAGTTCGTGTTCTTCACCTCACGCACCACCAATGCGCGAGACCGCACCTCAGCCGACTCGAGGAGGCGGTCGGCCGCACCGTAGTTGCCGATCATCGGGTAGGTGAAGGTGACCATCTGACCGTGGTACGACGGGTCGGTGAGCACTTCTTGGTATCCCGTCATACCGGTGTTGAAAACGATCTCTCCGAACACCCGGCCCGGCGCGGCGAAGCCGAAGCCTTCATACACGGTGCCATCCTCGAGCACCAGATATCCGGGCACCTCACTCCTATACACTCTCGATTCTCCTCTCGTGGATCATCACTCGGTCCTCAGACGCCCGCATGCGCGTCGTTCCCTGCTTCCGCGGCGCGCTCGAATCGACGAGCGCCTTTCACCATGGTCATGACCACTCTCCCACGCACCCGCCGGCCCAGGAAGGCCGAGTTCCGACTCTTCCCATGCAGGTCGGCGGTGGTCACCTCCCACTCCTCCGCGAGGTCCACCGCGCAGAGGTCGGCGGCACTCCCCACTTCCAGGCTGGGGGCTGCAACACCCAACACTCGGCATGGAGCCGCGCTCAACGCATCGACGAGCCGGGACAGCGAGAGCGATCCCATCTCGACCAGGCCTCCGTAGAGTGCGGGAAACGCCGTCTCGAGCCCTATCGACCCGAAAGGCGCGTCCTCGAAGGGCACCTCCTTCTCGTGCGGCGCGTGCGGTGCGTGATCCGTGGCCACACAGTCGATCACGCCCTCGACCAAGGCGGCCAGGAGCGCTGCCCTATCTTCTTCGGCACGCAGCGGGGGATTGATCTTGAGGCTCTGATCGAAACCGGCAACCAGGTCGTCGCCGAGGAGCAGGTGATGCGGGGTGACCTCAGCGGTGACGGGGAGCCTGGCGGCGCGAGCGGCGCGCAACAAGCGCACGGAAGCGGCCGTTGAGAGGTGTTGTAGATGCAGCAACGGGACCCCTCCCCCGGTCTCGAGCGCCGGGCTACGCAAAGCACGCTCCTCCACCACCGCCCGGAGTACCTCGAGGTCGCGGGCCAGCGGGCCCGACTCGGCCGCCCCCGGGATGCCGCGCAGGCCGAGACGAGCGCTCCAGGCCCCCTCATGCATCATCCCATCCGAGGCGAGGCTCTCGTCTTCAAGGTGCAACAACACGGGGCGCCCGATGGAGCCCGCGTACCGCAGGGCGGTGAGAAGCAGGTCGAGATCGCGCAGGGCACGACCATCGTCGGAAAAGGCCACCACACCGGCATCAGCGAGTTCCCAGAACTCCGAAAGCACCTCTCCACGCAGATCGTGACTCACGGCTCCCACTTGGGCGAGCATGACGTCGGCGACCTGATCGGCTTGATCCAGCACCCAGGAAGCCAGGGGGCCCCCGTCGACCGGGGGGTCGGTGTTCGCCATGCCGGCCACGAGCACATACCCGCCCGCGGCGGCCGCGCACGAGGCAGAGGCCAAGTCTTCTTTGTATTCCTGGCCTGGCGTGCGCAGGTGGGCGTGCATGTCGACGAAGCCTGGGAACACGTGACAACCGCCCAGGTGAGAGAGCACCACGGCCTCCGGCGCGTCGGCGAGTAGGCCGCCGGTTTCGCCGATCGCGGCGATCACGCCGTCGCGCACGAGCAGGGAGCCTCGGCGGTCCAGACCGCAGGCCGGGTCGAAGAGATGGACATCGGGAAGCAGCAGGTGCTCGGGGGGCCTACTCCGCAGGGCGAGGCGCGGAGCGGGCCGGTGGACGGTAGCATCCATCCGGGTTCCTTTCGGTCTCACGGGACACGTTTAAAGGCCCCGCTATGGTACCCCGGCCGGGACCCCGGTGGTAGCCCGAAGGGTGCCGACCTGACGCCCGGTTGGTCTACGACTCGCCGATATGGGTATTGTTCACTCATGCCGAGTGAAAGGGACCCAAGTGAGTAACACGTGCTACAACTGCGGGACGCTGAACGCCGAAGTCGAGAAATTCTGCCACAAGTGCGGCGCGGCGCTCGGGAAGCTCAGCGACATGCAGCAATCGGGCATCCAGGCCGGTTCGGGAGAGGAGCGCGTGCTGTGGGAGGCGGGAGACATCCGCCTCACCACCGAAGCCGTGCTCATCGGGATGGAGACCGACGCTCCCGACGTGGTACCGCTGGACACGATCCACGAAGTCGTGGTCGAGAGCCGCTGCTTGGTGCTGAAGGTCAATGACGGCGATGACAAGTACTGCATGATGGACGACCCGACCGAGCTGGCCGACCTGGTGCGCGACCACATGTTCCGAGGGCGACTGGCCCATGAGCGCAAGGACCTCGGCTATATCCCGCCCGACTGAAGTCGGGGCGGCGGGCCGGACCCCGATGCTCGACGAGCCTAGGTTCCGCGGGTCCGGCAGTGTGGCGGCCGAACCCCTAGATCAGATCATCCCCTTCGGGGTGCGGAGCCAGCACGTGATAGAGGATCGCCATGCGCACCGCCAATCCCGACTCCACTTGGTGCAGGATGAGTGAGCGGGCGTCATCGGCCAGATCGCCGGTGAGTTCGACGCCGCGATTGATCGGTCCCGGGTGCATGACACGCTGGCCCGGCCGAAGGCGAGCCGGCGACAATCCCCATAGACGACTGTACTCCCGTAGGCTGGGCACCGGAGGCACCTTGCCCCTCGCCCGCTCCATCTGCATGCGCAGCAGGTAGATCACGTCGACGTCGTGCACGGCCGCGAGATCCTCATAGATCGGCACACCCCACCGCTCCACTCCCGGCGGCATCAAGGTACTCGGGCCCACCAGGCGCACGTCGATGCCCATCTTCCGGAAGCCGAAGATGTTGGAGCGCGCGACGCGACTACGCAGGACATCTCCCACGATCGCCACCTTCATCCCCCGCAGGTCGCCGAACTCGCGCCGAAGGCTGTAGAGATCGAGCAGGCATTGGGTGGGATGTTCGCCGGCTCCATCGCCGGCGTTGACGACACTCGCATTCGTATAGCGCGTCGCCATTCGACAGGCACCCACCTTGTCGTGCCGCATGACGAGGATGTCGGGGCGATAGCTCTCGAGAGTCAGGATGGTGTCCTTGAGGCTTTCTCCTTTGCTCACACTGGAGCCCGACGCCTTGATGTTCACCACGTCGGCCGAAAGACGCTTGCCGGCGAGTTCGAACGAGGTGAGCGTGCGTGTGGAGGCCTCGAAGAACATGTTCACTTGAGTGCGCCCGCGAAGGGCGGGCACCTTCTTGATGGGGCGGCTGGCGACCTCGAGGAACCCATCGCTCGTGCTGAACAGACTCTCGATCTGTTCGACAGAGAGGTCGTCGATCGATATCAGGTGCATCTGGATCCCCTTTTGGCCTCACAGGACACGATTAAAGGTCGGTACATCCTAGCGCGAACGAGTCCCGCAGGATAGTACGGGGTCGGGGCGACTCGCGCGAAGGCGCCCAAGGCGGCGCGCATCGTGGTTCGCGTGCGCGCAGGGCCGCCCCGCGCGCGGCCACTTCCCTCAGGAGCGACGCGACTCCAGCGACACCTCGTCGACGCCGTCCAACTCGGCCAAGCGCACGTCGATGCGCTCGGTGCGACTGGTGGGGACGTTCTTGCCAACGAAGTCGGGCCGTATGGGGAGTTCCCGGTGCCCACGATCCACCAACACCGCGAGTTGCACCGCCTGAGGCCGCCCGTAGTCGAAGAGCGCTTCGATGGCGGCACGGATGGTGCGACCGGTGAAGAGCACGTCGTCCACGAGCACGATGCGACGCCCCTCCACGTCGAAGGGTAAGGATGTGGAACGCACCACAGGTTGGTCGTAGGCCGCCACACGAACACCGAGGTCGTCCCGGTAGAAGGAGATGTCGATCGCGCCGGTCACCGGGCGCGCCCCATGATATTCCTCCAGAAGGTCCGCAAGGCGCTCGGCGAGCTCGACGCCCCGTCTCTGGATGCCCACGAGGGCCAGGGCGGATACGTCTGGCGCGTGCTCGGCGATCTCATGGGCCATGCGGATGAGCGTGCGGCGCATCCGTTCAGGATCGAGCAGGATCTTGCTCCCATCCTGGACGGGATCTTGGCCGGGGCCTTGATGCGACACGGTCGTCCCCCTCCGCTCGACACACCTGCAGGTTCCGCCGGATTCTAGCCCAACTGCCGAGCGGGGACCAAACGGCGGCCGGCACCGGAGGCGGCCGGCGCCCCCCTCGGCTCGACCGGAAGCGGGCTCAGACCCTCCCCACGTCGCTCACCCAGCCGCGGCGTCGTCCATGATCCAGCTGAGGGCCCGTGCACCGGCCACAACCAACCCTGCCGGTAGGGTCGGGTCCTCTTCGTGCAGGGCGCGCTCCACGAGTTCTCGCTTCGGTGAACCGGTCACCAGGAACATGACACGTCGCGCCCGCAGGAGCACCGGCATGGTGAAGGTGAGGCGCCGCGTCCCCGACTGCTCGCCCGTGGCCACCACCCAGCGGTCTCGCACTTCCATCTCGGGTGACCCAGGGAACAACGATGCCGTGTGACCGTCTTGCCCCAGGCCCAGGAGGACCAGGTCGAGTTCCGGCGCTTCGGCAGTACTCTCGACGAGCGCACGCAGTTCGCTGTCGTAGTCCGCCGCGGCATCCTCGGGTGGGTCTTCGCCCCGCATCCGGTGCACGCCCATGACGGCGCGTTCGAGCAGCCCGGTCGTCTCCGCCAGACGGTAGTTGCTGCGCTCGTCGTGCGGCGGCACGCAGCGCTCATCCCCCCAGAGCAGGTGCGTCGAAGCCCAAGGGATATCGTCGTAGGTGGTGCCTGCCAACAGTCGGTACAGCCCCTCGGGAGTCGAGCCACCACTCAGCGCGAGAGTGAAGGTGCCTCGAGCCTCCACCGCGGCCCGGGCTTCACGGGCCACTCGCGTCGCCGCCGCCTCGGCCACGGCCTCGAGACACGACTCCACCACGACTTCACGCAAGAGCCCTCCCGGCTTCCTCATGGTTCCCCCTTCTTCACGTTTCGCGCCCGATGGCGCTACTGCCCGGAAGCGCCGCCAACGCCGCGGCGATCAGAAGCGAGTCCTCGAAGACATGGTCAGGCCCCAGGTAGTCGAGTTCGTCGGCCAGCAGCCGGTCTTCAGGCACCGCCGAAGCGTCCGCGGTGTGCGTGATCTGACCGTCGGCGGGACCCTTTACCCGGGTTTCGCAGATGCAGGAGGTGCCCACCCGACCGATCGACAGGACGAACGACCCGTCGTCTCCCAACGCTCCGCCGATCTCGACTTCCACCGCCACCAGGCCGCCCGAAGCGTCTCTAGGCAAAGCCTCGGACTGAAGAACCACCTCGACCGAATACCGATCCCCGGATGGCCCATCCGGACCGGTCGCTCCATCGCGCTGGTCGTCCTGGAGCCGATGAAGAACGGTCCGCATCGACGAACCCTCCATCCACCATTCTGAAGTAGACGGCCCCCATCCCAGGCGGGAGGCGAACCAGCCCACGAAGAGGAGGGCTCGAGACGCTGCGGGAGGCGTGCTCCGGTCCGGACGCTCGAAGGTATCCTCGGCCCCGAACACCACCTTCAGCCGTCGGATCCGCGGGACCCAATCCAACCGCGACGCATCGTCGAAGACTCCGGCCATCATCTCCCGCCACGTCGTCAACCGAGCCCAGTTCAGATCGTTCACGTGGTAGCCGCGCGATTCATCGCGCACCACCGTCGCCAAGCGGCCGAGACCTTCGACCGGGTGCGAGAACCCTGCGGAGTCGACCACCAGCAGATCGGTCACGTCGCCGAGACGGCGGAAAGCCTCCCCCTCGAAGTCCGGTTGTCCGGGCCACCACAACACCGTAGGCAGGTGGGGCACGAGCACCGGCATGGCGGCGGTATCGAGCAACTGTACAGCCTTTCCGTACGCCGGGATCGTGACCTGTTCCCAGCACACCTGCCGCTCACCCTGAGCCGTCAGATAGCACGCGGCACTCACCCACGAGTCGGTGACTCCCTCACCGGGCGCAGGGAGTCCGACGTCGAGAAGTACGATCGCCCGAGCCGGGTGCCGCTCGGCGAGCCGCAGGATCACCTGGCTGACCCGTTCTGCGACCGCGTCGCCCGCCGCGTACACCACCAAGTTGATCTCGCGGACGCGCACGACCCCTTCATGACCGGCCTGCTCGGCCTCTCGAGAGGCGGTCTCCCACAGCCCCTGCAGCTCGGCCTCGGCCTCGCGCAGGCGTACACGCCGCGAACTGCCGAGCGTGTAGACGAGTTCGGCGCCGTCGGCCGGGGGCTGTGCGGGGGCTCCGCCTGGCTCGATAGCGCTCACAGCCTACGCCACTCCCGTCGATCGGCGTCGACGAGGTCCTCCGCGGCCTTGGGGCCCCAGCTGCCAGCTTCATATATACGCGGCCCCGGCGCGTCTACGTGACGCCAGCGCTCGATGATCCGGTCTACGAACGCCCACGCCACCTCGACACCGTCGCCACGGGCGAACAGCGTGGAATCTCCAAGCAGAGCATCGAGAAGCAGGCGCTCGTACGCGTCGGCGGCGGCACCGAACGAACTTCCGTAGCGGAAGTCCATGTTCACCGAGTGCACGTGCACGGTCGGACCCGGCACCTTCGAGGCGATCTTCAGCGTGATCCCCTCATCGGGCTGGATGTGCATGGCAAGGACGTTGGCCTCGGTCTCGGCCGCCACATCTTCGCCGAAGAGCGGAAGGGGTGGCCTCTTGAACTGGATCGCCACCTCGGTGCAGCGTTTGGGGAGTCGCTTGCCGGTGCGCAGATAGAACGGCACGCCCGCCCAGCGCCAGCTGTCGATGAAGACGCGCATGGCGACGAACGTCTCGACCGTGGAGGCCTGTGCGACTCCCTCCTCCTGCAGGTAGCCGACGACGGCTTCTCCTTGTGACAGACCGGGGCCATACTGACCCCGCACCACGGCTTTGTCGACTTCCAGTCCGCCCAACGGACGAAGGGCCATGAGCGCCTTCACCTTCTCGTCGCGCACGGGGCCCGCGGCGAAGGTGATGGGGGGCTCCATCGCCACGAGCGCCAGAAGTTGCAGCGCGTGGTTCTGGATCATGTCCCGCATGGCGCCCGCTTCTTCGTAGTAGGTGGCGCGCTGCTCGATGCCGATGTCTTCGGCCACCGTGATCTGCACGTGATCCACGTATTGGCTGTTCCACAGGGGTTCGAAGATCGCGTTGGCCAAACGGAACACCAGGATGTTCTGCACGGTCTCCTTGCCCAGATAGTGGTCGATGCGGAACACATCGTCCTCCGAGAACCACTGGCCCAGGGTGCGGTTCAGAGAACGCGCGCTCTCCAGGTCGCGACCGAAGGGCTTTTCCACCACGATCCGCGTCCACCCTGCTCCGCGCCGACCCGCGAGTCCGTGCCGCCCGATGCCGTCGATCACGTCCAAGTAGGTGCTCGGAGGCATCGCCAGATAGAAGAGGCGGTTGCCGTTTCGGGGGCCATGAGCGTCGACTGAGATCAGGGTATCGTCCAACGTGCGGTAGGCCTCGGCATCGACGAGGTCGCCGGCGCAGAAGAACAGCATCGCCGCGAAACCCTCCCACATGCGCTCATCCTGACCTTTGCCCACGAAACGATCGAGAGCTTCACGCACCATGTTCCTGAACTTCTCATCGTCCCAGTCGCGCCTGGCTACGCCCAGGATCGCGGAGCCCGGGGGCAGCAGACCCTTGCGGAACAGACGATAGAGCGACGGCAGCAGCTTGCGACGGGCCAGGTCGCCGGTCACACCAAGGATGACGAGCGTGGCAGGCGGGGGCACGCGACGCAGGCGCATGCCTGCGCGGAACGGGTTCTCCACGAGACGCTCGGCGCTCACGGTCCCGTTGTGAGGGTGGGATACGGCATGGACGTCAGGCTCGGCCGCCGGCCAGGACGTCCCGCTTGGCACGCAGCGTCGCCATGAGGGACTCGAAAGAATCGGCGAAGGCGGCTACTCCCTCGGCTTCGAGGCGGCTCGTTACGTCGGACATCGCGATGCCCGCCGCCTCGATGGCCTCGATCAGACGGCGCGCGTCCTCGACGCCCTCAGTGAGCGTGAGACGAGGTTCCCCGTGGTCGCGGTACGCCTCGAGCGTCGCGTGCGGCATGGTGTTCACAGTGTCGGGGCCGATCAACTCGTCGACATACAGCACGTCGCTGTACGCCTTGTTCTTCGTGCTCGTGGAGGCCCACAGCGGGCGTTGCACCTTCGCTCCCGCCGAGGCCAGGGCTTCCCATCGCGGGCCGGAGAACGCCTCGAGGAACTCCTGGTAGGCGAGTTTGGCGTTGGCCACGGCGGCCTGCCCCCGCAATGCCAGGAGTGCCTCGGCCTTGTCGGCGCCGGCGGCGCCTGCTGCCGCTTCGAGCAACGTGTCGCAGAGCGAGTCCACCCGACTCACGAAGAAGCTCGCCACACTCCGCACAGTAGCCGGCTCCGGCAGGTCCTCACCCTCCGCACGGCGTGCGATCAGATGCTCCAGACCGGCCAGGTAAGCTCCCATGACCTCGCGGTAGCGATCGATCGAGAAGATGAGCGTCACATTCACGCTCAACCCTTCCGAGATCAAGCGCTCGATGGCCGGGATGCCCTCCCGTGTGGCCGGCACCTTCACCAGCACGTTGGGTCGCCCGACCAGAGCCCGAAGGCGCCGTGCTTCGAGAACCGTGCTCTCGGTATCGTAGGCGAGCGTGGGATTGACTTCGATGCTCACCCACCCGTCGACCGACCTCGTCTCATCGAAGGTCTCCCGGAGCAGATCGGCGGCCATGCCCACGTCTTCCGCCATGAGCGTATCGAGGACCCGCTCGGCGTCGGCGCCGTCGCCAACGAGCTCGGCCATGGCACCATCGTATTCATTCGAGTCGGCGATGGCCTTCTGGAAGATGCTGGGGTTCGAAGTGAGCCCCACCACTGCGTCCTCATCGACCATCCTCTTCAATCCGCCCGACACCAGCAGACCTCGCCCGATGTTGTCGTACCAGACACTCTGGCCGAACACCTGCAACTGCCTGAGAGGGTTGTTCCCCATGCTCTCCTTCACTCCCGTCCGGGCTTGCTGATCGCCCCTTGATCGTCGAACCTATCGCCCGCATTCACCCCATCGTTACGCGCTCACCCGGCCGTCACGCACTCACCCTGCCGTCACGCCTCTCCTCGCGGCGAGGTCGCGCGCCACGGCGGCGACATGTTCCGCGGTGATGCCGAACTCTTCCATCACCACCGGCCCGGGGGCAGACGCCCCGAAGTGATCGATGCCCACCACGCCCCCCGCGACGCCCACGTATGTGCACCACCCGAAGGTCGCCGCCGCCTCCACGGCCACTCGCACCGTGACCGACGCCGGCAGCACAGCCTCTCGATACTCAGATGCCTGGGCGTCGAACAGCTCCCAACACGGCAGGGAGACGACCCGTGTAGCCAGACCTTCCGCCTCAAGCTGAGCCCTGGCATCGAGCGCGACGGTGATCTCCGACCCCGTGGCCATGATGATCGCGTCGATGTTCTTCGGACCGGAAGAGGCCTCGGCCAGGACGTAGCCCCCGCGTTCGAGGCCGTCGGCGGCCCCGAACGCGCTCCGGTCCAGCACCGGCAGGTTCTGGCGCGACAAGATCAGCGCAACCGGGCCATCCCGCCGCTCAAGCGCCACCTTCCACGCGACGGCGGTCTCGTTGGCGTCCGCCGGCCGGATGACCCACAGGCCGGGGATCACTCGCAGCGCAGCGAGGTGCTCGACAGGCTGGTGAGTAGGCCCATCCTCTCCGAGCCCCACGCTGTCGTGCGTGAAGACGTAGGTGACACGCGCCTTGGACAGCGCAGCCAGACGGATCGACGGCCGCATGTAGTCGGAGAAGATGAGGAACGTGCCTCCGTACGGGAACACGCCTCCGTGCAGCGCCATGCCGTTGAGCACCGCCCCCATCGCGTGCTCCCGCACACCGAAGTGCAGGTTGCGGCCCTGGCGTTCGCCGCGCCGGAACGTGCCGCACGGTCGCTCACCGCAGTCTTCCAGGAAGGTGTTGTTCGAGGGTGCGAGATCAGCCGAACCACCCATCAGGGTGGGCACGGACGAAGCGATCGCGTTCAACACCTTACCGGAGGCGGCCCGAGAGGCCATGCCTTTGGAGTCTGCCGGGAATGTGGGCAACCGAGACTCCCACCCCTCGGGCAGGTCTCCAGACAACGCCCGCTGGAATGCCTCTGCCGTCTCGGGGTGTTGGTCCGAGAACGCCTGCATCCGTTCGAGCCACGCAGCGCGAGCCGCGGCACCTCGGCCGGCCGCCTGGGCGTAGAGGTCGCGGACAGCGTCCGGCACAAAGAACTCCTCGGGGGCGGTCCAGCCCAGGTTCTCCTTGGTCAGCGCCAGCTCCTCGGCGCCAAGAGGCGCGCCGTGGGCCTCCGCCGAATCCTGCTTGTGAGGGCTCCCGAAGCCGATGTGGGTGCGTACCTTGATCAGCGAAGGGCGATCCACATCGGCCTTCGCCTCGATCACCGCCCGATCGATCGCCCCCAGATCGTTGCCGTCCTCGACTTCGAGCACCTGCCATCCGTACGACTCGAACCGGGCCGTCACGTCTTCGGTGAAGGCCAGGTCGGTGGAGCCCTCGATGCTGATGTGGTTGTCGTCGTAGAGGTAGATCAGACGGCCGAGGCCCAAATGGCCCGCGAGAGATGCCGCTTCTGACGCCACACCCTCCATGAGGTCGCCGTCGCTCACGATCGCGTACACCCAATGGTCCATCACGTGATGCTCGGGCCGTCCGAACGTCGCCGCGAGGAACGACTCCGCGATGGCCATGCCGACTCCGTTCGCGAGACCCTGACCGAGTGGACCGGTGGTCACCTCGACCCCTGGGGTGAGACCGTTCTCGGGGTGGCCCGGCGTACGGCTGCCCCATTGGCGGAAGGCCTTCAACTCCTCCATAGGCAGGTCG
Organism: Actinomycetes bacterium; assembly: GCA_024637035.1. Lineage (GTDB taxonomy): Bacteria > Actinomycetota > Thermoleophilia > RBG-16-64-13 > RBG-16-64-13 > JAHJSA01. Next base: position 260,210 of record JAGXFW010000016.1, read on the forward strand.
AACCCAGAGAGATGGAGCAGGGCGTAGAGCAGCATCGAGCCATGGCCGGCGCTCAGGATGAAGCGGTCGCGGTCGGGCCAGTCAGGATGGTCCGGATCGAAGTGAAGGTGGCGAGACCAGAGCACGTGGGCCATGGGCGCGGCACCAAGCGGCATGCCGGGATGGCCGGATCGAGCTTTCTCGACCCCTTCGATCGCCAGCACTCGGATGGTGTTGACGGCCAAATGGTCCGTGTCACTCACGTCGATCTCGCTTTCCCTCGTATCTTCCAAGTAGGCCGCCAGGCACACCGAGCGCCGCTCACGGCATCACCGACCAGCCCCGCTCCAGCGCGATCCTGGCCAGCTCCGGGCGTGGGCGCACCGCGACAGCTCTGCCCACGGAACCGAGCAGTTCCACGTCGGTCTCGTGGTCGGCGTACGCCGAACAGTTCTTCAACGCCACCCCGCGGCCGGTAGCGAACGCCAGCGCCACTCGCGCTTTCTCGGCACCGTACAGCGACCGGCCCTCCAGCCGCCCGGTGTACACGCCTTCACGCTGCTCGAGACGGGTGCCCTCGCAGACCGTCACTCCCAGATGGCGCCCCAGTGCCTCCACGACGGGAGCGAGGGCGGCAGAGACGATCACCACCTCATCACCCACTCGCTGATGCTCCCGCAGGGCTGCGACCGCGCCCTCGTGCAACCTCGGCACGAGCTCCTCTTCGGTGAAGCGATCCATGAGAAGCGCCACGTCGCCCACGGACATGCCCTTCATCAGTTCGCCCCCTCGAGCTCGGGCCGCATCCGTGGCCTTCACTAGTCCTAGGCGGTAGGCTGCGAACCAGAGCGCGACGCCCACCAGGAACCCGAATCTCACCATCCCCTCGGAACGGAGGAAGGAAACGAGGAGGCGCTGGGTCTGGCCGACGACAAGGGTACCGTCGAGGTCGAAGAATGCCATGGCCTCGATGCCCGGATGTGTCTGCTCCATAGCGGTCGAGTCTATCACGTTGACACCAGCGCTCTTCGGGGTAGAGCGTCAGTCGACGGGTCTCGGCCACGATGCTCGGAAGGTGGATCATGGTGCTCACGCTCCCGGAAGCCTCGGCGCAGGAAGTGCAATTGCGGGCGATCGGAAAACAGCTCTTCTCGGCCATGGCCGAACGGCGGCCCTCCGTGTTCAGAGCGGACTGGTGGCAGGGACAGGCCCTCGAGTGGGCCATGCGCGACGAATCGTTCAAGGTGCAGCTCTTCCGTTTCGTCGACGTCTTCCCGACGCTTCGCACCACCGACGACATCGCGGAACACCTCGCGCAGTACTTCGCACATCCAAGCGGAGAGCTCCCAGCGGCGCTGCGTTGGGGCCTCAAGGCAGCCTCGCCCGGCCACGCCGCCAGCGGACTCGCGGCCAAAGCGATCGGGTACAACATCCACTCGATGGCCGAACGTTTCATCGCCGGAGCCGACGCCGCCCAGGCGCTGCCCACCCTCCACAAGCTGCGGGCGGCCGGCGTGGGATTCACGCTCGACGTACTCGGGGAAGCCTCGCTCAGCTCCGCGGAGGCCATGCGGTATCAGGAGAGATACCTTGACTTGCTGAACACCCTCCCGCGGGAAGTGGCCGCGTGGGCGGCCGACAGCACGATGGACCGCACTTCTTCGGGTGACGTGCCTCGACTGAACCTCTCGCTCAAGATCACCTCGCTCTACTCTCAGATCGACCCCATCGACTTCGCCGGCTCCCGGAATGCGATCATGGAACGTCTGCGGCCGATCTTCGAGGCCGCGGTGAAGAACGGCGCGTTCCTCAACCTCGATCTTGAGCAATCCCGGTTCCGCGACCTCACGTACGCGGTGTTCGAGGGATTACTCGAGGAAGATGCGTTCATCGACTACCCGCATCTCGGTGTGGTCGTGCAGGCATACCTCAGGGACTCGGAGAACGATCTCCGCCGGCTCATCGACTTCGCACGGAAGCGCGGCACTCCGATCACCATCCGCTTGGTGAAGGGAGCCTACTGGGACTACGAGACCATCCACGCGCGGCAGCAACACTGGCCCGTGCCGGTGTTCACGAACAAGAACGATACGGACGCCAGATTCGAGCACCTCACCCGCATGATGATCGCGTCCAGCGACGTGATCCGTCCCGCCCTCGGCACCCACAACGTACGCAGCATTGCGAATGCGGTAACCGCGGCGCGCGCTGCAGGCCTCCCCTCCGACGCGGTCGAATTCCAGACGTTGCACGGCATGGCCGAACCGATCAAACACGCGATCGCCGGCCTGGATCTGCCTCTTCGCGAGTACGTGCCCATCGGGGAAGTGGTGCCCGGCATGGCCTATCTGGTCAGACGGCTGCTGGAGAACACGGCCAACGAGTCGTTCTTGCGGCTCACGTTCGTGGACGGCGCCGACCGCGACCGCCTCCTTGCACCCCCCCTCCCCACCCCGGACTACGGGCTTGAAGTGCCGCTGCGGATCGAGGTCCACGCGACCGATCCCGTGGCCCCCAGCGTCTTCTCCAACCAACCGACCACCGACTTCTCCCGCGAAGCGCACCGAGTCGCTATCACGGGGGCGCTTGAGGGAGTCAAGGGCTCACTCGGCACGCACCATCCGCTGCTGTTGGGAGATGCCGAGGTCGATACGGAAGCGGTGATAGAGTCGCTGAACCCCGCGTTCCCGGCGCAGGTGATCGGCACAGTGGCCGCGGCGGGCCTCGCTGAGGCGGAGCAAGCGTTGGCCGCGGCCGAGCGAGCATTCCCCCACTGGCGGGATACCCCACACGGGGAGCGCGCAGCCGTGCTATTTCGCTCAGCGGACCTCATGCGCCGGCGGCGCAACGACCTCATCGCTCTCGAGATCCTGGAGGCCGGCAAGACGTGGCGGGAGGCCGACGGCGACGTCGCGGAGGCCATCGACTTCCTCGAGTACTACGGCCGAGAGATGCACCGCCTCGGCCGGCCGCGTTCCCTAAGCGACATACCGGGTGAGACCGACCTGCTCTTCTACGAGCCCCGAGGGATCGCCGTCGTGATCGCGCCTTGGAACTTCCCGCTGGCCATCCTCACTGGCATGACGAGCGCCGCCCTCGTGACGGGCAACGCCACGATCATGAAACCGGCGAACGCCACCCCCCTCGTAGCCTGGGAGTTGGCGAGTATCCTCAGAGAAGCCGGCCTACCGAAGGGAGTGTTGAGCTTCCTGCCCGGCCCCGGATCCACGGTGGGGGCCTTCTTGGTGCGCCACCCGAGCGTGGATCTCATCGCCTTCACGGGGAGCCGCGACGTAGGCACCGGCATCGTGCGCGAAGCAGGCATCGTCCGAACCGGACAACGGAACGTGAAGCGGGCGATCGTGGAGATGGGCGGGAAGAACGCGGTGATCGTCGATTCCGACGCCGATCTCGACGCGGCAGTAGAAGGCGTCGTAGCGTCTGCCTTCGGCTACTCCGGCCAGAAATGCTCGGCGTGCAGTAGGGCCATCGTTGTCGGGTCCGTGTACGGCGACTTCGTCGAGAGGGTGGTGAACGCTGCCTCCAGTCTGGCTGTCGGCGACCCCGCCGACCCGGCCACCCGTGTCGGCCCGGTGATCGACGAGGCGGCGCTTCTCAGGATCCAGCGCTACATCGACGTGGGTGCGAAGGAAGCCACCTTGGCCTTCGCGGCCCCTGCTCCCTCCGGCGCCGGATACTTCGTGGCGCCCCATGTATTCGTGGATGTCTCGCCGGGAAGCGCCGTCGCGCGGGAGGAGATCTTCGGGCCGGTGCTCTCGATCATGCGGGCACAGAACATAGACGAGGCCTTCCGGCTGGCGGCGGACAGCGACTACGCACTCACCGGGGGAATCTACTCGCGCAGCCCCGAGAACGTGCGACGGGCCGGCCGGGAGTTCCGTGTAGGCAACCTCTACATCAACCGAGGCATCACCGGCGCCATGGTCGGGCGGCAGCCGTTCGGTGGATCGCGCATGAGCGGCATGGGCTCGAAGGCCGGTGGCCCCGACTACCTGCTTCAGTTCATGGAGCCGCGCGTGATCACCGAGAACACTCTGCGACGAGGTTTCGCCCCGACGCAGGAACCGGAGGGCACGAACCTGTGACCCGACGTGCGTGTCGGCGAAGCCGCCGCGCTGCGAGGATCCGCACCCGGATGTAGGGCCCCACACACGTCCCCGGGCCTGGTGGATCAGAGAACAGTGGGGCCCGGGCTCACCGGTACAGCCGGCCCCTGCTGACTCAGTACTTCGTCAAAGCAAGCGCTGCCACTTTCTTGACCGACTCCTCATCGCTACCCGTGACCTCGACGGTGATCGTGCCGTCCAGCACCGCGTAGACATCGTAGCGCTCGTCATCAGGGTGGTACGCGATGAACGCGTCGTCGCCAAGGCCCGCGAGATCCCCGGTCCGGTCATCCTCCACTTCCTTGAGCAGAGGGAAGTCCTCCGGCGGGAAGGTCCACATGACGAACGCCTGCGGTTCGCCGGCCGCGTCAATGACCTCGTAGACGCACCGAGTCTGAGACTCGGATGGCGCCATTGGAGTCACCGACACGAACTCGGCGTCAAGTGCCTTCGCCAGTTCCTCACCCGAGAGGACGCACCCCTCGCCACCGCCTGGGTCGGGCGCATCACCTGCGCTCCCGCCCGTTGAGGGGGTGGACTGCCCCACCGTGGACTGGGTCGTCGTGACTCCAGCGTCTCCACCGCAGCCGGTCGCCGCTACGGAGAAGATGACGAGGACACCCACGAGTACTATGAAGATGGTTCTCCGCATTCCAGCCCCCCGCCGCTCGACGAATACAGCCACACACACAATACCGCAGGGCGATCCCCGCCCAAACCGACGGTCAACCCAATGACACACCGGCCCGAGCCCGCTCCAGCACATCCTGGAGGTCAGACGGCAGATCGCTGCGCACGGACACCTCGTCGCCTCCCACCGGGTGCAAGAAGCTCAAGCTGTGGCTGTGCAGGAATTGCCGCCCAAGTCCGGCGACATCACGGCGGGCGTAGGTGGGATCTCCCACCACAGGGTGTCCGATGGCCAGGAAGTGGACTCGTATCTGATGCGTGCGCCCAGTCTGGAGACGTGCCTCCACCAACGTGAACGCGCCGAGGCGCTCGAGCACCACGAAGTGAGTGACCGCGTCTCGGGCGGCCGCGCCACCCACCGCCATGGTCTTGCGCCGATGAGGGTCGCGCCCGATAGGCGCTTCGATCGTGCCCGTAGATGCTGTCAGATCACCATGGACCAGAGCCAGGTAGCGTCGATCGACCTCCCTGTCCCGTATCATCTGCTGGAGTCTCCGGTGGACGCCGACGTCCTTCGCTACCACCAGCAGTCCGCTGGTGCCCTTGTCGAGGCGATGGACGATCCCCGGACGATACGACTCACCGCCCGCCGGCGCGTGCTCGATCAACGCGTCCACCAATGTGCCCGACGCGTGACCCTTCGCCTGATGCACCACCATCCCAGCAGGCTTGTCGACGACCAAGAGCCAGCGGTCCTCATAGGCGAGTCTCACCGGCGCCGCGCCCGTCGTCGGCTCAGGTGCGACGGACTCCGGAAAGGTCACGGAGATGATCTGGCCGGACGCGACCCGGGTGCTCTTCGCCCGTGCCGTGCCCTCGATCGCGACCGCCCGATCGTCGCACAGGAGGGCCGCCTGGGAGCGGCTGCCCACCTCCGCCCGGGTCGCCAGGACGACGTCGACCCGGAGGCCATCCTCTTCGGGCTGCACGAAGTATTCGCGGACCTGGGGGCCCAGCCCCTCACTCGACCCTCGATCACTGATGCTCATCATCACGCCCGAAGCGATACGAGAGCCGTCAGCGACCCTCGGACGATGACGGAGTGCGCACGTCGAGCACGAGGTTCAGCAGGAGTAGGCCCACCCCCGTGACGATGAATACATCGGCGACATTGAAGGTGGGCCAATACGGCAGGCGCAGGAAATCGGTGACGTGGCCGTAGGCGATCCGCTCGAAGAGGTTACCCACACTCCCTCCGGCAAGCAGACCGCCGGCAACTGCGGCAAGGAGGCGCCCGTCGAGCGCAACGTACGCCACAACCGCGACCAGGGCGAGGGCGACCGCGGGGAAGATGATGGAAGGTCGGCCGGAGAGCAGGCCGAACGCCACGCCGTCGTTGACGCCGTAGTGGAGGTCGAGGAAGGGAAGGATCTGCCGGCGCTCCCCGAGGGCGAGGGAACCTACCACCACGCTCTTCACCCAGAGGTCGAGGGCGAGCGCCAGTCCGGCGAGCAGCGCGAAGATCCACCATCTGGCCCGCGTGCCGCTCCCGGCCACCTCATCGGGAACATCCTGAGCGCTCAGGGACAACTCCGACACCCGGCCTACAAGCCCTTCTCGGCCAGTCTCTGGCAGTCTATGCAGAGACTTGCGTCCGGCGCGATCCTAAGGCGGGCGCTGCCGATCGCCTTCGTGCACGAATCGCAGGCCCCGTAGGTGCCTTCATCAAGCTTCGCGAGTGCCCGATCGATCCGAGCGACACTCATGCGCGCGTTCTCTTCGAGCGTGAGATCCATCTGGCGCTCCTGGGTGAAGGCCGCAGCCTCCGCCATGTGCTGATCGTACGGGCTCTCCTCCGAGGAATCCGCGAGCGACACGGCGAGACCGCTCTCCAGTTCGTCGATCTCACGGAGTAGCCGTTCGCGCTCCTGCAGCAGCACCGCGCGTGTCTTGTCGATGTCAACAGTCATCGCTCTCCCCATCATTGCACGGGTCGGTCATCGAGCACCGCCCGAGTTCACCACTGGAAGTCACGGTCGTCCGATTCGTGCGGGGGTTCGCGCTTGCCCTCACCAGGCTTGTCCTTCCTGCCGAACAGGAACCGTCGGACCGACGAGTCCTTGTGCGAATCGGGCTCATACTCGCCGGGATCGTCCAGGATCGCCAAGTCGTCATCTGTCTCGTCGTCGAACTGCAGGTACGATTCGGACGAGTCCATGGATCGAGAGGCTGCGGTCGGCTGAGCGGAGGGCTCCGAGGGCGATGGTGCAGCTGGGGGCGGGCCTTGGGGGTGCGTGGCCGCGGAAGCGACGTCAGGTCTCTGAGGGCTCTGAGTCGCGGCGGCTGCGCGGTCCACGACCTCGGCCGACGACACACTCGCCGGGACGGCGGCCACATCGGCGCCGGTGGGGCGCTCGCCCGCCACGCGCACAGGCGCGGTCGCTGGTCTCTCTTCGGCCGGTGCCTCCGAACCCTGGCGTGCGAGCGCAGTCTCGACCCCGGAGACCAGGCTACGGAACTTCTGCCGATCACCCGAAGTCTCGTCCTCGGCCAGGAGGTTGAGATGCGCCTCCAACAATGAGCGGAACTTGAAGCGGAAGTCCTCCTCGACCTGCTTGAGTTGTATCAAGTCTTGCTGCACGCGACGCTTCTCGCCGTAGGACTCGCCGAGCAGGTCGCGACCTCGGATCTCGGCGTCTTTCAGGATCAACTCCGCTTCCTTGCGGGCGTTGGATTTGGTGTCGTCGGCTTGTTGCTGCGCCGAGAGCAGGGTCTTCTGAAGGGTCTCCTTGAGCGACTCGTACTGACCTATCTGCTCTTCGAGACGATCGATCCTCTCACGCGCCTCTATGTTCTCCTGGAACATGGACTCGAATGCGTCGGCCACCTCGTCGAGGAACACATCCACATCTTCGTCGGAGTAGCCGCGCATCGCGCGACGGAATTCCCTGTGCCGTATGTCGAGAGGTGTGAGCTTCATGGACTCCCCTTCGCGCTTTCTTAGAGTAAACCCTGGAGCAGATAGGCCACCACGTAGAGCACCCCGATGGCGATCATGGGGCTTAGGTCGATCCCCATGCCGCCGCGGCCCAGCGAAGGCATCAGGCGGCGGAACAGACCGAGATAGGGCTCGGTGACGTCGTAGATCAAGCGATAGAGCGTGCGGACCAAGTCGTTCTCCGGCAAGGGGATCCACGACAACAGCACCCGGATGATGATCAGCCAGTAGTAGACCCTGATCACGGAAAGGAGGTAGTTCACGACAGCCCCCTAAACGACTCGATCATAGCTGCCGTCCGCGCTCTGCGGCTGCCTCGACGGCCCGGATCATGGCACCCCGTACGCCGCGGTCTTCGAGTATCGCCAGGCCAGCAATCGTGGTGCCTCCCGGCGACGATACCTGATCCTTCAGTGCAGCGGCCGGACCGGCATCGTCGAGGAGTAGCCGTGATGTGCCCAGCGCCATCTGCCGCACAAACGGCCGTGCCAAGTGGCGAGGCAGTCCGGCCCGCACGGCTCCATCTTCGAGACCCTCGAGTACGACGGCCAAGAATCCCGGGCCGCTACCCGTCACGGCAGTCACCACGTCGAAATACTGTTCGGGCAGCACGCCCACGGTACCGAGTCCCTCGAGTAGCCCTCTCAACGTGTCGAGCGCGCCTGATTCGGAACCCTCTTCGCCGACGAGTGCGACGACGCCTTCGCCTACCTCCACCCCCATATTGGGCATCATACGAAGGAGGGATGGGCCGGAGCCGATGGAAGCTCGTAGCCGAGCGAGGGTCACACCGGCGGCCGTCGAGACAACCGTCTGGCCGGGGCGCAAGACCAGGGCCAAGTCCGCCAGAAGCGCGTCCATGTCTTGGGGTTTCACCGCCACGACCAGGGGATCGGCACGGCTGGCGACCTCTTCCAGGGTGATCGCATGGGTGACCCGGCTTCCGGCTCCCGCGGCCGCTTTGGCTGCGCGCGGACCGTCCTTATCGAACAACACCACCGAGATATCCGCCGGGCCATGATCGACCCAACCCCGCACCAGGGCGCTTCCGATGTTGCCCACGCCGATGACACCAAGGGTCGTTCTGTATTCCGTAGCAGTCACTATGTCTGAACGAACTCCTCCCGGGGCGTGCCCGTAGTTGACCGGAACGCCGCCCGGGGGACGACGACCGCGGCTAGAATTGGTTGAAGAACCCCTTCTCCACGAGCCGTTGCCGCTCCTCGGCAGACACTTCGACGTTCTTGGGGGTGAGCAGGAACACCTTGTCGGCGACCCGCTGCATGCCGCCGTCGAGCGCGTACGTCAGTCCGCTGGCGAAATCGATGAGTCTCTTGGCGAGTTCGGTCTCGCTGCTCTGGAGATTGAGGATCACCGGCACCTCGACCTTGAACTTGTCCGCGATCAGCTGCGCATCGTTGAAGTTCTTCGGCACCACGAGGTGCACTTTCACCGGAGGAGCCTCGATCGGTGTGGGAACCGGGCGGATGACTGCCGTGCGTTGGCTTCGCACGCCGTCGTCATGACTGTAGATGTCGTCGAAATCGTTCGATGAGGAAGAACGCCTTCGGCTGCTCGAGCGGCCCTCCCGCTCGACACGCTTCACACTGGGGCGCTCTCTATAGGATTGCTCGAGCTCCTCGTGGGGCGCGAGCGTCTCCTCATCGTAGTACTCGTCTTCCTCGGCGATACCGAAGTAGACCAAGGTCTTGTGCCACACGTCGCCCAGAGCCATCCCTTATCCTCCTTGTGCGCCAGCGAAGAGCGTGCTGCCCAGCCGCACGATCGTCGCGCCTTCCTCGACCGCAACCTCGTAATCGTCACTCATGCCCATCGAGAGTTCGCTTAGCGAGTATCGGGGAGCGAATAGGGGAGCGAGCCGATCCCGGAGCTCCCTCAGCCCGCGAAACACCGGGCGGACATCTTCGGGTTCACGTACGAGGGGCGCCATGGTCATGAAGCCTTTGAAACGCACCTTTTCGAAGGCCTGAGACTGCTCCAGAAAGGCCTCCGCGTCGCCCGGAAGGATACCATACTTGCTTGCTTCCCCGCTCACGTTCACCTCGAGGAGAGCGTCCACTTCTGACTCAGCCCGACGATCCATCTCTCTCACCAACGGGAGTGAATCCACCGAATGCACCATCGAGACGCACGGCAGCACGTGCCGTACCTTGCGGCTCTGCAAGTGCCCGATGAAATGGAACTCGAACATATCGGAGAACGCACCCCACTTCTGTCCGAGCACTTCAGCCCGGTTCTCTCCCACCAGCCGTACCCCCGCCTTCGCGAGCGGCCCCATCTCGTCGACGCCCACGTACTTCGTAGCGACCAGCAGGCGCACCTTCTGGCCGTGGCCTCCGCGACGCCGCGCTTCTTCGATGCGCGTCTCCGCCGCAACCACGTTCATCCTCATCTGTTCGATGTCGATGGCCATTTCCCCTCTTGTGGCCCGATGGATGGTCTTGTTCAGGCGCCTGTCGCCCACAGGAGGGCGCCGTGTCTACCGGCTCCGGCTCCGTCTCTCCTGTACGAGAAGAACAGATCGCGATTGCACACCGTGCATAGCCGAGGGTTCACCACGTTCTGCCGAGCCACGCCCACCTCGCCCGCAGCCCTCGTCGCTGCTTCCCATAGATCCAGATACCCTTCGCGGGGCACGACCTCGGGGCCGAACCGGCGCCGGAAGCTCTCCGTCAGCTGAGAGTCGACCTGATAGCAGCACGGGCCGATACTGGGGCCGATCACCGCCAATCCGGGCGGGCCCGTCATGGAGGCGGCGCCTTGCTGGACGATCCCATCGAGAAGACCGCGCCATCCGCCGTGGACAAGTGTCGCGTCCACCTCCCCCGCCAACATCACCGGGACACAGTCGGCGAACACGAGAAGAGCGGCGAGACCAGAGTCGAGGTCCGGGTTGACCACAAGTCCATCGCAGGGAGTGTTCGCCCCATCGCGCCGGTACTCCGCCGTTCCGGCTACCCGCACGCCATGCACTTGCTGCGGAGATACGAGGACGAGGGCGGCTTCGACTCGACCTTCTAGACGACCGAGCCCGCGTGCAAGTGTCTCTCGAGCGCCCGCGCCGGCGTCGCCCCGCAGATCGAGTGGTCGGGCCTCAGAGAGATGCGCCGCGTCCCACCGTGTTGTGAACACGGCGCGGAACGGCTCCGGGAGCCTCACCTCCAACAAGGGGACCCCCCCCGAGATCACGGGTCGAATCATCTCAGCCGCGGAGGAGTGTATCCGTTCCCCGAGAGAGGCCGGCACGCTCTCCGCGGATGACACGGTCGTCACTCCGCGGCTAGTCCTTGTCCCTAAGGAAGGGTGGGATATCCAGGATGTCCTCGTCCATCTCGAAGCGCGGACGTTCCAGGTGCAGGCCCGCCGGATCGGCTTCTGACGTCTCGTCCAACACGACCTCCTCCGCCCCACCCTCGAGGCCGAGAACCGCACGAGGATCGAAGCCGGTGGCAATGACGGTCACCCTCATCTGATCGCCAAGCGTCTCGTCGATCACGGCTCCGAAGATCACGTTGGCCTCGGAGTCGGCTGCGCCGGAGATGATCTCGGCCGCCTCGTTCACCTCGAAGAGGCCCATGTCCTTGCCGCCGGTGATGTTGAGCAGGATGCCGGTAGCACCCTCGATAGAAGACTCCAGGAGCGGAGACGAGATGGCCGCACGGGCGGCTTCGACCCCGCGGTTCTCGCCGGCAGCCATCCCGATGCCCATCAGAGCGGACCCGGCGTTCCTCATGATGGTGCGGACGTCGGCGAAGTCCAGATTGATGAGTCCGGGCACGGTGATGAGGTCCGTGATGCCCTGTACCCCCTGGCGCAGCACATCGTCGGCCACCTTGAAGGCCTCGATGATCGAGGTGCGGCGCTCGACGACCTGAAGGAGTCGGTCGTTGGGAATGATGATCAGAGTGTCGACCTTGCGGCTGAGAGCCTCGATACCCAGTTCGGCTTGAGAGGCGCGCTTGCGTCCCTCGAAGCTGAACGGTCGGGTGACGACCCCGACGGTGAGAGCGCCCAGCTCGCGAGCCAACTCGGCGATAACCGGAGCCGCGCCGGTGCCCGTGCCCCCGCCCTTCCCGGCGGTGACGAACACCATGTCGGCACCCTTCAGCGCCTCCCGCAACTCGTCCCGGTTCTCTTCGGCGGCCTGACGACCCACCTCTGGGTTGGCTCCCGCGCCGAGACCCCGAGTGATCTTGCCTCCGATGTGGATCTTGACGTCGGCGTCGCACATGAGCAGCGCCTGGGCGTCGGTGTTGACCGCGATGAACTCAACGCCCTTGAGGCCAGCGTCCACCATGCGGTTGACGGCGTTCGTGCCCCCGCCGCCTACACCGACGACCTTGATCACCGCGAGGTAGCTCGAACCGGTGTCGCTCATCACTGCCGAACCTCCATCTACGTATACCATGTCGGACAGTTCGCCGCATCAGCGCGGCCTTCCTGCCTCGACCATTGCGCGAGCCCGAGAGCAGGAACCCTATAGAGATAGCTTAGTCTTGCCGCAGCCCCTGCACCCATGCACAATACCACGGTCATCGGGCCTTCGCTACGACTCGCGTGGGTACTCGAACATCCACGTAGTCGAGGCTCTTCCCATCCCTCAAGTATCGATCGATGATCTCAAGCGAGACAGTCAACTTCTCATCGAGCTTCGTAGGATCACCAAGACGGATCTCTCCTCCGCCGGCAAGGACGACGACGAGCTCTCCCGTCTCGGACACTCCCACGTGTTCCACGGGGTGCTTCACCGACGGCCACGTGGCGGGATCGGTCAGCGCAGCTGCGAGCGGTATGGCGGCGACCAACTCGGGAGCGACGTGATCCCCCACATGTGGCACCGACACGTCGCCCGACAAAATGAAGGGAAGGGTGGACACCCCCGTCGTGTCCTGTTCGAGCACACGGCCATCATCGGCGATCAACCAGGCCGTACCCTCTTCGTCGCGCACTCGGGCCTGGGCCACGTACTCGCGAACGTGCACCTCGAGAGCATCGGGGAAGCTCCGGTACACAGTCGCCTCTCGCACGTATGCGATCGCGCGGACGCGCTCCTCCAAGTCATTTGTGGACACGCGGAGGAGGTTGATTCCTCTGGCCGGCATCACAGCCGCCCTCAGATCGGTCTCCGACACGCGCTCGGTGACCGGCACGTACACACGTTCCACGGCGAAGATGTCCGAGGAGCGCAGGAAGAGATATCCGACCGCCGCGAGAACGATCCCGACCGCGATAAGGGCCACGAGCAGCCGGCTGCGGCCGCGCCGGAGCTGTACGTCCCTCCTGCGATCCTTGACCCGGGGATCCATCACTCAGCTCCCCGTGCCCGCTGATCCCAGGGGAACGAGCCTCCGAGCATGCGTACCTCGGGCTCGAGCACGACCTCGTGTTTCGCCCGCACCGTGCCTCGCATCATCGACATCAGACCGAGCACGTCGCCGGCAGTCGCGTCGCCGACATTCGAGATGAAGTTGGCATGCACCGTGGAGACCTGAGCTCCGCCTCGCCGAACACCCTTCAAGCCGGAACTCTCAAGGAGACGACCCGCGTAGTCGCCCGGCGGGTTCTGGAACGTGCTGCCGAACGTACGCGTAGCCCGAGGCTGGGTGCGCCTCCGAACCCCGAGCAGGGTCCGATGATGTTCGAGTACCTCGGCCGATACCGCGTGCGAGAGGCGAAAGCGCGCAGCCGTCACCACCAGGTGCGCGGGGAGACCGGACCGACGGTATCCCCAATCCAGCGCCTCCGCCTGGAGCCACCCACTCTCGGCCGGACTCACCACGTGCACGGCTTCGAGCACGCCCGAGACCGAACCCGAATGTGCTCCAGCGTTCATGACAACGGCGCCTCCCACACTGCCGGGTATGCCGCATGCGAACTCCAAGCCGGATAGCCCCGCCTGCGCGGCGTGCACCGCAAGACGCGACAGCGGGAGTCCTCCCCCCGCCTCCACCCGCACGGAGCGACCGGCGGCGCCAACCGGCGTATCCACATAGTGGAAAGCCTCGTCGAGTTTCACGATCACTCCCGCGAAACCCGAGTCGGCCACCAGAATGTTGCTGCCGCCTCCCAGGATCGACCACGGGACACCCGCGTAGGCTACGACACGAAGTGCCTCTGCCAGAGCCACCGGAGACGCCACCGTCAGTAGGATGTCGGCCTTCCCTCCCACCCCTATGGTCGTGAAGGGACCTAGCGGGGCGTCCCGCCACGCGCGTGCGTCGGGGATCGCGCCCAGCCGTGCGGCTATTTCTGACGTCAGGCCGCGCATCTACTCTGAATCTATGCCCAGGAAACCCTCACCCACGCGGTGCACGTCGCCGGCGCCCATCGTGAGCACAAGATCGTCCTTCCGCGTAGTGGCCCCAAGGTACTCCACCACCTGGGAGAGCTTCGGAAGGTAGACGACGGGAAAGCGAGGGGACTCCCTCAGCAAGCTATCGACGATGAGCTTCCCGCTCACGCCGGGCTGAGGGTCTTCGCGGGCGCCGTACACGTCAGTGACCACGGCGATATCGGCTTCGAGAAGGGCGAGCGCGAAATCGTGATGAAGGAAGCGGGTGCGCGAGTACAGGTGCGGCTGAAAGACCGCGATCACGCGACTCCACTCCCCCGTGCGCGCCGCGCGAAGAGTCGCCTTCAGCTCGGTGGGATGGTGAGCATAGTCGTCGACGACGCTCACCCCGGCCCGTTCACCCTTCCACTGGAAGCGTCGAGCTGCGCCCGTGAACCCGCGCAGGGAGGCGGCTATACGAGTGGGAGAGATACCGATGCCGCCGAGGACGGCGAAGCACGCCATCGCGTTCAAGATGTTGTGTAGTCCGGGCACGACGAGTTCGGCGGTGGTGAGCCTGTGCCCCCGGTGCCATACCTCGAATCGGCTCCCCCGGTGATGAAGCGTCACCTCACGGGCTTGATAATCGGCTCCGGGGCTCACTCCGTACGAAGTCGCGTCGCATCCGGCTGCGACAGCCAGAGAAGCGAGCCGCGGGTCATCGGCCCAATAGACCATGCTGCCGTCTTCTGGAAGCAACGCGATGAACGAGCGGAACACATCCACGACGTCATCCACGTGCCGGTAGTGACTGTGGTGGTCAAGCTCCAAATTGGTGAACACCGCGATCTCGGGGCGCAGGCAGAGCAGCGATCCATCGGATTCGTCGGCTTCGCACACCATGAGGTCGCCCTCACCGTGTCGCGCGTTCGAACCGAAATCGTTGAGTTCCCCACCGATCAGGAACGACGGGTCAAGATCGGCGTCGATGAGCGCGCGGCTGATCATCGAGGTCGTCGTCGTCTTGCCGTGGGTGCCGCACACCGCGATACCCCGACGCCCCTCCATGACCCAGGCGAGCGCCTGGGCGCGGCGCACCACTGGTATCCCGCGGTCCCTCGCCGCTGTGAGCTCTCGGTTGTGCTCGGAGATCGCGGTCGAGATCACCACTACATCAGGGTGTTCGACGTTGGCGGGATCGTGACCGAGGGCGACCTGCACTCCCGCGTCTTCGAGGAGCGTGACGTACCGGGAGGGCTTCAAGTCGGAGCCTGACACCTCGAACCCCCGGCGGTGGAGCACGAGGGCGATGCCGCTCATGCCCGCACCGCCGATGCCGATGAAGTGCAGGCGCCGCACGTCGGCGAGCTTTAGGGCTGAATTGGAGAGTGCGATCTGGGTCATGGTGTGGGTGCCTGCGAGAGGCCTATCAATTGTACTATCTCGTCGGCGATGCGAGTAGCAGCGTCTGGACGCGCCAAGCTCAAGGCGCGGGCACTCATGTCCGCGCGTGTGGCCGGCACGAGAATGCGCTCGACCTCAGAGGTGAGGCGGCGGCCATCGAGCTCGGCGTCGGGCACCATCACCGCTGCCCCGTGATCCTCCAGGGTGCGGGCGTTCTTCGTCTGGTGGTCGGCGGTCGCCGCCGGGAAGGGCACCAACACCGAAGGGATCCCCCGAGCGAGAAGCTCGGCCACCGAGCCCCCGGCTCTCGACACCGCCACATCGGCCACAGCCAGGGCGAGCTCGAAATCGTGCAGGTAGGCGTGCGCCTGATACCTGGGGTTCCCACCCGATGTCGACGTGGCACCGGCTGAATCGTGTCCCTGCTGGCCGGTGACATGCAGCACCGAATACGGCGTGTCCGTGGTCGCGAACGCCTCGGTAGCTGCGGTGTTCAGAGTGCGCGCACCCAGGCTCCCGCCGAACACCAGCACGACGGGAAGGTCCGGATCGAGAGAGAAGCGCTTCAAGCCGTCCTCACGGCGGGCAGTCAAGAGCCCCGGTCTGATCGGCCGCCCCGTGTATACGTACTTGCCCCCCTCTCGCCCTGGCACAGGAAAGGACAGGCACACACGATCGACCAGCATGCTCAAGATACGGTTCGTCCAGCCGAGGTGTGAATCCATCTCGAGAGCCAGACTGGGGATGCCCAGCACCGACGCCTCGGCCACCACCGGTCCCGACGCGTATGCACCCACTCCCACGACGCAGGCGGGCCGGATCCTTCTCAACACTCTCCATGCGTCCACCGCGGCTACAGGCAGGGACCACAGTGTCCGCAAGGTGGTCAGACCCAGTCGGCGTTCGAATCCCCGGATGCGGACGGTCGAGAAGTCATATCCGGCCCGAGGCACCAATTCGCCCTCCATGCCCCGTGGTCCCCCGCAGAACGAGACCGAGAGTCCGCGGTCGGTGAGGACGTCAGCGATCGCGAGAGCCGGAACGACGTGACCCGCCGTACCGCCGCCGGCTATCAATATGCGTGACATCAGCAGTCTCCAAAGGCTGAGGATGAGTTCCCGAAGCTACGACGATGGGACCGAAGCGGGCCACTGACAACATCAGTCCCACCGCCACCAGCACGACCAAGAGGTTCATACGGCCGTAGCTGATGAAGGGTAGAGGCACACCGGTGAGCGGGAGGGCTCCCATCACTCCGCCCATGTTGATCGCGGCCTGGCCGACCACGAGGAAGGTGCAACCAGCCGCCAACAGACGCCCGAAAGGATCGCGGCATCGTAGCGCCAGCAGGGAGCCGCAAACCGCGAACGTGACGAACAAGGCTGCGATCACGATCACACCCACCAGGCCCCACTCTTCGCCGAGCACCGCCAGGATCATATCGGTATGGGCTTCCGGCAGGTAGCTGAACTTCTGGACGCTGAGACCGGGCCCCACTCCGAACCACCCGCCGCTCCCCAGGGCGATGAACGACTGCACCACCTGGAAGCCGGAATCTTGGGCGTCTGCGAACGGCTGAAGGAACGCGAGAAAACGCTCCCTCCGATAGTCCTCGGAAAAGATGGCCACAAGCGTAAGGGTCACGCCCGCCACACCGAGGCCCAGCCAGTCCCGACCTCTCATGCCCGCGACCCACAGCATGCCCATGGTGGTCACTCCCACCACGAGGGCCGTGCCGAGGTCTCGCTGGATGAGGATGAGGCCGCACACCACCGCCACGATCAGGCCGAGAGGCCACATGAGATCTTCGAATGCGCCCGAACGTGCCCTCTGGGTCGCGAGAAGGTGCGCGGCCGCGAGGATCACGGCGAGCTTGGCGAGTTCGGACGGTTGCAGCGAGAGCGGTCCGAGATCGATCCAGCGGGACGCACCCCCGGCTTCCAGTCCGACTCCGGGAACGTGTACGGCGAGGAGAAGGGCACACGTTCCAAGCACACCGACCAACGAGAGCATGCGGAAGCGCCGGTAGTCCAACCGGGAGACGATCAACATGATCACGAGCCCGGCGCAGGCTACGAGGGTCTGCTGACGCGCGTAGTAGAACAGATCGCCATCGGGACGGAAGAGACCCGCCGCCGCTGACACCGAGAACACCATGACAAGACCGATGACAAGCAGAACGAGGGCGACCCCCGCGAGGACTTGGTCGTGTTTCATCCATCCGCGAGACTCGCTGTCGTTGCGATCCGGCCCTCGATCCTCGAGCGGCATCTGGGCCGCACCTCGAGAGGTCACCCGCGTGCCCTGCGCGCGCTTGGACCGTGGCGCGGGTTCCCGGCGCGGCGCGGGTTCGCTCCGGCGCGTGTGCGGCCGCGCGCCTTCGAGGGCGGCGTCCCAGCCAGGAGCCGCATCACGGTCGTGCCGGTCGCGCGGAGCGCGGCGCCCGGCGGTGTCGCGCCTGCTCATGTGCTGCTCTCTCGCATGCTCCTCACGATCTCCATGAAATGGCGGCCCCGCTCCTCGAAATCCGCGTACTGATCGAAGCTGGCGCATGCGGGCGCCAGCAGCACTGTCTCGCCTCGGCGGGCCGCCGCTGCGGCCGCAGCGACCGCTGCCTCAAGGTCCACGTGGACCGACGGCCACGGCACGTCCACGCTCTGCTCCTCTATCCGCACGCGCTCGAACGCCTCGCCGATCAGAGGAGCCGCTTCACCGATCAGATACACGGCTCGGCATCCTTCGACGCACGCCCGGGCGATGGGCCGATAATCCGAGGCTTTGTCTCTCCCACCCAAGATGAGATGCGTGCCTTCAGGGTACGCGGCGATCGCCTTCAGAGTCGCCTCCACGTTGGTGGCCTTACTGTCGTTCACATACGCCACGCCGCGAACTAGTCCTGCCGGCTCGAGGCGATGCGGCACCCCCGGGAAGGTGCGCAATGCTTCGAGCACCGCCTCAAGCGGCACCGATCGCACCAAAGCCATCGTGGCGGCCGCGAGACAGTTCTCCATGTTGTGACGCCCACGCAGAGGGAGGTCGCTCACCGCGATGCGCTCTCCGCCGAGAAGGTGCAAATAGCCGTCCTCCAGCCAGGAGTCGGCACCCGCTCGGGAGAGGGTGGAGAAGAAGGTCACCTGTGGTCCGTCGGAACGCGAACTTACCTCGTGTCCCAGCCCGCGGACCCACGGATCGTCAAGGTTGAACACGGCGTGATCGTTCGACTCCTGGTGCGCGAACATGTTGGCCTTGCAGGCCAGGTAGCGTTCCATGGTGCCGTGACGATCAAGGTGATCAGGTGTGAGGTTCAGCAGGACGCCAGCCGCGGGCCGGAACTCGTGCACGTCCTCGAGTTGAAAGCTCGACAATTCCACAACCAGTTCCTGTCCCACGCTGAGTTCCGTTGCGACCTCGGTGATGGCGGTCCCGATATTGCCCAGCACTCTCACAGGGACGTGGGCAGTCTCGAACATGTGGCCCAGCAGGGCGGTCGTGGTCGTCTTGCCGTTCGTGCCCGTTACCGCGTTGAAGGTGACCGGAAGAAGCCGGAACGCGAGTTCCACCTCACTCCACACCGGGATGCCGGCCTCACGGGCCGCGACGATCAACCCTACCTCCCCGGGCACCCCAGGGCTCTTCACCACCAGGTGTACTCGGTCAAGGTGAGCGGCATCTTGAGGCAACGGCAGCACGCGCGCGCCCGCGTCGACCGCCGCCCGCAGGCCTGGGGAGGTTGCAGACGCGGCAACGTCTGAGAGAAGCACCCGTCGGCCCAGTGACGCCAACAGCCGCGCGGCCGCCAGCCCCGAACGCCCCGTGCCGACCACCAAGACCGTCTGGAATCCGCTCTCGAGTCCTCGCGGTCCGGCTCCGATGTCGTCAACCCTCAACGAACGCCCGCTAGAAGAAATCGACGTAGAAGACGGTGAAGCCGGCGGCGGCGAAGATGGCGGTGACGATCCAGAAGCGCACCATGATCTTCGTCTCCGACCAGTTCTTCAGCTCGAAATGGTGGTGGATCGGCGCCATGAGGAACACTCGGCGGCCGAACACTCGGAAGCTGACCACCTGGATGATCACGCTCAGCCCCTCGACCACGAAGATGCCGCCGATGATCACCAACAGCAGTTCGGTGCCGGTGACCACGGCGAAGCCAGCCAGCGCGGCACCCAAGGCCAACGAGCCCGTATCCCCCATGAACACGTCGGCGGGGAAGGAGTTGTACCAGAGGAACCCCACGCACGCGCCCATCAGACTCGCGGCCAGCACGGCCAGATCGGGCTCCTTGAGCATGAACGTGATCCCGGTGTAGGCAAGCAGACAGATGGCCACCGTGCCCGCCGCCAAGCCGTCGAGGCCGTCGGTTATGTTGACGGTGTTCGCCGTGCCCGAGATGACCAAGAACACGACGAGGAAGTAGACCCCTCCGAACGGTATCTCAGCGTTGAGGAGCGGCACGTGGACGTTACTGTCGACGCCGGCGAAGCGGATGGCGACCCAGCCGACCACGAGCACCAGGAGCAGTTGCAGTAGCATCTTCGTCTTCCCGTTCAACCCGAGTGATCGACGTTGGCGGACCTTGGCAAGGTCGTCGAGGAATCCGATCGCACCCGAGCCGAACGTGAGCACGAACACGACCAGACTCGGCACGGTCTTGCTGGCGAAGATCATGTACGGGATGGCTGCCGCGGCCAAGATGAGCAATCCGCCCATGGTGGGCGTCCCCTGCTTCTGTTGGTGGCGCTCCGGACTCAGCTCTCGGATGTTCTGGCCGATGTTCCTACCACCAAGCCAACGGATGAACCGCGGGCCGGCCACAACGGCGAGCACCATCGCAAGCAGGCTGGCGGCAAGGATGCGGGTCATGCCACCGCACCGCCTTCTTGCAGCCCTTCACGCCTAGGATCCGGCGCGCTCTCCCCCAGTCGCCGGACGAGGGCCCGCACGAGACCATCGAGCTTGATGACGCGCGAGCCCTTCACCAGGATCATGTCGTCGGGCCCGACGGAAGCCACAAGTCGCTCGAGCGCCTCCTCCCATGTCGACGCCCACCCCGTATCGGGCCATCCCTCGACCTGAGCCTCACCCGCAGACCCGTTACCCTCCACCACTTCAAGAGGTTCACGTCCATAACCCTCGACTGTCTCTCGAGACAGCGGACCGATCCCCCACAGAAGGCTCACTCCGACCGACCTTGCGTGCGCTCCCACCTCTCGGTGGTACGAGCGTGTCTCCGGACCGAGTTCCAACATGTCGCCCAGGACTGCGACCGGGCGGCGACCGGTGTCGGCCGCGGCGACAACCAGATCGTCGAGCGCAAGACGCACCGCCGCCGGGTTCGCATTGTAGGAGTCGTCGCGTACCATCACACCACCGACCTGGACGTCTTCGCCCCTCAGGGGAGTGAACGAGACATCCGGCAACCGGTCGAGACAGTCTCCCACTGGCAGCCCCGCCGCGTAGCACGCGGCAGCCGCCGTGACGACGTTCCTGATCCTGTGGGCACCGGTGAACGGCACCGGCACCACCCCCGATCCGCCCGGCCATTCGACCTCAAGGACGAGGAGCCCCTTGCCGTTGCGACGGGCCACCCCTCTCACCTCCGCCTCCGGAAGGACGAGGTCCCCCCCGCGACCGTCCGCGAATGCGAAGCGCACCACGCGAACCCCCGAGTCCCGGGCCGCAGCGACGATCGCTTCCTGGTCGGTCGGCACAACAGCCACCCCACCCGGTCGCAACCCTTCGAAGATCTCGGCCTTGGCCGCGAGGACGCCCGCGAGACTCCCCACAGCCTCCAGATGTACCGGAGCGATGCCGGTGACCACGGCGACGTCCGGCTCGGCTGTGAGCGTGAGGCCTCGTATCTGACCTGCCCCCCGCATGCCCATCTCCACCACCACCACTGCGGTGTCGTCAGAGATCTCAAGGAGCGTGAGAGGCACGCCGATCTCGTTGTTCTGATTGGCGGCGGTACCTACCACGGGGCCCCCGACCTCGGCCATGCTCCGCAGTAGATCCTTGGTGCTGGTCTTGCCGACGCTGCCGGTGATCGCGATCACCGTGGCTCCCGAGGCGAGGCGTACCTGTCTCGCCAGTCCGGCGAGGGCGGCACGCGTGTCGGGCACTCGGTAGACCTGAGCCTGGCCGCCGGGACCCTCGTAGTCCATGTTGCCCGCGATGGCGATACCTAGTTGAACGACCACTCCTGACGCGCCGGCGGCCAAGGCGGCCGGCACGAATTGATGCCCATCATAGTTCTCACCCTTGATGGCCACGAACAGATCTCCCGGGCACAGAGTCCTTGTGTCGGTCGAGACGCCCGTCACAGCTGCGCTCAAAGCCGGTACGCCGATCGCGAGCGCCGCCTGGCTGGGAGACAGCTCGATCATGGCCGCCGGTCGCCCGATGCCCGTAGGGCTTCGCGGGCCACCTGTCGGTCGTCGAACGGGGTGACCACGCCGTGGGACTCCTGTCCGCTCTCGTGCCCCTTCCCCAGTATCAGTACGAGATCCCCGGGTTCCGCCAGAGTGATCGCCGCCTCGATCGCGGTGCGCCGATCCACTTCGATGCGCGCCGCTTCAGGGTGTTCGAGTCCGGCCGCCATCTCTCCGAGGATCGCCATCGGGTCTTCGCTCCGCGGGTTGTCGGAGGTGAGGACAGCCAGGTGAGCACCTCGTTCCATGGCGAGACCCATGAGCGGCCGCTTCGTGCGGTCGCGATCACCGCCACATCCAAGCACGGCGATGATGCGACCCGAGGTGATCGCGCGACCCATCTCGAGGATGCGCTCGACGGAATCCGGGGTGTGCGCGTAGTCCACTGCGACTGTGAAAGGAGCTCCATCGTCCACGCGCTCGAGTCTGCCAGGCACGCCCGGGAACATGGGGAGGGCATCGAGCATGACTTCGAGATCGAGTCCCAACGCCACCCCCAGACCGAGAGCCACGAGCACGTTCTCGACGTTGTGCCGACCCAGGAGCCGCATCGAGAACTCAAGGGTCAAGCGGTCACCCTTCACCACGGGTTCACCCCGACCCCTCCGCACCGCGGCGAGCGCACGGCCGGTCACGACGATGGAGCCGGTCGCGCCCCGACCGTGGATGCTCAGGTCGGCGATCCCGACGTCCGCCCCGATGCCCGACGTGCGAGCTCCACCCTCCGCCGCACTCACTCCGATCACCCTGTCGGGGGTGAGCCGTTCGGCCAGAAGCGCCCCGAATGCGTCGCCCACGTTGATAACAGCGGGCGGGCGGTTGCGGGCGTACGCCGGATCGAGGAACAGCCTGCTCTTGCAGGCGAAATAGGCGTCAAGCGTACCGTGATAATCGAGGTGGTCCTGGGTGAGATTCGTGAACGCCACGGCCGCGTACGTGGTCCCCAGGACCCGGTCCAGGTCGATAGCGTGGGACGAGACCTCCATGACGGCAGCCTGATCGCCGGCGTCGACCATCAGAGCCAGGTCCTGCTGCACCTCCACCGCCTCCGGGGTGGTGCGCTCCGTGGGGAAGGTCTCTCCGCCGATGCGTCTTTCCACGGTGCCGAGCAGCCCGGATCGCCTTCCGGCCACGCCCAGGAGATAGGCGAGGAGGAAGGCGGTGGTGGTCTTGCCGTTGGTGCCCGTGATACCGACTGTGGCCAGCCGCGCACTCGGATGCTCGTGCAGGGCCGATGCGACCGGACCCATCGCACGACGCACGGAGGGTACCACCACCTGGGTCACGGGGAGGTCGAGCTTGCGCTCGACACAAAGCGCCGACGCACCTCGCTCGACTGCATCAGGAGCGAAATCGTGTCCGTCGCGCACGAAACCGGGCACGCAGAAGAACAGGTGCCCAGGGCCCGCGTGGGAACTACGATACGACAGGTGCGAGATGTCCGTCGACGGGTCTCCCTCGACGCGGAAACCCCCCACCTCACGGAGAAGATCTGCGAGTCTCACGGCGCTCGATTCTACCATAGTGGTCACTGAGGACCGCTGTCACCCGACTCACTGGGCGATCGTCGGGGGGATCTCCAACCGCTTGAGCGCGAAGTCCGCGATCTTGGCGAAAGCCGGAGCGGCAACGATGGACCCGTAGTACTCCAGCGTAGGCTCGTCTACCACGATCAGCACCACCAGAGCCGGGTCCTCAGCAGGCACCATCCCGATGAAGGATGCGGTGAAACGGTCTTTCGAGTACCCGCGGCCGCTGTCCGCCGCTTTCTGCGCAGTGCCCGTCTTGCCGGCTACACTATATCCCTTCACCGCGGCGGCCTTTCCCGTCCCCTCGGCCACGGTGACCAGGAGCATGTCGCGGAGCTGCTGGGCCACCTCTGGACTGACCGCTTGGTGCGAAGGTCTAAGCGGGGCGCCTTTCGAGAGGTGGGGCTGGATGTAGACCCCATCGTTCGCGATCGCCCCGTATGCCGCTGCCAACTGAAGCGGGGTGACCGAGATGCCCTGCCCTATCGGTATATTGGCGATGGTGGTTCCGGACCATTCCTCCCTGGGGAGCATGTATCCAGCCGCCTCACCAGGGAAGTCGATACCGGTCTTCCTCGTGAAGCCGAATCTCTCGATCATGTCGACCAGACGCTCTTCGCCCACCTCCAGGCCGAGAGTCACCGCGCCGACATTCGATGACTGGGCAAGGATCTCCGTCGCGCTCATGTTCCTGACGGCAGGGACGTCCTCATGGGATTCATGCACCGTACGATCGTACAGCGTGATCGACGGGGCGAGAGCGAAAGTGGTCTGCGGATCGACGAGACCCGCCTCGAGCGCGGCTGCGACCACGACCATCTTGAAGGTGGAGCCGGGCTCGAACTGGTCGGTCACGACCGAGTTCCTCCTGACACTCTCCTCCTCGGATCCGTAGGCGTTGGTGTCGAACAGGGGCACGTTGGCCATCGCCAAGATCTCGCCCGTGCGGGGGTCCAGAACCACGGCCGAAGCCCCCTTCGCGCCGTAGTGCTCGACGACGCTCAGAAGTTCCTGCTCGGCCGCGTATTGGATGTCCTCATCGATGGTGAGAACGAGCGAGTCCCCCTCGCGTCCCGAACGATCGAAGAGCACTCCAAGAGTCCGTCCGAACGGATCTCCTATGATGCTGCGTCTTCCACTCTCCCCGCACAGCTGCTCGTCGTACTGTGTCTCGACGCCGGCCAGCCCTACGTTGTCCATCCCCACGAACCCGAGAACTTGCGGGGCCAGCGACCCTTTCGGGTACACGCGCTTCTCCTCAGGCTGCACTGCCACACCGCGGAGCTTGAGGGCGAGCACTTGGTCGCCTACGGTGGGGTCGAGTTTCCGAGCCAGGTAGACGAACCGCCCGCCGGCTTCGAGCTTCTCCGTCAGAACCCCCTGCTCGACGCCCAGGATCGGGCTGAGAGCCGCGCCCGCGGCGGCCGCGTCCTCGACCATCTGCGGATCAGCGACGATCGTCGCCATGCGCTGACTGACGGCTAGTTCCTCTCCGTTCCGATCGTAGATGACCCCGCGCTTCGCCGATGTATCGAACTCGCGGATGTGTTGGCGGTCGGCCCTGTCCGCATACTCCGCGCCTTGGACCACTTGGATCTCGACGGCTCGGGCCACGAGGAGTGCGAAGACGACGACTACGAACACGATAGAGCTTCGCAGACGCTTGTTCGTCGCGCGGATGCTCATCTACCGTCTGCGTCGCCCCCGGACGCCACCGATGCGACGTCCCGCTCGACCAAGGCCGCTCCGGCTAGGTCGATGAACCCGACTTCGGTGGGCGTCACCATGCCGAGACGATCCGCTGTCTCCTTGACGCGTTGCGTGGCCGAGAGGGTCGCCTGCTGGGCCCGGAGGTCACTGCGCTGCGCCACCAGATCATCCTGCTGGCGCTGCAATTGGGCGATGTCTATTTGCGTACGCACCAGCAGCGTGTTCAGAGCCACGGGAAGCAGCAACGAGAAAGCCAATGTCAAGGTCACCAGCAGCGTGCTCCCGAACCGCGTGCGCGAACGTGGAACAAGGCGTAGCCCGGGAGCCGGAAGCGGATCCCGAACGACCACGGGCGCTCTTCGCCGGTCGACCGTCGGGCGGGGCGATGGAGACTGCGCACGTGCGGACTGTGAGGTTCCGCGAGAAGGACGAGGGGCATCGACTTCGTGCCGAACCCGAGAGCGGGCCGCACTGCGTCGTGCCGCCTCAGAGCCACTCTCGTCGTATTCCCACCGGGGGTGCTGCCACGCACGCGCTGCGACCGCCATCAGATCCTCCGAGCCGCGCGCAGCTTCGCGCTGCTCGACCGTGGATTCGTCTCGATCTCGTGGGAGTCGGGAGTGATGGGCTTCGTGGTCACGATCTCCATGATCGGCTGCTTTCCGCACACACACACTGGGAAGTCCGGAGGGCACGTGCACGGGTGGGCCTGAGCCGCGAAGAACTCCTTGACGATACGGTCCTCGAGGGAATGGAAACTGATCACGGCAAGGACCCCACCGGGGTTCAGCAGGGCGAGGGCCGCCGGTAGGGCCCGCTTCAGGCTGTCGAGCTCATCATTCACCGCGATCCTCAGGGCCTGGAACACCCGACGTGCCGGGTTCCGAGAGCCGAAACGGGCGGGGGCGGGCAGAGATGCTTTCACCGTGTCTACAAGCTCGCTCGTTCGCGCATACGGCGTGTGTGTACGCCTGCGCACCACGTTCCTGGCGATGCGCGAGGCGTATCGCTCTTCCCCGAATTCCCGGAACAACCACGAAAGCCGATCCTGATCCCACCCGTTCAGGATGTCCGCGGCCGTGACGCCCATACGCGGGTCCATCCGCATGTCGAGCGGAGCGTCGTACGAGTACGAGAACCCGCGCTCCTCCGTGTCGATCTGCATGCTACTCAGACCGAGGTCCATGTAGATGCGGTCCACTTTCTCGCCGGCCTCGACGAGTTCGGCAAGGGTGTCGGCGAAGTCGCCCGGATAGAAGGCGGCCGCTGTGGTGAGGGAGCGCTTCAGTTCCTCGAAGTAGCCGCGCGCGATCGGGTCGCGGTCGCAGCCAAGCAGTCTCCCCGAAGGTCCGAGGAGCGGCGCGACAGCCGATGCGTGGCCTCCACCGCCGAACGTGCAGTCGACCACAGTGCTGTCCGGCCGCACGTCGAGTACCTCGAGGAGGGCATCGGTGAGAACGGGGATGTGAGCCATGTTCATCTCCATCTCGAACGCGAGTGACTGAGCGGCGAGAGCCACCTCACACCCCCTCTTCGTCCCGAACGGGCTGATAGACGTGGAAGGTCTCGGGGTCCCATATCTCGAAGTGATCCCTATGGCCTACGAGAAGCACCTTCCCCGAGAGCCCGAGGCCGGTGACCACGTCGTCGGGAAGCATGATCCGCCCACCCTTGTCGACGGTCACCTCGTCCATGGAGCCGTAGAGATCGCGGATCAGGTCGCTCGCCCGGCCGGCTTCGAACTCGTTCAGAGCCTCGATGTACTTGGCGTCGTATTCGTTCCAGGACTGCATGTTGTAGACGCGCAGGCACGGCTCACCGTGCGCGGCGGGCACCAGGTACGCCGTGGAGTCAGGAAAGTGCTTGCGGTAGCGGACGGGCAGGGTGACCCTTCCCTTGTCGTCGAGCGCATGCTCGAACCGACTGGTGAAGAAAGCCTTGATGGGAGGGCACTCATCCATGACCCCCAATGTAGTCCCATCGGCCCGTAATTGCAACCCTTTTCAATGCAATTTCATTGCATTTCACACCATTCTGCCCCACTCATGCATGTTGAGGACCCAGAAGCACCCCTCGGAGGCCCAGGATCCGCCCGTATCGGGCTGAAAGGGAGTGTATGCATGGTCTAGTGCATCCAGGACATACGCAACGTTCGTTGCACAACAACGGCCCGATCGACTGAGCCATGACGCCCGAACGGTTCCTGACCTCGGCTAGAGTCTCTTGAGGGGCGCGTAATCCACGAGGAGCTTCTTCTGCTCGCCCAAGCCTCCGAAGAACACCCGAACGACGCCGCCGGCCTCCACGGCAAGTACCATGCCCTCACCGAACTTCGCGTGCACGACCTTGTCGCCCACCGCGAACCCAGCTTCGGCGCCCGAACCCTCCGCTGTTCCCTTTCGAGCCCCGTGGGCGGTGGTACTCGCGCCCATCGATCTCGTTGCGCGGCCGCCGGGGGGAGCCCACGCGCCGGCCCGAGTACCGTCGGTGCCATCCGCCAGGTCTCGGCGAGCCCGTGCCGGACCCCGAGAGCCGCGGGATTCGATCAACTCCGAGGGTATCTCCTTGAGGAACCGGCTGGGTAGCTGATAGCCCGCGCTGCCGTAGATAGAGCGTTGACGGGCGAATGAAAGGTGCAACCGCTCTCGCGCCCTCGTGATGCCCACGTAGCACAGCCTACGCTCCTCCTCCAGGTTCAGCTCGTCGAGGGCGCGGCTGTGCGGGAACATGCCCTCCTCCATCCCGGTCATGAAGACCACGGGATACTCGAGACCCTTGGCATTGTGCAGAGTCATGAGAGTGACGAGGTCCTCCTCGTCCTGCATCGAGTCGGCGTCGGCGTACAGGCTTATCTCCGCCAGGAAATCGACCAGGCCACCTTCCGGGTTGTGGCTGTCGTACTCTTGAGCGACGCCGACGAACTCGCTCAGGTTCTCGATCCGCCCCTCGGCCTCGAGGGTCCGCGCCTCCTGGAACGAGGTCAGCATCCCGCTGTCCTCGAGCACCGCGCGCACCATCTCGGCCACGGATGCACCGTCGGCCAAGCGTTCCTCCCATGCCCGGAAGGTGGAGTCGAGCCCGAGGTACGTGGCCCGGCTGGCCGACGAGAGCTCGTCGGCATCTTCCGTGAGCGGCAGCGCGGCCCGGTACGAGACTCCCTCCGCCGCCGCCAGCGCCTGGAGCCGCCCTTGAGCGACGGCGCCGAGGCCCCGCTTCGGCGTATTGATCATCCTCTGGAAGGAGATGTCGTCCGATGGGTTGATGATCACCCGAAGGTAGGCGAGCACGTCCTTGATCTCGGCGCGCTCGTAGAAACGGGTGCCCCCCAGCACTTGGTAGGGGATCTTGTAGCGCACGAGGATATCCTCCAGCACGCGCGATTGGGCGTTCACCCGATAGAAGACGGCCACCTCGCCGGCCCGGCGCCCCGAACGGACGATCGTCTGGATCTCTCCCGCGACCAGCCGAGCCTCTTCGTGCTCGTCGCCGCATTCGAGCACGACGACCTTGTCCCCCCGGCCACGGTCGGTCCACAGATGTTTGGGTTTCCGCCCGCGATTGTACGCAACGACGGCGTTCGCCGCGTCCAGTATGGTGGTGGTGCTGCGATAGTTCTGCTCCAGCTTGACCACCGTGGCGTCGGCGAAGTCCTCTTCGAACCCCAGGATGTTCTGGATATCCGCCCCACGCCACGAGTACACGGATTGATCGTCGTCGCCGACCACGGTGATGCGACGGTGTTGCTCGGCAAGCAACTTGACCAGGGTGTATTGGGCATGGTTCGTGTCCTGGAACTCATCCACCAGGACATACCGGAACGTCTCACGCAGGTGCTCGAGGCGGGAGGGGAAAAGACGCAGCACGTCGACCATACGCATGATCAGGTCGTCGAAATCCATGGCGTTCAACTCGTACAGCTTGCGCTGGTAGGCGCGGTAGGCGGCAGCCGCCACCTCCAGGTATGCGGACGTCGCCGATTGCACGTCCCAGGATGCCTCCATCTCGGGGCTTCCGAGCGCGGCGAAATCATCCACATCGACCAGACGGTTCTTGGCGTCGGACACGCGGGCGAGGATGGCTCTCGGTTGGAAGCGACGTATGTCGTGTCCAAGGTCCTCGAGCACGCGGCGCATCAGGCGTGTTTGGTCGTCCTGGTCATATATGGTGAAACCCTGCCGGTATCCGAGCCGTTCGGCGTCGCGACGCAGTAGCCGGGCGCAGGCGGAGTGGAAGGTGGATACCCACATGGTCTGCGCGACGGGACCCACGAGGTCGACCACCCGCGACCTCATCTCGGCGGCGGCCTTATTCGTGAAGGTTATCGCCAGCACCTCGTACGGACCGGCCTTGCCGCTCTCGATCAGATGACCGATCCGGTGAGTGAGCACGCGGGTCTTCCCCGAGCCGGCACCGGCCAGCACGAGCAAGGGCCCGTCCCCGTGGAAGATCGCGGCGGCCTGTTGATCGTTGAGGCCCTCCGCCAGCCGCGAGTCGCCGGGGGTGACGCCGCCCGGCCCGGAAGGAGAAGGCGCGGGCGCGCTGCCGCGCACAGAGGGAGAAGGTCGGTTCTGGTCGGAGGGTGCCACCGCTCAATGGTACAGCACGAGGCGGCCGGCGACCGCCTCCACCGTCCGGTGATCATCTGAATAGTCCGCGACAGGAGGTCGTGGTCGCGCTGGCAGGCTGCAGAAAAGTGACGCCGCGCCGCCCCGTGCCTTCTGGGGGCTGAGGCGCTTCGCTCTTCAGCAGCCGGCTAGATGCCGGACCCCTGGAAGAACCCGCTGAGGTTGCAGATCTCGTCGTCCAGGTGCACTCGCTGATCCTGCTTTCGCTTCTGGTGCGGGGGGCAGAACTCCTCGAGCTCGTTCTCGAGCTGCACCATGCGCCGCACGACGCACTTCATGGCCTCGGCTACGGGGTCGGGTAGATGGGTGTAGTCGATGTCGGCCACCCCGACGCGAGCGCCGTCGGTGATCACCGGTCGGCCGGGGTTGCCTACCACCGTCGTGTTCGGCGGCACCGGCTGCACCACCACGCTTCCGGCGCCTATCTTCGCGTCGTGCCCCACCGTGATCGAACCGAGGACCTTCGCGCCTGTCCCGATGATCACGCCGTCTTCGATCGTGGGGTGGCGCTTGCCGGTCTCCTTGCCCGTGCCTCCCAACGTGACCCCTTGATAGATCGTCACGTTGTCGCCGATCTCGCACGTCTCACCGATGACCACTCCCGCCCCATGGTCGATGAAGAAGCCGTCTCCGATCACCGCTCCGGGGTGGATCTCGATCTGGGTGAGGAAACGGCTGAGTTGGGATATCAGTCGGGGCACCAACGGAACGTCACGCTGCCACAACGAGTGGGCGATGCGATGCAGCACGATGGCGTGGAGCCCCGAATAGCACGTGACCACCTCCAACATCCCCCGGGCAGCGGGATCGCGTTCCTTGATCGCCCGCACGTCGCCGGCGATAGCGCGCCTGATGACGCCGCCCCCGGGCGTCAGGTAGAGGTAGCCCATCGCCCCTGTCGCGATCAGGCCGAAGAGAACACCTCCCGCGCCGCGGTCCGTAGATCTGGAGCCACAGCTCATCGCCACTCCTCCCCCAGTACCTCGTTCATACTGCCGCTTCTGAAGCCCTGGAGATCCAGGGTGACGTAGTGATAGCCGATCGTCTTGAACTCGTCGACCAGGCGGGCCCGGGTCTCAGCGTCGACGACCATGCGAGGCATGGCTTCCGGCGGCACTTCGATCCTGGCCGTCGAGCCGTGGTGTCGCACCCGCACCTCCCGCAGCCCGAAGTCGCGCCGCAACACAGCCTCTGCCCGCGCGACCATGTCCAACTTCTCGCGGGTGATGGTCTCCCCATAGGGGAAGCGCGACGACAGGCAAGCCATGGCCGGCTTCTCGCAGTTGGCCAGGCCAAGCTGCCGGGCGACCTCCCGTACGCGCTCCTTACCCATGCCGGCTTCGATCAGCGGGTGACGCACCCCCAGCTCATCGCCCGCGCGGATACCGGGTCGGAAGTCGCCGCAATCATCGGCGTTGGCCCCATCGACCACGGCGTCGAACCCCTCATCTCGCGCGATACGACGCGCGGCGCCGAACAGCTCGGTCTTGCAGTGGTAGCAGCGATCGGGGGGATTCTCGGCGAATCCCGGGATATCCAACTCGAGGGTCTCGATCACCCTGTGTTCGACCCCGAGGTGCGACGCGACCTGGAGCGCGGTAGCCAGCTCCTCGTCGAGGTACGTCTCGCTGTTCGAGGTGACAGCAAGCACGCTTTCGGCGCCGAGTTCCGCCACGGCCAAGGCCAATACCACCGATGAATCCACGCCCCCCGAGAAGGTCACCACCACGGACCCACACTCGCGGATCGCCGCGCGGGCCGCCAGTTCATCACTCGCTGCGGAAGCGACAGTGTTCACGGACTTCTCCATCTGTTCAGGGACTTCTCCATCTAGATGTAGTACATCGACGCGCCGTGCAGAGACGATTCCCTCAAGGCGAGTTCCTGGATGGTGACGCCGGACAGGACTTCCTCGACCGACAGTTTCGCTTGTACCCAGACGTCGCCGACTGAGCAGACGGCCCTCTTGTCACACGCGTCGTCCGAGGTGCACACGGCCGGTTCGATAGGACCATCGAGGATCTCCACGATATCCAGCACCGTGATCTGATCGGGGGGACGATTGAAGGAGAAGCCCCCGTGGACTCCCCGGAACGACTGCAGGATACCCGCCCGACGAAGAGCCGCGAACAGCTGCTCGAGGAACTGGCTCGGGATCCCGCGCGCCTCCGCCAACACCGTGAGCGGCACCGGCACGTCGGAGCTCCGCCGCGCCAGTTCGACCAGCGCACGTACCGCGTATTTGCTCTTGGTGGTGATGTTCATGCCGGGGGTCTGAATCCTGACTGAATAGGTGAGGTTTAATGGATTCTAGCAGCGCAAGGGGATTCGTGAAAGGGCGGCCGACTACCAAGCGGGGGTCGGCGGTAGTCGCCCTGGGCCGGACTACTGGCCCACGTACCGCGCGTACAGAACCCGAGCGACCGAGACGTCGTCGGTTCCTTTGATGATGGCTCGCCCGTCCGGGAACACTGTGATGGTCTTGCCCTCCACGTCGACCTCCACCAAGAAGGGGTTCGCCCGCACCTCTCCCACCGCCTCCAGGCGAGAGCGCAGTTCTTCGAGGTGCACCGACGCTCCAGTCCGCGGCACGATCTGCACCGCGTCACGCCCGCACAGGGACACGGCCGTCTCTTCCTCCCGAGCAGCCAAGAACGGGAACAGACCACGGCCGCAGGCCGGGCAGTCCGGGTCACGAGCGACATCGATCGACTCGAACACCAGGCTCCGAAGGTCGATGGTCAGCAGCCCGCGGTTCCGCGTCTCGGGCTCCACGACCAGTTTCAACACCTCGTTGGCTTCGAGACTCCCCACCACTCCCACTGCCGTGCCCAACACTCCGACGGTGTCACATGTGGGCGTCGAGCCCGGAGAGGGCATCTCGGGGAACACGCAACGAAGGCACGGCCCCTTCCCGGGGACGAAGGTCATCGTCATCCCGCTCGACATGTTCACGCCGCCATAGACCCACGGCAGCTCCCGGCTCACCGAGAGGTCGTTCACGAGGAACCGCGTGGAGAAGTTGTCGGTGCCGTCCACCAGGATGTCGAGGCCGTCCGCGAAGCCCACGATGGAGAAGGAGTCTACGTTGCCAACGACCGGCTCCACGGTCACCTCACTGTTGGCGGCACGCAGATGACGGGCCGCCGCGACGGCCTTCGGAAGACGCTCGGCGACGTCGGCCTCGGTGTAGAGCATCTGCCGCTGAAGGTTGTTGAGTTCCAGGAAGTCGCGGTCGATGATGCGCAAGTACCCGACCCCCGCGCGCACGAGCTGGCCCGCGATCACCGAGCCCAGCGCGCCGCACCCCACCAGTCCTACGCGCGCGGCGGCAAGCCGGCGCTGCCCCTCCTCGCCGAACCCCTCCACCAGCATCTGCCGGTGGTAGCGAGAGTCCCGTGCCTCGGTCATCATCAGCCGCCCGGTCCGGGGAGGTTGTTCACGTCGAGGTCCTTCCCTACGATCACCACGATCCTCCCCGAGGGCAGTGCTCCTTGCTTGACCACCGTCCCCTTGCCCAACGCACCACGTAGGTGATCGGCTTCGGCCGCCGCATCGCCGGCCGCGAAGATCTGGGTCAGTTCCACGTCAGGGAACCCTTCGGCGTTCCTGGGTGCCAGCAGCGTGTAGCCGAGTGGCTCGATCGCATCGGATACCTTCTGAGCCGCGCCGACCACTCCCGACCCGTTCTGCACCTCCACCGTGATGTCGGATTCTCGCGGTTCACCGCCCAACAGAGTCTGAATAGCGGTCATGTCCGGCTCGTAGTAGGCGAAACCCGTGCCCTCGACGGGTCGACCCGGGATGCCCACGGTCACCTGTGAGCCGGCGGAAAGAGCCCTGAGCGTGACGCGGAATGCCTCGGCCTGGCCGGTGAGGCTCATCCGGTCGATCGCATCGGATCCCTTCGTGGTGGCCGATGCACCCGCCAGCGAGGCTACGGTCTCAGCCACCACCGCGGCTACGTCTCCGTCGTCGGCGGCCAGTATGTCGACGCCGGGGAGATTCAGCCCGGCGTCTGCGACCGCGTCGGTCAGCTGCGCCCATCCGATCGAGGCGCGCGCTGTCGGGCGCGCGCCGAGTACCCCTTCCACGCCAGCGGCCGCTTCGCCGAAGAGGGCACCTTCCTCGCCGCCTGCGGCCAGGAGCGAATCGAGCGGCTCGAAGCCTGCTGGGGCGCGCACCAGAGTCTGCCCGGGCATGCCTACGATCATCGAGGGGGTGCGCTCCGCCGCCAAGAGCACCACCACGGCGACCTTGTCGTCCTGCAACACCTCCAGAAGCACCACCTGCACCGGCAGAGGAGCGGTGGAGGAGGTGGTTGCGTCTCCGCCCCTCCCGAAGCTCAGCAAGGAGTCTTCCGCCGCGATGCGCCCGACCCCCCAATAGGTGACCACCACCAAGGCGCAGAGCGTCAGGAACACGACGACCCGGCGCATTCGAAGCCGCCTTCGGCGGGAGCGCTCGTAGGCCCTCCGACGCTGCCGGACCCCAGACGCGCGTGAGCGGTCGGAGCGACCAGAGCGACTGGAGCGGCTCGAACGCACCCGTTCTTCAGACCGCGTGGACCGCCTCCTCCCCTGTGGAGCGTCGTCGGTCATCCGCTTCCCAGGTCATGACCATTCCGGCCCAACGACGCTTGCAGACCATACGAGTCCGACTTGGCGATCAGGGCGGCTACTCCCTCGGTCACCAGGTAGCGCACGCTCTTGCCCTGCGCGAGGCGCTCACGGATCATGCTCGACGAGACTGCGAGTGCTGGGATCTCCATCACGTGCACATTCTCCTTGTGGGCAAGATCTGCGAGCACGCCGGCGAGACGGCCAAGGTCGTAGCCCGGTCGAGTGGCTGCGATCACCTCGCAGAGACCCAAGAGACGGTCCGGTTCCTTCCAGGTCAGGATGTCGAGAACAGCGTCCGCTCCAGTGATGAAGAAGAGCTCGGCATCCGGACGACACGCGGCGCGCAGTCTGTCGAGAGTGTCGACCGTGTAATCCACTCCGGCGTCGTCGATCTCGAGCCTGGAGACCCAGAAGCGTGGATTGGTGGCCGTGGCTACGCTGGCCATCATGTACCTAGCCTCCGGCGATGCCACCTGACTCGACTTGTGCGGCGGTTGTCCCGTTGGCATGAAGACGATCTCGTCCAACTCGAACTGCAGCAGGGCTTCTTCGGCCGTGACGAGATGCCCTATGTGGATGGGATCGAACGTTCCGCCCATGATGCCCAGCCTGAGCCCAGATCGTTGCCCCAGGCGTTCTAGCGGAATCACAGCACTCCTCCAGATCGAGCCATCACGGCATGTCAGGTCCCTTTGCAGCCACGCTGTTCCGGTCGGGTCGTCGATCACACTCGAGGTCGATACCTTCGGCGTGTGCCGTCTCATACATCTGCCGGCGCACATGTCCCGAGCCCTTGACGACGAACTCCGTGGAAGTGAGTTCCCGCTACTCTACCAGCACGAGGTAGTCCCGATGGATCGCCTCGGGAGACGCCTGAGGCAACCGTTCCGCGACATCGTGACTGCGCAGACCCTTGACGATCTCGAGTTCGCTGCGGGAGTAGTTGACGATGCCCTTTGCGACCTCGCCGCCGGCTTCGGTGGTGACCGTGACCGCCTGACCAGCCTCGAAGTCCCCAGTCGTGCCGACGATACCCACGGGAAGAAGACTGCCCCGGTCACGCAAGGCGCGGGCGGCACCGGCATCCACGATCACCGTGCCGTTGGTGGGCTTGCCATACAGCAGCCAGAGCTTGAACGCACCCAGACCGAGGTCCCGAGGCGCGAAGCGAGTGCCGACGGGTTCCCCGGCGACACAGGCCTGGAGCACGCCCGGCCGCGTACCGCGGGCGATAACCGTGGTGACCCCTCCGCTGGTGGCCACACGGGCCGCGCCGACCTTGCTCCGCATGCCGCCCAACCCCAGCGCGCCCTTTGAGTCCATGCTGACCCGCGCGATGTCACGGAAGTCGTCCACCTGGGCGATGAACTCGGCCGACGAGTCACGCGCAGGATCTGCCGTGTAGAGGCCATCGGTGTCGGTGAGCAGCACCAGGAGGTCGGCGCCGGCGAGCAGAGCCACCTGTGCAGCGAGGATGTCGTTGTCGCCGAAGCAGAGTTCGTCCGTGCTGGTGGTGTCGTTCTCATTGATGATCGGCACGACACCCAGTTCGAGTAGACGGCGCAGCGTGTTCCTGGCGTTCAGATACTGGGTGCGCGCGGCCACGTCGAACGTGGTGAGGAGCACCTGGGCGGTCACGACCTCTTCGTGCCCGAACAGCTGACTGTAGGTGTGGTAGAGCCGGCCCTGTCCCACGGCCGCCGTCGCTTGAAGGTCGATGACCTCAGTCGGCCGGCTGGTCATGCGAAGAGGGCCCATACCCGAAGAGACCGCGCCCGACGACACGAGCAGCATCCTGTGCCCGCGCGAGTGCAGGTCGCAGATCTCAGCAACCAATCCGGCCATCGGCCCGAGACGGAACTTGCCGTGTCCGTCGGTGAGCGTGCTCGAGCCGATCTTGGCCACTACGGTCATCTCACGCTGATGGGTCACCGTCGCTCCTTGTGGCTACTGGTATTCGAACGCGAAGCCGGCGATCTCCACGTCATCCCCGGGCTGCGCGCCCTCGGTGCGGAGGGCCTCGTACACGCCCATGCGCTCGAGGCGCTCCCCAAGATACCGGACCGCTTGATCGTTATCCAAGTCGAAGCGTCGGACGAGCTTTGCAACGGAGTCTCCCTCGACCACGAACCCATCTTCTTCGCGGCGCACCGTGAAGTCCGCCTCCTGAAACCCTGTAGGGCGGAACACCACGTGGCCCAGGCCCGCAGGCTCCGCACCACCCACATCGGAGCGCCCAGCACCAAGGCCGAGCGGAGAGATGCCGGCCTCGCCCGTCGCCTCCAAGAGATATCGCCGCGCCGATACGGCGGCCCCCACGAACGTGAGCAGCGGGGCCAGCCCGTCACCCGTGGCCGCCGAGACCACCCACACCAAACGGTCGTCGGACACGACTTCGCCGTCGAGTTCCCAGACGAAGCCCGGGTGTCTGACTCTCTTCAAGTCGCGGACACGCTCGACGAACTCTTGGTGACGCGCCGCCGCGGCCACCGCCGGCAGAAGATCGCTCTTGTTCAGCACCACGATGCGCGGCTTGCCGGCCAGAGGAGAATCGCCTGCCTCCAATTCCCCCAGGATCACCTCGAAATCCGCGAGCGGCTCCTGCCCATTGTAGCCCCCGATATCCACTACCTGCAGCAGCAGATGGCAGCGCTCGAGGTGCGCGAGGAACTCCGCCCCCATGCCGACCCCTTGACTGGCGCCCTCGAGGAGTCCCGGCACGTCCGCTACCGTGAAAGGCTCCTCCACGCCGGGTGCCTCCACGACGCCCAAGAGAGGCTCGATGGTGGTGAAGGGATAGTCGGCCACTTTGGGTGTGGCGTTGGAGATGCGCCGCAGAAGAGATGACTTCCCGGCGTTGGGAAGGCCGGCCAGACCGACATCGGCCATCAACTTCAGTGACAGCTCGATCCACCCATCGTCACCCGCACCGCCCAACTCGCAGAAACGGGGAGATTGCCGGGAGGATGTGACGAAACGGGCGTTGCCACGCCCGCCCAAGCCACCTTCGGCCAACAGCACCCGCTGACCGGGCACGACAAGGTCGGCCAGCAACGCGCCGTCGCGGAACACCTGGGTACCGATCGGTACGCTGATCTCGGTAGGTTTGCCGCTCGCCCCGTTCTTGCGCGACCCTTCACCGTGGCTGCCGGAAGCCGCCTTGAAGTGGATCTTCCGCGAGAAGGGACCAAGATCGCGCAGCTGGGCATCCGCCAACGCCCACACGTCTCCGCCGGGACCGCCGTCGCCGCCATCGGGGCCACCCCTCGGCACGTGCTTCTCACGGCGGAACGAGGTGCTCCCGTCCCCACCCCGACCAGCCGCTACATGGATCTTCGCGTGATCTCTGAACATGAGCGGACCATCCGAGGATCGGGCACCACCCGCTCGTCTGCGGGACCTACCAGAGGGTCGACTGCGCGGACCCTACCGCGCGACCTACTGAGGGACTATGCTGATCGTACGCCCGATCTTCCCCACTGCGAACACCACGCGACCGTTTATCTTCGCGAAGAGAGTGTCGTCGGAGCCGAGACCGACATTCACGCCCGGACGGAAACGGGTACCCCGCTGCCTCACCAGGATCGAACCCGCCGTGACGATCTGGCCACCGAAGGCCTTCACTCCAAGACGCTGTGCATTCGAATCGCGGCCGTTCCTTGAACTACCGCCACCCTTCTTATGAGCCATGCTCCGACCCCTTCCTAACCTATTTTCTCAATCGACAGGCGCGTGAGCGCACTGCGGAACCCGTTCTTACGCTTGAAGCCCCGCTTGGGCTTGAACTTGAACACGATGAGCTTCGGGCCTCGCAGGTGCTCGACCACGGTCGCGGTGACCCCGGCCGGCGATTCCCCACCCAGCTTCGTGCCATCGTCCCCGGACACCAGCACGGTCTCGAGCTCGATCGTAGCGCCTTCCTCGGCGGCGAGGCGGTCCACCACCAGTTCCCGACCGACTTCGGCCCGGTACTGCTTCCCGCCTATATCAACGATGGCAAACATCCGATCTCCTAAGACTGTTAGACGATCAACCGGCGACCCTCGGACAGCAGAGTGCCGCGAACGAGGTAGTATAGCAAGGCCCCGAGACGGCGACCACCGAAGCGCGAACTGGTGCGCCGATTCAATTCTTGGCCAGGCGCCCGTACGCACAGTAGCGGGTGGCCTCTTCGATCAGAACGCTCGTCTTCCGGCCCACCACTTCGGCCGCTCCGGTGACACATACCGGATATCCATCCACCCGGGCGACACCGTCACGGTGATTGTAGACGTGTTCCTCAGCTATCGTGAGCTCGAGGATCTGACCGGCCACCACCGGGAGCGAGACCCTTTCGATCACCTCGCGCGAGCCCTCCGCGCTCACACGCGTCTCGTCGTCGGCGAGGTGAGTCACACCTTCGAGGCTGAACAACTTACCCGTCTGCTTCTCGAGTTCCCGAACGCGCGACCCGTCCCCTTTCAGCAAGACCCCGGCGACCTTGGGGTTCACTTCCACCAGGAAGGCCTCCGCCGAAGCGGATTCGGCCAGCCGGCGGAGACGTCGCTCCACGGAGATGGCTAGGGTCTCACCCCCCGGGACGACGCCGTCACCCCGGCACGTGGGGCACTGTTCGGTCATGACTCCGCGAAGACCGTCTGTGACGTTCTGTCGGGTCATCTCGACCAGGCCCAACGGCGAAAGCTCCACCACGTACGTCTTCGTTCTGTCCTTCGAAAGCTCCGCTTCGAGCTCTCCGAGCACCTGCTCGCGGCTGTCGCGAGTAGAGAGATCGATGAAGTCGATGACGATGATGCCGCCGATATCGCGCACCCGCAGTTGGCGCACAACCTCTCGGCACGCCTCCAAGTTCGTGCGCAGGATGGTGTCCTCCAGGTACTTCTTGCCGACATAGCGGCCGGTGTTGACGTCGATCACCGTCAACGCTTCGGCCTTGTCTATGACGAGGTAGCCTCCCGAGGGCAGATCCACCCGCCGCCGTAGCGCGGCTTCTATCTCGACGTCGATGCCGTGCGTCTCAAAGAGGGGCGTGCGGCCTCGATAGAGCTCCACCCGATCGGCCAACTCGGGGGTGGTGGCCTGAAGGAAGCTCAGGATCCGCCGATGCGTGTCTTCATCGTCGACGATGATCTGGCTGAAGCTCTCGGTGAACATGTCGCGCACGACCCGCACCGGCAGTTCTGCCTCGGAGTAGACGCTCGCCGGGGCCTTCGCCGTCTCCAGGCGGCGCTCCACCGTCGACCACAACTTGGTGAGGAACTTGAGATCGCGTGCGACCGACTTGTCGCTGGCGCCCTCGGCGGCGGTGCGGATGATCACCCCCGCATCCGCAGGCTTGAGCTCCTGGCAGACCGTACGCAGGCGCTGGCGTTCGTTGTCTGGGAGCTTGCGCGAGACCCCACATGTGGTACCGCCCGGCAGGTAGACCATGTAGCGACCGGCCAGACTGAGCTGCGTGGTGAGTCGGGCGCCCTTCGTACCCATGGGGTCTTTGAGCACCTGCACCGTGATCTCCTGTCCAGCGTGCAAGAGCTGGGTTATCTTCCGCGAGCCGGAGTCTGCATCGTCCGGCACCTGCACTTCGTCGACGTACAGGAACCCGTTCTTCCCCAAGCCGATGTCGACGAAGGCGGCGTCCATGCCGGCGAGGACGTTCTCCACCCTGCCCCGGTAGATGTCCCCCACCATGGACCGCCGTGCACGTCGTTCCGTGTAGAGTTCAGCAAGCTTGCTGTTCTCCAGGAACGCGACCCGATTCTCTCGTGGGTCGCACGAGATGACCAACTGCTTCACATCTCACCGATACCTTTCAGACGCCGTACGCTACCCCGGTTCCTCCGGGGCGCGAAGAGCCACTCGGCCCTAATTCGCAGCGTCGTTCAATTCTATGAAAAGTCGTTCCACCCGTTGCGGCCTGAGCGGGACCCCCGCCAGTTGGGCGAGAGCGGCCACCAACTCCTCGGGCCGGGCCGTTCCTGCCGGCGTGACCTTCGCGGTGAACCCGATGACCGCCGTTTCTCCGTGCGCCGCGACCATGATGCGATCCACGTACGCGCGCACATCCACATGCCGCACGCCGTCGGGACGCACCCGCTTCACTATGATTTCCGAAGAGTGAGTATACCTTGTCGCCGCCTCGCGCAGCACGTCCAGATCAAGAGGCGCACCACCCGCCGCTGCGTCTCCAGTATGGTCCGCTTCGCCGCTCGCCACTCCCACTCGGTAGGCGGCCCCGACCACGCGGGCCCCCAGAGCCCGTCGATGATGGTATGGCTCAAAGCCACGGACTTTGAACCCATCGGGCAAGGCGTTCTGCAGGCGCTCGACAAAACCCGGGCCCGGGTCCTCGGCAAGAGTGAACTCAGCAAGCTCAGCCAGTCCCTCCACTCCCACCGCCCGGGGCAGCGCGAGGGCAAGCAGAGGCTTCGGCCTCAGGCCGCCCGAGAGCGCGAGGTCGGCCCCGGCGCGGCGTACCGACCGACGCAGCAGTTCCGCGGTGTCGAGATGGGCGAGGTAGCGAGCCCTTCCTTGAGCCGAGAAGGTGAGGGCGTAGCGGAAGGTCCTCGGCGAACTCTCCCGTGTGCCGGGCACGGGCGCCCGGGTTGTCGGGCGCATCGCCGCCAGATCCATGCCCTCGGCTGGAGCCCCTCGCTCGGCGAGGTCGATCTCCACACCGTCACGACATGCGCCGCACTCTCCGCAGGCAGACGACCGACAGTCGGGAGTAAGGATGCCCTCCAAAGACCGACGCCGCTCGTCGCTCAGGTACTCCTTCGTGACGACACCCTCGATGACGTCCCAGGGCAGCGGTCCGTCAGGGTCGAGGGTCGAGGTGGCGAGGTCTTCCGCTGAGCGCCCGTATTCCGCAAAGGCCGCGGCCCATGCGTCCGGACGTGCGTGCTCGGTCCACGAGTCGAACCTCGCTCCCTTCTCCCACGCGCTCTGCACGATCTCGCCCATCTCTTCGCCGCCACGCGCGAGGGCCGCTTCCACATAGCTCGAATCCACCCCGTGGAGGGCGAGGCGTAGCCCTTTCACGCTCAGCCGGCGCCTCAGGATCTCCTGTCGTCTGCGCAGAGTGGCCCGATCGGCCATGGGTTCCCACTGGAAGGGCGTGAAGGCCTTCGGGATGAAGTTGGTAACACTCACGTTCAGTTTGAGGCGAGACGCGCGCGATCCGAGCGACCGCTTCCCCAGGTCACGAAGGGCGAGGCTCAGTTCGGCGATCGCCTCGACGTCGCTGTCGGTCTCCGTCGGAAGGCCGATCATGAAGTACAGCTTCAGTGTGGTGTGGCCACTCGCGAAGGCTTCCCGTGCAGCATCGAAGACTTCGTCCTCTGTGACGTTCTTGTTGATCACGTCACGCATGCGCTGACTCCCCGCCTCCGGGGCCAGAGTCACCGAGGGGCTCGTGGGAGACGTGAGGTGACCGAGCTTCACGGCGGCGCTGTCGACCCTCAGCGAGGGAAGAGCGACCCGCACCTGTGGGTGGCCACTCGACATGCCGGCCAGGATCTGCCCTATGGCCGAGTGGTCGGTAACGGAGAGGGAGCCAAGACTCACCTCCTGATGTCCCGTCGCGGCGAGGCCGGCTTCAGCTGCGGCAAGCACCTCACGTGACCCCCGCTCTCTCACGGGCCGGTACCACATGCCCGCTTGACAGAAGCGACAGCCGCGGGAGCATCCCCGAGCTACCTCCACCCACGCCCGATCGTGCACACCCTCGGTGAGGGGTACCAAGCAGTCGGCCGGATACGGGGCGCCCGCAAGCCGGGGAAGCACAGCCTTCGTGACCCCGCGGCTCGAGCCGGGCACGAAGACCCCGCGCATCTCGGCAAGTCGTTCGAGCCGAACGCTGCGCGATACTCCTTCCGCCAGGGAATCCCTCACGCAGCCGAGCACCTCCCCGAGCACCTCTTCGCCATCGCCGACGACCATCGCATCGAAGAAGCGACCCATGGGAAGGAAGTCGGCCGTCGCGGGTCCGCCACCTATGACGATCGGGTCGCCCTCTGCGCGCTCGACACTACGCAGCGGGATGCGAGCGAGGTCGAGGAACTCGAGGACGTTCGTATAGTTGAGTTCGTGCTGGAGAGAGATGCCCACGACGTGGGCGCTCGCCACGGGAGTCCACGTCTCGACGGTGAGAAGCGGCAGATCGGCTGAGCGCATCTCGGCGATCAGGTCCACCCATGGAAGGTACGCACGTTCGACGCCTACTCCGGGGAGTCCGCGCGCGACGTGGTACAAGATCTGCATCGCTTGGCTCGAGATGCCGATCTCATACGAGTCGGGGAACGCTAGGACGGTACGGAGCTCATCAGGCTCCCAGGCGAAGCCGGACCCTGACCCGATCTCTCCCCCCACCCAGCGTGCCGGGTTTTGGACGCGGCTGAGAGCGTCTTCGAAGCGGTGGCGGATGCCTTCGAACGCCGGAGGCTCGGTAACGCCGGTCACGCGCGAAGTCGTCGCGCCAACCCCGAGAGACGCCCGGGGGTAGCGGGCGCGCCCACTTCGAAGTACCGGAGTGCCGCTTCACCTAGGGCCTTCGTGCCAGTGTAGCCGATGGCTCCCTTGAGTATCCATCCCGGTCCGGGCACGAAATCGAGCACCTGGCGCGCGGCGGCGCGCAGACCGAAACCCGTGCCCACCACACCCAGCAACTCGATCGCCCGCTCCGTGGTGATCTCCTCGCCATAGATCGCTGCAATCGACAACACCATCTTGATCTGATTCACGGTCATGACAGGCATGTCGGTGCCGGGGATGATGAAGGCGGCCCCGACGAGGCCGTTCTGCCTGGCCGTCTTGCCGATCACCTTGCGCGCGGCGAGACTACGCAGAACAGGGAAATGGCGCCCCAGGGGCACCGCGTGATCGCCTCCAACCTCCACCACGGCCTTCCATACCGCCCGCCACCCTTGGGGCGAAGGAGCGAAGGAAGCACGAGCTCGCTGCTTCTCATACCACGTCACCCGGAGCGTGGCCGCAGGGCCCTCGTCCACGGCGACGACGGCGCCCGACGGGAACGAGACGCCCTGGAGCGCACCCAACCAGGCGTCTTCCTCCGCCGGGTGCGTCAGGACCACGAGCACCTCGGAAGCTCCGAGCACCAAGCCCGCCGCGGATGTCGGCCCACCGGTGTGATCGCGGACCCACGACCCGGGACCGGACAGCGCGTCTCGGGCGGCGGCGGTGAGGGCCGTATCCCCGGCAAGCACGATGGTGGCCTGGCTGGTGCTCACGGCCGCGATCTCTTTGAAAGCGCCCCATATCTTGTTGGGATCAAGCGGCCATCGGGCCATGCTGATCTCCTCGCAGGCGCCCACCATAGAGCGCCGTTCGTGAATGTACGTGCACACTCTGCAGCAATCCTACCGCGGTCAAGAATACCACCAGGCTGCTGCTGCCAAAGCTCACGAAGGGTAAAGGTATACCGGTGATGGGCATTATACCGAGGGTCATGCCCACATTGACGAACACCTGGAACAGCAGGATCGCGACCACCCCCGACGCGATGAGCGTGCCATGGAGAGTCTTCGAGGCTGCGGCGATGCGGATGCCCCTCCACAGCAACACCAGGAACAGCACTAGGAGGATCGCCGAGCCCACGAAGCCGAACTCTTCACTGACCACCGAGAAGATGAAGTCGGTGTGGTGCGCCGGAAGGAAGTTCAGATGGGTCTGGGTGCCGTCCATGAAGCCTTTGCCCGAGAACATCCCACTCGCCACGGCTATCTTGCTCTGCGAGAGCTGGTAGGCGGCGCCGGAAGTATCTTGGTCGGGATTCAGGAAGACGGTCAACCGCTGCAGCTGATACGGCTTGAGGAGCGCGATCCCGAACGTCTGCGGCAGTACCCGCAGCACGAGGGTCGTTGCCAGAAGGGCGCCTCCCCCCAGCAGAGCCGCGTGCGTCCACTTGATGCCCCACACCAGGAGCATCACCCCGAGCACGGCCGCGAACACCAGCGCCGTACCGAGATCCGGTTGGAGGAACACCAGGAGCGCGGGCAAGGCTACGTACGCCACCGTCTTGAGCAAGAAGCGGAGACTGCCG
This sequence comes from Actinomycetes bacterium, assembly GCA_024637035.1. Classification (GTDB taxonomy): domain Bacteria; phylum Actinomycetota; class Thermoleophilia; order RBG-16-64-13; family RBG-16-64-13; genus JAHJSA01. The sequence goes on from JAGXFW010000016.1 coordinate 304,614, forward strand.
CGCAACTCCACACCCTCCGCGAGGAAGGCGGCCAAGGCGAGCACGACAAGGAGCTTGCCGAGTTCCGAGGTCTGAACGTCGAAGAGCGGGGTCGCGATCCATCTACGCGCTCCCATCCGTTCGGCGCCCACCAGCAGCGTGAGCACGAGGAGGGCCACGTTGCCCCAATACAGGTACCGTTTCAGCCCCACGAACCAGCTGAAGTCGACCAAGCTCACCACCACCAGCACGAGAAGACCGACCACGAGCCCGAGTGCCTGGTCTCTCACGTACTGTGTGGGCGACGAGATGTTCTTGTCGGCATGGGTGGCCGAGTAGATCATGGCCATGCCGAACCCCACGAGCGTGAGGGTCGTGATGAGCAGCACCCAATCGATATTGGCAAGATACCTGCCCATACTGAAGCCGGCCGAAGGACGATCGGTACCCCTTTGCAGGACACTCATTCGGTCACCTCCACCTGCGTGGGTCCGGCCGAATCGGTGTTGAAGTACTCGTCGAGCACTCTCCTCACCACAGGGGCGGCGACCGAACTGCCGTGTCCACCCTTCTCGATGATCGCCACCACGAGTATCTCCGGCGCCGAGGCCGGCGCGTAGCCCATGAACCACGCATAGTCGTCGTCGGGCTTCTTCTCGGCCGTGCCGGTCTTCCCGGCGACCGCGATGGGGAACCCACGGAAGGCGCCGTATCCGGTGCCGTTCGGCTCGGAGACGACCAGTCGAAGTCCGCGCCTGATGGCATCGAGTTCTTCGGGGTTCAGGTCCACCCGTCCTCTCACCTCGGTCTCGAAGTCCTTGATCACGTTGCCCGAGCCGTCGGTGATCTGGCGAACAACACGAGGCACCAGCACGTCGCCGCCGTTGGCGATGGCCGCGGAGGCAACGGCCAGTTGGAGGGGTGTCACCAGGAGATCGCCCTGCCCGATCGACAAGTTCACGTCGTCGCCCGGCTTCCACAGGCGCGCCTCTTCGCTCTTTCCTGTCAGTCTCTTCCAATCCTTGTCGGGGACCCGGCCGGATGCTTCCCCGGGAAGATCGATGCCTGAGGCCCGGCCAAAACCGAAGGCCTCGAGACCATCCTGCAGAATCGGACCTTTCATGTCGTAGAAGATCGCGCCGATGTTGTAGAAGTACGTGTCGCACGAGACCATCAGGGCCTCGACAAGGTTCACGTCGCCGTGGCCGTCGTCCTTCCAGCACTTCCAGCGCTGTTCTCCGATCCTGAAGCTTCCCGGGTCGTTGTACACCGTGGTCCAGTCGATCAGGTCATTCCGGAGCGCGGCCGCGGCGACGAACGGCTTGAACGTGGATGCGGCCGGATACAGACCCTTGATCGCCCGATCGAAGAACGGGTTGTTCCCTTCGGGGCTCGTGAGCTCCCGGTAGATGTCGGTCTTCATGCCCCCGACCCAGCTGGTGAGGTCGTAGTCGGGGTACGAAGCCATGGCCAATACCTCGCCGGTGCGTGGGTCGAGGGCCACGATGGCCCCGCCCGCAGCGTCCGGGAAGCCCTCTTCGTGGGCCCGCTCGATGCCTTCCACGACGGCCCGCTCCGCCACGTCCTGCAATTCGCTATCGATGGTGAGCACGAGGTTGCTGCCGGGTTGAGGCTGTATCTCCTGGACCATCCGCTTCGGGCGGCCGGAAGCGTCCACCTCGACGGTACGGGTGCCGTCTTCGCCCCGGAGCTTCGAGTCATAGACGGCCTCGACGCCGTCCTTGCCCACCATGGCTCCCGGCCCGAGGGTGCGGAACTGCTCTTTCTCGAGGTCTTCGTACGAAACCTCACCGACATAGCCCAGTATGTGCGTGGCGAAGGCGTTCCGGGGATATGAGCGCAGGTACGACTTCTCGATGCGCACGCCGGGGAACTCCAGGCCATGCTCTTTCAGGTAGCTCACGATAGGGTTCTCGGGCACATCGGCCTGGATCACGGTGACACGGTACGGGTCGGCCTTCCCCTTCTCGAGCTTCTCCCAGATCTCGGCCTCCGGCATACCCAGCACCTCGGCGAGCCGAGGCACGACGACTTCGGGCGATCTGAGGTCCATGGGTAGGATGCCCACGCTCAGCCCGGCCCGGTTCACCACGAGCGGTTCGCCGTCGCGGTCGTACACGACTCCGCGCGGAGCTGAGATCGCGACCGTGCGCAGCCGCTGTTCGTCCGCTTGATCCGCATACCGGTCACCGGAGAGGATCTGGAGGAACCAGAGGCGGAACAACAGCACCGCGAACAGGAGCACCGCAGCCGCTGCGAGCACAGCCAGACGTGCGGCGACAGAGGTATCGTCGCTCGGAGGTCGTCGCCTACGCATCGGTTCGAGATACACGAATAAGCGCCTAACTGAAGAGAGGCCCCGCGTCGCGGGGCTGATGTACCAGCTTGAGTCGCACGAGGCCGAGGTAGAGCGGAGCCGCAAGCAGACCATCGAGTATCGCTGACGGCACCATCTGCTGACGGATCATGGAGAAGAGCGAACCCTCCGCCCCGGTGGCGATCTGCATGATCCCGTAGACCCCTTGAGACAGGAGCGAGGCCGTAGCCGCCAGGATCACGACGACCCAAGCACTTGCCAGGCCGAACTCCTCCACGTACCTACCCACGCCATAGCCGGCAAGAAGATACAAGAAGGCCCGTGTGCCCACCGGTTCGAGGAAGACCACATCGGCGGTGAGCCCGGCGATGAACCCGAAGACCAGGCCCGTGTTCGAACCCGCGCCGACCGCTACCAAGACGACCGTGATCACGAAGACGTCCGCCCGCACGCCGAGGAGCGGCAGCTGCGATGCGAACACGGACTGGAGAAACACAGCCAGCAGCACCAAGAGCACGTACCTGCCGATCTCGATGACTCGTGCCCGGATCATGCCGCCCGCCTCACTGCCCTTCGGACCCCGAATCTTCCGGCACCACGCTACGCATACCCGCGGGATCCTCCTCGACGGCGACGGATGTGGTGAGCACCATCACCTCTTCCAGGGACCCGAAGTCGACGAAGGGTCGTACCTCGATCTGCTTATAGATGCTCACGTCGGCTTCTCCCACACTGAGGACGATGCCCACAGGGATACCCTTCGGGTAGATCTGACCGAAGCCCGAGGTGATGACGATGAACTTCTCCTCGACCGGCTGGTCGCGCTCGACGAAGTCCATGATGAGTCTGCCGGCGAGCGTCCCCTCGAGGATGCCCTCGGCCCGGGTGCCCTGGATCAACGTAGCGACGCTCGATGAGGGATCGACTATGAGCTGCACACGCGCCGAGCGCTTGCCCACAGCGATGACCTTCCCCACCAGGCCCTTGCCCGAAAGCGACTTGTCGGCCGACACGGTAGCACCCACCACGGGTTGGTTGAGTCGGATCCCGTCGTCTTCTCCTCGGTCGATCTGTATCCACGACTGCCACATGGTGGGCGACTTCCCGATCACCCTGGCCGTGAGGAACGTGGAGCCCGCCGGGAATATCTCGGCATCCCGAAGACTGAGCAGCTCCTTCAGGCGGAGGTTCTCTTCGCTCGCTTCATTGAGACGCACGAGCTCACCGCGCAGAGCCTCGACCTCGGGCTCGAGACGCTCGTTCCGGGCGTTCGCGCCGAGCACGTCGCGGCTCCACCGATAGCCGTCACGGAAGGGCTGCACGGCACGCGCAGCGAAGGACTGCATCGGCGACAGGGTGTCCGATCCGCCTAGCTGGACGCTATGAAGCAGCCCCGATGCCGGTTCGCGGAAGTAGGCGGTCAACAAGACCAACGAGAGTATGATCGAGGCAGCGAGCAGTATTCGCCGCCGTAGTACCACGTTTCGCGGCATACGAGCCCTCCGCTAGTCTAGTAGCGGCGCCTTCGTGTCCTCTGTGAGCTGCGGTGAAGGGCCTCGAACTCTTCGAGCGACCGGCCGGACCCCACGGCTACGCAGGTGAGCGGGGATTCGGCAAGATGCACCGGCATCTGAGTCTCCTGACGGATACGTTCAGTCAAGCCCTTCAACAGAGAACCGCCGCCTGCCAGCATGATCCCGCGATCCATGATGTCAGACGCAAGCTCCGGCGGGGTCTTGTCCAAGGTCGCCTTGATGGCATCGACGATCGCCGTGACCGGTTCCGCGATGGCCTCCCGCACCTCCTCGGATGAGATCACGAGGGTCTTAGGAAGCCCACTCACAAGGTCTCGGCCGCGGATCTCGGCATGTTCTTCTTCGCCTACCGCACAGGCCGAACCGATCTCCAGCTTCAGCTCTTCGGCGGTCTGGCTGCCGATCATGAGTTTGTACTCCTTCTTGACGTACGCGATGATCGCCTCATCGAGTTCGTCGCCGCCGATGCGCACCGATTGCGCTACGACGATACCGCCCAGGGAGATGACGGCGACCTCGCTCGTGCCACCGCCGATGTCCACGATCATGCTGCCGGTGGGTTCACTCACGGGCAACCCTGCGCCGATGGCTGCGGCCATGGGTTCCTCGATCAGGTACGCCGCGCGCGCTCCAGCCGTGATAGTAGCCTCCTCCACAGCCCGACGCTCTACGCCGGTGACGCCGGACGGCACGCACACGACCACACGCGGATGAGCCCACCGATTCTGGTGGACCTTCTGGATGAAGTGGCGAAGCATCTGCTCGGTCACATCGAAGTCGGCGATGACTCCATCCTTGAGCGGTCGGATCGCGGTGATGGTGCCCGGTGTGCGGCCCAGCATCCGCTTCGCTTCCGACCCCACCGCGTGGACTTCCCCGCTCCGCGAGTCGATAGCTACCACCGAAGGTTCGGAGAGCACGATTCCTCGACCCCTGACGTACACCAGGGTGTTGGCCGTACCCAGATCGACGGCCATATCCCGGCCGCCGAAGCCAGTTATGAAGCTCAAGAAGCTGATGAAGTGACTCCTCTTTGCTGAAACGGCACGAAAGCCGCCTTCAAAGGCGGGATTATACCGGTAATCGAGCCGAGCGCCATACTCAGGCTATCCACGAGCGGGTCACCACGTCGAACCCTTCTCTCCGGAACAACGTCCCCATAAGAGCCAAGGGGAGCCCCACCACGTTCGCGTACTCGCCGACAATACCTTCAACGAAGAGGGCGGCCAAGCCTTGGATGGCATACCCGCCCGCCTTGTCGGCCCATTCGCCCGACGTGACATGGGCCGATATCTGCTCCATGGAGAGGTTCTTGAAGGTCACTTGCGTGAGCGCACTCGCAACATGTTCAGCGCCAGCGATCCGCGTTGACAATACCCGAGGCCCATCTTCTGCAACGCGCAACAACGCGACGCCCGAGACCACGTCGTGGCTCCTTCCGCTCAGCCGCTCGAGCATCTCTCGAGCGGCTTCCGGGTCCGCCGGCTTGCCGAGCACCGACCCGTCGACCACCACCACCGTATCGACACCTAGCACGAACGTCCCTTCGAGCGTATCCGCCGGAAGAGAGGCGGCCCGGGCTTTTGCGAGGGCGTTCCGCTCGGTGAGCATGTCCGGAGAGTCGCCGCAGAGCTCCTCTTCCGCGTCGCTGGGGACGACCTCGAACGGTATGCCGACAGCCGTCAGCAGCTCGCTTCTGCGGGGTGACCGCGAGGCCAGGAGCAGACGGAAATCGTCGGGGAATCCAGACACTATCGCCCTTCCCATCATGGTGCCGACCGCACCGGCGCGCGTCACCGCCCAGTCCGATCCTACGGCAGGAGCTCCGACTCCGAGAAGTACAGGGCGATCTCGCGCTCGGCGCTCGCGGTGCTGTCGGACCCGTGCACGACGTTCTGGCCGATCTCAAGCGCGTAGTCACCGCGGATCGTGCCGGGAGCCGCGTTCACCGGGTCGGTGGCCCCCATCATGCTCCGCGACACCTGCACCGCCGACACGCCCTCGACCACCATCGCCACGATCGGCCCTGAGGTGAGAAAGGCGACAAGCTCGCCGAAGAACGGTTTCTCGCGGTGCTCCTCGTAGTGCTCCTCGGCCAATCCGCGCGCGGCCTGCAGGAGCTTCATGCCTTTGAGCACGAAGCCCCGACGCTCGAAGCGTGCTGTCACCTCGCCCACCAATCCACGCTCGACACCGTTGGGCTTGACGAGCACCAAAGTGCGTTCTATCGCCATGTCGTCCTCCTCATCGATTCCAACAAAGACTCAGGGTTCTTTCAGGAAGCCCACGCGCGGATTATCCCGTCACGCGAGAGTGGCGCCAGAAAGCGTTCGCCGTATCCCCAAACCGGGGCCGAGCGCTGCCCGAACTCAGCGGAGGCTCACCTCGCTCACGCTGGCAGAGCCAGGCGTGGCGACGACATCCGTGGCGCAGTACGGGCACACCTTCCACGAGCGTTCTAGTGGACGCTCGCACGCCGGGCACGCGTGCCGCAAGGCCTTACGGCACTTCGGGCACGCGATGTAGTCCTCGCGCACCGGCTCGCGGCAGTTCGGGCAGGCCCGAACGGCGCTCAACTCCATCTCCACCGCACGCATCTCGAGGTCGCGCTCCCGCACGTCTACCAAGTATTCAGACGGCCGTAGGATGGTGTAGACGAGCGTGCCGATGAATGGGAAGACCAATGACGTGGCCACGGCCACCGCTGTGATCAAGCCGTCTTCGATCCTCTTGCGAGCGTCCTTCAACGTCCAGAAGACCAGTGACAGCCACAGCACGACGACAGAGAACCAAATGAGGTACCAGGCGAGGGTCCAACCTTCCCACCCGATGATGTTCTGTATGGTCTGGAGAGCGTTGTCCAAGCCTCGCTCCTAAACGAGTCGTGTGCCCACCACATAGCCGATCACGAAGAATACCACGACGATCACCAGCAGCACGAGGATCATGAACAGCATCACGTCCCGGGTCTGCCGGCCACCCGACGAGGCTCGACGCTCACGCGCCATGAAGGGAGCGCTTCAGATCGGCGATAAGATAGAGGGAACCTGTGGCTATGACCACCTGGCTCGACGTGGCCAGCTTGAAGGCACTGCGCAGAGCCGACCGCGGGTCGGGGTCGATGAAGACCTCCGGTGCGTCTTCAAGTTCCTCGAGGATGCTCGCAAGTTCCTCGGCCGGGTAGGAACGAGCGTTGCTGTTCTCGGTCACGAAGAGAATATCGCAGCGAGGTGCGAGATCGCGCAGCATCTCGAGAGCGCCTTTGTCCCGCAAGATCGACACCACGGCGATTAGGCGCCTCCGTGCTAGGAGGTGGTCGAGCGAGCGCAGCATCTCGGCCATGCCAGACGGGTTGTGTGCCCCGTCGAGCACGCAGTAGGGTTGCTCGCTGATCACCTCGAGGCGGCCGGGCACTGCCGTGCTGTAGAGGGAACTTCGTACCTTCTCCGGGTCGAGGGCCCGCTCGAGGAAGAGTTCCGCCGCCGCGATAGCCACCGCGGCGTTCGAGCGCTGGTAGTTGCCGAGCACGCTGAGCCGGATGCCGGGGTACAGATCGTAGATGCCGAACACGTCGAAGGAATCCTGGTGAACGTCGGTGAGAAGGGATACTTCGTCCCCCAGGAGATGAAGGGCCGCACCTCGCTCCGCGCAGATCTCGCGCAGCCGAAGGCGCACGTCGGCATCGAGGACGCCCGCGGCCACGGTACCGCCCGCGGGGATCACGGCCGCCTTCTCCTCTAGGATCGCCGAGGTGGTGTCGCCCAGGTGCTCGGTGTGCTCCAGCCCGATAGTGGTGACCACCTGCACATTCGACGAGATGATGCTCGTCGCGTCCCAACGTCCACCCAGACCGGCTTCGATCACAGCGACATCGCAACCCCGCTCCTGGAAGTGCAGATACGCCGCCACCGTGAGCACCTCGAACTGGGTGAGCACCTCCCCCTCTGGCAGAGTCGCGTTCACCTGTTCGGCCAAGGGCATGATGCGGGCCACCAGGGCGTAGAACTCCTCATCAGTACTCGGAGCGCCGTCGACCAGCTGCCGTTCGGAGAGGCTCACCAGGTGGGGCGACACGTAGGCGCCCACGCGCAGCCCGTGGGCCCGCAGTAGAGAGGAGATGAACCGCGTGGTCGACGACTTGCCGTTGGTGCCCACCACGTGGATGGTCTTGTAGGAGTTCTGGGGGTCGCCCAAGAGCGCCGCCAACTTTCGCACACGGTCAAGGCCCAGACGCATGCCGAACATCTCGAGCCCGGCCACGTATTCCCGCGCCTCGGCGATCGTGGGTGCCTTCTTCACGAGGACATCTCCTCCCCTAGACGCTCACGATACTGTCGTTCGGCTTCAGCCAGGAGCCGCTCGCCGGCTTCCAGGCGCTCGCGCATCTCCGCGACGACCTCGGCGGGCGCGTTGGCAACGAAGCCCTTGTTGCCGAGTTTGGAGCGCGCTCGATCGATATCAGACTGCGCCTTCGCGGCGCGCGCGAGGAGTCTGGCTCGCTCCTTGTCCACGTCGACCAGCCCCTCCAGAGGAAGCAACACTTTCAAGCCGGGCGCCTGGATCGACGTGTAGCGGCCCGGCGGCACCTCCTCATCCTTGGTCGCGACGCCGGCCACCTCGCAGCCGCACAGTTGGCGGAAGGCAGCCTCGTGCTCGGTCATCGCCCTCGCGCGTTCGGTTTCCGCTGCGACCACCCACACTCCGGCCGAAACGGACCGCGGCAGCTCGAGCTCTTCCCGAGCGGACCGGATACCACTCACCGCGCCGATGAACGCGTCCATGGCCTGCTCGGCGGCGGGGTCATCCCACGCAGGGTCGATATCGGGGAAGAGCGCCGCCAGGATGTCTGGGCCGATCGATCCGTCGTTCACGTCGCCCGCCGTCGATACCGACGTCTCTCCCGCACGCGGAAGATTCCGATAGAGCTCGGCCGTGACGAACGGCATCATCGGATGCAGCAGACGCAGGGTGCTGTCGAGGAGCGACAAGAGGGTGCAGCTCACATCGAGGCGCTCGCCCTCGTCCTCACCATACAGACGCGACTTGGCGATCTCGAGATACCAGTCGCACACCTCGTTCCACACGAAGCGATACCCCACCCGCGCGGCTTCGGCGAGATCGAACGAATCGTACAGGCCGGCCAACTCGCGGGTCACGGCCCCGAGCCTACTGAAGATCCACCGATCTGCGCACGTTCGAGGCACCGCGACAGGAGTGGCGTTCGGATGAACGCCGGACAGGATCAGCCGTGAAGCATTCCAGAGTTTGTTCGCGAAGTTGCGCCCCATCTCGATGCGATCCGCGCTGAAACGCACGTCTTGCACGGAGCTCATGTAGAGCAACCCGAAGCGGGTGGCGTCCGCCCCGTATTCCGCGATCAGCTCGAGGGGGTCGATGCCCGTACCAAGACTCTTGCTCATGCGTCGCCCATCGGAGGCGAGGATCGTCGGATGCACGATCACCGAGTGGAACGGGATATCGTCCGCGTACTCCAGCCCCATCATGATCATGCGGGCGACCCAGAGATACAGGATGTCGCGGGCCGTCGACAACACCGAGGTCGGATAGTACGCATCGAGTTCGGGTGTCTTTTCCGGCCACCCGAGGGTCGCGAAGGGCCACATCGCCGAACTGAACCAGGTGTCGAGCACATCTTCATCCTGCCGCACGTTCCCACCGCACTCTGGGCAGGCCGATTGAGGCTCCACGCTCACGGTGACCTTCTCGCAGTCGTCGCAGTACCACACCGGTAGTCGGTGCCCCCACCACAGCTGTCTGCTCAGGCACCAGGGCCGGATGCCGCGCATCCACTCCACGTATATATCTGCCCAACGGTCGGGCGAGAATGACACACGTCCGTCTTCGACGCACTCGATCGCCGGCGCGGCCAACCGCTTCATGTCCATGAACCATTGGAGCGACAGGAGCGGCTGGATCACCGTGCCGCAGCGGTAGCAGGTGCCCACGGAGTGGCGATAATCCTCCTCACGCTCGAAAAGCCCAAGTTCCTGCAGGCGCTGGACCATGTCCCCGCGCGCCTCCTCGGCGTCTCGGCCCGCGAACTCTCCGGCCTCGGCGTTCAGGCGCCCATCGAAATCGATGGCCGACACGGCCGGCAGCCCATGCCGTTGCCCGATCTCCCAGTCGTTCGGATCGTGCCCAGGCGTGATCTTGAGGGCGCCGGTGCCGAACTCAGGATCGACGTGGCCGTCGGCGATGATGGGCACTTCTCTGCCCACCAGCGGGACCAGAGCCGTCATGCCGACGAACTTACCGTACCGCGGATCATTGGGATTCACCGCCACAGCGGTGTCCGCGACGATGGTCTCCGGGCGGGTGGTGGCCACGGTGAGGTGGTCGTCGGTGCCCACCACCGGGTACCGTACGTAGTAGAGCTTGTCGCTACGGTCGACGTGTTCGACTTCCAAGTCAGATATGGCCGAGCCGCAACGAACGCACCAGTTGACGAGGTATACGTCGCGGTAGATGTCGCCCTTGTCGTAGAGGTCGACGAAGACCCGCAACACGGCCGCGTGATAGGCATCGTCCATGGTGAATCGTTCTCGTTCGTAGTCGCAGGCGCAGCCCAGGCTCTTCAGCTGATGGATGATCGTGGAGCCGAACTCCTCCCGCCACTCCCACACACGGCGCGCGAACTCCTCGCGACCGAGGTCCTCTTTGCGCAGACCCTCCTGCGCGATGCGGGCCTCGACCTTGTTCTGGGTGGCGATGCCTGCGTGGTCGGTGCCGACCAGCCAGAGAGCTTCGCGGCCGCGCAGTCGGTTGTAGCGCACCAGTACATCCTGGATGGTGCCGTTGAGCGCGTGCCCCATGTGGAGCGACCCGGTCACATTCGGCGGCGGGATGACGATCGAGTACGTGGGCTTATCCGGAGTGGCCGAAGCGTGGAACGCCCCGCTCTCCAACCAGCCCCGCATCAGCGGCTCCTCCACCTCATGGGGTGAATAGCGCGCGGACATCGTCACATCTGCACCTCCGCGAACACGTGCGCCAGAACGTCCTTGAACTCGGTCACGTACACGATCTCGAGCCCGCGCGTGAGTTCCGCGGGCACTTCCTTGATCTGGGGACGCACGTCGGCGGGCAGCACGACCTTCTGCACGCCCTCACGCAGCGCGGCCAACAGTTTCTCTTTGAGCCCTCCCACCGCCAAGACCTGACCTGTGAGGGTGATCTCACCGGAGAGCGCGACCTTCGGGGCCAAGGGGAGCAACGTCAATGCCGAGAGCAGCGAGGCCGCCACGGCGATCCCCGCCGACGGTCCCTCCTTGGGGACTCCCCCTTCAGGCAGGTGCATGCGCACCTCGAGCGCGGCAAGGAGCTCGTGGTCGGTGGGGGCGGGCGGTTCGCACGCGAGCGTCTGCCCCTCACTGATCTCCACCTCTAGAGGCGTGACTCCCTCTTCCAGCAATACTCCGATGTCCGTTCCGACGGCCTCGATCATGAGACCGGGCTCTCCGGCGCCTTCAGCGGAGACCAGGCTCTCACCGGGGCTGTAGTGCTCCAGCAGGTAGGCCCTGCCCTCCGATGCCCGCCAGAGCGAAGCAAGGTCCGCGTCGCGAGCCAGCGAGGTCTTGAGGTAGCCCCATGCGGCGGTGACGCTCTCCTGCATCACCTCGCCCAGCTGGCCGGTGAGGTGGAAGTCACCCTTGCCCGGGCCCACCACGGTCTCGATACGAAGGATGTCGCCGCCGGCGCCTGTGTACGCCAGCCCGATGCTCACCCCCACCTTCGCCTCGCTCTCGACGCGGGCCCGCAAGAATGGCGGGGCCCCAAGATGACGTTCTGTCTCGCGCGGCCCGAGGCGGCCCGGCACGGGTTTGCCTTCCACGCGGGAGCGGGCCAGCTTCCGATACACCTTGCCGATGAGTCGCGCCAGTTCGCGCACTCCGGCTTCGCGGGTGTACGAGCCGATCAAGGCCCGGAGAGCCGGGCGCGAGAAGACGTCGCCCAAGTCGGCCAGCCCGTTCTCCTCGGCGAGTCGCGGCACAAGATGACGCCGGGCTATCTCCTCTTTCTCACGCTCGGTATATCCAGGGAGCCGGATCATCTCGAGACGGTCGTGCAGGGTCTCGGGGATGTCTTCCTCGTAGTTGGCCGTGGCCACGAACAGCACCTTGGAGAGGTCGTACTCCAGCTCCAGATAGGTGTCGCGGAAGGCGTGGTTCTGCACCGGGTCGAGCACCTCGTTGAGGGCCGCCGCCGGATCTCCCCGCCAGTCGGACTCCAACTTGTCGAGTTCGTCGAGGAGCACGACGGGATCGTCCACCCCGGCACGCTTGAGGGCATCCACGATGCGCCCTGGCATCGCCCCTACGTAGGTCTTCCGGTGCCCGCGGATCTCGGCTTCATCGCGCACACCACCCAGGCTGATGCGCTGCAGCGGTCGACCGAGACCCTTCGCGATAGCCATGGCGACCGAGGTCTTCCCCACTCCCGGCGGCCCGATGAGGCAGAGCGTGGTGTTGGGCGGGGTGCCGCCCCGCAGGCGGGCCACCGCCAGGTACTCGATGATGCGGTCCTTGACGTCCTTGAGCCCGTAGTGCGTCTCGTCCAGCACGCGGGCCACCTTCTCGACGTCGGGCAGGTCGGCCCCGGAGAGTTCGCCCCACGGCAGTCCGAGCACGTGGTCTAGGTAGGTCTTCGCCACGGCGCTTTCCGCAGAGAACGGCGGGAGCTCACCCAGACGGCGGATCTCCTTTTGGATCGCGGCGGCGGCCGCTTCTGGAGGGTGCTTCTCCTGCAGGAGCTTGGCATACTCGCCACCCTCGCCGCCGTCGTCTTCCTCGTCACCCAGCTCTTCGCGAAGTACGCGCATCCGCTCGCGCAGGAACACCTTGCGCTGGTGCCGCTCGAGGTTCTCGTGCACCTGGTCGGCGATCTCATTCTCGATCGCCATGAACTCGCTCTCCTGGATCAGGATCTCCAGCAGGCGCAGAAGGCGCTCTTCCGCATCGTCGCCCTCGAGCAGAGACTGCTTGCGGTCGGGCGCGATGTCCAGATGTGCGGCCACCAGATTGGCCACGTCTTCCGGGTCGGTGACATCGTCGAGCGCGGTCTCGGCTTCTTCCGGTAGCTGAGGCGACTGCGCCACGTACACCGAGAACTCGCGGGCGACGGAATCGACCAGCGCCCGCGTGCGCGACCAGTCTCGAGCCGGCTTGGTATGCAGTTCGCGCACGGCGACCATGAAGAGGGGCGACTCGCTGACGAACGACTCGATCTCCACCCGGTGCAGCCCCTCGATCACGGCCTTGATGGTGCCGTCGATGAGGCGATGGAGCTGGACGACCTTGCAGAGCGTCCCCACGGTGAAGATGTCGGAGGGACCGGGATCCTCGATCGCGCCCACCTTCTGCGCTGAGATGACCAGCACACCGTCCTGGGCGTGCGCGCGCTCCAGCGCCCGAGCGCCGTGTTCGCGTACCTCGAAGATCGGAGTCAACATCCGGGGGAAGACGATGAGATCCCGTGTCGCCAGGAGCGGCAGCGTGCGCTGCGGGTCGGTCAATTCACACTCCAGCTATGCTGACTCTTCGTCGAGATCGAGTTCGTCTCGACCGGCGCTGGTGACGAGCGTGGGCTCGATACTGCGCTCGATGACCTCTTTGGTGATGACGCATTTCGTCACATCACGACGACTCGGAAGGTCGAACATCACGTTCGTGAGAGCGACCTCGATGATGGAACGGAGCCCCCGGGCCCCGGTATCACGCACAACGGCCTTGTCGGCGATCGCGTCAAGAGTCTCTTTGGGAAACAGCAACTCCACACCGTCGTATGCGAAGAACTTGCGGTACTGCTTGACCAGGGCGTTCTTCGGTTCGGTGAGGATGGCCACGAGGTCTTCGCGACGGAGTTGGTGGACGTTCGCGATGACCGGCAGACGCCCTACGAACTCCGGGATCAGGCCGAAATTGAGTAGGTCTTCGGGCAACACCTGCGCGAACAACTCTCCCACATCACGCTCGCGCTTGCCCTCGATCACCGCGCCGAAACCCACACCCTTCCCGCCGATGCGGCGCTCGATGATCTTCTCGAGGCCCGCGAACGCTCCACCACAGATGAAAAGGATGTTCGTGGTGTCGATGGTGAGGAACTCCTGGTGCGGGTGCTTGCGGCCGCCCTGCGGCGGCACGCTGGCAGTGGTGCCCTCAAGGATCTTGAGCAGGGCCTGCTGCACGCCTTCACCGGATACATCCCGCGTGATCGACGGGTTGTCGGCCTTGCGGGCGATCTTGTCGACCTCGTCGATGTAGATGATGCCCGTCTCAGCCTTCTTGACATCGAAATCGGCGGCCTGGATGAGTTTGAGGAGGATGTTCTCCACATCCTCGCCCACGTATCCAGCCTCCGTCAGAGCGGTGGCGTCGGCGATGGCGAACGGCACGTTGAGGAGTCGAGCCAGAGTCTGCGCTAGGAGGGTCTTGCCGCACCCGGTGGGCCCCACCAGCAGGATGTTCGACTTGGCCAGCTCGATGTCGTCATCTTCAGCGACCGCCATCTGCACACGTTTGTAGTGGTTGTACACGGCGACTGAAAGCGTGCGCTTGGCCTCTTCCTGGCCCACGACGTACTCCGACAACACAGAGTAGATCTCGCGCGGCTTCGGAAGGGTGTCGAGATCGAGGGTGACAGGCGCCGAGAACTCCTCGTCGATGATCTCGTTGCAGAGGTCGATGCATTCGTCGCAGATGTACACGCCCGGCCCGGCGATGAGTTTCTTCACCTGGCGCTGGCTCTTCCCGCAGAAGCTGCAGAGAAGCTGTTCGGAACCACCCGAGGGCTTCGGCACGGAGCTACTCCCTACCTGTGTTCGATGATCTTGTCGACGATCCCATATGCAAGCGCGTCCTCTGAGTTCATGAAGTAGTCGCGCTCGGTGTCTTTCTCCACCTTCTCCAACTCCTGCCCGCTGTGCTTCGCGAGGATCTCGTCGAGCCTCCGCCGGAGGGCCAATGCCTCACGCGCGTGGATCTCGATATCTGTGGCGGGACCCTGGAATCCACCGGACACCTGATGTATCAACACCTTGGAGTTCGGCAACACGTACCGTTTTCCCTTCGCCCCGCCGGCGAGCAGCAGTGCGCCCATCGACATCGCGACCCCGATGCAGATGGTGGAGATGTCCGGCTTGACGAACTGCATGGTGTCGTAGATGGCGAGGCCGGCGTAGACGCTGCCGCCCGGGCTGTTGATGTACAAGGCGATGTCTTTGTCGGGGTCTTCAGACTCGAGGTGCAAGAGCTGCGCAACGATCAGGTTGGCCACCTGGTCGTTCACGGGTGTGCCGAGAAAGACGATGCGCTCATTGAGAAGTCGCGAGTAGATGTCGAACGCGCGCTCTCCGCGGCTGGTCTGCTCGACGACCATGGGAATCAATGGACTCACCCTGCCATCCTTTCGCTCGGGTAGACGGGGCCTTTGAGGCTACTCACCCGCCGGAGACTCCTCCGGTCCACCCTCGTCAACGGGCAGTTGTTCGGGCTCTTCATCGGACGCTGTGGGCTGAACGGCCTCTGCCTCCGACGGCGCCACGGCCACCGCGTTCTCCACAAGGAATTGGGCCGCGTTCTCGCGCAGGATCTGTTCGCGAATCTCCTTGATTCTACCAGACTCCTCGAGACGCGACCGCAGCTCGACCGGGTCGACCTTGCCGGCGGTGGCCAGCTTGCCCAATCTCTCCTGCATCTGTTCTTCCGAGATCTCCAACCCCTCCGCCGCCGCGACCGCGTCGAGCGCCAAGGTGGTGCGGACCGCGGACTCGGCCTCCGGGAGCATCTGCTTCACGAGGTCATCCGCCCCGGTCCCGGTGGCCTGAAGGTAATTCCTGATGTCCCCGCCCTGCATCGAGAGGGAGCGGGCGAAATCCTCCACCATCTCCCGCGCTTGGTTCTCAATAGCCGCGGGCGGGATATCCACGATCAGGCCCTGAGCCACTTTCTGCACCACGGCGGCCCGGAACGACCGGTCCACAGCCGCGACGCGTCCTGCTTCGAGCTTCTTACGGATGTCGAGCCGCAACTCCAAGAGAGTCTCGAACTCGCTGGCATCCTTGGCGAACTCGTCATTCATGGCGGGGAGGTTCTTCTCTTTCGTCTCCTTGACCGTCACCTGGAACTCCAAGGTGGCACCCTGAAGCTCCTCGGCGTGGTAGTCGTCAGGGAACCCCACCGTGACGGCGCGCTCCTCTCCAACCTCCATACCGACGATGCCGGCCTCTAGATCGGGCAGCAGGTAGCCGGCCCCGACCTCGAACATGTAGTCCTCGAGGTTGGTGTTCTCGATGAACTCGCCGTCGCGGTACCCCTTGGCGTCGATAGAAACGAAGTCGCCCTCGGCCACCGGGCGGCCCTCGACCGTCTTGAGTTCGCCGAACTGCTCGCGAAGACGCTCGACGTGCTCGTCGACTTCCGCGTCGGCGACCACGACCTCTTCACGAGGCGCCTCGATACCCTTGTAGTCGCCCAACTCCGCGACAGGCATCACCGTGACCAGCGCGGTGAACGTGAACGGACGGCCGCGTTCCGGAGCCTCCTCGAAATCCACTTCCGGACGATCGACGGGCTCGATCTCCGTCTGCGTCAGCCCCGTGGCGTACCAGGCCGACAGGTGCTCATCGAGCATCTGGTGGACGATGGCCTCCATGCCGAACCGTTGCACCACGAGGTGCGAGGGGACCTTCCCCTTGCGGAACCCGGGGACACGGATCTCACTGCCCAGCCGTTTGATCGTCACGTCGATCCCGCGATCGACATCTTCAGGCGGGACCTCGATCTCGAGCCGGATGCTGTTGCCTTCCCTCTCACCTACAGTGGTCTTCAACTCGGTCCTTTCTACGATCGATGGGCCGGCGGTCTCGAGCCGCCCTCCGGCTGGGAGTAGGTGCGGGTGAGAGGACTCGAACCTCCACGTCAAAGACACATGATCCTAAATCATGCGCGTCTGCCATTCCGCCACACCCGCACAGCACGGAGCCTTCTCGCGCTCCGACGGTCGAACCGCACACGACCCACTCCTGGAGTCGCAACAACACGCGACCCTCCAACGCATTCGCCGGCCGTGCCGACGGCGTGAAGGGTCCCGGTACTGGAGGGTGAACGACGGGATTCGAACCCGCGACCGCTGGAGCCACAATCCAGTGCTCTACCGACTGAGCTACGTTCACCATGCGTCACCCGAGTCACTTCTGGCCCGCGGCGACCCTCCTCCTCAGGCGCGCCTGGGAGGATTCGAACCCCCGGCCCACGGATTAGAAGTCCGTTGCTCTATCCACCTGAGCTACAGGCGCCTTCACCACCCCGAGCCAAGGACTGGCGGGACTCAAGGAGCGGGCGACGGGATTCGAACCCGCGGCCGACGGCTTGGAAGGCCGACGCTCTACCAGCTGAGCTACACCCGCCCGCTACGCCTCCCACCCTTCCACTCAAGGTCGGGACGAGAGGATTCGAACCTCCGACCCTCTGCTCCCAAAGCAGATGCGCTACCAGGCTGCGCCACGTCCCGACGCAATGCCCTACAGCATCGGAAGCGGAATTATAGCGTATCGACCGTTCGATTCCACCACGATCGAGGTTCGAGCCGGACTCGCTGAGGATAGAATGGGTCCACGGGTTGAATCGCGCGGCGAACCGGAGGTGAGCGGACTATGGTGCGTGCATACGTTCTCGTGAAGATCGAAGCAGGCAGAGCCAAGGAGATACTCGATCACTTGCGCGAGATACCGAGCGTGGAAGGCGCCGACGCGGTCACGGGGCCGGTGGACCTGATCGTGCGCGTGTCCGCTGAAGATCCAAGGGCGCTGGCCGAACTCATCTTCAGATCCATCCAGACCACCTCCGGCGTCAAAGAGACCGACACGCGCATCGTGATCGAGGACTAGGCCCGGGGTTGATACAATCAGTGCTCTGACGGTCGGGAGCATCCGGCGGAGTGTTTCCGCGGGCATGGTCTTCGAGTTGATGACAGTCTGGCGGCGCTGAGGCCGCGCGTCGCCGCTGGTCGCGCACCGTCACCGTGCCACGTCCCCATCCGAGGAGGATCAGTGCGAGCCCTTGTCACCGGAGGAGCGGGCTTCATAGCGTCTCACGTATCAGACCGACTGCTCGAAGATGGGCACGAGGTGGCCATCCTCGACAACCTGGCCACGGGCAAACGTGCCAACCTCCCGCCCGAGGCCCGCTTCTACGAACTCGACATCAGGGATCCCGCACTCGCCGATGTGTTCGCCGCGGAACGGCCCGAGATCGTGATCCACCACGCGGCGCAGATGGACGTGCGCAGGTCGGTGGCCGAGCCCGCCTACGATGCCGAGGTGAACCTTCTCGGCACCCTCAATCTCCTCGAACGCTGCCGCGAACACGGCACACGAAAGGTCGTGTACGCGGGCACCGGGGGCGCGATGTTCGGCGAGGCCGCCTACCTGCCCGTGGACGAGCTTCACCCCGTCATGCCGATCTCACCCTATGGGGTGAGCAAGCACACGGTCGAGCACTACCTGCACGCATACCATGTCAACTTCGGTCTCGACTTCACGGTACTGCGCTATCCGAACGTCTACGGGCCCCGCCAGGACCCCCACGGCGAAGCAGGGGTGGTGGCCATCTTCGCGCTCCAGATGCTCGACGGTCGGCAGCCTCTCATCTTCGGCGACGGATCCAAGACCCGCGACTACTGCTTCGTCGGTGACATCGTCGAGGCAAACGTGCTCGCGACCGAACGAGGCGGGGCGGGACTGTTCAACATCGGTCGGGGTGTGGAGGTCTCAGACCTCGAGGTCTTCGAGACCGTCCGAGCTGCCGTAGGCTCGACGGTGGAGCCTCAGTTCGCGCCGACGCGGTCGGGTGAGGTGGAGCACATAGCGCTCGACGCTACGTTGGCCGGCCGTGAGCTGGGCTGGGAGTGGCGCGTGGGGTTCGGGGAAGGGGTCGAGAAGGCAGTGGAGTTCTACAGGTCAAAGAGGGAGAGGTAGACGAAGTGACAGAGAGACGACGTCGCGACGGCAGAAGCGAGGGACGCCGAGACGGACGGGGTGAAGGACGGAGTGAAGGACGGGGTGAGCAGCGGGACAGCGACAGTCAGGGTCCCGAGCGCGATCCCGGCCCACAAGAGCCGGAACGCGAGGTTCTCACGGCTCTGAAGACGATCCTGGTGAAGGTGGCCGGAGTCGTCAAGCCACTCGGCCTGACTCCGGCGGAAGCGACCGATCTCGTGCAGCGCATGTATGGAGCTGTGCTCGAGATGGATGGTCGGTTGGCCAACGAGCCCGACGAGCAGCGCAGGAACGCGATGATCGAATATGTGCGGGACTCGGTGATCCGCCGCGAGGACGACGACCTCGTGGTCGATCATCCTTCGGGAGACTAGGAAGGTGTCATCGACTCGGCGCCACGCGCCGTCGCCGCCGACACCGAGCACCCCCCGAAGGGGGCGCGCTCCACACGGCCCGGGACGCGACCTCATCGCCGCCCGCCAGGCGATGAGGCGCGCGCCTCAGGCTCGCGCCGTGCTCGAACCCTCAATCGAACCTAGAATCGCGCCCCGGTGAGAGCGGTCGCGCACAGGCATTCCCGAGGTCCATCCAGCTCTGGGATGACGGCGAACAGCAGATCGCGCAGCTTCTTGTTGTTCTTCTCGAACACCTCGACCACTTCCGCGTGTGAAACCGCCGGGGCGTCCGGGTCGTCACCGACACCGACGTCATAATCGGTGATCAAGGACACGTTCGCGTAGCAGATCTCGAGTTCGCGGGCGAGATAACCCTCCGGGTACGCGGTCATGTTGATGACTTCCCAGCCGGCCGAACTGAACCACTTGCTCTCCGCACGCGTAGAGAAGCGCGGACCCTGGATAGTCACCACCGTGCCGCGCTCGTGCATGGTGATTCCGAGATCCCGGCCTTTCACGACCAGCGCTTCCCGGATGGTCGGGCAATACGGGTCCGCCGCCGAGACGTGGGTGCTCACCGGACCGTCGTAGAAGGTGTCGCGGCGGGCCGTCGTGCGGTCCACGAACTGATCGCACACCACGAACTCGCCAAGACCGACTTCTCTCTGAAGGCTGCCCGAAGCGCAGGGTCCTATGATCCGAGTGACACCCAGGGACTTCATGCCCCAGACGTTGGCGCGGTAGTTGATCATGTGGGGCGGCAACTGGTGACGACGCCCATGGCGGGGCAGGAAGGCAACACGCTTCCCCCCCACGTCCCCGATGAAGAAGCTGTCGCTCGGTGCGCCGTACGGGGTCTCAACGGGCACCTCCTCGACGTCTTCAAGGAACGAGTAGAACCCCGATCCACCGAATACTCCGATCTCTGCCTGCGCCACGTTCACTCCTTTTCGTCGACGGATGATCCCGTCTGATTCTCGCCCGCATCGACCTCATCAACCTGGGCAACCTCGGCGACCTCGGCGACCTCGTCAGCCTGGGCGGCCTCGGCTACCTCGTCGGCGCTCGTGCCCTGGTCGGTCTCCCCATTCTGCACCCGGTCGGCGCCCGCTTCCGCTGCCCTCAGGTAGGCCATGCGCATCTGATGCACTGTAGAACGGTACATCGCCGCATCTTGCTCGCTAAGTCCCGTGGAGAGCACTTTCACCAGAGCTTCGAAAGCGTCGATCGCCATGCGCGACTGCGAGAGGTCACGATCTACCAACGTGTCGGGTGTGAGCCCGAGTCTCTGGAAAGCCATGCTCGATAGCGATACGAGCAGATGTGCCAGGTAGTCGGACACCGTGATCTTGCGCATCTCCTCCTGGAGACGCTCGAGTAGCTCCTCCTCATTCAGAGGTCCCGGCTCGTCCATCATCGTGAACTCCCTCCAGCAGTATTCGCGATCACCTTGCTGATTGTACCCATGATACTATCGGCCGAGTGCGAGGGACGGTCAACGTTCAAGGAGTGAACATGGACTACACGGCCTTGCTGCGGACGGCTTGGGGCATCACGTGGCGGTACAAGTATCTGTGGGTACTGGGCCTCTTCGCCGCCGAAGGCGGCGGCTGCAGCTTCTCCTCAGGGTCGTCCAACTTCGGGGGCAACACAGGATCGGGCGGAATCGGAAGTCCTTCCGGTATCGAGGACTTCTTCTCGCAGAACTGGGCGCTCCTCCTTGCACTCGTCCTCGGCTTCATCGTCCTGTCGATCGCGCTCTGGGTGATCTCGATCATAGCCACGGGTGGATTGATCGCGGGCACCGACGCCGCCTACCACGAGCGCACGGATTCCGGTCTTGGTGACTCGTGGAGGGCCGGCCTCCGAAGCTTCTGGCGCCTGCTCGGTATGTGGCTTCTCATAGCACTGGCGGTCTTCGTCGTGGTGCTTCTCGTGGTGCTCGTCATCGGCCTCCCCATCGGTCTCGCCATATACCGGGACGCGGATCTCGGGGCCGGTGCCATCGTCGGAGTCGTGCTGTTCGTCATACTTCTCGTGCTCATCGCTATTCCGGCCGGCATCGCTCTACAGATCGTCTCCACGTGGGCGAACCGCTCGCTGGTTCTCGAAGGCACAGGCGTGGTGGCCTCGTTGCGCGCCGGCTGGCGTCTCTTCCGCTCCAACATCGGGGTGAGCCTGATGGTCTGGCTCATCGCCGTGGGCGTTTCTATAGGCACGGCGATAGCGATCCTGATCCCACTTGCGATATTGGCCATCCCAATCGGGATCATGATCTGGAGGATCGCCGTGGATGCCAACCCGGCATTGTGGGTGGGCCTCTCGGTCGTCGGGTTGGTCTTGGTGGTGGTGCTCAGCGTGTTCAAGGCGGCTACGACCACCTACTTCGGGGCGTATTACACCGTGGCGTACCGGCAACTCACCGAGGGCGCGATTTCGACCTCGACCGCCGGTGGCGCGTCTTCGGACGCCGTGACGGCGCCGTGGGCGTCACAGACCCCGGCCTATCCTCAGTCTGCACCCCCCGCTCCGGACCTCGGCTCGGCCGAGCCGCCCTCATACCAGCCGCCGGACCCAACGGCCCCGCCCGAGGCGTAGGCCGTCGACGCGCCGGTAGGCTAGATCTCCACGCCCACGCGGTTCGCAGCCGACTCCGGTCGGCCGCTCGCCATAGTCTCGGCGACCATCGCCCGGTGGATCTCCTCAATGGACATGCCGTCTCGAAGCATGCGCAGTTGCCTCTGAGCCGAGTTTCCGTCGACGAGCATGCGCTCCACGCCGGCGAGTTCACGCTCCAACCCCAGGCGGGCGGCAGCGGCGGACACATCGTCGAGTAGCGCCTTGACGATCTCACCGGCAGGCGACTCCCTGCGCTGATCCAGGTCGATCAACGTACCGTCGAGCCCATCGCGCAAGGCCCGCCAGCGGTTCTCTTCGATGAACCTGCCCTCGTGGACCGGTAGCTTCCCCGTCGCGTCGTATCGTTCCATCAAGGTCGCCACCAAAGCGATCGTCAGGCCGGCCACCGCCATGGAGCCTTCGAACGAGGGCTGGGCGTCGGCCACCCGTATCTCGAGCGTGCCGAACGTGTGATGGGTGCGGATGGTCCACCAGATCTCGCTGGCGTCGTCGGCGGACCCGCTATCGAACAGGAACTGGGCATACTCGGCGTAGCCCGCCCAATCACCGTATATGTCTGGTATCCCGCAGCGAGGGAAGCTCCGGATGAAGACCTGCGCCCGAGTCGAGTGCAGGCCCGTCTCGCGCCCTTCGAAGAACGGTGAACTCGCCGACAGGGCGAGGAGCACCGGCAACAGCGAACGGAAGGAGTCACAGAGCGCGACCGCTCGATCGGCTCCCTTGACCCCCACGTGCACGTGCATCCCGAACGTGTTGTTGGTCCAAGCGACATAACGGAGCTTCTCGACGACCCGCTGGTAGTGCGGGGACTGGATGAAGCGCTGGTCCCGCCAATCGCTGAAGGGGTGCACTCCTGTGGAACACAGGGCAAGACCGAGGGACTCAGCAGCCTGGACGAGGGCGGCTCTGCGCGACCGCATGTCTTCCCGCGCGCCTTCGAACCCGACGTGCACGCCGGTGTTGATCTCGACTTCGGCCTGGATCAACTCACTCACGGCCAGAGGCGCACCGAAGACTGCATCCCCCGCCGCCTTGAGGTCCTCGAAGCGGTTGGCCATGCTGAGGGATGAGCCGTCAAGGATCTGGAACTCCTCTTCAAGCCCGATGGTGAGGTCTTCGCCAAGGTCGAAGATCCTGCCGACGTCCTCGAGCACCCGCACCGCAACCCCCCTCTAGCATCCGACCCCCCCCATACGGGGAGCGCCGATCGACCGAACGATTCGTCCATCGAGGCGCCACCGACTCCAGAGAGTCGGGATGATGACCGGGTGTCACCAGGGTGGTTGCGCCGATCGCTTGGACGCTCTAGTCTACCAGAAGCCTCTAGCATGGAGCCCAGCTGACCGGGGGATCCCTTTGACCGAAACGGGCTTCACCACAGACCCGGATGCCGAGATCGTCGAGCGCGCGCGGCGCGGAGACGACGACGCCCTCAGCGAACTCTATCGACGCCACTCCACCCGGGGCTACAACTTGGCCCTGCGCATGCTGGGCAACCCGTGGGACGCGGGCGACGTGACTCAAGAAGCCTTCATCAAGGCCTTCGCGAATCTGAATTCTTTCAGGGGGCAGGCCCGTTTCAGCACGTGGCTACACCGCATCGTGGTGAATGCCGTCTACGACTTCACTCGGCGGCGACGCCCGGATCCCCTTGACGACTCGATCCTCGACCAGCTCGCCGGCTCAGAGGGCTCGCGCGTGTTCTCCTCCGCTGCGGTGTCGCCGGCCGAAGACGGCCTTTCCCCCGAGATTCGTCAAGCGCTCCTAGCCCTGAGCGAGGATTTCCGCATGACCATCGTGCTGTGTGATCTGCTGGGGTACGGGTACGCCGAGGCCGCTGAGATACTCGAGGTGCAGGAAGGCACCATCAAGTCCCGGGTATTCAGGGCACGCGCCGAGCTCGCGACCAGACTGCGCGAGGCGGGCTGGGACGTTCCCGACACGCGGAACCAGCGACGACCCGACCGCGTCACACAAGAGAAAGCCGAGGAACCATCGCACGCCCAACCAGCGGACGGCGTTGCGGATCCCGCGGACGATCAAAGGACAGCATGAACGACCACCGCCCAGATTCCCGCGATCCAATCGACCACTTCGGCACGACGGGCCACATCGAGGAATGGGAGCACCTCGCCCTCGACCTCCTCGCTGGCACGTTGCCCCCTGCTGCCAAGGCCGCGCTCGATTCACACGTCGAGCGATGCACCCGCTGTCGCGAGTCGCTGGATGAGCAGCGACGGATCTGGGAGTTACTCTCGGCCACTCCACTCATCGACCCGCCCGCGAGGATCGCGCGCCACGTGTTGCGTGCGAAACACCCCAGCAGTGACCCATATCCGCTCGCAGAGCGTGCGCGAACGCCTCGCCGCCGCTCGCTCGTGCGCACCTGGTTGCCGGCCGCGGCGGTCCTTCTCGTCACCATCGGCGCGGTGGCGACCTACCAACAGGCGTTCCCTCGCGGTGGCGAAGCCGACATGGCCGTCAAGAGCGAGACGACCGTGGCGGCGGAGTCGCTGGAAGCCGGGGCCGCGATGTCTTTGGCTCCCGCCGGCGAGCCGACATCCACAACCGCGGCCGCGGGCCAGACCGCGACGACCGCCCAAGCCAGCGACGTCGAGAGGCGCCTGTCGGTGAGCGCCTACGTGAACGCTCTCCCGCCTGAATCCGGCGAGGACCCGCCGGTCGTACTGCTGACGATGCCCGGCGCGGGCGTCGACTCCTCTTTGGCGGACTCTGTGCAAGCGGTGACCGGGCTCAGCCCACTACAGACGGTCGGCTCGAGCGAAAGCCTCGCGACGTTCGCGGCCCGTGTCGACCGCACGGAGATCGACGCCTTGATCTCGCTTCTCGGCGAACCCGGGCTCACCGTCTTCCGTTTCGTGGACAGGGCTTCGGAGATGGCACCGAGCGTGATGTCGCTGTTGGGCAACGACCCATCGGCATTTCCATGGATCGCGGCGACGCCGGGAGAAGGCGGCAGGTTCGCGCCTCTGGAGCCCGCTTCGGATAGCAGCGCGCTCGAGGGCGGGGACTACGTGTTCGTGGTGATCACGTCGAGCGACGGCAGATAGCCCGGGGCGACGGCCCCGGCAACAGGTTCGCCCGCCAGCTCAGGTGAGGTAGAAATACAGGGCGTACAGCATCTCCTCCGCGGGATTGATCGTGTGGACGGTCACATCCTCAGGCACGTCGAGCAGGGTCTCGGTGTAGTTGAAGAGTATGCTCAGCCCCCCATCCACGAGCGCCGACGCGGCCATCTGGGCCGACTCGGGCGGCACCGCGATCACTCCGAGCACAACGCCGAGTTCGCGACAACGCACCGGGATATCGTCAGCGTTCTCTACCGTCAAGTCTCCGATCATCGTGCCGACTCTGGCTTCGTCGATGTCGAACGCGGCGGCGATGCGGAAACCATGATCTTTGAAGATAGACGAGGCAGCGATCGCGCTACCCAGGTTCCCCGCCCCCACAAGAGCGATGTTGTGCGTGCCCCCGGTATGCAGGATCTCCTGGATCTGAGAACTAAGTGACCCCACGTTGTATCCGACGCCACGCTTGCCGAACTTGCCGAACGCCGAGAGATCGCGCCGCACCTGCGTGGGATTGACGTTGGCGTATTCGCTGATCTCCTGAGAGGAGATGCTCTCCGATCCCTGCTTTCGGTACTGAGTCAGAACTCGGAGATACGTCGAAAGACGCGCCGCGACTCCGAGAGTCAACCTATCAGACACCTGAGACTCCTCCCTGCCATCTGTTTCCGAACATGCCGAGCGGCCGCATCCGCGCTCCTACCGTGCAACAAGTGCTACTTGTGAACACTTTCGCATAGTTTGACCTTGACGACAACACGATGCTCCTCCAAGTGCCCGGGCGAGGATCCGGTCATCGGCACAGGATCCGACGGCCAGCGGGCACAGCTCAGGCGTGGCTCACTGAACGCCGCAGTCGATTTCACCCATAACGGGCTGGGATCAGCGGGCGGGCGGCTGGTGCGGTTCGTCCCGCTGATAGCGACGAAGTGCATACCGCACCTTCTCGAGCCGCTCCCGGATGGCATCTGTCTCCGCGATGCGCTCGCTGGCAGTCAGGTCGGGCGGCTCGAGATCGGCAAGGGCATCGTGGAGTTCGTCGGGCGTGAGGCTGGCCAGAGCCTCCAGATCCTGCCGCATCACGGCATCACTGGCATTGGCGACCATGTCCATCTGCCGGCGCACCACCGGGTTGTAGATAGCGCTCGGATCGACGCGAGCGGCGATCTCATCCACTTCCCTGATTATCTCTTCCTCCGAGGCTCCCGGCTTCGGTCGTATGACGACGCGGCCTGACTCATCTTCGTCGACCGATTCGATCGAGACGAACGAGCGCAGGAAGCCTTCGGCGAACGCGACGGGCACCGTGACTGCCGCGCCCACGATGTCGAAGACGTCGTGGGCGAACTCGGCGAATGTCTGGGTCTGCGCGTAGCTGGATTGGATCAGACTAAGGACCATGGGCCGCAGCGCAGAGCCCGCCGCGGCCGGTCGCCCTTCCGCCTGCTGAGACCCAAGTCGTTCGTCTGTGCGGTTCTCCATCAGACCCACCTAACTCGTGAGTCGGGGCGCCGGGATTTGAACCCGGGACCTCATCGTCCCGAACGATGCGCGCTACCAGGCTGCGCTACGCCCCGCAGCCGCGTATCTTACACCATCGTATCAGGCCGGTCTATGAACTGAGAGAGGGTCAGGGAGCGTGCCACACAAGCCCCCCCAGGGACACCTACCACAGTGGTCGCCAACCTCGGCCGGGGCCGGCAGCGAGGTCCGCTCGATACTCGCGCCGAGCGCGAGCCGCAAGCCGCCGATATCCTCGCTGCCGAAGCTGCAGACCACGGCTTCGCCAGGCGCCTCAAGGAACAGGAGCACCACCTCGACCTCCCGCACCCCGGAGAGCAGAGCCGCCAGGGCATAGAGACGGACCTGCAGGTCGTACCCGGCTGCGATCTCCGCGACCCCGCGCCCCTCGAGGCTGTTCGTCTTGAAGTCGATGACGATGCAACGATCATCATCGTGCTGCAAGACGAGGTCCATGAGACCCACGACGGTCACCCCCTCGTGGTCGAAGAGGAATCCGCGCTCACGATGCGCCCGGGCGTGAGACGCCGTCCAACGATACGGCGAATCCCAGAAGGCTGCGCACAACTCGACCGCACGGGCAGAGGCGGTGGAGTCGAGCCGAAGGCCGTCCTCGCGTGCCACCAGCGCGACCTCAGACCGGATCCGGTGTTCGTCGACGGCGGCGAGCGACCCGATCCTCTCGAGCACCCTGTGCACCACAAGGCCCACCGAGCGAGCCCCGGACTCCCGCGTGGTGCCCGCCTGGTCCTCGGCTCGTCGCAAGCCGGTCTCGGCATCGCGCCCGAAGTACTCCGGCCTCAGCCGGAGTACCCGCTCGAAGTGATAGGCCCGTGGACACTCGGCGGCTCGGTTGAGTAGCGAGAAGCTCACCTGGCGCGGACGCGTCGCTCCTTGCCCGAGCGCGAGCGGCACGGGGGCAGGAGGGGCGCGTCGTAGTTCGACGGCAGGATCGGCCTCTCGCACGATCCCGGGCGTGCTTGGAACAACCGGAGCGGTGGGAACGAGTACCCCTTCCACCCATACGTCCAGGTCATCGAGGGCGCGCCGCGGCGGGGCCGACGGCATCTCGGGGCCCATGCCGAGCGCCTCAAGCACCTGGGCAAGCGGCGAGCCTGCGGCCACAGGACAGCCAGCCTTGGCCGATCCCACAAGGAACAGGCGATGCATGGCCCTGGTGGCGGCCACGTAGTAGAGCCGCGCGATCTCGTCGATGTCTCGACTGCGCTCTTCCAGCTTGCACTCCTCGAACGGGCCCAACGTGACGTAGTCGGTCCGGCTGCCCGTCGAGACACCGACGCGCAGTGCCGGCACGCCCTCCCGGGCCTTCAGGAAGGCCCGGTCTTGGTCACGTGGCGCAGCCCCCATGCCGGGCACCACCACGATAGGGAACTCCAGTCCCTTCGCCTGATGGATGGTCATCACCCGCACGACGTCGTCTTCCTCGGAGAGCACATGCGCCCCGCCCTCGCGATCGCCCGAAATATCGGTGCGGAGAGTCAGGTAGTCCAACAGACCTCTGAGATCGGGACCCTCCACCGATTCGAACTCATCGGCGATGCGCATGAACTTACGCAGGTTCGCGAAACGTTGTGCCCCATCGTCCGTGGCAAGCACGACAAGGTCGTAGTCGAAGGCCGTGAGTGCATCTTCGATGAGACGGGCCAATCCCGGCGAGCCGAGGCGCGCTCGCATGAGGTTGACCGAGGTGACCAGGTGCCGGATCGGACCGCGCACGTAGGGCGGCACGTGGTCCAGCTCCCCGCTCTCGATCGTCTCCCACAAGAAACGCTGCCCCTGACTGACCGCTTGCTCGCGCAGCAGCAGTGCTACATCGTCGGGAAGACCGAGGAGTGGGGAGCGGAGTACCGTCACCAGAGCCGCATCGTCTCTGGGGTTCAGGAGGAGGCGCAGGAGCGCTTTCGTGTCGGTGACCTCACTCCGATCGAAGAAGCCGCGACCTTGCACAACGTGGCACGGCACCGAAGCAGCCTGCAGGGCACGTTCGTACTCGTGGACATGGGTGAGTGCCCGAAGAAGTACGACGACATCGCGCGGACGACTGCCCTCGCCGATGAGGGCCGACACCCTCGCCGCGACGACCGAGGCTTCGGCTTCGTGAGTGGTCAGTCGATGCCCCGGCTCGAGTTCCGCGCCGTCTCCATCGTCGTCGGTGCCTGTTGCGGTGTCCGAACAGGAGGCGCCGTCAGGCTCTTCGTCTCCCGAAGGTGCGACCACGAGGACCGTGACCGCAGGCTGAGGCCCGGCGGAGGACCGCCCCTCCAGAGTGGGTGCATCTGAGGAGAAGACCAGTGGGAACCTCGATCCGAACAGGCGCTCGTGCCCGAAGATCGCGTTCAGAGCGTCGATCAACGCCTTGGTGCTGCGGAAGTTCACCGACAGAGAGCCCAGTTCGCGGTCTGGGTGCGCAGAGGCGCTGATCTCATCCTGCAGCCCCCGGAACACCCGCACGTCCGCGCCGCGGAAGCCATAGATGCTCTGATACGGGTCTCCCACGGTGAGCGTGCCGCCGACCCCCAGATGATCGAGTAGTCGGCACTGCAGACCGTTCGTATCCTGGAACTCGTCCACCATGAGCCACGACCGAGCTGAGAAGGGCAATCTCCCCGCGCGGAGGACGCTCAGGGCCCGAGCTTCCAAGTCGGCGAAATCGAGGGCACCTCGGGCCGACTTGAGCGCCCGATACTCTTGGTCGAATCGAACGAGCAGTCGCTCGGCTATCTGCCACACACCGAACAGGTAGTGCGCACCGAGCAACGCGCGGAACGTCCCCATAGCTTCCTTCAGGTGCGCGAACAAGGGCTTGGTCTTTCCCGCCGCGAGACTCGGCACGAACGACGACAGGGTCTCAAGGTCACGCCACGTGGGCTCGGCCGACGGCAGCCATTCGCGGCACGCGGAGACGCGCCTCAGATTCTTCTCGGCGGTAGCCGTCAACGTGGCTCCCTCCAACCCAGCCACGAGATCATCAAGAGCCTGCTCGAGACACTCTCGGCCGGATTGCACCTCTGGTGGCCGGGGCGGGGAGGCCAGTCCCGGTCCGATGTCTCCCACCCATGCCCCCTCCTGCCGCAGTCGACCGTACAACCGGGGGACATCCCGCCTGAGTTGGTGCCCATGACGCGACAGGCGGGCAAGCTCGTCGGCGCTGGCGCTGAGCACGACCTCGTCCCACGCGACCTTGCCCGCCTCATACTCCAGTACGGCCGCTTGTTCTTCGTCGAGGACGGAGAAGTGGGGATCGACGCCCGCCGCCAGCGCCTCGGAGCGGATGATCCGCGAACACAGTGAGTGGATCGTGCCGATGGGCGCGGACTCCATCTGTGCGACCAAGTCATCGCGGCCCTGCCGGCGGAGCGCGTCCCTGACTCGATGCTTGATCTCACCAGCTGCGCGGCGCGTGAACGTGACCATGGGTACGTCCGCCGGGGACAGCCCATCCTCACATACGGCACGCAAGTATCGGGCCACCAGCAGTGAGGTCTTCCCGCTGCCGGCGGCCGCCGACACGAACACCCGCGATGCCTGCGAGGTCACAATCGCGCGCTGTTGCGGCGTAAGCTCGTGCGCCGCCTTCTCCACGGCACCGGAGGCGGGATGGATCGGGCCGGTCAATGCCACGAGACCGGCCGCTTCGGGACCCGGCAGAGAGGGCCCAAGTCGCAGTACGGCGGACACTCGTGCAGAGGCTCACCAGGGATATCGCCGGCGCGCATGCCCTCGGCCGCCTTCCTGGCCTCAGCGAGTGCAGACTCGATCTGCGCCTCGAGCCGGTCGCCCTCGACCTTCGACGTGCTCGAGAACCAGCCGCCGGTCGCGTCGGCGACATCCTTCAAGACGATGCCGCCGGGCCTCCCCGCACCCATCGCGAAGTAGGCCCCTCCAGCCACACCGATCTCAGGTAGGGCGGACCTCAGCGCGGCCATGTAGAGCGGCACCTGGAGCAGCCCGCGCTTCGCAAGATCGGGACCAGGCACATCCGAGCCGTACTTGTAGTCGATGACGATCGCGGGGCCGCCTGGTCCGAGTAGGTCGATGCGATCGACCCGGCCGGTGATCCGCAACCCACCCAAGTCGACGTCGCCGCCCGGCAACGACCACTCTGATTCGTACAGCAGCGCCTCACTGTCGGACGTGGCGTCGAACTCCAGGAGCGAGCGCACCCGCTGCAGCACTTCGCCCCCCATCAGTCGGAGTTCCGCTTCCGACCACCTGCCCCGCATCTGGGCGATCTGCCGATCGAGCGCCTCCTCGGCCTTCGCCAGGGCCCACTCGAGGGCTGAGGGGACCAGCCGCTTCTCCCCTCTCCCACGCAGCGCGGAGTACACATCGGCGAGCACGCTGTGGGCGATACGACCTCGATGTAGGCCACCGAGCGCCTCTTCGATGGCCTCGAGGCCGACGACCTTCTGCGCGTACCAGTTGAAGGGGCACCGCATATAGGTCTCGAGTTCGGTAGCGCTGAAGACCTCTCTCGCGGCCAGGCGGGCGAGAGCGGCTGGCTCTACCAGGCGGACAGGCCGGCACTCCCAAGGCGGAAGGCTCTCGACCTTCTTCGCCAGGTCTCCCTCCCGAGGCGCTAGTCGTGCCTTGGCGCACGCTCTCAGGTGCTCTCGCAACGAGGGGGCGTCGCCGAGGGGATGCGTGAGGTCGTCGAGGCGACGGTGACGTTCTATTCCCAGATCTGGCAACAGGCGGCGGGCCTCGCTCCAGTAGGGCGACACCGACACTTCAGAGCCGTCATCCTCCGCGTCGCGCGCGCTCAGGTAGAGCAGTTGCCACGGCCTCGACAGGGCCAGCGCGAACAGTGACGCTTCGTCCGATCCAGGAGCCGCCTCGAGGAGTCGAGCACCGAAGGCGTCGTTGAGGCTGCGCCGATCACCGGGCGAGAGTAGGGACGACCGTTCCTCCACTCCCGGGAATTCGCCGTCGGACAACCCCAACACGAACACCACGCTGAAGCGGCGGGCCCGCGCCCTCTGGACGCTCATGATCCTGACCACACCGGATTCGTCTCCGCGGCCCAGTGGGACGGGGAGCGCCGCGATGAGCGAGAGTCGACTTTCCAGTTCGGCGCCGGGCCGACGCTCTTCGCGCGCCGGCGCGGCGGCGCCCGCGGTCCCGGTGGAAGATAGTGGCTCCTCCAATGCCGCCTGGAGTGCGTTGAGGGCGGCGGCGTCTTCTTGCAGTCGTGAGGAACCGGGGGGACTGCTCCGCAGCGCGGCGGTGAGCATGGCGGCCGCCAAGTCCACGAGACCCGTGCCTCGGAAGCTCGTCGGTGCGCCACTCGCCTCGGCAGCCGCTTCGCCCGCGATCGAGAGCGCCCCCGGCATCTCTCGATCGATCAGCTCCAAGGCTCCCGCTCCCCGGTAGGCTCCGCTCGCGTGCAACTGGACTTCGAGGTGGTCCACGCCCGAGTGGTGCGCGGGGTGATAGGGGCTCCGCAGATAGTCGAGCATGTAGTCGGCCCGGTCCTGGGCGACGCCACGCACGGCCCGGAGCAGTACGTGGCCCAGACCGGTGGCCCCGAAGGGCTCGGAGGCGTCGACCGCACACGGTATGTCGTATGACCCGAACACCGCACGGACCGCCCGCTGCCACGGGCCCATGCGCCTCACGAGAACCGCCATGTCGTCGGCCCGGACGCCCGATCGAAGGAGCGAGACGACCTGGGCCGCGACCGACTCCAACTCGTTCCTCCGCCCCGAAGAAAGGAAGAAGCGCACGCCTTCCAGGGGCAGGGCACCCGAGGTGACCACCTGCGCCTCGGGGGAAGCGGAGGTCGGCTCGACCCATGGCTGCGCCCCATCGACCAGGAAGGACTTCTCAAGGTGGGCGACCCGGGGAGAAGCGAACCCGAACTCCTGCCGACTGAGTGCCACGATCTCTCGGGCCGAATCCCGCAAGCGCCCGAACTCCTCCAGACCCACCACCCTGGTGCTACGCGAGAGATCTTGGACGAGAGCCACCGTCACCGGCACAACACCCGACAGATCGAGCACCAAGGCACGCTGTGCCCGCGTGAAAGAGGTGAACCCGTAGAACGCGAGTGGCCGCTTCCAGTGTGCGACGGCCTGTCGTGCTTCGCGGAGGGCGCCATGACGGTCCAGCACGCCCCACCCGCTCAGGATGCTGCAATACTCCGCGACCAGACGGGCCAGGTCGCGTGCCGTATCTGCACCTCCTCTGCCCTCCCAGCGCTCGAGCGCGGCGATCAAGACTTCCGGCGTCTCCCCCGTCTCGCCCAGTTCGTCGAGTAGCTCGACGAGCGCCGTCGCGGCACCGGGAGCGCGCGCGATGCCGCCCATGGGGCCCTGGAGCCCTCCGAGAAGCAACTCCTGGGCAAGTAGGCCCTGCCGGAAGCCGCCCAGCACGCCCAACCCTCCAGGCGGCCTCATCGCGGCGATCAGGCCCGCCATCGTGGCGACCGGCCTATCCCCGTAGACCACTCCCACTCGTCTCAACAGCTCCGATGTGATGTCGGTCACGTCCGGAAGGGTGGGCGCGATGATGAGGGGGTTCGCGTGGCGCAGTTCGAGCCATCGATCGAGGACGTGGCCTAGTTTGCCCGCATTCGACGGACCGACGACCAACGTGAGCCCAGCGTCCTCCGCGTGGTCTCGCGCATCACGACCGCCAAGGGGGCCGTCTGGCGTACTCTGAATGTGGGTTGGATCGGAGGGCATCTCGCCACCGATTGTAGCCCACACCCCGGACAGACCGGAGGACTCTCGCCCGGCGCCGACGCGGCGAAGCCGGAACGATGGTCGATGCAGGAGGGGTGTTGTACTCTACCTCCATGCCTCGTGACGACGACAAACTGGTACGCCAGCTCTCGCTGGTCTCTTTCCTGCTCACTCAGCGGCGCCCCGTCACCGCACGGCACGTGCACGACTGCGTCGAGGGCTACGCCGCGATGTCGGACACCACCTTCGTGCGACGGTTCTACGACGACCGAGCCGACCTGCTGCAGGGGGGCATCCGCGTGGAGGCAGCGGAAGACGATGACGGCGAAAGCTACTTCCTTCCAGACGAGAACTACCGTCTGCCCGATCTCGAGCTCGAAGAGGAGGAGCTGCGCGCTCTGGCCGTGGC
Source organism: Actinomycetes bacterium (assembly GCA_024637035.1). Taxonomy (GTDB): domain Bacteria; phylum Actinomycetota; class Thermoleophilia; order RBG-16-64-13; family RBG-16-64-13; genus JAHJSA01. The sequence goes on from JAGXFW010000016.1 coordinate 338,240, forward strand.
CTTGGTCCTACTCGAGGGGCGCTTCGCCTACGCCCGGCCTTTGCGCCTCGCCCTCGTGAACCTCACCCACGGTCATCCGGACCCGAGTTCGGAGGAGACGGAGCGGGTCGCGGTGAGCCTCGAACCGGACGAGGAGGCCCGCACCTCGGGTCAGGCACTGGCCCGCCTCGACGACGCCATCGCCCGCGGCAAGACGGTGCGCTTCAACTACCGCACCAGCACGTCCGACCTCATTCAAGAGCGGACGCTCGACCCCTACAGCCTGTTCCGCACGGGCGGCCACTGGTATGCAGCCGGGCGCGACCACGACCGAGGGGCAGTGCGCACGTTCCGCCTCAGCCGCGTCTCGGGCGCCGTGCGGTTCTCCACCAAGCGCCCACGCGACTTCTCACCGCCCCCCGATCTGGATCTGACAGAGTTCCGGCTGCGGCCACCGTGGCAGCTGGGCGATATCGCCGGCGAGGCGACGATCCGGGTGGACGACGAGCTGGCCTGGTGGGTCACCCGCACCTATCCCGACGTCGAGACGCTTCCCGAGGTGGACGCGGAGAAGGACGCCGATCACGTCGCCTCCACCGTGTTCCGCACCACCTACGCCGACGCTGACGCGCTGATCACGTGGGTGCTGGGGATGGGGCGGCGAGCCGAACTCTTGGAACCAACGCACCTGAGAGAAGCGGTGGTCCACAAACTACAGCGCGTGAGAGAGGCTCATGTCTGAGGGACCGATACCTCCCGAGCGCCTCGCCCGCGCCCTCACCTTGCTCAGCTACCTCCTCGCAGAGGACCGCGCGGAGGTGGTGTCTCTTGCGACGCTCTGTCACGACCTCGGCATCAGCAAGAAGGAAGTGAATGACGACCTGCAGCTGTTGAACCTGGTGAACCACGGTGGCGGCACCTACGTCATCACCGGCGAGATAGTGGGCGACGAGGTGCACGTGACCCGCGAACCCACCGGCGAAGCCATGGCCCGACCTGCCCGCCTCTCACCCCTGATGGCGCGGGCGCTTCTTCTCACTGTCGATCTCATCGGCGAGCAGCTACCCGTGGACAGCCGGCGGTCCCTCTCGTCGGCCGGCGAGAAGATACGGAAGCTGGTCGATGGCACCGACTTGCCCGGGGTGGTGAACGTCGGCGAGCGCCGAGAAGGTGAATCTGAGGTGGTTCACGTTCTGAACCAAGCCCTGCAGGAGAACCTCCTTGTCGAGATCGAGTACTACACCCCTTCGAGAGACCGTCTGAGCACGCGGTCGGTCGAACCGTACCTGCTGTTCCAGTCGAAGGATGCCTGGTATCTCGAAGCGTTCTGCCTCTCGGCCCAGGCACAGCGCACGTTCAGACTGGACCTGGTCCGCTCCGCTTCGTTGGAAGGCGGTTCGTTCGTTCCGCGGGAGGATGTCGATCTCGTCTACCGGAAAGCAGAGCCGCTTTCCGTTCCGCCGCGACAAGCGAAGTGGGCCACGGTGCGCTTCCCAGCCGGCCGGCGTAGATCGCTGGAAGAACAGGGGCTGGAGGTCACGCGCATGCAGGACGGTGACATCCGGGCACGAATCCCCTATTTGGATGAGCGTTGGCTCATTCGCGAGATACTGAAGTATGCGGGCGACGCGTCGATCGAGTCACCCGAGGCCCTCCGCTCGCGTATGGCCGAGGAGACGCGGGCGATAGCGGCCACGTACGAGAAAGCGCGACCCGTAAGGAGATCGGAATGAGTCTACTGATACGCTTGGCGGTGAACACCGCCGCGATCATGGCGACCGCCTACGTCCTGCCGAAGGTGACGGTGGCCGATTGGAAGTCGGCCGTGATCGCCGCGATCCTGCTCGGGCTGCTCAACACGTTGGTGCGACCGGTGTTCAGGCTCTTCGCCCTCCCTATCACGATCCTCACGCTGGGCCTCTTCACCCTGGTGATCAACGGGTTCGTGCTCAAGATCCTCGACTGGCTGATGGACGGGATCACTATCGAGGGCACTATCCTCTGGCACATCGTCGCCGCTCTGCTGATCTCCATCATCACGACGGTCATCAACATCATCTTGGGGACCGACGACAAGAAGAAAGAGAAGCGCCGCACTCGTCGCTAGAGGATCGATTCGCCTTCGGCGGTAGCGGAGCCGGCGGCAGTAGCGGAACCTTCGGCAGTAGCGGAACCGGCGGCATCGGTCTCCGCGCGCCACGTGTACACCCCCACGCACCTGTCGTCGCCCCGGGTGCGTTTGCACTCGTAGCGCAGCCGCACGTCCGGGTTGAGGCCGGCCACGAGACCCACCTCGTATCGGGAGAACGCCCCGCAGGGTCCCGGCCCCCACCAGGCCTCCCGTGACCACGGACAGCCCGGAGTGACCACCCGTGCTTCATGGGAGCCCGCCTCTACGACCACGGCATCGATGTTGTACGTGCGGTTCGCCAATGCCACCACACGAGCGCATTCCGCAGGATCCCGGCCATACCCGAGTTGCGCGCGCAGAGCGCGCCCCTGATCCTGTCCCAACGATTGCAGCACGGCCCCGGTGTTCGACGGCCTGACCTCTCGGCCCTCTCGTACCTCAGCCCCTACGAGGCGCGCGACGATGAGACCCATGCCTTGCGCCGCCGTTCGCCACCGCATCGTGCGCGGCACCAAACGGGGGTAGCGGATGGCCAAGAGGGCGAATGCGCGAGGAAGCACCGGCAAGCCGGGCACCCGCACGAGGCGCAGCAACCCCACGCCGCGGAGCAGCCTGCGAGGAGTGCTCGGAGTGGTCATGATGCGGCCGCCGCCCTGCCCCTCAGCTGGCCAGCGAGATGTCGTGACCTCGAGAGGCGACAAGGAGCTTGAAGTCATGGGGATTGGAGGCGCAGACAACGGCGTCCTGCATGGTCACCAGGCCCTTCTCATACAAGGCGAGCAGGCTCTGGTCGAACGTCTGCATGCCGTAGTACTCACCCTCTTTGATCGCCAACTCGATGTTGTGGGTCTGATCGGGGTCCAGGATGAAATCCCTGATCCTCCCAGTGGCGACCAACACCTCGATGGCCGGCACGCGGCCCTGAGCGTCGGACCGTGAGAGCAGGCGCTGGGACACGATGCCCCTCAGCGACCCGGCCAGCATGATGCGTACCTGCTTCTGCTGATACGGGGGGAAGAAGTCGATGATGCGGTTGATCGTTTCCGTGGCGTCGATGGTGTGAAGAGTGCTCATCACGAAGTGGCCAGTCTGAGCGGCGGTGAGGGCCGTGCGGACGGTCTCGAGATCGCGCATCTCCCCGATGAAGATGTCGTCGGGGTCTTGACGCAGCACGTACTTGAGCGCCGAGGAGTACGACTCGGTGTCGAGGCCCACCTCACGCTGGTTGATGATGGAGCGCTTGTCGCGATGGAGGATCTCGATGGGGTCTTCGATGGTCACGATGTGCCTGCGCACGCTGTTGTTGATGTGATCGATCATGGCCGCGAGGGTGGTGGTCTTCCCCGATCCGGTGGTGCCGGTGACCAAGAGCAGGCCGCGAGGCTCCAAGGCAAGCCTCTGAACGACCGGGGGCAGCATCAGCTCCTCGAACGAGGGGATGCTGACCGCAACCTGACGCATCGCGATGGAGATGCTCCCCCGCTGGCGATAGACGTTCACGCGATAGCGACCGATCTTGGGGGCGCTATGGGCGAAGTCGAGTTCGTTGGTCTCGCTGAAACGGCGGATCTGTTTGTCGCTCATGATCGCCGCTGCGAGGTCCTTGGTGTCATCTGGCGAGCAGGCCGGCAAGTCCAGCGGCTTCAGATCTCCATCGACCCGCAGCATCGGCGGGCTTCCCGCCTTGAGGTGCAGGTCGGAAGCGCCCGCCCCCACCATGAGCTGAAGGAGTTCGTCCATGCTCTTCATCTGCACGCCTCCACTAGATTCTACTCGAACACCCTGCTCCAGGTGCCCTTGAGCGTCCCCTGTAGGTCGCTCAGCGACTTGGCCTCCCTGGGTGACAGCTTAGCGGATATCTCGCCGGGAGGTAGATGTAAGCCCTCCAGAGTGGATATCACCGCCGACGCGACCCTTTCGGGGTCGTAGCCTCCCTCGAGAAAACACACGGGCCCGGCCGCTCCGACACTCTCGCACAGGCCCGCGATCGTTCCAGCCATCCAGCGATACGCCGCATCCGACAGAGTCAAGCCGCCCAATGGATCACCGGCCACCGAGTCGTAGCCGGCCGAGATCAACACCAACTCGGGTCGGTACTCGTGCGCAAGGGGCATCAAGACGTCGCTGAAGAAAGCCCTCACTGCCCCGTCCCCCGCTCCGTGCGGCAAAGGCAGGTTCACCGTATATCCCAGGCCGTCACCGGAACCCGACTCGCCGATGGCCCCAGTGCCGGGATAATGGTTCCCCAAGTGAAAGCTACAAAAGAGCACGCGCGGATCCTCGTAGAAGATGTCCTGCGTGCCGTTGCCGTGGTGCACATCCCAGTCGACGATGAGCACCCGGGCAACACCGAGCTCCTCGATCGCGTACCGTGCCGCCACCGCGATGTTGTTGAACAGGCAGAAACCCATGCCCCGATCACTGCCAGCATGATGCCCGGGGGGTCGAACCAGAAGAAACGCCGGCGTCCCCTCGTCGATCGCGCGAGTGACCGCATGGAGCCCGGCGCCGACAGCGTGCAAAGCCGCGTCGAACGAGGCCGGCGACACCACCGTGTCCATTTCCAATCGTCCGCCACCCTTGCCGGCGATGCGTTCGACGATCGCGATATGGGTGGTGGTGTGCACGCGGGCTACGTCAGCCACATCCGCCCGAGGAGGGACGATCCAGTCGAGATCGAGATCGGCCTCTTCCAGCCGTCTCTTGACGACCACCAACCGGTCGGCGGTCTCGGGATGGTGTCCGGTATCGTGCTCGAGGAAGACAGGGTGGAAGTAGACCGACGTGACTGCCACGGGCCTATTCCCCGAGCTACATGATCCGGCGGGCGCCGGTGTAGTTGCTTCGACTGATGGAGCTCACTCGAACGTTCGCTCCAGAATAGGGCGCATGGACCATGTTGCCATTGCCGACATAGATGCCGACGTGATGTATGGGCGATCCGAAGAACACCAGGTCGCCCGGTTGCAGGCTGCCGCGAGCCACGGCCACGCCGTAGCTGTATTGGGCTCGGCTCGAGTGCGGCAGGCTCACCCCCACTTGCGCGAACGCGTACTTCACGAGCCCGGAGCAGTCGAAGCCGCTGGGCGATTCGCCGCCCCACACGTAGGGCACTCCGATGTACCTCATGGCCACTGAGACCGCAGACCCGCTGACGCCGGAAGATGGGGCGTCCGTCGCCCCGCCGCCGGAGGAGCCCGACGAACCTGAGGACGATCCCGACCCGCCCGATGACCCGGTCTGCGAGGATTGCTGCCGGGCGGCCTCGGCCGCTCGAGCGGCTGCGACTCGCGCCTCTTCAGCGACACGAGCTTGGCGCGCCTCCTCCTCGCGTTCGAGTTGGGCCACCTCCCGCTCTTTCCCTTTGAGCAGTCGCTCCCGTTCGGCAAGTCGTGATTCCATCTCGGCTTTCGCCCGTTTCGCCTGCGCGAGGAGTTCCGCCTGTAAGGCTTGGTCGGTGGCGAGCTGCTCCTTACGCTCTGCAACGTCGGCCCGGAACGTCGAGACCTTCTCGACCACGTCGCCGTCTTGGGCGCCGATCATGTTCAGGAGCTCAAGCCGATTCACGAAATCGGTGAACGATTCGGCCCCGAGTAGCGCCTCGAGCAATGAGACGCGCCCGTTGCGGTAGATGCCGTTCACCCGACGCTCGAGGCGCTCGTTGGCCACGAGAAGGTCCTCTTCCGCCCGCGTCAGCTTCGCCGTGTTGGCCTCGATCGCGGCTTCCGTGTCCTCGAGTTGGACGCGCGCGTACTGGTAGTCCTCACTCGCGGCCTCGACCTTGTCGTTCAGGGCGATGACCTGACTCCGAAGCGCCTGGAGGTCGTTCTTGGCGTTCTCGACAGCGTTCGGATCGGCGAAGGCGGGGAGCGCCAAGGCGAGAGACAGCAGGATGGCTACTATGAGGATGGCGACTGAACGTCGCCGGGCTTCGCTAGCGTGACCGCTTATCGGAGCCTCCACGATTCGTTTTTTCCGGGCAGCGGTCAGGCTGCCGCGCACGATTAGACTCTACCACGCCGCCAACAGGGCAACCAACCTAGCAGGCTCCTACGGCCCCCGGCGGCCCGCCTAGAGGCGTTCGAGATACGACCGGATCCCCGAGACCAGGGCCTCAGCCTCACGTCGGATGCCCGCGCCATCGGCCAGATCGCCCCCCTCCTCAGGGTGGGTGATGAACCCAGGCTCCACCATGACCGCAAGCCTTCGGGGCTCACGGAGGCACGCGTAGTTGCGGCCGTGCGTGTGCAGATCGACGCGGTCAGCGTCTCGCACGAGCGCCTTGACCAGGTAGCCGGCCAAACGCTTCCCCGCTTCGGCGAAGTAGGAGCCGTTGGCGAAGAAGAACGCTGCCGCCCCACGTGCCACCGGGGTGTCGTGATGGCCATGGTGCACGGTGAGATGAAGGTCTCCCTGGAACGAGTTCGCATTCTCAAGTCGCTCGTAGAGCCCGAGAAGACGGTCGTCGTCGCGCACGAGCATGACGTCGGCCCCTTGAGTCCCCAGCAGTTCTGCCAGCTGCAGGGCGACTTGGAGGTTCACGGACTTCTCGGTGAGTCCGCCGACTCCCGTCGCCCCGAGATCAGTGCCGCCGTGGGCCGGATCGATACTGATCCGAAGGCCGTCCAACGAGCGGCTCCCCACATATCCATCCATGCGGTCGGGTATCTTCTTGTCGGGCGCACCCACTCCGGCCATCCGGATCCGCTTGAGTTGGGCGAGTGTCGCTTCACCCACGATCCCATCGAGGTTCACCCCGGCGTTCCGCTGGAACTCGAGAAGGGCGTTCTCTGTCACCTCGCCGAAGATGCCGTCCACGGGGCCGGAATCGAATCCCAGTTCGTTCAGCGTCCGTTGTAGATCGAGTACGTCGTCGCCACGAAGAGGGGGCACCCGCAGGTAGAGAAGTCGTTCGCCTACGTTATGCCCCGCCTCGACCAACTCCGCCCAGGTGTTCTCACCCACGATGCCGTCCATCTCCAGCCAACGCCGCTGCTGAAAGCCACGGACGGCATGCTCCGTGTTGGGTCCGAAGTGTCCGTCGGCGCCTTCACGACCAAGATGGAAATCGAGGGCGCGCAGACGCGTCTGGATGTCTACTACCTCTTTGCCCCTGTCGCCGAAGGAAACCGGCCTCATAATCCCAACCTTCTTCTCATTCCGGATCTTCGAGCAGCCCTCAGGGGCCTCCGACGACTGTATCCAGGCCCGACCGGCGGCCGACCCCGGGGGCCGTCGCGCCTCTCGCCCGGGGTCGCACGCGCTATTATACCGGTCAGCGAAAGGATTGCCGTCTCCCCCCCTGATGCCTGAGGAGCTTCACTCAGATGAGTCCATCACGCAGCTCGAGCCGCCGCCCGCATAGGTCGGACGTTCTGGTGATCGGCGTGTGGGTCGTCGCGATGGTCTTGGTTGCGGTGCTCGCAGCCGATGCACTGGGAAGCCGGCGCACGACCGCTGCTCCCGCCACGACGAGCCTTACCGCGGTGGCGAGCGTGCAGCCGACTACCACGCAGACCGTCAGCCCCCCATCGACGACGGTCCCCGCGCCCACCAGCGTGCTGCCGCCACTCACACTGGCAGCGGGCGGCGACGTGCTGGGCGACCGCCAGGTTGGTGTGTACATGGACAAGCACGGGGGCGAAGCGCCACTGGCAGAGGTGGCTCACCTTCTTTCCGACGCGCACGTGGCCTTCGTCAACCTGGAGTCACCCCTTTCCGACAAGGGCACCCGCAACACCGCCAAGGAGGTGACCTTCCGAGGGCGCGTCGCGCTGGTCGATGGTCTCGTGGCCGCCGGTGTCGACGTCGTGAGCTTGGCCAACAACCACGCCCTCGATTGGGGCGCGCCGGCTCTCCTCGATACGATCGATCGACTGACGGCCGCGGGCGTGGCCAACGCGGGGGCAGGAGCCGACCTGGCAGCCGCACGGGCCCCCGCGCTCCTCGACACCCCTGCGGGAACGGTCGCGGTGCTCGCCTATACCAGTATCCTGCCTGAGGGGTTCGCGGCGGGAGCCGAGCGCGCCGGAGTGAACCCCACCAGACCCGATGAGGAACGGCTGCTCGCGGATGTGAGGTCGGCGGCCGAGGCGGCCGACTGGGTCGTCGTGAGCCTACATTGGGGCGTGGAATATGAGGGGTACGCGAACGCTGCCCAACGGGAATTCGCCCATGCCCTCGTCGATGCCGGAGCCGATCTCGTCCTTGGTCATCATCCCCACGTCCTGCAGGGTTTCGAGCTCTACCGTGACAAGCTCATCGCCTACAGCCTCGGCGACTTCGTGTTCGACCACTACTCCCGAGCCACCGGAGAGGCCGTGGTGCTGCGTATTGAGATGACGCAGTCGGGTCCACCGACGTTCACACTGGTGCCGGTCTATCTCACAGATTCGTACGGTATCCCCTGGGTTGTCACGGGAGCGGAAGCGGATACGATCCTCGACCGTGTGGCCGGGTTCAGCGAGCGGCTGGGACTCCAGCTCGAGCGAGACGGAGACGTGTCCAGGTTCACTCCGCGCTGAGGCGCGCGAGCATCACCACGACATCGTCGTCCAGGGTATCCCCCGCGAACGACCGCGCGCTCTCCACCAGCTTCTTCGCCGCCCCGCTCATCCGTCCGCCGGCCAGCGAGAGCAGCTCTTCGCCCAGTCTCGAAGTCCCGAACATCTCCCCGCCCCGGCGGGCCTCGAACAGCCCGTCGGTGAAGAGACAGATCATCTGCCCCGGCTCGAGCACCACGTAGCGGGTGTGGTACCGGGTATCCGCGTCGACTCCGAGCGGCAACCCGTGCAGACCCGGCAACTCCACGACGCGCTCCTCGGTCGCCAGGAGGGGGCTGGGATGGCCGGCAAGCGCACACCCGAGACGCCGCGTCTTCGGGTCGAGAGTGAGCAGCGCAAGAGTGACGAACGAGTCGGGCGGCAAGTCCGCGGCGATGGCCACGTTCACAGCTCCCAACCACGGTCCGGGAGGCAGTCCCAGGGAGGCGTGTGCCTTCACGGCGTACCTCACAGTGCTCATCGTCGCGGCCGCCTGAAGCCCGTTCCCGCATACGTCCCCCACGAACAACGCCACTCCCCCTTTCGCCAGCGGGACCACGTCGTAGAAGTCGCCGCCGACGAGAGCGGCGTCAGTGGCGCTTTCGTAGACGATGTCGACGGCAAGGCCGGCCACGCGCGGTATGCGAGGCAGCATCGCTCTCTGCAGGTACTCGGCCAGCTTGCGTTCTTGGTCCAACCTGCGAACGTTCTCCAAAGCCACCGATGCGTGAGCGGCGAGGGTCGTCATGGCGATCTCGTCATCCGCGCCAAAACCGAGGGGATCGGACGATCCAGCCAGTGCCAGGCACGCGAGCAGATCACCCGACGAGGTGACAAGGGGCACGGCAAGGTAGCCACGAAAGCTCCCCTCCACTCCCGGGTTCTCTTGGGCGAACCTGACCACCCGTCGAGACTCCGCGGCCAGCTGGGCCACCTCCTTCAGGTCCAGCCCCGGGGCGGTGGTGGACCCGTGCGGCGCCTCGCGGAGCTCGGGTATGCTCAGGAACGCCTCGAGCCGCAGACCCTCGGAGCTCGGGCGGTAGAGCGAGCCGACCCCTCCCGTCGTGAGGCGGAGTGCGCCGGCAAGCACCTCGTCGAGCATCCGGCCGGTGTCGGTCTCGCTGTTCAGGATCACCGCCAAGCGGTTGAGGACCCTGAGTTGCTCCGACTTCGTCCGCTCGTTCTGGATCGCGACCTCGAGTCGATCGTGAGCGATCCGTAGCGCAGTGACGTCTCTGAGGAAGACGACGACCCCGGCGACACTACCTGCGGTGTCTCTGATGGGAGCACATTCGATCCGGAACCAGCGAACCGCCTCCTGGGAGGTCTCTTTGAACTCTTCGTCACTGATGATGTCTCCGAGCAGCGCTCTGGCTACCGGGCCCTGACGCCAGGTGATCGAAGCCCCCCGCTCGTCGGTCAGACGAAGGGCGTCCAGACGTTCTTCGAGCGTGTGCAGGAGGCCGGGGCCGGGATCAACGCCAAGGGCCTTGAAGGCAGACTCGTTGGCCAGCGTCACGTGCCACAGGCGATCTTGCACGAAGAGAGCCTCGGGTATGCTGGCGAGCAGCGCCGTCAGTTCTTCGGTTCGCACGGATTGCCGAACCGCACGATCCCACAGGCGATCCGTCTCGACGGTAGACCCGTCACCCGGGTGCGCCTCGGCGAACCCAGCCCCGACGATGACCGCCAGCGAGGCGAAGAGCTGAGGAAGGCCCGGGCGCTTCAGCGGAGGATCTTCAGTCTTGACGCACAAGGCGAGCAATCCGATGCCGCCCCCCGGTCGCGGAAGCGGAACGAACCAAACACCGACGATACCCATGTCACCCAGAGCATCGCTGAGCTGTTGCGCCCCGAGATCCTCCAGCGAGGGCACCCACACCGGCTCGACTCCCCGTGCGATGGAAGCGAGCGGACCGCTGTCACCTGAGGCCGAGACGCCCATGACACAAGACGAGACGTCCGAAGAGCAGTGCTCGACCACGAGCGTGCCCGCCGGTTCATCCTCGAGCATCACGAACACGGGATGCCCCGGGAACAGATGACCTACGGCATCGAGCACCCCCTGCCTCGAGCCCTGTGCCACGCCTGTCTCGCTGGTGCGTGTCGGCAGTGAGGGAATCTTGTCCACCTCCCATGGCGAGCGCCATGCCATCCTGCTGCGCTTCGAACCTACTGTGTCCGCAAGCCCGCCTATCGAGAGTCTACACTAGCGGAATCGGGCCGGGAACAGCGCTTCCTTCGACATGCACCGGGGTGGTGCGAGGATCGGTTCGTCCCCCTCCGCCGCTACTCCCCCGGCAGGCCCGGCTCGGTGAGCGGAAGCGCGTCCAGCAGGCGGTCAAGAGTAGCTTCATCGAAGCCGCCCATGCGCAGGGCTGCTTCCTTCACGCTCACGCCCTCGGCCACCGCCCGTTTCGCGACCTCGGCCGCCCGTTCGTAGCCGAAGGTGGGCGCGAGCGCCGTAGCCAGCGCGCTGTTCTTCGCAAGAACCGCGGCCAGCCTCATGGAGGACGACGTGATCCCCCGAACGCACTTGTCGGCGAACACACGGGCGGCGTTCCCCAGGATGGTGAGCGAATCGGGGAGCAGGTCCGCCGAGACCGGTCCGAACACGTTCAGGTCCACTTGCCCGTGCATGCCCGCCAAGGAGACCGCCAGGTCGTTCCCCATCACCTTGAATGCGACCATGTCGAGCATCTCGGCCATCACCGGGTTGACCTTGCCCGGCATGATCGAAGAACCAGGCTGAACGGCCGGTAGGACGATGTCGCCGAAGCCGGCCTCAGGACCAGAGCTGAGCAGGCGCAGGTCGTTGGCTATCTTGGCGAGCTCCACTGCCAGCCCGCGCAGCGCGCCCGAGAACCTCACGAAGTCGTCGTGGCTTTGGGTCACCTGGAAGTAGTCGACGGGGGGCCGCACCTCCCACCCTGTCAGGTGTCGCAGAACCTCGATGACCTCACCGCGATATGCCGGATCGGAGTTGACGCCCGTCCCGACGGCGGTCGCACCTAGGTTCGTCGCCAGCAGGTAGTCGGCTGCCACGTCGATCGCGTCGATCGCCTTCCGCACGCTGACGCGGTATGCCCCGAACTCCTGGCCCAGACGGATGGGCACCGCGTCCTGCAGGTGCGTGCGGCCGGACTTCACCACGGCGCCGAACTCCCGCTCCTTGTCGCCCAGGGCCTCTGCCAGCTCTTCGAGGGCGGCGCGGGCCCGCAGCCACCCGCGTAGCACCGCGAGGCGGACCATGGCCGGCACCGAGTCGTTGGACGACATCGACATGTTCACGTGATCGTTCGGATGGACCGGGGAGTAGGTTCCGCGAGCGCCGCCCAGCAGTTCGTTCGCCCGATTGGCAAGCACTTCGTTCGCGTTCATGTTGTGAGAGGTGCCGGCTCCAGCCTGGAGCCGATCGACCACGAACTGATCGAGCCACCGACCCTCGACGAGGATCTCATCCGCTGCGGACACGATCGCCGTGCCGAGAGATTCCTCGAGGCGCCCCGTGCGCATGTTCGCCAGAGCAGCCGCCTTCTTCACCAACACCGTAGCCCACACGAAGTCCGGGTGAGGGCCGCGCCCGCTGATGGGGAAGTTGTCGACGGCGCGTTGGGTCTGCGCGCCGAACAGCGCTGTCTCCGGCACTGCTACCTCACCCAGACTGTCCTTCTCGATGCGATGTGACACGCCGTCCTCCTCGTCCCGCATTCGGGTGCCCCAATGGCGGCCCTAGAAGTAGTCGGGCCTGAACATATACCCGAGGCCCGAAGTGCCACTCACGCGGCCGGCTGATCCCACGGTCGGGGAGTCGGCCTGATCCCCCGTGGGGCGCGCTCCGAACGCTGCCGGCTCGGTCATCGTGGGGCGGACCAACAACGTCTCGTACCAGGACTCTCTGAGGACGAGGCCCGACGGTTCCGCCACCCCGGGATGCAGGTGGAGGACCACGCGCAAGCAACCCGAATCACGAGCCCGCTGAAGCCCGGACCGGAGAAGGTCCCCAAGGACATCCTCGGCCCCCGAACGGCACACCGCCTCCAACACCGTGTATATGTCGCCGTCGCTCCGACTTCGCACGTACGCGTGCACGTCGTCCGAATCGACCACGAAGTCCCACGGGTCGGGGTCATCGGAGTGCAGGTCTTCGACGAACCGGCTGTGGTCGAGGTGGTAGAGCCAGTAGTCGACGTCGCGCGCGACCGCCAGCGGATAGCGGCATGCTGCCGAGGTATACGCAGCCGCCACCGACTCGAGGTCGTCGAACCTGAACGGACGCCCCGGGACGGATTCCCGGCCGATCTCATCGGGCAGCGCTCCGCGATAGAACGGCATGGGCATGACGAAGAACCCTCGTGACCGGTAGTAGGAGGTGCCGATCTCCGAGAAGAGGGCGGTCCCCGCCAGCCCCGTGTCCGCGGCCCACCGATACACCCATTCCAGCAGCGCCCCGGCGTAACCGTTGCGCCGATACCTCGCGGGCGTCACCAGGGAATCGAGGCAGGCCACCTCCGCCACCGACAGGGCCACCTCCGCGGTCCCCACGACACGATCAGTACGCGCTTGCGGCCAGTAGAAGGGCGTGCGAACGACGAACACCGACGAGACCATCTCGCCTGCGTCTCTCACGACGAAGCAGCCGGTGCGGCCCTCGGCCCAGCCGGTGCGCCACCGCAGAGCCAAGAACCCCTCCAGAGTCTCGAACGCCCTGCGCTCGGCCAGCGCCGCCTCGATCGTCGTGGCCGGCCCGATGTCCATACCGACGGCCATCAGGCTGTAGATCGCTCTCGCACCTGGAGCATGACTTTGAACATGCCGCCCAGGCCGTCCTCGTCGAGCAGCGCCGCCAGAGGGGCCCCGTCGATATCCGCCTGAAGCGAGTACGCGCCGGTTCCTTCTGGAGAGACACCGTTGGCGAGTGCGCCCGCCGGAGCTTCCTCTCCAGCGGCGACAAGGAATCTTGCCAACGGTACGAACAACATACATTCCAACCCGCACGCCTCGCCATGAAGGGCCATTGCCCTGAAGTCGACGTCGGCAGTGAGATCTTGGCGACCCACCGCGCGGTACGGGTCGCGTGTGACCCGGTGCCGGTGGTAGCCGCGAAGAGTTCGAGCATGGAGGATCGGGGCGCCGGCGGCCCAGCCCGCGGCGAGCGCCCCGGCGACCTCCTCGTGAGGCGTCCCGGCGAACGGCCCGGCGAGCCAGTCGCCGTAGTCTATGGTCATCACGATGGATTCCTCAAACCAGCCACTCCACCGATCGAGTAGCGAGCGCACTGCGGGTCGCAGTTCGATAAGGCCGTCGCGGGTGAAAGCACGCGCCGCATCGATGTCGTCGCCCGCCATGAGGAACCGCAGTTCGGCGGCCGCTTCTTCACTCAACGGATCCCATGATTCCTCGCACCGCGCGGTGCCGTCGGCGCCTCTGACCACGGACACCCATGCTTCCGAAGGATGCGCCCCACGCACGTCGACCAAGTGCACCGGCAAGGCGTCGATGAGCTCGTTGCTGATCACGATGCCTGTCGCGGATCGTTCGGCGGCGAAACCACCCCCCTCGGGATCTGGGCCGCCCGGTCCGGCCACGCGCACGTTCCAACCAGCGCGAGCGAATGGCGCAAGCTCCTCCGCCTGCTTGGCACGCAGGCCTTCAGCCACGTCGAGCACCACGTACGAGACCCGCTCTCGAAGATCCGGCCTCGTACGTTGCCAGTGATCGAGCACGCCGGCCGCCAGATCACCCTCACCGCCGCCCACCTCGACGACGAAAACCTGGCCCTCGGCGACCGCATCGACGAGACTCGCGACCGTGACAGCGACCGCGCGGTTGAAGCCGGGCGCGAGCCTTGGAGCCGTGGAGAAGTCGCCGCTTTCCCCGAGCACGCGGTCGCTCCGCGAGTAGTAACCCACCTCCGGGTGCGTGAGCGCCAGCTCCATGAAGCGGGCGAAGGGCACCCGGCCGCCTTCCTCCTCGATGACCCGCGCGAGTTGAGGGGGGAGGTCAGCCATCCCCATACGGAGCCTCGGGGCTGAGCACGGGCACCTGCACCTCTACGACCCACTCCCCGGGCCGACCTTCCGGAGCATTGTGATAGATCTGCCGGTGACAGAGCGTGGACCGCTCGAGCCCCTGGTCGTCCGCCCACTCCAGAGCGGCGACCAAGGCCTCGCCGACTCCATCGGGGAATCCTCTATGCGTCAAGCTGACCACCTGCTCCGCCTCCACGACGCGGAGCGTGATGCGGTCATCATCCGACTCCGGGAGACGTGTGCCTTGCGGCACGGGCAACCACGCCTCGGCGTCCAAGGTCGTATCGGGATCGAGTGAGTCGAAATAGACCCCCACCAGGGGGCCCCACTGCCCCACGTGATAGACGTCGGCCCATGACACCACCTGGTCGAACGCGACTCCCGCGCCACGAGCGGGACCCGAGTAGGAGCACACCGCCACCGTGGTCCGCACCGTCGTCACCAGAGCGCAGTCGTTCATCGAGCGCCCACCGTAGCGTTCATCGAGCGCCCCCCGTGCCGCCCACCGTGCCGTTCACCGAGTCGAGGTAGGCCCGGTAGCAGGCCATCTTCGCTATCACCCTCACAGAGCGGAGCGGCGAAGGCAGCACCACGGCCGAATACGTTCCGCCACTCTCGAACACGGCCTGCTCCACCGGAGTGAACGACACGTTGATGATGGGCTTCTCGTAGCGGTTCATCAACTCCCCGGTGCGCCGGATGTAGGCTGCTTCCCTGCTCATGAAATCCTCGAACTCGCCCAACTCCCTCAACGCCGGGTCACCCCCCGCGGCTGCTTGGATCGAGGCCGCCGTTTCGATGACGCGCTGGCGGCCCGGACCTATCCCCACGATGCCGAGAGCGATGACCGCGTCTACGGCGTCGCAGCGCACCACCGCCTCTACCGCCCGCTCGGGCGCGAAGTCGCTCATGGCGCCGACCAGGTCGACGGGGTTCCCATGGCTCCAATAGGCCGGCAGGACCGCGCTGAGTTCGTCGAGCACGTCCTGGGGAAGGTCGGCCAGCTCAAGCCCCGTGCGCGATACCTCATCGGCGCTCAGCACCCCCCATCCCCCGCCCATGGTGACGACAGCAACCCTCCGCCCGCGCGGGAGCGGCATGTACGAGAGCGAGAAGGCCAGGTCGAGGAACTCGTCGGGGTCGCTCGTAGAGATGATGCCGCTCTGTCGCACCACCGCTTCGTACACACGCGAGGAGCCGGCCATAGTACCGGTGTGCGACAAGGCCGCTTTCGTACCGTAGTCACTGACCGCCGCTCGGAGCACGATGACGGGCTTCTGCACGCTCGCCTTGCGCGCCGACTCCATGAACCGACGTCCGTCGCTGAAGCCCTCGAGATACGCGAGGATCACCCCGGTCTGCGAGTCGGTGCGGAAGTACTCGAAAAGGTCCGTGGCGTCGAACAGGGCTTCGTTGCCGATGCCTACGAATTTGCCGATGCCTCCCTTGCGCCCCTCAGCAGCCGCCATGAGCTGGATGCCCATGTTGCCCGATTGAGAGAGGAAGCTGCCCGGGCCCGTCTCCGGATGCATGATCACCGCTCCGGTGGCATAGAAGCGGCTCCAGGACGACATCACACCCATACAGTTCGGGCCGATCATCGCGATGCCGTGACGGGCACACGTCTCGGCCACCGTCCGTTCGAGGGCCGCCCCCTCGGCGCTCACCTCGGAGAACCCCGAGCTGATCACCACGACCGCACGAACGCCCAACGAGGCACACTCGTCGATGACTTCGGGCACCAGCCGCGCCGGCACCGCCACAATGACCAGATCGGGCACCTCGGGCAGATCGCCCAAGGACGGGAACGCCGGCAGCCCGAAGATGCTCTCCGAACGAGGGTTGACTGGGTATAGCGCACCAGGGAACCCGCCTGACATCATGTTGGCCAAGATAGTCCCGCCCCACTTGGTGGGATCGTTGGAGGCGCCGACCACGGCCACCGACTTCGGCGAGAACACGGCGTCCAGGTTGTGCAGGTTCGCCTCGAGATCCTTCTGCTCGCCCTGGTCGGGCTTCCGAAGGGTGACCAAGGCGTCCACCGCGACCGGCCGAGTGTCATCCACCAGAACGGGGTTCACGTCGATCTCACCGATCTCGGGATGATCGAACGCCATGCGCCCCACCGATTGGATGAGGTCTACGAGCGCCTGGCGATCCACCGCGGGAGACGCACGGAACTCGCCCAGGAGCTTGGTGGCCCTGAAGGCGCCCAGCAGCTCGTTGGCTTCCCTGTCGTCCAACGGAGCCACCCCGAAGGCGACGTCGTCGAGCGCCTCGGTGAGAATGCCGCCAACCCCGAACATGACCACCGGACCGAATTGCGGATCTCGCGTCATGCCCACCACGAATTCCCTGCCCCGCGGGAGCATCTTCTCCACCAGCACGCCTTCGAGGGCAGCTTCGCCCCTGCGCTGGAGGGAGTGGAACGCAGAACGGGCCGCCTCATCGTCGTCGATGTCGAGCACCACCAGCCCGGCGTCGGTCTTATGGAGGACATCGCGGGCCATCCCCTTCATTACCACGGGGTATCCCAGTGAGTGAGCGGCTGCCAGCGCCTCGGCGAGGTCGCGCACGACCGCGCCAGGGGTCACCGAGATGCCGTAGGCCGCGAAGAGCGACTTTGCCGCAGACTCGTCGAGAGACCCAAGGCCGGCGGCAAGGGCGGCTTCCACGATCTCACGGCCGGGTGGAGGGGGCCCATTATCCGCCCCGTGGGGCTTGGACGGCTCCGCCTTTTCGACCGACATCCTTCCTCCTTGTGGTAGTGCTGTGCCGGCGGGGTCCCAGTGGGGATGCATGAGCCGGAACGGGGTTCGCGCGGTGGGCGGCATTCCGCCCGACAATAGCACAAGGGAGGTGATCGGCGGGTCTGAGGCGGATCGCCTCGGCCGCTGGCGGCCGGAGGGCTTCTTTTGGTGAGACGATATGGCCCTGTGACTACTCTCGCCCGCCCGCTCGTTGCCTTTGTCCGAGCACTTCCATCTCAACGCCCGCAAGCAGGGTGGTTATCTCGTTGATTGCAGCTACGCCCCCTATCCTCCACTCCCCCCCGTCGTATTTGATCGACCAGGGTTGACCATCGGGGAAACTTGCGGCGAACTCCCTGCCAGAACGGTGCAGGTCTACGCGATTCCGGAAGGTTGGTCGCTGCTCCTCCCAGTGTTCGTATATGTTCCGCAAGAGCACAAGTGGATCGAGCAATTCCCGTGGGAACGTTAGTGGTGGGTGGACCTTGCTGGCTTCAATCAGCGCGCGACTTAGATTCGTGCCAACGACGAGGAGGAGGTGTTCATCGAGAGAGGCCGCAGAAGACGACTTACGCCTATCCAGCTCGTCGCGCCCTTGACCTTCGCCGAGGGTGCTTAGCGAGAGCCTGTGCACCTGCAGCTGCCAAGACCAGACCCAATGAAGAACGTCATCCAGAATGAGGTCGCGCTGCCCTGTGACGTACCCTGCTTCAGACGGCATCCGCTATACCTCCGCGCTTCAGATCCAGACGAACGAGCCCTTCTGTGTGGTTCACAAGCGCTGACAGCCGGAAGGCGTGCCCTGGCCTAGTCGCCTGGACCAACGGCACTTAGAAGTTGTAGCAGCGACAAGCACGGCACCCCTTCTTGTTGGCATAGTGACTGAACGGCCGCATCGTTGGAGACAAGTGTGTGGCCTTGCAGCAGACACACTTCGATGAGCAAGGCATCACCTCGGTTACCTCTCTTGTTGCTGCGTCCCGGATGATCTCTGAGCTTCCCAAGAAGGCGCTCGAAGTGCCCGCCGTCCTGGGCCCAGGCCAGCTCGCCCCAAGGGGACATGCCCCATATGAATGTCTCGTGTGAAGCTCGACCGTCTGGAACACCATTCTCAATGGTCCGAAGCCCGTCCAACAACTTCCTGCGAATCTTCGGGTCGTTTGTCGATTCAATCTCTGACTCCTGGAGGGAGGTGATGAAGTACTCATGGTCGATGCTGAAGTCAGCAATCGCGACGTCTTCTTTGACTATCTGATTGCTAGCATTGGTATCGAGCACGAACTTCGTCATCGACCGTTGCCCTTCTTCCCGCAGTGACCACAGGCAATCCGATGCACGTCCCGTAACCCCGGCGGCTTGATCCGCTCGATAGTCACCCGACCGTTGGCTCAGGGCGGTGGAGAAGACGAGATTGTGTGCCGCCCCTCGCCATGCGCATCCGGCACGCCAGAATCGTAGCATGGCGCACGGATAGGAAGGCCAGTCGTCGCTTGGTGCACCTTCGGCGGAAGGAAACACAAAGCCCCGGCGTCACAGTGACTGCCGGGGCCGTGAGGTGGAGGCGGGGGGAATCGAACCCCCGTCCGAGACTCGCCTGGACAAGACTTCTACGAGCGTAGCTCCCACATTATTTCTCGCCTCTTGCCACCGTGAGAGCAGGTCGCTTTCGGCCAGCCACCTTAGTGTCCCCGGCGCGGCGGCGGCAGTCGCATCGGGTGAGTCCGCCTAAATGATGCCACGACCCTTCCCGGCAGACGCGGAAGGCGTGACAGGCGCTTAAACTAGGTTAAGCGGCCAGTGCCAATTGGGTATCGGCAGTTGTTCTTTTCCAACCCGTTTAGCGAGAATGGTTGGAATCTCGGCTCGCTACCTTGACTCAGACCTGAACCCCGTCGAAACCATGTCGCCCCCAAGATGGGACGTCGGCCGATAGGCCAGCATCCTTCGTCGAGGGAAGTATACCGCAAGAACGACGTGACGACACGCCTGCGGCCGCGGGAACGGGGGTGTTGACGGGCTTCGGCTAGCCCTTCTGACGCTCGCGGAACGCGCGCTGTATCTCGCGGTCGGCGTCCTTCTTGGCGAGGTCTTCCCGCTTGTCGTACAAGGCCTTGCCCTTGGCGAGACCCACCTCGATCTTGGCGCGGCCGTTGCGGAAGTAGAGCTTCGTGGGCACCAGCGTATAGCCCGCGCGCTGTACTTTGCCGATCAGCCACCTGATCTCATGCTTGTGCAGCAGGAGCTTACGATCTCTGAGGGGTTCATGATTGAAGATGTTCCCCTGCTCGTAGGCGCTGATGTGCGCACCAACCAGGAACACTTGCTCCCCCCGCACGACCGCGTACGACTCGCGAAGGTTGGCCCGTCCCTGGCGAAGGGACTTGACCTCAGTGCCCGTAAGAACCATGCCGGCTTCGAAGGTCTCCTCGATGAAGTAGTCGTGGAAGGCCTTCTTGTTCTGAGCTATGAGTTTTATACCGGTGGGACGCATGGCCGAGGAAGTATAGCAGGGCGCTCCGCGGCGCCGCCGCGGGTCACACCTGGCACCGGCGGCTCTACGCGCCGCATAGGCGGGTGCCCGGTCGCCCGGTGTCCCGGTGCCCAGGGCGTCGTGGCGGCGGAGATCAGTCCAGCGCCAGAGCCAGGTCCACCTTGCCGCTCAGGGTGTCGACGGAGGTCACCTTCACGTCTACCGACCCGGCCAGGCGGTACGCCGTGCCCGTCCGGCGGCCGACCATGGCCGTTTCTGTCTCATCGAGTTCATAGTAGTCGCCCGGCAGTTCGCGGGCGGGCAAGAAACCCTGGTAGAGGCAGTCGAAAAGCACGAATGCGCCCGATCTCGCGAAGCCCACGATCTGGCCCTCGAACTGCATGCTCGGCCCCGACTCGGCAAGACGCCTCTCGAGCAGGAAGGCCAACGCGATGTCATCGGCGAGGAGTTCTATCTTCTTCGCTTCGCGCTCCCGCACGGAGCAATGCTCCGCCCACTCGGGCAGGGTCGAGGTGGTCGGGTTCTCCGCCAGTCCGAGGCGGCCAAGAAGACCTCGATGCACCAGAAGGTCGGGGTATCTGCGGATGGGTGACGTGAAGTGGCAGTATGCGGCGAGCGACAGACCGAAGTGGCCGATGTTGTCGGTTTGATAGATCGCCCGGCTCTGTGCCCGCAGGATCTGTTGATCGAGAGCCTGCCGCCCCCGGTTCCTGGGCGCCGACGACTCGACGAAACCGGCCGCCTCCACCATGGTGCGGCGCACGTCCTCCGGGGTCGCCGTGAATGGGTCGAAGCGCGGGGTGGGCACATCGAGGCTGGCGAACACGTTGAGCATGCGATCCAACGCAAAGGGGTCGGGCAGGTCGTGCACTCTGAATACGGTGGGCACTCGCTCCTTCTCCAAGAAGGTCGCCACCTGCTCGTTGGCCAAGACCATGAAGTCTTCGATGAACCCGTGGCTCTCGGATTCCGTCGAGGCATGAGCATCGACCAGCGCCTCTCCGTCCCACAAGAACTCGGGCTCGACCGATGTGATCTGTAGGGAGCCGCGAGCCTCCCGCCGCCCACGCACTGCCTTGGCGAGCGGACGACCCAAAGCGAGCGCCGCCTCGAGGGCGGGCGAAGCCGCGCGCGTTCCATCGAAATGGGCTTGAAGCTGATCGTAGTCGAGGCGTTCATCGCTCACGATGAGCGAGCGGTAGAAGCGCACAGAGGACACCGAACCTTGCGGGTCGAGGACCACCTCCGTGGTGAGGGCCTTACGCTCGACGCCCGGCTGCAGCGAACAGACGCCGGCCGAGAGGAGTGCAGGCAACATGGGCACCACCCCCGTGGGCACATACACCGAAGTGGTGCGCCGCAGTGCCTCTTGATCGATAAGGCTACCCTCGGGCACGTAGTAGGCCACATCGGCGATGTGTACGAAGACCGTGACCAGATCGCCGTCGGCACGGAATGACAGGGCATCGTCGAAGTCGCGCGCCGTCGCGGGGTCTACCGTGAAGGTGAAGAGGTCGCGCAGATCGACTCTATCCGGGTCGACCGTCTGCTCCGCCGTGGCCGCGCTGGCGGCTTCGGCGAGCACCTTGCTGCCGAAATCGCGGCGCGGGAGTCGATCGACGAGGAGTGCCTCGAGGACATCGGCCAGCGTTTCTCGCCTGCCGATCACTCGGGTGATGCGCGCCCGCCGGCCGTGGGCGAGGGCGAAGAGCACCAGGTCGCCCACTCGCGGCTTGATGCCCTCCCGCGCCACCAGCAGACTCTGCCCCTGCTGGAAGGCCGGATCGATCTCGAGGTTCTTGCCTCGCCGTACCACGACACCTACCACCGCGGTGGTCTCCGCCTTCACACCAGGGCGGGCCGGCGCCACACGTTTCGTACGCCCTGCTATCGCGGCAGGAGCCTTTCCGCCGGGCTTCTTTCCGCGGTGAGGCGCGCCGCTTGCCGCGCGCCGCTTCGAACGGCTGGGTTTCTTCGGTCTCGGCATGCCTACTGCACGGCCGGGCGCGCGCGGCGCTCCGCCGCGACTATCACGAGGCTGGCCCATTCGGCCTCATGGACCCGTTCTGTCACGGCCAACCCGGCTTGGGCGGCGGCGTCTTCGACGGTCGCCTCCTGCTCGCCCATC
Organism: Actinomycetes bacterium; assembly: GCA_024637035.1. Lineage (GTDB taxonomy): Bacteria > Actinomycetota > Thermoleophilia > RBG-16-64-13 > RBG-16-64-13 > JAHJSA01. The sequence goes on from JAGXFW010000016.1 coordinate 360,293, forward strand.
AAGATGCCCGAGACGATGAGCCGATGGAAGTCGACGCCCAATTCCACAAGGCGATCGATGAGCGCCAGCACCGGCTCGAGTGTCATGTTGGCCAGGATGGTCGCTCCCTCGGCCCACTCCGCGGGCACTCCGCTCACGTCGAGCACCGTCACCTGGGCCTCGACGCCGTTCTCCACCGTGTTCTCCCGGGCGACTTCGACCGCCTGCGGGTCGTTGTCCAGGGCGCGCGCTGGAGCGAATCCGAGCCTGCCCGCCGCGATGGTCAAGATGCCCGTGCCGGTGCCCACGTCCAGCACCGGGCCCCCTGGAGCCCCGCGCTGGAGGAGTTCCAACACTCCCCGCGTGGTGGCGTGCAGACCGGTGCCGAAGGCCAGGCCGGGAGTCAGGACGATGTCGAGGAGGTCACCGCTCGGCGGCTCCTCCCACGGGGGGCGAACGTAGACCCGCCCGATCGTGATGGGCCGGAAATGGTCCTTCCACCCCTCCTCCCATCCCCCTGGCACCAGCACCCGCTCGATGCCCACCGTAGCCCGTAGAGCGCCGTCCTCCGGCAGAGCTGCCAGGATCTCCTCGTCGGGCACGAACCCCGCGCCGTGGCGGAACGGATAGAACACCATGTGGGTGCGGGCATCCTCGCCCGGGCTCGCTTCCTCATCGATCTGCTGAAAGGGGCCGAGCAGGTCGATCAGCATCGCGCCGCACACGTCGCTCCATGCGGTGGGAACGGAGATGCGGACCGCGGGATCGGAGGTCATCAGGCGCCGAAGAAGGTCTTCAGGCGGTGGAACACTCCCTCGTGCTTGCGTGAGTAGTGTTCCTCACCGCAACTCGAGTCGAATTCGCCCAGGAGGTCCTTCTGCTCGACGGACAGGTCGCGCGGGATCATCACGTTCACCATGATCTTCTGGTCTCCGCGACCCGCGCGGCGCAGATGCGGCACGCCTCTCGCCCGCAACACCTTGACCTCGCCCGGTTGCGTGCCCGGGGGGAACTCGACCGACTCTTCGCCGTCGAGCGTAGGCACGGTCACCTTCGCGCCCAGCGTCGCCTGGACCATGGTCAGGTTCAGCGGATAGAGTACGTCGTCGTCCTGACGCGTGAAGTGCTGGTGAGGGGCGACGGCCACCTGCACGTAGAGGTCGCCGGGCGGACCCCCTCGCAGCCCCGCGGCCCCCTGCCCGTTGAGCCGGATGCGCTGCCCGTCGCTGATACCCGCGGGTATGTCGACGGCCAGGGTCTTGGCGCGATACACGCGACCCTGCCCGTGGCACGTGTCGCACGGCTCCTCGATGACGCGACCCTCTCCGCGGCAGGTGGGGCAAGGCCCCGACTGCACGAACTGCCCGAACGCGGTGCGCCGCACCGTGCGGACGCTGCCCGCCCCGCCGCACTCGGGACAGTCGTGGACAGAAGATGCGTCCGTGCTGCCCACCCCGGCGCACTCCCCACAGGTGTCGAGAAGCTCCACCTCGACCTCACGGTTCTGGCCGAACGCGGCTTCCTCCAACTCGATCTCGATCTGCAGACCCACATCGTCGCCGCGGACGGCCGCCGAGCGCTGAGCGCCCCGGCTGCCTCCGAAGATGTCACCGCCGAAGAACGACTCGAAGATATCGGAGAGATCGGTGAAGCCGCCGAAGCCACCCGCCTGAGCACCGCCCCGCAGGCCATCGTGCCCATAGGCGTCGTAGACGCGCCTGCGCTCATCGTCGGCGAGCACCTCGTAGGCTTCGGTGGCCTCCTTGAATTTCTGCTCCGCGTCGGGATCATGGTCGTTCACGTCGGGGTGCAGTTGTCTCGCCAGGGCCCTGTAGGCCTTCTTCACGCGCGGCGTGTCGGCGTCGCGGGGGATGCCGAGCACTTCGTAGTAGTCTCGCTTCATTCGTATCGGCCCTCAAGGAACTCGGATAGTAGTTGGGCGGTGCCGCGCACAGTGGCGATCGCGTTCCCATAGTCCATGCGTACCGGACCGATGAGACTGACCGTGCCCAGGCTACGCTGGGGCAGCCCGTACGACGAAGCCACCATCGAAAAGCGATGCAAGGCTTGCTGCGGTTGCTCTTGACCTATGCGCACGACCACCCGCCCGGTGGAAAGTACCGAACGGAGGGCCCGGAGGAGCATATACCGTTCTTCCAACAGCAAGAGGAGATCGCGAACATCGTCGAAATCGCCGGTGGCCGGGTCGGCCAAGAGGCGAGCAGCCCCTCCAACGTACAACGCCTCCCCTGCCTGCTCATCGAGCAAGCGTTCGAACGCGGGCTGAAGCGAAGCGAGGAAACTCGACTCCTTCGGTGCCAACTCGGCGTTGGCGAGGGTTTGGCGCACGAGTCGCTCCGTGACGCTGCGAACGCCGAGCGATTCGTTCAGGTAGGTGCGCGCCCACTCGACCATGCCGGGGTCCACAGGACCCGGGAAGTCGATCACCCACTTCGCCACGCGCCCGGTGGCCACGATGAACACGACCATCACCAGGCGAGGTTGCAGCAGGAGTAGTTCGATATGACGGAGCGACGTGCCGCTCGTGCGTGGGGCCGCCACCAGGGCGAGGAGGTTCGTAGCCTCGGCCATGGCCTCGCTGGTCTGCCCCAGCGCGACGTCCACTTCCTTCTCCAGGACATCGAGGCCCAACGGGGCCGACCCGATGGCGTCCCGAAGGCCCGGCACCGACATGATGGAGTCCACGAACGCCCGGTATCCCGACTGAGTGGGCAACCGGCCCGCGGACGTGTGCGGATGGGTGAGAAGCCCTTGCTCCTCGAGCACCGCGAAATCGTTCCTCACGGTCGACGGACTGACCTTCACGGTGACCGAGGCCGCCACCTCTCGCGAGGAGACCGGCTGACCGGTGCGGATGTATCGCTCGGCCACCAGATTGAGGATGTCCAATTGTCTGCTGGTGAGGCTCATGTCCCTATCCGCGGGGGGTCGGCCGCTTCCGTGAGCGCACGCAACGCGTCGACGCGCACTGACACCGTGGGGTGGCCCGGCACCGGCGGTGTGATTACTCCGGCGAGCGCAGGACGGCCGCCAATACGGCAGTGCCGAGATCCAGGCCCCGCGGGCTTGGGAGAAGTGTAGCACAGCGTTTCTCGAGCAGACCGAGCTCCATCAATCGTTCGACAGCCTCATGATCGACCGCCTTTTCCGCCAGGGACCAGGGCACGCCTGCCGCGGTGCGCAATCCCAGCATCACCCGTTCGTAGCGCTTGATGGCCGGCGTGAGATGCTCCTCCTCGGGCGGCTCGCAGGCGAGATACGCGGCCACGCCGGCCGGGTTCGCCCAGCGCCGCATGCCGAGCGTGCTCACCGCCGAGGCGCCCCAACCGAGGTAGTCGGCCCCGCGCCAGTAGGCCTGGTTGTGTCGCGACTCGTGACCCGGTCGGCAGTAGCTCGACACCTCGTACCGCTGGTAGCCCGCCTCCGCCAGGATCTCGGAAACTCGTGGATAGTGCTCCTCGGCCAAGGCCTCCGCCTCCCGGCGCGCGCCGGGGCCTCGCCGGCGCTCCAGTCGGCGAGCGTACTCATCGGTGTAGCTGAGGTCGTACACCGAGATGTGCGGCGCCTCCACGGCCATGGCCGCCGAGAGGTCGGCCTCGAAAGCCGCGAGATCCTGTCCCGGGATGCCGAACACCAGGTCTATGCTCCACTCGTGCCAGTCACCGAGGCGGAGAAGCTCCACCGCCCTTTCAGCGGCGCCGGGGGCGACACGCCTTCCGAGCGAGCGAAGCGCCTCGGGCGAGAAGCTCTGTACGCCTAGAGACACCCGGGTGACTCCCCCACCTCGGAATGCGTCGAGTGTCGACTCCACCAGAGTCTCGGGGTTGGCCTCCACCGTGAACTCCGTGCGCGGCCCGACGAATGGCCGAAGCGTCTCGAGAAGATCGATCAACAGGGCCACGGGTGCCGCTGTGGGCGTGCCTCCTCCCACGTAGAGCGTCTCCAGCGGCCGCGCCAATAGATGCTCCGAGGTTTCGACCTCCTGGCTCAGACGTTGGAAGTATGCGGCGACTCTTCCCGCGCGTGCGTGTCCGGCCACCGGCTCGGAAGCGAAGTCACAGTAGTCGCAACGCGCCGTGCAGAAAGGTACGTGCACGTAGCCATGGCGCACCGCTCCACCGGCCGGTCCGGCCTCGGCGTTCGGTCCTTGAGAGGCGAGCGTGTCGGAATCCGACGGCTGAAGGGGGCTCGTGGTCAAGCCCGTGTCTTGCTCGGTCTGCCCGTGTCAACCACGCTGGTCTTCTTCCTCGCTGTCGAGTACCGCGAAGTACCGGGCCAGCTTCACGATGGTCCAGATTGTGAGCACGACCAGCAGAGCCACCGGAGCCGCACCCTCGCCCGCCAACGACAGCATGCTGGCCAGCGAGAAGAGCACGAGCACCCATCCCGACAGCCAGCCCGCCACACTGCCGGAGTTCTCGCGTTCGTCCAGCTTCCGGTACAGGCGGGAAAGCCCGAGCAATGCCATGCCCATGGCGGCTCGGAACACGTGCTCCGCCAGTTCGACGCTCGACGGTCCCCACAATCCGACCGCTTGGCCGACGTGCGCCGTGCGAGCTGCCAACACCCAGAGGAACCCGGTGAAGAGAACAGTGGCAACGACGGTCCATGCTATCGACGCGGCCACTTGGTCGACTTTTCGCAAGCCGTCCAACGGTTGCTCCCTACCTGCCCGTGAGACCCGCTATCACTAGGACAATACCCAGAGTCACGGCCAAGTACCCAAGGACGGCGCCCCACCGACCCGAGGACCGCGTAGCCGCACGTTCTTCCGCCGACATCCCCCGGCGGAGCCAGATCTGAACCAGACCCCCTAGCACCAGCACGCCGCCCACGATCAGGTATTCGATCATCGTCGGGGCGCGATCATCACAGGGGCGCGAGCCCGAGCGCGGATCGGGGCGCGAGCCCGAGCGCGGGTCGGGGCGCGAGCCCGAGCGCGGGTCGAGGCGCGACGCTCAGCGCCCGCCCTTGTCGTCGAGGTCGAGCACCGCCAGGAAAGCTTCCTGGGGGATCTCGACCACACCCACGGTCTTCATGCGCTTCTTACCGGCCTTCTGCTTCTCGAGGAGCTTGCGCTTGCGCGAGATGTCTCCGCCGTAGCACTTGGCGATGACGTCCTTGCGTTGCGCCCGTACAGTCTCTCGGGCGATGATGCGGCTGCCCACCGCAGCCTGGATGGCCACCTCGAACATCTGTCGCGGGATCTGTTTCCGCAGCCGGTCCACCAAGGCACGACCCACGGCGTAGGCCTTGTCCTTGTGCACGATCAGGCTGAGGGCGTCCACCGGCTCTGCCGCGATCAGTATGTCCAAGCGCACGAGCTCCCCCACCTCGTAGCCCTTCACCTCGTAGTCCAGCGAGGCGTAGCCGCGGGTGCGCGTCTTCAGCAAGTCGAAGAAGTCCAGCACGATCTCGGCGAGGGGCAGGTCGTAGGCGAGCCGCACGCGCTCCGAGCTCAGGTACTCCATGTCGCGGAAGGTGCCGCGGCGCTCCTGACACAACTCCATGACGGTGCCCACGAATTCGTTCGGTACCAGGACTGAAGCGGCGATGTAGGGTTCTCGCACTTCGGAGATGGAGCCTGCGTCGGGAAAGTCGACCGGATTGCTCACGCCCTCGACCTCACCCGTGAGGCGCACCACCTCGTACCGCACGTTCGGCGTGGTGGCGAGCAACTCGAGATCGAACTCCCGCTCGAGTCGCTCCCTGACGATCTCCATGTGGAGCAGTCCGAGGAAGCCACAGCGGAACCCGAAGCCGAGCGCCCGCGAGGTCTCGGGTTCCCAATGGAGCGAGGCGTCGTTCAACGACAGCTTTTCCAGCGCCTCTTTCAGATCGGGATAGTCATCACCCTCTATGGGGAAGAGGCCACAGAACACCACGGGCACGGCTTCGCGATACCCCGGCAAGGCCGCAGGCGCCGGGCGGTCGGCCAGGGTCAGCGTGTCACCCACCCGCAGGTGCGCCACTTCCTTCATGCCGGTGATGATGTATCCCACCTCGCCCGACTTCAGGATCTCGGTCTTCAGCATGTCGGGGCTGAAGATGCCCACCTCCTCCACTTCGCTCTTGCGGTGGGTGGCGAAGGTACGGAGCATCGCGTTGCGGCGGAAGCTCCCGTCGACCACTCGCACGAACGCCACGACGCCCCGGTACTGGTCGTAGAACGAGTCGAAGATCAAGGCGCGGGCCGGGCCTTCCGGGTCGCCCGTGGGTGGCGGGACACGTCGCACCACCGCCTCCATGACCTCTGCCACGCCTGCGCCGGTCTTGGCCGAGATGCGCAGGATGTCCTCGGGTTCACAACCGATCAGACCCATGATCTCCTCGGCGCGCAGGTCGGGCTCGGCTCCGGGAAGGTCGATCTTGTTCAGCACCGGGATGATCTCAAGGTTGTTCTCGAGGGCGAGATAGGTGTTGGCCAGTGTCTGCGCCTCGATGCCCTGGCTCGCATCGACCACCAAGATGGCTCCCTCACAGGCGGCCAAGCTGCGCGAGACCTCATACGTGAAATCCACGTGGCCCGGGGTGTCGATGAGGTTGAACTGGTAGTCACGCCCGTCGTCCGCCTTGTAGTACACGCGGACGGCCTGAGCCTTGATGGTGATGCCCCGTTCCCGCTCGATGTCCATGCGATCCAGAACCTGCTCTCGCATCTCGCGGTCGGCGACGGTGTGTGTCATCTGGAGGATACGATCGGCCAGGGTGGATTTCCCGTGGTCGATGTGGGCGATGATGGAGAAGTTACGGATGTGCGCGAAGCCGTCCATGGGCGACGTATTGTACCCCAGCCCGTCCCGACCGGGCGCAGGAGGCGCGGGCCGGCTCGGACGTCACACCTGGTCGGAGTCCTCGAGCGTCACGACTTCGCTCACCTCGTGCGGATCCCGGCGGCGCCGGAGCACGCCCAGGACCTGACCGACCTCCTCCATCCGCAAGAGCCGCGCCGCCAGCACGTAGGCGAGCAACCCCAGTCCGTACCCCGCCGAGACGCTGACCAGCTGGGCCGGCGTCGAGCGGCCGAGCCACGAATCCACCAGCCACCAGGCTCCATATCCGGCGGCCGACAGAGGAAGGAGCGCGATGACCGACTTCAAGAACGAGAGCGCGATCCGTCTGCCGTCCACCCCGCCGATCTCTCGGCGTAGGAGCAGCATCAGGCCCAGGAAGTTGAACACCGACACCAGCGAGGTAGCGGCGGTCACGCCGCCGACACCGAGCGGCTTGTAGAGAAGCACCGCGAGGGTCGTATACAGCGTGAGATTACCTACCCCGACGATGAGGGGCAGCCACGCCTTCTGGATGCCGTAGAAGGCCCGATTGAGCAACGTGTTGGCGCTGACGAAGGCCATCCCGAGGCTGTAGAAAGCCAACGCCCACGCCATGGCGGCGGTGTCGGAAGGCCCGATCTTCCCGTACTCGAACACGAGCCGCACGGTGGGCACCCCGAGGACGACGAAGAATGCCGAGAAGGGCAGGGTGACGAAGAAGATCTGGCGCGCGCCGCTCGAGAGGGCCACGCGGAAGTCATCGAACCGACCCGCGGCCGCGAAGCGCGAGAGAGTCGGGAACAGCACGGTCCCGATGGCCACCGCGAACATCCCTTGGGGCAACTGGAACAGCCGGAAGGCTTTGTCGATCACCGCCGGAGCCTCCAGGCTGATATAGCTGGCAACGATCGTTCCGACCAAGGCGTTGAAATTCACGATGCCCAAGGTGAGCATCACCGGGCCAAGCAGCCGGCCCACCTGTCGTACGGCCGGGTGACGGAAGTCGAGGCGCAGGCCTCCGCGTTCCCGGCGGTTCCACACCGCCGGAAGCTGGATCACCAACTGGGCCACCGTGCCCGCGACCGTGCCCCAGGCCAAGACGTAGAAGGCGCGGGGATCGTCGCCGTCGCCGGCGAAGAAGACCACGGAGGCGATGATGATGATGTTCCACACGATGGGAGCCAGCGCGGGCAACGTGAAGTGGTCGTAGGAATTGAGGACCCCCATCAGGATGCCCGTCACCCCGAGCAGCATCACCGTGGGGAACATGACCTTCGTAAGGCCGATCGCCAGGTCGATGGTCGCAGGGTCTTTGTACCCGGGGGCAGCGAGGGAGATCACCTGCGGAGCGAACCAGATGCCGAGGGCGCTGACCGCCCCCAACACCACCACGGCAAGGAAGGTGATGGTCGATACCAGTCGCCAGGCCTCCTTCCGACGGTCCTCGGAGAGGAGCCCGGAGAAGACCGGTATGAATGCGGCGCTCAGGGCGGTGTCGGCCACCAAGGTCCGTATGAGGCTGGGAACCTTGAACGCGACGGTGAACGCTCCCATCGCTGGTCCCAACCCCAGGTATGAGAGCATGACCTGTTCGCGCACGAGGCCGAGCACGCGCGAACCGGCGGTCGCGGCCATAAGGAAGGCGGCGGCCACCGCCAGACTTCGTTTGTTCTCGTTGCCCATGGATTGCGCCTATGCTAAACTCCTGCGGCTCCAAAGGGAAGAAGTGACGCAGATCGAGGAGGTGAACATATGGCTAACAGCCCGCAGCAACGCAAGCGAGTACGCATCGCCGAGCGCCAACGACTGGAGAATCTCCGCTACAAATCTTCGGTGAAGACGCTGTTCCGCCGCCTCAAGATCTCTGTCGCTTCTGGAGACGCAGAGGCTTCGAAGCAGGTGGCTATCGCGCTGACGTCGACGATCGACAAGGCAGCCGCCCACAAGGCTCTGCACAAGAACAACGCCGCCCGCAAGAAGGCGCAGGTCAGTCGTCTTTTGAACCAGGCCTAGGCGACCGCTAGACCAAGAGCGCGGCGTCCGTCGCGCGATCGAACGCATCACAGAGCGCCCCGTCCGCGGGGCGCTTTTTTGATGGCTGCGTCCTCCGGCACGCCTCAGTACACGCGAGAGGCCGTGTCGCGTGGCCCGACCATCAGCATCCCCAGACACAACTCGAACTCGACCTCGGGCGGCAGATCGCCCTTCCCCTTCATCCGGGCGTCGGTCTCGGCGAGCACACCGAGTGCCCGTCCGATGGAGGTGGAGTCGTATGCGCCGGACTGCTCCACGATCTTCCGAGCTGGGAAGGGCTTCATCTTGAGTTCGGCCTGCACCTGGGCGGGCGCCAGACCCGCTTCCCGCATCGCGACCGCGCGGCTGAGGTGTTGGAAGTGACGCAACACGCGGAACAACAGGCCCGTGGGCCGTTCGCCCGAAGCGTAGAGCGCCTCGATCGAGGAGAACACCTGAGCGCCCCGCCTCGTGGCCACCGCATCGACTAGGTCGAAGATGGACGCTTCGATGGCTCGAGGAGTGAGGTCCGCCACATCCTCTTCTCTGATGTACGCGCGCCCTCGATACGCGGCCAGCTTCTCGACCTCGCGCATGAGGACGTGCTGATCGTCTCCCACATACTGAACGAGAAGCCGGGCCGCACCGGGTTCGAGGTGCGCCCCGATCTTCTTCGCCTGACGCACCGCCCACCCGGGGAGCTCCGAGGCGCGGGGCGCCGAGTACTCGAGAACATCCCCCGCCGCGGCCACAGCGACGCGGAGGGGATCAGACCCCGTGAGCTTCTCTCCTACGAGCGTCAGACATGAATCCGGTGCCGGGGATCTCAAGTATGACGCGATGATCTCCTTATCCGGCTTCTTCCACTGCTCGACGCCGTGCACCAGGACCAAACGGATCCCGGCGAGGAACGCAAGAGTGTTCGCAGCGGCGACCACCTCGTGCGCCGAGTGCTGGGCAGCCACGAACTCATCGATGTTGAGTTCGGTGCCGGACTCCTCCACGATGCGCTCGCGGAGCCGGTGGAGGGCGGATTCCACCTTGGGACGGTCATCACCCAGGATGAGGTAGGCGGCTCTGAGCGGCCGCTTCTTCGGCTCATCGGGTCTCGCGCCCGTGGTACCCACCACTCAGTCACCTCCCGGCAGCGTTGCTGTAGCGGTCCGCTGTTCGCTTCCCCACTCGCGTCAAGACCCTGGTTCCATCGCCAAGACTCAAGGCGACCCATCCCGACTCGTCGGTCCTCGCCGACGCGACACCGGCGACGGTCAGTTCACGCAAGATCTCCGGGGCCGGATGCCCGAAGCTGTTGCCCTTCCCCGCCGAGATCACCGCCACAGCGGGAGACAGGTCTCGCAACAGCGTGGCCGACACCGCCCCCGCGCTGCCGTGATGCGGAACGACGAGCCCGTGGACTCTCGGCAGCGGATAGCGACTCAATACGGGTGCTTCCGCGTCGCCCGGCACGAGTATAGCAAGGTGAGAAACCACCACTACCGTGACGATCGAGGCGTCGTTCACCTGAGAACTGGAAAGCGGCAGACCGACCGGCGGCGCCACCTGCCCAGATGGCGCTGTGCCCGACCATTCCGCGTCGACGAGGTTGCTCGCTCCCCATGAGCCTGCGCCGGTGGCGCCCAGCGGTCGGGGCGGCGCGAAGATCTCGAGCCTGATGTCTCCCACCTGCAGCGAGCCCCGCGTTCCGACCAGGACGTGCCGCGCCCCCTGCTGCACAGCCTTCTCTCTCACGGATAGATAGAGATCGGCCTCGCTCGATGTGCCGCTGCCGAACCGGGTATCGGTCGCGGGGGGTTCGGCCGCTGGACTGTGGGCCGCGACCCCACCCACGACCACGTGGTCCACCAGAGTGCCGATGGGCACGTCGTCCACGATCTCATCGAGTCCCGCGAAGTGATCGGCGTGTGGATGGGTCACGATCACGACATCGAGCTTGTCGACACCGAGCTCCCGAAGCCGTGCGCCAAGATCGCACTCACGAGGTCCTCCGTCGATCAGCACCGCTCTCCTGTCCGGTGACCGCACGAGGACGGCGCTTCCCTCGCCCACATCCAGCACCCGCACCTCGCCGGTGATGGGCCACGTGCGCCCCGCCCACCAGATCGCGGCCCGGGCCTCCGCGTGCAACGCCGCTTCCAGACAACCCAAGGTCAGCAGCGAGCCTGCGAGCATCAGCACGACGATGCGACGGCGTCGCGTGCGCCCGACCCCGACCCACGAAGCGCGACGGCGGGCGACGAGGAACCCACCCACAGAGCCGGCGATCATCGCGCCGGCAACCGGAAGCGACCCCGGCGTGAGCACGGGAGCGCACGCGAAGAACCGGGAGACCACGCTGATCCACCCCATCAGCACACCCGCCCCGGTGTTGAGCGGACCGCAGAATCCCTCCCACACGAACCCCAAGACCACGCTGCCCGCACCGACAGCCATCACGAACGGCACGACTGGAACCACGAGAAGGTTGGCGACCACCCCCACCACCGACACCTGACCGAACGTGAGCATGGCCACAGGCGCCGTGCCCAAGGAAGCAGCGAGCGATACCGCGATCCCACCGGCTATGGCGCCCGGCAGGAAGCGCTCCAAGCGGGCCTGCAGGGGCCGAGCCAGCAGCAGCAGCGCGGCGACGGCACTGAACGACAGTTGGAACCCTGGGCCCGTCACCGCGGGTGGGTCCCTGGCCAGCACGACCACGGCGGCGAGTCCGAGCGCGGACCATGGATCGCGCCCCCGGCCCGCGAGGCCGGCCCCCAGCAAGACCAGGGTCATGGTAGCCGCGCGAGTGACCGACGGCCCAGCACCCGTGAGGAGCGCGAAAACGACCACGAGCGCGCCGGCTCCCCCGACCTGGCCCCAGGGCGGCGTGCTCAAGCGGCGCAACGCCAGCAGGGCCACGCCGGCCAGGGCGCCCACATGCAGGCCGCTCACAGCCAGCAGATGGGCGGTACCGGCCCGGCGAAAGGAGTCGAGTACGTCGTCGGGCATGCCTCCTTTCTCACCCAGGATCACACCGCGCAGCAAGCCCGAACTCGCCGGGTGGACACCGAGGGACAGATGCCTCCTCGCACCGTCTCGGAGCCGATCGAGGGCACCCTCGGTGCCGCCCCTACGCCCCAGGGCGTGCAACTGGTTGGGCGTCGTCGCAAGCACCGAGGCGATGCCTTGCCGTCGCAGCCACCCGACCTCGTCGAATTCGCCATCCTCCGCCGCCTCAAGGGGCGCACGCAGGACGCCCTCGACGCGGATCTCCCAGCCTTCACCGATCGATCCGGACAAGGCCGAACCGTCGCCGTTCCGCAAAACCGACCGTCCATCCTCGATGCCTTCGATCTCGAGCAGCACCCCTTCACCCCGGCCTCGCGGGCCGAGCGATCGGGCGGGCGCGATGAGCGAACCCCCACGCTCCCTTACCTCCCCCGTCACTACGACGGCGCCCTCGAAACGGCCGCCCTCCGCGAGTTCCCCGCTTGAGAACTCGAACATGTACAGCGAACCCCAGGCCGCTCCCACGCTAAGAGAGAGAGCGACCAGCACCAACGGCAGGACGCCGACGGCGGGCGTACTAACAGCCGGGCCCACGCTGTCGCGCCAGGCGACGGCCACCGCGACGCCGGCGAACAGGGCCGTGAGGAGGAAGAGCGGAAGCGGGTCCGGGGACAGCACGCCGGCCGATGCGATGCCGATGGATGCCGCGAGCAAGGCCGAGCGGGAAAGTCCCGCGCGGTCTATCAGCCAAATCGAAAGCCGAGACGCGAGGACTTCCGGGCGCTTCACAGCGTGCAGAGGGGGCGCAATCTCTCCACAGTGCTGGGGCCGATACCGGGAATGGCGTCGAGATCTTCGATCGAGCGGAAGGGTCCGTGCTGGTCGCGATACTCGATGATGCGCTGGGCCGTCTTCTCGCCTACTCCGGGCAGAGTATCCAGCTCCGCGACGCCGCTTGTGTTCAGGTTCACCATGACCCCGCCCGAGCCCGAGCCGGGCGCCGCCCCGGGTTCGGAGGTGCCCCCCGGCTGGCCCGCACCAGGCTGAAGGGTCGCTGCGTTCGGCGGCCGAGGATCCTCACCGACGCGCGGCACCCAGATGCAGCCGCCATCGAGAACTCCCGCAGCGAGCGGTACGGCGTCACGATCGGCTTCGTCCGTCATCCCGCCCGCGAGAAGCAGCACTTGGAACACACGGGCGTCGGATTGCACCTCGTAGACGCCCGGACGGACAACGGCCCCCGCAAGCTGCACGAAGACATGGGCGATGGTGGTGCTCGTGACGGATACCGTCGGCGCCGCCGGATCCATCGAAGCACCCTCGAGCGACACGGCCGCCGACCCCGGGTCGCCGGGACGGTCCAGGCCCGGGTTGGTCGCCACCCACGTGGCCTCCCCCTCAGTGTCGGGTCGGGCCTTGTCGCCCACACCCCACCACCCGACCGCCATGACTATCAACGCCGCCACGACATAGGGGACGACACGTTTGAGGGGCACTCTTGTCATGCCGACGAGCATATGCGGCGGCGACGGCCGGACGATATCCGCCAAAAGTACCAGGGTGGCGCTCGGGGATTCCGGGCGGTGGTGGGGCAAAGAAGAAGGCGGCCCGGCCGGCGATCTTAAGCCGGCACGGACCGCCCGAGCATGCGCCCGTTTGTCGAGCCCCAGCAGGCTGCTGAAAAGTGACGCCGCGCCGCCCAGTGCGCCTGGGGGCCGAGGCTTCCCTCTTCAGCAGCTTTCTAGTCTAGTAGGCTTCGACCCAGAGTTCGAAATGAGCCTGTGGGTGGTCGCACGCGGGGCACACGCTGGGAGCGCCCGCTCCTTCGTGCACGTGTCCGCAATTGCCACACTTCCAACGGGCGTCAGGCACGTCGCTGGTGAACACCGTACCCGCCTCGAGGTTCGCGAGCAGCTTGCGGAAGCGACGCTCGTGATAGGTCTCTACCGCGCCGATCTTCTTGAAGGCCGCAGCGACCTTCTTGAAGCCCTCTTCCGCCGCGATCTCCGCGAAGTCGGGATACAACGTGCCCCACTCTTCGAGCTCGCCCTCGGCCGCAGCCAGCAGGTTGGCCGCGGTGTCGTTCGTCGGGCCGGCCGGATAGGCCGCCGTGAATTCGACCGTGCCGCCCTCGAGAAGCTTGAAGAACACCTTCGCGTGCTCCTTCTCGTTCTCCGCCGTCTCGAGGAAGAGGTCGCTGATCTGAACGTAGCCTTCCTTGCGGGCCGCCGAAGACGCATACGTGTAGCGCATGCGAGCCTGGGACTCGCCCGCGAACGCCTTCATGAGGTTCTTCTCGGTCTGCGATCCCTTCAACTCCATCTACTCACCCTCCTCTTGTAGCTCTACTCGGGATCAGCTGACGTGTCGGGCTTGGCGGACGTCTTCGCGGGCTCCACCGAGATCTCACGCCCTTTGAACATCGATTCATGCATGGCCTCGATGACCCGTCCGGCCACAGCCTTGCGCACTTCGACGAAGGCGAAGTTGTGTAGGAGGTCGATGCGACCTATGTCGCTCTCTTGAATACCGGCCGCCTCACGCACCAACTCCTCCAGGCCATCGCGATTCACGCGCGCCCTTCGCCCGATGGACATGAAGAGGCGGGTCATCTCTCCGGCAGCGGGAGTCACGTCACCGGACACGCCGGCCGCGAACGTCTCGGCGGAGACCGCGACCTCGACAGCCGCATCGCCTCCTATCGGAGTGACGGCCCCACGACCAGCAAGCTCCTTGAGGAGTCCCGCGGTGATAGTACGCAAGTCGTGATCGAGTTCCAGGCGGCTGACGATAGCGAGGTAGTCGGCGAGACCCTCGAGCTCCAGGCCGGAGAGCAGCCGGGAGACCCCCTCACGAAGCTGCAGCGCTCGCAGGATCCTGACCTCATCGTCATCGATCGCCGGTGGGATGGAGGCGGCGACCGGCACCACCTCGGAGCTGGCGGCAGCACGCGCCCGCTCCTTGGCCGGGGCCTTCTCGGCCGCGACATCGCCGCGGGCGGCCGCCTGGGCGGCGTCCGCCGCGACCGCAGCTTCTGCTGCGCGCATCCTGTCGGCCACGTCGGCGCGACGCGCGGCTTCAGCCGCCGTCAGGGCCGCATCTGCGGCCGTGTCTTCGTCGCGCCGCTCCTCGACCTCAACACCGTCCGCCAGCGCGATCTCATGCGCAACGTCGACCCGCTCTTCATGCTCGATGCGGTCGGCCTCGCGCAGGGCCTCCTCGTTCCCCGACCACCCGATGCGCTTGCGAGCGTCCCGGAGCATGTAGCGCCGCTGATCTCGCTCCGCCATGGTGGCCGGCTCTTCACCATTCGACATCAACTCGGCCAACGTGAGCTGATCCGACTCCTTCTTCCGGCCCCGTGGCTTGCGAGACGGCGCCGCCTTCGCGTCAGCGGTTTCGTCGACCTCTTCCGCGACACCGGCTTCCCGCGCGCCGGCCGCCGCCAGCGCGGCAGCCTCTTCCTCATCGGGCAGGGGCGCCATCGGCTCGCCCTTGCGGTCTGCCTCTTGCACCCGTCTGCGGGCCAGCACGTCACCGCGCGAAGCACGGCGCCTCTCGTCGACCTCACTGGCCGAGGGCAGCTCCCCCTCGGCTATCTGCGCCATCGAGAACTCCTGGATGCGAAGTAGATCCCAATACTCAGCCGGGGTGACGAACGTGATCGCGACACCCGACCGGCCCATGCGTCCGGTTCGACCGATGCGATGCACATACGCCTCTGGATCTTGCGGCACGTGGAAGTTGATCACGTGGGTCACATGGCTGATGTCCAAGCCTCGAGAGGCGACATCTGTGGCCACGAGATAGGCGAAACGTTCGTCGCGGAAGCCCTGCATGATCTGGTCCCGCTGTGCCTGTGTCAGGTCGCCGTGGAGACCTTCCGCGTCGTAGCCTCGGGCTTTCAACTTCCGGGCGAGTTTGTCGACGTTCCGCTTGGTGCGGCAGAAGATGATCGCGCTGGCGCCCTCCTCCTCGAAGTCGAGAAGCCGCATGAGCGCGTCGATCTTCTCGTCCTCGGGCACCTCGTAGAAGATCTGTTCGGTCTCTGCGAGCGTGAGGGTATCGGGCACCACGGAGACCGATTCCGGGTTGTTCATGTACTCGGTCGCGATGCGGCGGATGTCGTCCGGGATCGTCGCGGAGAAGAGAAGAGTCTGCCGATCCTTGCCGCACTGCCGAAGGATGCGACGGATGTCGGGCAGGAAGCCCATGTCGAGCATCATGTCGGCCTCGTCGAGGACGAGCATCTTGATCGAGGAGAGGGAGAGAGTCCTGCGGCCGAGGTGATCGAGGATGCGGCCCGGGGTTCCCACCACGACCTGCACGCCCTTCTTCAGAGCGGTGATCTGACGGTCGATGCGCTGGCCTCCGTACACCGGTAGCACCTTGTGACCCGTGAAGAGCGTGATCTCGTGCACCTCTTCGGCGATCTGCACTGCGAGTTCCCGGGTCGGGGAAAGCACGAGCGCCTGGACCCCTTCCGCGTCGATCGGGAGCATCTCGGCGAGCGGTATGCCGAAGGCCGCGGTCTTGCCGGTGCCGGTCTGTGCCTGGCCAAGGACGTCCCTGCCGGCCATCACCAGCGGTATCGTCTTGTTCTGAATAGGGGTGGCCTCCACGAAACCCATCTTGTCGATGGCGTCGAGGACGGGCTTGCTAAGGTTGAAGGTGGTGAATTCTGCCATGTGATATGCGGTGTCCCAACTGATCCGGAAAGTTCGCGCGACGCGGTCGCGTCGCATTACCATCAACTATAGCCCAAACGCGCCCTGAAGGGCGGTCTGGGGCACCTCTATTCTGCTTCGCGAAGCACTACTTCCCCGAAGTCACGCGCCTCAGGAAGCCGCGCACATAGAGGTTCGTCTCGTACGGATTCTCCAGCATGGGGAAGTGACCGACACCCTGCAGCGACTTCTGGAGAGCTCCGGGGATCCAGTATGCGAGCATGTTCGCGATCTCCACGAAATCGTGCATATCCTGTTGACCGGAGAGCACGAACGTGGGCGTGCTGATCTCGGCAAGGCGGTCCAGGTCTGAGACCTCCTGCTTCGGATACCGTGCCCCGTCCAGCCACTCGGCGCCCGACCAGCCTCGACCCATCTCCATCAGGCGTGCGAACACGTGAGGACTGTGCTCGCGCACCCAGGAGAACAACTCTCCGTGCGACCACACCTCGTCGAAGGCGGCCCGCACTCCCGCCGTGCGCGCCTCCGCGGCAGCGGTGCGCATGAGCGACGTGAACTCGTCAGACCAGGGGAATCCGCGCAGGACGGTGTCCACGAACACCAGCGACGCCACCCGCTCGGGCCGCGAGAACGCTTGCGTCATGATCACGCCACCACCCCGGGAGTGACCCACCAGGTGCGCCCGCTCGATCTCGAGCATGTCCATGAGCGCGGTGAGTTCGTCGGCCAGGTCGGGGTAGTCGTAGCCGGTGGCCGGCGCGCGCGAGGAGCCGCAACCGCGTGCGTCGTATCGGATCAGCCGGAACTCCTCGGCCAGCACCGCCTGCTCGTTCCACAGAGTGTGATCAAGCCCCAGCCCATGCAGGAGGATGACAGGGGGCCCCGTGCCTTCGTCCACGTAGAAGATCCCGAGTGACTCAGACAGCGGCATGTTCAACCTCCTCCGCGAAGAAACGCGCTACCGGGGCACCGACCTCTTCGCCCTTGCCCACGAACAAATGATCCACGTCGGGCACCACTACCATCTCAGCCTCCACACCCACGCTGAGCAAGAACGCCTGCACTTGAGCCGGCGGGGCGATCGAATCGTTCTCGCCGCACAGGGAGAAGACCGCGCCGGGGTACTCCCCCAGCCGGTCGAAGAAGCCCGGCATGAACTCGTCCCAGTCCACCGGGAACGCGATCAACCCGAGAGCCTGCGCCGGTTCGCCGTCGATAACCGCGAGGGCGGACATCACCGCCCCGAACGAGTATCCGGCCAGGAACACGGGGAGACCGTCGGGCATCTCACCGCGAAGGAAGTGGGCGGCCGCCCGGATGTCCCGATATTCGTCGGTGCCGCTGTAACGGCCAGAGCTGCCGCCGACGCCCCGGAAGTCGAAACGCAACGTAGCAAGGCCCCGGCGGCGGCAGGCGCGCGCCACGTGGTGCACCACCGGCTGGTTCATGGTCCCCCCGTGCAGGGGATGGGGGTGAGCGACCACGACCCCGCCGACCACAGCACCTTCCTCCGGCAGCTCCAGGAGCCCGGCCAGCAGTTCGTCGCCCTCGATCTTGACTTCACGACGATCGTTCAGCGCCTGGCCTACCCGCCCGGACCGCCGGGAGCCGTCACCCATGCTCACTCAGTCCCTCATGTTGACGAATTGCAGGGGGATGCCGACGTCAGCGTCTCGGAGCAGAGTGATGACCTCCTGCAGGTCGTCGCGCTTCTTGCCGGCGACACGCACCTCATCGCCTTGTATCGATGCCTGCACCTTGAGCTTCGCCTCTTTGATCAGCTTGACCACCGCGCGAGCGGTGTCGATATCCACACCCACTGAGACTTTGACCTCTTGCCGCAACATGTCCCCACCGGCTCTCTCGGGGTCGCCGAAATCGAAGACCTTGGTGTCGATGGAGCGCTTGACCGACTTGCTGATCAGGAGTTCGCGCAGGGCACGTAGCCGCATATCGTCCTCGGTGAGGATCTTGATGACGGCTTCCTTGCGATCGAGGTCGATCTCTGTCTTCGAGCCCCGGAAGTCGTAGCGGGTGGCCACTTCCTTCTTGATCATGTTGATCGCATTGTCCATCTCCTGCATGTCAACGCGACTGACCACGTCAAAAGTAGGCATGGCGACTCACTCTCCCTCTGGCAGCGCGCTCCGCGCCGCCATCTCATACGCATCCTCGCATCCGCCACAATGATACCAAGCGAGACGGATGCCCACGGGCGACTGGTCGTTGCCTTCCGTGGCTGCTACACTCCTCCCCCACATTTGCCATGACCCCCCCGAGGCCGGCAACGCTCGATCACAACGAGTATCCCCCCGGTCCCTATCCCTCGGAGAGTCCCTTGCGAAAACCCGCCCTATGGATCGCCGCGCTCGCTTTCACGATGTCCGCCATGTTCTTGGCGGCCCCACAGCAGATACATCCCCGCTTCATCGCCACCGCTTCGGCAGCCACCCTCACCGCCGCACAGGCCGAACTGACCGCCGCCAAGGCGGAGCTCGCCGCGCGCCAGGCGGCTCTCGACACGCTCGCCCAGCGCTACTTCGACGCCGATCACCAACTCGCCGACACCGAGGAACGCATCACTGTGGTGCAGGCCGATGTCGGACGGGCCAGCGCGGACCTCGCCACACTTCAAGTGAGGCTGAACGAACGACTGCGCGGCATCTACATGGACGGCGACATGGGCAGTCTCGTCGTGCTGGACGCCATCTTCGGCTCAGACGAGCTGATGAACGTCCTCAACCGACTGGACATGCTGAGCAGAGTGCTCTCCGAAGACGAGGACGTGTTCTCGCAGGTGGAGAGTCAGGTGGCTCTTCTCGAGGGCATCAAGGCGGAACTCGGCGAGCAGCAGCAGGCCCAGAAAGGTCTGCTGAGCGAACTCGATCAAGCGAATCAGGACGCGCTCCAGGCGCTCGAAGATACCAAGGACGAATACAACGCCTTGCGCGAGAAGGTGCGGCGTCTCGAAGCCGAGGAGAAGAAGCGACGCGAGGAAGAAGCCGCCCGGTTGGCCGCCGAGAGCGCCCGGCAGGCAGCGGCCTCTCAAGCGAGCAACGGAAGCCAGACCACGACAAGCAGCTCGTCGGGTGGCTCACCGTCCGGCGGTTCCTCTTCCGGCGGTTCCTCCTCCGGGAGCTCGGTGGGGTCAGCCGGGTGGCACTTCCCCGTGCAGGGGCCGAACAGCTTCATCAACGACTGGGGTTACGCGCGCTCCGGCGGTCGCAGCCACAAGGGCACGGACATCATGACCGCACGCAACACCCCGCTGGTCGCGGTGGTGAGCGGAGTCGTCAGTCGCACGAGCAGCGGGAGCGGTCTGGGCGGCATCACCATCTGGCTGAACGGTGACGACGGCAACTCCTACTACTATGCCCACCTCACCTCGATCGCTTCGGGCATCTCAGGCGGTGTTCGAGTCTCGGGGGGGCAAACGATCGGCTACGCTGGCAACACGGGCAACGCGCGCGGCGGGGAACCTCATTTGCACTTCGAGATCCATCCGGGCGGCGGCTCCGCCATCAACCCGTACCCCACGCTCATAGCGAACCGCTAGGAACGATCGCTCCGGCGGGACTGATCGCCCCGGGGAGACTCATCGTCCCCGGATCAGGCCGGTCGTTCGAATGAGGCCGACGCCTCGGCTAATCGCTCCCACTCGGGGTAGAGTGCCGCGAGCTGTTCGCGGACCTCGGTGGCCTCGCTACTGGCCCCGGTAAGGAGTTCGTAGTCGGACATGTTCGCCGGATCGGCGAGCACCTGCGCCAACCACTCCTGCCGCGCTTCGAGTTCCATGATGCTCTTCTCCACCTGCCGGTGCCTGCGCTGGACTTCCTTCCTTTGCCGGTACGGCACCGTCGACTGCGCGCCCGAAGCGGCGGATGCAGAGGATCCGGTCGATGCGGAGGCCGGTTCAGTGGATGAGGAGGGCCCGGATCGCCGTGCCGGCGTGGCGGACGTGGCGGGTGTGCTCCGGGAGGCGGAGGTCGCGGAAGCCGCGCTCTCCGTTGCCTCCTTGTCCGGCTGAGCCTTCTTCCAGCTGTAGTACTCCCAGTCGCCCGCATAGTGGGTCAGTGTGCCGGACTCCACATCGATCACCTTAGTTCCGATGGCATTGATCAGATACCGGTCGTGACTGATGAAGATGATGGAGCCCTCGAACTGGCGTAGAGCTTCGGTCAACACGTCCCGCGAAGCCATATCGAGGTGGTTCGTAGGCTCGTCGAGCAGCAGGAGTCCCGCGGGGTCGAGGAGCATGCGGGCCAGGGCTAGGCGGGCCTTCTCTCCCCCGGAGAGCACGCTCACCTTCTTGTCCACGTCGTCACCGCTGAACAGGAAGGCACCCAGGTAGCCGCGCACCTGCTGCAGCTTGTCCACCCGAGCGGCACACTCCTCCATGGTCTTCAGCACCGAGAGGTCCGGATCGAACACATCGAGCTGGTGCTGAGCGAAGTACTCGCGCCGTACACTGTGGCCCAGGCGGAACTTCCCGCCGTCGGGTTCGATGACCCCGGCGAGCAACTTGAGCAGCGTGGACTTGCCCGCCCCGTTCGGTCCGACCAGGGCGATCTTCTCCCCCCGCTCGACCACCAGGTCGAGGCGCCGATACACGACGTTGTCCCCGTAAGCCTTCCGAACCCCTTCGAGTTCAACCACCACGCGCCCGGTGCGCCCCGGCTGTGGAAATCTGAACGAGATGCGTTTGCGATCAAGAGTCGGCGCGTCGATGCGTTCCAGCTTATCGAGCCGCCTGATCTTCTGCTGCACCTGCTTGGCCTTGGTGTTCTTGGCGCGAAAACGTTTGATGAAGCTCTCGGCCGACTCGATCTCACGCTGCTGGTTCCTGGCCGAGCTGACCAGCGCTTCGTGACGTTGCCGCTTCTCGCTCTCGAACGAGTCGTAGTCGCCGGTGTAGAGGTCGAGTAGGCCACGATCGAGCTCCACCACGTGCGTGACGATGCGGTTGAGGAAGTAGCGGTCGTGGGCGATCACGATCAGAGCCCCCTGCCAATCGAGCAGGAACTCCTCCAGCCAGATGAGGCTCTCCAAGTCGAGGTGGTTCGAGGGTTCGTCGAGGAGCAAGAGGTCGGGCTGCTCCATCAAGAGTCGCGAGAGCGCCACACGCATGCGCCAGCCGCCCGAAAGTTCCTCGATGCGCCGGTAGAAGTCGGCGTCGGTGAAGCCCATGCCCCTCAGGATGGACTGCGCCCGCGACTCGAGTTCGTACCCCCCCGCGGCCTCGAAGTCGGTCTGCAGCTCGCCCATCTCGTGCAGCAGGGCGTCCGGGTCGTCCTTGCCCGATCGAGGGGTGTCGACGCCGCCGCTGTACGCGCTCGCGATGCGGTCGCCCAGCTCCTTCAGGCGCAACTCCATGCGCAACACCTCGCCATACGAGGCGAGCACCTCTTCGAGCACCCCGTGGTCCGCGATCTCCTCGATCTCCTGCGGCAGGAAGCCCATGCGCAGGCCCTTGCGCGCGTTGATCTCGCCCTCGTCCAGACTGGTCTCGCCCGCGAGGATGCGCAAGAGGGTGGTCTTGCCAGCGCCGTTCGGGCCGACGAGGCCGAGGCGCATACCAGGCCGTACGTGCAGGCTCGCGCCATCCAGTATCACCTGGGTGCCGAAGGATTTGGAGAGATCGGTGAGATGCAGCATGACCGAGGAAGGATACCAGCACTCGACGTGCCCGTGCGCTTGAGCCTTCAGCGCGAGGTCAGAGAGAGGAGCGGCCTACCGCGGGATCGTCCCAGAATAGAGGCTGCTCCGGACTCTCGGGGATGATCCCCGCGGCATCGGCCCTCGAGAACAGCTCGCGGATCGCCTCGCGGCCTTCGGGCCCGTAGTCCATGGAGAAGTCATTGACGTAGAGGGCGATATGCTCCCGACACACTTCGGGGTCCATCTCCTGGGCGTGACGGCGGATATACGCCGCCGAGGCATCGGGGTGGGAGCGCGCGGCGTCCAAGCTGCGCCTGATCGCCCGTTCGGCGTCAACGGCCACGCCGGCGCCTAGGTCTCTGCGCACGGCGATACCACCCAGGGGGATCGGTAACCCCGTCGTCTGCTCCCACCAATCGCCAAGATCGAGCACCGCGCGGAGCCCGTGAGCGCGATACGTGAACCGGCTCTCGTGGATGATCGCGCCCACGTCGACCTCCCCCGAGGCGACGGCGGTCACGATCCGATCGAATGGCATCACCACGCGTCGCCCTTCGTCTCCCGCGGCGAGACGCACGAGCAGCGCAGCGGTCGTCAGGTCGCCGGGGATCCCCACGACGGCTCCCTCCAGCACTTCCTCCAACGGCTGGTCCTCGGACACACCGATGGGCGAATCATCACGCACCACCAGGAGGGGGCCGCACCCTCTGCCAAGGGCGCCTCCCGCGTGCAGCAGCGCGTAGCGTTCACGGACGTGGGCCAGAGCGTGGAACGACAGCTTCACCACATCCGGTTCGCCGCGCAGCGCCATCGCGTTCAGGGCGTCGATGTCCGCAAGCAGTTCGCTCACCGGGGGCGCACCCTCCAGCAGCCCGTGCACCCAGGCATGGAAGATGTAGGTGTCGTTGGGACAGGGCGAGTATGCCAGGGTGAGCGGCTCGAGCGTCATCGCGCAGCCGCTCCGAGTAGGTCGGCGGCGCGGGCGCAAAGGAGCAGGCCCGCGCGACCGGCCACATCGGCGGCCGCTTCCAACTCCCAGGAGTCCCGGTCGCGGTCGACGATCAAGTTGCTCACGCCGCGCACTTCGACGAACGGCACCTCGTAGAGCGCGCACACATGGGCGGCGGCGGCGCCCTCCATGGACTCCGCCACGGCCCCGGCCCATCGCCTCTCGAGGCGGTCGGCCAACTCCCGCGTGCCTGTCACCCGCGACGACGTGAGGAACGGCCCCACGATGACGTGCGGCGCGGGTCCATCACAGGGACTCGACGAGAGTACATGAGCCGCCGCCGCGACGATGCCCGGATGCAGCTCGACCACACCCCCGGACGCGGATGCGGCGGCCACGATCGGACCGGGGAACACCGAGGCGGGCAGCCATCCTTCGGGCGCCGCCACGCCGAGATCCGCATACGCTTCGCTCGAGGCCACGACGAGATCGCCCACGACCGCGCCCGAGCCGGCGAAGGCTCCCGCCACGCCGACCTCGATCACGAGTCGCGGGCGCGCGGCCTCCAGCAGGCTGGTAAGGGCCTGCGCCGTGTTCACCGGCCCCACCCCGGTCTCCACCACCGCGACGTCCGACCGACCGGATCCACCGGGCAGCGTGCCGCCCCACCACCGCCTGCCCCAGACTTCGGAGCACGCGGCGCCGCTCAACCCCTGGATCACCGTGGTGAGTTCAGCCTCCGTGGCGGCCACGATGACCACCTCGACCGCGCCGAACACCTCACGCACCAGCCTCGACGTGGGGTGTAGCTCTCTCCCCTGCTCGGTCACGCCGGGATCAGGTCCCTTCCAGCAGAAGCAGGTCGGGGTCTTCCAGGTAGCTGATCACGAGATTCAAGAACCGCGTCGCCTCGGCGCCGTCGATCACCTGATGGTCGTAGGTCAGCGAGAGGGGGAGCAACTGCCTCACGACCACCTCGCCCTTCCGCACCACGGGCATCTCGCGCACCCGGCCCATGCCCAGGATAGCGACCTCCGGATAGTTGGTCACCGGAGTCGCATACAGGCCTCCGATGGCGCCATAGTTCGTGATGGTGAAGGTGCCGCCTCGCAGTTCGGAGAGGTCGAGCCTGCGTTCCTGCGCACGCTCGACGAGATCCACCACCTCTCCAGCTATCTGGAAGATGCTCTTCGAGTCGATGTTCTTGAGGTTCGGCACCACGAGCCCGGCCTTGGTGTCGATGGCGATCCCCAGGTTGTAGTAGCGTTTGAGTACCAGTTGCTCGCAGTTCTCTTCGAGGATCGAGTTCATGCGTGGGAACCGCCGCAGCGCCGAGGCGCACGCCTTGAGCACGAACGCCAGATACGTGAGACGGATGCCACGCTCGGCCGCCAGGGTGCGCTCCTTCTCGCGGATCCGCCTGATGATCGTGATGTCGGCATCGTCCGACGTGGTCACCTGGGCCTGCCTAGCCAGCGACTCCGCCATCCTCCTCGCCATGGTCCGGCGGATGCCCTTGAAGGTCACCCGCTCCACCACGCCGTGCTCGTCTTGCTCGATCGTGCCGTCCATCCACGCCTCGGCCGACTCGATCTCGGCCAGCTGCACCGAGGGCGCCGACACGGTGGGCCGCCCATAGACGGCCGACTCCGCGTGATCCTCGATGTCCTGCCTCAGGATGCGCCCTCCGGGGCCGGTGCCACGCACGCGACCGAGGTCTACGCCAAGTTCCTTCGCCATCGCCCGCACCGAGGGCATCGCGAGCACCTTCAGCGTCGCGGCGTCTTCTTCAACCGCCGCGGGCGCGACGGGCGCCGGGGCTTGTACCTCGTCGGGCTCGTCCGGCGCTTCCTCCAGCTGCCCGATCACCGAACCGGTGTAGAACTCCTCCTCCTCGTCCTCATCGGGAGGAGTCGGGGGCGCCGCGGGAGGCGCCGCCGGTTCGGACGGGGGCGCAGCGGCCGAGTCGGCGGCGGGTGCCTGGGCGGCAGGCGCCGGCGCAGCTGCCGGCGGCGGAGGCGTGGCGGGCGCAGCGGCGTCTCCCGCCGTCGCTCCCTCCTCGATGGTCACGATCACCTGGCCGACCTCGATGGTCTCGCCCTCTTCCGCATGGAGCTTGGTGATACGGCCGGCCCGCGGCGACGGCATCTCCACCACGGCCTTGTCGGTCTCCACCTCGGCCAGGGTCTGGTCCTCGTCGACGATGTCGCCTTCCTTCACCTTCCAGGAGAGGAGCTCACCCTCGGTGATGCCCTCCCCCACATCGGGGAATGTGAACTCGAATGCCATGGTCAGAACTCCATCGTCGCGATGACCTCGTCGACCACTAGGTCGACGCTCGGCTGGTACAGATCCTCGAGCTTCGACAGGGGCGGGATCGTGTCGAAACCCGCGACCCGCTTGACCGGCGCCTCCAGGTGCAGCACCGCCCGCTCCATGATCTGGGCCGATATCTCGGCTCCGAACCCGCCGCTCTGCGGCGCCTCGTGCACGATGATAGCGCGCCCGGTCTTCTTCACGCTCGCCACGACCGTGGCGGCGTCGAACGGTGCGATGGTGCGAATGTCGATCACCTCGACGTCGCAGCGTTTGTCGGCGGCGAGACGCTCCGCCGCCTCCTTGATCGTGCGCACGTGCGCGCCCCAGGCGATCAGCGTCAGGTCTGCCCCTTCCCTGACCACGCGTGCTTCCCCGATGGGCAAGGTGTACTGCTCCTCGGGCACGTCCATCTTTATCGCGCGGTACACGCGCGCCGGCTCGAAGAACACTACCGGGTCGGGGTCGCGGATCGCCGAAGTGAGCAGACCCTTCGCCTCATACGGGTCGGCCGGGATCACCACCTTCAGACCGGGGATGTGGGCGAAGATGGCCTCCATGCTCTCAGAATGATGCTCGAGCGCCCGGATGCCGCCGCCGTAGGGCATGCGCACCACCATCGGCACCGTCCGCTGTCCGCGAGTGCGAGTGCGGAAGCGAGCGGCATGCGAAAGGAGCTGGTCGTAGGCGGGATAGACGAATCCGGAGAATTGGATCTCGGCCACCGGTTTGAACCCCCCGATGGCCATGCCGATCGCGAACCCCACGATGCCGCTCTCCGCGAGGGGAGTGTCCATCACGCGGTCCTCCCCGAAGCGTTCGTACAAGCCGTCGGTCACCCGGAACACGCCGCCGTCCCTGCCCACATCCTCCCCCAGGACGATGACGGTATCGTCTCGGTCCATCTCCTGCCGGAGGGCTTGGTCGATGGCCTCTACCATGTTCAGACGAGCCACGGTCACTCCCTCCCTTCCAGCCGACGGAGTAACCGGTCGCGTTGCTCGGCCAAGGGTGGAGTGATCTCGGCGAACACGTGGGCGAACACCTCTTCGGGGGGAGGCGGTTCCATCAATTCGAACGCCGTCACCGCTTCCACCACCTTGGCCACGGCTCCCTCCCGCACCGCGGTCTCACCCGCATCGTCGAGCAAGCCGTTCTTCTTCATGTACCTGCTCAGCCGCTCGATGGGATCGCGCTCGCGCCATTCCTCCACCTCGGCGTCCTCCCGATAGCGGCGGGCGTCGTCTGCCGTGGTGTGATCGGTCACCCGGTAGGTGTGCGCCTCGATGAGGGCCGGCCCCCCGCCGTTGCGCGCGTTCTCGAGCGCGTCACTCACGGTCTTGTACACGGCGAACACGTCGTTGCCGTCCACCTGCGTGCCGGGCATCCCGTAGCCCAGGGCCTTCTGCGCCACCGTGCAGGCCTGAGACTGCTTGTGGTAGGGCACGGAGATCGCCCACTGGTTGTTCTGGCAGAAGAACACCACCGGGCATTGGAACACCGCCGCGAAGTTCATCGCCTCGCTGAAATCGCCCTCTGAGGTGGCTCCTTCGCCGAACACGGTGAGCACCGCCGACCGCTCGCCCTTCTTCTTCATCGCCCAACCCAGGCCGGCTGCGTGGAGCATGTGGGTGCCCACGGGGATCGAAGCGGGCAGCATCCGCACGCCTTCGGGGAACACGTTGCCCCGTTCGTCTCCTCCCCAGTACTGGAGGAAGTTCTCCATCTTCATGCCGCGCAGGAGGAAGGCACCCGCCTCACGGAACGCGGGCACCATCCAGTCTTCATCGGCCAAGGCGAAGGCGGCGCCGACATGGGCCCCTTCCTGTCCCGCCACCCGCGCGAACGTCCCAAGTCGCCCCTGTCTCTGCAGCTTGAGCATCCGCTCGTCGAAGACGCGGGTGAGTACCATCACCTCATACAGCGCGGTGATACGTTCCGGGGAAAGGGCCGGCATCAGCGAGGCATCCACCTCGCCATCGACATCCATCACTTCCACGCGCTGAACGGAATACGACACCAACGTGGTAACCGGCACAGCCACCTCCGATCGTCATGTGTGAGACGGCGCCTCAGGAACGGCACCGTCCGATTGCTTCCAACAAACCCTTCCACCCGTTATCACCACTAGGGCGGTCGCCTTACACCCTGCTCAGACGAACGACCGTGCCGCTCATGCTATACTCCTTTTCAAGACCAAGCGGCGCTTGCCGTATTTCGTGGTCTGGAAGGAGGTGATGGCGAATGCGTCACACCCAAACGTGCGATCACTGTCGCACTGAGATTCCGCTGTTCGCCTGGGTTTGCCCCAGTTGTAACGAGTGGGTAGGGGATATCAACCGCCACTCAGCGGACGATCTCGTAGCAATGCGGGTAACGGTCTAAGGAGACCGCACTCGCAAAGTGGGCCGAAGGCGGTCCGGAGCAAGGAGAGCCCCTCGGGGCTTTTTTTGTTGGACCGACACGACACCATCCGCGCCCGGCAGCGCACCCAGGTGCCCACACTCTCCCCCGCCTATCCGGCGGAATGCGGCGGCCGGCGGCCACCCTTCTTCTCGTAGTCGTCTTGCACGAGGATCGACGGGTGACGGAAGTGGCCCTGCATGTACTCGTCGATCATCCGATCGATCAAGCGCTCGGGATCCGCCTCGTAGATGATGAGGGCCCCCGTATCCTTGTTGATGGCTTCGACCAGACTCGGGATGGTGTCGGCGATGCCACCGCTGCCTTCCACCACACCGATGAGTTTGGCCTCGTCGTACGCGATCGAGAACTCCCCCAAGGTGCCGGAGTGGCCGTTGATGATGGCGACCATGTCGCTCGAGCGGATATTGACGATCTCACGGCCCATCAAGCCGCTACCGGTGTAGATCATCACGTCGAAGTGGTCGGCGGGAGACTTGTAGTAGTTCAGATGCTCGTCGAGACTCAGGGCCGGTGACACTCCCACCGACAGACCGCCCTCCGATTGGGCTCCCCGCGCCGACTCCCAGGGCAACCCCGGAGCCGCGCCCGTCACCACCACGAGTCCCTTGCGAGCCGCCGCCGCCCCCAGATCGAAGGCGGCCTTGACCACCTCAGGCGGGAAGTCACCCGAGGCTGCACCCATGACCCCAACACTCAAGGCACCGCCCTTCACCTTGCCGGCGTAGGCCTCCGGATCCGCGTCGAACCGCTCGCGGTCCTTCTGAGAGCAGAAGTAGAACAGCCTGCCCTTGTAGAACGTGGTGGCTTTAGCTTTGCGCTCGATGATGAACTTGCCGCACACCGGGTCGATGGTCATCCTGGTCCCCTCGTCTTGGCTGATGTTCGCATGCGCGGGACGGCTCG
Source organism: Actinomycetes bacterium (assembly GCA_024637035.1). Taxonomy (GTDB): domain Bacteria; phylum Actinomycetota; class Thermoleophilia; order RBG-16-64-13; family RBG-16-64-13; genus JAHJSA01. The sequence continues at coordinate 389,026 of JAGXFW010000016.1, forward strand.
ATCGCCCGCGGAGTTCAGTTCGACGTGCTCGCCCCCCGCTCGTGGGAACGCTCGACCAGCCCGATGATCTCCAGAGGCTCCGGCACTATGACCTCCAAGCCCAAGCGCTCTTCGAGGGCATCGCGCAGCGCGAAGGCGGCGTGCGCCTCCCCATGGGTCAGGATTGTGAGCGGAGCAGATTTGAAGCTCGACGCCCATTCGATGAGTTGCGCTTGGTCGGCATGCGCGGAGAGCCCCGTTATCTCGTGGATCTTGGCCTTCACCGCGATCTCGTCGCCGAAGAGACGCACCCGTTTCTCACCTTCCAACAGACGCCGGCCGAGCGTGTGATGTGCCTGATACCCCACGATCACGACGTGGGCCTCCGGACGCCAGAGGTTGTGCTTGAGGTGATGCTTGATGCGCCCCGCCTCCGCCATGCCGCTGGCGGAGATGATGATGGCACCGGTCTTCCCATTGAGCGCCCGTGACTCATCGGCGGTCAAGGTGTAGTGCAGGCCGGGGAACTCGAAGATGGGTCCGTTCTCGGCCAGCATCTCTTGGGCCTCGGCGTCGAACTCGGCACGGTGCTTCCGGAACACTCCCGTCGCCTTGATCGCCAAGGGGCTATCCACGTAGATCTGCATGCCGTGGCAACTCGTCTCACAGATCTCGCGCAGGTAGAAGATCAGTTCCTGCGTACGCCCCACCGCGAACGCTGGGATGATCACGTTCCCACCCGTGCGGTGCGCCTCTTGCACTATCTCGCGGAGTTCTTCCAGAGGATCCCCGGCCTCATCGTGCAGGCGGTCACCGTAGGTGGACTCCATGATCAGGTAGTCGGCATCACGCAGCACGTCGGGGTCTCTGATGATCGGTCGATCATGTTGTCCCAGGTCGCCGCTGAACACCATCTTCACCGACCCAGCCTCGGAATCCAGCCAGATCTCCAGCGCGGCCGAACCGAGGATATGGCCGGCTTCGCGGAACACCACCCGCACCTCGTCGGAGGCCCGCACCTCCTCGTTGTAGCCCACGGGGTGGAACAGGCGGAGGGCGGCGTCGGCATCCTTCTGCGTGTAGAGCGGCTCGTGACCGGCCCGCCCGGCCCGCTTGGCCTTCCGCCCCCGCCACTCCGCATCCATCTCCTGGATGTGAGCGGAGTCGATCAGCATGATGTCCGCGAGATCCGCCGTGGGAGAAGTCGCGTAGATGGGTCCTTCGAACCCGTTCTTCGCCAGTTTGGGCAGCAACCCCGAGTGATCGATGTGAGCGTGAGTGAGCAGCACGAAATCGATCTCACGCGCGTCGAAGGGGAACGGTTCGCGGTTCTGCGCCTGCTCTTTCGCCCCTCCCTGATGAAGACCGCAGTCCACCAGGAACGTGCTCCGGCCTGCCTCAACCAGATAGCAAGAGCCGGTGACCTCTCGAGCCGCGCCGCAGACCTGCAGGTGCATGTGCCCCTCCGTCGTTTGAGCTTCGCGGCTACCGTGCCGCGGTTCCGCTTCTGGATTTCCTCAAGCATCCCCTCGCTCCTCTATAACCACACCCTCGACCCGCCCGCAGGCTTTACACGGACTTTGCACTGCCTTGGCACACTCTGCACATGGGAGGCCGACAATGAACACCAGGAACAACACCCGATCCGCTGGGATCTGAGCAAGGAGCGAACGATGAACAAGACACTCGCAGTGAAGGGAGCGACGCTGATCGCGGTCGGCGCCTTGGGGCTCGTAGGCCTCGGAGCCCTCGGCCCGGTCTTCAGCCCCGGCAGAGCGACGGCCGATACCGCCGCCCCCGGTTGGCAGCGCCAGACGGCAGCAGTCTCAGTGGCGGCCCAACAGACAGCCACAGACCCGGTGGCCACCGACGAAGGCACGAGTGGCGCAATCCGCGATCGCATCACCGACATGGTGCGCGACCACATGGGCCTCACCGGGGAGCAAGCTCAGGAGTGGGCAGCAACCATGGAAGGCATGATGCGCTCCGTGCACGGCGACCAAGTCGACGAGATGCTCGACTACTGTGACGAGAACGGCGGCCCCGAAGGCATGATGGGCGGCTCCGGATACGGCGACATGATGGGCGACTGGAACGGTGACGGCCCGGCCGATGGCACCAGTTGGGGCGACATGATGGGCGGCTCGGGATACGGTTCCGGTGGCGGCATGATGGGCGGCTCCGGGTCCGGTGGCGGCATGATGGGCGGCTGGGGCAGCAACTAAGGCACGCCACACGAATAGAGGCGCGGCGCCGGACGATGCCGCTCCTCACTCTGCTGGATCACGAGGCCGGACTCTCGCGGGAGCCCGGCCTCGTGCTACGCTCGCCGAGTGAAACCGGTTCAACACGCGAAGGTCCGCGGTGACAGCCCCCCTACGAGCGGCGGCTCGGCACCCTCCCTCCCCACGCACTTCCCGCTCAAAGCGGCCGCGATCCTGCTGGTACTCTGCGCCATCTGGGGCGCGAACTTCGTGGCCATCAAGCTCGGCAACCAGGGCTTCCCGCCCTTGTTCTCGGCCGCGGTGCGCTCCACCGGCGCCGCCTGCCTTGTAGCGCTCTGGTCGATGGCGAGCGGCCGCGGTCTCGCCGTCGACCGCCGCCGTCTGCTCGACGGCATCATCGTCGGGTCGGTCTTCTCCCTGGAGTTCGTGTTCCTCTACGTGGGGATGGAGTACACGACCGCTTCTCGCTCGGTACTCTTAATGTACACGAGCCCCTTCTGGGTGGCCCTCGGAGCCCACTTCCTCCTCCCCGACGACAGGCTCACCTGGCTCAAGGTGGGCGGTCTTGTGCTCTCCTTCGCCGGCGTGGCCGCAGTGTTCCGCGCTCCGGCGGGTGTCCTCGGATCTTCCCATCTGCTCGGGGACGTATTTGAGGTGCTCGCGGGTCTGTTCTGGGCGCTGACGACCCTCTACATCAAGCGGACCATGCCGAAACGACCCATGACCACCTCGCAGGTGCTCTTCTACCAACTGGTCTGGTCGGCCCCCATACTCTGGGCGGCCACATTGATATTCGAGAGCGACCGCGCTCTGGTGCCCACCGTAGCCGCGTCCCTGGCGCTCGCCTACCAGACGGTCATGGTGGCCACGATCAGCTACCTGGTATGGTTCTGGCTCATGCGCACGCAGCAGGTGTCTCAACTGCATTCGTTCACCTTCTTCGCCCCGATCTTCGGGGTGGTGTTCGGCGGTGTCTTCCTTGGCGACCACCTCTCCGCACTCCTGTGGGTGGGCCTGGCCTTGGTCGCGGCGGGCACGTACCTCGTGAACGCGCCCCGAGCGTGGGGGTTTGGTGTGAGAACGCGAGGCGGGGCCGGCTAGCGCCGTCGCACTTCCGCAGTGTCGGTCAGGGGGCTTTGCGGGCGTTGGTGGGTGATGTTCAGATACGGAGACCCCATGAACCGCCCCGCCTTGCCCGGAGTCGCCCCGGGTTACCGAGAGACTCATCTCGACGAAGCCGCGCTGAACGAAACCCGCTCGGACAAGGCGGCTATCGGGGTCTACCTCACATGCGATGGCCCGAAAGGCGCACTCAACTACTTCGTTCTAGAGTCGGGACAAGATGGATTTCGACATCACACCCGACTGCTTGAGCATACTTCTTGAGCGTCGTGACCGAAGGCGAATGTTTGCCGGCAGCCTCCAGACGTGAGACCGCGCTCTTGGTGGTCCCCATCGACTCGGCGACCTCCTCCTGGGTGAGTCCCGCGCGCATCCGTGCGCCGAGAAGCTCACGCACGAGCAGGTATTCGTCTTCGAGGTCGTCGTAGGCCTCGCCGAAGCCTTTGCGCTTGAGGGCCTTCTCGAGGAACGCTTCGTGATCGTGGGTGACAGGCCTATGGCCGCGGTCAGTCATCCTGTACCTCCTTCATCCTCCGGCGGGCGATCCCCAAATCGCGCTTGGAGGTCGTCTGCGTCTTCTTCACGAACGCGTGGAGTACGACCACTTGCTGTCCGCGCACGAAACAGTACATCGCACGCCCGATGCCTTCGCGTCCACGGGGACGGAGTTCAAGGAGTCCGCCGCCGAGCGCGCGCGAATGCGGCATCCGCAGATCGGGACCGAACTCCATCAGGAGTTCGATCAACCGCGCGTAGTCCGCCAGGATACCCACCGGCCAAGACTCGATCTCGTCGAGCACGCGGCGGTTGAAGTACTCGACGGTGTACGGCATGGGACTATGTTAGCAAATGCGCTAACCTCCGTCAATCGGGCTGTCGACCCGCGCCCCCGCGATGATAGCCTGAGCGCTGGCAAATCACTTATGTCGAGGAGGACCCGTGACCGTGATGGAACCCCTCAGCGCGCACGAGGAGCAGGTGTCCGACGCCATCCGGCGTAGTGGAGACGAGCTGGTAGCCCTCGCGTCTGAGCTCATCGCCTACGACACCACAGCGCGCAATCCCGGCGATCCCGCGCGCGAGGAGGCCGCCCTCCAGGGCTCGCTCGCGAAACGTCTGTCGACTGCCGGCGCCGCCATCGACCTCTGGGAACCGGAGTCGACACCCGCCGACTCCCGTTTCCTGCCTCCAAGACTCGACTTCTCGGGCCGCCCCCAACTTGCCGCCACGTTCACCGGCGCTGGCGGCGGGCGCAGCCTCATGCTGAACGGGCACATCGACGCTGTTGACGCCGGCGACGTCTCCCTCTGGACGTCGCCCCCACTCCGGCCCGAGATCCGCGACGGGCGCCTCTACGGACGCGGAGCGGCCGACATGAAGGGTGGGATCGCGTCGTGCGTGTTCGCGAGCGAGATGCTCGCGCGTATGGGCGTCCGTCTTGCCGGAGACCTGATCGTCTCGACCAACACCGACGAGGAGTCGTCCGGAGCAGGAGGGTATGCGCTCGTGGAGCGGGGACTGCGCGCGGACGCCTGCCTCGTCGCGGAGCCCACCGGGTTCGACGCCTGGGTCTCGTGTCGGGGCACGGTCACTCCCACCATCATCGTCGAGGGACGTGCCGGCCACGCGGAGCTGCGCCAGCCGCATTGGCGCGAAGGCGGCGCGGTCAACGCGATTGAGAAGATGGGGATCGTGCTCGACGCGGTCCGGTCCCTGCGTGACGAGTGGCGAGACCGAGCCGACCAGAAGCACCGCTTCTTGCCGCCGGGCGACATCGTGCCCACCATCGTCCGCGGTGGGAACTGGATGGTCACGTACCCCGAGCGGTGCGAGTTGGTGGTGGACATCAGCTATCTGCCGGGCAACGTAGACGCCGACGGCACCGGGCGGGCTGTGGAGCGCGAGGTCGAAGCCTGGATTGCCGCGGCCACCGCGGCCGACCCCTGGCTCGCCGAGCACCCTCCGCGCTTCGAGTGGACGGTAGACGTGGTGCCCGCCGAGATCCCCGCCGACCACCCGGCCGTGACCATGGCACTCGGCATCGGAGAACACCTCGGGCGCCCGGGTCGCATCAGCGGTCTCGATTCGTGGCACGACGCCGCCACCTTCGCGCGCCTCGGCGGCACACCGAGCTTCTCCTACGGCCCGGGTGGCATGATGACGGCTCACGCGGTCGATGAGTACGTGCCGGTGGACGACCTGGTCGACCTGGCTGTCGCTGCCGCCCTGCTGGCGATGCGCTGGTGCGGCGTGGTCGAGTGAGCGGCCGCTCCAGTCTCAAGCATGCCGCGCCCGGTCCGCCTGCCGACCGTCACCCCGGTGATTGCGCACCGTACTTCGCGGTCGACTCGCCGGTTCTCTACCACACACGCCTGGACTGCCCCGTGGGCGCCGCCCTTCCCGCGGCCCTCACCCGAGTGGACCACGCTCGCCTCTTGGAACGCCTCCCCTACTGGTGAGCCCGCAAGTATCGCTGGCGTGGCCGGCACACGTCCGACTACAGCCGGATGCACTGCCCGGACTGCGCGGCCCTCGAATCCTCGGAAGAGCGCGACCCCCCTGTACCGGCGGCGCGCACCGGGTAGACCGCTCCTCCCCTGCCAGGGCCGGTGGACCCCCACATCCGGCCGCTCGCCGAATGTGTGGAACTCGAATTGCCTCCACCACATGCCGTGTGTATGGTTTCTGTGAATCCAACTGTCGCTCTGGCCCGAGGCGGGTGTGTAAGAAGTCGGTACAACGAACTCCGGAGGTAGAACGTGGCGAACGAAGTGTCCCTTGAGGGAAAAGTCTTCGATGTGATCGAGAGCTTCCAGAAGAACGCCTGGATCTCGAGCATGGAGCAGTACTACGAGATGTACAAGCGCTCGCTCGAGGACTCCGACGCGTTCTGGGCGGAGACAGCCGAGCGTATCCACTGGTTCAAGAAATGGGACAAAGTACAAGACCACGACTTCGCCAATGCCAAGATCGGGTGGTACGTCGGCGGCAAGCTGAACATGAGCTACAACTGCCTCGACCGCCACATGGAGACCGACGTGGCCGACAAGGTGGCCTTCTACTGGGAGGGCGACAACCCCGAGGTCAGCCGCACCATCACATACCGCGACTTGTGGACCGACGTCACCAAGTTCGCCAACGTCCTGCGCAAGAAGGGCGTCAAGAAGGGCGACCGGGTCACCATCTACCTTCCGATGATCCCCGAACTGCCCATCGCCATGCTGGCCTGCGCACGCATCGGCGCCATCCACAGCGTGGTGTTCGGCGGCTTCTCGGCCGATTCCCTTCGCGATCGTATCCTCGACTGCGAATCCAACATGATGATCACCGCCGACGGCGGCCTCCGAGGCTCGAAGAGCGTGCCCCTGAAGGCCGCAGCCGACGAGGCCATGGCGGCCTGCCCCAGCATGACCACGTGCATCGTGGTGCGGCACACCGGCCTCGACGTCGATTGGGTCGACGGTCGTGACAGCTGGTACCAAGACGAGATGGCGGCCGACGATATCACCACCGACTCGCCCTGCGAGGAGATGGACGCCGAGGATCCGCTCTTCATCCTGTACACATCGGGATCCACCGGCAAGCCGAAGGGTGTCATGCACACCACGGGCGGCTACTCCGTCTACACCAGCTTCACCCACCAGATGGTCTTCGACTACCATCCCGAGGACATCTTCTGGTGCACCGCCGATATCGGTTGGGTCACCGGCCACAGCTACATCGTGTACGGGCCCCTGCAGAACGGCGCCACCTCGGTGATGTTCGAGGGCGTGCCGAACTACCCGGCGCCCGACCGCTTCTGGCAGATCGTCGAGAAGTACAAGGTCAACCAGTTCTACACGGCCCCCACCGCCCTTCGGGCCATCGCGCGCGAAGGAGACGATTGGGTCAAGAAGCACGACCTATCCTCCCTGCGCCTGCTCGGCACCGTGGGCGAGCCGATCAACCCCGAGGTCTGGCTGTGGTACCACGGCCTCGTGGGCGGCGGTAACTGCCCGATCGTCGACACTTGGTGGCAGACCGAGACGGGCGGCATCCTCATCACCCCGTTGCCCGGCGCCATGAAGATCAAGCCGGGTTCGGCCACGTTGCCCTTCTTCGGAATCGAGCCGCTGCTGGTAGACGCCGATGGCCTCGAAGTCGAAGGCCCCGGAGTGGGCAACCTCTGCATCAAGAGGCCGTGGCCCGGTCAGATGCGCGGCGTATACGGCGACCCGAACCGCTTCTTCGACACCTACTTCAAGCAGTATCCGGGCAACTACTTCACCGGTGACGGCTGCCGGCGCGATGAAGACGGGTACTACTGGATCACCGGCCGCGTGGATGACGTGATCAACGTCTCCGGGCATCGCATGGGCACCGCCGAGGTGGAATCCGCACTTGTGAGCCACGACTCTGTGGCTGAGGCGGCCGTCGTCGGCATGCCACACGACATCAAGGGACAAGGCATCTACGCGTACGTCACCTTGAACGTGGGCATCGAACCGTCCGATGAGCTCAAGAAGGCGCTGGTCGCTCACGTGCGCAAGGAGATCGGGCCCATCGCCACTCCGGACGTCATTCAGTGGGCCCCCGGTCTGCCGAAGACCCGCAGCGGCAAGATCATGCGGCGGATCCTCAAGAAGATCGCGGCTAACGACGTGACCGACCTGGGCGACACCTCGACTCTGGCCGACCCGACCGTGGTGGACAACCTGGTGGAGCACCGCAGCGTCTAGTACCACCGCGCGCTCGGCGCGCTGTGACAGTCTCGTCTGCTTCGGGGCGGCCTTCGGGCCGCCCCGAAGCCATTCTGGCACTCTGCTTGCAGCGGCCCACCAGAAAGGCTAGACTAGGCTTCGACTAATACCCCCCTGGGTATGAATCTCGCGGAAGAGTTGTTTGCGCTATCCGTGCGAGACCCAGCTGGGGCCCCCGGATGGCAGAGGCGAAGGAGAGACATGAGCAAAGAGGCCGGATCACGCGGACGACCCGGAGGCCCGGATACTCCACAAGCTGCTCCGACCGCCCACCGCGTCGGCGCGGGCTCACCCTCCCCGCGAACCCGCGAGCGCGCCGGTGGTCACAGGGTGCCCGGGCCCGACCGGCCCGTGGCCTTCATCGATCCGTCTCTGTGTGACCGTTTAGCCACCTGCCCCGTGCGGGCCATCTGCCCCAAGGACGCAGTCGTCGCGGCGCCGGGAAGCCCGAAAGCCAAGACACAGCGCAGGTGGTTCGGTCAGCGTGCGGAACCGGAAGCGCCCGCTTCCTGGCAGATCGACGAGGATCGCTGCACAGGTTGCCTCTTGTGCGCTCAGTACTGTCACAACGGTGCGGTAGTGCCCGGCACACGGAGCAAGACAGGCTGAACCCAGCTCTACTCGGGCAGGCTGACGGCCCTGCTTCCCCCGTCGGTCGATGCAGCTTCCGACCCCCCCACCCCAGTCGTTAGGAACGTTCTCGCGACACGCTGTCTAACGGACGCACTATCTTGCCGTTTCGGCAGCCCTAACCCGTTGTCTTGACAGATTCGGCATGTCTTGAGATAGTGGGGGCTCGGGGGAACCGGAGGAGGACGATCCTGACCATCACGCTCGACACCACCGACAGACGCATCATCGCCTGCCTGCAGGAGGACGGTCGCATGTCGGCCAGCGACATCTCGCGGCGCCTCGCAGGGGTGCCGGAGCGCACCATCCGGTACCGCATAGAACGCCTCAGCGAACACGATGTGATGCATGTGGGAGCCATCGTCGACCCCAAAGCCCTCGGCTACAGCGTGACCGCGGACCTCTGGATCGAAGTAGCCCCCGATCGTCTGCGCGAGGTCGCAGGCCGTCTCGCCGAACTCGAAGAAGTGAGCTACGTCGCCTATTCTACGGGAGAGCGCGACCTCAGCATCCAGGTGTACGCTCGAGACAACCAGAGCCTGCACGCCTTCGTGAGCGACGTGGTCGGCCACATCCCTGGAGTCACCCGCACGAGCACGATGCTCGTTCCGTGGAAGGTCAAAGATGTACATCAGTGGCGCGTTCCCGAGGAGGCGCCGTCGAACCGGTCGATCACCGGACAAGAGACCAGGAGGACAGCATGAGCGGCACGAAGACCTCGACCAAAGCTTTGGAGATCACGGAGCGCGAGAAGCAGCGCTACGCGCAGATGACCCCGGGCAGCCAGGCGGCCACCGAGCGGGCCAAGAAGGTGCTCCCCCTCGGCGTGGCCAGCAACTTCCAGTTCTTCGATCCGCACCCCATCGTCGCGGCGCGCGCCTCGGGCAGCCGACTGTACGACGTCGACGGCAACGAGTTCATCGACTACAACATGGGGTACGGTTCGCTCTTCGCGGGCCACTCGAACCCGATCATGGTGGAGGCGATCACCAAGCAGGCCGCGGAAGGCACGCTCTACACCACTCCTTCGGTGCTGATCGCCGAAGTGGCCGAAGCCCTGTGCGAGCGGTTCCCCTTCGAGATGGTGCGATTCACCAACTCGGGCACCGAGTCCACCATGGACGCCATCCGTCTGGCTCGTGGCTACACGGGTCGTGAGAAGATCATCAAGCTCGAGGGCGGCTACCACGGCCACCACGACCTCGTGATGATGTCGGTGCGGCCTCCGCTCGAGGAAGCCGGCCCGGAAGACTCGCCGAACACCGTGCCATACTACGGCGGTATCACCAAGGGCACGGCCACAGAAGTAGTGATCATCCCGTTCAACGACCTCCCGGCCCTCGAGCGCGCGTTCGCTGAGCACGCGGGAGAGGTCGCGGCCTTCATCCTTGAGCCCGTTCCGGAGAACATGGGCATCGTACTTCCCGATGAAGGCTACCTTGCCGCCGCCAAAGAGATCTGCCACAAGCACGGCGCGTTGATCATCTTCGACGAAGTCAAGACCGGCATCACGTCGAATTGGGGCGGCGCAGCCGCCGTCTACAACGTCGCGCCGGATCTGGCCTGTCTCGCCAAGTCCATCGGCGGCGGAGTACCCATCGGTGCCTTCGGCGGCAGCCGTGAGATCATGGGCAAGATCGCCGACTGGACCGTGGCCCACCAAGGCACATACAACGGCAACCCTCTCGTGACCGCAGCCTCGCTGGCCGTGCTCACGAAGATCTGCACTCCGGAAGCCACCGCCGCGGCCATCGCTCGCAACGATCGTCTCATCGCGGGTTGCCAGGCGATCATCGAAGAAACCGGCCTTCCCGCTCACACGGTGAAGCTGGGCGCCAAGGGATGCGTCACCTACGTTCCCGAGCGCGTGCGCACTTATCGCGACTACAAGAAGACCGACTTCGAACTGGCGTACGCCCACTGGATCTACATGATGAGCCACGGCATCTTCCTGCCTCCGGGCCTGGACGAGCAGTGGTTGGTGTCGGTGCTCCATTCGGAGGACGACATCGATAGGCACCTCACCATCTTCGAGGACTTCGTGCGCGAGGTGACCTCCTAGCGAGGACGTCCGAACGCCCGACCAGCATTCCGGGTTCGACCACCGCGACGAAAAGCCGCCGACACGTTCGGCGGCTTTTCTCGTGCGATAAAGTATCCGCGCGGGCGTCGCAATCGGCGCTCGCGCCTGCGAGGAAACCACGGTCCGGGGAGAGATGATGACCAGCGTCCAAAAGCAGGGCAGTACGATCGTCGTCGTGGGCGCCGGACTGATGGGTGTGGGAGTCGCACAGACCTTCGCACAAGCCGGTCACCGGGTGGTGGTCACCGACACGGATGCCGGTCGTCGAGGCGAGGTCGCCGGTCGGCTCCGGGTCCAACTGGACTTCATGGTGCTGCACGACCTGATCGACGCCGAAGCGGCCGCCGCCGCAGCCGCCTTGGTCGCGACTGCGTCGTCCATCGCGGAGGCCCTCGCTCCCGCCGCCCAGGGCCTGGTGCCGTATCCTCTCCTGGTGGTGGAGGCGGTGAACGAAGACCTGGCACTCAAGCAGAGACTGTTCGCCGAACTCGATGCCTTGACGCCGCCCACCACCATCCTCTGCAGCAACACATCGGGGTTGTCGATCACCCAGATCGCGCGCGACACCGCATCTCCCGAGCGGGTCTGCGGAGCCCACTTCTGGAACCCCCCACACCTGATCCCTCTCGTCGAGGTGGTCTACGGCGAGCACACCGACAATTCGACCGCGGACACGGTGGTGTCACTTCTCGAGGCAGCTGGCAAGGCCCCTGTGCGGGTGCGAAAAGACGTACCCGGTTTCGTGGGCAACCGACTCCAACACGCGCTGCAGCGAGAGGCCATGGCTATCGTGGCAGCCGGCGTCGCTACCGCCGAAGAGGTGGATCTCGTGGTGACCCACGGGTTCGGGCGTCGGCTCGGGGTGGTCGGCCCCCTGGCCGTGTGCGACCTGTGCGGGCTCGACCTGGTGCTGCAGGTGGACTCGTATCTCCTGCGCGACCTCGAGTCTTCGCCGGAGCCCTCGCCGCTCTTGGCCGGATTGGTGGCCGACGGGGCGGTGGGTGTGCGCTCGCACAGGGGCTTCCTGGACTGGGATGAAGAGCGGATCACTTCGACGATCGCGGCCCGCGACGCGGCACTCATCGCCGCTCTGAAGGTCGAGACCTAGGAACCTAGGGCTGCGCGGCTGCCGATCCTCGCCGGGCTGCGCGGATGCAAGTGCTCCCCGGGACCATTCGGTCCCGGGGAGGCAATCGGTCAGTGAGTCTCGGCCCCCGTCGGGGAGCCGATATATGCGGCCTTGGTGTGTTCGTCGGCGAGGACGGCTGCGCCGGTCCCCTCGAGTGCCACGGTTCCGGTCTCCAGCACGTACGCGTAGTCGGAGATCTGAAGCGAATGGCGGATGTTCTGCTCGACGAGCAGCACGGTCAGTCCGCGGTTGCGCAGCTCTTGGATCACCGAGAAGATGCTCTGGACGACGATCGGCGCGAGGCCCAGCGAAGGCTCGTCCATCATGAGTATGGTCGGCTGGGACATCATCGCCCGACCGATCGCCAACATCTGCTGTTCGCCGCCGGAGAGCGTGCGAGCAGACTGCTTCTCGCGCTCCAACAGCTTGGGGAAGAGGTCGTAGACCTGGGTGAGCGCCTCATCGCGTCCCGCCCGAGCCCGCTTGTGACTACCTCCCACCAAGAGGTTCTCGTGCACGGTCATGTCGGGGAAGAGCTTCCTGCCCTCGGGCACCTGCACGACACCGTGGCGCACGATGTCGTGCGCCGACATAGTGGTCAACTCCACCCCGTCGAGCGTGATCGAGCCTTCGGTGGGCCGCAGCAGTCCGGAGACTGTGTTGATGAGGGTGGACTTCCCAGCGCCGTTCGCTCCGACGATGCTCACGATCTGACCCTGCTCCACCTTGATGCTCACGCCGTGCAGCGCCTTGAAGGCGGAGTATTGCACGCTCACGTTCTCTACTCTAAGCAACGTACTCCTCCTCCCCGAGGTAGGCGTCGAGGACTGCCGGGTTCTTGGAGATCTCGGCCGGAGTACCCTCGGCGATCTGGGAACCGAAGTTGAGCACCACGATGCGGTGCGAGAGGTTCATGATCACCTTCATCACGTGCTCCACCACGAGGAAGGTCATGCCTTCGCTGTTGAGCCGTCGTACGAGGGTGAGGATGTCGTCGATCTCAACCGGGGTCAATCCGGCCGCGACCTCGTCAAGCAGCAGGAGGTCGGGTTCGGTCGCCAGCCCCTTGCCGATCTCGAGGCGCTTGAGCTCCATGAGCGTGAGATCACGGCCAAGCGTGTCCGCCTTGTGGGCGATTCCCACAACATCGAGCACCTCACGCGCTTTCCTCTCCGCCGCCCCCGTGGAGCCGTGCCGCACGAACGCGCCGATCATCACGTTCTCGAGCGCGGTGATATCGGGGAACGGTTGCACAACCTGGAAGGTACGCGTGAGCCCCAGCTTGCACATCTGATGCGACTTGCGGCCGGTGACGTCCTCTCCCTTGAAGTGCACGGATCCAGACGTCGGCGTCATGGCCCCGGCAAGCAGGTTGAAGCAGGTGGTCTTGCCGGCGCCGTTCGGCCCGATGAGGCCCACTATCTCGCCGCGGTCGACGTGGAACGTGAGGTCTCCCACGGCCGTGAGGCCGCCGAAGACCTTGGTGAGGTTCTTCACTTCTAGCAGCGGGGTCAAGAGGCACCTCCCTCACTGGCCGACACCGACATCGTGTCATCGGGAGTCTTCCCGAAGCGGGCCCGGATGCTCTTTGCGAGCCCCACGATGCCGTTCGGCATGAAGAGCATGGTGAACACCAGCACGCCGCCGTAGAGGAGCAGGTGTGCCCCTTGGAACTGCGTGCCTAGTTCGGCCCGGGCGATCTCCGCCACGGGCACGAGTATCACCGCTCCCACGAGGGGACCCCACACCGTACCCAATCCGCCGATGATCGCGAACAGCAGGATCTGTACCGACACGACCTCACCGAACACCACCCGAGGGCCCACATACGTGAAGTATTGAGCGAAGAAGGTGCCGCCGGCGGCCGTCATGACGGCACTAAGCACGTTGGCATTGATCTTGGTGCCCAAGGTGTTCACGCCCATGGCCTCGGCGGCCTCTTCGTTCTCGCGCACCGCGATCAGGCGATACCCGAAGCGACGGCGGTTGAGCCACTGCGCGGTGAGCACCGCCAGCAAGGTCATGAACAAGATGATGTAGAAGTAGGGCAACTTGCTGTCGAACTGCATCATGAACGGATCGGTGCCGAGGTACTTCACCTCGAGGCCGGCCGCTCCGCCCATCGCCTTCCAGTTGCTCACCACGTAGACAGCCGCTTCCGTGAGCGCGATGGTCACCAGCGCGAAGTAGGCACCTTTGAGTCCGTAGCGGAACGCAGCGTACCCCACGAACCACCCGGCTATGGCTGCGAAGGCCATACCCACGAAAATGCCCACCCATGGGGTGAGGCCGAATTCGAGCGCCAGATACGTCGAGGCGTATGCGCCTATGCCCATGTACAGTCCGTGGCCCAGCGAGTGCTGACCCGCGTATCCGCCGAGGATGTTCCACGAGGTGGCGAGGTAAGCCCAGATCAGGATCAGGATGGCAATGTGCATGTAGTAGGTCTTCAGGAAGAGCGGCAGGAAGGCCGCCAGCGCGAAGACCACCAGGGGTACGAGGAACTCCCTGTATTGCTTCATTTGCTTCATGCTTGCCTCCTGCTGAGGATGCCCTGTGGGCGGAAGAGCAGGAAGAGGATGAAGATGCCGAAGGTGAGCACCCGCGAGAGCGAGCCGGGCATGATAGCCGCGCCCAGACTCTCCGTGAGCCCGATGATCAATCCTCCCACGAAAGCACCAAGGAAGTTACCCATGCCGCCCAGCACCACGACCACGAAGGCGATGAGGCCAAGGAAGAGGCCAACGGTGGGCGACACGTAGTAGAAGGGCAACAGCAGGGAAGCCGCAACGCCCAAACACGCCGATCCTATGCCGAAGGCGAGCAGGTAGGTGAAACGGACGTCGACGCCTTGCAGAGTCGCAGCCGTGGGGTTCTGGGCCGCGGCACGGATCCAACGACCGATATCGGTGGTCTTGAGAATGTAGTACAGGGCGAGAGTCGCCAGGATGGAGCCGAAGAACGCGATGAGTTCGGTGAGGGTCACCACGACCCCGCCGAAGTGGTAGTTGATGCCGGTGTAGCGCGTGCGCACCGAGAGGACATCCGCCTTGAAGAGCACCAGAGCGAGATTCTGGAGGATCAACGAGATGCCCAAGGTGAGCATGATCTGGTTCATCGGGGGATGCTTGAGGATCGGCTTGATGCTCACTTGGAAGATCCCGATGCCCACGAAGAACAAGACGGGAGTAGTGATCAGGATGGTCAGGTACGGATCGATGCCGAACTTGGTCACCAGGAAGTAGGCGAGATACAGCCCGATCATGAGGAATTCGCCGTGGGCGAAGTTGATGATCTTCATGACGCCCCAGATGAGCGTCAATCCGATCGAGATGAGAGCGAACACGCCCCCGATCATCAGACCGCTCGCGACAGCCTGGAGGATCACTGGTAGTGAGAAGGTCATACCGCCTCCGGGGAGGGTGCATTAGTTTGACGAGGCTTCTTACCGTGAAACCGACCGGCCCTCACGAGGAGGGCCGGCCTGGATCTTCTAAACGATTCGGACCATCGCCTCACGGCACGGTCCGGACTTCATGCTACTCCGGGATCCTGATCTCGGCACCGGCGTACTCAGCCGGCCACACCGGGATCAGCTCGCCATCCTGGATCTGCACCACGAACAGCGGCGCGCTCATGTTCTGACCGTCGGGGCCGAACTCCAGCACAGCAGTCGGCAGGACCATGGTCGGACCCGTGGGCATGCTGGTGGTCGCGAGGGCTTCACGCACGGCTTCGCGGTCGGCGGAACCGGCACGCTCGAGGGCGTCGGCGATCAAGTAGCCGGCCTGATACGCGTAGGCACCGTTGCCGGTGATGTCGCGACCATACGCGGCGGAGAACTTGTCGTTCAGCACCTCAGCACCGGCAGCGTACTTGGTGTACTCCATCTCGGTGAGGATACCCTCGGCGCCGGCGCCAAGACGGGCGACGAACTCAGGGTCGATCGTACCACCGGCGGCGTCGAAGAAGAGCTGCTTCATGCCCAGCTTCTCACGAGCCTGAGCGATGAGGATGGAGTCGTTCAGGTAGGTGACCGTAAGCACCACATCCGGGTTCGCGGCCTTGATCTTGCTCACCTCGGTGGTGAGGTCTGCCTTGGCGGCGGGATACGCCACCTCCATCACCATCTCCATGCCGGCTTCTTCCAGGTACTTCTTCTGGCCGGTAGCCGTCGACTCGCCGAAGTCAGTGTCCTCGTGCAGCAGGGCCACTTTCTTCACGTCGAGACCGATCAGGTCTTTGAGGTCCTTCAGCAGTTCTACTTGGTCCTTGGCGTACCAATCGGCCTTCGGGCAGATGCGGAAGGTGTACTTGAAGTCACGCTCGGTGATCGTGTCCGCGACCGCCATGCTGACGATGAACGGCGTCTTCAGCTTCTCCGCCGCCTGCGTCGAGGGGATGGCCACGCTGGACTGGTACGTACCGATGATGGCCGTGACTTCCTCTTGCTGCACCAGTCGCTCGACTTCGCTGATCGCGACGTCAGGCTTGCCCTGGGAGTCGGCCTCGACAAGTTCGAGCATGGCGCCACCCATGGACTTGATACCGCCTGCGGCGTTGATCTCTTCGATAGCCAGTTTCAGACCCTGCACGTTCTCCTCGCCGAGTTTCGCGAGGTCGCCGGTGACCGGGTAGAGAGAGGCGATCTTGACGCTGTCCACCATGGCAGCAGTCGTTTCGGTGGTGCCCGCCGCGGTGGTGTCCGTGGTGCCCGCAGCCGTCGTCGTGGTTGTCGTCTCACCGCACGCTGCGGCGAAGAGAGCCACGGCCACGACCAGCACCATGACTACTATCCAACGACCCTTCATGTACGTACCCCCGTCTTAGAGAAATGGTGTGGGTCCCGGCTCGAATACAGCGCTCTGCGCTGTCGCTCGATCAAGAGCCCACAGGTAGGCTCGCGACTCTGATGGTCGCACTCGCAGCCTCATGACCGCATCAGTCTACTGGAAGTCTGAACGCCTGTACAGGGCATCGCTGAACGGCGGTCAGACCACCGACCGCCCGACCACCGGAAGGCTCAGCGCACCACCAGATTCACCAGCTTGCCGGGCACCACGATCTCCTTCACCAGTGACACCCCGTCCAAGTACTTGGCCACGCCGGGCACCTGCTTCGCCGCCGCGAGCACCTCTTCCTGAGTGGCGTCGGCGGACACGGTGACGCGGTCGCGCACCTTGCCGTTCACCTGCACGGCCAATTCGACCGTCTCGTGAGCGAGGAAGCGAGGATCGGCTACAGGCCACGGTTCGTCCCAGACACGTTCGCGGCCCATCATCTCCCACAGTTCCGCTCCCATATGCGGAGCGAACGGCTCCAACAACCGCACAAGCGTCTCCGTCGCGAACGCCAGGACCGCCTCCTCGTCCTGGGTGCGGCCGGACTCCGCATCATCGGTCGCGCCTCGGAAGGCGGTGATCTCGTTGTTCAGTTCCATGATAGCTGCAAGAGCTGTGTTGAAGTGGAATCGCTGTGCGATATCCACGGTGACCTTCTCGATCACCTGGTTCGTCTTGACTACGAGCCCGCGCATGCGCGGGGTGAACGCGGCCTCGTCGGGCAGGGCGCGCGCACCTGTTTCCGCGAACAGACCGGCGTCGATCGCGTCGGCAAGCTGCCGCCAGACACGGGTGAGGAACCGGAAGGTACCCTCGATACCCTTATCGTTCCATTCCACATCGCTCTCCCCCGGCCCCATGAACATGATGTAGCTGCGGAGGGAGTCGGCGCCGTAGCGGGCCACGTGCTCGTCGGGGTTCACCACGTTGCCCTTGCTCTTGGACATCTTGGCGCCCTTGTAGTAGATCATGCCCTGCGTGAAGAGGTTGTTGAAGGGCTCCTCGAAGCCGACCAACCCCAGGTCGTAGAGCACCTTCGTGAAGAAGCGCGAATACATCAGATGCAGGATCGCGTGCTCCACCCCGCCGATGTACTGGTCGACCGGTAGCCAGTAGTCCACCGCTGCGCGGTCGAACGCCACGTCATCGCGCCACGGCGAAGCGTAGCGCAGGTAGTACCAGGAGGAGTCCACGAACGTATCCATGGTGTCGGGGTCGCGCGCTGCCGGGCCGCCACAGGTGGGGCAGGTGGTGTTGATCCAGTGCTCGGCGGCGGCCAGCGGGGATTTCCCTTTCGGGGCGTAGTCTTTTATCTCGGGGAGCAGCACCGGAAGCTGTTCTTCGGGCACCGCCGTCTCACCGCAGGTCTCGCAATAGACGATGGGGATGGGGCATCCCCAGTACCGCTGACGGGAGAGCAGCCAGTCGCGCAACTTGTAGTTGACGGCGAAGTCGGCCTTGCCCTGCTCTTTCAGCCACTCGGTGACCGCGCGGATGCCCTCGTCCTTCGGCAGCCCGTCGAACCGGTCGCTGTTGACCAGGAGTCCGTCGCCGGCGTAGGCGGCCGTCAATTCCCCCGCTTCGTCCTTGAACTCAGCCGGACTCTCGATCACCTCGACCACCGGCAGTCCGTACTTCCGCGCGAACTCATAGTCGCGATCGTCGTGCCCGGGCACGGCCATGATGGCTCCGGTGCCGTAGTCCATGAGCACGTAGTCGGCGACCCATATGGGGATCAGCACTCCGTTCACCGGGTTCACGGCGTACCGGCCGGTGAACACCCCGGTCTTCTCCTTCTCGGTGCTGGCCCGATCGATCGCCGACATGCCCATCGCGGCGACGACGTAGCGCCGAACCTCGGCCTCGTGGACCGAACCCTGGACCAACTCGTCGACCAACGGATGCTCCGGTGCGAGGATGAAGAAGGTCGCGCCGAACAGGGTATCGGGACGCGTCGTAAAGACCGTGATGTCGTGTTCGTCGACCGAGAAGACCACCTCGGCGCCTTCCGAGCGTCCGATCCAGTTGCGCTGCATCGTGATGACCCGCTCGGGCCAGGATTCGAGCTTGTCGAAATCGGCCAGCAGGCGCTCGGCGTAGTCGGTGATGCGGAAGAACCACTGGCGCAGCTTCTTCGCCTCGACGGCGGAGTCGCAACGCTCGCATGCGCCTTGGATCACCTGCTCGTTCGCCAACACCGTCTGACAAGACGGGCACCAGTTCACCGGAGCTTCCTTCTTGTACGCGAGGCCCTTGTTGTAGAACTGTATGAACAGCCACTGGGTCCACTTGTAGTACTCGGGCCTGCAGGTCGCCAGTTCGCGGCTCCAATCGATGGACACCCCCAACCTGCGCAGCTGCCGGTTGATGGTGCTGATCGCCCGCTCGGTGAATGCGGCAGGATGCTCGCCGGTCTGGATGGCCACGTTCTCGGAGTTGAGGCCGAAGGCGTCGTAGCCCATGGGGTGCAACACTCGCTGACCCTGATGCCGCCGGTAGCGTGCGACCACGTCACCCATGGTGTAGTTCTTCACGTGCCCCATGTGCGCACTGCCGGAGGGATACGGGAACATCTCGAGCACGTACGTCGACCCACCCACCCGGCCGGAGGCCAGATCTTCCTCGGTGGGGTTCGGGATGATGAAGGTCTGTTCACGCTCCCAGACCTCCTGCCACTTCGTCTCGATGCGTTCCGGATCGTACGCTGCCGCCATGGGGTCGAGTTCCTTTCGAAAAAAGATACCGATTACCGCGCCGTGCGCGAACCGACGCTGCTTGCCCCGCGTTCTCACCGGGGCCCGGACTTCGGATGACTATTCTAACCTGTGGAGGAGTCGGAGGACGCATCCAGAAGTCAGGCAACGATGCATGGCCCTCGACACACCCAACCAGCAGTGTCTCTGGTCGCCTCGCTCCTCGTCGCGTTGCTCTCGCTCGCGGCCATCGTAGCGGGCTGCGCCCCCGAGGCGATCCCGCGCGAGCGGGTCGGGGCCTCCATCGACCCCACCACCCTCGAATTCCCCGCCGTGGACCCGATCTACGCGCAGTCGATGAGAGATACCGTGGAGCGCTTCCTTGCGCTCAGGCGAGACGGCGGGTGGTCGCAGGCGTACGATCTCTTGGACGCCGCGAGCAAGGACAACGAGTCTCGCGAGGACTACGTGGCAAGGCTCGGCTCACCCTCGGTCGTCACACTTCTCGATTTCGAGGTAGAGGGGGTCACGTTCGTGCCGGGGCGCGAAGACCTCGGGGTGGCCAAGG
Source organism: Actinomycetes bacterium (assembly GCA_024637035.1). Taxonomy (GTDB): domain Bacteria; phylum Actinomycetota; class Thermoleophilia; order RBG-16-64-13; family RBG-16-64-13; genus JAHJSA01. The sequence continues at coordinate 409,035 of JAGXFW010000016.1, forward strand.
TCGAACTGCAGGTGCACAATCGGAAATCCGACGAGACATGGGTAGACTATGTTTGGATCGTGCGGGAGGGAGATGCATGGTCCGTGAGTCCGAGCCTATTGCAGTGAACAGCGGCTTGTCGGTGGTCCAGACCCACGAGCGGCGCGGTCACGCCGCCGGGTCGCACAAGGAGTCGAGCAGTGGAACCACTTGACCTCATACTCCGCGTGGTGCTGGCGGCGGCGCTCGGAGGCGCCATCGGCCTGGAGCGCGAACTGCGTGACCGGGCGGCCGGTTTCCGCACGCACATCCTCGTGGCGGTGGGTGCCGGCACGTTCGCCATCGCGTCGGTCCACGGGTTCGACTCGTTCTTCGCCGAGACAGCCGTCACGAACGTACGCGTCGACCCCGGGCGCATAGCGGCCCAGGTCGTGAGTGGCATCGGCTTCCTCGGGGCGGGCGCCATCATCAGGCACGGTGCCTCGGTGCGAGGCCTCACGACCGCCGCCAGCCTCTGGGCTGCCGCGGCTGTCGGGCTGACGGCCGGTCTCGGTATGTTCTTGCTCTCGGGCGTCACCACGGTCACCGTCGTCGCCAGCCTCTACGTGCTGCGGTTCGTGGAAGGGCGACTCATCTACCCGAAGGTGCGCGACCTCGCGGATCTGAGTGTCACGTTCAGGAGCAAAGGATTCGGGCCCCTCACCAGGCTCGTGGACGTCCTCGACCAGAACCGTATCATCGTGCAGCACATGACCGTCGAAGGCCACGACGACGTCAACTCGATCCGCCTGATCCTTGAACTACCTCGCGGAGCCACGCAGGCATCCGTGGCTCGCCTGCTCGACGGCGACGCCGATATCGAGTCGGTCACGCTGGGGTAGCGGACCCCGCGGAACTACCCCTCGCTGCTGCGTCTCGAACCCTCCGAAGCTCCCCGGCCAGGCCTTTGATCTCGTCCCGCAAGGTGGCCGCGTACTCGAAGCGCAGCTCCTCCGCCGCCAAGAACATCTCCTCTTCCAGCGAGATTATGAGCCGCTCGATCTCTTCCGGAGCCATGTCGGCGCCGCTCGCCCCGGTCCTCCTCTTCTCCTTGTACGGCACTTCGCTGAGCCCGAGAAGTTGGGTGATGTCAGAGATGCCCTTGACGATCGTCTGTGGGGTCACACCATGAGCCTCGTTGAACGCCTCTTGCGCCGCCCTGCGTCGGTCGGTCTCGCTGAGCGCCCGCTCCATGGCGTTGGTCATCTTGTCGGCATACATGATCACGCGACCGTCGACGTTCCGCGCGGCCCGCCCGATGGTCTGGATGAGGGCGGTCTCGCCTCGCAGGAAGCCCTCCTTGTCGGCATCGAGGATCGCCACCAAGGTGACCTCAGGCAGGTCGAGCCCCTCCCGTAGAAGATTGATGCCCACAAGGACGTCGAACTCGCCCAGCCTGAGATCGCGCACTATCTGGATGCGCTGTAACGTGTCGACCTCCGAGTGCATGTAGCGCACTCGGAATCCCATCTCGAGTAGGTAGTCGGTGAGGTCTTCCGACATCTTCTTGGTGAGGGTGGTCACCAGCGAACGCTCTCCGCGGTCCGCGCGCGTCCTCACCTCGTTCATGAGGTCGTCGATCTGATTGAGTGTGGGCCGCACTTCCACCACCGGGTCCACCAGCCCGGTGGGACGTACCAACTGCTCCACCACCTGGTCAGATACAGAGAACTCATAGTCCGCCGGCGTCGCGGATACGAACACCACCTGCTTGACACGCTCCTGGAATTCCTCGAATTGGAGGGGGCGATTGTCGAGGGCCGAAGGCAGGCGGAAGCCGTTGTCGACCAGAGCGGTCTTGCGGCTCCGGTCCCCGTGGTACATGCCTCGCAGCTGCGGCACCGTGTTGTGCGATTCGTCGATGAACACGAGGAAGTCGCGCGAGAAGTAATCGAGGAGCGTGTGCGGCGGAGTGCCCGCCTCCCTGCCGTCGAGGATACGCGAGTAGTTCTCGATGCCCGAGCAGTACCCCACCTCGCGCAGCATCTCCATGTCGTACCGAGTGCGTTGCCTCAATCTGAATGCTTCCAGCGGCTTCCCTTTGGACTCGAGTTCGACGATCTGTGCCTCGAGTTCCTCGCCGATCTCCTGAACGGCACGCTCGACGGCACCCTCGGCGGTCACGAAGTGAGTGGCCGGGTATATCGCGGCGGCCGGAAGTCGACCGACTATGTTCTGCGTGAGGGGATCGACCCGCACGATCTCCTCGATCTCGTCACCGAACAGGCGTACCCGCACGGCTAGGTCTTCGTAGGCGGGCCATATCTCGAAGCTGTCGCCCCGCACTCGGAACTTCCCCCGCGTGAACCCCACGTCGTTGCGCTCATAGTGGATCGAGACGAGCTTGGCGAACACCTCGCTCCGGTCGATCTCGGCACCCTCACGCAGCAGCACGACTTGGCGGAGGTACTCTTCAGGAGATCCCAGACCGTAGATGCACGATACGGACGCCACGATCACCACGTCGTCGCGCATCAGGAGGTTGCTGGTAGCCGAGTGCCGCAGGCGGTCGATCTCCTCGTTGATGTGGGAGTCCTTCTCGATGTAAGTGTCGGTAGCGGCGATGTAGGCTTCCGGCTGGTAGTAGTCGTAGTACGACACGAAGTACTCCACCGCGTTGTCGGGAAGGAACTCACGGAACTCGTTGCATAGCTGGGCGGCGAGTGTCTTGTTGTGGGCTATCACGAGCGCGGGCATGCCGGCCTGGGCTATCACGTTGGCCATGGTGAAGGTCTTGCCCGAACCAGTCACCCCGAGCAGGGTCTGGAACCGGTCGCCGCGCTCGACGCCGGCGAGGAGCCGGTCGATCGCCTCCGGCTGGTCGCCGCGCGGAACGTAGTCGGCCCTGAGATGGAAGCCGCTCACGCCGGGCCAGACTCGGATCGAAGGGAGATCACGCGAGGGGTCCGAACGCGTCAGGATGAGCTTCGAGGTAGATCGATCGCAGCCGCTCTACCCGTTCCACGAAGCCGCGCGTCTCCGGATACGGGATATCGCTCGACTCGAGGAACGCCCCCTCTGCGAAGGACCCGGTGGCCAGCCACTCGGCGACGGTGCCCTGGCCGGCGTTGTACGCCGCAAGCGTGGTTCGTACGTCGCCATCGAACAGCCCGAGCAAGAAGGCCAGATAGTACGTGCCCAATTCGATGTTCGATTCGGGGTCCGTGAGTGCGGTCACCGTGCCCCCCGCCCAATCCTCTCTACCCTCGATCCACTGGGCCGTCGAGGGCATGAGCTGCATCAAGCCCACCGCCCCCGCAGGCGAGAGCGCATCCGCCTGGTATCCACTCTCCGCCTTGACCACTGCCGCTACCAGGTAAGGATCGACCCCGTAGCGCTCTGCGGCACTGCCGATCATCTCTCTATACTCGATCGGATACAGTCGGCTCTGGACGAACCCTAGACCGAGGCCTCCCGGTACGGCCAGCTGGCTGGCCAAGAACACCACGACGACCGCCACGGTCAGCACGGCGAGCGCCAGCCGAGCCCCGGGCAACAACGAGGTGCGCGCCCCGGAGTCGACCGGCAAGAACTCGGTGGCCCCATCGGCCCGTCGCGAAGACGAGTGCCTCTCGACCGCAGCGGGCTTCCGAGTGCGCCCACGGTGATCTCGAGACCGCTGCACCTTCATGAGCGCAGGGTCATTCACCCCGCAGAACCTGCCACAGTTCCCCCGATGCGACGCGTCTCGCCGCTTCGTACACTTCAGCAACGAATCCAGCCAGGCCGTCTACACCCCCGTCGTTGGTGTACGCGAAGTCGGCCCCCGCGACACGCACCTGCTCCCCCGCCAACCTGGCGTCGAGGTAATCGAAGACCTCGGAACCGGCTCGGCTTGAGGCCCTCTCTCGGCGCACCGCTATCGGCGCCTCGACGGTCGCGACCAAGTCGAAGTGGCTCTGGAGACCTGACTCGAACAAGAGAGGCACCTCGCAGACGGTCACCTCGCCGGGGGGGCCGCCCCTGACGAAGTCTTCCACCACCATCGCCACCCGCGGATGCACCAGTGCTTCAAGCGCGAGAAGCTCCTTCTCCTTCCCCATGACCAGCCTGCCAAGGGCCGCGCGATCCACCGTTCCCTCGGGGCCGATCACCCCGGCACCGAACCGCGCGCGCAGTGCCATCACGATCTCCGCGCGCTCGTAGAGCCGGTGGACGACCGCGTCCGCAGAGACAGTCCTTGCGCCCAGGGAGCCGAACATCTCCAACGCGAGGCTCTTCCCCGAGGCCACCCCGCCCGTGAGTGCAACGGCTGCGCGGCCATCCGGAATCGCCCGCCGTTCGGAAAGACGGTGCGCACTCGCTGGCATATATGTGCCGGTAGAACCCATACTCCTATTGTACAGCTCGGGTCGGCGGGAAAAGGGAATCGCCCAGGTCGTCGTGCCACGAGCGTGGCCCACAGATGCCTGCCGAGCGAAGAAAAGGGGCGCCCTCAGGCGCCCCTTCGTGAATCACGATCTCAGCTGGAGATACTAGCCTTCGAAAACCTCGTCAGACAGCCCGAGGCTGGTCGCATCGACCTCCGGCTCACTCGCGACGACGACTTCTTCTTCGACCACAGCGGGGGTCTCAGGCTCGGTCTCTTCAGCGACTTCCGGCTCGGCGACAGTGGGGGCTTCACTTTCGCCCTCGGCGATCGCTTCCGGCTCGCCGGCGTCTGAGTCATCCGCTTCGACCGCTTCCGCCGCGCCTTCCTCAGCGGCTTCCTCGGCTACTACCTCGGCGGTTTCCTCAGCGGCATCCTCGGCGGGTTCCTCTGCGGCTTCCTCAGCGACTTCGGTATCCCCATCGGCTTCGCCCACGGAGGGTTCGCCCTGGGTGTCGTCCGCGGTCACCTCGGCCTCGACGGCGCCCTCTTCCACCACCGCACCCTCGACGGCACCCTCTTCGGCTGCGCCCTCTTCGGCGGCAGCGTCCTCAGCAGCCTCGAGCTCTTGGGCCATCGCATCCTCGTGGATGCGGTACTCCGGCTCGAGACGCTTCAGTGAGAGCGAGAGTCGGCGACGATCCGGGTCGATCTCGATGATCTTGACGTTCACTTCCATACCGTTGCGCAACACCTCGGAGGGATCCTCGACGTGATGCTGAGCGAGTTCCGAGATGTGTATCAGGCCCTCGACGCCCTCTTCGATCTCGACGAAAGCACCGAACGAGACGAGCTTGGTGACCTTGCCGTGAACGATCTCGTTCACCTGACGGTTCTCGAAGACTTCCTGCCACGGATCCTTCTGGGTCTGCTTGAGGCCCAGCGAGATACGCTGCCGGTCGCGGTCGATGTCGAGCACCTTCACGGTGACTTCTTGAGCGACCGTGAGCACCTCAGACGGGTGGTTCACGTGGCTCCAGGAGAGTTCGGAGATGTGGACCAGACCGTCGATGCCGTTCAGATCGACGAAGGCACCGAAGTCCACGATGTTCGAGATGGTGCCGGTGACGAAGTCGCCGACGTTCATGCGGTCGAGGATCTGCTCGCGGACCCCGCGACGCTCCTCCTCGAGTACGGCGCGGCGGCTGAGCACCACATTGTTGCGGAAACGGTTCAACTCGATGACCCGACAGATCAGCGTCTGGCCGAGGAACTCGTCCAGATCGGCCACTCGCCGGATGTCGACCAGCGAAGCGGGCAGGAAGCCACGCACGCCAAGGTCGATGATGAGCCCACCCTTGACCACTTCGATGACCGTGCCCTCGACGGGTGTGTGCTCTTCGGCAGCCTTCTCGATGCGTTGCCACGCACGCTCGAACCGGGCGCGCTTCTTGGACAGGATGAGCCGGCCATCGGCGTCTTCCTTCGTCAAGACCAGCGCGTCGATCACATCACCGACGGACACCTCGTCGCTCGGATCCACCGACTTCTTGATGGAGAGCTCGTTGACGGGCACGACCCCTTCACTCTTGTAGCCGATATCGACAAGGACCTCATCCTTGTCGACACGGACCACCGTGCCGGTCACTATGTCACCCTCCTCGAAGGTGACCATCGTGGCGTCGTAGTTGGGCACCATCACCCCATCGACCTCGATCATGAGGTCATGGCCGCCCATGAGGGTCTCGGGGCTGTCGTCGGTCAGTTGGTCAGGCATCGTAGTTGTCTTCCTCCTCGCAGAAAAAAAGGCGCGCACTATTAGCCGCTTCGCGGTGCGCTAGCCGCTAGTATACCCAGGGGAAGGGCAATTGCAATAATGGGTGCGATACTGGCCGTCCCGGACACCTGCGGCTTTGGTGACTTCGCCGCCTACTTTGCCGAGAGCCAGTCCTCCCCCGCGCCGACGTCCACGACGAGCGGAGGGTCCATCGCGAAGGCGGCGACCATCTCTTCTACGGCGATCCGACTCACATCGTCGGCTTCGTCGCGACGGCACTCGAAGACCAGTTCGTCGTGCACCTGCAGCACAAGTCGGGCGTCGGCGGACTCCCGCGCGAGCCGCTCGCGACACCGGATCATCGCAACCTTGATGATATCCGCGGCCGTACCCTGGATGATCGAGTTCACCGCAAGGCGTTCGCCGAGTTGTTTCGTCTGATGGTCTCCGGAGCGAAGTTCCGGGATAGGCCGACGACGGCCCATAAGCGTGGACACGAACCCTTGCCTCGTGGCATCGACGATGGTGGCGTCGATGAAGGCGCGCACCAGCGGTAACCGCTCGAAATAGCGCGCTATGTACGCCGCAGCCTCCTCGCGCGCGACGCCCAGCTGTTGCGCGAGGCCGAAGGGCGAGATGCCGTACATGATGCCGAAGTTGACCGCCTTGGCCCAGCGGCGGCGTGTCTGTTCCGGCACCTGGGTATCACCTCCGAACACCTCCGCCGCCGTGCGCGCATGGATGTCCTCGCCGTGCCGAAACGACTCCAGCAGTGCCGGTTCGCGCGAGATGTGGGCCATGACCCGTAGCTCGATCTGCGAGTAGTCGGCCACGACCAGGACGTTTCCCGCCTCCGCCGTGAAGCACCCCCGGATCCGCGTGCCCAGGTCCGTCCTGATGGGGATGTTCTGCAGGTTGGGATCGCTCGACGAGAGGCGGCCGGTCGCGGCCACGGTCTGGTGGAAGGTCGTGTGAAGTCGGCCGGTTCCCGGGTCCACCGCGTTCGGCAGAGTCAACAGGTAGGTCGAGAGGAGCTTCGTCAGCTCACGATACGTCTCGATGAGTCGGACGATGGGGTGCTGCCCGCGGAGCCCCTCCAGTGTGCGTGCGTCGGTCGAGTATCCCGTCTTGATCTTGCGCCCGCGCGGCAACCCGAGTCCATCGAAGAGCACCCGGGCCAACTGCTGTGGAGACCCCAGGTTGAACTCCTCCCCCGCTTCCCGGTGGATCTCGTCTTCGAGCCCATCGAGTTGGTCCTCCACCTTGGCGGTGATCTCTCCAAGGCGGTAGCAGTCGAGATGGATGCCGGCGTTCTCCATGTCGATGAGCACACGCGTGAGGGGCAGCTCCACTTCCTGGAACAGATCCCACATGCCAGACTCCCGCAGCTCGCCCTCCTGCCGGTTCGCGAGTTCCAGGGCAGCCAGAGCCTCAGCGGCACCTCGGTCCACGCCTTCCGGCAGAGGCGCGAGACCCGCGTCGGCAAGGAGGTCGTCCAACCCGTACGAGCGCTTACCGGGAGACAGCAGATAGGCGGCCACCATGGTGTCGTGGCCGGCTTTGTCCAGAAGGGTGGTGAGCAGACGGTCGCTCTTGAGGTCGTGGCACACGGGTCGGCCACGGGCGAGAAGACCCTTCACGATACCGGCGACGGCTTCTGGATCGTCCAGCCTCCGCGCGAGCGGCCCGACCGCGGCACCGCTCTTGCTGGTCGATGTCTGCACGAACCACACCCGCGACGTCTTGGCGGGCGAGCCATCGCGCACACCCGACGAGACCCCCAGCGCCTGGGTCCAATCGACAGCCCGTTCGAGGCCGGCGGGGAGCACCGGGCTCGTCGCCAGCAAGGGAGACCCGGCCTCCGGCGGGTCGGCATCGGGGACCGACGCCTCTTCCAAGACAGACGCCGGCAGCCGAGCGAGCAACGATGTGAACTCGAAACGCCGGAACAGAGTCAAGAGTCTGTCCCGATCGGGAGCCTGCCTGAGCATCTCGGCCACACGCATGTCGACCGGGACCTCCCGATCGATCAAGGCCAACGTCTTCGACATGCGGGCGACATCCGCGTGCTCCGCGAGGAGTTCGCGACGCTTCGGACCCTTCACGCGGTCGATGCCCGCGAGCACACCTTCGAGCGAGCCGAACTCCTGCAGCAGGAGGGCCGCGGTCTTCTCTCCGATGCCCGGCACCCCGGGGATGTTGTCCGACGTGTCGCCTTTCAGCCCGATCAGGTCTGGGATGAGCAGCGGAGCCACACCGCATTTGTCGGTGACTCCCGCCGGATCGTACACCCGCACCTCGGAGATGCCCTTGGTGTTCGCCATCACCGAGACCCGGTCCGTGACCAATTGAAGAGCGTCGCGATCACCCGTGACGATGACCACCTCGCGACCCTCGGCGTCGCCCTGGCGGGCCAGGGTGCCGAGGATATCGTCGGCCTCATACCCAGGTGCGCTCAGATTGACGAAGCCGAACGCCTCCGCAAGTTCGTAGAGATGCGGCCACTGCTCACGCAGAAGGTCGGGCATGGGCTTGCGCTGGGCCTTGTACTCCTCGAACTCCTTGTGGCGGAAGGTCTTCTCGCGCGAATCCCACGCGACTATGACAGCGGAGGGCTCGAACTCCACGAGGACCTTGATCATCATCGAGCAGAAACCGTAGAGCGCGTTGGTGGGGAACCCCTCCGACGTGGCGATGGTGTCGGGCAACGCGAAGAAGGCGCGGTACGCGAGGTTGTTGCCGTCGATGAGGAAGAGCGGTTTCCGATCCGTCACCGCGGGGGTGGGGTGCAGCGCCTCCGACTTGGGAGGTGAGGCGTGCTCTGGTGTGAGGTGGTCGTCCACCCCCAGATTGTATCCCCCCTGGCGCGGCGGCGCGGCGGCGGCGCCGGAACAGGGGCTCCTCCCGGGTTGGTGGAGCGCGACCGCCCGCCCCCCGGGGTCGGTCGCGCTCCGACTCGAGCCCTAGCAGGCTGTTGAAGAATGGACGCTTCGCCGCCAGGGCGCGATGGGCACGCGTGAGGCAAGGACGCAGGGAGCGCTCGTAGCAGCGCTACGTGCGCGACCGAGGACGCCGCATCGCGCCGTCCAGTGCGTTCTGGCGGCCAAGGCTTCGATCTTCAACAGCCTTCCTAGGCTACACGCCCAGGATAGTGTCCACTTCAGCCGCGTCCAGATCCATGATGTAGGGGATGCCCGACACCGCGGATGCCTCTGGCGTCAAACACGTGAGATCGTCCCGCGTGAGGTGCCCGAGCGAGAACTTGCGCGAGCCGGCCATCAGCTGACGCAATCCTTGAGCGAGCCGTTGGGTATACCCGTACACGCCCACGGCGCCATCCGGCACCGGTCCGATGTCCGCGTACTCCTCGTTCAGCAGGAGGCTTGAAGCGAAGACGGCATCGCGCGTGTGACCGTGCTTCAACACGTGCTTGGGAAGATCGGCATCGTCGATGTGCCGACCCACTGTCGCCCCGACCATCGCCGCTGTGAGCGGAGCGCGGGCCATGCCGACGAGACTCACGAATGGGGAGCCCATGGCGATGGCTTTGAACAGGTGGTCCTCAAGGGAGAATCCGCCGGCGATAGCTATGGGAGGTACGTATTCCCCGGCAGCGGCGAGACGCGCCGCGAACTGGTAGGTGAGGGAAGCCAGGTAGAACGTCGGGATCCCCCACTCGTTCATCATGCGCCACGGGCTCATGCCGGTGCCGCCACCGGCCCCGTCGACAGTAAGTAGATCGAGCTTCGTTTCGGAGGCGAACTTTATCGCACGAGCGAGGTCCGCCGGCCGATAGGCCCCCGTCTTCAGGAACACGTAGGAGGCACCGGCGTCTCGAAGCTGACCGACTCGCTCGTGGAAGCCGTCGCGGGTCACCATGCCCACTCTGCTGTGACGCTCGAACTCTTGGAATGCCCGGCCAAAACCCAACTCGGCCTCATGACCTACGGGATCGGGCAGCACCAGGTAGCCACGTTCGCGCAGCATGCGGGCCTTCTCAAGATCGGTGATCTTGACCTCGCCGCCGATGTCCTTGGCGCCCTGCCCCCACTTCAACTCGACAGCCCGGATTCCCAACTCCTTCACCGCGTACTCCAACACCCCAAGCCGACTGTCTTCGACATTCTCCTGCACCACGATCGCTCCGCCACCGCGGGCGTACTTGCGGTAGAGGTCCACCCGCCTTCTCAACTCCGGCGCGTCTTCGATCCGGCTTCCCGAGCCATTGTTGATGACCGCTTCCTCGTCCATTCCGACGACGTTCTCACCGATCGTCAGCATGATCCCCGAGATAGCACAACCGATCGCAAGCCCCTCCCAGTGGCGACGGGCCACGTCGGTGGACCCGAGGCCGGGCACCACTATGGGCAGTTTCAGCCGGATCGCGCCATCGTGCCCCAGAGCGACCGAGAGGTCGACGTTGGAGAACACCGCCTCGTCTGAGTCGGCCGCGACACCATGCGCGCCCACGGCGGTGCCCATGATCGAGAGGTGGGAGTAGTCGACCGGGTAGTCCTTCTGCGCGGCCGAAGTCATGTGGCCGTACGGTTGCGGGTAGAGCATCTCGGCCCCGCGAAGGGCCGACTGCCCGACCTCGCAATAGCCAGGGCAATCGTCTTGACATACAGCGCACAGCCCGCTTTGCGGGTTTACATCACTCAACCTCGAGCGTGTGCCCGTGGCACCCGACCTGTTGTTGTACGAAAGATTCATGCTGCCCCCCGGCCTCGGATTGTATTGCGACCTGTCGCTCAGTCCTTCGGAGCGAAGCGAAGACAGCGGCTTCCAGGACATCGGGCCAAGGATATGTGTTCACGTGTAGTCGCCGCTTAGCCATTTGTATGGACTTCCAGGTCGGACGATGCTCCATGTGTACACGCGTGTGGGCGGCGAATGTGAACGGCGCGCCCGGGAAGTGATCCCGGGCGCGCCACTGGACGCTACTGCCGCGGCGGCTCTGGGTCGCCCGGCGGCGGGCCGGGCGCGGAGCCGCTGTTCGCTTCTAAAGTACGGCCAGGTACCTGTCCAACTCGTAGGGAGTGACGATGGCCTTGTACTCGTCCCACTCCGCCTGCTTGTTGCGGATCAGATACTCGAAGACGTGGTCGCCGAGAGCCTCACGCATGAGCGAGGACCCCTTGAACTCCTGGATGGCCTCGTGCAGATCGACGGGAAGCGACGAGATGCCCGCGGCATCCCGCTCGCCTTCGGTCATCTCGTAGATGTTGTTGGTGGATTCCGGGGCGAGCTCGTAGCCCTCTTCGATGCCCTTCAGGCCGGCCGCCAGCATCACGGCGAAAGCGAGATACGGGTTGCAGGCGGGGTCGGGGTTGCGCATCTCGACCCGCGTGGCCGTTTCCTTGCCCGGCTTGTACATGGGCACCCGCACCATCGCCGAGCGGTTGCGCCGCGCCCAGCAGCAGTAGATGGGAGCTTCGTAGCCGGGAACCAGGCGCTTGTAGGAGTTCACCCACTGGTTGGTAACCAGACACATCTCACGCGCATGCTTCAGCAGCCCGGCGATGTACGACTTGCCCACAGCCGAGAGGTGGTACTCGTCGTCGGCGTCGAAGAAGGAGTTCCTCGGACCGGTGAACAGCGACTGATGGGTGTGCATGCCCGAGCCGTTCTCGCCGAAGATGGGTTTGGGCATGAACGTGGCGTACATACCGCGGGCCTGCGCGACCTCTTTGACAGTGAGGCGGTACGTCATCACCTGGTCGGCCATGACGAGAGCTTCCTTGTAGCGCAGGTCGATCTCGTGCTGCGACGGCGCCACTTCATGATGCGAGTACTCGACATCGATGCCAAGGTCCTGGAGCGCGAGGATGGTGTCGCGACGAAGGTCGGTGGCCACATCGAGGGGCGTCAGATCGAAGTAGCCGCCACGATCGAGCACCTCCGTGCCCTTGCTGTCCTTGAAGTAGAAGAACTCCAACTCCGGACCCAGATACATCGTGTAACCCAAGTCCGACGCCTTCTTCAGAGTGCGCCGCAGGATATGTCGCGGGTCGCCGGGGAAGGGTGTTCCATCGGGCCGCTGGATGTCGCAGAACATGCGGGCCGTGCCACCCGAACTGCGTCGCCAGGGCAATACGTTGAAGGTGGACGGATCAGGCATGGCGACCATGTCGGATTCCTGGATGCGCGTGAAGCCTTCAATGGACGATCCATCGAAACCCATGCCCTCTTCGAACGCCGATTCGAGTTCGGAGGGGGTCACCGCGAAGCTCTTAAGGATCCCGAGGACGTCGGTGAACCAGAAACGCACGAATTTGATGTCCTGATCCCGTACTACGCGGAGGACGTCGTCCTTCGTCATGCCGTTGCCCATGAACTGACCTTCCTGGTGAGTCGTTGGTGGAACCTAGCTGTGAGAGTACCGGCCCTTGGCCATAGGAACAACACCATGGGGGCCAGCTTTGGACCCAAGTGTATTAGCCATTTGGACAATCAGTACGCGTAGAGCTTGCCGTACGGACGGTGGGTGAAGGGGGCTATCTTGCCGAAGGGCTGGGATAGCACCTCGGTCGCGTCGAGTGCGTGCACGCGGCAGAAATCGGTGACCAACTCCTCGATGCGGGCCGCGTCTTCGGGAGTCGGGTCGACCACGCTCACCTCTTTGCCCAGTTGGTGCCCCTGCACCGACCCGCGAACGTAGATCACCCCGCCGTGCATGCCCGTGCCCACGTACGAACCCAGGATCGGCTCGCTCGAATCGCCGAGGCCGAGTAGGATCATCTCGCCCCCGGCCATGTACTCACCGAAGAAGTCGCGGGCATGGCCGCCGATGACTATGACCGGGTGCTGCTCCCCGTAGGCCTTCATGTGGATGCCCACACGGTAGCCCACGTCGCCGAGGACGTAGACCCGGCCGCCGCGCATGCCATAGCCGACCACGTCGCCCGCATCGCCGCGCACGACCACCAGGCCCCTGTTCATGGTGTTGGCGATACCGTCTTGTGCGTTGTCGTCCACGATGACCGTGGGACCGTCCATGAAGGTGGCCAGGTCGTTGCCGGGCACACCGTTGACCATGATGGTGAGGTGGTCTGCGCTGATGCCGGCGCCGATGTAGCGTTGACCGTTGATGTTATCGAGCATGACGGTCGTCATGCCCTCCCCCACAAGCATCCGGATCTGCTCGTTCAGAGTCTTGTAATAGACGCCTCTCGCGTCGATGTGGGCCGTGTCGCCGTCGCGGGTCACCAGGCCGTTCTCGAGGCCGGGTTGGCCCGCCGTGATGCGCGCGGGCTCGATGCCCGTGGGCCCGCGCCGGGCGGGGCCGGTGGGTACGCTGCGCACTGATTCCGACGACGGTGTCATCATCCAGCTCTCCCTAGTGGCCGACGCCGGCCTGCTTCACGCCGATGATGTCCATGGTCGTCTGGTCGAGTCCGAGCGCGCGCAGGCGTTCCCGGCTGCCGCGCAGACTCTCGATGGCGTTCACCCCGACGGCGCCAAGCACCTCGGCGATCTCGTGACTCCACGCCCGGATGAGGTTGGAGACGCGTTCGGCGCCCCACTCCGGATCAAGGCGGCGCGTCAGTTCCGGGCGCTGGGTGGTTATTCCCCACGAGCAACAACCCGTGTGGCACTTCTGACAGACGTGACAGCCCATGGCGACCAACAACGCAGTGCCCACCCCGCAGGCGTCGGCGCCGAGGGCGATAGCCTTGACGATGTCGGCCGAACTCCGGATACCGCCTGCGGCGACGATGGAAGCGCGGTTGCGGATGCCCTCGTCGCGCAGACGCTGGTCGACGACCGCGATCGCGATCTCGATAGGGATACCCACGTGGTCGCGGATGATGGTGGGAGCCGCCCCGGTGCCGCCCTTGAAACCGTCGAGGTAGACGATGTCGGCTCCCGCCCGCACGACGCCGGAGGCGATGGCTGCCACGTTGTGCACGCAGGCGATCTTCACCGAGACCGGCTTGTAGCCGGTGGCCTCTTTGATGGCGTAGATCAGCTGCCGCAAGTCCTCGATCGAGTAGATGTCGTGATGTGGCGCAGGCGAGAGCGCGTCGGTGCCCTGGGGGATCATGCGCGTGGTCGAGACCTGTTCGTCGATCTTCTCGCCGGGAAGGTGGCCACCGATGCCGGGCTTGGCTCCCTGGCCTATCTTGATCTCCACCGCCGCGCCGGCCTGCAGGTAGTCGGCATGCACGCCGAAGCGGCCCGAAGCGCACTGCACGATGATGTTGTCCTGGTAGGGCTCGAGATCGGCGTGCAACCCGCCTTCGCCCGTGTTCATGAACGTGCCCGACGCCTTCGCCGCCATGGCCAGGGCCCGATGTACGTTCAGCGACACCGACCCGAAGCTCATACCCCCGAACACGATCGGGGTCTCGAGCATCAGTTGCGGGTCGAGTTCGGTGAGGAGCTTCGGAGGCCCCCCGTCGCCGTTCCCATACCCCACCTCGATGGAGTCGGGCTTGCGGCCCAAGAACGTGCGCAACTCCATGGGCTCGCGCAGCGGGTCGATCGAGGGATTGGTCACCTGGCACGCGTCGAGCAACAAATGATCGAATATGCGCAGGTATGGCTTGTCGGTGCCCATGCCGGTGAGCAACACGCCGCCCGTCTCGGCCTGCCGCCAGATCGCCTTCCGGAGGCCGGACGACATACTGTCGGACTCCTTGTAGGCGAGGGGGTTCTTCTCGATGGTTATCGCGTCGGCCGGGCAGAAGGTGACGCAGCGATGGCACGCCGCACACTTGGAGTGGTCGGGCATCGGGCGATCGTCGGCATCGAGATGGTACACATTCCAGCCGCACTGGTGAACGCAACGCCCGCACTTGATGCACGCCTCGCGGTCGATGCGCACTCGGAACTCGGGTCTGACGAAAGTCATCTCAGTCATGGCAGACCTCTACGCTACCGCGTCGTACGCGGCCGAGGTGGCAAGGTTGACGCCGTCTTCCAGTCGAGCGATCACGGGTTCGCCGGCGCGCGGCATCCAGGTGAGGTCGGGTTTCGGGCAGATCTCGCGGATCGCCGACTCCTCGCTGGCCACGTACACCGTCGTGCCCTTGCGGGCCGCGGCCAGAGGCCGGAGCTTGATGCGGTCGCTGAGCGCCACCATGCCCTCGCCCATGCCCAGGACGACGGCGAACGGACCGTTGAGGAGAGCGGGTCCATAGACCGCCCGCAGAGCAGTGTACAGCTGCCGGTCCTCCTTCTCCATCAGGTCGATGTCCTTCCAGAAGGGGCTGGCCAGCGCCTTGCACGCTATCTCCACCGACAGCCCGTGCCGCCGCAACAGGAGGTCGAACAGGTACGTGACCACCTCGGTGTCGGTACGCATGGAGCACTTGTACCCGAACATCTCGAGGTAGCGCTGGTTGATGCCGTACGAGCTGATCTCGCCGTTGTGCACGATGCTGTAGTCGAGCAGACAGAACGGGTGTGCGCCGCCCCACCAGCCAGGCGTGTTCGTGGGAAAGCGACCGTGGCCGGTCCAGGTCCAACCGCGGTACTCGTCGAGGCGGTAGAACTCACCGATCTCTTCGGGGAACCCGACACCTTTGAAGGCGCCCATGTTGCGGCCCGAAGAGGCAACGAAGGCTCCCTTGATGTGGTTGTTGATGTCCATGACCGAGTGGACCACGTAGTCCTCGGCGCTGAGCTGAGTCTCGGCCAGGCGCTCGTCGCTGATCTCGAGGAAGTATCGCCAGAGGATGGGCTCGTCCTCGATACCCCGCACCGACTTCGACGGGATCGGTTCATGGTGCAAGATCACGAAATGGCGCGCCAGATAGTACTCGGTGTCGTCCTTGCCCACATCGTCGTTGAACAGCATGTGGAAGCAGAAGGCGTAGGGGAAGTCGGGATAGATGCCGTAACCCGCGAAACCGCCACCGAGGCCGTTGCCGCGGTCGTGCATCGAGGACATGCTGCGCAGAGCGAGCTCCCCGCTCATGCGACCGCCCGATTCGTCACACACGCCCATCAGCCCGCATCCACCCAGGATGCGTTCCTCGGCCTCAGCCGTGTACTCCGGCCGCGGAACCAGGTCGCTGGAGCGTGAACCGGGCGCGGGAAGGCCCCCGTATGGACGCCCAGCGCTCCGCCTATCGGCCTCGCCGAATCGGTTGAGACCGCGGGCGCTCAACGTTCCGCCTTCCTTGAGGACAGCATCTTCTTGAGTTCCTCTCCCCCGGCCCGGGGCAGTGGATCCAGCCCCAGCTTCGCCCGGGCGCTCTCCCGCGGTTCGCCCAACGACCCCGTCGAAAGGAACATGTCGTACGCCGAGCGTACCGCCGCCGGCATGCTGCCCCGGTCCACAGAGAGCTCCTTCAGCTTGCGGAACACCTCGGCCATGCCCAGCCGGCTGTGACACTTCTCGTAGCACGTGTAGCACTCGAGGCACTTCCAGAGGTCGGCGCGGTCGATCACCCCGTCGAGATCGCCGGTCAAGATCTCGCCGATGATGCCAGTCGGGCTGAAGCCCGATCCCGCTTTCGTGACCGGGCAGTCTTCCTCGCAGGCACGGCACTCGGCGCACTTCTGCAGTTCGGTCACCGTGAAGTCTCGCGCGATCACTTGATGTTGTGCGGTCCTCTGGCCCCACTTCTCGAGGAAGGGCTCGGTGCTCACACGATGCATCGAAAGGCCGAGTTCCTCTGGTTCGTGGCCGAGCGCAAGCGCGAACAGCTCCGAATAGTAGAAGACGGGGAGACCCGTCCGAGCCTCTACTCCTCGAAGGATCGAGGCCTGATTCAGGTCGAACTGCTGAAGGCAGGAAGGGCACACCACCACCAGCGCGTCCACTCCCACGTCGGCGAGGTCGTCGAGCTTGTTCCGGCACAGGTCGAGGGCGCTGTCGCGCTCGCCGACCCGGTCGAGAGCGCCGCCGCAGCAGTCCATCTTGGTCTCGTAGTCCACGACCGTCGCGCCCAAGGCCCGCACGAGGTCTTCGAGTTTGGTGGGGTTGGTCGAGCTATCCCAGCGCACCGCCGGGCTCGGCCGCAAGAGGTGGCAGCCGTAGTGCACCGCCACGCGCATGCCCCAAAGAGGCTTGTGCACCATCTTCGCGATGGCGGCGGGCCCGAGCTCATCGTACAGCCACTCGGCCAGATGACTCACCGCGGGCAGAGCCACCTCACCCTGTCGAGGCTCACCTTCCGAGACGATGTCGGCGACACGGTCGGCGAGACGCCAGTCGGCCCGCAAGGTCGCCGAGACGGACTTGAACGTCGAGTAGCAGCCGTTGCAGGGGGTGACGATGGAGACGCCCGCCTCCTCGGCCAGGAAGAGGTTCCGCGCGGCCGTAGCGTAGTAGGCCTCTTCGTCCATGGCCTTCATCAGCGTGCCTTCCGGGCAGCACGTGTAGCCTTCCACCGCGACGGGTTGCCCGCCGGCTGCGGCGATGGC
Organism: Actinomycetes bacterium; assembly: GCA_024637035.1. GTDB lineage: Bacteria > Actinomycetota > Thermoleophilia > RBG-16-64-13 > RBG-16-64-13 > JAHJSA01. The sequence continues at coordinate 426,518 of JAGXFW010000016.1, forward strand.
GATCCTCGTGGACTTCTCTATGAACGGGAACCGGGCTGGTATGGTGCAGCCCCAGAAGACCGAGAACGTCTTGGACATCACTGATCACCTGCTGAGTCTTGCGCCTCTGCGGCGAGCGAGGCGAGATTGCTGAGCGGCCCGGGGGTCGTTCTTCGACCGGGGTAGGTCAGTCTACCAGGGGGGACGGCTCCGCGCTCATGTACATCTGGCCTACCCACCACCCCGTTCACCTAGCCGTATGTACTACGATGGCTCGGAAAGTCAGCCGCGGCGGAATCCTGCTGGAGGCGGAGACGGCACCGCGAGCGGGTTAGCGGGAAGCCCGGGACGAGGTGAGCCGTGGTTGTAGTCTCGCGGCGCGACGTCGTTCGGCGAATCGGGATAGAAGATGGAGGCAAGCGTCTGGATGTGGTCCCTCCCGGGCCCCAGCTCGAATTGACCGCCGCCGTACATGGGGATCGACTCCGCCCGGCAGAAGTCGATCGCGGCAAGCAGCCGAGCGAGCGACCCGAAGCGGGAGGGTTTGATATTGATGGCCCCCGGTCGAGTGGCGAGCGCCTGGATGTCGGCGACCGAGTGGATGGGCGCGTCCCAACTGAAACGGTCCTGCGCGTCGGCTATGAGTTCGAGCGCTTCGTCGCACGGCGCGGGGTCCTCGATCCACACATCGGGGAAACTCTCGACCACCCTGCGGTACAGGGCGGGATCGAAGTCTTGATCGACCGGAGTCCCATGATAGGCGCCCTTGAGGTCGACCACGCGGACGCGGCCCGTGTCGGCGAGGGTGCGGCAGAGCTCGGGACTCCATGAACTCTGCGCGTCGAGCTTGAACTCCAGCGAAGGCGTCGCTCCCAACCAACCGAGCACAACCCTCGCGTCGGGAGGATCGCCCAGCCGGGTCGACACGACGAAGCGCGTGGCGCGTTCCTCCATCCCGAGCGCGGCACCGAGCGAAAGCCTGTTCTGGCGCAAGGCCAGATCGAGCGCGGCGCTCTCGAACCCCCACCGCGAATAGGCCTCGTTCTCTAACGGAAGCAGTGGTTCGAGCAAGGCGGAGAAGCCCGCGAGATCACCCTCGTAGCGCAAGTCGAACTCGGAGCGCGCGGGGAGTACGGTCTCGTGTGTGGCGGCATCATAGGTGACGTCTTCGCCACACCCTTCGTCCCCGGCTCCTCGAAAGGTGACCACGGTGGTGACCCGCGTGAAGCCGCTGGATACTTCTTGACTCAGCGGCGCGAGCCGGTGCCCCTCCACCACCAGGGAGAGACTGCCCAGACGCTCGTAGTCGCTCATGCCTGCTCCTTCCGTGTCAGAGAGCCCGCCGCGATTCGGGACGCAACATGCCGGCGTCTGGAGCGTCGAGGAATGTATCGAGTGCGCGGAGCATGCCCTCCTTGTCGGCCGGCAACCTGCCACCCACGGAGACGTAGTTCGAGGCGTGGTTCGAACGGAACAGCGCGTCGGTCACGTTCGTGTGCGCGAGGATCGCGCGGAGCTCGCCCAGCATGGACAAGGGGTCGGGCACCACGAACTCCCCACTCGCCACCAGACGAGCTAGAGGTGTGCCCTCCACCACCATCAGACTCAGTACGCCGATGAACTGAGGGTCGATGGCGGAGAGGGCGCGCCCGGTTGCGGCGGCGTGCACCGGCGAACGCTCCGCTCCCGCGAGGCCCAGGATCGCGGTGATAGACATGCTCATGCCGGCATCGATGGCCCGGCGGGAGGCTTCGACCTGTTCCGCGACCGTGACGCGCTTGTTGCAGGCCTCGAGGGTGGCATCATCGCCGGATTCGAGGCCAAGGAAGAGCAGAGTCAAGCCGGCCGCCGCCAATCGGGTCAACTGCTCCGGGCTCTTCCGCAGCAACGATTGCGCGGTGGCATAGGAGCTCACACGCTCCAGGTCGGGAAGCTCCTCGTGGAGGAGAGACAGCAGCTCGAGCAAACGGCTCTGGGGGAGCATCAGCGCGTCCCCATCGGCGAGGAACACACGGCGCACATGTCGCTTGACCGCTTGAGGAAGGGCGTGCACGTCCTCAACAGCCTCGGCGAACGGCCGAACGCGGAAGGGCTTGTCGAGATACGTGGAACAGAAGGTGCAGCCGTTGTTCGAGCACCCGTAGGTGACTTGAAGGATGAGGCTGTCGGCTTCACTGGGCGGCCTGATGACGGCGCCTTGGTAACGCATGCACCGAACGATAGCACAGGGTCGACACGAGGCCTTATACTCGGGTATCCGAGAACGACGGGAGGTACCCCTAGGCGTGGCGCTACACGGCGCAGTACGCGACTCCGATGTCCGGTCGGAGTTCGGTCAGCCGGGACCGCTCCAACCATCGCACACGGAATCAGTACACGGGTCATCGGTTTTTTCCGACTCCGGTAGGGTAAACTCTGCTGGCAACGACTGTGCGGACCTGGAGTGCGGCACTATGCGTGATACATCCCCGATGGACGAGACGGGAGTCGAGCAGACCGGCTCCACTGGAACAGGGGCGGCATGCCCGACGCCGGGCACTCTTCCGACGAGTTCGCCGGCACATGGCGCCGGATCCCCCAGCAGGGACATGGTCGCCACGTACCAGGTGTTCCAACGGGTGCAGGAGGGCGTGGTCGGCCGAAGCCGCGAGGTGCGCGAGATCTTCGCGGCCATCCTCAGCCGCAAGCACATACTCCTCGAAGGGCCTCCCGGCACGAGCAAGTCGACCATCGTACGTTCGATCGCCCGCTCGATGAACGTACCGTTCTACTTCATCGAGGGCTCCATCGACCTCACACCCTCCAAACTCCTCGGCTACTTCAACCCGGGGAAGGTGCTGCAGGACAGCTACCAGCGCGAGTATTTCGAGATGGGCCCGCTCACCCAGGCCATGGAAGAGGGCGGCGTGCTCTACCTCGAGGAGTTCAATCGCATGAGCTCCGAGTCGGCCAATCTCCTGATCACGCCCATGGAAGAGGGCGTGATAAACATCCCTCGCTATGGCCAGGTCACGGCACTCGACGGCTTCACCATCATCTGTTCGCAGAACCCCTACGACGATGTCGGCACTCTGCAGGTGAGTCGAGCGTTCCTCGACCGGGTGGTGCGCGTCCGCATGGACTACCAGTCTGAGGATGAGGAGATCGAGATCGTCAGATTGCGCTCCTGTACCGACGACGACAGACTGGCCAAGACCGCCGTGCGAGTGACCCGCCTCACCCGTGACACGCCCGAGATCAAGCTGGGGGCATCGGTGCGGGCGGCGATCGACGTTGTGACGATCGTCCAGAACCTCGCCCTCCTCTCCGACGACGAATTGCGCGCCGAAGACCTCGCGGATGCATGCAAGATGGCGCTCTCGAGCAAGATCTGGCTCTCCGAGACCATCAACGTGACCCCCGAGGAAGTCATCGACCGCGTGATCGATCGCGCCCGTCGCGAACTCGGTGCCGACTTCTACCTCGGCGAGGACCCGGATAAAAAAAAAGTTTCCTAGAGCTCCTACAGGAGTCGGGGATCCAGCTACTCAAGCGTCGCTTCGACACCGGTGAGATCACCGCGTTCGAGATGGCCGAGGCCATCAACCTCGACCCTCAGATGCAGCAGCAGTTCCTCGACGACGAGGAGTTCATCAAGTACTTCGCCAAGCTGAACCACCTTCTCCGCTCCCGCCTGCGCGACAAGGCGTTCGTCCTGGCGAAGAGCTTGATCTTGAAGGTAGCGAGCCAACTGGTGGGAACCGGCGTACGCAAGGGCGCCCTGCACCTTCGCCAGGGAGGCTTCACCGACGAGATCGACATCGACGCGACGCTCGAGAACCTGGTCACGAACCCGCTCGCGGACCTCGAAGAGAACCTAGCCACCTGGGACCGCAAGCGTGAAGAGATCGGGTTCGTCATGATGTTCGACCACAGCTACTCTATGCGCGGACCGAAGATCGTGCTCGCTGCGCTCTGCGTGGCCGCCATCGCCATCTACTTCAAGAAGAACTACGGCGTGGTCGCTTTCAGCACAGACGTTGAGACGGTGAAGACCATCACCGACAAGATGCACCACGAGACGCTGCTGGATCGCGTCTTCGACCTGCCCATCGAAGGACTCACCAACATCTCGGGCGCCCTATCCTCCGGCCTCGGCCAACTCAAGAGCTACAACAAGAGGTTCGGTCTCCTGCTCACCGACGGGGGCTGGACCACCGGCGAAGACCCCCTGGCCGTCGCTTCCCGGTTCGATCGCCTGAACGTCATCGCCTTCCCCCCCGCCAACCCGGACAAGGTGCGCCTCATCGCAGAAGCCGGACGCGGCACGTTCCAGTTCGTCGAGAACGAGGAGGCCATAACCGGCGCGATCGTGAGGGCCTTGCAGGCGCACTGATCCGAGCGCGCGACGCTCGTCACGCCTCCTACCAGCCGACGTGGTATCCCACGGCGAAGCACACCACGACTACGAGGCCGAACGCCATCTGCGACCAGCCGAGGAACTTGGGAGTCGACGGGGGGCGCCGCACCGAGAGTATGCTCCAGATGGCGACACCTACCATCGCGACCGGCACGAGCCAGGAGGCCCAACCGGCCGAGGCGGCCACCGCTAGAACCATGACTCCCGCCCAACTCACCACGTGGAGGGCGGTGGTCGAGTAGGGTCGCCCGCGCATGCGGCGTATCTGCACGCGCACCAGGAGGATCGAGGAGGCCACGCGCGCCGCCAGCGTGAGCCACGCCCCCAGTGCCACACCCGGCCCCACACCGCCCGCCAGGAGCATCGCCGGCGCGAGCGCCGCCAGCGCCAACGGTCCCAAGATCTCAGGCAGGAGCTCCCGATGACGGTTCTGAAAGTCGTACCATTGCTGCGTGGCGGCGAACGGCAGCGCCGCGGCCAACGGGATCCAGAACGGTCCGGCGGCCGTGAACGCGGTCACCGCGATCCCTGCCGCCACCAACACGCCGACCACCACGAGGACGCGGATGGCCATCGCAGTGCGGGGGAGTCTGCGGCCGGCCTTCCGATCCGCGGACAGCAACCGCACAGGGCGCCGCGCGAGGAACACACTCATGCCCACCACCGCGAGCGCTGCGGCGGGCAGGCCGGGGGCCACCAAGAGCCCCAGGATGAGGGGCTCCGCCGTGAATCCCCACCCCCCGTGTTCGGTGGGCACCACGACTTCTCGCAGCGTCTTATCAGCGGCCACATACCCTCCTTCGCCCTGTATCAGGAGGAAGGGTAGCAGGTCGGGTTCACCAACATCCGCGAACATGAAAAAGCAAGTGCCGAGTCGCGGAGCATCCGTGGGCACCGTGCGTGCGTACCGGCGACCGGCGATCGCGCCTGCCGTCGCCCGCGTATCGTGGGAGCCTCAGCTGCTCAGTCCCCCTCGAGCTTCCTGCGGAGGATCTCCACCGATGCGATCTCGATGCCCAGCAGCCTCGCGATGCGCGCTTTCGCCGCCAGACCTCGGGCGGCCCCCGGCATCGCCGTCACCACGCCGATATCGAGATCCTCACGCACTTCGCGCATCAACACCTCGTCGGAGAGGTCGGCGACACCGACTCCGAGCTTCTCTGCCACGAACGCCTTCGCCTCTGGGATCCGCATCTTGCGATGGAGTTGCATCCGAGCGACCAGGTCTCCGGCCGTGCGGATGCCCCCCATCCCGGAGGCGAGCACGTGCGCCATGGGCATCCCGACGGGATCGCCCACGCCCACCTATAAGCCGTCCACCCGCCCGATCTCCACCATGGCCGCGCTGGCGCGGGTCACGGCGTCCACCGGGGGAGTCTCGCACATGGGCACGCCGCCCACGCCCATGCCTACATTCGCATGGATCGGAATGGTGGCGACTTCGGAGCAGGCCTTCACGAACGTTACGGCCCGCGCGACGTTCCAGGCTGTCGACATGCGGGTGTTGGTGTTGACCACGGGGCCGAAGACGGAAGCGCCGGCCTGTTCCACCAGCTTGACCTGTTTGTGCGGGTAGAGACCCGCCAGGCGCTCCCCCCTGTAGGAGACCTCGCCGTGCATGCCGAGCACGAACTCCGCGGCCATGCCCACCTGGATCGACAGGTGCGTGTTCGCCGAGAGTTCCTCGATCGCCAGGAGAGTAGCCAGAAATTCAGCGTCGCCGGCGGAGGCGGTGGTGTCGAAATCGAGGCCGTCGGCGCCGGCCTCCGCCATCTTCCTGCCCACGTAGACCATGTCGCGTGTGCAGGCCCCGGCCGCCTCCATCTGGGCTACGCGGGCCTCGTCGATCTTGCCCAGCGGCATCAGGTCGGAGGGGTTGCCGAACGGGCCGTCGGGCCGCGCGTAGGTAGCCAGATTGGGCATGGCCCCGTAGAAGACGGGGATGATCGTGGCGAGGAGAACACTCTCCATGCACTGCTGCTCGTTGGCCACCACCGGCTTCACCGGCTTGAAGGAGTAGTCGGCGTGGCCGAGTTCGATCGTGTCGAAGCCGAAAGCGCGTTCGAAGAGGCGGATCGCCTGCTCGCGCGAAACGGGCACTCCAACGCCGCTGTCGCCCTGTTCCGTGTACAGCGACCCCGCCACGCCGTCGTCGCTGAGCACGACCTCCCGACCGGCCTCCACTCCCACGATACGCCCGGGATACGCGAAGAGGTCGAAGAGATGGTCGCGCTCTTGTTCGGTGATGGTGGGGATACCCCCACGGTCGGCGGCGTCTTCGGTGCCGGCTAGGATGTCGGCGCGGAGTCCTTCGGAAGACACGTGCTCGACCCGTCCGTCGCCCATGCGCATGCGGTGTGTGGCCATCAGCGTTCTCCTTGAGTCGGGGCCGGGCGGCCCAAATGTCGCGCGATGACCGCTTCCGCTTCGGGCGGCAGCGGCGGCACCGTGTGCTCGGCGAGGATCTCACGGGCCAACCTCAGGGCACGCGCATGAGCGTCCTCGCCGCCGCGCTGCTGCCAAGCCCCTCGCATCCGCCGGTCGATCACCCGCACCCGCGACTGCTCGCGGGCCGCTGACTCCCGGGTCTGCTTCTCGCGCAGGAAGTTGCCGTCGAACCCCACCCTTTGGATGGAGTCGAGACTGATAGAGGATGCGTCGCAGCGGATGCCTTCCAGCACCCTGCGGTTCATTCGAGCAATCTCGTCATCAAGCACCATCTGGCCGAAATCGAAGGTCAGGCCCAGTTCGAGCATACCCATGCCATAGATCAGGTTGGCCCCTGCCAACGCTGGTAACAGACTGGTGAGGGTCTTCTCGTGGCCCGCCTGCGCGTCGGGCAGCTTGCTGTCCGCCTAACCACCCGCGACCCAACACGGTAGATAGTAGAAGTCGCTCATCTCGGCTACCGCGGCAGAGATCAGGGCCAGTTCGGGAGCGCCGACGGGCGCGGTGGCATGGCGCAGATCGAAGGTGGTCGTGCTGCTGCCATAGATGACCGGGGCCCCGCGGCAGGCAAGTTGAGCGAGCGTGAGCGCCGAGAGCACCTCCGCGTTGTGCGTGACCATGGTGCCTGCCAGGGTGATGGGGCTGGTCGCTCCAGCCATGGCCATGGAGATCACGTTCGACGCGATCCCGTGCCGGGCGCACCGCATCATGATCTCCGGCGTGGGCGAGTAGAGGGCCAAGGGGCTCGTGGGACACGTGTCGACAGAGAAGATAGGACGCTCGCGCAGCGCCTCGGCTCCCCCGACGACCGCCGCGGCGATCTCCACCAGGGTGTCGAGTTGCTCGCCCGTCTCGACGCCCGCGTGTACGTGCTTCGTGGTGTTGCGCAACGCCGCGACGAAGCTCTCCAGATATGCGTCCTCCGGGGGCACGTCGGTGGGTGTCACCGCCATCTCGAAGGTCTCGCACATCTCGAGGGCGTCGCAGAGTCGGGCGATCTGGGCGAGATCGTCCAGAGTGGAGTCGCGGTGGTCGCCGGTCTCCAAGTCGTAGACCTTGGTGCCCTCGCCGAAGTTCGTATATCCGACCGAGTGGCCGCCCATGACGTAGTCGTGCGCCCCGTCTCGAGAGGCCAACAGGATCGTGCCGGGAGCCGACTCCAGTGCTTCTTCCACCACGCGACGAGGGAAGCGGACGGTCTGCGTGGCCGTGTCCACGGCGCACCCGGCGGAGTCGAGCATGTCCAGCGCCTCATCGACCGGCACCTTCACCCCCACGGTCTCCAGCACTTGCAGCGTGGCCTCGTGGATCGCCTCCCGACCCGTAGTGCCAAGGACATCGAAGCTTATCCGCGATACCCCCGCCCGCTCCTCGCCTCTGGGCTTGTCCCTCCACCCCATCGCGTCACACCCTTCCTTCCAACGCGGGATCCTCGGGTATCTCCCACATATAGCTGAACTTCTCATTCCCCAGGATGGTGAAGACCTCGACCGAGATGACGCTCCCGCCCGGGGCCAGCGGCCCGCTGAGGAAGTCAAGCAGTTCCTCGCTACCGCGGAACACTCCTTCCACCAGCAGGTTGTACCGGCCGGTGCAGTACCCCACCCAACACACTCTGCTGAGCGCGGCGAACGTGCGGCCCACTTCGCGCAGGTCTCCGGCGACGACATTCACGCCGATCATGACGTTGATCGCGTACCCCGTCGCGGCCGGGTCGAGCAGACCGACGATCTGCACCACCCCACTCTCCATCATCTTCTCGATCCGCTTGCGTACCGTGGGCACGGACACTCCGGAGACTCGAGCGATCTCCGCGTTCGGCACGCGGCCGTCGCCCTGGAGCAGGGCCAGTATCTTCCGGTCCAGCGAGTCAAGCCGCTCCGGTCGCGGCTCGCCCTTCTTGTGGTCGTCCATCGCACCCCCGATCAGTTGAGGCATGGCTTCGCCAGCGTATACTTATCGATTCTACACGTCAATACCGTCATGACTTATCGTTTCGGTAACTCATATCGACAAAGTACGCATGAAGCGCGCCGTGGCAACACAGCGTCGCGGCAGACTGCAGGGAAGAAACAGGCCGGGCTTCCGCTACCTCAGCGCGCTGCGCCGGGCGGTGTGAGTTCCCTCACCTCGTTCTCATCGTGACCTAATGTCCGCGGCCGATACTGGGTGTAGCATCCGTCACATGGTGATTGGACGAGGAGGTGGACCGATGAACAAGACCCCTTCGGTATCGCTGGGCTCAACAGAGGTGATCACCCTGAGTGCCTTGCTTCGAGAGATCCTCGCTGAGGAAGGCGGGGCCTATGCCTCCGTCTTCGCGGGCCCTGAGTTCAGGTCGTACGACGGCCCGTACGACGGCCGCGTCGCGGCAGGGTCACCATCGCGGCAGAGAAGCCGGGTTCATGCGGGCCTAGCGTGCGCCAACAACCGGGAGCCCGGACAGAAGTCCCCACGACCCGCCCTTCGCTGAGCCGGGCCTCACGCCTGACTGGATCGCCTGGCGCAAGCGCCCTGCGCCCGGCTGCGATCCGAACATGACCGCTCCCACCAGCCGCCCTTCCTGCAGCCAGAGCGTGCGTGCGCGGCCCGAGACGGGGTCCCCGATCACCGTCCGCACCACGCCCCCGCCCAGGTAGCCCAGGGCTTCTGGACTCGTACAGCCCATGAACGAGATCCGTCGGTCGAACACGGGCAGCACGTTGAACGGGATCTCACCCGAGAGCAGTCCATCGCCGCCCGCCATGTTGGTTCCGGCCACCGCGCCCTGAGCACACGCGCTCGGCCAGGTGGCGAGGGCCTCGACGTGCCCGGTGACGCCGTGACGCGAAAATGCCGCGTCGCCGGCCGCGAAGACTCCGGGGATACCCGTGCGCATGCCCTCATCGACGACCAAGCCCCGGTCAGTTCGGGCGGCGACGGGCGAGGACCAGGCCGTGTTCGGGGCGGCTCCCTTGGCGGCTACGCACACATCGGCCGGCACGGCATCACCCTGGCCAGTTGTCAGGTAGCGCCGCGCCCCCACCTGCTCCATGGCCGGCTTGTCGCGACCAAGAAGGAATCGGATCCCCGACTCCTCGAGCCACCGCTGCACGACTGCCGCTTCCTCAGCCCCGACGTTCCGGCTGAGGATGTGATCCGACCGAGCAAGTATGGTCACCTGCTTCCCGGTTCTTCGGGCCGCCATGGCGATCTCGAGGCCGGCAAGACCGGCACCGAGAACCGCCACGCTTCGAGCCTCCTCCAGACGCCTTTGGAGGATCCGAGCATCGGCCAAGGTGCGCAGAGTCAGGGGTCCGTCGGCCGCGGTCGCCCCGGGCACCTCCTCGCCTCGGGCTGAGGCGCCGGTCGCAATGAGAAGAGATGAGTACTCGAGCGATCCTCCCGGCTCGACCAGGACAGTTCGCCGCTCGAAGTCGACGCCGACCGCGCGAGTGCCCGGCACAAGAGCCACGCGGTGGGCATCATAGAACCGCGTGTCGGCCAGGACGAGGCCCTTCTCGGCAACCGCACCGGACAACAGATACGGGAGCAGGGCGGGCGAGTACGCCGGGCACGACTCGGCCGTCACCACGACGATGCGGCACTCCGCGTCACGGCGGCGGATAGCTCGCACCGCAGCCAGCCCGGCACCCCCGGCGCCCACGATCACGTGGGTCTTGCTCAAGTCAGCGTGCCGGTCGGTGCGTATCCGACAGGAGTGGGCGTCACCGCGGCGCCCCCTCGAGGTCGAGCGCGGCCAGCTTGGCCTCCGTGGGGCGACCGTCCGCGTTCCAGCCGCGAGCCTCGTAGTACTCGGGCATGAGGATGTCGAGGCGCGGGAGATTGCCTTTGCTCGCCCCGGTGGTGAAGGGAGTCTCGAGCATGCGCTTCGGGAGCGTGTCGTCGGCGGCGGTGAGCCCCGCCCCCAAGTTGAACAGTCGTTCCTGATTGAAGATGCGCTCACCAGCCGCCAGGAAGCCCGCCTCACCCCCGAACGACAGCCCGGTGGCCGTCTCCATCAGGTCGATCAGTACCCGCACGTCGGGCATGCCGATGACGATGAAGTTGCAGATGCCCGAAGAATCGATCATGCAGTAGAAGTCCTGGATCTTCTTCGCCACCTCAGCCTTTCCCTCAACAGCGAAGCGGTCGAGGTTCTCGCCGGTCTCGACGATACCGAGCAGGGAGATGCCGAAGAACTCAACGCAGTGCACCTCTTGCCGGATGTGGCAGGCGCCCCGATTGGACGTGGCATAGCCGAGGGCGAAGCCTTGTCCGCCTCTCGGGTCGTAGTTCGGGAACTCCTGCTTCTTGACCGTCATGCTGAACTCGGGATGGCCGTACCGCTCGGCTAGGCGATAGGAACCCTCGGCCAGGGCATCACCGAAGCCCTCCCGCCGGGCTATCTTCTCGAGCAGTCCCACTACCGCGGCACCGTCGCCGAAACCGAGGGCACCGGCGCTGTCTGCCTCGGGGATGAACCCGCGCTCGCTCAGTTCCATGGCGCAGGCGATGGTCACTCCGGCCGAGATGGTGTCGAGGCCCATCTCGTTACACACGTAGTTGCTCTTCATGATCGCTTCGACGTCGTCCACACCGCACACGGCCCCGAGGGACCCCAGGGTCTCGTACTCGGGACCTTCGCCGCGCCCTTTGAAAGGCCCGCTCTTCACCTGGGTCACGCGCCCACAGGCCAACGGACATCCGAAACAGGCCTTGGTCTTGCCGAGACCCTTGAGATTGTATCGGGAGACGGCCGTCCCCCCGATCGCCGCCGCTCCTTCGAACGTGCCCTCCTGGAAGTTGCGCGTGGGCAGGAGACCCACCTCGTCGGCGAACTCGACTACGTCGGACGTGCCGTACTGTCCGATGGTGATCGACATGTAGGGGTCTTTGAACTCGTCGCGGGCGGCCCTCACCGCCGCCTGGAAGCCCGCCGGATCGGCCACTCGCACCCCGCCGCTGCCGCGCACCGCGATCGCCTTCAGTCGCTTGGAGCCCATGACGGCCCCCACTCCCGAGCGCCCGGCCGCCCGGCCGCCGTCGTTCATGACGGCCGCGAAGCGCACCAGGTTCTCGCCGGCCGGCCCTATGCAGGCCACTTTGGCCTCCTCGTCGGTCGCGGCCAGGAGCAGCGCGGTGGTGTCACTCACCGCTCGACCCCAGAGGTCGCCCGCGTCTCTGATCTCCACTCGGTCGTCGTCGATCCACAGATAGACCGGTCGGAGCGAGGCGTTCTCGACGATGATCGCGTCGTAGCCGGCGAACTTGAGTTCCGCGCCGAAGTAGCCGCCCGAGTTGGAGTTGGCGATCGCGCCGGTGAGCGGCGATTTGGTGACCAAGGTGTATCGGCTCGAGGCCGGTGCCGACGTGGCCGTCAACGGGCCAATCGCGAACACCAGCTTGTTCTGGGGGCCCAGCGGGTCCACCGTCGGGTCGACCTCACTGGAGAGATAGTGGATGCCCAATCCGCGCCCGCCGATGGCTCTCGCGAGCACGGCCGAGTCGATTGCCTCGGTCGCGGCGGTACCGGTCGCCAGGTCCACGCGCAGGAGTCGTCCGATCCAGCCGGCCATCATCAGTCCCTCCCGTCGAGACGCATCTTGTCTGCCATGGCCTTGCGCTTGGCCCGAGGCGAAGAGTCGACGGCCGCGAAGGAGAGGGCCTTCGTCGCGCACGCCTCGACGCAGGCAGGCCGGCCGCCGCACAGATCACACTTCCGCACGCTCCCTCCACCGTCGTCCTCCACCGCGCCGAAGGGACATGCGAGCGTACACATGTGGCAACCAACGCAGCGATCTCGGTTGAGGGCGACCACGTAGCTGCCCTCGATCTCGCTGGCATGCATTGCCCCGGATGGGCAGACGGCGGCGCAGGCCGGCTCGGCGCACTGCAGGCACACCTGTGGCAGGAAGAAGGCGTCCTCTGTGAAGATGCTCACCCGCACCGCCGACTTGCGCGGGTTGAACTCCTCGTAGTGGGCGAACGAGCAAGCCGTCTCACAGGAGCGGCAGCCCGTGCACCTATCGACGTCGATCACCAGCTGGTTCCCCATCGTGGACCTCCTCCTTGCGATCACGTGCGGGCCCAACGCTCCCGAGCCCCTGCCGTCGTCCCAGCCCGGTCCCTGTCCCGGTCCCTGGCCCCGTCTCTGTCGCTGTCCCTGTCTCTGTCCCTGTCCTTGTCCCCGTCCCCGTCCTCATCTCTGTCGCTGTCTCTGTCTGCGCTATCCACCCGAAAGCGGCATGAAGAGGCGGATCTGATCGCCCTCTCCCACCAGGTCGGTAGGCCGAGACGTGTTGCCGTTAACAGTCACCAGCACCCTCATGCGATCCGGCAGTCCGCACACGTCGGCGACCACCCCCGCCACGGTGGTTCCGGCCGGCACGCTCACCGGTACCGCCAGCCCGGTCGCTATGCGCGGGCGGAACTGCTCGAGCCCCAGGTGCAGGCGCACGGTCACGGCGACCCCAGGAGCGGTGCGCTCGGCGGACGGTTCACGCTCTCCGCTTGCAGCGCGCGGCTCACGCTCTCCGCCTACTTCCATCCAAAGGCCTTCAACACGTGGCGACGTCTGCGCCTGATGCTCCCGTCGGCGGCGTACGAATACTCGATGGCACCCGACTTGCACGCGGCCACGCACGCGGGTTCGCCGCCGCAGTAGTCGCACTTGATGGAGACGCCCTCCGCCTCATCGAAGCTTGGAGCCCCGAACGGGCAGGCCACGACGCAGGTCTTGCAGCCCATGCAGACATCGGCATCGATGAGCACCGTGTGGGTCACTGGATCCCGGTGACAGGCCTTGGTAGGGCATGCTTCCGTGCACGACGGGGTCTCACAGTGCTGACACGTACTCGGCACGAACAGCTCAAGCGACCCCATGCTGAACACCCGTATGCGCGACCGCGCGATATCGCTGGTGCCGGTGTGGAAGAGGGCGCAGGCCTCCACGCACTCACCGCATCCGTCGCACCTCTCTGGATCGACTAGGAGCACCCTTCCCTGCACCGCGGGTCCCCTGCTCAGGGCATACTCGTTGTCAAGGCGCTTCCTCACCCGCCCACCCTCATCGCCCGTAGGTGGGCTCTGGCTTCGAGGAGTCGCTGCAGAGGAAGCTCCTCCTTTGCGGCCGCAGCCAACAGTCCCATGCGCAGAAGGAACCCGCCCGCGAGCAGGAACAGTCCCGCCGCCCACAGGAGCGCGGGGTGCTGTGGCAAGCCCTGGTAGAGGAACTCGAGCACGGCGGGGAAGACGAGCCCCAGACCCACGACGCCACCCCAGAACAGAAGGCGCAGGCGACCCTGGACCAGCATGCGGACCGAAGCCCCCCCGGCGGCCCGGTCGCGGCTCACTCGCAGGAGGTACGCGGCGAGCACCGCTGCTTCGAGTAGGATGAGGCCTTGCTCGACGCGGGCGAGGGAACGAGCCACTTCCCCCAAAGAACCGCCCGCCTCCCCGAACGCGGCGGTCCCGAAGGAGACGAGGATCACACCCATGGATCCGGCGGAGAGCGCGGAGAAGAGGAAGAGGACGGGGAGCAGGTCGCTCTTCCAGAGCGGTACGAACCTCAAAGACCGCAAGAGCAGACCCGTATAGACCGCAGTGGCGAGGGCCAGCAGAGCGCCGGCCGCGACCAGACCGCGCCACAGAGCACTATGCGCATCCGCCCACCCGGGATCGACGACTGCCACGACCCACACCAGACCTCCCACGGCGATGAAGCCTGAGAGGATGTAGAAGCCCCGAGCCATCCACGAGACCTTCACGTTGAGACCGGCCCGGAAGAAGCGAGTCTTCCTACCGAGGTCCATGACCAGGAACGGCGCTCCGATCGCTACCGCCAGTGGGCCCCACAGCTGGGATAGCGCCGCGAGATCGAGCTCTACCCCCGCCAAAGACCACACGACGGGCCCCGCGCCAAGACCGAGGGCGCGCACTGCGACTCCCATCAGGAAGCCCCCGGCCCCCATGCCGGCCAGGAACAGGTACAGGGCGATGGGCCAACCCCACTGCCCCCGCACGCTCTTCAGGTGTTCCGTGGAGACGGTACGCAGCCGGCGTTGCTCACGCGTGGCCTGCTTCTCTATGGAAGGTGCCCGAACCACGCGCCCGGTCACGCTATCGATCGTGGCCGGTCACCGGGGCGTCCACCGACTCGCCCGTCCAGTGCGGCAATATGCCTCGTTCCGCCAAGTCGTGAGCGATATCGTCCAGACCGTACTCGTGCAGAGTAGCTGCGGTCGGCACACCCGTCTCCAGATCCCAACCACGGAGCGTGTAGTACTCGTCCTTCATGCCCTCGAACTTCTCGGGGTCGACGCCCAGCCTGCCCTTCCAATGACCCCGTGAGACCGGCTTGTTGAACTCCTTCTTGGGGATGGTGTCGTTCTCCCGCCGCCGGCCCATCGTGCACTCCAGGGCGCGCTCCACGTTGCGAAGACGGAGTGAGGCCCGCAGTAGGTCCTCGGCCGTCACGGTTCGACCGAGACCCGCCGTGAGGGCCTTCGCGTAGTGCTCGGGCGTGAGGTCGAGGTAAAGCCACTTCGTGTGCCACTTGCAGGAGCCCGCCATGTCGGGGATACCGGTGGTGACCCCCATGTCGTGCACGATCTGGGCCTTGCCCTCGTAGCTCTCGGGGTCGCCGGCGTCGGCCTTGCCGGTGAGCGCCGTCGCCAGTTCGCTCTCGTGCGCGATGGCTTCCAGCCGTTCCTGTTCCGACCATCCCGGATAGACGGGCGCGCTCACAGTGTCGAACTGATGCATATCCAAGTCCTGGATGCAGTCCGAACGCCGACCGATAGCGTACGACAGAGCCATGGAATTCATGCGCGGGTTGATACCGTACATGGGGTTGTTGTTCACCTGCATGGCGTAGTCGTACGTGCTCACACCGCCTCGGCGTTCCGCGGGGATCCGAGCATCAAGGTGCTCGGCCGTGGCCTTCATGCCTTGTGCCACGACGTGACCGAAGCCCGTGCGCGCTACTGTGCTCTCGAGCACACCGGAGATCGCCTCACGGCTCCCCCACTCCATGGGCACCCCATCGGTGAGACCCGCATCGAGGATGCCCTTCTCGTACAGTTCCATGAGCCACTGGATGGTAAGGGCCATGCTGGTGTTGTCGATGCCGGCCTCCTGACACCGCAGGATCAGCTCGAACCACAGCGGCATGTCGTCGTTGCGCACCTCCCACGTCAGCTGCGTGTAGAGCTCGCACGAAAGGACGGTACTGCCCACCTCGGGCATGGTGTAGTTCTCCATGCAGTGGACCGGGCAGCCCATGCAACCTGTCCGCTTGTGCCCGTACTTCTTCCAGAAAGCGTGGTAGTCGGTCTTGCCTTCCGGATCGAAGTCGGGAGCCGTCTCGTGGGCGTCGCCGCCGGCCTCGATGCCGCTGAGTACGTAGGCGTACTCGCCTCTCACGGCCCCGATGGTAGAGATCTCTTCGAAGTAGTCGGCTCCCCTCACCGTTTCGTGCGCTTCCATACAGGCGGCGAAGAAAGCCTTCGGATCGGCCACCGTCACGCCTTTCGTGCCCCGCACCGCGAGCGCTTTCACGTTCTTGGACCCCATCACAGCACCCATGCCCGTGCGTGCGGCTGCGTTCCCCACGTTGCTATGCACGGTCGCGAACGTCACTTGGTTCTCACCGGCCGGACCGATGCAAAGCACCTTGATCTCGGGGTCGTCGAGTTCTTCGTGGATCGCGTGGTGTGTCTCGTACGTCGTCCGGCCCCACAGTTCGGTGGCGTCGCGCAACTGGACCTTCTCGTTCCTGATGCTGATGTACACCGGGCTCTCGGCTCGACCACGAAGAACCACGTGATCGTACCCCGCGTACTTGAGTTCGGCCGCCCAATCCCCACCCACGTTCGCGTTGCCGAGCAGGTTCGTGACGGGCGACTTGCTCATGATGTCGGTACGACTGCACCCGGGGAACAACGTGCCCGAGAGCGGTCCGGCACCGAATGCGAGGACGTTCTCGGGACCCAGCGGGTCCGTGGCCGGACCGACGTTGTCATACATGATGCGGGCGTTGACACCCCTGCCTCCCACATACATGCCCGCGTAGTCGGACGTACTCTGGGTGGTCACGGCGCCACTGGTCAGATCGATCCACAGGATCTTGCCGCCATAGAGATTCATCGTTCCCCCCTCCCGTCTCGAGCGTGCATCACCCGGCCGCCGTTTCCAGCTGGTCCAAGTACTTACGAACGCCGGCACGCTTCCGGCGCAGACTCTCGTCCTCCGCCTCGACGAAGCTGAGGGCCTTCTTGGGGCAGACGGCCACGCACGTGGGCTCACCTCCGCAGAGATCACATTTCTGGGCCACACCCAAGCGGGGGTCTACCGAGGGCGCCCCGAACGGGCACACGTACACGCAGGTGCGGCAGCCCAGGCAGCGATCCTCGTTGACCACTACCGCGTTCGTCTTCGGGTCCCTACTAAGGGCCTCCGAGGGACACATGTTCAGACAGAGAGGTTTGACACACTGCTGGCAGACCACCGGGATGGTGGTGATCAGCCCACCGTCCTGCGTGCGGATGACGGATATCCTCGATCGCGATGGATTGCACTCCCCGTAGTTGTGCAGCGAGCAGGCGATCTCGCAGGTGCGGCACCCTGTGCATTTGTCAGTGTCCACGGTGATGACCGCGTACATCCTTTGCCCCCTCCCCCACGCCCCCAGGCGCGACTCGAAACTCCATCCGCGGGCACCCGAGGCGGCTTACCCGTACGGTTAAACTGGTTGCATGGTATCGGAACAGTGAAAGTGGCGCAACCCGGTCAATCGAGGGAATCTTGGGCCAACAACCCTTGCCGATCCCATTCCCGCGAGATCGCGCCACCTGTAGCGTGATGTATCCGATTGGCTTATACTCCGGTCTGGGTCTCGACAGTGCAACCCCCTCGTTCTTTGGCATCCCGAGCCCCTCCCGCGAGCCGGACGGTTGAGGGTGGGAAGGAGACAAACGAGTTGGAATACGGTCTCGATCAAGGCACCGCACCACCCAGTCGCGGGCAGCAACGCCTGCCTCGCGTGCCCTCTCGCGGTGCGGGGAGCTCGCTCCCTCCCACCGCACGCAAGATCCTCGTGGCAGCCAAGCAGGTGCTGTCGACCAAGGGTCTGAGCGCACTCACCCTGGAGTCGGTCACCAGCAAGGCCGGGGTCAACAAGGCCCTGGTGCGCTACTACTTCGGAAGCAAGGCTGGATTGATCGAAGCCGTGGTCGACGAGATCGTTCTGGACGAGTGCGCCTCCATGGCGAACGACCTCTCGGCGCACACCACAGTGACCGAGCGCGTGCACAGCTTCGTGGCCGGCGTCCGTCGGATGGCCAAGAACGTCGACGGCTACCGAGCCTTCTTCGACGTGCTCCCCCACGGGGCCCGGGATCGCGGCCTCCGCCGGAGGCTCACGTACCTTTACGACCTGTGGTACGACTGGAACTTGGAGTGGCTCGGCCTCGACGAAGCGCAGGCAGACGACGAACGCGCCGCCCGGCTTCGGGCGATGGGGGCCTTCACCGCCGCCGTCATGGACGGCATCGCCGTGCAGGCGCTCATCCACGGGGCCGAGTACGACGTCGAGCCGACCCTCGACGTCCTGGAGCGCTGCCTGCTCCTCATGCTGGAGGAGTAGACGCGGCGGTGCAACGACGAAGGCCGGCCCACCCCCGAAGGGGCGGACCGGCCTCGTTCGAGCCGCCTACGTGGTGGCTCGCGTCCGCTTCTTCTCGGCTTACTCCTCCGCGGAGACGATGATCTTCTTCATCGCCTCGTGGATCGCCGGATCGAGCGGCATCGCTTCGTGGGTCTTCAGCAGATCGGCGGCCATCGCCTCGGCGCGCGTCGCTACGTCTGTCCCACCCTTCTTCGTCCATGCTCCCCGCGTACGCCGGTCGAAGAGCTTCACCTTCGACTGCTCCGAGGGCATGTACTTCAGCGTGTGCCTCTCCTTCAGGAAGTTCCCACCCGAACCGATCTTGTGGATCACGTCGGTGCCGATCGTGTCGCTGTCCACGGGTGAACCGTGCACCACGCGCTTGACCATCGAGGCGATCTCGTTGTCGATCAGGAGCTGTCCATAGGAGAACGTGACACCCAGTTCGAGCATCCCCATACCATATATCAGGTTGGACCCTGCCAACGCTGGTAGCAGACTGGTGATGGTTTTCTCGTGCCCGGCCTGAGCGTCGATCACTTTGCTATCCGCCTAACCACCGGCAACATAGCTCGGCAGATTGTAGTAGTTGGATAGTTCAGCCACCGCCGCCGAGATCATGCCCAGCTCCGGCGCCCCTACGGGGGCCGTGGCGTAGGTCATATCGAACATGGTGGTGGAGCTCCCGTACATGGTGGGAGCGCCCGTGCTGGTGAGCTGCGCCAGAGTGATACCGGCCAGCACTTCAGCGTTGTGGGTGACCAGCGTGCCTGAGACCGACACCGGGCTGGATGCGCCCGACATGGCCATGCTCAGCACGTTGATGGGGCAGCCCCAACGCGCGCTCTCCATGATGACCTCGCAGGTCACCGTGTGGAGCATCAGCGGGCTGGTGGGGCACACCAGGGTGGAGACCAACGGCCTCTCCCGAAGCTCCTTCTCACCGCCGGCGATGAGCGCCGCCATCTCGAACATCTTCCGGGCGTTGGCGCCCGAAGAGACGTCGATGTGATGCACGTGCTTGCTCGTGTTCAGGAACGCCGCTTCGAGCATGTGCAGGTCGTACGAGGTATCGGGCATGTCGCGGGCCACGACCGCGGTGGAATACACGTCGACGTTCTCCATCGCGTCGCAGGCGAGTGCCGTCCTGCCCATGTCTTCCTTGGTGGTCTCGTTCACCTCACCCGTCTCGGGATCGGTGACCATGATGCCGCAGCCGAAGTTGGTGTAGCCGACGTGCTTGCCGCCCATCCAGTAGTCGTTCTTGGGATCGCGCGCGGCGAGCAGGATGTTACTCGGGCACGACGCCAGAGCCTGCTCGACGACGTGCCCAGGGAACTTGACTATCTTGGTGGCACGATCGACGATGCAGCCGCCCTCTTCGAGAACGTCCAATGCTTCGTCGAGATGAACCTCGACCCCGGTCAGCCGGAGGACTTCCAGCGTAGCGTCGTGGATGGCGTCGAGCTGACTGCTCGAGTACATCTTGAGACCCCAGCCTTGATATTCCTCCGTACTGGCTCTCGGTCCTCGGATCATGTGCACACCTCCTCTCTCTCGCTTGTAGTGACAGGCCGTCTCACTAGGAGACGGCTTCCTTGGCCTTCGCCACCGTCTCGGTGGCACTCTCGGCGTAGACGTCGGCGCCGATCTTGTCGGCCCAGTGCTGGGTGGCGGCGGCGCCGCCCACCATCGTCTTCACATTCCCCCTGATGCCCGCCTCGGTGAGGGCCGTCTCCAGCTTGGCCTGGTTCACCATGGTGGTGGTCATGAGGGCCGAGCTGCCTACCAGATCGGCGTTGGTCTCCTGCGCCATGCGGACGAATTCGCCGATGGCCACATCGCGACCCAGGTCGTGGACTTCGAAGCCCGATACGCCGAGCAGCGTGCCCACGATCGTCTTGCCGATGTCGTGGACGTCGCCCTCGATGGTGCCGATCACAATCGTGCCGAGCTTCTCGCTCGCCGAAGCTTCGGGGAGAGCTTCCTCGAGGACGGCCAACGCGGCGGTCATACAATCCGCGGCAATGATCATCTCGGGCAGGCTCATCTCCTCGGCCTCGAACAGCTCACCGGCGCGGCGCATGCCCACCGTGAAGCCTTCCTGCAGGAGCTGCACAGGATCCAGACCACTCTGCAGCGCATCCTTGGCCAGCTGTACCGCACCATCCTCGTCGATTGCGAGAACGAGCTCCTGAGCCTTCTGGATCGCTTCCTCCATACTAAGTGTCGCCATGTACCGGTTCACCTCCTCTAGTCAGTTTGGACGTACTGTGCCATTGCACCCATTCGAGTGCCCGTGCCGCTCCGATCCTCCTCTCCTAGCTCGTTTCAGCTACTCCAGCGAAGAACTCGTCGTGATCGTCTACCGGTGCCTTGCCGATGGCGTCCAGTTGCTTCTGGCTCGGCGGACCCGTGACGAGACTCACCACGATGAAGACCACGAAGCCCGCGACTACGGCCACGAAGGCATAGCCCAGAGCTGTGTCGGCCAACCACTGAGGGCTATACGCACTCTCGAGCACGTAGAACTCCACCCAGTAGCCGACGAACGCGGTGATCGCCCCGACGGCGGAGCCCGCCATGGCACCTGCTTGCGTGGCCCTCTTCCAGAACATGCCGAGTACGGGGACCCCTACCCCTGCGGACAGGACACCGCTCGAGATGTAGTAGGCGTCCCACAGCCCGGTGGGGAACAGGTCGATCAAGAAGGCGACCGCTACAGTCAGCGCCACCATGACCAACGAACTCGCTCGACTCCATGCCATGATGCGCTTGTCGCTCCACTTGAGACGACGGTACACCAACGGCTGCAGGAAGTCGTAGCTCAAGTTCAGCGCGCAGACATTGGTGAACGTGGCGACCGTCGACATCGACAGAGCCGCCAGAGCCGCGAACAACGGCACCAGTGCCCACGTGGGGAAGTTGCCGCTCAGGAAGGTGGTGAGGATCGCGTAGGCGTCGCCACCGAGGGTCTCTTCGAACGTCTCCGGCGGGAACACGACGAGGGCGAACAGGCCGATGACGCTGGAGGCTACGAGCACCCAGACCACGTTGTACACCAGGTTCGCCCACAGACCTTTCCGGGCTTCGCTAGTGCTGCGTGCCGATTGAGCCTTGAGCCACCAATCCTCTTCGACCACCCAGCCGGGAAGCAGGGCGACGATGGATACGAAGGCGAACGGAACACCGAGGCTGAACCAGCGGAGCGCCCCACCCTCACCTTGTTCCAGGCCGGGAGGCGTGACGTTGCGCAGGTACTCGAAGAACCCGGTCTCAGCCGGGAGCTCGCGGAAGGCCACGATGCCTATGCCCACCGTCACGATGGTGACGAAGAGCACCGCCATCACGAACTGCACGGCGTTAGCGCTGATCACCGACTGGAAGCCGCCCAAGAACATGTAGATCGCAATGGGAACGCTGAAGACGAAGTACATGACCCACGGCGCGACCGCGAACTCGGGGGCGATGATGTGGGCGATAGTCCACACCTCCGCAGCCGACCAGATGATGAAGCTGAAGATATTCCATGGAGTGGAGAGGATGCGCGTGGGCAACCCGTAGCGATTGTGCAACATCTGGGGCTGCGAGATGGCCTTGATGCTCCGCACTTTGGGAACCAGGTATAGCATCATGAACAGCAAGATGAACCAGGGCACGACCATCGCCCAGATCCCCCCGATGCCGAACATGTACGTGTTATAGATGGCCCACGTGATGAAGCCGATGAGCAGCCATCCGGCCGCGATACTCATGCCCACCATCAGCGAGCCGGTTCCTCGCTTGGCCACCCAGTAGTCCTTGGCCTCTTCCGCGGCGTTCTTTTCCTTCTTCTGTACGACGTAGTAGCGCCAACCGATGTAGAGCACCACGACGAAGTAGGCGAGCATGACGATCCAATACCAGATCGCATTGCTCCCGACGTTCTCCATTACCAACCCCCCATTGTCCCGGTCGCTGTCGGACCGAGGAATCTGAAGCTCCCAAGCATCCTGCCTGGAGGCTCCCCAGAATGGCTTCTCAGGCCCGCGTGTTACGAGAGACGCGGCGGCCCCAGAAGATTCACCCATCTAGCTAGTACCACCCCCCTTCACGGGTGCCGCGGCCTCTCATGTTCGACACGGTTCCGCACGAGGGGCGTTCTCGGGAGCCATCATCAACCCTGAGTCCGCCGCCATACGCCGAACAGCCAGTTCGGCGCGGGAGCGAGCACCTTCCGCGTCCCTACCCGTGCAGATGAGCGTCGCCGACCACGTGTCGCCGACTGCGTCTCGGTCGGTCAGCACCTCGTCCGCCCCGAAGACGTCTTCTAGGAGCCTGAGCGGCCCCGCGGTACTCATGACGTGTTCCCCGAACACCTCCAACCTACCCGCGGAGGCCCGAACGTGCTGGTAGCTGACCCCGCGACCGTATTGCGTCACCGAGGCGGGGAGAACGGCCCCGCGTGCCGCGTCCACCATCAACGCGACCATGTTGATTCCGGTCGAGTGCAGCACCACAGTCGGCGTCTGACTGGGCAACCGCGCGTCGATCTCGATCACCCGGGGGACGTCGCCGTCCAACATGACCTCGATATCCATGACACCCACTAGACCCAGCCCCTCGGCAAGACGCACGCCGGCCGAGGATAGGGCCTCGAGAGTACCTCCCCCGGCGGTCACCGGAGCGATAACGCGCTTGCAGTCGTACGTGTGGTCGAACTCGAGCAGTGTGGGAACGAGCGGCAATGCTCCGTCGGGAGTTCCGATCACTTCGAGCGACAACGAGGGCCCGTCCACGTACTGCTGCACGACGACCTCATGACCGTCTGTCTCCAGCCTCGCCCGAGCCATCTCGAGGTCTCTCTCGGTCCACACGACGCTCACGCCCTCGCTTCCGCTCGCCCCGCTCGGTTTGACCACAGCGGGGTACCCACAGTCTGGCCACGGCAGGGGACGCGGAACATCGAGTTCGGCGAAGAGACGGTCGGAACGGATCTTTGAACAAGAAAGCTCATAGGAGGGCAGATGGAAGGCCACAGGCACATCCCACGAAGGCACGACATCACTCAGCCAGCGGAGGGTACGCAGGTCTTCGCAGGCGGGCAGAACAACGTCGCACGATCCGAGCACGGCCCGCGCGCGTGCCACGTCGGTCATGGGATCGAACACGTGGCTCTCCGTTGCCAGGCCCGATGCGGCGGTGGCGGGCGCCCTATCCACGAGCACGACCTCGAAGCCGGCCTTGATGCCCAGATAGACCGCCTCGGTGCCTTGCAGCCGCCCCCCCACGACGCCCAGGCGCAGCACTAGGCGCGCGCCCTGATCGCCGGGGCACGGGTCCCACTGAGCCAGTCCTCGTACTCCTCGGCCGAGGCCACACTCAGCCCGAGCGGAGCGAGATGCCGCTCTACCCCGGCCACAGTACGGAAGCCCTCGTCGATGTCCAGTTTCGACTGAGAGACCCCGGCGAGTCCGCTTGCTGGAGGGATGATGGAGGTGACCACGTTTGCGCCCGCGCGCAAGCGGGCCTCCAGACCCCGAAGGCCGTCGATGTCCAGCGAGGCCGGGATCAGGCGGTCGGGCATGGTGAGCCGCATGGTGGCCAGGGTGACCATCTCGGCGAGCAAAGTCGGCGCATCGAACCCGCTCATGGGAGTACCTTCTTGGGGGACGAAGCCCATGACCCGCACCTGCTGCACGCCCTGAGCCCTCATCGTGACCAGGGAGCGCGCGCGGTCGGCGGCCGTCTCGCCTACGCCCAGAAGGATGCCGTCTTCAGCGTGCAATCCGGCACCCAGGGCCCGGCTCCGTGCTCCAACACGCTCCGCGAAATCCTGCCCCGGCCGGAGCTTGCGGAACAACTGCGGGGAGTGGGTCTCCTGGTAGCACGCGTACCAGTCGGCCCCCGCCGCGGCGAGCTGCTCCAGCACCGCGTCGGGCACGACGCCAGGAGACACCATCACCGGCACCCCCACGGCACGGCGGACGTCCGCTACGAGTTCCACCAAGTGGTCGAACCGGCCCGCCTCGTGGATCTCTGGGTCCTCCCCCAGGGTCAGATCTACGAGGTGCACGCCCGAGCCGGCCAAGCCACGCGCTATCTCGACCACCTCAGCCGCCGTCTTGCGGTACCGGGGACTCGCGTCGTTGCCGTGGCGATAGAAGCAGAACGTGCAGCGATTGCGGCAATACGTCGAGAAGTAGACGAATCCGTACAGGAAGACCTTGCGTCCGAAGTGACGCTCCCTCAGCCGCTGCGCTCCATCGAAGATCAAGGCGGCCTCATCCGGCTGCTCCACTTCGAGCAACGTCTCGATCTCGGGCACCCGGAGGCGCTCCCCCGCGACAGCCCGGTCGACGATCGCTTCCACTTCCCGGCATCGTTGCCGTCTGGTCACTTGCAGACCCCCTATTCCCCCGCGGCCGGATACGATGCCGGCCGGGTGCCTTGTACGTTGAGGCGCGCCCCGTCGAGATACACGAGGCTCCTCCCTACCGGGTGGATACGAGACCCGCCCGTCTGCATCATGGCCAGGCGCTCAAGACCGAATCCCCACCCGGCCCACGGGCCGGTGACTCCCCATCGCTCGTCGAGCGGGTGCGGTCCTACGACGCCTGAGGCCACCTCGATGCCGTGCACCTCCACGTCGAGCGTCGCGCCGTAGACGCCGGAATCGGTCTCGACGATCTCGTAGTCCAAGCCCAGCGGCTCCATCGCGACATGGGCCAAGGAGCGCAGGCGGTCGGTGGCGTCGCCGACCGGCTCGAACTCCACAAGGTTGAGCATGGTGAACTCCGAGAGGTGGTTCGAACCCTTCGATTCCTTGCGGAAGCACGGTCCGACTTCGAAGATGCTCACCGGAGGCGGCCACAGCCGTTGCAGGTGACTGAGTAGGTAGTAGAGATTCGGCGCCAACATCGGACGCAGACACCGATCGCCGTCGACCCAGTACACTTGGCGCCAGAGCGGGTGGTCCTCATCGATGCCCATCTTCGCGAGGGCTCCCTTGCCCATCATGAGCGGCGTGGCCACCTCGACGAAACCCTCTGCGACCAGCGCCTCGATCAGGACCGTCTCCACCGTGCGGAGCACCGGCCGTCGCCGCTCGGTGCGCAGCGTGTCGAGTCGCTCGACGTTCGTCCGGCTGAGTCCGCGATGGTTCTCCTCGTAGCGGGCGTCGCGCTCCTCGGCAGATTCGAAGGTGCCCGCCAATGCGTCTTCGTCGAGTCCGATCTCGGCCAAGCGCTGCCGCTGCTGCGGCGAGAACCCGAGTGCGATGTCTCCCTGGCGTTTCATACGAACGAGGTGCTCTCGAACTTCTCGAGCTTCCATGACGGGATGCGGCACTTCGGGCATGGATGGTCGTAGATCTTGTTGCGCAGATGGCGGGCCACCCGGCAGTTCCGGGAGTTCCGCATGCGGATGTCATGCCCGCAGTGCGTCTGCAACTCTACGAACCCTCCTCGCAGCTTCACCGAACGGACCCCGTGCAGCAGACCGGTCTTGGACGGCCACAGCTTCACCTTCTCGATCACCCCATAGGGAGCGGCATGCCGCCGCACCGTGCGCTTCTTCGCGCCGGGGATAGGAGCCAAGACCCAGTCGGGGAGCTTCCCCGCCGCCCCGGCGTCTCCGTTGGTGGAATCGACCGCGCCCAACTACCGCCTGCCTCTTCTCTCGCCGTTATCCGGCGCGTGCTCTTTTGGAGGAGAGTCCGGGAGTCCAACCCGGCTACGAAGATTTAGAGTCTCCGCGGTCATGCCGACCAACCCTCCCTGTGGCCGGCCGCGAAACGCGGCCGGCTGAAAGCGCACCGCCCACACTGGGGCGGTGCACCACTTCTCGAACGTCGGTATCAGACCGCCGCCTCTTCCGCTGCCTCGACCATGGCCCGCAGGTTCTCGAGCTCCGCCGACGGCGGCACGGAGCAGCCGGGTGCGATGATGTCGTAGCCGTCGGCCAACGCCTTGCGCACGTCGTTCTTCACGTCCTCCGGAGTGCCGGAGAAGAGCGTCACCACGGCGTCCACGCCACCGATCAGAGCGACGTAGCGCGGGAAGCCGCGCAACACCTCTTTGGCAGCCACCGCATCGACCGACGGCTCTACGCTGATCGCGGTCGTCCCGGTCTCGGCGACTTCCGCCATGATCGGATTGAGCTTCCCGCAGATGTGCATGATGGTGGGAACATCGGGGAGGTTGGCGATCTGCTTCGCCTCATACGGCTGAGCCAGGTTGCGATAGATGGGCGGGCTGATCACGTCGATCGAGGCCATCATGTCTTCGATGACGAGGATGTCCGCACCGGCCTCCACGAGGGCCTTTCCGAGCATTGTTCCGGCCTGCTCGGCCACCTCCATGAGGGGGATGAGGCTGTCGGGCCTCTTGAAACTGGCCTTGAGCGCATCGGTGATGCCGATCAGGTTGGCCACGATCGAGAAGGGACCCACGATGTTGCCCATCACGGCGACTCCGTCGCCGACTGCTTCCTTCATCAGCCGCACGGCTTCGATCAATTCGGGCACGCGACCGCGGGTAAGGAAGTCTTCGGGAAGGGCGATCTCGTCCCCGATCTTGAAGGCATGCACGTCGATACGCGGGATTCCCTCGCGCCCTGCGTACTTGACCGTGCAGCCCAGGGCTTCGCTCTCGATTGTCTGACAGTAGGGGGCGCGCACCGCGTCGAAGCCGAGCACGGAGTGCGCAGCAAGGGCCAGTTTGGCCATCGGCTCAGCCTTCTGGTGCGCCTCAGGCCACTCCGCGCCGGAGACGTCCATCTGCCCATAAGTGGCCGTCTGGTTGGCCGAGAGGACCGGGGCACGGTCCACCGGCAAACCGGCCAGCGCCGCGAGCACACGTTCTTTCGGAGTCATCAGTTCTCTCACCTATCCCATCTTCGATTTCAATCTGTCCACACTGTTGATGCTGATATCCAGCAGCTCTGCGATGCGGATTTTAGCCTCTATCCCCTTGGCGCAACCAGGCACCGAGGTGATCACCCCGATATCGAGGTCCTCGCGGATCTCCCGCATCACCGTGACCTCAGAGAGGTCGGCGACGCTGATCTTCAGCTTGTCGGCCACGTAGGCTTTGGCTTCCGGTAGGCGCATCTTGCGCGCGAGCTGCATCCGAGCGACCAGGTCTCCGGCCGTACGGATGCCGCCCATACCAGCGGCCACCCCGTGGGCGATGGGCATCCCGTAGGGATCCCCCACACCCACCTATAACCCGTCGACGCGGGCGATCTGGACCATCGCGACCGAGGCCCGCGAGACACTGTCGATGGGCGGAGTCTCGAACACGGGAGATCCGCCCACACCCATGCCCATGTTCACGTGCACCGGGATGTTCGCCACCGCGGTGACCGCCTTGACGAAGGTGACCGCGCGCGCGAGGTTCCAGGCCATCGACTTGCTGGTGTTGGTATTGACCACGGGCCCGAAGATGTCGGCCCCGGCCTTCTCGACGAGGCCCACCTGCTCGTGCGGGTAGAGCCCGGCGAGACGGGTGCCGTCGTACTCGAGCGCCCCGTGGATGCCGAGCACGAACTCTCCGGCCATGCCTACCTGGATCGCAAGATTCGGATGCTTGGCCTTCAGCTGCTCGATGGCCTGAAGCGAGGCCTTGAAGTCGGCGTCACCCGCCGCCCCCGTGGTGTCGAAGTTGACCCCGTCGGCGCCCACCTCGGCCAACTTGCCGCAGATGTAGACGATGTCGCGGGTCGCATGCTCGACCGCCCGCTCCTGAGCCTCACGCGCCTCCTTGATCTTGCCCATGGGCAGGAGGTCGGAGGGGTTGCCGAACGGACCGTCGGGCGCGTAGTAGGTGCCGAGGTTCGGCATGGCTCCGTAGAACATAGGCACGATAGTGCTGAGCAGGATGTTCTCAAGTGCCTGCTGCTCCTGGGCGATGATCGGCTTCACCGGCTTCCACGAGTAGTCGACGTGCCCGAGCTCCATCGTGTCGGCCGCGAAGGCACGCTCGTGCACCTGCACGCCCTGCAGCCTGCTCAGCGGGATACCGACCCCGCTGTTTCCCTGATCACCGTCGAGCCGCAGCGTACCGATGTCGTGGGTGAGCACCACCTCGTTCCCCTGGTCGACGCCCACCACGCGCGCGTTGCTCTTGAAGAGGTCGAGCAGGAAGTCGATCTCGTCGTCTTTGAGGGGCGGGATGCGTCCGCGATCGGCTGCGTCCGCGGAGCCGGCGATCAAATCGGCCTTCAGCTCGTCGGCCGTCATGTCGATCACGTGCCCGTCCCCCATCCGGGTCGGGTATTTCGTCATGCGAGCACTCTCCTCGTTCGTCTAGCGACCACTCCGCTATCCCTGAACCAACTCAAGGGCCTTCTGTACTGCCTCCTGGGCGTTCTCGGCGTACGCGTCGGCACCGATCTTGTCCGCCCAGTACTGGGTGACGACGGCTCCGCCGACCATGGTCTTCACCTGGTCGCGGATACCGGCTTCCTTCAGCATCTTCTCGAGGGCCTTCTGCCCGACCATGGTGGTGGTCATCAGGGCCGACGTGCCCACGATGGCGGCTCCTGTCTCCTTGACCTTCTCCACGAACGTGTCCAGGGGGACGTCGCGACCGAGGTCCACCACGTCGAAGCCGTACACCCGCATCAGGGTGGCCACGATGCCCTTGCCGATGTCATGCACGTCGCCCTCGATCGTGCCGATGACGGCGGTGCCGGCCTTTTTCTCTTTCTGGTCCTCAGGAAGCGAATCCTCGAGGATAGCGACAGCCGCCACCATGGCTTCTGAAGCCAGGATCACCTCCGGCAAGAACATGGTGCCCCGTTCGAAGAGGTCACCCACGTCGCGCATGCCCGGGGTGAAGCCTTCGTTGATCACCTTCAGCGGATCGAGACCCAGCTTGACCGCCTCCGTAGCGATCGCCTTCGCCTCGTCCTCGTCGGCCGCGACCACAGCCTTGGCCGCAGCTTCAAGCAGTTCTTGTTCCGTCATCTCACCCTCCCGCTTGCGATCCTGGGGCTGATGCGCCCCCTCTTCATGGTCTCTCTCTGAAGACCCTTACATCGCGCAGACAACCTACCCACATCATCCGACCGGGACACCGCTGCCGCCGCGTCCCGGTCGGGTACGAACATCAGTCAGCTTCAGAGCCAGAAGATCGCGTAGGCGATGAAGACCACCGCCAACCCAGCCGCGAGTGTCACGTACGGCAGCACCCCGGCCTTGCGCGGACCGAGTTCTGTTTGGCCTTCCGGAAGGAGGTCCGACCACATGTGGTCGGGGAATTTGCCCTTATCGGTGATGTAGTGCCTCACAACGAACACAGGGATGACGAGGGCAGCGGAGACGAAGCCCGTCACCAGCGTCCCTGGGCCCCACACGTTGGCACCGGCGCCCAGAAGGAACGCATTCACGAACGACAAGAAGACGCCTGCTCCCAGGAGCACGCTCGGCGCACGCCACGGCCGGGGCACGTGCTTGTTGTCGATGCGGTGGATCCAGCCGGCGTTCAGGTTCAGGAAGTTGAAGATGAGGTAGTTCACGTTGGACACGGCCAGCACGAACAGGTAGTCCGACATCAGCAAGAGGATCAGGTTGAACGTGAGGTCGGTCCACATGGCGCGGGTGGGCGCTCCGTGCGGGTTCACGTGGTCCAGGTACTTCGGCAGCCATCCGTCGACGCCGCCCTGATACAGGGTGCGCGACGAGCCCGCCATCGAGGTCATCACGGCCAGAAGAAGCGTGAACACCAGCATGACCACGAGGATGTTCGTGACGACAGCACCCCCGCCCACCATACCGGCGAGGGCTTCACCTACGCCCGCACCGCTCGCGATGCCCGGCTCAAGCATCCCCTCGGTGCCCAGGACGCCCTGGAAGGCCACCGGCACGATGATGTACACGGCGATGCAGAGGAGGCCGGAGTAGAGGATCGCCCGCGGCGTGTCGCGACCCGGGTTCTTGAACTCACTCGTGTAGCAGATAGCCGTCTCGAAGGCGTACGCCGACCAGGCCGCGATGAAGAGGCCTCCCATGAAGAGCGTCCAGCCGTTCAGGTCCCACGCCCCCGCTACCACGTTGCCGGCGTCGTCGAGAGCGAGCGGCGTGAACGGCGAGAAGTTGCTTAGGGAGACGTCGCCCGTGAGCAGCGGCACCACGCTCACCACGAGAAGCGGCATCAGAGCGCCCACAGCCAGAACGGTCTGGATGCGAGCGGTCCGCAGGATCCCGTGATGCTGCATGATGAACACGGCGAACAGGATGGCCGCACCGATGAAGAAGGTAGCGTTCACCCGGATGGACAGGTCTTCTTTCAAGAAGTCGAGCGGCACCAGCGTGACCTGCCAGGTGTTGATCGCGGCGTCGGGAGCAAAGAAGATCGAAAGAAGGTAGCCTGCGCCAAGACCGCAGCCGATGGCCAGCACCGGTGTCCAGGCGAGCCAGTTGCACCACAGTGACACCGGCGCGAGGATCTTGCTGTAGCGCACCCACGCCGTCGCACCGTAGACCGAAGCGCCTCCCGACTTACTCGGGAAGAGGCCGGCGATCTCGGCGTACGTGAACGCTTGGATGAATCCGAACATCACTGAGATCGTCCATACGAGCCATGCCGGCGCCCCCACGGTCGCCGAGATACCTCCCATCGAGAAGAGCACCAGCGCGGGCACGCCGATGGCTACCCAGAAGGCGCCCTTCCAGTCGATGTCGCGCTTGAGAGCGCCAGCATCGCTGCTCGTGAGCATTCCTGTTGACATGTCCCCCCCAACATCTGTCCAGTCTTGTTGGACCCGCCCGAGGTTTCCGGCCCCGGGCGGGTCCCCAACCGCTCCTACCAGTGCTTGTAGTTCACTCCGAATGCCTGCAAGGCCTTGACCGCTTCGTCGTACACGGCCAGGTATTCGGGGGTGGGAACCACCCTCACCGGGTCGTAGCACTCATCGAACGGCTGACCCGTGGGAGCTGTCTTGTAGTCCTTCTCGTAGCTGCCGACCAGCGCGTCGAGGATCCGGTTGGCTTCCTCGACCGGCATCCCAGCCACCGCATGAGCGACCTCGCCCATGAACCGGGCTTCGAGACCCGTGGTCTTGTTCGTGGCCACACCTTTGGCGGAGGCCACGCCCGAGAGGATCTCGCGACCGCTGACGGTGTCCGTGATGGCCTGAGCCGCGGCCTCGAGCAGGCACATCTTTGTGCCCGGGCCGGCGACGGTGTAGTACTGGTTGCCCAACATCAGGTTCGTGTGTTCTTCGATGGCCCGCGCACAGTGTCCGGCGACCGCCAGCGGCTCCCTGGCCGTGGTGATACCCCACCGTACGTGGATGGGTCCGTCGAGATGCCACGTAGCCTGCGTCATGACGAAAGCGTTCAACGTGGTGGCCACGTCGACGATGGTGGTCTCCTCGAGTCCACCGGCGTACCCTCCGAAGATGGGCATCTGCTCGCACATGATGATGTTCCCGGCCAATACATAATGGGCGGTGAAGGTCAACGCACCTACGTCGATCTTCAGCTCATTGAGCTGGGACACCTCGTGGCTGTCAGACTGCCGCATCCCCCCGGGGAAGTCTGCTGCGATGACTCCACCGGGAGACAGGGACGTCTCATTGCCCTATAACCCCATCCCGGGCCGGCCGGCCCGCGCCTGAGCCAGGCGGACCTGATAGGCCTCCTGCCTCACAGCGGCTATCTCCCACGGGCTGTTCGGCGTGGGGTCGTAGCCGTTGATCGTCTGCATCACGCCGTCCACGATGGTGTCTACGATGCTTTCCTTCGCGTAAGACTCGTGGATCGGCAGGAAGAGCGGCTCGGAGCACGGGGCTCCGGTCGGCCCGCCCTGGATCAGCGGCGGCCTCGTGTCTTTGTAGCTCCGCGGGCTGAGCAGCCTCGCATCACGCCCCTCCCCGAGGATAGCGGACTTGGGCGCCGCCGCAATACTGGCCCACACCTCTTCTTCCGTGTACTTGATCACGCGCCCGGTGTCCATGCAGTAGATGCCGCACTCCACCAGCATCTCCATGCCGGCTTTGAAGAGGTTCCCCACCAACGCGGTGTCCGTGGGAACCATGACCTTCTTGTCCATCTGGATCCCGTACTTCTCTTTCAACCTCGAGGCGGTCTTGGGGATGATCTCGTAGTCCCAGGTGTTCTCATCCACACGCTGCCCGGTCTTCGCGCGGTTGAAGGCTTCGAAGACGGTGACCTTCTGAGCTAGTGCCACTTTGGCTTCCCCCCTTTCTCTTGATCGGATGTGCGATGAGTCGGTCGGTTCATCCGCCGGCCAACTCGATGGCGACCTTCACCGCGTCCGCGGCGTTGTCCGCATAACCGTCGGCGCCGATCCTGTCCACCCACTCCTGCGAGACAGGGGCACCGCCGAACATGCACTTCACCTTGTCGCGGATGCCGACCTCGATGAGGCCGTTCACGATCTCCCGCTGGGCGGGCATCGTGGTGGTCATCAAGGCGGAGCCCGTGACGATATCGACGTTCTCCGCCAAGGCCTTCGCGATGATGTCGTCCACGGGGACGTCACGCCCCATGTCGATCACTTCGAAGCCGTTGGCCGCGAACATCGTCTTCACGATGTTCTTGCCCACGTCGTGGATGTCGCCCTGCACCGTGTGGCAGATCACCTTGCCCCGGCTCATCGAGCCGCGCTCTTCGGCGGTCATGCCTTCAGTCAGAATATCCACCGCGCCCTGGAAAGCTTCCGCCGCGATGATGATCTGCGGAACGAACATCTCGCCTTCGTCGAACAGTTCGCTGATGATGTTCATGCCTTTCGAGAGTCCTTCTTGGATGGCATCCACCACCGTGATCCCGGCCGCCTTCGCCTCGTGCGCCGCCTCAGCGGCCACTTCAGGCTCGAGCTCCGATACCCCCGAGGCCAGTTTCGCTAGGATCTCTTCTCGATTCACCTACTCACCCCCTCGCTCCTAGGTCCGATTCCCCAACACACGTTGCCGTTGGCGCATCATCTCTGGCACGCACTCGACCCCGTATAGGGAGATTCCCGCTTCCGCAGGCCGACTGCTGCAGGCTGCGTCTCCCCGACTCCCGCCTGGCTGCTCCCTCATGACTACCTGTCTAGACAGGTACGCGCTAGGCCAAGCAGAGCCACTTTACGCAGCGCAGAGGCATAAGTCAAACCGCTCTGGACGAGTTCGACTGGACGGACGTACAGGCAATCAGGAACTGGGAGGATCGCTTTCGCCTCTCCGGATCCTCTGGTCTAGACCGCTTGACAGGAACCGAGATAGTGATTACTGTGTCGAACACTGAGCTGGCTCCGCCCGGGGGGGTGGATTGGTGCGAAGGCTCATGGGGGGGCTCCGAGGCAGGATCCCGACTGGACCCGCGTATTCCCGCGGTCAAGCGAGAGCATTTCTGGCCTCTCGCACAACCTCCCCTTGCTGGCCGGAAACATGCAACTCGTGAAGGGGGGTAGATCCTGCTTCCAGCGCGTGCATCGCGCGGCCCAAGTGCAGCAACAGCATCGAGAAAGGGGGGAACGTGAGCGCATCAAGCGTGGACGAGGTCGTCGCCGCGGCGTTGGCACAGGAAGACGCAGCGCACCAGCACGATCCACGTATCGACAAGATGTACAAGAACGACGTCATCACGATCTACGCGTTCGTGGTCGCACTGTGGATAGTACTCTGGAGCGTGTTCTTCTTCGCAGCCAACCCGTATATCGAGGACAACCTGCTCAGAGTCGTCCTTATCGTCTTGGGGCTTTCCGCCTCGATCTTCAACACGGTCGGTATGGTCCAGAACACTCGCAGACTGGCTACGGAGCGGGTCCGCTTCTATTCGCAAGACCTGTATTGGCAAGATCAGAAACGGGCCCTCAAGGCCTCCTCGAGGGGGTGATGACCGTGGCTAAACACGAAGAGTGGATTCCGTACAAAGACTACAAGGAACCGAAGCAGAGCATCTTCATGCAGGTCTTCGACGTGTTGTTCATATTGATCCTCTGCTACATCTTCCTGCTCGTTCCCATCATGCTCACCGGAAAGGTCTTGGTGGGCTAGCCATGAGCGTATCGATCGTTACTCGAGCCGCAGCCTTCCGCAAGGTCGTCATCGTCTGCTTGCTCTGCGCCATCCTGATGGTGGGCCTCGCAGGCATCGCATGGGCCGATGAAGCCACCACCACCGCCGATCCGGCGGCAGTCGAAGAGGTCCCCGCACTCGACTACTCCTTCACATGGCCCACGTTCATCCTGTGCTTCGCCCTGGTGATCGGCTACTACATCTTCATCCTGAGAAACTCAGAGAAGGAGTTCAAGGGCGTCATCGCAGAGCGATTCGGCCCCAAGCGTCTCGAAGAGGAGAAGGACAGTTGAGCGACGGCACTGCACAGATCATCAACTACGTCGTGTGGGCCATCTCCATCGGGATCTTTGGCTGGCTCATCGTCGACGCGCTGCGGATCGAGACCACCTACGACCGCGACCTGCTCGTGAGTTCGCGAGAGGGCGAGATCGAGAAAGAGATCCAGGCCGGCCACCAGGATACGTCAGAGGGGGTGTGAGGTCATGGTAGAACAAGCACGACTCAGCCTCCTCCGCGTACTCGGACCGCTCCACGTGTGGGCGCTCGGCGTCGGTATCGTCCTGGTGGGCGAGTTCATGGGTTGGAACTTCACCGTCGCAAAGGGCGGGGTGTTCGGAGCACTCGTCGCCTGTTGGTTTGCGGGTATCCTCTACTCCTGCGTGGCCATGATCGACTCGGAGGTCTCCTCGACGGTGGCCTCAGCCGGCGGCCAGTACGCGCAGGCGAAACATATCCTCGGCCCACTCGCAGCCTTCAACCTGGGGCTCTTCCTGATCTTCGAGTACAGCATGCTCGAAGCGGCCGACTCGATCGTGATCGGCGCCATCATGCAGCAGTTGCACCCGGCGCTCAGCCCCACCGCGTTCGTGGTGCTGACGATCGCGTTCCTCACGTGGCTCAACTATCGAGGAGTCCACGCTTCCCTCACCTTCAACGCGGTGATCACCGGCGTGGCCTTCCTGACCATCATCGTCCTTCTGTTCGGAGCCGAGTTCTGGAATCCGGGCAAGATCATCAAGACCGAGGAACTCTTCACACAACTCTCCGGTCATGCCGATCCCAAGTCACCCTATGGCTGGCTGGGGTTCCTGGCCGCTCTACAGTTCGGCATCTGGTACTACCTCGGTATCGAGGGCACCTGCCAGACGGCGGAGGAATGCCGCTCGGCGCCCAGAGCCTTGCCGATCGGCACCATGTCTGGACTGATCACGCTGCTCATCGCGGCGACCATCACGTGGTACGTCGGTACCGGCCTGGTCGATTGGGTCACTCTGGGATCCTCGGCCTATCCGCTGTATGACGCGGCACTCGCAACCGGTAAGCAATGGGTGATCGTGCTTCTCTTCATCGGCACGATCCTCTCCTGCCTTGCGTCTGCGAACGGCTGCATCAACGACGCGTCTCGCGCATGGTTCGCAATGGGTCGCGACCAGTTCATCCCGAAGTTCTTCGGTGGTGTGCATCCGAAGTACAAGACCCCGTACCGTGCCATCCTCTTCCTCGTGCCGATCGCCATCGCCTTCGGCTACACTGGGCTGCTCGACCAGGTGATCACCTTCTCGATCATCTCAGGGTTGCTCATGTACGCGATCATGCCGATCAACATGGTCCGTTTCCGCCGCCTCTACCCGATGGGCTCGATCAAGCGGGGCTACGTCTATCCGTTCCACCCGTTCCCGTCGTACGTGTTGTTGCT
This sequence comes from Actinomycetes bacterium, assembly GCA_024637035.1. Classification (GTDB taxonomy): domain Bacteria; phylum Actinomycetota; class Thermoleophilia; order RBG-16-64-13; family RBG-16-64-13; genus JAHJSA01. Next base: position 462,704 of record JAGXFW010000016.1, read on the forward strand.
CTTCGCCGCCGCGACATTCGTGGCCATATACTTCGGTTACTGGCGGAACTTGGTCGCCGCCTTGCTGTTCTACTTGTTGGCTTCCGTGTGGTTCGTGTTCCACAGGTACAAGATGGTCGACCGGTCCAGGCTCTACACCATGCCGTGGCCGCGACCGAAGGGATACTGATAGCGTAGCCAGACAAAGTCACTGCAGGTTGCCGCGGGCCGGGTACGATCCGGCCCGCGGACTGCTTGCAGTGACGATTCTCCGAAACCAGGGCCGCGCACACGGAACAAGAAGGAGGCCCCCAAGTCGATACCTCGTTGGCACTCAAGATCATGCTCGTGCTCGCGGTCGCCCCGCTCCTATGGTGGCGAATCAAGCACGCCTACCGCACTGAGCATGTCGGCCGAGAGGGGTTGCTCGACTCGTTCCTGGCGGCGCTCCCCGGATCGACCGTCGACAAGGGGCCCCAGGGTCTTCCCCAACTGCGCGGACAGTTGGACGGAGCCGCGCTCCTGGTGAGCCTCCACTCCGACACGCTTGCCCTTCGGACCCTGCCCACATTGCGGTTGGAGGTCCGATGGGATCGCACGCACAATGCGGTTGTCGACGTGATGCTCGATCCGAGCGGCACAGAGTACTTCTCCGAAAGCTCCGAACTCGGGGGGCGTGCAGCCCCCCCTGAAGGCTGGCCGGACACAACGATAGTCCAGATTTCGGGCGTCGAGGCCGCCCCGATCATCGAGCGCCTGTCGAGAGTCGATCCCCGCACCTTCCCCGCGCTCAAACACATCCTGATCGACCGGGACGAACTCAGGCTGACCATGAACTGCGCCCGCGCCGACCGCCAAACGTACCGCGTGTTGCGTTCGGCTACCTTCAAGCCCGATGCCGTCGGGCCCGGCATCGTGAGCCAGACTATGGCTGCCCTTCGCACGTTGGAGGCGGCGGTCTCCGGCGCGCCCATCCTCACCATGGAGGAGAACACGATCACGGCCGGGCCCACCGCGAACCCGAACGAGAAGGACGTCTAGAGATGCCCAAACGCAAGCGCCCGCCGGCAGTGGACCGGCCGCTCAAGAAACCGTATTCGGTGAATCTCGTGACCGTGGCGGCGATGCTGCTGCCCGGCTCCGGTCAGATGCTGAACGGCGATCCCGTACGCGGTATCACCATGCAGTTCTTCATGATGCTGATGGCGTTCATCACCTACCAGGTGACCGGCCCGGAGATCTCCTTCGTCGGCAGGATCGCCGGGGGGGTCCTGGTGTATCTGGTATCCGTTCTGGATGCTCGAGGCGTAGCGGTGCGCCGCATGAGAGCGTGGGAGCGGATCACGAACCCGCAGCCTGCGACGCCCGTGACGGCAGACTCCGAGGCCGCGCAGTCTGAAAGCCAGACCGAAGACTCCGAGCCCGAAGGTCCCGGGCCGACCGCGTCCGAGTCAGCGGACTCCGAGGCCACCGGGGCAGAAGACGAGAACCCCGACCCCGACCCTAGTCCCTGACCACGAGCACGGGACAGTGAGCCGCGTGCAGCACCTGAGTGCTCACCGATCCCAGCAGCAGACTTGCGAGTCCACCGTGACCCCGGCTGCCCACGATGATCAGGCTGCAGGTGCCGCCCTCGTGCGCAGCGTCGACGATGCCTGCGGCGGGAGACCGGTCTTCGATCAGCCGTGACTCCACGACCACGTCGGTGCCCGAGACCGCAGCCTTCACCCGTTCTTCCGACTCGGCGAGCAGCTCCGTTGCGGCCGCGAGTTCCTCTACGTGGAGCGGCACCAGATTGAAGCCCCCGCGAGCCGCGGGCACTTCACGCGGACGGACCACGGTCACCACGGTGACTTTGGTGCCTCCAAGTTTCTTCGCCAACCCAGCCGCGAAGCTCTCTGCCGCCTGCGCGCTCGCCGACCCGTCGGTGGCTACGAGGATACGATCTGGAACCATGACAGACTCCTTCCAGCCGAGTGTGGTCCACCAGTACGGTACCCGGTCGGCAGTACCTACAATCTGTCGGAGACGAATCTAGCGGGCGACTCCTGCATCGTGTTCGCGGGTCGCCACGATCTCGTCGAGTCTCGCCGCCACCGCATCGTCCAGTGGAACCGGGCGATGGGCCTCCAGCAGGACTCTGGCGATGTCGTAGGCACGGTCGGCGGCGCTGCGGGAGCCATCGCGCTCCCAGATCTCCCTGGCCTTGCGGTCGAAGAGGCTCGAGGAACTCATCTCGCGCATGTGCTCGAACGTATGGTCGTGACTCACGTACTCGCCGCCCGGGCCGACCTCTTCGATGACCTTCAGTGCCGCGTCGAGTTCCGCCATGTCGATCCCCTGGGTGACCCTGCGGATGCGGCCGGCCTGCTCGGCTCCCATGATCATGGAGGCGTAGTCGAAGGTGATCAACGACTCGATCGCGCCTATGCCGTACACGATGTTGGCGCCGGCCAGCGCCGCTGGCATGGTGGTGAGCGTGAAGTCGTAGCCCTGCTGAGCATCGGGCACTTTGCTGTCGGTCGCACCAGCGCCGGCCCAAGAAGGAATGCCATAGCGCTGCGCCAGTTGCACACATGCCACCGAATGGAGCGCCATCTCCGGAACTCCAACAGGGGCCGCACTCCGCCGTAGGTCCATGATCGTACTGTTGTTGGCCATCATGCAAGGGGTCCCGGGGCGCACTATCTGGGCGAGGACGACCCCGCTCAAGCTCTCCGCGTTGTGCTGCACGACCACTCCGACCGGCGTGGCCGGAGACGAGGCCCCCGAGAGCGACATGGGATGAAACGCCATGCCGACCCCACGACTCGCCGACTCGATCAGGGCTTCCGTGCACTCGGAGACCAGGCCCAACGGGCTCGTGGGACACAGAAGACACGTGACGATCGGCCGGGCGCGGAGCGCATCCGCGCCCCCAGCCACCGCTTCCGCCATGTCGATGATCGCGCGCGCATTCGCGCCGCCGTTGAACCCGAGGAACACGTGCTTGCTCGTGCCTCGGACCATGGCATCGTAGTTGTGCACCGACTGCACCGCGGTGGCCTTGTCCCCCGAACAGGCCGCCCGCTCCACGAAGCTTATGATGTCGAGCGAGTCCTGAAGACGGGAGATGTCTTCCAAGTCCTGCTTGGTGGTGGAACGCAGCTCGTAGGTGTACGGATCGACGATCCGCACGTGCTCGCCGTAGCCGGCGGTGAAGCCCGTGGCGCCCGGCTCGATCAAGAAGTCATCTTCCGGCCGGCGCCCACACAGCGTGAAGCTCTCGGGAGCCGCCGCGATCGCTTCCTCCACAAGTGCACCCGGTATGCGAACCAGAAAGTGGTCGCCCTGCGCTTCGACCGAGGCGCCGCCGTCCTTGAAGATCTCTGCGGCGGCGGGATCTTCCACCCTCACCCCCACCTTCCAAAGCACGTGGAGAGTGGCCTGGTGAAGTGCCTCGATATCGTCGGACCCGAGCCCCTGCAGGCTCCACCTGCCCCGCGCCGAGGGCCCCGATGCGTGTACTGCTGCGTCTGCCATGATCCCGTCCTCGATATCCGCCGTCGATGGGTCTCGCGGGGCGAAGCCGAGCCTGCCGCCGCCGGTTCTGCTCTTGCGCCGCCTCTAGTCCTGCAGCGTCACCACCCCTCCGCCGCCTCTACCCCTGTGCCAACTCCAAAGCCTTCGCCACAGCCTCCTGGGCGTTCTCCGCATAGGCGTCGGCACCGATCTTGTCCGCCCAGTACTGGGTGACCACGGCGCCGCCCACCATGGTCTTCACCTGGTCGCGGAGGCCGGCGTCTTTCAGCATCTTCTCCAG
>JAGXFW010000017.1 GCA_024637035.1 Actinomycetes bacterium
CGTCAACGAAGCCACGGTCGCCCAGACGACCGACATGGGCGGCGGGACCGCCTTCTACTCGACCCACGTCCGGGTGGAGCGAGCCGAACGACCCTAGGAGGTTGCTGAGAAGTGACGCCGCGCCGTCAGGGCGCGATGGGCAAGCGCGAGGCAAGGAGGCAGGAAGCGCTCGTAGCCGCGCTACGGGCGCGACCGAGGACGCCGTATCGCGCCGCTCAGTGCGTCCTGGGGGCCAAGGCTTCGCTTTTCGGCAGCCTTCCAGAGGCTGCTGAGAAGTGACGCCGCGTCGTCAGGGCGCGATGGGCGCGTGCGAGACAGACGTGTGATCCGCCGACCGGCGCGGGAATCCCCGCTCACGCGATCACGGGGCCTCTGCGGACGACCTTTCCAGCGCCTTCAGAAGAGGAAGTACCTCGGCCTGCGAGATGAGGTAGTCGGCCGCCTCGGTCAACTCGCTCGGCATCTCGTCGGATGCGACTCCAATCAGGAGCGACCTCAGCGGCGGGGTGCCTTCCCTCTCCAGGAAGCGCAGAGCCCGCATGGCGTCGATGTCGGTGCGGTCGTCACCCACGTACAGGGCGGCCCGCACACCCGTTTCCAGCACAAGCCGTCTCACTGCCGAGCCCTTGTCGGCGTCCGGCGAACGCAGATCCACCACCGCGCGCCCGCGGTGGTGGATGAGGTCGAAGGCGGCGGCGGCGGCCGAGGCCGCCGCCGCCGCAGACTCCATGGCATCCGCGGGATCCGCCGCACCCCGCACGTGGAGGGCGATGCTCGCCGCCTTCACTTCCACCCGCACTCCCGCCTTCTTCAACCCCCCGTCCCGTGCCAGCATTCGGGCGGCGGCCTCAAGCCGGCCGAGAAGCTCCGGGGGAACACTCGAGACCTCCACACCATCGCGCACGATCGTGGCACCGTGGTCCCCGGCGATCGTCACCCCTGCCACCGCGAGCATCAGCGCCACCTCGTGCGCGGATCGCCCAGACACCATGGCTACGAGCTTGAACGAGCCGACGAGCCGCGAAAGGGCTTCCCGTACCACGTCAGGCACGGCCGCGTCCCCCGGGAGCGGGCGGATAGGCGCCAAGACCCCGTCGACGTCGAAGAACAGCGCTGCGTTTTCACGTTCGGCGGACAGTTCCCTGAGCCGCTGCATCAACTCGCCCACCATGTCTCAATCCCCCAGGGCCGGCGGCCAAGGCGCCGCGTCTATCACCGAGGGTGCCCACGAACGAAGAGCGGCGGCCACGTCGAACGGGTCCCGGGTCGTCACGTACAGCCCGCTGGACTTCTCGAAGCCCGCGGCCACGGGCACCCCGGAGCGAGGGATGATCTCCGCGTGCAGGTGTCCGGCGCTCGCCCCGCATCGCACCGCGATGTTGTAGGGCGGCACGCCCCCCAGCGACACCTCGAACGAGCGCACCGCGACCGTCAGGGCCCGGGCGAAGTCGCGCGCGGGCACCGCGGAAATGTTCGAGACGTGCTCCGTCGCGGCCACCACCAGCGTGAGCTCCTTCTCGGGTGCCGGATGCGCGTATACGCCCACCGACCCCACCCTGGCGATCTCGAGCGCCGCCTCGGCGATCACGTCGCAGACGGGACATCGCCCTGAACCGCCGGTCGCGCAGGAGTACGCGTACCCAGGGAGCCCGATATCGGCCCCCAGGGCGTAGAACTGGGCGTGGAACGCCTGCAGGCTCTGCCCCGACGCGCGACCCTTTCCCCCGTTCACGAACGGCACCGACACCAGTCCCCGGCTCCCCGCCCACTGCTCGAGGAGGGACCACGACCGCACCACGGCCTCCACGACATCCGGTGGCAGAGGTACTGGGCCGCCCACCGTGTCGGGGCTCGGGAGCAGGACACCTATGTCGGCGTGCTCGTGTTCCGGTGCCACGGCCACGACGAAGCCGTTGGCGCCCAGTTCGCGGTCGGCGACGATGGGGGCAAGATTGAAGAACGTTCGGGCCAACCATGGCTCGGAGGGGAACACCGCGGGAACGGCCGCGGCCGCACCCGTGGGCTGGGCGGAGCGCGTTCCTGCACCCGGACTCATGGACCGTGTCATGCCGCCGAGCGCGTCGATCACCTCCCAGGGGGTCTCGCCACGCTCGCCGGCCTCGCGGCCGAACTCCAACGACAGAGCCTCGGTCTCCACGACCACGTCGAGAGTACCGGTCCTCACGTACGAGAGCGTGGGCGGCGTGCGACCCGAGCGGTAGGGGTCGGCCCCGGACCCGGGCGTCGGGCGCCGGGCGCGCTCAGCGTTCAGAAGTACGACGCGACCGGAGAACGGATCGACCAGCCGCCGCGACGACGCGGGCAGGATCTGGAACGGTGCCGCAAGGCAGGCGGCGACCCGTCTGTCGAACGCCTCGACGATGGCCGACTCTGTGTGTTCCATCGGTTCATCCACCCGTGCTCGACCTATCCTTCCCCTGATGCATCTATTATAGTGAATGGCACCGGTCGGCACCCCGACCGGGCTCACGACGCCGATGGGACTCCGCTGATGAAACCGCAGCCTCCGCACGTTCAGTCGTCACGCTCTCCCTTCATCGTTGGTGATTGCGCCCTCATGACCATCGCCACAGGGACCAAGGCTCAGAACCTCCGGGAGTTCCGAGAAGGGTTGCTGAAGGTGCCGCCAAGCAGCATCTACCATCACTTCTGGGGCAGACTGCTCACTCCCCGCTTCGACGAGCCCGAATACAGCAACGACTTCGCGGCTTGGGCGTACCGGGCGCTGCACGAGAAGGCACTCGCCGAGCGTCTGTCCGCCGTGGACCCCTCAGGTTACGACGACCTCGAGGAGTTGCGAATCGCCCTCGTGGACATCGTCGAGATCACGCTCGACGCGCGCGAAAACGTCCCTTCAGCGCGCTCCGATCAGATGTTCCATTTCCTGCGAGGGAAGCTGGTGGTGATGGACTCCGAGGTCACGATCGAGCACCCGGACCAACTGCCGGCGGTGCTGCCTGGGCTTTCCACGGGAAGCGTCTACTACCACTTCATCGACGCCCGACGCCGTACGCCCGACAAATACGACGACTTCTGCACGTGGCTGCGCGGCTGGGAGCCCGACTACGACCACGTCATCTCACGTCTTCGCGAGCTCGATCCCTTCTTCTCCTCGCTCAAGGAGATACGCCGCCTGCTCACCGCCATCTTCGCTGAACCCGCCGATGACCGGGGCGCCGTAACCGCAGACGCACTTCCCCCGGGGCGAGTCGCCCGGGAGAGCTCATGAACGACATCCTCTCGACATACGAGACCGCGGTGGGCGCGCAGATAGTCGCCCAACTCCGACAGTTGGGCAAGGTGCTGCACGGCGCGCGAGTGGTGCACGTGAACTCCACTCGCTATGGGGGCGGGGTAGCCGAGATACTCCACAAGCTCGTTCCCATCAAGCAGGCCCTGGGACTGGACACCTCGTGGGAGGTCGTCAACGGTGATGCCGCCTTCTACGAGTCCACGAAGTCCTTCCACAACGCGCTACAGGGAGACAGGATCGACATCCCCCCGACCCTGCTCGAGCATTTCGAAGCCACGAACCGGCGCAACGCCGACGAACTCCGCGCGACTCTCGAAGACGCCGACTTCGTGTTCATCCACGACCCGCAGCCCGCGCCACTCCTCGCGCTCTGCCCCGATCGCCGCGGCAAGTGGATCTGGCGCTGCCACATCGATCTGAGCCACCCATACCGCCGCGTCTGGCGCTACGTACGCCGCTGGGTGCGGGACTACGACGCTAGCGTGTTCTCCCTGCCCGAGTTCTCCCAGGAGCTGCCTCATCCACAGTATCTGATTGCCCCGAGCATCGACCCACTCAGTGACAAGAACGTGGACCTCACCGCTCGGGAGGTCACCGAGATCAGGGAACGGTTCGGCCTCGACCCCGAGATCCCGTTGCTCGTGCAAGTATCCCGCTTCGATAGGTTCAAGGACCCCCTCGGGGTGATCGCCGCGCACAAGCTCATCGACAAGGTAGCGCCGACACAGCTGGTGCTCGCGGGAGGCGAAGCAACGGACGACCCGGAAGGCGCCTTGGTGCTGGAAGAAGTCATGGAAGCGGCCGCCGGGAACGACCGGGTGCACGTGCTCATGCTCCCACCGGACGCCCACCGCACGATCAACGCTCTGCAGCGCGCCGCCGACATCGTCATCCAGAAATCCATAAAGGAGGGCTTCGGGTTCACGGTGGCCGAAGCCATGTGGAAGGGCAAGCCCGTCATAGGGGGCGACGCGGGAGGCATCCGGCTCCAAGTGGTCGACCACTACACCGGGTTCCTAGTCAACACCCCGGAGGGCGCCGCGCTGCGCGCCCGGTACCTCCTTCACCGTCGCGACCTACTCCACGAGATGGGCGAACGGGCGCGCCGGCACATCTGGGAGAACTTCCTCATCACCCGCCACATCCGTGACTACTTGAGCCTCATGATCGGGCTGCGCATGAACAACCAGGAGCGAATCGAGGTACGCACATGAGTGATCCGCGCTTCGTCGCGGTCTCCAACCGACTCCCCGTGAAGCTGACGCGGGCGCCGGACGGGGCATTGATCAGCGAACCCGGGGCCGGGGGCCTCGTGTCCGCGTTGGCCCCGGTCCTTCGGAACAGGGGGGGCCTGTGGGTAGGGTGGCCCGGCCTCGAGCGCGACGACGAACTGGACTGCACTCTCGCTGAGGCGGGGCGCACGGCAGGCTACATACTCAAACCGGTCGACCTAGAGCCAAGCGACGCCGACCTCTTCTACAACGGCTTCGCCAACCAGGTGATCTGGCCGCTATTTCACGACCTGTCGCCACTATGCCGGTTTTCACCCGAAGTCTGGGAGGCCTACCGTCGGGCGAACCGCAGTTTCGCCGAAGTGGTCGCTGGCTGCTGCTCTGGAGTCGACTTCATCTGGGTGCACGACTACCACCTCATGGGAGTCGCTGAGGAGCTCCGCCGCCTTGGTGTCACCACCCCCGTGGGGTTCTTCTTGCACATCCCCTTCCCATCGCTCGATATGTTCCTCCGACTCCCCTGGCGGGCTCAGGTGCTCCGCTCGCTCCTCGCGTACGACCTCGTGGGTTTCCAGACCCTGCGCGACCGCCGCAACTTCCTGTACTGCCTCAAACGACTCATGCCCGACGTGAAGACGCGCGGTGCCGGCTCGGTGCTCAACGTGTCCCACGAGGGCGGCGAAGCGCGAATCGGCAGCTTTCCCATCGGCATCGACTACAAGGCCATCGACGCGCGGGCGAGGGAGTCCGACGTCAAAGAGGGGGCCGAGCGCCTGCGCGAGAGTCTTGGGGCGCGGTTGATGATCCTCGGAGTCGACCGGCTCGACTACACGAAAGGCATCCCGGAGAAACTCATGGCATACCGACGGGCGCTCGAGAAATACCCCGAGCTCCGAGAGGAGACCGTGCTCGTGCAGATAGCGGTGCCGAGCCGCCAGGAGGCACAGGGGTATCGCGAACTTGCGACCCAGATCGAGCAACTCGTATGCGAGATCAACGAGCAGTTCGGCAGCCCCGGATGGGAGCCGATCCGGTACATCGCACGCAACCACGATCTAGTAGAGCTACTACAGCACTACCGGGCGGCCGATATGGCCTTGGTGACCCCGATCAAAGACGGCATGAACCTGGTGGCCAAGGAGTACTGCGCCGCGCAGGTCGATGGGCACGGCGTGCTCATACTCAGCGAGTTCGCGGGAGCGTCTTCGCAGATGCATCGCTGGGCGCTCACGGTGAACCCGCACGACCAGGACGGCATCGCCGACGCTATCCACAACGCGATCACCATGACCGCGGGAGACCGACACAACCGGATGCGCCATCTGCGCACGGGCGTGAGGACGTACGACATCTACCACTGGGTGGACGGGTTCCTCAGGGCGGCCACGCAGAAGACACTCACCGACTATCCGACGTGGGAAGACTACGTGCCCGATATCGAATGCGGACCGGCTTTCGACTGACCTCGTCCGCGACGCTGACGCCGCCGCCGCCGCAGTCAGCGCGGCGCGACCCGCGCACCCGGCCTGCTGGTCACTCCCCGTACGAGATCCGGTACACCGCCCCGGCGCGATCGTCGCTCACCAGCAGGGATCCGTCGGGCATCACGAGCACGTCCACGGGCCTGCCCCAGGCATCGCGGTCCTCCTCCCAGCCCGAGGCGAACACCTCGTAGCTGGGCGCGGGCGAACCTGCCGCGGGCGACGATGCCGACGTCGCGCCCACATCGACCGTGGTGATGCGGTAGCCACTCGGCGTGGTGCGGTTCCAAGACCCGTGCTCGGCGATGAACACGCGCCCGACATACTCGGGCGGGAACTGCGCCCCGTCGTAGAAGCGCATGCCGAGGGCGGCGACGTGGGCGCCAAGTTCGACCACCGGCGATTCCGTGGAGCCAAGATCGGGTGGGAGCGCGATGTCAGGATCGGCGATGTCCACACCGTGGATGTATGGGAAGCCGAAGTGCAAACCGGCAGCGGGAGCCTGGTTCAGCTCGTCGGGCGGCGCGTCGTCGCCGAGCCAATCGCGGCCGTTGTCGGTGAACCAGAGATCACCGGTATCGGGGTGCCAGTCGAACCCCACCGTGTTCCGCACTCCCCTGGCGTAGATCTCGAAGCCCGTCCCGTCAGGCCGCATGCGGGCGATGGTACCGAACCGCTCGTCTTCCGACTCGCACGAGTTACAGGGAGCGCCCACCGGCACGTAGAGCAACCCGTCGGGCCCGAAGGCGATGAATTTCCAGCCATGCATCTCGGCGTCGGGAAGAGAATCAGTCAGCACGACCGGAGTCGGCGGGTCGGCAAGACGCGAAACCGCATCGTCGAACCGGAGTATTCGGCTGATCTCGGCCACATAGAGATCGCCGTCAAGGACGGCTACTCCGTTCGGGGAATGCAGTCCTTCAGCTACCACGTAGACCCGCTCCGCCACGCCGTCGCCATCGTCGTCCCTGAGCGCGTACACGCGCCCGGCGCCTCGTGACCCCACGAACACCGTGCCGTCCTCTGCAACGGTAAGAGAGCGGGCTCCTTCGGCGCGGGAGTACAGGGCGATCCGAAAACCGGGGGGTAACGAGATCTTCTCGAGGTCGACGGTCGCACCTATGTCGTTGAGCGGGATCCCGGGGTTGCCGCGAGTCAACGCAAGCGCCGCGACCACCAGGACGGCCACCAGGACGCCTAGCCCGATCACTATCTTCTTGAACACCGGTGCAGCCTCCGCTGTTTCACGTAATGAGAATTGCACTCTCCATCTTCTGCAGTATATCTTGCATAGGATGTCCACCGTCTTTCCGTTTCAATACTCCTACCCCGCTGGAAGTACCCTGCAATCCGCCTCTCGGTGTGTGTGCGCAAGTCATCTCCCGTGATCGGCGGGCGGCTGGGGCGGGTCGACCTCGCCCTTGAAATCCCTCCACAACCCCTGGTACGATGCGCCTCACCGATACCCCTGGGGGTATCCGGAATGAAAGCGACAAATCCCCGCCGCGCCACGAGCCGGCAGGGACGAAGATGTTGAAGGAGATACATACGTGACAGGGATCTCTCGACGTGACTTCCTGAGGCGCGGATTCGCATCCGGGCTAGCCGGCGGCGCGATCGCCACGGGCCTCGGCGGGACCGCACGTGCAGCGACCGACACAGTATCGGTGGGAACCATGATCGACCTGACCCGTTGCGACGGCTGCAGGGGCCGCGAAAGCCAGGCCTGCGTCTCAGCCTGTCACATCGAGCACACCGCGGACTTCCCGCAGCCGATCGAGAACATCGGCGACTACTGGCCTCAGAAGAAGCACGAGGACTGGTCGGACAAGCGCGGTCTCACTTCCCGGCTCACTCCGTACAACTGGACGTTCGTTCAGACCGTGACGGTGGAGCGTGACGGCGAGGCGCTCGAACTCTCAGTGCCGCGGCGCTGCATGCACTGCGACAATCCCCCCTGCGCGAAGATCTGTCCATTCAGCGCTCAGGAGAAGACCCCCGAGGGCCCGGTGGTCATCGACCCCGACCTCTGCTTCGGCGGTGCCAAGTGCCGAGACGTCTGCCCCTGGGGCATCCCGGCGCGGCAAGCGGGCGTCGGTCTTTACCTCAAGCTTGCTCCCAAACTCGCGGGGGGCGGCGTCATGTACAAGTGCGACCTCTGTCACGATCGAGTGGTGGATGGGTCGCGACCAGCCTGCGTGGAGGCGTGTCCGCAACAGGCGCTGTTCTTCGGGACCAAGGAAGAGATGCTCGGCTTGGCCAAGGCGCGCGCCGAGGAGATCGACGGCCATGTCTACGGCGCGGATGAGAACGGTGGAACGTCTACGTTCTACGTGTCGCCGGTGCCGTTCGAGGCGATCCACGAACAACTGGTCGCTCAGAAGGAATCGCAGGAGAACCCACAAGCCCCCGGATTCCCGGACATGCCCAGCGACGTGGGGAACTTCCTCGATACAACCAACGGGATGGCCCTGGGCATGGTCATCGCCCCGGTGGCAGGACTGGTCGCAGCGGGAGCCGCCGCGTACCGCACCATGACCGCCGACCCCGCCGAAAGCGCGCATACGGAAGGAGAGCAGTCGTGAGCACTGCCGCCGTGACAACAGACGCGATCCGCCGCCACGGATTCTCGGGCCGGTTCGTCCACTGGACCGTGGCGCTCTCGACGATCGTCCTCCTCGCCTCCGGCCTGGGGCAGTTGCCGCTCGCTCGACGATACATGGTCGACACCCTCCCCTTGCTGGGGTGGTCATCAGACTTCGGGGTGACCCTCACCCTGCACTACGCGGCGGCTGCCGGGCTGATCTTGGCTGTGACCTACCACGTGGTCCTACACGGGCTGCGGCGAGAGTTCGCGATCCTGCCCCGCCGCGGCGACCTGAGGGAATCCTGGCAGATCGTCAAGGCAATGCTGGGGCGGGGAGAGGAGCCCGAGAACGACAAGTATCTGGCCGAGCAGCGCGTGGCATACGCCTTCATCGGTGGCAGCGTCGTGCTGGTCATCGTGACCGGGTACATCAAGGTGCTCAAGAACCTGGGGGAATTCGCCTTGCCATCTTGGCTCTTGTGGACCACCACCTCACTTCACAACCTGGCCATGTTCTTGATAGTGCTGGGGGTCGCCGGTCACTTGGGCGCGTTCTTGTTCAAGGCGAACAGGAAGCTGATACCCGGTATGCTCAGCGGGAAGGTGTGCTCGCAGTACGCGTCGGAACGTCACGCCGTATGGTGTGCCCAGCTCGAACTCGGCGAGACGCGCGGGTCCAGCCAACCAGCCGCGCCCGACGCAGAACGCCCGTAGCAGCGCCGGCGCTCAACCCTCCCACAAGGTGGGTTGGCGATCCACACCACGTGTCAGCTCGACCACCGGGATGGCCGCATCGACACTGCGGAACAGCTGGGCTGTGGAGGGATGACAGGTGAAGAAGAGCACCTGGTGTTCCCGGGCGAAGTCGACAAGCAATTCCGCGGTAGCCCGTGCGCGCCGCGGATCGAAGTTCACCAAGACATCGTCCATGATCACCGGCACCGACGACGCACGCCGGGCGAACTCGCCGGCGAGGCCAAGGCGCAGCGTGAGATAGAGCTGCTCGAGGGTGCCCCTGCTGAGATCCTCGGGTAGCTTCAGCCCCCCGCAGTCATCCACGACCGCGAACCCCTCCTCGTCATCGCGCTCGATGATCTGCGTGTACGAGCCGCCAGTGACACGAGCAAAACCCAGGGAAGCCTCGGCCAGGACCGGGGGCTGCCGAGAGCGCGAATAGTCGGCGAGGGTCTCCTGGACCAGACGGCGGGCCGCGGCGGTGACGAGCCACTGGCGAAGCGTGGCCTCGAACTCCGCCCGGATGCCCCCCGCCTCCAACTCGAGCGCCGCCACGTCGGACGACTTCTCCAGCTCTTGCCGATCGCGCTCGGCATCGCGGTGCACCCGGATGGCCTCCCTGACCTCGTTCTCGATGGTCTGGATCTCGCGCTCGACGCGCTCCGCCTCTTGGGACCAGTGCCCCACCCGACCGGTCGCGAGTTCTTCCCTCAGGTGGTCCGCTTCGGGCCCGTGCCCCAGTCGCGAGTCAAGGATCCGCCGAGCCTCACTATGGCGCGCCTCGAGCGCGGCGCGTTGCCGAGCTATCGCCGTACGCTCGCGGAAGGCTACCTCGTCGGTAACTCCGGCCTCCCGGAACAGCGCGTCCTGCTCACCACGGGCACGAACCGCCGCCGCCGTGGCCGCATCGAGCCGTGTGGTGGCTTCCGCCTGCCGATTGCGAAGGCCGGCGAGACGAGTCCGCTCGGCACCATCGTGAGTGCACGCCTGCTGAAGCTGCCGCATCCGCGCCGCCAGGTCGCCGCCCGAGCGCGCATCCGCCTCACTGCCACACTCGGCCAGGAGGACGCGCGCCTCTTCCTCCCACGCCGCGATCGCCCGCTCGAGGTCGGCAACCTTCAGCAGTGCCTCTTCCCTGCGCCCGACCGCACCCTTGGCCTCCCTGACGACACGCACGAACTCGCCAACGGCTTCCGGACTCAGTGACTGCGGCACTCCGTGGGCGGCCCCCCACTCGGACCACTGCTGGCGTACACCATCGCTCGAGGCGCGCGTTTCGTCGAGGAGAGCCGCCTGCTTCTCAAGAAGGCCCTCCGCATGTGCGACCTCGTCTTCGAACTCCGAGGCCCGTTCCTCGAGCCGCAGCACCTCTTCGAGCCCACCACGCACCCGGCGGACGACCTCCTCCCGCCGCTCCACCTCAGCGATGGTCGGCGGCGAGACCACCTCGAGAAGCGCGGCGTCGGGACCAACACGCTCAAGGAGCCGGGTGAGTTCCTCTTCCCGCCGCGATCTCTCACCTTGTGCGGTCTCCAGAGACGCGCGCAATGAGTCGACCTGACCTTGTCCAGCCCGGCGCTCGGAGCCGCCGAGGGGTCGACCGAAGAAGAGATAGGCCGCCAGGGCGAAGACCAAGCCCGCCAGTGCACCGACGATGCCCCACATCGGGTCCACGACGAGACCGGCTACCAGTGCGCCGGCGAAACACGCCAGGGCCAAGGCGAGGAACACCATGGCCGGAAGCGCCCGTCCGCCTCCTCCCGCGCCCCTTTCTGCCCCACGCAACGCGCGCTCCCGATCAGAGACGAGGGCCGCGAGACCGTCAAGGCCGGCTCGTAGGACAGCGAGTTCCTGAACGTCGACACGTAGCCGCTTGACCGCGGCCTCTTCGAGACGGAGGTGCTCCTCATCGACGGGGTCGAGACCGCGCACCCGCGCGCGGGCCCGGTCGAGGCGTTCCTGGCTCTCCACGAGTGCCGCACGGGCGGCGCCGTGGGTCCGCATAGAACCTTCGAGCGCGGCGTCAGCCTCGTGCAGCCGCCGCCCCCAGGCACGGGCCTCCTCCTGCCACGCCAGCGAGACGTCGAAGACGGCGAGCCGTTCTTCGTCCCAAGCAGGGCCGAGGTCGAGTAACGTCCTCTCCAAAGACTCCTGAACGCCGTCAAGAGTAGCCCGCGCCTTGGGGAGCGACCCCGTCCAGCTCTCATACAATCCCGAGTGCTCCGCCGACTCGGCCACTCTCGCGGCGACCATGGCAAGATCCTCGCGCAGGAGAGCCTCGAGGTCTGAGGCCGACTTCAACGCGGAATCCGCTTCCTGTTGTAGATCCGCGACACGGTCTTCCGCAGCCTTCACTCCTGCGAGCGCAGCCGCCAACCGCACGTCCGGATCGACCGGGAATGAATCAAAGACAGGAAGCCCGTCCATCTCGGCCTCTGCCTGGGTGAGTTCCACATGGGTGGGCCAGAGTTCTCCGAACAGTTGATATCGCCACGCACGGGCCCTGAGGGCGGATTCCTCCTGCTGGAGCCGAGCGCTGCGCGCGTCGGCCTCTTCCTCCTCATGAACCAACGATGGGTAGCGCTCCGAAGCCGCCCGCGCCGCGGACAAGCGCTTCTGAACCGCTGCCAGGCCCTCCAAGAGCTCGTTGGCCCGCGCACCCTTGCGTGGTTTCACCAGGAGCAGAGCCTCCTTATCGAGACGTGCGGCCACCTGACGAGCCGAGCGCCCCGCGCCCGCGATGCCGGCCGAGAAGACCCTGTCGCGAACGTCATCCTGCGCCAGCGATCTCAAGTCCTGCAACTCGGTAAGACTGAACGCGAACACGGAGTTGAACAGGCCGATGTCGACGCCCCCGAGAAGCCTCCTGACGGCGGCGTCGCCTTCCTCCACCTGGGTAGCTCGCCCGTCCAAGCCTGTGAGCACCCGCGGTGGAGCATTCCCGACGATGCGTTCGACAGAGACCTCGCCTGATTCCCCGCGAAGGAAGACCCGACCCCCGTGCTCGCCCCCGGCGAGAGGGCGATAGTGATCCACCGGCTTCTTGTTCTTGTGGCCGACGAGTACGTACCGCAAGAAGGCCAGGAGTGTGGTCTTCCCCGCTTCGTTCGGACCCACGAAGACAGTCAACCCATCCGCCAGACCCCGCTGCCGATGGTCGCGGAAGACGCCGAACCCGTCGATGACCCACCCGTCTATGCGCACGTGTCCGCCTGCTCCTCGAGGAGGTCGAGTGCGATCGCCCTCGCCTCCTCCAGTATCTGCGTAGCTTCGCCCACGGAGAATGTGGGAGCGGCGGATGACACCTTGGGCGGGGTGCCGCCCGCGAGCAGCGCGGCCACGAGTCCTTCCGGACCGCCATCTTCCGCAAGCAGGTCATCGACTCGCCTCACAAAGGCAGCGGAGAAGTCGTCGCGGGCACGGATGACGTCGAGGCTGATCTCCGCCCGGGTCTCGTCTCGTATCGACTCCAACCACAGGAAGGGCCGCTCGCCCTCATACTCGTCCCGAAGGTCGCGCAAGAGGCCATCCACACCGCCGCCACACCGAAGATCGGCGTGCACACCGCCGCGGCCGCGAACGACCGCCCGCACCACCATGCCGCGACCGTCGGCCATACCACGCAGTCGCTCAGCTTCCGCCTGCAGGCGGGCCCGCAGACCGCCGATGTCATCGCTCTCCGCCACATCGACCTCGAGACCCGCGAAACGCACGCGATCCACCGCGACCGCCTCCACCTCGCGCACCGACCCACCCTCCACGTGGACGACGCACGCGCCCTTGGCGCCGCGCTCACTGGGCTTCAAGCTTCGCCCCTGAGTGGCGCCCGGGTACACCACCCACGGCCGCCCCTCGTGGAGCACCGCATGCTGGTGGATGTGACCCAGGGCCCAATAGTCGAAGTCGGCGCTCGTGAGATCGGCGAGCGCGCACGGGCTATACGAACCGTGCGCGGGATCGCCTCCGACGTTGGCGTGCAGCACGGCCACCTTGAACCCCGGCCCGGCTTCCGGATGGAAGCCCAAGGCGAGATTCTCCGTGACCTCGCGGCGGCCATAGCTGATGCCGTGCACGCGGGCCAAGACCTCCCCGTGCCGCTCGACCGTGGCTACCTCCATCTGCTCCGAGCCGAAGATGCGCACCCCCGCCGGCCACTCGCGCAGGCCCGGCCATCCCCCGACCGGATCGTGATTGCCGTGCACGACGAACGCGGCGATGCCTGCCTCACTCAGTCGCCGGAGCCCCGCCAGGAAACGGAGCTGGGCGCGCACCCCACGCTCCGCCCCGTCGTAGATGTCGCCGGCGAGCACCAGGAACGCCGCCTTCCTATCCAACGTGAGCCGGACCAGGTCGTCGAAAGCATCCAGTGAAGCCTCCCGCAAGGCGGCGGCCACTTCGGGCGATGCCGCGCCCACCCCCTCGTACGGGGTGTCCAGGTGCAGGTCGGCCGCGTGTACGAAACAAAAGTCCACGGTATGATCGTAGCATCAGGGGCGGACGACAACGGCGTGATCGTGGACGAGACGCCGGAAGAGAGTTCGTCCCTCCTCACTGTTCACACCACATCGGCGAAAGGACCGCCTCGATGAAGAAGTGGGTCATCGGATTCATCGTTCTGCTGCTGCTCGCGGCTGCGGGATATTGGTTCACCACCAGAGACTCGACCGAGGCCGCGCCGGTGTACGAGACGATCGTGGTTGCCAAGGGCGACGTACAGGAGATCGTCTCGGGTTCGGGCGTGATCGAACCTGCCGGCACCACCACTGTGCGAATCGCCCGGGGCGGTGTGATCACCTCGGTCTCGGTGACCGAAGGCGACTCCATCACCAACGGAGCCGAACTGTTCCGCGTCGACGGCACCCCGGTGTTCGCCATGGTGACCACCACGCCGTTCTACCGGACGCTCGCATCCGGCGACGATGGTGAAGACGTACGCGTGCTGCAAGAGTTGATGCGCGACCTCGGCTACTACAGCGGTGCGATCGACAGCGACTACGGCGGCGCCAGTCAGGAGGCGGTGCGCGATTTCCTTGAGGACAGAGACCTGGAGCGCACCCACCGGGTGGGCCCTGAGACCTTCCAATCGGTCGGCTCCGAGGAAATCGGAGCACCCGTGATCGCCTCACTCTCGATCGGCTTGGGCGACTCAGTACAACCCGGAGCCGGCGCCCTGGTCACGCGACCCGATGGTGCACTTCAGGCAGTCGTCAACATCAATGAGATCGATATCCCCCGCATCGAGGTGGGCCAGAAAGCCGTGATCACCCTCGACGCACTGCCCGACCAGGAGTTCATGGGCGAGGTGATCGAGGTGTCCACCGGGCTCGTCTCTTCCGGCGCTGCCACAGCTGGAGGAACCGCGAACGTGGTCACGTTCCCGGTCACGGTGCGCCTCGACGCACCCTCGGCCCAGATCAAGGCCGGCATGAGTGCCGATGCTGAGATCGTGCTCACCACGGCCTCAGGTGTGCTCGCGGTGCCCACCGGCGCGGTCCAAGAGAAAGAGGGCAAGACCATCGTGCTCGTGCCCGGAGCGATGAACCCAGACGGCACCCAGGCGCCCCCCGAGCCGCTGGAGGTGGTGGTGGGCCTCCGCTCCGACGACATGGTCGAGGTCACTTCGGGTCTCTCCGAGGGCCAGACGATCATCGTAGGTCTGGATGTGAACTCTCTGGAGCTGCCCTCGGGCGGGCTCTTCTCGCGGCCGGAAGGCATGAACGAGGGCGGATCGTGACGCCGGTCTTTCGGAGAAGAGACAAGGCCGGAGCGTGCGGCGCCGACGACGGTACGGTCATCCGACTCGAGCAGATCACCAAGGTGTTCGGCGAGGGCACGGCTCAGATCGCGGCTGTCGCGGGTGTGGACCTCGAGGTGCGGCGCGGTGAGTTCCTCGCGATCATGGGCCCGTCCGGATCCGGCAAGTCGACCCTCATGAACATCATCGGATGCCTGGATAGACCCACGGCCGGCCGATACTGCCTCGACGGACGCGATGTGGCCAAGCTCGACGATGACGCATTGGCGGACGCCCGCCGGCTGGCCATCGGGTTCGTGTTCCAGACCTTCAACCTCCTCCCGAGGTTGACCGCGCTCCAGAACGTGGAACTGCCCATGATCTACGCCGGGGTCGGCGGACGCGCCAGACGGAAGCGGGCCTCCGACTTCCTCGGGATGGTAGGCCTCGCCGGACGCGTCACCCATCGCCCGAACCAACTCTCGGGCGGTGAGCGCCAAAGAGTGGCCATTGCGCGGAGTCTCGCGAACGAGCCCTCCCTTCTTCTCGCCGACGAGCCTACGGGGAACCTCGACTCGAAGTCGGGCGCCGAGATCGTCACGCTGCTCGAGCGCCTCCATACGGACGGTCGCACCATCGTGCTCATCACCCACGAACAGGATGTGGCTCAGCACGCGGAGCGGATCGTGCACCTGAGGGACGGCCGCATCGTGGACGACACGGCACGGCTGGATGCTGCGCCTGAGGAGGGGACCCCGTGAATATCTGGGAGTCGGTGCGCATGGCGTTCACCGCCCTCGCGGCGAACAAGGGCCGTTCGCTGCTCACGATCTTGGGCGTGGTGATCGGGGTGGGCGCTGTCATCGGGATGGTGGCGGTTGGCCAGGGCGCACGAGAAGAGGTATTGGGATCGGTGCAGGGCCTGGGCAGCAACCTGATCTTTGCCGCCTCGGCCGGCGACGTTCCCGGGGGACAGCCACTTAGCCTTGAGGACGCCGAGGCGATCGCCGACCTGCCGGGAGTCTCCAGGGTCGCTCCCGAGATCGGCGGTCCGCTCACAGTGAGTTACCGTGGCGAGACCTCGAGGTCGTCGGTGTCGGGAGTCACGCCGGAGTACGAACAGGTGAGGAACGCGACCGTCGCCTTGGGCCGCTTCATCAGCCGTTCCGACGTGGACCGCTCCGCCCGGGTGGCGGTCATCGGACTCGAGACGGCCGACGATCTCGGCACCCGAGAGCTGCTCGGGAAGAAGATCGACCTCGGAGGCGTACCTTTCACGGTGATCGGCGTGCTCGAACCGAAGGGCGCTGCGGGTCCGGTGAACCCGGATCAGACCGTCCTGGTGCCCATCAACACCGCCATCACACGGCTCGTGGGTTCAGACTCACTCAGCGGCCTCAGCGTGGAGGTGGGGGACGCGGACCGCATGGATGACGTCTCAAAGGCCATAACCCGGTTGCTCCGCCAGCGGCACGATCTCATCGAGGGCGCCCAGGACGACTTCTTCGTGACTACCCAGGTGGACATCCTCGACGCTGTGGGCACCATCACCACGGTCTTGACGGCCCTCCTCGGGGGCATCGCCGGCATCAGCCTGGTGGTGGGCGGCATCGGCATCATGAACATCATGCTGGTGAGCGTCACCGAGCGAACTCGGGAGATCGGCATCCGCAAGGCCATCGGGGCGCGTAGGTGGGACATCCTCGCTCAATTCTTGGTGGAGTCAGTGGCCCTTTCCCTATTCGGCGGCGGCATCGGCATCGCGATCGGTTTCCTGATGGCCATCGGCGCCGAACCCTTGCTTGGCTTCCCGGGGGTGGTCACCCCGTCCGCCGTGGTGCTCGCTTTCGCCGTGTCGGCGGGGATCGGCATCTTCTTCGGCGTCTACCCCGCCTGGAAGGCCAGCCGCCAAGATCCCATCGAAGCGCTTCGGTACGAGTAGGGGGTGTAGGCGGACACCGCGACAACCTCCCCCCCCCACCCATGCAGCCCGAGGCTCTTTCCGCTAGAATCGTCGAAACGGCGGGTAGGAGGTACGCGTGATCGATTGGGAGAAGAAGTTCGCGACGGAGGGGCTCTCCTTCGACGACGTACTCCTGATACCGGGTGAGTCGAGGGTGCTCCCCAGGGAGACCCAGGTGCGCACCCAGCTCACCAAGTCCATAGAGTTGAACATTCCCTTGGTGAGCGCGGCCATGGACACCGTATCGGAGACCGCTCTGGCGATCGCACTTGCCCGAGAGGGCGGCCTCACGATCATCCACAAGAATCAGACCGTCGAGCGCCAAGCCGATATGATCCGCAAGGTCAAGCGGAGTGAAGCTGGCATGATCGTCGACCCGATCACCCTGCCTCCGCACGCCACATACGGGGACGCCGAGGAACTCATGGCCGAGTACAAGATCTCGGGAGTCCCGATCGTCCAACCTGACGGCACGCTGGTGGGCATCGTCACCAACCGCGATACCCGCTTCGAGCACGACCTCGCGCGGCCTATCCGCGAACTCATGACCTCCGAGAACCTGGTCACGGTGCCGGTGGGCACCACACTCGATCAGGCCCTCGAGCAGTTCAAGACCCACAAGATAGAGAAGCTCCTCGTCGTGGACGACGACTTCAAGCTCCGGGGACTCATCACGATCAAAGACATCATGAAGAAGATCGAGTTCCCGAACGCATGCAAAGACAAGCTCGGGCGGCTTCGCGTCGGAGCCGCCGTCGGCGTGGCCAAGGACACCGACGACCGGATGGAAGCCTTGGTCGAGGCGCAGACTGACGTCATCTGCATCGACACCGCCCACGGCCACTCGCTAGGCGTGCTCGACACCATCCTACGCCTGCGCGAGCGGTACCCCGACATCCAGCTCATCGCGGGCAACGTAGGCACGGCTGAGGGGGCCCAAGCGCTCATCGACCGCGGAGTCGACGGCATCAAGGTGGGCATCGGCCCGGGTTCTATCTGCACCACGCGTGTGGTCACGGGCTGCGGTGTCCCTCAGGTCACGGCTGTGTCCGACTGCGCGCGGGTGGCCGACGAGGCAGGCATCCCCATCATCGCCGATGGAGGCGTGCGCTATTCGGGCGACTTGGTCAAGGCCATAGCCGCGGGAGCCAACAGCGTGATGATCGGCTCCCTCTTTGCCGGCACCACGGAGAGCCCCGGCGAGCGCATCCTCTGGGAGGGACGCAGCTACAAGGTGTATCGAGCGATGGGCTCCGTGGGCGCGATGACCGAGGGCAGCGGCGACCGCTACTTCCAAGAAGACCAGAAGAAGCTGGTGCCGGAAGGCATCGAGGGCATGGTGCACCACAAAGGGCCGCTCGGCGACCTGGTGTTCCAACTCGTAGGCGGTCTGCGCGCGGGCATGGGCTACACCGGCTCAGCCACCATCGACGAATTGCGCGCACGAACTCGGTTCATGAAGATCTCCACCGCGGGGCTCATCGAGAGCCACCCCCACGATGTGCAGATCACGAAAGAGGCGCCGAACTACGAGCGGAGGTAGGCGGCGAGGCTCGAGGATCTCGCTGGATGCAGCCACCGCTTCGGCGCCTCATGCCCGTCTTGGCGGCGCCTCCGTCAGCACCCCCAGGCACAGCGCCTCGGGTCAGTGCCCGTGGTGCGCCAGGGTCCGCGTGATGGCACGCTCTACCTCGTCGGCCGCAGCGCCGTCGAGGGGCAGGCGACCGACATCGGATAGGGGACTCTCGAGGAGCCCGCGGAGCGCCGTCAATCCGCCTGCGGTGATGCTGAAGCAGTCGTAGTGCTCCTCAGCGAAGCAGTCCGGGCACACCATCCCCCCCATGGATGGCCGGAAGCCACAAAGCAGCTCTTCGGCCCCACACTGAACGCACGAGTCGAGCTCGGGCAGATAGCCGAGTGCCATGAGGAGTTTCAACCGGGTGGAAAGCACGACCTTGGCCGCGGTGGGCCGGTCTTCCACGGTGGACAGACGGCCGACACCTCGCACGAGGAGGTTGAACGAGGAGGGGCTCTCCTCCTCCTCGGGGAAGAGACGGCGCAACGACTCGAAGAGACGCCCTCCCTCTTCCATCCTCAGTAACGACTCACGCATGCCCTGGAAGCTGCGGATGGTCTCGACACCCGTCACCGTGTAGAGGCTGCCTCTACCGGAGTAGAGCACCACGTGCACCAAGCTGAAAGGCTCCAGCCTTCCGCCGATGCGTGATTTCGTACGCCGGATCCCCTTGGCCACGGCCGAGAGTCGACCGCGCTCCTTGGTGTAGAGGGTTACGATGCGGTCGGCTTCCCGTAGACGGATCGACCCCATCACGAGGGCGTCGGTCTTGAGGTAGCGCTCGTGCTTCACCGCGACCACCTCGAAGCGACGCCCCGGGTCACCCCCGCTCGAGGCCGAAAGTCTCGATGATGGACACCGCCTGCGACGTGCCGATGCGGGCGGCGCCGGCGTTTATCATCGTCTCAGCGTCATCGGCGGTTCGGATACCGCCGGCCGCCTTCACACCCACGTTCTCGGACAGGAGATCGCGGAAGAGTTCCACGTCCTTCGCGCTGGCTCCGCCCGGGCCCTTGCCCGTCGAGGTCTTGATGAAGTCGGCTCCAGAATCCTCGATGATCTTGCACGCCAGGCGCTTGAGCTTCTCGTCGAGATAGCACGCCTCGACGATCACCTTCACCAGTACCAACCCTCGCCCGGCGTTGACGCTCTTCATGCGCACGGAACGCACGAGACTGGCGAGTTCGTCCCGCACGTAGCGGAAGTCCCCGGAGAGCATCGCGGGGATGTTCATCACAACATCGAGTTCGTCCGCGCCCGCCGCCACCGCGTTCTCGGCAGACATGATCTTCGCCCGCTGGGTGTCCGCGCCGTAGGGGAAGGAGATCACCGTGCCCACTTTGACATCGCGGCCCCGCACGAGCTTCTTGGCGTGCGGGACGAAGTACGGGAACACGCACACAGACGCAAAATGGTGCTCCCCGGCATCAAGACAGAGCTTCTCGACATCGGCGAGGGTCGCTGTTGGATCGAGGAGCGTGCTGTCGATGGTCTTCGCTAGTTCTTCTACTCTCACGTGCCCTCCCTCTAGGCAGGGATCGGTTCAGTTGCTCGGGGTCTCACCCGGACCACGCCCGAGTTCCATCCTTCAGGACGGGATATACATGATACACCCCGGTACAAGGGCCTCGCCGCGGGCCAATCCGCGTGCCCCACCCCGGGTCCATCCGACCTGGCGACGGCTCGACTATCCCGGCATCGCGAGGGACCGCTCTGCCGCTGCGCCTCCGCTGGGGCCCGGCACGATCTCAGAGCCCCAGACCATCGAGCATACGACCGTCCCGTCGCCAATGCTTGCGCACTTTGACCACGAGATCGAGGTACACCCGAGAGCCGAGCAGCCACTCGATCTCCTTGCGCGCCTCCACTCCCACCTGCTTGATGACGGCGCCGCCTCGGCCCAACACGATGGGCTTCTGGGACTCCCGCTCCACGTAGATCGCCGCACGGATGTAGAGGAGGTCGTTCTCCTCGCGGGGCTCCATCTCAAGCACCTCCACGGCCAGCGCGTGAGGGATCTCTTCCTCCATGACCGCGATGAGCTTCTCCCGGATGAACTCGGCCGCCAAGGTCGCTTCCGGTTGGTCTGTGACCACTCCCGGAGGGAAGTACCGGGGACCTTCGGGCAACACTTCCACCAACCGCCCGACGAGTTCGGCCACGCCGTCGCCGGTACGCGCGCTCACCCAGCGGACTTCCACGCCGGGCACTAGTTCGGCGATCTCCTCCTCGAGCCGGCCCTCTCGATCTCGAGGCGCCAGATCGCTCTTGTTCACCGCGACCAGCTTCGGTACCGAAGACGCGGCGAGCGCCCGAGCGATGAACCGATCACCGCGACCGAGTCGCTCGCCTCCATCGAGGATGAAGAGCACAGCGTCGACCTCGGAGATCGTCGTATCCACCAGGTTCTGCATGCGCTGCGTGAGAGCGTCGCGGGGCTTCTGGAAACCCGGGATATCTATCAGCACCAGCTGGAATGCATCACCGGAAAGAACACCGGCCACGCGATGGCGAGTGGTCTGCGGCTTGCTGGCGGTGATGCTCACCTTGCGCCCGAGCGCCTGGTTCACGAAGGTCGACTTCCCCACGTTGGGCCGTCCAACGAGCGCAACGAACCCGGAGCGGAAGCCCGGTGGGGTAGAGAACGGGTCGTTCACGGGCGGAACAGGGGTCTCAGGCATGGCGTGCGGCTTCGCCTTTCTCGGTATCGGAGTCCCATCGCAGTAGATAGCGGTCCTCGCCCGGGCCGTAGAAGTCGGCTATCTCCTCGACGATCCTGAATCCAAAGCTCAGGTAGAGGTCGAGAGCAGGACGATTCGCAACGGCCACCGACAGCGCGATGCCCGACCCACCTGCCCGCAACACCTCTTCGATGACGCCACGCAGCATCTCGCGACCGAACCCCTGGCGCTGCCAGTCGGGACGGACGTAGAACCCGAAAACCCAGAAGGCGCCGGGCTCGTCCCAGGTGCGGAGCAGCTGGCAGGAGCCCACCACCACGCCATCGACCTGGCCCAGGAAGACCGCCCCTGCTCGCGACACCACCCCGATGTCAAAGGACCGGAGCCCGGTGTGGCCGAATGCCTCCTCGTCGTACGCCGCCAACTCGTCGAGTTCGGCGAGGCCGGGGCGCTCGAGCCGCACCAGTTCGAGAGAACCCATCAGCCCACCTCCAAGGTGAACGCCGAGGGCAACAGCTCACTGATCGGCGTGGCCCGCCACACGCCGTCCACAGGGAAGATCACAACCAGTGCCGCGCCGAACTCGGAGAGGAACTGCCGACACATGCCGCAGGGGGTGAGGGTGGCCACTCCGTCTTGGCCCGAAGCGACGGCGATCGCCAGCACGTGTGACTCCCCCTCCGCGACCGCCGTACCCACGGCGTTCCGCTCCGCGCACAGTCCCACCGGATAGCTCGAGTTCTCGACGTTGCAGCCCACGTGAACGCGCCCGCTGCCTCCGAGGACGGCCGCGCCCACAGAGAAGCGCGAATAGGGAACATACGCCCGCGCCGCAGCCGCACGTGCCGCTGCGACAAGGTCCTTCTGGCCTTCGGTCAACTCCGAAGCGCTCACCCCGAACCGCCCTTCTCAGATGCCTTGTTCACGATCTCGCGACGCGTTCCCGCCCTGACGTCGCGGCGTCATTCTTCAGCAACCCCTAGAACCACAGCTGGAATACCACGGTAACCAACAGTATGCCCAGTATTCCGCCAAGAACCACCTCGAGAGTATCGTGGATGCCCGCCTCCACGCGCGTCTGAGCAGTGAGCAGCGCCATCAACAGGGCCACCACGCTCACGAGGACGCCGTACGGCTGTCCCACCGAGAGGAACGTGACCGCCGTCCAGCCTCCGAACGCGACTGCGGCGTGCCCCGAAGGCAGCCCGCCTGACAACGGTCGTCCGCGGCCCATGATCGCCTTGAACA